>NZ_QDAE01000013.1 GCF_003075455.1 Arthrobacter sp. Bz4
GTGCAGGTGGCCCACGCCCCGCAGCGGGAGCAGCCCGTCCGGGCGGTCCCCGCCCAGCAGCCGGTGCAGCAGGTTCACGCCCCACACCGGGGATGATGCCGAACCGCACCGAACGCCCAGCAGCACCCGGTCGCGGTGGCGCAGCCCGTCCAGGCGGCGGACCGGGCCGTGGCGCCCCAGGTGGCGCCCCCGGTGCAGGTGGAGGTGCACCCGCAGGCGGTGGCTTCGGTAAGGGCGGTCGCGGACGCGGCGGCACTGCCGGCGCTTTCGGTAAGGGCGGTGCAGGACGCGGCAAGCAGCGCAAGTCGAAGCGCGCGAAGCGTCAGGAACTGGAGCAGATGTCAGCTCCGTCCCTGGGCGGCGTCAGCGTACCCCGCGGCGACGGCAACACCATTGTCCGGTTGCGTCGCGGCTCATCACTCTCCGAGTTCGCCGAGAAGATAGATGCGAACCCGGCGGCACTGGTCACGGTCCTGTTCCACCTCGGTGAAATGGCTACCGCTACCCAGTCCCTCGACGAAGGTACCTTCGAGGTGCTCGGCACCGAACTGGGCTACAAGATCCAGGTCGTTTCGCCGGAGGACGAGGAGCGCGAGCTCCTGGGCAACTTCGACATCGA
The DNA here is from genome assembly GCF_003075455.1 of Arthrobacter sp. Bz4. Lineage (GTDB taxonomy): Bacteria > Actinomycetota > Actinomycetes > Actinomycetales > Micrococcaceae > Arthrobacter_D. The sequence goes on from NZ_QDAE01000013.1 coordinate 620, forward strand.
TATCGACGCCGAACTCGAAGCCGAGGGCGACACCCAGCTCGAGGCCCGTCCACCAGTGGTCACCGTCATGGGTCACGTTGACCACGGTAAGACCCGCCTGCTGGACGCGATCCGTAAGTCGAACGTCGTCGCAGGCGAACACGGCGGGATCACCCAGCACATCGGTGCCTACCAGATCGACCACGAGCATGAGGGCACCGAAAGGGCCATCACGTTCATTGACACCCCCGGTCACGAGGCGTTCACCGCTATGCGTGCCCGAGGTGCCAAGGTCACCGACATCGCGGTTCTCGTTGTCGCAGCCGACGACGGCGTCATGCCTCAGACGGTTGAGGCGCTGAACCACGCTCAGGCAGCCAATGTGCCGATCGTTGTCGCGGTGAACAAGATGGACCGCGAAGGAGCGAACCCTGACAAGGTCAAGGGCCAGCTCACCGAATACGGTCTGGTTCCCGAAGAATACGGTGGCGACACCATGTTCGTTCATGTGTCGGCGCTTCAGGGCGACGGCATCGACGAACTGCTCGAAGCGGTCCTGCTGACCGCCGATGCGGCACTGGACATGCGAGCCAATCCGAACAAGGACGCCCGCGGTATCGCTATCGAAGCGAACCTGGACAAGGGTCGCGGCGCTGTCGCAACGGTTCTGGTTCAGTCCGGAACGTTGCGTGTCGGCGACACGATCGTTGCGGGTGTGGCTCACGGACGCGTCCGTGCCATGTTCAACGAGGACGGCGACAACGTTATGGTCGCTGGCCCGTCCCGCCCCGTGCAGGTGTTGGGTCTTTCCACGGTGCCTCGTGCCGGTGACACCTTCCTGGTGACGCCTGACGAGCGGACCGGTCGCCAGATCGCTGAGAAGCGTGAAGCAGCCGACCGCAACGCAGCCCTGGCGAAGCGCCGCAAGCGCATCAGCCTCGAGGACTTCGATCAGGCCGTTGCAGACGGCAAGGTCGACACCCTCAACCTCATCCTCAAGGGCGACGTCTCGGGTGCTGTCGAAGCACTCGAAGACTCACTGCTCAAGATCGATGTGGGCGATGGAGTTGCTCTGCGGGTTATTCACCGCGGTGTCGGCGCCATCACGCAGAACGACGTCAACCTGGCGACCGTTGACTCAGCGATCATCATTGGGTTCAACGTCCGGCCAGCCGAGCGGGTGGCAGATCTTGCCGACCGCGAAGGCGTCGACCTGCGCTTCTACTCGGTCATCTACGCAGCAATCGATGACATCGAAGCAGCGCTCAAGGGCATGCTCAAGCCAGAGTACGAAGAAGCACAGCTCGGAACCGCAGAGATCCGGGAAGTCTTCAGGTCATCGAAGTTCGGCAACATCGCCGGGTCGATCGTCCGCTCGGGCGTCATCCGCAGGAACTCCAAGGCACGCCTGGTCCGCGACGGGACGGTTGTCGGCGACAACCTCACCATCGAGTCCCTGCGTCGCTTCAAGGACGACGCCACCGAGGTCCGCACGGACTTCGAATGTGGTATCGGCCTCGGGTCCTTCAACGACGTCAAGGCAGGCGACATCGTTGAAACCTACGAGATGCGCGAGAAGCCGCGCGTCTAGGTTGTGAGCTTGGGCGCCCCGGAATCCGGGGCGCCTTTGCCCACTTCGCGCCCGCACGCGGACTTCGTCCGGAGCGTTCGCTCAGACGCCCACCAACCATAGGCGCCCCGGAATCCGGGGCGTCCGAGTGGGGCGGTCAGGCCTTCTCGGCTTGGCGGCGTGTGTTCGGGGGCTTGCGACGACGACAGTCCTCGCCGGCGTCCTTGAAGTTCCCGATTTATAGGTAAGTATTTTAGGCAAGAGGAGTTAGTTATGGCAGATCCGGCCCGGGCCTCACGGCTTGCACAACGGATTAAGGTAATTGTTGCTGAGGCGTTGCGCCGCCGGGTCAAAGATCCACGGCTTGAGGCCGTCACCATCACCGATGCGCGCGTGACCAACGACCTCCAGCACGCGACCCTGTACTACACGGTGTTCGGCGACGCGGACGAACAGGCTGCTACCCGCACCGCCCTCGAGTCGGCGCGAGGAGTGCTGCGGTCAGAGGTGGGCAAGAACATTACCGCACGGTTGACTCCGACGCTGGAATTCGTCCCCGACGAGATTCCGGTCAACGCAAGCCATCTCGAAGAGCTGCTGCGCACTGCGCGGGAACGCGATGCAGAGGTGGCGGCCATTGCCCAGGGTGCGAAGTTCGCTGGCGACGCTGATCCGTATCGCAAACCGGACGAGGACGAGGACGACGACGCCGACGAGGTTTCGTCGAAGTAACGGTTAATAGCCAGACACCATGACAGCAGGGTGGGACCGCACACGCGGTCCCACCCTGCTGTCCTTAAGTTCGCCGGGAACTCTAGTCCTGGTTGAGGTCAGCGTCATCGCCGCGAGGCCGTGCCGGAAGGCGGGAGAGACCGTCGATGAGTTCGGCTGAGTCGCCGCAGAGCGAAATGCGGATCCACCCTTCGCCAATCGAACCAAACGCGGTCCCGGGCGCCACCGCCACGCCCCGTTCGCGAAGCAGCACGTGCACCCACTTCCGGACGTCGCCGTCCGTGGCGTGCGACAAGTCAGCCCACAGGTAAAAGGCGCCCTCGGCGTCCAGGAAGTCGATGCCCAGCGATTGCAGCACAGCCGAAGCCGCGTCCCTGTTGCTCCGGTAGTGGCTCAGCGCCGTCGCCACATAATCCTGCGGGCCGGTCAGCGCTGCCAACGCCGAATACTGCGACGACGCCGCTACGCAGGACACGATCGATTCCATCACGTTGTCGAGCTGTTGCTGCATGCCCGGGGGCGTAATGAGCGCTCCGACCCGAATCCCGGTGAGCCCATAGGTCTTGGACAGGGTGATGGAGGTAAAAACCCTGTCTGCTCCCGGCCTATCGAAACGGGCGGGGCTGACATGCGGGACGTCATAGGTGAACGATTCGTAGCACTCATCGGAGATAACCCAGAGGTCGTGGACCCGGGCGAATTCCATCAGCTCACGGGTCAGGCCTTCGCTGAAGACAGCACCGAGCGGGTTCGACGGGGAGTTCAGGACGATGACCCGGGTGCGGGAGCTCAGGAGTTCCTCGAGGTCCTTCACCCGGGGCTGGAACCCGTGCTCGGCGTGCAGCGGGTACTCCACGGGTACGGCGTGCAGCAGACCGGCAGTCATGCCAAACGTGGGATAACCGGGATTGGGGATCAGCACCTCGTCGCCGACGTCGAGCAGCAGGCTCATGGCCAGGTGCAGTCCCTGCTGGGCCCCCGCTGTCACGTAGACCCGACCCGGGTCCACGTCGACCGCATTCTGTGCGCTGAACCGGGCGGCGAAGGCTTCCCTCAGGGGGGCGATGCCAGCATTGGGTGTGTAGTTGGTCTCGTCCCGGTCCAACGCCGCCATCCCGGCTTCCAGAACATGGCGAGCCACCGGAAACCCCGGTTCGCCGATGCTCAGCACAATTGCACCGGGCGTCGCCCAGGAAGCTTGAGTGATTTCACGGATCTGGTTGGCTGGGAGCGAATCGGCGTGGGACGAGATCTTCGGCATTGGGCAAGCGTATCCCCGCGTCGCCCTATACTGAGAGGCGTGAATTCCGGGCAAGTCCACTCAGGACTAATAATCGTGGACAAGCCTCAGGGCTGGACCAGTCATGACGTCGTCAGCAAAATGCGCGGTATCGCCGGGACCCGTAAGGTGGGCCACGCTGGCACCCTCGATCCGATGGCAACAGGCGTGCTGGTGGTCGGCATCAACCGGGCCACCCGGCTGCTCACCTATGTGGTCGGTACGTCCAAAACCTATACGGCCACCATTCGGCTGGGGCAGTCGACGGTGACCGACGACGCCGAGGGCGACGTGGTTACAACCGCCGACGCCGCGGGCATCACCGCCGAGGCCGTCCGTGCCGGGGCGGAAGCGCTTACCGGTGAAATACAGCAGATACCCAGCAGCGTGAGCGCCATCAAAGTCAACGGGCAGCGCGCCTACACCCGGGTTCGCTCCGGGGAGGACGTGGTCCTCGCGGCACGCCCGGTCACGATCCACCGCTTTGATATCCACGACATCCGGCCCGTGACAAGCGCGGAGGGCGATGGAACGCTGCTGGACATCGATGTCACAGTCGAATGCAGTTCGGGGACCTATATTCGGGCGCTGGCCCGGGACCTGGGCGGTTCACTGGGCGTCGGCGGACATCTGACGGCACTCCGCCGGACCCAAGTGGGTCCGTACTCGCTGGAACAGTCGGCAACCCTGGAGGAACTGGCCACCGATCTCCGACTGTTGCCCATCAACGATGCGGCGCGGGTGCTCTTCACCCCCCGCGAACTTTCCGCAGCCGAAGCACTCGATCTATCGCACGGGCGTTTCATCCCGGCCGGGCCCGACGACGGTCCGGTGGCCGCGTTCGCCCCCGACGGCACCCTGATCGCCCTCCTCAAGAACTCGTCAGACCGGGCCCGCCCCCTGCTGGTTTTCGCTCCCGGGAACGGCTCTGCCCAGTGATCGTTGACGGGTTCTTTATCGCCGGCGTCATCGTGTGCCTGGCGTCGGCCGTGATCTGCTTCGGTGCTGCGGTGATCCGGCAGCCACCGAATGACATCACCATCCTCTCTGTCGCAGCTGTTGAGTTGTTTCTCCTGGTTTATGGGGTGGCAGCCATCATCAGGCAGGCCGGTGGTGAGGCAATCGCGGGGGAGGCCTGGGAGTTCTGGGGCTACCTGTTGACCGCGCTGTGCATCCCCGTGGCCGGGTTCTGGTGGGCCATCCTGGAGCGCAGCAGATGGAGCAACCTGGTGCTGGGCGCCGTCGGAATCACGGTCTTCGTTATGCTGTTTCGGATGGAACAAATCTGGGATCGGGTGCCCCTGTGACCGACAACAGCCCCGACAACAGCGCTGCTGTCTCCCGGCACCGCAACAGCGGGCCGGGACGCCTGCTGATTGCCGTGTATGGGGTCTTCGCCCTCGCGGCAACCGCACGCGCAGCCTTCCAGATCGGCACCAAATTCGGTGAGGCGCCACTCGCCTACCTCCTGACCGCGCTTGCCGCGGTCGTCTACGTCCTGGCGACCGTGGCCCTGGCGATGCCGGGGAAACGCTGGTACTGGATTTCAGTCGGTGCGGTGGGTCTGGAACTCGTAGGTGTCCTCACGGTCGGGCTGTTCAGCCTCCTCGACCCGGAGGCATTTCCCAGTGACACGGTGTGGTCCCTGTTCGGCAGGGGATACGGCTTCGTGCCGCTGGTTCTGCCGATCCTTGGCCTCTGGTGGCTTTTTCTGAATCGGCCGGGAACACCAACGGTGCAGACCACCGAGCGGATCAGCCCCGCTGCGTGAGAGTATGACTGCAGGAGTACCAATTAATGCTGGAGCCAGTTAAAGGGAGCATCATGTCCAATTCAGAGAACCACCCCACCGGCAATCCGCAGGACAGCACCCGCCCGGCCTCGGGCAACGCGCCGGGAAGCCCCTCCGCCGGGCAGCCACGGCCAACGGGCGCTCAGGCTCCGGGCCATGCCGCCGGGCGGACCGCCGGCCAGCCCGCCAGCCCGGCCGGAGCGCAGGCGAAGGCAGGGACGCCGTCGTCGGCACCCAAAACCGCAGCGAAGAGCGGAAAGAAGACCGCCAAGCCCAAGTCGCCCAAGGGGGAGTGGGGCGTCTTCAGGACTGTCGTCGTCCTGGTGGGTCTGATCCTCGCCGGTTTCGGCGCCTTCTACCTGATCACGGGAACCTCGGGCGTGCCTGACACCGATATTGGGAACCCCAGCCCCACGCTCGAAAGCCAGTTCCGCTTTTTCTCGGCGATGATGGTCGGTGTGGGAGCCGCGTTTATCACCATTGGCGTGAAGTTTGAGTGGGCCAACATGCTCTGGATGGTCTGCCTGATGGTCTTCATCGGCGGTATCGGCCGGGTCCTGTCCTGGGCGTTCTCCGGAACCCCCCACTACATGATGATCATCCTGATGGTCATTGAACTCGCCTTCCCGGCAGCATTGCTGGTGTGGCACCGGTACATCGCCAAGACCACCGAGATCCGCAACGAGTACGCAGCACGCGGCTAAGACCGGCGGTCAGCGCTGCACCCCGGGCCCGGGGGCGGTTTACAACGAAAGAGGAGATGCGTGTACTACTGGAATGACCTGACCAGTGTTCCGAATGGTTTTGGTCCATCGGTGGTCACCATTGGTAATTTCGACGGTGTCCACCTCGGCCATCAGCGGGTGTTGCAACAGCTGGTCGCCGCGGCAAGCGACCGCGACGCCGCAGCGGTAGTCATCTCGTTTGAGCCCCACCCCGCCAAGGTGCATCGGCCGGATCAGGCGCCGGAACTCATCATGGGTCTTGAGGACCGCATCGAGACCCTCGCCACCACCGGGATCCAGGCGTTGCTGATGATGCATTACACGCTGAAACTGGCGGCAAACACGCCGGAAGAGTTCGTCCAAAAGGTCTTCGTCGACGCCCTCAACGCCCGCGCCGTGGTGATCGGTCACGATGTCCGCTTCGGTCGGGACAATAGCGGCGACCTCGGCACGATGCGCGAACTGGGACAGAAACTCGGTTTCGAGGTGATCGTCATCGACGACTTCGGCGCCAGCCCGACCGATCCCACCGAGGCCGACGGCGATCGGCGCTGTTCCTCCACCTGGGTCCGCGAGGCCCTGGAAGACGGGGACGTGGCAACTGCCGCGCGGATCCTCGGACGGCCACACCGGATGCGCGGCGAAGTGGTCCACGGCGCGGCTCGCGGCCGTGAACTGGGCTACCCGACCGCCAACCTGTCACCAGCCTCCGGCGGCTATATTCCCGCCGATGGGATCTACGCCGGATGGCTCGTCGACGAAGCCGGCACCCGCTGGCCCGCAGCCATTTCGGTCGGATCGAACCCCACCTTCGAAGGCGTCAGTCGCCACGTCGAAGCACACGTCATTGATCGCCCCAAGGAAGACGTTTCCGACTTCGACCTGTACGGACAGATCATCATCGTGGAGTTCACCCGTCGGTTGAGGGGAATGGTGGCCTACACCGGGCCCGACACGCTGATCGCCCAGATGCGGCTCGACGTCGAAGAGACCCGCGAGGTCCTTTCGACAGAACAACGCCTCAGCAGGTAAACTGGACCGTGGATCCGGCTGCAGTCCGTGGTGGCTGGATCTTTCTGTGTCTTTGGTTCGGCAGGCGACTGTCGGCAAGACCAGGGAACTTGTTCACGGTACAACTCTAGGAGTTATTGTGGCCCTTGACGCCGCTATCAAGCAGGAAATCATTAAGGAATATGCAACCGGGGAAGCCGACACCGGCTCACCTGAGGTGCAGATTGCGATGCTGTCCCGCCGTATTCTCGACCTCACCGAACACCTCAAGATGCACAAGCACGACCACCACACGCGTCGTGGCCTGCTCTTGATGGTTGGACGCCGTCGTCGTCTGCTGGACTACCTGCGTAAGACTGACATCACGCGCTACCGTACGCTCATCGAGCGTCTCGGCCTGCGCCGCTAGTAACACACGTGGGGCGGGTCCTTCCTTCAGGGAAGGAGCCGCCTTCCACATGTGGCCACCGGCCACACAAACAACTAAAAACACATGGAGCCAGGCAGGCACCGCGCATTCGCGGTCCTCGGTAGTGGTCTCCGGGAGCAGACGACCGTGCAGCGCAGAACAGTGCAGAGCACGCGTGAGTCCCCGTGGATCTCGATCGAAGACCGGGTGCGAGCATCACCGCATTGAACGGTGATCAGGTTCCGGCAGGGCACCAGCCCAAACAGAAACGGAGGTGACTCTCTATGGAGGGTCCCGAAATTCAATTCGCCGAAGCCGTTATTGACAACGGCCGGTTCGGCAAGCGCACCGTACGGTTCGAGACTGGCCGCCTTGCACAGCAGGCAGCCGGCGCCGCAATGGTTTACATCGACGAAGACACAGCGCTCCTGTCAGCAACGACCGCTGGCAAGCACCCCCGCGAAGGCTTCGACTTCTTCCCCCTGACCGTCGACGTTGAAGAGCGCATGTACGCCGCAGGGCGCATCCCAGGCTCCTTCTTCCGCCGCGAAGGCCGTCCCTCCACCGAGGCGATCCTCGCCTGCCGGCTCATGGACCGCCCGCTGCGCCCGGCCTTCGTGAAGGGCCTCCGCAACGAGGTCCAGATCGTGGTCACCGTCCTGGCGATCAACCCCGACGTGCGATACGACGTCGTTGCCATCAACGCCGCCTCGATGTCCACGCAGCTCTCCGGCCTCCCCTTCTCCGGTCCGATCGGTGGTGTCCGCGTGGCACTCGTCTCCGATGGCAGCGGCCAGGATCAGTGGATCGCCTTCCCGAAGCACTCCGAACTGGAGAACTCGGTCTTCGACATGGTCGTTGCCGGCCGTGTGGTCAGTGGACCCGAGGGTGACGACGTCGCCATCATGATGGTGGAAGCTGAAGCCACCGACAACTCGTGGAAGCTCATCAAGGAAGACGGTGCCACCGCACCGACCGAAGAGATCGTCGCCGACGGCCTGGAAGCGGCAAAGCCGTACATCCGTGCCCTCTGTGACGCCCAGGCTGACCTTGCCGGCCGCGCCGCCAAGCCAACCGTCGACTTCCCGGTCTTCCTTGACTACCAGGACGACGTCTTCGCAGCGGTCGAGTCGGCAGCAGCCGCCAAGCTGACCGAGGTCTTCCAGATCGGTGACAAGAAGGAGCGCGACACCGCCTCGGACGCCCTCAAGGACAGCGTCACCGCTGACCTCGCCGGGCAGTTCGAAGGACGCGAGAAGGAACTCTCTGCCGCCTTCCGGTCGGTCACCAAGAGCGTTGTCCGCCAGCGCATCCTCAAGGATCAGATCCGTATCGACGGCCGCGGCCTGAGCGACATCCGTCAGCTCACCGCCGAGGTCGAGGTCCTGCCTCGCGTTCACGGTTCTGCGATCTTCGAACGCGGCGAAACCCAGATCATGGGAATCACCACGCTGAACATGCTCAAGATGGAGCAGCAGATTGATTCGTTGTCGCCGGTAACGCGCAAGCGCTACATGCACAACTACAACTTCCCTCCATACTCCACCGGTGAAACCGGTCGCGTCGGTTCGCCGAAGCGCCGCGAAATCGGTCACGGTGCCCTCGCCGAGCGCGCCCTGATGCCGGTCCTGCCGACCCGTGAGGAATTCCCTTACGCGATCCGTCAGGTCTCCGAGGCGCTGAGCTCCAACGGCTCGACGTCGATGGGCTCGGTCTGTGCTTCAACCCTGTCGCTGCTCAACGCCGGTGTGCCCCTGAAGGCACCCGTCGCTGGTATCGCCATGGGCCTGGTGTCCGACGTCGTCGACGGTCAGACCCGCTACGCGGCACTGACCGACATCCTTGGCGCTGAAGATGCTTTCGGCGACATGGACTTCAAGGTTGCCGGTACCGCCGAGTTCGTCACAGCCATCCAGCTGGACACCAAGCTCGACGGAATCCCCGCCTCAGTGCTCGCCGCAGCCCTGAAGCAGGCCCGTGAAGCCCGCCTGCACATCCTGGGTGTCCTTGAGGCAGCCATCGACGTGCCGGACGAGCTTTCCGAGTTCGCGCCACGCATCATCTCGGTGAAGATCCCGGTTGACAAGATCGGCGAGGTCATTGGCCCCAAGGGCAAGATGATCAACCAGATCCAGGAAGACACCGGCGCTGACATCTCCATCGAAGATGACGGCACGGTTCTGATCGGCGCCACCAACGGTGGTGCGGCCGAGGCTGCACGCGCCGCAGTGAACGCCATCGCCAACCCTCAGGTTCCTGAGATTGGCGAGCGGTACCTGGGTACGGTCGTCAAGACCACCACCTTCGGTGCCTTCGTGTCGCTGACCCCGGGCAAGGATGGGCTGCTGCACATCTCCGAGCTGCGCAAGCTGGCCAACGGCAAGCGCGTCGACAACGTCGACGACATTGTTTCGGTGGGCCAGAAGGTTCAGGTCGAAATCACCAAGATCGATGACCGCGGAAAGCTTTCGCTCTCCCCAGTGGTTGCCGACGACGCTGCGGCTGAGAACGCTTCGGCGGACTCAGCAGAGGGTGACGACAACTAGCGAATGGTTGTATCAGCTAACAACGCCTCCGGTCCTGTTCCCGACACCACGTCGGGAGCAGGGCCGTTGGCCGTTTCACACGAGAACCGCACTGGGCCGACGTCGATCGTCCTGCCGCTGCTGCCCACCCCTGCGCCTTCCGCGGACAGTGCGGGTGCCGGCCACGATCCCACGCTCGTCGCGGGGACGCTGGGCGGCGCCGTGGTGCGCCGGTCAGTACTTCCCGGCGGGGTGCGTGTCCTGACCGAGGCAATGCCCGGCCAGCGGTCCGCGACCATCGGTTTCTGGGTGGGGGTCGGATCCCGGGATGAGGCCGAAGGCCAGCACGGGTCCACTCACTTCCTTGAACACCTGCTCTTCAAGGGCACCACGCGGCGCACTGCGCTCGAGATTGCCGAAGCGTTTGACGAGGTGGGCGGTGAATCCAACGCTGCCACGGCGAAGGAGCACACGTGCTATTTCGCCCGGGTGCTTGACGCTGATCTGCCCATGGCAATCGACGTAATCGCCGACATGGTGACCAGCGCCGTGATTGACGCCGACGAACTTGAGCAGGAACGCGACGTCATCCTCGAGGAAATCGCGATGGACAGCGATGACCCCGCCGACGTCGCCCACGAAGAATTCGTCGAAGCGGTGCTCGGGTCCCACCCACTGGGTCGCCCCATCGGCGGCACCCCCGACGCCATCAAGGCAGTGCCCCGCGACTCGGTCCTGGCTCACTACCGCCAGTATTACCGACCATCGGAACTGGTCGTCACCGCGGCCGGGGGACTGGACCACGAAGTGGTCTGCGGGCTCGTCCTCGACGCGCTGCGGACCGCCGGCTGGACGCTGGAGGCCGATGCGCTGCCCGTGGCCCGTCGTTCCGATACGCCGGTACCGATTGAAAGCACCGGAGGAATCCGGGTCATTCGGCGTGCGGTGGAGCAGGCAAACATTCTGGTCGGCTGCCCGTCAATCACCGCCACCGACGACCGGCGGTTCGTGATGAGCGTGCTGAACGCCGTCCTGGGCGGCGGGATGTCATCACGGCTTTTCCAGGAAGTCCGCGAGAAGCGCGGGCTCGTCTATTCGACCTACTCCTTCTCCGCCTCCTACGCCGACGCCGGCTACTTCGCCATGTACGCGGGGTGCTCACCGGCGAAGACCGGTCAGGTCATTGAGCTGCTCGGTGCCGAGCTGGACCGGCTCGCCGCAGACGGGATTTCCGCCGATGAGCTGCGTCGAGCCGTCGGGCAACTCTCCGGCGGTATGGTGCTGGCACTGGAGGACAGCGGGTCTCGGATGTCACGCCTCGGCCGGGCAGAACTGGTGTCGGGGGAGTTCCTCGGCCTCGATGAGGTGCTGGCACGGGTCAACGCCGTCACCGAGGCGCAGGTCCGGGAACTGGCCGCCGAACTGGCTGCCGCCCCGCGCACGATTACCGTTGTCGGCCCGTTCGACACCCCAGCGGATTTCGGCCACTAGCGGTCCTGCACAGAATCTTCGAACGCGCCGCTGCTCAGCAGGGGCGCGTTTTAGGATCATGACTTAACGGACTAGCAGGGTGCGAGCGGAGTGCCTCTAGCTGCCCTCGGTGTACTCGTACCAGCCCTTCCCAGTCTTTCGCCCGTAGTGCCCGGCTTCGTAGAGCTCGGCAAGGGCCGGATGTGGCAGGTCGGCGGGATCCCCGGTCTCCTGATGATGGGCGTGCCTGATCAGGTAGGCGACATCGAGGCCCACCAGGTCCATCAATTCGAAGGGGCCCATGGGGTGACCCAACGCAGTCTTGGCCGCCGTGTCGATGTCTTCAAAACTCGCTATGCCGCCGTCGTACAGTTTCAGCGCCTCGGTGCGCAAAGCGCCCAGCAGGCGGTTTGCGACGAACCCGGGGATCTCGCGATTGATCAGGATTGGCGCTTTGCCCAGCCGCGTGGCGAGACCCATTGTGGTGTCCACTGTTTGCTGGGAGGTGCTCTCGTGGCGCACCACCTCGACGCATTTCATGACCAGGGCTGGGTTGAAGAAGTGCATGTTGCAGACCCTGTCCGGACGCCCGGTGGCATCCGCCACTTTCGATGAGCCCAGCGTGGAGGAATTGGTGGCCAACACTGCATGGGCTGGTGCGTACTCATCGAGTTCCCGGAAGATCTCCCGCTTGATATCCAGTTTTTCCACTGCGGCCTCGATGACGAAGTCAGCAGTCGATGCGGCATCCCTGAGGCTGGTGGTGAAGCTCATCCGGTTCAATGCAGCGTCCGCTGCCCCGCGTTCGAGGCGGCCTTTAGCAACACTGCGGTCGAGCCGCAGTGAGAGCTCTTCACTCGCCGGCGCCAGCATCCTCTCCGAGATGTCCTGGACGGTGACCTGATACCCGGCCAGCGCGCCGACCAATCCGATTTGGGAGCCCATGGCGCCCGCACCTACGACGAGAATGCGGCGAATTTTCTGAAGATCAGGTTTAGTTTCCATTGCTACTTTCCTACGTATCTGGCTGAGCGTTTTTCGAGGAATGCTGCGGTGCCTTCGGCTTTGTCCTGGGTGGTGTACAGGAGCGATTGAGCAAGCCGCTCCAGGAGAAGTCCGGTCTGCTGATCGGTGTCAAAGCCATGCTTCACCACCATTTTGGCCAGGCGGACTGCTAGCGGGCCCTTCGCCATGATGGTGTCGGCGGTTTTCCTCACCGTATCCATCAGGTCCGACGACGGGACGACGTCGGACACCAGCCCCATGCCCAGAGCCTCGGGTGCGTCGACCAGCCGTCCGGTCAGGATGAGTTCCACGGCGCGCCCCCGGCCCACCAGCCTCGACAACCGCTGAGTTCCGCCCGCGCCGGGAATGATGCCGAGATTGGTTTCCGGCAGGGAAAACCGGCTACCTTCTGCCGCTACACGGATGTCACACGCCATCGCAAGTTCGAGCCCCCCACCGAGCGCATACCCGTTGATGGCGGCGATGGTCGGCAGCTCGTAACCCTCGATGGTGTCGTAGAGCCGTTGCATCCTGCCGGAGAGGCCATCAACCAGGCTGTAGTTGGCTAACTGGTTGATGTCGGCGCCAGCAATAAACGCCTTCCCCCCGGCGCCGGTAAAGATCACCGCGCCCACACCTTCGTCGTCAAGAAAGAGGTCCAGGGCGTTGGCGATCTCGTCCAGTACAACCCGGTTGAGGGCATTGCGGCTCTCAGGGCGGTTGATGGTGATGATGCCCAGCCCGTTGGTGGACTCGGCGTTGATCAGGGTGAATTCCATGAAAGCGCCCCTACCTGAACGCCGGGATGCCGGTGAGGTGACTGCCCAGAATCAGGGTGTGTACCTCATCAGTACCCTCATAAGTGCGCACACTCTCCAAGTTGTTGGCATGGCGCAGTGGCGAATAGTCGAGGGTCACGCCGTTGCCGCCCAGGACGGTCCGAGCCTCGCGTGCGATGGCGATGGCCTCCCGCACATTGTTCAGCTTGCCCACCGAGATTTGCTCCGGCTGCAGCGTGCCTGCGTCCTTCAGCCGGCCGATATGTATAGCCAACAGTGTGCCCTTCTGGATTTCGAGCATCATGTTGACCAGCTTCTCCTGGGTGAGTTGATAGGAGGCAAGTGGCTTGTCGAACTGCAGACGTCCCTGTGAGTAGTCCAGTGCGGCCTGGTAGCTGTCACGGGCCGCACCCATGGCACCCCAGATAATTCCGTACCGCGCCTCGTTCAGGCAGGAGAACGGGCCGCGCAAGCCTTTTGCCCCGGGGAGGAGTGCGGTGTCGGGGAGCCGGATATCCGTCATGATGATGTCGCACTGAACCGAGGCGCGCATGGAGAGCTTGGAGGTGATCGGCGTTGCTACGAAGCCGGGGGAGTCAGTGGGCACCAGGAACCCGCGAACACCGTCGTCCGTCATCGCCCAGATCACCGCCACCTGGGCAATAGACGCCAGACCAATCCAGCGCTTCTCGCCAGTGAGAATCCAGGACGCTCCATCCTTGCGGGCGAACGTCTTCATGGCGGATGGGTCGCTGCCTGCGGTTGGCTCCGTGAGACCGAAGCAACCGATAGCGCGGCCGGTAGCCATAGACGGCAGCCAATGATTCTTCTGCTCTTCGGAGCCCCACTTGTGGATGGCGCTCATCGCCAGTGAGCCCTGCACGCTGACGAGCGTCCGGATACCTGAATCACCGGCTTCCAGTTCCATGGCGGCCACGCCGTATTCGACAGCGGTGCGCCCGGGGCAGCCGTACCCGTGAAGGTGCATGCCCAGCACGCCCAGATCACCGAGCTCGTGCATTATTTCAGTGGGGAAGGAAGCGCTCTCGTACCACTGGGCGATGTTGGGCTTGATCCTGGTGTCCACAAATGCCCTGACCGACGTCTGAACGGCTAGCTCCTGGCTACTGAGTAGTCCGTTGAGCTGCAGGACGTCGGAGGTGTCAGGGACGTTTGCGACATCCGGTAGTGCCGAAGCGACAGGGGATTCGTTGAGTGCTGCCGTCATGGGGTCTCCTTCAAAAATGTAGTGACTGCCCTCACTCTCTCAGGAGTATTACAGCTAATCCAATACCAAAGCCGAGCATGATTGATACCTGATAGAAAACAATCTCTTCGAGAGAACGTCCTGTCTATCGATTCATTCAAGGTATGAATCTTCGGCGAATTAGGTATTGGAAGTATGGGTAACCTTTCTGGGAGAGTGACGTAGATAACACTTTCAGGCAACTGATCCATGGCATCAAGGCATATCGCCGGCCGCCGGATCTCATAGGGGCTTTCAATGAAGAAAATCTTGACCTGTACCGTGCTGGCCGGAGTCCTCATCACTGGCATCGTTACCAGCAGTTCGCCCGACAGCCGCGCTGACCCCAATTCCCAGCTGGTGATGACTACCTACGGTGTGGGAACCGGAACCTACAACGACCTTGCCGCTGTATCGGACAGTCTCACCCGTGTGCAGGGCACCCAGGTTCGTATCCTCACCTCCGACACATCGATTGGGCGGGTTGCTCCACTGAAGGCTGGCAGCGCCCAGTTCAGCCGGATGGGAGACGAATACTACTTCGGATTCGAGGGCATCCAGGACTTCTCCAGCGAGAACTGGGGCCCCCAGGATCTCCGTGTGGTGTGGGCGCCCATGGGAAATTATGGGCTGATGACCCGCACCGACGCTGGCATCGAAACTTTCGAGGACCTCAAAGGAAAAAAATTCCCTCGTGTCACAGCCAACACCTCAATTAACCTCAAGCTGGAGGCCTACCTTGCCTACGGTGGCCTGACCTGGGATGACGTCGAACCCGTCGACGTAAGTTATAGCGACCAAACCGAAGCGCTGAAGACCGGTCGGCTGGATGTCCTGTTCAGTAGTGCCTATGGCTCCAACCTGGAAGAGCTCGCCAGCACGGTGGACGTCGACTGGATGAGCATGAACGACGATTCCCCCGAAAAGATGGCAGCCGTCAACGCGATCGCCCCGATGGTGACCATCGGCGAGTTTTCGGGAGCCCCAGGAATGGAGGAGGGGGACTCAGCAAAAAACTTCGCCTACACGGTCCCGATCTCCACCTATGCGGACACCGATGAGCAGCAGGTCTATGACCTGGTGAAAGCCATGGATGAAAACTTTGACCGCTATGAAAACACCACACCGTCCGCTGGTGAGTTTGCCCTCGACAAGGTGCTCACCGAGCCCCTGGTGGTCCCGTTTCATCCCGGGACCGTGAGGTATCTCGAGGAACAGGGCATGTGGACCGAAGAGGCTGAACAGCGCAATGCCGAGCTTGTCGAACGGCAGGCCGCGTTGCAGGAAGGCTGGGAAACATTCATCGGACCGGCTGACAAGGAAAACCTGGCCCAGGAATGGACCGCATGGAAGGAAGAACACCTTGACGATTGAGACTGCGCCTCCCGCTGGGACGACAACCGATGCGCCACCGCGGCTGAACGGCCCCTGGCGGGCAGTGGTGGTGGTGTTCACTGTTCTCGGCATCCTGCTCTCAATGAACCAGGTGTTCTTTTGGGATCTCTTCGGTGTCACACTGCTCACGCACGCCTATCTGTACTACATGCTGACCTGCTTCCTGGCCATCGCGTTCATCATCTTCCCGGCGTCAAAGTCCGTGACGTTGCCGGCCGCTGACGATGGTGTCGGGCCTCGACCAAGGCCTGCCGCGCTGGCCTGGTACGACGTCGTTCTGTTCGCCGCGACGCTGGTGGTCACCGTCTACTTCGGCGTCAACGCTGAGACCATCCTGAATCTGGGATGGGATTACGCGGCGCCGCCGCTGGCAGCCGTCTTCAGCGTGGTGCTGTGGGGGCTGGCGATCGAGGCGTTGCGGCGCACAGCCGGGTCAGCGGTTGCGGTCATCGCGTTCCTGTTCTCTGTGTATCCGATGTTCTCTTCCCGGATGCCCTTCGGATTTCTGCAGGGCATCTCCCATGATTTCCGGACCACTGCCCAGATCCATGCGGTGGGCGTCGAAGGGATCATGGGCCTGCCGCTGCAGACCGCAGCCAGCATCCTGATCGGATTCCTGCTCTTCGGGGTGATTCTCCGGCACACCGGCGGATCCACGTTCTTCCACAATCTGGCCCAATCCCTGTTTGGTGGTGCACGCGGCGGCGCCGCCAAGGTGTCGGTGGCCAGCAGCGCTTCCATGGGAATGATGAGCGGAAGCGCCGTCTCGAATGTGCTCACCACCGGGCCCATGACCATCCCGGCCATGATCAAGGCCGGGTTTTCTCCCCGGTACGCAGGGGCGGTTGAAGCCACCGCGTCATCCGGCGGATCCATTACCCCGCCGGTCATGGGCACCGCGGCGTTCCTGATGATTTCCTTTGTGGGTGTGCCCTACAAAGAAATTCTGATCGCCGCGACTATTCCCGCAATCCTGTACTACGTGGGCATCTACCTTCAGATTGATGCCTATTCCTCCAGGAAGGGCCTGGCGGGGCTGCCGAAGTCCAAACTGCCCAGGTTTGGTCCGGTGATGGCCTCGGGCTGGCCGTACCTTGCCTCACTTGTCATGTTGACCGCGCTTCTGGTGGTCACCACCGAAACGCAGGCACCGTTCTGGGTAGCGGGTGCCCTGGTGGTCTACGGGATGGTCAAGCGGGAGGGCAGGCTCACGCCACGCCGGTTCGTCGATATGCTTTTCGACTGCGGCAGGACCATTAGTGAGATCCTGGGCATCATCGCCGGGGTGGGGCTCATTGTTGGCGGGCTCAACATGTCCGGGGTAACTCTCTCACTGGCCAGGGAACTGCTGGTCCTGGTCGGGGACAACGTGGTGCTGATGCTCATTGCCGGTGCCGTGACCTGCTTCATCCTGGGCATGGGTATGACCGTTTCCGCGGCCTACGTGTTCCTGGCAATCGTCATGGTCCCCGCCGTCGTCGAACTCGGTATCGATCCGATCGCAGCCCACCTCTTCGTCATCTATTGGGCCGCAGTCTCCTACATCACGCCGCCGGTGGCGCTCGCGTCTTTTGCCGCCGCCGGGATCGCCGGTTCCGACCCGATGAAAACCAGCGTCTCCGCAATGAAGTTGGGGGCAGTGAAGTACATCGTGCCGTTTGGGTTTGCGCTGAATCCGGCGCTGGTTGCCCAGGCCCCGTTGCCGGAGATTGTGATGGCCTTCAGTCTCAGCCTGATCGGTGTCTACGCTCTGGCCTGTGCCTTCGAAGGGTGGGTGCTTGGCATGGGCCGGCGGTTGCCGATGCTGCTGCGCGTCGTCTCCGCTGTCGCCGGTGTCAGCCTGATGATGCCCGGAGTGGCCGCCGCGGCCCTCGGTGGGGTGCTGCTGGGCGTGGTTCTCCTCCTGACCTTCATTGCCCTGCGCAAAGACGGGCAAACCCCGACGGCGGCGGCGCCCACCCACGCGGAGGGCCGGCTGCAGTCGCTCTCAGAGTAACCACTGGAGGTGCGGCCTGGGCGGGATTCAGCCCGCTTAGGCCGGGGACGGCTCCGGCGAGGGCATCAGGGCCTCAGAAAGGCGCAGGACCTCGCGCAGCGCTGGACTGCTGTCATCACTGCGCCAGATCAGACGCAGCAGGATGGGTTCGGCCGGATCCTCAAGGGGGACAAACACCACCCCCGGGTAGGACACGTTGTCCGGGACAGAGGACACAGTAAGGGCGCAGCCAATGTCTGCGGCGACCAACGAGAGCAGTGTGGACGTATCGGGTGCAGCCTGCACGATCGAGGGCACAAAGCCAGCACCGTGGGAAAGCCGATCGAGGTGTTCCCTGAGGACTGCCCCCGGGTCCGGCGGCAAGGCAACAAAATCCTCGGTGGCAAAATCTGCCATCCGGACCGACGTCCGGTGAGCCAGCCGATGGTTTGACGGCAGCGCAATCACCAGAGTCTCCCGGGCCACGGTCCGCGATTCGATCCCCGAGGGTAGGAAGCTCCACCGGCCCAGGCCGATGTCCATGGTGCCCGCAATGACCTCATTCAGGGCAGGGACGGCGTAGTAGGAGCTGTATAGCTCAATGTCGATTCCGGGGTGGGTCTGCCTGACCAGCTTTGCCAGCTTGCCCACCATGACGTGGGAGGACACACCCGCGAAAGCCACCCGGACCCTCCCAGTCTCACCTTTGCCTGCCGAAGTCACTGCCGATCGTGCCCTGCGACAGGCTGACATGATCTCCTCTGCCGGGGCCAGCAGCGCCTGGCCCGCAGTCGTGAGTTTCACGCTTCGGGTGCTGCGCTCAAAAAGGGTTGCACCCAGCTCGCGTTCAAGATTCTTGATGGTGCGGCTCAGTGGTGGCTGGGCGATGTGCAGACGTTCCGCGGCACGGCCGAAGTGCAGTTCCTGGGCGACGGCGAGGAAGGCGCGGACTTGCTGTATCTCCATAACCCTGAATTATTGTCGGGATTGTTACTAAGAGTCAATGATTGGAGCTAAGCAAGCTATCAATGAGGGACCTATCGGGGTGAAGTCTGGGAAAGAACGTCAAGAGATTATTCCTGAAATCGTAAAAATAGCCGACACAATTTGTATTGGACGCGAGCTTGGGCCTCTGCGAGGGTGGTGACACACGACACATGTGATGGAGGATCAACTATGGCGGAAGCTGCAGCGGACACGCTGAACGAAATCTTTGGACGCACCGGGAGTGGTCCGCTGAGCGGAGTGGTCGTTGCGGATTTCAGCAGGGTGCTGGCGGGACCGTACTGCACGATGCTGCTCGCCGATATGGGCGCCACAGTGATCAAGGTCGAGTCTCCGGCCGGAGACGATGCCCGGACGTGGAAGCCGCCGGTACGCGACGACGAGAGCACGTTCTTCCTCTCCGTCAACCGGAACAAACACTCGATCACCCTGGACTTCAACGAGCCCTCAGACCTTGCCCTTGCACAGCAGCTGGCCGCCCGGGCCGACATAGTCGTTGAGAACTTCAAGCCCCATGGACTGGAGCGCTACGGTCTTGACTACGCCGCGATTGCCGATCTCAATCCCACGGTCATCTACGCATCGATCACGGGCTTCGGAACCGGTGCAGGCGCCGCGCTCCCCGGCTATGACCTCTTGGTCCAGGCGGCCTCGGGGATGATGAGCCTCACCGGTGGCCAGGAGACGGAACCGTACCGTGCCGGGTTGGCAATGTTCGACGTCATCACTGGCTTGCACGCCAGCACGGGAATTCTTGGAGCACTCCATCACCGCACCACCACCGGGGAAGGGCAGCATGTGGAGCTGAATCTGCTGTCCTCAGCCCTGTCGGGGATGGTCAACCAATCCGCGGCCTATGTCACTGGCGGTGTCATTCCCACCCGGATGGGCAATGAACACCCCAGCCTCTACCCTTACGAGCCTATGCTGACCGGTGACGGCCGGCTGGTCATCGCCGCAGCCAACAACGGCCAGTTTGCGCGGCTCTGCACGGTGCTTGAGGTACCCGAACTGGCGCAGGATCAACGGTTCTCCTCCGCGGAGCAACGCAACGCGCACCGGTCGGAGCTGCGCATCCTCCTCGAAGTGCAGCTGGCAGCCCGCTCGGCCGAGGAATGGTTCCCCCTTCTTTCCGGTGCGGGGTTGCCTTGTGCGCCCATCCAGGACGTGAAGGGCGGGGTGGACCTTGCCGACAGGTTGGGCCTGGATCCAGTGGTACTCCCGGGCGAAAACGAACGACAAATTCCGACGGTTCGACACCCGGTGAGTTTCTCCCGGACACCCGCCACCTACGATTTGGCTCCGCCGATGCTGGGCTCCAGCTCGGACCTGGTGCGCGGCTGGCTTGCGCAGCAGCTCGCCGCAGCCCGCTGAACTTTCCTAGATCCGACGACGACAGATGAGGACCCCATGAGCACTACCGCCCAGAGCGCTGATCCGGTGAACGTTGACTACTACCTTCTTGATGAGCTCCTGTCCGAGGAGGAGGTGCTGATCCGGAAGAAAGTCCGCGGCTTCGTCGATACGTCGGTGCTTCCGGTGATCAACGACTACTGGGAAGCTGCGCAGTTTCCCTTTGAGCTGGTCCCCGGCATTGCCCAGCTCGGAATCGTTGGTTCTACCATCGAGGGCTACGGCTGCCCCGGGCTGAGCAGGCTGGCCGCGGGAATGGTTTCCGTTGAGATGTCGCGCGGTGACGGCAGCCTCAATACGTTCATCGGAGTGCAGTCGGGGCTGTCGATGGGCACCATCAACATGCTCGGCAACGAGGAACAGAAGCAGCGGTGGCTGCCCGGCATGGCAAGGCTGGACAAGATTGGCGCGTTTGGCCTGACTGAGCCGGACCATGGGTCGGATTCGGTGGCGCTTGAAACCACAGCCCGACGGGAAGGTGAGCATTACGTCCTGAACGGCCGCAAGCGGTGGATCGGGAACGCGAACATTGCCGACGTCGTCATCATCTGGGCGCGCGATGAAGCGGACAACAAGGTCAAGGGCTTCATTCTGGAAAAGAATGACGACGGCACCTACCCGGATGGATACACCACCGAGCTCATCACGGGGAAAATCGGCAAGCGGGCCATCTGGCAGCCCGATGTGATGATCGACAACGTCCGCATCCCGGCCGAGAACAAGCTCGCCGAGGCTCACTCCTTCAGGGACGTGACCCGGGTACTGACGGCAACCCGCAGCGGGGCATCCTGGGAAGCCGTGGGCCACGGCATTGCTGCCTACGAAGCTGCAGTTTCCTATGCCACACAGCGGGTGCAGTTCGGCAAGCCCATCGCGGGCTTCCAGTTGGTGCAGAACAAGCTCGCCAACATGCTCTCCGAGCTGACAGCGATGCAGTTGATCTGTTTCCGCCTTGCCACCCTCGCGGATCAGGGAAAAATGACCAGCCCCATGGCCTCACTCGCGAAGATGCATACCGCCCAGAAGGCTCGCTGGATCTGCCTGCAGGCGCGGGACATTCTGGGCGGGAATGGGTTGCTGCTGGAAAACCATGTGGCCCGCCACATGACCGACATGGAGGTGGTGCACACCTACGAGGGGACCGACTCCATCCAGTCGCTGCTGATCGGGCGCGACATCACCGGCATCTCCGCGTTCGCCTGACCCCGCCCATCCAGCCAACACCTCAATTAAGGAACACCCAATGAATGAAGCTTTTCTTGTCGGAGGAGTGAGAACTCCTGTCGGCCGTTATGGTGGTGCCCTGTCATCGGTGCGACCGGATGACCTTGCGGCTTTGGTGGTTCGGGAGTCCCTGCAACGTGCGGGCATGGACCCGAAGGCCGTCGACGAAGTGGTTCTGGGCTGCGTCAACCAGTCCGGCGAAGACAACCGGAACGTGGCGCGGATGGCAACGCTGCTTGCCGGGTTGCCGGACACTGTTCCCGGCCTGACCGTCAACCGGCTGTGCGCTTCAGGGCTGAGCGCCATTTTGATCGCCTCGCAGATGATCAAGGCCGGTGCCGCTGACGTGGTCATTGCAGGTGGGGTGGAGTCCATGACCCGCGCACCGTGGGTGATGGAAAAGCCAGTGAAGGCCTTCGCCCGACCCGGCGAAATTGCTGACACCTCTCTGGGGTGGCGATTCACCAACCCGCGCTTCAGCGACCAGCAAAAGCTGTCGATGCCGGAAACCGCTGAAGAAGTGGCGTCGCTGGATGGCATCACCCGGGAAGATGCTGATGCGTTCGCGGTGAAGTCCCATGGGAGTGCCCTGGCGGCTATTGCTGCGGGGCGGTTCACCAAGGAGATTCTGTCCGTTGAAACGAAGACCGGCGTTGTAGACCAGGACGAGGGTCCCCGGCCAGGTACATCGCTGGAAACTTTGGCCTCGCTTCGTTCGGTCGTGCGGCCGGGCGGGATCGTCACGGCAGGAAACGCGAGTTCACTCAACGACGGTGCGTCCGCCATCGTCGTTGCCAGCGAGAGCGCGGTGAAGCGGTTCGGTCTGGTTCCCCGGGCACGTGTCGTGGACGGCGCATCAGCGGGAGTGCCGCCGGAAATCATGGGCATCGGTCCGGTTCCCGCGACGGAGAAGGTGCTTTCCCGAGCCGGCTGGCGGCTCGACGATATCGGTGCGGTGGAGCTCAATGAGGCGTTCGCCACCCAGTCGTTGGCCTGCATCCGCAGGCTAGGTCTCGACCCGGGGATTGTGAATAGCGACGGCGGTGCCATCGCCCTCGGGCATGCGCTGGGTTCATCGGGTGCACGGATCGCCATCACCCTGCTCGGACGGATGGAACGCGAGCAGGCGGACCGGGGGCTCGCGACCATGTGCGTGGGGGTCGGCCAGGGCACGGCAATGCTATTGGAACGCGTCTAGCACCTGACCAGGGGGCGGAGGCAGGCTGGGGCTAGCCCCCGGCGAAGGGCGGCAGAATATCCAGGACGTCGTCGGCGGCCAGCACCCGGCCGCGGTCACGGGCAGCCACCTCGTTCAGCAGGAAGCTGCTCCGGGCGATGACCTCGGGCATCGCCGGCCCGCCCACCCGAACCGGCAGCGGGTACCGGGCGGTGAGGTGCGCCAGGACTGTCTCGAGCGTCACTGCGTCGAGGTCGAGGCGTTCTTCCGCCATACCGGCTGCGGCCTGCGCGGCGCCGAAATATCGAATCAGCATCTAGCCGCCGATCGCGCTCATGCTGCGGTCCGGCTGGACAAAATCGTCCGAACCCAGACCCACGTGGCCCATCCCATGCGCTTTCGGCTTGGCCCACATGGCGTCCTGCCAGCGGGCGGCGATCGCGTCGTCGTCGGCGTCCGACCGCAGCAGATCCCGTAGATCGGTCTCCTCGCGGGAAAATAGGCAGCTCATGATCTTGCCCTCGGCGGTGACGCGGGTTCGCCGGCAGTCGGCGCAGAACGGCTCAGTCACCGAGGCGATAATGCCCACGGTGCCGACGACGATGTCAGGGGCCGCGATTCGGCGTACCTCCCAGCGCTCGGCGGGGGCGCGTCCCGGTTGCGCGGATCCGGGGTCAGCACAAACTGCTGCTCCAGCAGGGTCCGCATCTCGAGGGCAGTGATCATGCCGTCGCGGGTCCAGCCGTGGTCCGCGTCGAGGGGCATCTGCTCGATAAAACGCAGCTCAAATCCCTTGGACACCGCCCATTCGAGGAGTTCGGGCGCCTCATGGTCGTTGATCCCGCGCATCAGGACGGCGTTGATCTTGACCAGGCCAAGCCCCACCTCCGCCGCAGCTTCGATACCCCGCAGCACCCGGTCGAGGAACGGCCGGCGGGTCAGTTGGGCAAACGTATCGGGGTGGAGCGAATCCATCGACACATTGATCCGGCTCAGGCCCGCGTCCTTGAGGGCTTGAGCCTTTTTGTCCAGGCCCAGGCCGTTGGTCGTCATGGAGATGGGCAGGTCCGCGTGGTTGGCGCGGATGTCGCCGATGATCTGCAGCAGGTCGGCCCGCACCAGCGGTTCGCCACCCGTCAGGCGCAATTCACGCACCCCGAGGGAATCAACGCCGATCCGCACCAGCCGGACGATCTCCTCACGGGAGAGCACGGCTGACTTTTGCAGCCAGTCAAGACCCTCGGCGGGCATGCAATAGGTGCAGCGCAGATTACATTTGTCGGTCAGCGACAGGCGCATGTCAGTGGCCTTGCGGCCGAAACTGTCAATCAGCCCCGGCCCGGCATCAGAGGGACGCTGGACCCCGATATGCGGCATACCCAGTTCAATTCCCATCCCTCGAGATTACGCCCTTTCAGCTAGGGCCACTATTCGGTGGAGGCTTATGCACGCCTGGCGAACCGATGATGGGGCGCAGACGTTGGGCTAAATGACTGACACATCACAGAAAGGGTGACCGGCGTGGGACGGACCAACGGATGGGCAGCACTTTCCGGGCTGGTTGCTGTCCTGCTCGCTGTGATCGCCGCCGAGCTGACCGCCGCGCTGGTCAGCCCCTCCCTTTCCCCGGTGACCGCCGTCGGGTCGATCGTCATTGATGTGCTGCCACCCGGCGTCAAGGACTGGGCCATTGAGACGTTCGGCACCGCCGACAAGCTGGTGTTCCTCGGCACGATGTTCCTCTTCATCGCTTCAATGGCCGCCGCCGCCGGAATCCTTGAATACAGGTGGCGTCGGGCCGGAGCCGCAGTCGTGCTGGCGTTCGGCCTGGCGGGGATCGCCGCCGTCGCCGCACGGCCGCAGTCCTCACGCCCGCCTTCGCGGCGCCGGTGGTCGCCCTGGTACTAGGCGTCATGCTGATCAGCGTCATGATCGACCGGCTGGCGGCCTGGCACCCCCGCACGGCGGCCGACGGCGGCGTTCCAGGGCCGGTGGCCCGCCGCCGGTTCCTCGTGGGGGTGGGAGTGGGTGGCGTCGTCGCGGCAGTATCGGGGGCCGCAGCGGCGGGGGTGCGCAACAGCCAATCCCTGGTGACCGTCGCCAGGGAACAGATCTCCCTGCCAAGGCCGTCGGCGAGCGCGAACCGGGCTTCAGCGGCAGCAGTGCTTCCCGCAGCGGCGGATCTCGGCGTCGACGGCGTTTCACCGCTGGTGACCCCCAACGACAACTACTACCGGATCGATACCGCCCTCGTGGTGCCGGTAGTGGATCCGGTCACCTGGCGGCTACGGGTGACCGGCATGGTGGATCGGGAGGTCGAGCTGACCTTCGACGAGCTCCTGACCAAGCCCCTGATCGAAAGCTATATCACCCTCGCCTGCGTTTCGAACGTGGTGGGCGGTGACCTGATCGGCAACGCAAAATGGCTCGGCTGGCCGGTCCGCGACCTGCTAGCCATGGCGGGCGTCCAGGACGGGGCCGATATGGTGCTGTCGCGCAGCATCGACGGATTCACCGCCAGCACCCCGCTGGAAGCCATGACCGACGATCGGGACTCGCTGATCGCCGTCGGAATGAACGGCGAAACGCTCCCTGTTGAACATGGTTTCCCCGTCCGCCTGGTGGTTCCCGGGCTGTACGGTTTCGTCTCGGCGACCAAGTGGGTGACCGAGCTGAAAGTGACACGGTACGACGACGACGTCGCCTACTGGTCTACCCGGGGCTGGTCAGAACGTGGGCCGGTCAAAACCTCCTCACGCATTGACGTCCCCCAAAACAATTCGACGGTGCCCGCCGGGACGGTCGCGATCGCCGGCTACGCCTGGGCGCAACACCGGGGGATTGAGCGGGTCGAGGTGAGGGTGGACGGGGGCAGATGGCAGAGCGCCAGGCTGGGAACCGAGATCTCCCGGGACACGTGGCGGCAGTTCTCGGCCGACATCCAGCTGGACCCGGGATCACACACGGTGCAGGTACGGGCCGTCGATGCGACGGGGGCGGTGCAGGTGGACCGGGTGGCACCGGTGACCCCCGACGGCGCTACGGGACTCCACACCGTGTCGTTCACGGTTTCCTGAGCACGGTTTCCTGAACACGGTTTCCTGAACACGGTTTCATGGGAGCCTAAGGTGGAGCATCAGAGCTAACCGTGAGGGCAGGTAGGGATCCCATGATCAGAAGCGTCGAGGAACATCAGCAAGCCGTGCTGGGGCTGCTGCGCTACAGCAGCGGCTACCCCGCCGACAGTCTGGCCGATAGCCGGGCAGAGTCGAACAACGACCACCTTCCGCTGGCGGCGGCGCGCGGCCGGGTGCTGGCCACCGATCTGCC
Source organism: Arthrobacter sp. Bz4 (assembly GCF_003075455.1). Classification (GTDB taxonomy): domain Bacteria; phylum Actinomycetota; class Actinomycetes; order Actinomycetales; family Micrococcaceae; genus Arthrobacter_D. The sequence continues at coordinate 26,661 of NZ_QDAE01000013.1, forward strand.
CGCCCCGGTGAGTCTGCCTCCGTTCGATAACTCGCAGATGGACGGTTATGCCATCCATGAGGCCGATGTGGATGTAATCAGCGACCATCGGGGGCTAACCCTCAGCGTCGGAGCTCCCATTCCGGCTGGCATCGAACCGCCGGACCTGGTTCAGGGGACCGCCGCGCCCATCATGACCGGCGCCATGATTCCCCGCCACACCGGTGCCGTCGTCCCAATCGAACGGGTCACACCCGCCCAGTTCTATTCGGCTGCGGACTACGCGTCAGGCGTCGCCCTGACCGTTGACCTCCCCGGGACGGTCGAGCCCGGTGCCTTCATCCGCCGGATCGGCAGCGACATCGCGGCCGGTACAGCGGCCGTCACCGCCGGGACACTCCTCGGCCCGGCCCAACTGGGCCTCCTCGCGGCCTGCGGCGTGGCAACCGTCCCGGTGCGCCGTCCCTTCACCGTCCTGCTGCTGACCACCGGGGACGAAGTACAGGAGCCCGGCAGCACCCCGAAACCCGGCAAAATCTTCGATGCCAACACCACACTGCTCGAAAGCGCACTCCTGGACGCGGGCGCCGCCGTCGTCCGCCACCGACTGATGGATGACAATCCTGCCCTGCTGCGGGAGGCGTTCGCGGCGGTGGCCGACAGTGGCATCCACCTGATCCTCACCACCGGTGGCATCAGTCAGGGTGCGTATGAGGTGGTGAAGCAGGCGCTGGCGAATAGCAGCGTCGAGTTCCTCTCGGTCGCCATGCAACCGGGCGGACCGCAGGCGTTGGGGACCATCGGCGGTGTCCCGTTCCTGGGGTTCCCGGGCAACCCGGTCAGCGCGCTCGTCTCCTTCGAAATGTTCCTCCGCCCAGCGCTGACCGCCGTCGCGGGGACCCCTCATCCTCGGGTCGCGCTGACCGCCGCGCTCGAAGAGGAGGTCACCTCGCCCGAGGCCAAACACCAGGTCCGGCGGGGCTGGTACACGCCCCGGGCGGCAGCGGGGGAAGCGCTCGGAACGGTTAGGCTGGTAGGCGGCCCGGGATCGCACCTGATCCATGCGCTGGCCGAATCAAACGTGCTGGTCCACCTACCGGTTGGCACCGGTTGCCTGGCCGCGGGGGATCTGGTTACCGTCTGGTTGGTGGATGGGGTGCACGGCGCACCATCCTTTGGGATTCCCGCAGCGAGCCTCCTCGCCGTGGCCGGGCCAGAGCACAGCTAAGTATCGAGAACCAGTAAGGACAGCATGACCGAGAACCCCAGCCCGTCGTCATTGAGCCACGTCCGCGCAGACGGCAGCGCCCACATGGTCGATGTGTCGGCGAAGGCTGAAACCACCCGCGAAGCCACCGCACAGGCCATCCTGCACACCACCGCGGAGGTGGTCGGACTGATCACCGCCGGTGGCCTGCCCAAAGGCGACGCACTCGCCGTCGCGCGGGTGGCCGGCATCCTGGCTGCCAAGCAGACGTCCGTACTGATCCCGCTCTGCCACCCCCTGCCCTTGAGCAAGATCACCGTGGATTTCGAGGCCGCCGAGAACGCGGTGACAATTACCTGCGCGGTCAAGACAACGGCAGTCACCGGCGTCGAGATGGAAGCCCTGACCGGTGCCTCCCTGGCAGCCCTCGCGCTCTACGACATGATCAAGGCAGTGGACAAGCGGGCCATCATCACTGACACGAAAGTGCTGGCGAAGTCCGGCGGCAAGAGCGGGGACTGGACGGCATGAGCGCCCCGCGCACCGCAGCGGTGATCATCGCCTCGACCCGCGCAGCCGCCGGGGTTTACCAGGACGAGTGCGGTCCACTCATCCACACCTGGCTGCTGGAGAACGGCTTCGCGCCGCAGGAAATCCTGGTGGTGCCCGACGGCGACGCCGTGGGCCAAACGATCGGTGACGTGCTCAAGGGCTCACCGTCGGTGGTTATCACCAGCGGCGGCACCGGGTTGAGCCCCGACGATGTCACCCCCGAACAAACCGCGCCCTACCTTCAGCGCCACCTGCCCGGCGTGATGGAAGCGCTCCGGCGCCTCGGTACCGAGAAGGTCCCAACAGCAGCACTGAGCCGTGGTCATGCTGGCACCGCCGGAAGCACCTTCGTGATCAACCTGCCCGGCTCACCCGGCGGGGTCCGGGACGGGTTGGCAGTGCTCAGACCACTGCTGGGGCACATCTGCTCCCAGCTGGAAGGAAAAAATGAACACTAGCCACGTGGTGCATGTGTCCCTCGCGCAGCAAAGCATCAGCCTCGATGAGGCCCTCGCCCAGGTCGACGCACCGGACTGTGGAGCGGTAGTGGGTTTCGGCGGGGTGGTGAGAAACCACGACGGCGGCCGCGACGTCACGTCGCTGAGCTACTCGGCGCACCCCAGCGCTGAGCGGATTATCGGCGAGATCGCCGACGGGATCGCCGCCCGGTACCAGGGCGTTCGGATCTGGGTGGCGCACCGCGTCGGTCCGCTAACCATTGGTGACCCTGCCCTGGTGGCAGCTGTCGCCTCCGCCCACCGGGGCGAAGCCTTCGCCGCCTGCTCCGAGCTGGTGGACACCGTCAAGGAAAAGGTCCCCATCTGGAAGGAACAGTTCTTCACCGACGGGACCGTCGAGTGGGTGGGTGCCGGATCCGCAGCCACCGCGGGGGACTCCTGACCCAAATGGGCAGGGGAGTGCCTGATCAGTAGGGTTGGGTGTTATGACTGAACAACTTGCCGTGGCCGTACTCGGCGCCGCCGGCCGCATGGGGTCGGAGGCCGTCAAGGCCATCGACGCCGCAGCGGACCTGAAACTGGTGGCAGCCCTCGGGCGCGAAGACACCCTGGAGACCATTGTCGCGGCCGGCGCGCAATGCATCGTCGACCTCTCCGTCCCCGACGCGACCTTCGACAACGTGGTGTTCGCCGTGGAGCGCGGCATCCATGCCGTCGTCGGGACTACCGGGTGGGACGAATCACGGCTGCAGCAGCTCGGCAGTCTGCTCGCTGATCACCCGACCACCGGGGTGCTGATCGCCCCGAACTTCGCGGTCGGCTCGGTGCTGGCCTCAGCGTTCGCCGCGCGGGCAGCCAAATACTTCGAGTCGGTTGAGATCGTCGAACTGCATCATCCGGACAAGGTGGACGCTCCCTCGGGCACCGCCGTGCGGACCGCGAACCTGATCGCGCAAACACGCCGGGAAGCAGGCCTTCCCGCCAGCCCCGACGCAACCACCGCCGAGCTCGACGGCGCCCGCGGCGCCGACGTCGACGGCGTCCGGGTGCACTCGGTACGGCTGCGCGGTCTGGTCGCGCACCAGGAGGTGCTCCTCGGTGGCGTTGGCGAGCAGCTCACCATTCGCCATGACTCCTACCACCGCGAATCATTCATGCCCGGCGTGCTGCTGGGCGTGCGCGGTGTCGCGTCCCACCCCGGCCTGACGGTCGGGCTGGACGGCTACCTCGAACTGGAAGCGTGAGCTCCCCCATGGCCGAAACAGCTGGATTCCTTGACGCAGTAAAACGCCACCGGGCCAAAATCGGCGTCGCACTGGTGAGCCTGCTGCTCGTCTTCTGGCTGATCATCGCCCTGCAACGCAGCGTCATCCTCCTCACCGACCCGGACCTGGTCGCCAAGCACTCGGGCTCGCCTACCTCCTCTTGCCGCTGATCGGCGGGTGGGCCATGATCCGCGAACTGCTGTTCGGGATACAGACCTCAAAGATGGCGTCCGACCTTGATGCCGAGGGAGGGCTCCCCATCGACGACCTGCCCCGTACCCCCGCCGGTCGGATTGTCCGGTCGGCAGCGGACGCACGGTTCCCCGAATACCAGGCGGAGGTTGAGGCGGCGCCGGACGACTGGCGCGGCTGGTTCAGGCTCTCCTGCGCCTACGACGCAGCAGGGGACAGGACCAGGGCGAGGCGCTCCATGCGCACCGCCGGGAAACTGTACAACGCAGCCCGCTAACAGCGTTAGCTGTTCACACCCGCCCGCGCCGCCCGCGACGCTCCGGAGGTCAGTAACTCCAGGGGCCCGCGGGCGTTGATGCGCTGGAAGAGGATGCCGAGGACAACAAACACGACCGCCTGGCCCCAATACACCAGCGCCGGGTCGGGCGCCGGGGTCTGGGCATCGACAACGCTCATGGTCCAGATATGAACCGCGTAAAGGGTCAGGGTCATCGCCCCGGCTGCCGACAGGGGGAGCAGCGCGGATTCAAACCGCCGGGTGGCCAGCAGGCACAGCCCAATCACCAGGGCAGCCGTCCCGCCGGTGTGCAGCAGGTCCAGGGGGGAGCCCGAGTGGGGTGCGCTCACGGCCAGCCACCACCACGAATCGGATTGGTCGACCCCCGTCAGGCTGACGCTCATCATTGCCGCCAGCGGGTATCTGCTGCCGTCGGGGGTCTGCAGCAGTGCCGCCAGACCGCCCAACGGGCCGAGGAGGTAGCCGCTGACGAGTTTCGCCGCCACGGCCAGGGTCGCACCGGACACCACCAGGCCCAGTTGTACCCGTTTGTCCCGGAGTGGTAGACGGCCGATCGCCATGCCGATCAGGATGTAGCTCAGCCACTGCAACGCCGGGTAGTAGCCGGTCACGGTGATGTCGGCGAGCAGCGTGGCTGGTTCCAGCAGCGTTTCCCAGAGCGGATTCCCACCAATCGACGGCGGATTGACCGTCTCGGCGATCCAGGGCCGCAGCAAATAGGCGGCGACCGGCGAAAGGAGCAGCCAGCCTGCTGCCCACCAGAGAAGCCGCCTGAACGGCATGGAGACGAACGGCAGCGCCAGCAGGAACAGCACCCCGTAGTGGAAGAGGATGATGGCGATGTTGGTTTCCAGTCCGCCCAGCATCAGCCCGATCACCATGATGACGGCCGCACGTGCCGCGATGCCCCGGCGGTCCATCCCGATGGCGTTGCGGTGGTGGATCCGGTTCCCTCCGGTCAACAGGGCAAGGCCGAGCCCGGCGACGACGGCGAACAGGGCTGATGCCCGGCCGGAGAAAACCAGGGCCACCCATGACGCCTCGGCCGTGCCCGGAACGTACAGGGCAAAAATGTGGGTGCTCATCATCCCAAACAGCGCCACACCGCGGGCGGCGTCGACCCCGCTCAGCCGGCGGGTTACCTTGCCAGATACCATGACCTGATCGTCTCACAGCGGGGAGTCAGCCCCGCGGCGGCGATGTGCAGCGGAAGCTAAACGGTGTCGAACCGGGTAACGTTTTACCCATGGCTCAAACCGACACCCGCACCCTTCCCTTCGGCACCCTGGTCACAGCGATGGTGACCCCGTTCCACGCTGACGGCAGCGTGGACTTCGAGGCCACCGCCCAGCTCGCGACTCACCTGGTCGACGACGGCTGCGACGGCCTGGTGATCTCCGGGACCACCGGTGAGACCTCCACGCTGGAGGACCAGGAAAAGGAAGACCTGTTCCGGGTGGTCGTGGAAGCCGTGGGCGGGCGGGCGAAGGTCATCGCCGGCACCGGAACCAACCACACCTCGCACTCCATCGAGATGGCGCAGCGTGCCGTGCGCGCTGGCGTCGACGGACAACTGGTGGTCACCCCGTACTACAACAAGCCCACCCAGGCCGGTGTGCTGGCCCACTTCGAAGCGATTGCCGCTGCCACCGAGCTGCCCATCATGATCTACGACATCCCAGGCCGGTCCAGCATCCCGATCCAGACCGAGACCATGATCCGGCTGGCAGACAATCCCAGGATTGTCGCGCTCAAGGATGCCAAAGCGGATTTCGCGGAGATCACCAGGGTGCTCGCCAACACCACGCTCGACGTGTACTCGGGCGACGACGGCCTCACCCTCCCCTGGATGATGGCTGGCGGCGTCGGTGTGGTCAGTGTCAGCGCACACGTGGCCACCGCCCAGTTCAGGGCGCTGGTCGACGCCGCGGGCGCCGGGGACGTGGCCACCGCCCGCCGGATCCACTTTGAGCTCGACCCGGTGGTGCGCGCGGTGATGACCCACATCCCCGGAGCCGTCTCGGCGAAGCAGATCCTCAAACGGCAGGGGCTGATCCCCAACGCTGCGGTGCGGCTGCCCCTGGTCGGACCCACCGCCGTCGAGATGGAAACCGTGCTCGCCGACCTGGCCGAAGCGGGGATGAACTTCGACCGCCCGCGCTCCACCCGGACCGCTGACGGAACACCCGCATGACGGTATCGGCCGCCACCGCACTCATCGCCCCACCAGAACTCGCACCGGGCGTTCTGCGCATCGTCCCCCTGGGCGGCCTCGGCGAAATCGGTCGGAACATGGCGGTGTTCGAACTGGACGGAAAACTCCTGATCGTCGACTGTGGGGTGCTGTTTCCCGAGGAAAACCAGCCCGGCGTCGACCTGATCCTCCCCGACTTTTCGTACCTCGAGGACCGGCTCGACGACGTCGTCGGACTGGTCCTGACGCACGGTCATGAGGACCACATTGGCGCTGTTCCGTATCTGCTGCGGCACAAAAAAGACATCCCGCTGATCGGCTCCCAGCTCACGTTGGCCCTGATCGAAGCGAAACTGCAGGAACACCGGATCACCCCCTACACCCTCACCGTCACCGAGGGGCAGATTGAACAGTTCGGACCGTTCGAGTGCGAGTTCGTGGCGGTCAACCACTCCATCCCGGATGCCCTCGCGGTCTTCATCCGCACCAGCGCAGGAAACGTTTTGCACACCGGCGACTTCAAGATGGACCAGTTGCCCCTGGACGGGCGCATCACCGACCTGAGGGCGTTCGCGCGGCTCGGCGAAGAGGGAGTTGACCTCCTCATGGTCGACTCGACCAACGCCGACGTGCCCGGTTTCACCACCGCCGAACGCGAGATCGGACCGGTCCTGAACCGGCTGTTTGGGCAGGTCACCAAACGGATCATCGTCGCGTCGTTCTCGTCCCACATCCACCGGGTACAGCAAGTGCTCGACGCCGCCGAAGCGCACGGGCGTTTCGTCTGCTTCGCCGGCCGCTCGATGGTGCGGAACATGGCCATCGCCGCGAAGCTCGGCTACCTCAGGGTTCCCGACGGCATTCTCGTGGACATCAAGAACGTGGACACCCTGCCGGACGACAAGGTGGTTCTCATGTCCACCGGCTCCCAGGGTGAGCCGATGGCCGCCCTGTCCCGGATGGCCAACGGCGACCACCGGATCATCGTCGGCAAGGGCGACACCGTGATCCTCGCGTCCTCACTGATCCCGGGCAACGAGAACGCCGTGTTCAGGGTCATCAACGGGCTGCTCAAGCTCGGCGCCGACGTCATCCACAAGGGCAACGAAAAGGTCCACGTGTCCGGGCACGCTGCAGCCGGTGAGTTGCTGTACTGCTACAACATCCTCAGGCCCCGGAACGTCATGCCCGTCCACGGCGAAACCCGCCACCTGATTGCCAACGCCCGGCTCGCCGAGCAGATCGGGATCCCGAGCGAAAACGTGCTGCTCACCGACGACGGTTCGGTCATTGACCTGGTGGGCGGGGTAGCCCGCGTGGTCGGGGCGGTGGAATGCGGTTTCGTCTATGTGGACGGGTCGAGCATCGGCGAGATCACCGACGCCGACCTGAAGGACCGCCGGGTCCTCGGCGAGGAGGGGTTCATCTCCATCGTCACGGTGGTCAACAGGAGCACCGGCAAGATCGTGTCCGGTCCCGACATCCACGCCCGGGGTTTCGCCGAAGACGACTCGGTGTTCGATGAGATCAAGCCCAAACTCAACGCCGCACTCGAAGAAGCAGTAATGAGCAACAAGGACCACACCGTCTACCAGCTGCAACAGGTGGTCCGCCGGGTGATTGGTACCTGGGTGAATAGGCGCTACCGCCGCCGGCCGATGATCATTCCGGTGGTCATGGAGGCGTAGCAGCCGAAACCGGCAGCAGGCCTGCTCGCCGGGACTCCCGGCTCACCGGGCAGAGCTGTCGATGCTCGGCGGACGCCCCCACCTGCCGAGCAGCACTGCATGCGGCAACGCAGATCCGGCCGCGTATGTCCGGGGAATCCGGGGCTATGTCCGGTACCGTTGGCACTATGGCGACTCGTACTTCCCCGGACCCCAGAGGTTCACAGCAGTCGCGCGGTAAGAACACCTCGGCTGCTGCGCGTTCAACTTCGGGCCGTAGCGGCGCAAACAAAAGCGGTGGCAACACCCGGCAACCCACCAAACAGCAGCCCGCGCTGCCCGGGGACACGCTTCCTCTGCCTCTGCGCGCACTCCGGGGGCTGTGGATGGGGGCCGCCCACATGGTCGCCTCGGGTATCCGCAAGTTCGGGCACGACGTCCACCCGGACAAGGAGCTCCGCCGGGACGGTACCGGCCTGTTCCTGATGATCCTCAGCGTGGCAGTCGCCGCAGTCGAGTGGTGGGCGCTCACGGGGCCCGGCGCCGATGTGGTGCACGCTGTCGCCGCTGGAACCTTCGGTTGGATGGCGCTGCTTGTGCCGTTCATGCTGCTGATCGGCGCGGTGCGCCTCTTCAGGTATCCGGAGAACCACCGGGCCAACAACCGGGTGGGCATTGGGATGACCATTGCCCTGTTCGCGGGTTCAGGTATCGCCCACCTCTCGGGGGGAGCGCCAGCCCTCGCCGACGGTTTCGAACGCCTCTGGCAGGCCGGGGGAGTGGTCGGCTTCCTCGTGGCCGGCCCGCTCAGCGGAATCCTGACCGAATGGCCGGTGATCGTGCTGCTCTCGGCACTCATTTTCCTGAGCCTGCTGATCATTACCGCCACCCCGTTCCGCCACATCCCCTCCCGGCTGCGCGCCCTGTATGAGCACCTGATGGGCCAGGACCTCATCGAGCGGGACCAGCAGGGCACCAAGGAACGGGGAACCGACCCGGCCACCGAAAAACATGATCAAAGCTACCTCGACGAGCGCCACTCGGCACCCGGCAGGAAACCCAAACGCAAGATGCGTCTCTTCGGACGCGATCGTGCGGCCGACCGCGCCCAGGCCGAGCTTGACGGGTACGTCGGTGATGAAGCATTCGAGCGGGCAGTCCTGGCCGACGACGACGACGACACCCAGCACCAGACTCAGGCGCACCAGGCGGCGCCGGTCCCCACCGAACCGCGGGTACCACCGGGCGTCCGGCGTCCCACCCAGCAGGAACGCGCCACCGAGAAGATCAAACAGGATCATGGCATCCCCACAGATCCCAACGACCGCGCCCACGACCCCGGTGGCAACCCTGAACCGGCCACCGAGGCGATGGCGGTCCTCCCTGCCCCCGCACCACAGGTACCGTCCAATCCGGTGCAGCCGCAGATCCCGCCGACCCCCATGCCGCAGCGCACCGAGCAGCTGCAGCTGGCCGGCGACGTCACGTACACCCTGCCGCCGTCGGACTACCTGCCCGCCGGTACCCCGCCCAAGGAACGGTCCGAAGCCAACGACTCTGTGGTCGCAGCCCTGACCCACACCCTCGACCAGTTCCACGTTGACGCGAAGGTCACGGGGTTCTCCCGCGGCCCCACTGTCACCCGCTACGAAATCGAGCTGGCGCCGGGCACCAAGGTGGAACGGGTGACCGCGCTGTCCAAGAACATCTCCTACGCCGTCGCGAGTTCCGACGTCCGCATCCTGTCCCCGATTCCGGGCAAGTCGGCCATCGGCATCGAGATCCCCAACACCGACCGTGAAACGGTGTCACTGGGCGACGTGCTGCGGTCCGGCAACGCCCGCAAGAGCGAACACCCGATGGTGATGGGTGTCGGCAAGGACGTTGAGGGCGGGTTCGTCGTCGCCAACCTGGCCAAGATGCCCCACCTGCTGGTTGCCGGTGCCACCGGTGCCGGTAAATCATCGTTCGTGAACTCCATGATCACCTCGATCCTGATGCGCTCCACCCCCGACGAGGTGCGCATGGTGATGGTCGACCCCAAGCGGGTGGAGCTCACCGCCTACGAAGGCGTGCCGCACCTGATCACGCCCATCATCACCAGCCCCAAGAAGGCCGCTGAGGCGCTGCAGTGGGTAGTCCGTGAAATGGACACCCGCTACGACGATCTCGCCAACTACGGCTACAAGCACATCGATGACTTCAACAAGGCGGTCCGGAACGGGAAGGTCATGCCGCCCGAGGGTTCCAAGCGCGTGGTGCGCCCGTACCCGTATCTGCTGGTCATCGTCGACGAGCTCGCCGACCTGATGATGGTCGCCCCGCGCGACGTCGAGGACTCGATCGTGCGCATCACCCAGCTGGCGCGCGCCGCCGGCATCCACCTGGTGCTCGCCACCCAGCGGCCATCGGTCGACGTCGTCACCGGCCTGATCAAAGCCAACGTTCCGTCCCGGATGGCGTTCGCGACGTCGTCGGTCACCGACTCCCGCGTGGTCCTGGACCAGCCGGGCGCCGAGAAGCTCATCGGTCAGGGCGACGCACTGTTCCTGCCCATGGGGGCATCCAAGCCCATGCGCGTGCAGGGCGCCTGGGTCACCGAGTCCGAAATCCACCGGGTGGTGGAACACGTCAAGGGCCAGCTGAAGGCCAACTATCGTGAGGATGTGGCGGTCGAGGCGCCGAAGAAGCAGATCGACGACGACATCGGCGACGACCTCGACGTTCTCCTGCAGGCCACGGAACTGGTGGTCACCACCCAGTTCGGTTCCACGTCCATGCTGCAGCGTAAACTGCGGGTCGGCTTCGCCAAGGCGGGCCGGCTCATGGACCTGTTGGAGTCCCGCGGTGTGGTGGGTCCCTCGGAAGGCTCAAAGGCCCGCGACGTCCTGGTCAAGCCTGATGACCTGGCAGCGGTACTCGGCGCCATGCGCGGTGACGGACCCGTGTCCGTCCCCGATGAGCCGGCGCCCAGTGCCCCGCAGGCACCACCGATCGACCTGGTGGCCGACGATCTCGAGGCTCGCCGCCAGGCGGGCCAGTACCATGACGGCTCGGACGACGACGATGACGGCTCAACTGACGCCTGGAGCCTCACGGGAAGGTAGCCTTATGCCGTGAGTATTCCTCCGGCCAAACAGGTCCCTACGCTGAACATTGCCAACGTCCTTACGGTGGTGCGGATCCTTCTGGTCCCGTTCTTCATCTGGTTTCTGCTCCTGGACGACTCGGCCGCCGATGACTCGGGCGGGCTTTTCCGCTGGCTGGCGGTGGCGGTGTTCGCCGTCGCGATCTACACCGATAAACTCGACGGCGACCTGGCTCGGAGCCGCGGGCTAATCACCGACTTTGGGAAAATTGCCGACCCTATCGCCGACAAACTGCTCATAGGTGCCGCACTGATCCTGCTCTCTGTCATGGGAGAACTCTGGTGGTGGGTCACCATCGTGATCCTGGTCCGCGAACTGGGCATCACCGTGCTGCGGTTCGCCGTCATCCGCTACGGAGTGATGCCAGCCTCACGGGGCGGGAAACTCAAAACAGTCATCCAGACCTTCGCCATCTTCCTCTACCTGCTGCCACTGGCCGGGGTGCTCGGTGACTGGTATTCCTGGGTGGCCATCACGGTGATGCTGGCAGCCGTCGCCGTCACCGTCGTCACCGGGATTGACTACATTATCCAGGCGATCCGGCTCCGGCGTGATGCGCTTTCAACCGGGCACCCCGGCAGCCCGACGTCGTAGGCGCGGCACCGATGGAACCGTTAGTTCCCGCTGGGCCTGCCGCAGAGGTGATCCGCCAGGCAACAGCCTGTCACCTCACCATCGCCACTGCCGAGTCGCTGACCGCCGGGATGGTCAGCGCCGCGCTGGGCTCGGTGCCGGGCGCATCCGCGGTGTTGCAGGGTGGGGCGGTGACCTACCAGAACCAGATCAAGGTGGACATTCTCGGCGTCGACCCCGCAGGGATCGCCGCGACCGGGGCGGTGGACGCCGTCGTCGCACGCCAGATGGCGGAAGGCGCACGGCGCGTCTTCGACGCCGATCTGGGCGTTTCCACCACCGGAGCAGCGGGACCCGAGCCACACGCCGGTAAGGCGGTGGGCACCGTCTTCGTGGCCGTAGCATCAGCGGCCGGGACGACGGTGAACGAATACCTGTTCGACGGCGACCGGGAGTCGGTCCGGAGGCACGCCTGTGCCGCCGCACTGAATCTGCTGGGCGCCGTGTTACGCGACCAGGCCGCAGGGAACAAATCCCAGGACTGAACAGTTATCATTACTGTCAGCCATTGAACAGGTTGACAGCTTAGGCTTGAAACTACCAAGCCGGTACACCTTCCTAAGGAGACACCGGATCAATTGCAACGAGGGAGCATGGCGATTCAGATGGTAAAGCAACCCGTATCCATTAACGGAGTAGTCCGTTGGCGGGATGTGGGGTTGGCGGAAGATGCACAGCGCAAGCCGAAGGAGCGCAAAATGGTAGTGCTACGCCATGAGATCGGCGATGTCCTGCGGGACGTCCGCCAGCGGCAGGGCCGCACACTACGCGAGGTTTCGCATAGTGCTCGAGTCTCCCTCGGTTACCTCAGCGAGGTAGAGCGGGGCCAGAAGGAAGCATCGTCTGAGCTCCTGTCCTCGATCTGCACCGCGCTCGATGTTCCGTTGTCCCTCATGCTCCGCGAAGTCAGCGATCGTCTCGCCGAGGCAGAGGGCGTATCAGTCCCTGACACGGTGCCCCAGGAATTCGCCCGGGCGTTTGTCGACGACATCCCGGCCGACCTATCCGAGGATTTCAGCCGCGGACTGGCCGCAACGAACCGCTAACTCAGCGTCCACAGCGATTTGACTGAAGCCCGCCGGAACACTCCGGCGGGCTTCAGTGTGTTGTCAACAGCGTGTTATCAACAGCGTGTTATCAACAGTGTGTTGTCAATCACCAGTTGTCTTTGGTGTACGTCTCATTGAGTTGGGCAATCAGGGTCCCCAGGGTGGTGAGGTCCTTGACATCCCAGTCGTCCATCAGGTTGTGGAACGCTTCCTTACGGGCGGTCTGGGCGGCGACCAGCTGCTTCGAGCCGGCGGGGGTCAGGGTAATCGACTGGGCCCGGCCATCGAGCGGGTCGGCTTCCTTCTGGACCAGGCCGAGTTGTTCGAGCATCGCTATCTGCCGGCTGACCGATGGTTTGCCGACGCCGATACTCGCCGCGATGTCGGTCAGCCGCATGGCGCCCTCCCGCTGAAGGATCACCAGCAGGCCGTAGGCGGCCGGTTCCATGTCCGGGTGGACGCGCCGGGCCACCTTGTAGGAGTTCGATCGTGCCCTCCGCCACAGCATGCTCAGTTGTTGTTCCAATGCCTGGATGGCAGTGTCTACGGCGGGATCGGCTTCACGGTGCTCGGCTGTCATGTGCTTCATTCTATGGTTACGCACACAATCGCTCATCAACCGGCCCCGAAAGCGGGCCAGCAAGTCAGCCAACTCAGAGACAGTGAGAGGATTACATCATGCGCACCAGTGCCTTTTGGCGGCTTATGGATGACGAGTTCGGCGCGGGGTACTCCCGTACTCTGGCCCGAACGATCGTCCTCGCCGAACTCGGCGGCCGCACCCCTGAAGAGGCCCTGGGTGCCGGAATCAGCCCGCGCGATATCTGGGTCGCGGTGTGTGACCTCCAGGATGTCCCGTCGGAACGCCGTTTAGGCAAGGACATCACTCCCAAATAGTCCGGATGCGGCACCTGACACGCCGCCCAAGTTATTCGAATACTTGTTCGGATAGGACTATCATTTCTAACAGACGGCTGTCGTGGTTATCCACATACGCCGTGAAGCTTCTCAATTTGTCAGTGCCCCGGGCTACGGTCGAATTGAACACGAAAACGGCCGCAACGGCCATAACCAACCGAGGTGAAGAATGGCCGCACCAGCAGACCGCGAGAAAGCTCTCGAAGCAGCACTTGCGCAGATCGACAAGCAGTATGGCAAAGGCTCGGTGATGCGCCTGGGTGATGAGGTGCGCGCCCCCATCGAAACGATTTCGACCAGCTCCATCGCACTTGACGCTGCACTGGGCATAGGCGGGCTGCCCCGCGGCAGGGTCGTCGAAATCTACGGACCGGAGTCCTCGGGTAAGACCACGCTGGCACTGCACGCGGTCGCCAACGCGCAGCGCAACGGTGGCATCGCGGCATTCATTGATGCTGAACACGCACTCGACCCCGAATACGCGAAGCGGCTCGGCGTCGACACCGACGCGCTCCTGGTCTCCCAGCCGGACACCGGTGAGCAGGCGCTGGAAATCATGGACATGCTGATCGGGTCAGGATCGATCGACGTGATCGTCATTGACTCGGTTGCTGCGCTGGTGCCCCGCGCGGAAATCGAGGGTGACATGGGAGATAGCCATGTGGGCCTGCAGGCACGGCTGATGAGCCAGGCGCTCCGGAAGATCACCGGCCGTCTCGCCCAAAGCAAAACCACAGCTATTTTCATCAACCAGTTGCGCGAGAAGATCGGCGTGTTCTTCGGTAGCCCCGAGACCACCACGGGTGGCAAGGCGCTGAAGTTCTACGCCTCCATCCGCATCGATGTACGCCGGATTGAAACCCTCAAGGAGGGCGCTGTCCCGGTAGGAAACCGGACCCGCGCCAAGGTAGTCAAGAACAAGATGGCACCGCCCTTCAAACAAGCCGAATTCGACATCCTGTACGGCTATGGAATTTCCCGTGAGGGCGGGCTGATCGATGTTGGAGTCGAGAACGGTCTCGTGAAGAAGTCGGGTGCCTGGTTCACCTACGACGGCGACCAGCTGGGCCAGGGTAAGGAAAACGCACGGAAGTTCCTGCTCGACAACCCCGACCTGACCGACGAACTGGAACGGCGCATCCGCGAGAAACTCGGTGTTGGATTGGCTGCTGAAGAGGCGGCGGTCGAGCCCAAGGCGAAGGCTGAGCCGAAACTGAAAGCGGTCAGCGGAGAGAACCGCTAGCCAGCCATGCCTTTCGGACAGAACAACGGTTCCCGCAGTGGATTGAATTCCAGGCGGAAATCCGGGGCCGGCTCCGACGGGACAACCGCTCACCGGACATCAGACGGCTGGAACGCCGGTGAGCGGAAATCCGGGAGCGGGCGAAAGCCTCGTGGCCGGCAACCTGCTGGCGCCGGATCGGGTGCCATTGGCTCCTCCGGTTCGGCCTCGGAGATGTCCGCTGGCAAGGATGCAGCGGGATCTGGCGGGGGAGCCCTCGCACCCGATGCAGACCCTTACGCGACGGCACGGTCCATCGTGTTGCGGCAGCTCACCCTCGCGCCCAAAAGCCGGCATCAGCTTGCCTCCAAACTAGCGGAGCGGGACGTGCCCGCAGAGGTGGCGGTGGCCGTCCTGGACCGCTTTGAAGAAGTCCAGCTGATCGACGATGCCGAGTTCGCGATGATGTGGGTGCGTAGCCGGGCAGCGACCCGATCCCTGGCCAGGAGCGCACTGAAACGCGAACTGGCTGAGAAAGGCATCCACGGCGAGATCGCCGAGGAGGCACTGTCCCAGGTGAGTGACGATGAGGAACGGGACGCTGCAGAACAGCTAGTGCGCCGAAAGCACCGCCCCGCCGCCACGGGTACAGATCGTGCCACCCTCGACAAGGAAACGCGGCGGCTGGTGAGCATGCTCGGGCGCAAGGGATACAGCCCGTCGCTGGCGTTCGGTGTGGTGAAATCGGTGCTCGACGACGTCGCCGCCGGTGCAGCTGACGACGACGCCGAACCTGATTTCCTCTGACGAGGTCCGCCGGGCGCAGGTCAGTCACGCTCAGCCGTTATCCATTCGTTCCCTAAAACGGCCGGTTGAGGTCTGGCGGACCCAGAACACCGAACTGTAGGCTGAGCATCCTTATGATCGGGCTGGCGCGGGGAATGACTGCTGCACGGACGGGCGCTGGTGCAGCGTTGGCCGTGGTGCTCCTTGGCGCTTCCCTCCTCACCTCGATCGCTCCGGCTGCAGCCCAGGACTACCCAACCTGGGACGAGATCAAGGCAGCCAAAGCCGATGCTTCAGCCAAACAAGCCCAGGTCGGCGAGATTGAAAGCCTGTTGGAAGGGCTCCGCACCGCCGCCGCCGAACTTGGCGACACCGCCGTCAGCTCAGCGGCTGATCACGCGCAGGCCGCAGAGGAACTGCGGGTGAGCGAACGGCTCTCCGACACGCTCGCCGAACAATTAGCCAATGCCGAGGCCGAGTCCGCGGACCTGCACCGGGCAGCTGGCGCAGCCGCTGCCCTCTCCTACAAGACCGGGAGCACCAACACCTCAATGCTGGCGCTGCTGGATCCGGAGGGCGCCATGGACCTGCTGGACCGCCTGATGATACTTGAAACCGTCACCGACCGGGCTGCCGGATCCTACAACGATGCGGTCGCCGCCGAGCGTGAGGCCGAGTCACTGCGGGACCGCTATGACGCCGCCACCGAGCGGCACCGGGAACTGACGGACGAGGCAGCCGAACGGTTACGCACTGCCCAGGGCGACGACGCCGCCGCCCGCATCTCGGTGCAGGAGCAGGAAACCCGGGCCGCAGAGCTCCTCGAGCAGCTTGCCGAACTGAACGACACCACGGCCGACCTTGAAGCCGACCGCATCCAGGGCTTGCAGGAAGAAGCGGCTTTCCTCGAACAACAGGTAGCAGCAGAGGCTGCTGCGGCGGCCCGGGCGGCAGCCGAAGCCGCGGTGGCAACGACGACGCCACCGCGGGCTCCTGCGCCGCCGGTCGTAGCGGGTCCCGCGCCACAACCGCCGGCGCCCCAGTCTCCGGCGCCCCAGTCTCCAGCGCCTCTACCCATACCCATCCCTGGCCCGGCCCCTGCCCCGCCCCACGCCGAGCCGGACCCCGGCACCGCGCCAACACCGCCAACACCGCCGGCACCGGCCCCCGCACCAGCCCCCGCTCCGGCACCGGGCCCCGCACCGATCGTTGACGACCCCGCCGGAGCCCAGGCCTATGCTTCATCCCGACTACCGTCGTTCGGGTGGAACGGCGACGAGTTCCAGTGTCTGGTCAATCTATGGAACAAGGAATCCCGGTGGCTGACCAGCGCGAACAACCCGTACAGCGGGGCCTACGGTATTCCCCAATCCCTGCCCGGCAGCAAGATGGGCAGCGCCGGCGCTGACTGGCGGACGAACTACCGCACCCAGATTGAATGGGGCCTCGGCTACATCTCCGGTAGATACGGTTCGCCGTGTGCAGCCTGGCAGCATTCCCAGCGGATGAACTGGTACTGACCGGTTCGCAGCGGTTGCCGCGGGAACTCCAGGTCCCGTCGATTGTGGGGGTCAGCGCAGCACACGTACCCTTAACGGGTGAGTCTCATTACCCCAACCCTTCCCACAGGTCCCGCCGCTGAACGGGCCGGTGTTCCTGGCGCAGCGGTGTCGGGGGCGCAGCGCACCTACGAGGTTCGGACCTACGGCTGCCAGATGAACGTCCACGACTCGGAGCGCATCTCCGGGCTGCTGGAGGCCGCCGGCTATGCCGCAGCAACGGACACCCAGGCCGACGTCGTCGTGTTCAATACCTGCGCGGTCAGGGAGAACGCCGACAACAAGCTCTACGGCAACCTCGGCATGCTCGCCTCGGTCAAGGAAACGCACCCCGGCATGCAGATCGCCGTCGGTGGCTGCCTCGCCCAGAAAGACCGCGACACCATCCTGAAGAAAGCGCCGTGGGTCGACGCGGTATTCGGCACCCACAACGTCGGCGCTCTCCCCGCGCTCCTGGAGCGGGCCCGCCACAACAACGAGGCGCAGCTGGAGATCCTCGAGTCCCTCGATGTCTTCCCGTCCACGCTCCCGACCAAGCGCGACGCCGTCTACTCCGGCTGGGTGTCCATCTCGGTCGGCTGCAACAACACCTGTACCTTCTGCATCGTCCCTGCCCTGCGCGGCAAGGAACGCGATCGGCGACCGGGGGAGATCCTCGCCGAAATCGAGGCGCTGGTGGCCGATGGTGCGATCGAAGTGACCTTGCTGGGCCAGAACGTCAATTCCTACGGGGTGGAGTTCGGCGACCGGGGTGCCTTCGCCAAGCTCCTCCGCGCCTGCGGGAGCATCGAGGGTCTCGAACGGGTCAGGTTCACCAGCCCCCACCCGGCAGCCTTCACCGACGACGTCATCGACGCCATGGCCGAGACCCCCAACGTGATGCCCCAACTTCACATGCCCCTGCAATCGGGCTCCGACCAGATCCTCAAATCGATGCGCCGCTCGTACCGGTCGTCGAAATTCCTCGGCATCCTCGACCGGGTGCGGGCCAAAATGCCCCACGCATCAATCTCCACCGACATCATCGTCGGTTCCCCGGGGAAACCGAGGAAGACTTCCAGGCCACCCTCGACGTCGTCGAGAAGTCCCGCTTCGCCACCGCCTTCACGTTCCAGTACTCGAAGCGGCCCGGCACCCCTGCCGCTGACCTGCCCAATCAAATCCCGAGGCGGTGGTGCAGGAACGGTTCGAACGGCTGACCGCCTTGCAGGACCGCATCGCAGCAGAAGAGAATGCCCTCCAGCTCGGGCGGACGGTCGAGCTGATGGTCACCGCCCAGCAGGGCCGTAAAGCCAGCGAAACCCACCGGCTCTCGGGCCGGGCCCGTGACCAGCGCCTGGTTCATTTCTCGGTGCCCGACGGCGTCGAACCGCCCCGCCCCGGTGACCTGGTCACCGTCACGGTCACGGAGGCTGCCGCCTTCCACCTGGTGGCGGACCCCGCGACGCCGGCAGAACTTCACATCCGCCGGTCCCGGGCCGGTGACGCGTGGGATCGGGCACAGGCCGATTCGTGCGGCGTGCCAGCGCCTGGCGGGTCAGCCGCTGGCCCAGCAGGCGCCGTGTCGCTGGGGATGCCCTCGCTGCCGGTCCGCGACGCCTGACGGTGCTTCCCGCTGCGCCCGCATCCCCGCCCCTGATCGCCGTCGTCGGACCCACCGGGTCGGGCAAGTCATCGCTTGGCATCGAACTCGCGCGCAGGTTCAACGGCGAAATCATCAACGCCGACTCGATGCAGTTCTATCGCGGCATGGACATTGGCACCGCCAAGGTCAGTCTTGACGAGCGGCAGGGGATACCGCATCACCTGCTCGACACGCTCGACGTCCGGGAGGAAGCCAGCGTCGCCGCCTACCAGCAGCAGGCGCGGACCGCGATCGACGCTATCCGGGACCGCGGCAGGATGCCGATCCTGGTGGGCGGGTCGGGGCTGTACATTCGGGCGGCCCTTGACGTCCTGGAGTTCCCTGGTACCGAGCCGGGCATCCGGGCCCAGCTGGAAGCCGACCTGGCCCGCGACGGCGCGGACCTCCTCCGCGAGCGCCTCGCGGCAGTGGACCCGATCTCCGCCGGCCGGGATCTCGATGACCGCCGGCTGATCAGGGCCCTCGAAGTGTACGAGGTGACCGGCCGCCCGTTCAGCTCCTTCATGCCGCAACGCCTGTACCACCAGCCGGCACTGCAGCTGGGCCTGCGAGTGGACCGGCCGGTGTTACGTGAGCGCCTGGCTACCAGGGTCCACACCATGGTCGACGACGGGCTGCTCGACGAAGTAGCACGCCTGGACCGCCAGGGTCTGCGGAGCGGTCGGACGGCATCCCGGGCACTGGGATACGCCCAGTTCCTTCAGGTCCTCGACGGTGAGCTGACCACGGAACAGGCAGCGAGCGACACCATCGACGCGACCCGGCGGTTTGCCCGCCGCCAGCTCACCTGGTTCCGCGCCGACCCGCGAATCACGTGGCTCGACTGGGAGGATCCGCTCCTGGGCTCCCGGGCCGCAGACCACCTCCAGCAGACCTTCGGCCTATCCTAGACACGTGACTATTCAATCCGACGCACTGGTTTCACCAGCACCGACCGCCCTGAGTGGTGTCGCCTTCACCAAGGGCCACGGCACCGGAAACGATTTTGTCCTGGTCACCGACCCGGACGGCGAGCTGGAGATCGGGCCCGACGACGTCCGCACCATCTGTGACCGGCACCGTGGTATCGGCGCAGACGGGTTGATTCGAGCGATCAGATCCCGCCACCTGCCGGAGGGGCGGGTGCTGCTCCAGAGTGATCCGTCGGCCGAGTGGTTCATGGATTACCGCAACTCGGATGGCTCGCTGTCGGAAATGTGCGGCAACGGCGTCCGGGTCTTCGTCCACCTGCTGGTCTCCGCGGGGCTGCTCAGCCTTGCCGAGGGAGCCACGGCGTCGATTGCCACCCGCGGCGGGATCAAACTGGTGGAACGGTCCGTCGATGGTTACTCGGTGGATATGGGTCCCTGGGAGTTCATCTTCCCCGACGCTGCAGCATCGCGAGCCACCGATTCCCTGGTGGAGGCCGATGGGCTGGAGGTTCCGCGGCCCGCCCTGTCAATCAGCATGGGCAACCCCCACACGGTCGTGGCACTGGCTGAGCCTGCCGAACTGGATGCCGCACGGCTGTTCACCGCGCCGGTCGTCGACCCAACGCCCGTCGACGGGACCAACGTCGAATTCGTGGTGCCGCACGATCCGCTGGTGCACGACGGCGTCGGCCGCGTCAGGATGCGGGTGCATGAGCGCGGTGTGGGGGAGACCCTGTCCTGCGGGACGGGGGCGTGCGCAGTTGCGGCGGCCACGAGATTCTGGGCCGGGGCCGAAGCGCCCCTCACCTGGCGGGTCGAGGTGCCCGGCGGCGTCGTCGGCGTCCGCTTCCACGCCGGACCTGACGGGCGCGAACATGTCAGCCTGAGCGGGCCAGCCGTCCTGGTGGCGACCGGCACCTTCCTCTAAGGGCTCCCAGACAGCCGAGCGGTGCTAGGCGGCGTGCGCTAGGGAGTGAGGCGTTCCACCCGGATGATCCTGAACGACTTCGAGGTAGCAGTACGGGACACCTCGAACCCGTCGGCCAGCTGATCGGCAATCCACTTCTGCAGCGAGTCAGCGCCGAGATTCTTCTGCACCACCAGCCACGCGGACCCGCCAGGCGACAGCCGGGGCAGCCACTTCAGCAGCAGCGCGTGCAGCTCGTCCTTGCCCACCCTGATCGGTGGATTGGACCAGATGGTGTCGAAGGTGGCATCGGCGTCGACCTCTTCAGGGCGGGTCGCCACCACATTGCCCAGGCCCAACAGTTTCGCGTTTTCCGCGGTGAGCGCCAGCGCCCGTTCGTTGACGTCGACGGCGACCACCTGGGCGTCGGGGGCCAGCAGCGCCATCGTCAGTGCCAGTGGACCCCAGCCGCAGCCAATATCGAGCATCCGGGAGCCCACCGGATTGGGGGCCTCAGCGAGCAGGATGCGGGTGCCCTTGTCGATCCCGTCGGAGCTGAAGATGCCCGAGGACGTTACCAGGGTGCGCTCTACCCCGGCCAGCACCGTGCGGAGCGGTTTGCGGGTCTCCGGGCCGGCCGGCTGGGCGCTGAAGTAGTGGGAATCCATAACAAACCAGCGTAGTCGAGCCGCCGACGGTTTCTGGAACCCGGTCACCGCCGAATCCGCCAGCAACCTGGGCGCCCGTGAGGGGAATTTCGGTCACCGCCGTCCCGGATGGCCCGTCCGGTCCACCTTGCTCACGATAGGGCCCTGCCGCGCCGGAGGGATCAATTGCGCGCTCAGTGAAGTGCCTCACCCGATCGGGACCGGGACGACTACCATTGAAGGACACCACTTTAGGGAGCGTATGACCACGAATAACGGGGGACCGGCGACGCCGGAACCAGAGATCGGCCCAGCCGAAATTCAGGCAGTGATTGACCGGATCCTGGCTAAAGACGAGGCCGCGTCCGCGAAGGGCGCAGGCAACCGTTTCGTCGGTGTCTCATCCGGGCACGACGACGAACGGTCGTCCTACGACGGCGACCAGCAGGACCTGGACGAACGGCGTGCACTGCGACGCGTCGCAGGGCTTTCCACCGAACTCGAAGACGTCACTGAGGTCGAATACCGGCAGCTCCGCCTCGAACGCGTCGTCCTGGCAGGGCTCTGGAGTGAAGGCACCGCCGAAGATGCTGAAAACTCGCTGCGGGAACTGTCGGCGCTGGCAGCCACCGCCGGTTCAGAGGTGCTCGACGGCATCGTCCAGCGCCGGCTCAAGCCAGACCCCGGCACCTTCCTCGGCTCGGGCAAGGCCCAGGAGCTCAAGGACATCGTGGTATCCACCGGAGCCGACACCGTCATCGTGGATAGCGAACTCTCTCCCTCCCAACGCCGCGGACTGGAAGACATCGTCAAGGTCAAGGTCATTGACCGGACGGCCCTGATCCTCGACATTTTTGCCCAGCACGCGAAATCGCGGGAGGGCAAAGCCCAGGTCGAGCTGGCACAGCTCGAATACCTACTCCCCAGGCTGCGCGGTTGGGGTGACTCCATGTCCCGCCAGGCAGGCGGCCAGGTCGGCGGCGCCGGCGCCGGGATGGGTTCCCGTGGGCCCGGCGAAACGAAGATCGAGCTTGACCGGCGGAAGATTCGCACCCGGATGGCGAAGCTGCGCCGGGAGATCAGCGGGATGAAACCAGCCCGCGAAACAAAACGCGCCAACCGCCGTCGTAATGAGATCCCCTCGGTCGCAATCGCCGGCTACACCAACGCTGGCAAATCCTCCTTGCTGAACCGCCTCACCGACGCTGGCGTCCTGGTGGAGAACGCGCTGTTCGCCACCCTGGATCCCACGGTGCGTAAGGCCGAAACCGCCGATGGGTTGGGCTACACGCTCGCCGATACGGTCGGGTTCGTCAGGTCGCTGCCCACCCAGCTGGTTGAGGCATTCCGGTCGACGCTCGAAGAGATTGCCGACTCGGACCTGATTCTCCATGTGGTGGATGTGTCCCACCCCGATCCGGAGGGGCAGATCGCCGCGGTCCGGGAAGTGCTCTCTGAGGTCGATGCCCGCAAGGTCCCCGAAATCATTGTTCTGAACAAGGCCGATGCCGCGGATCCCTTCGTGATCGAACGCCTGCGTCAACGCGAGCCCCGGCACGTGGTGGTCTCAGCCCGCACGGGCGAGGGTATCGCCGAGCTCCTCGAAGCCGTCAGCGCTGCCATCCCGCGACCCAGCGTCAAGCTGACGCTGCTGGTGCCATACGAACGCGGCGACGTCGTCAGCAGGTTGCACCAGTCCGACGCCGAGATCCTGAACCTTGAGCACGTTGAATCGGGCACCCGGCTCGATGTCATGGTCCGTGCGGGTCTTGCCGCCGATCTGGAGGAATTCCGCCAGCATGCCTGACAGCGGTACCGCGGGGCCGCTGGAACTTCTTGACGCCGCAGTTGAAGCCATGGGCGGCGAGAACCGGGTGGGCCAGCATGAGATGACGCAACGGGTCGCCGAGGCGCTGACCACCGGGGACCACCTGCTGGTGCAGGCTGGCACGGGCACCGGTAAATCGCTGGCCTACCTCATCCCCTTGATCTCCCACGCCCTGACCCACGACAAACCGGCCATCGTATCCACCGCAACGTTGGCGTTGCAGGCCCAGATTGTCGGTCGCGACGTGCCCCGGCTGCTGAAGGCCCTCAAAGGCAAGCTACCCCGCCCCGTCGACGTGGTGCTGCTCAAAGGCCGCGGCAATTACGTCTGCAAGCACAAAACGGGCGGAGGCTTCCCCGAAGAGGGGGCACCCGACGCGCTCTTCAGCCTCGGCGAGGACACCGCCGCACCGCATCCCTCCGCCGGCCCGGCCACCCCGCTGGGCCGCGAGGTTGTCAGGCTCCGGGAGTGGGCCGAAACCACCGACACGGGTGACCGGGACGAGCTGACCCCCGGGGTGAGCGAGCAGGCGTGGCGGCAGGTGTCCGTGACCAGCATGGAATGTCTTGGCGCCCAAAAGTGCCCGGTCGCGGCGGAATGCTTCAGCGAACGGGCCAGGGCCAGGGCGGGCGACGCGGATATCGTCATCACCAACCATGCAATGCTCGCGATCAGTGCCTTCGAGGGGCTGGCGGTACTCCCCGAGTACGACGTCGTCGTCATCGACGAAGCCCACGAACTGCATGACCGGGTCACCGGAGCGGTGTCCGGACAATTATCGGCGGGGATGATTTCCGCTGCGGCCTCGGCGGCCCGCCGTCATCTGTCAATCGCCACCGAGGGCCTCGACTCCGCAAACCGCTTTTTCGAGTCAACAGTCACCGGGATCCCCACGGGATTAATGGCTGCCGGACTCACCGAGGAGCAGGAAACGGCGATCACCCAGGTCCGCGAAGCCTGCCGGGCCGTCCTGTCGGACGCCAAAGGAGACGGACCGACCCCGGCAGACGGTGGCCGGCAGATGGCGAAGTCCCACGTCCTCGCCGTCTTCGAACTCTGCGAGCGGCTTCTGACGGCGACACCGGCCGGTGAGGTGCTCTGGGCCTCACGGCCAAGCACCTTCTCACCGGGCACCGGGTATTCACAGCCCGACGACGACGCACCCGCGACCATCAACATCGCGCCACTGTCCGTGGCCGGGAAGCTGCGGGAAGGCCTGTTCGCCGATCACACAGTGGTCCTGACCTCGGCAACGCTCGCCATCGGGGCCGAATTCGGTCCAGTCGCCGGTTCGCTCGGTCTCGCGGGCGCCTCGGCGCCGTCATGGACCGGCGTCGACGTCGGCAGCCCCTTCGACTACCCGAAGCAGGGCGTCCTGTATGTCGCGAAGGACCTTCCAAAGCCGGAGCGGGGCACCTCGCCTGAGCAGCTCGACGAACTGGAGGTCTTGCTGAAAGCATCGCGGGGTGGGGCGCTGGGACTTTTTTCCTCCCGCCGCGCGGCCGAAGACGCAGCCGAAGCACTGCGCCCTCGGGTCGACTTCGAAATCCTGTGCCAGGGCGAATCGTCAATGTCGGCGCTGGTCAAACAATTCTCGGATGAGCCGGACACGTGCCTCTTCGGCACCATGTCACTCTGGCAGGGCGTCGATGTGCCAGGCCGGTCGTGCCGGCTGGTCACCATCGACCGCATTCCCTTCCCGCGCCCTGACGACCCACTCATGACAGCGCGGACGAGAGCCGTTGCGAAAGCCGGTGGAAACGGTTTCATGAGTGTTTCGGCAACCCACGCGGCCGTCCGCCTCGCTCAGGGCGCCGGACGCCTCATCCGCGCAGCCGAAGACAAGGGGGTGGTGGCGATCCTCGATTCCAGGCTCGCCAACGCACGCTACGGATCATTCCTGCGTGCCGCGCTGCCTCCTTTTTGGTCCACCACCGATCGCACGACGGCGGTCGGCGTCCTGGAGCGGCTGGCAGGAAAACCCACGCCCGGGGGTTAGAGGGCGCGCATCACCGAGACGACCTTGCCCATAATCGTGGCGAGGTCTCCCAGGATCGGCTCGTACTGGGTGTTCTGGGGGAGCAGCCAGGTGTGACCGTCGCGCTGACGGAAAGTCTTCACAGTCGCCTCGTCGTCGAGGAGCGCGGCCACGATGTCACCGTTCTGTGCTTCCTGCTGGCGCCGGACCACTACCCAGTCACCGTCGCAAATGGCGGCGTCGATCATCGAATCGCCATAGACCCGCAACATGAAGAGATCGCCGTGTCCCACCAACTGGCGGGGTAGCGGCATGACATCTTCCACTACCTGGTCGGCCAGCACCGGGCCGCCGGCAGCGATCCGCCCCACCATCGGAACCATGGCTGCGTCGACCGCGCCGCCGACGTCCGGTGTCGTGCCCTGGCCCGATCCTTCTTCGCCGCTGTGCTGATCATGGTCGAGGGTCAGCGGAAGCAGGATCTCCATGGCGCGGGGGCGCTTCGGATCGCGCCTGAGATAGCCCATCCGCTCCAGCTGCGACAACTGATGGGTGACGCTCGAGAGACTGGCGAGCCCAACCGTGTCTCCGATCTCGCGCATGGAGGGCGGATACCCGTTGGTGCCGATGGCCCGCTGAATGGTCTCGAGGATTTTCTTCTGGCGGGGCGTCATGCCCTTGGGCACCTGGCGGCCACGCGGGCGGCCACGGGCTGGCAGGGCGGCCGGGGCAAGGTCAGCCGGGGCGAGGTCGGAGGCCGGTTCATCCAGTGGTGCGTCGGACTCTTTCACGGTCGCTGTCCCTTCGATAAGAATCCATGTACCCCGGCAGATCCCTGGATTCCACGGGCCGAGCTTATTTTGTCAGTGGCGGATGATGTGCTGGTTTCTGCTGGATCCCGAACCTTCATCCTTGCCCTAACGGTAAGGGAGTCAGGACACGTTTTCAAACATTTGTTCGATCGTGTCTCGACAAAGTTCGTCAATCAGTGCTAAAAATAAACAAGCAGTAATTCGAAGATAAGTTCGAACAAAACAGGAATCGCCGGTTTTAGCTCGAACACCGCCTTCAACCTTCAGGGTTGGTCCCGGGTTAATACCCCAGGACCGAATGGACTGATTCGAGAGTACAGAGAGGTGTATCCATGTCTGTCATCACCACACACCAGAATTTCCCTACCACCGAAAGCGACGCGACCACGAGCGGCGCCACCAAGCTGCGGCTGACCCGCAGGGGCCGGCTCCTGTTGGTCGGATTGCCGATCGTGCTACTCGCGTCGGCCGTTCTGATGTTGTCAGGATTTTTCAACTCGCCTGCCAAGGCATCAGCTGAAGGCGGAGAGGTGACCGAGACCGTGAGTGTCAGCGTCGCAGCCGGCGAAACCATCTGGCAGCTGGCAACCGAGTTCGCTCCGGACCGCGATCCGCGCATCGTCGTCTCCGAGATCGTTGAACTGAACAGCTTGGGCACCTCAGTGCTGCAGGCAGGGCAGCAACTGGATGTCCCCACCAACCGGTAACGCCTCGACAGCCACTACTGCACCCCCAGAACCCTCC
This sequence comes from Arthrobacter sp. Bz4, assembly GCF_003075455.1. Classification (GTDB taxonomy): domain Bacteria; phylum Actinomycetota; class Actinomycetes; order Actinomycetales; family Micrococcaceae; genus Arthrobacter_D. The sequence goes on from NZ_QDAE01000013.1 coordinate 53,261, forward strand.
AACCCGGTCGGCCAGTATCGGCCACCGGGTGCGGAGCTTCTGCGAACGCGGTGAAGATCCTGATGAAGGGTGAAGGCCCGCCGATTCTGCACCTGCAGCACTCCATGCTTAACCTTGACAGGTGAGCGAACAGTTTGAGCGGTTGAGCCGGTTGCCCCTGCGCGAGGATCTGCGGGGCAAGCACCCCTACGGTGCGCCCCAGTTGGATGTCCCCATCCTCCTGAACGTCAATGAGAATACCCATGGAGTGCCGGACGATGTCCGGCAGGCAATCGTTGATGCGGTGAGCCGGGAGGTCGGGGGGCTGAACCGTTACCCCGACCGTGAGTTCACCGAGCTCCGGACCAATCTTGCACGCTACCTCGGCCACGGACTGACGCCCGAAAACCTGTGGGCCGCCAACGGATCCAACGAGGTACTGCAGCACCTGCTGCAGGCCTTCGGCGGCCCGGGTCGATCAGCCATCGGCTTCCCCCCGACCTACTCCATGTATCCGTTGCTGGCCAGCAGCACCGGCACCCGCTATATCGCAGGGCAGGGTAACGACAGGTTCGAGCTCAGCGCCGCCGACGCGGCCCGCGAAGTGCGCGAATCCGGCGCGAACCTCGTCTTTCTGTGCTCGCCGAACAACCCGACCGGCTCAGCGCTGGGCCTGGATGTGGTGGAAGCGGTTTATGAGGCGGGCAGCGACGCGCAGGCAATCGTGATCGTCGATGAGGCCTATGCCGAGTTCGCCCACGCAGGCACCGTCAGCGCCCTCAGCCTGCTGGCGGGCCGGGAACGTCTTGTGGTGTCCCGCACCATGAGCAAGGCTTTCGCGATGGCCGGGACGAGGCTCGGTTACCTGGCGGCGGCCCCCGAGGTTGCTGACGCGCTGCGCCTGGTCCGGTTGCCGTACCACCTTTCGGCCATCACCCAGGCGGCAGCGAACGCGGCCCTGACCCACTCTGACCGATTGCTTGCCAACGTGGAAAACATCAAGGTGCAACGCGATCGGATAGTGACCAGTCTCCAGCACCTCGGGTTGACCCCGGTGCCCTCGGACGCCAACTTCGTTCTCTTCGGCGGACTGGACGACCCGCACCGCATCTGGCAGGGCCTGCTCGACGGGGGAGTGCTGATTCGCGACGTCGGTATTCCCGGTCACCTCCGGGTCACCGCAGGCACCGAGACGGAAACCACAGTGTTCCTCGACACCCTCGGTGCCCTGCTGGAGGGGACCGTCTCCTAGACTGGTGATAGACCCTTTCCAAGCGGCGCCCGGTGCTGTCCCTACCGTCACCCATCCGCTACGTACCAATCGAAGGATAGCCATGAGCGTGGAAACCACTGTCGGACGCACTGCGAGCCGGGAACGGACCACCAGCGAGTCGTCGGTGTTTGTCGAGCTCGATCTTGACGGCACCGGACGCGCGGAGATCAGCACCTCGGTGCCGTTCTACGACCACATGCTGACTGCGCTGGCCAAGCACTCACTGATCGACCTCACGGTCCGAGCCACCGGTGACACGCACATCGATGCCCACCACACCGTCGAGGATGTCGCCATCACCATCGGCGAGGTGCTCCGGGAGGCCCTGGGGACGAAGGCCGGGATCCGCAGGTTCGGCGAAGCGACGGTGCCCCTGGATGAGGCGCTGGCCAACGCCGTCGTCGACATCTCCGGCCGGCCATACCTGGTGCACACGGGTGAGCCCGCAGGCCAGGAATACCACCTGATCGGAGGGCACTTCACCGGCTCGCTGACCCGGCACGTCTTCGAGGCGATCACCCTGCATGCCCAGATCTGTCTGCACATGACGGTGTTGGGTGGACGGGATCCACACCACATTGTCGAAGCCCAGTTCAAGGCGTTCGCCCGGGCGCTGCGCGCTGCAGTGGAACCGGACCCACGCGTGGAGGGCATCCCGTCCACCAAGGGGGCACTATGAGTGCGCCACGCGTAACGGTTCTGGACTACGGTTCGGGGAACATCCGTTCAGCGGTCCGTGCCCTGGAACACGTCGGCGCTGAAGTGACGTTGAGCGCCAAACCCGACGACGTCCTGAACGCCGACGGGTTGGTGGTGCCCGGCGTCGGAGCCTTCGCGACCGTGATGAAGGGTCTGAAGGATGTCGATGCACTGCGCATGATCGGCCGGCGGGTGGCGGGCGGCAGGCCAGTGCTTGGCATCTGCGTGGGCCTGCAGATCCTCTTCGAGGAGGGCGTCGAGCACGGCGTCCGGACCGCGGGCATGGGCGAGTGGCCAGGCACCGTTGAACGGTTGCAGGCTGACGTCGTCCCGCACATGGGCTGGAACACGGTGAAGGCAGCCGAGGGGTCGCAGCTGTTCGAAGGCATCGAGGACGAGCGGTTCTACTTTGTGCACTCCTACGGAGTGCAGCAGTGGAAGTTCGAGGTCACCCAGCCAGCAATGAAGCCCCCAATGGTGACCTGGGCGGACCACGGCGGTCAGTTCATTGCCGCCGTGGAAAACGGTCCCCTCAGCGCCACCCAGTTCCACCCCGAAAAGTCCGGTGACGCCGGGGCCCGTCTGCTCTCCAACTGGACAGCCGGGCTGCGGTAGTCATGTGGAGCATAGTGTTGATGGGGCTCGCGGGCCTGTTGATCGGTGGGGCTATCTCCTTCCGGCGGCAGGAACTACCCAAGGCCCTGATCATCAGCTTCTGGGTCCTGGCGGGAATGGCGCTCCTCGCTGCCTACCTCCTGACCCTGACCGACATCTGATTCCAGACCTCCGACAGCTACGAAAGAGTCACAACACCCGATGAGCCCCTTTACTGAATCCCCCATTCTCGAACTGCTTCCTGCTGTCGACGTCGTCGACGGGCAGGCTGTCCGCCTGGTCCAGGGCGAGGCCGGCAGCGAAACAGGTTACGGTGACGCCCTCGAGGCGGCCCTCGCCTGGCAGCAGGACGGCGCCGAATGGGTGCACCTGGTGGACCTTGACGCAGCCTTCGGCCGGGGCTCAAACCGCGAACTGCTCGGACGCGTGATTAACGAACTCGACATCAAGGTGGAGCTGTCCGGGGGAATCCGCGATGACGCCTCCCTCGACGCAGCCCTGGAACTCGGCGCGCACCGGGTGAACCTCGGCACCGCAGCCCTGGAAAACCCGGAGTGGACGGCTGCGGTCATCGCCCGCTACGGCGACAAGATCGCCGTCGGCCTGGACGTCCGGGGCACCACCCTGGCAGCCCGCGGCTGGACCGAAGAAGGCGGCGACCTGTGGGAAGTCCTGCAGCGCCTCGAAGACGCGGGCTGCTCCCGGTACGTGGTCACAGACGTCACCAAGGACGGCACGCTCCGCGGCCCCAACCTCGAACTACTCCAGCAGGTGCTTGAGCGGACCTCGCAGCCCGTGGTCGCATCGGGTGGAATCTCAAGCCTCGAGGACCTCGCGGCGCTGCGCCAGCTGGTGCCACACGGACTGGAAGGTGCAATCGTGGGCAAGGCGCTGTACGCCGGCGCCTTCACGCTGCCCCAGGCGCTCGACATCGCCGGGCACCCGGCATCCCGGATGTGAGCGAGCGGCAACTCCCCGCACATATCGCCGCTGCCCTGGCGGCCAACACCGCCGATTCCGCGGGGCAGGCCTGGGAAGGCCGTGACCTGAGCGGCGAGGGTAACCCGCTGCACAACTTCGACGACGACGACGGCGCCGCACCGCCCGCCTACACCGAGGCAATCGACCGGCTGCTGGCCGGGACCAGCGACGAAACGGGAGTGCTCGCCGCCCTCGCCGGGGTGAGACTTTTCGTACCCGTGGTAGCCCAGCTCGCCGGGGAAACCGCGCCCGACGACCCTCACTCGCACGCCGACCACGGCCACGGCGGGGGAGCACCGGAGGGCGACAAGGAGGCCGACATGGCCCTGGTCACGCTCAAAGCACCCGATGGCCGCACGGCGCTGCCGGTCTTCAGCTCTGTTGCTGCACTGGCCGCGTGGCATCCGGAAGCCAGGCCCGTGGCCGTTTACGCGCCGCGTGCGGCGCTGTCGGCGGTCGCCGACGGAGCGCAGCTACTGGTCATCGATCCGGGCGCACACTTCACCTTCGTTGTGCGTCGCCCCGCCATGTGGGCGCTGGCCCAGCAGCACCAGTGGCGGCCGGCCTACAGCGACCCAAGCATCGCCGACCTGGTCGCCCAGCTCACCGGTAAGGAGCCAGCGATCCTGCGGGTAGCGCTGGGTCCCGGAAGCGGGGTTCCGGCCCGCGCGGCAGACGGTACACTGGCATCCGGCGGCGGACCGGGCCCCGAAGTGCGGCTCCAGATCACGCTGCGAGACGGGCTGGCTGGGGAAGCGGTCCAGACGGTGGTCCAGGAACTGCAGGACCGGCTGCGGGCCAATACAGAATTTGTGGAACGGGTCGACTCCCTTGAGGTGGTACTGACCCGCTGAGGACGTGCGGGCGGACCCGCAGAAGAGTGAACCAGTGAATTTTGCCCTCTACCGGGAGCTGCTCCGTATTGTCCCGGTGCGGCGTCTGCTCATCGTCGGAATGATCGCCAGATTCCCGCACTCCGCGGCCGGGGTCCTGCTGACCCTTCATGTGGTGCAGACCCTCGACCGTGGGTACGCGGAAGCCGGCGCTGTCGCGGCTCTTCTGACGATTGGCATCGCCGTCGGCGCACCCTGGCGGGGCCGTCGGGTCGACAGCGCGAGGCTGCGCAAGGCACTGATTCCGTCCGTGATCGCCGAAGCGGTGATCTGGTCTGTGGCACCCCAGCTGTCCTACGAGTGGCTGCTCGTCGCCGCTCTGATCGGTGGGTTGTTCACCCTGCCCGCCTTCTCGGTGGTTCGCCAGTCCCTGGGCGTGATGGTGTCCGGGGAGAAGCGACGGACCGCGTTCACCCTTGACGCGATCAGCACCGAGATGATCTTTATGGTGGGACCGGCGCTGGGCGTTGTCCTGGCCACCCAGGTCTCGACGGTCTTTGGCCTCACCCTGGTGGGGCTGGCCACCGCCGGTGCCGGTCTCTTCCTGATGTGGTTCAACCCACCGACCCGGAGCGAGCAGCTGGGAGCTGTTTCCCGGCCCCCGACCGAAGCCGAGGACGAGCCGCCGCCGTCGGTGCACTGGTCGCATCGGCGCCAGCGCACGTCACCGAAGCGTCGGCCGAACTGTACCCGGGAGGACGCGCAGCACACGGTCGTCAAGGGGCGAAGGGACGTCAGCGGGTCAAAGAGCGGCTGGCGGGCAGCTTCGTCTGGCTGACGGTGGCGGTGGCGGTGGTCCTGGTGGTGGCTGCCGGGGCAGGACTGGTGCTGGCCGGTACCGAGGTGGGGATCGTCGCCGCGCTCGAGGAGTCGGGCCGGGAGGGTGAACTCGGGCTGGTCTTCGCCGCCTGGTGTGCCGCATCGGTGGTGGGCGGCCTGATCTATGGTGCACTGCACCGGCCGGTGTCCCCGCTCGTGCTCCTCCTGCTCATGGGGCTGTTCACCATCCCCATGGGTTTCGCCGAAAACACCCTGGCACTGTGCCTGCTCTCGATCCTGCCGGGACTATTGTGCGCACCGGTCCTGTCGGCGGCGTCCGAACGGGTGGCCGACCTAGTGGTCGAGGAACGGCGTGGCGAGGCGATGGGATGGTATGGCTCGGCACTCACCTCGGGGGTGGCGCTGGGTGCACCACTGGCCGGCATCACCATCGACACGGTGGGCCCGTCCGCGGCCTTCACCGCCGTGGGGTCGGTCGCGGTACTGATCTGCCTGCTGGGCCTAGGCGCCCAGCAGGCACGACGACGGCGGGCTAGTTGACCGCGCCGGTGAATTTTTCGCCGGGGCCCTGACCTGGCGCGTCCTGAATGACCGACGCTTCGCGGAAGGCCAGCTGCAGTGAGCGGAGCCCGTCGCGCAGCGGCCCGGCGTGCTGGCCCCCGATCTCGGGGGCAGCGGCAGTGACAAACCCGGCCAGTGCCGTGATGATCTTGCGGGCCTCGTCAAGATCCTTGAGTTCCTCGGCGTCGTCGCCTTCTGCCAGGCCGCATTTCACGGCTGCGGCGCTCATCAGGTGCAGCGCGGAGGTCATGATCAGCTCCACGGCACTGACCTCGGCGATGTCGCGGCGAACCTGGCGACCGTCGTCGGCGGTTTGGTCCAGGGGGTCCTGGAGTGATGGCTGGTCCGGGGGGCCAGCGGAACCGCCGTCGTCGCCGGGTGCCTGGAAGATGTTGCGTTCGCTGTCTGGATTACTGGCCGGAGTACTCATGCTGGTAAGCTTGTCACAGACCGACTGGAGGTCACTATTTCATGCACCCACACGAGGCATGAAAAAGATCACTTCCAGTTTGCAAGCGGAGTTTCCTCCCACCCGCGATTGCCAGGTGTTTCGTTGCGAAACATGGTGGCAGCCGGGTAACAGGTCGGTACGTACGATCGTCAAGACATTTCTTGACAGTACGCTTCCACTCGCAGTGGAAGTAACCGATCATCGAGGCCTCTGATTGCACGTGCAGTCGGGGGCCTTCTTCTATTGCAGGTGGTATTACTTCAAAGATTTCAGGAGCAACACATTAGCGAGCCAAGAATCAATGATCGTATCCGCGTCCCAGAGGTGCGGTTGGTAGGACCTGCGGGCGAACAGGTAGGCATCGTCCGTATTGAGGATGCTCTCCGTCTTGCCTCCGAGTCAGACCTGGATCTTGTTGAGGTTGCACCGCAGGCCAAGCCTCCGGTTGCCAAGCTCATGGATTTTGGCAAGTACAAGTATGAGGCCGCGGTCAAGGCTCGTGAGGCGCGCAAGAACCAGACGAACACCGTTCTCAAGGAGATCCGGTTCCGCCTGAAGATTGACACTCATGATTACGAGACCAAGCGCGGACATGCAATGCGCTTCCTGGGCGCAGGCGACAAGGTCAAGGCCATGATTCAGTTCCGTGGACGCGAGCAGCAGCGACCCGAAATGGGTATTCGCCTGCTGCAGAAGTTCGCTGAGGACGTTGCCGAGGTGGGAATCGTTGAATCGACCCCCCGCATCGACGGTCGCAACATGGTCATGGTCATTGGTCCGGTCAAGAACAAGGCTGAGGCAAAGGCTGAAGCGCGACGCGCTACCCAGCGCGCCGATGCCAAGGCTGCGAATGAGGCGGTGAAGGCTGGTACCGAGAAGGTGGATACCACCCCGGACAAGGCGCCCATGACGCAGAGCCTCGCGGACCTGCTGCCCGACGGCTACTCAACCACCGCTTCCCAGGAGGCGGCCGAAGAAGCCGCAGCACAGGAAGTGATTGCGGCCGAAGTTGCAGCCAAGGAGGCCGCGGCGCAGGAAATCGTCGACCGCGAGAAGGCTATCCAGGACAAGGCGGATCAGGAAGTCGCAGCAGCCGAGGCAGCCAAGGCAGCGAAAGCTGCCGAGAAAGCCGCTGCTGAAGCACCGAAGGCTCCAGCCAAGGCGGCCGGTGCGAAGGCAGCTGAGAAACCAGCAGCTGCTCCCAAGCCCGCTGCAGCGCCGAAGCCAACCGCGGCTCCCAAGCCGATGGCCATGCCCAAGCCAGCAACACCCAAACCTGCCAGCAAGGCAGCTCCCCGGAGCACGCCGAGCCGGCCTAAGCCCGGAACCTCCGACTAGGGATTACGTCCCCCGGAGCCGCCAGGCGCCCGAATAAACCCGCAGGCACCCCCGCGGGTGCCGTACGACCCGCCTGCAACAGCTGGTGGAAACCAAAGGAGATCGGTTCTCATGCCGAAGATGAAGACCCACAGTGGTGTCAAGAAGCGTTTCAAGCTGACCGGAAGCGGCAAGCTCAAGCGCCAGCAGCTAACCGCCGCCACTACCTGGAGCACAAGCCCTCCACGCTGACTCGCCGTCTCGGTAGCGACAAGATCGTCTCGAAGGCCGACACCAAGGTCATCAAAAAGATGCTCGGCATCTAACTCACCCAAACCACTTAACCGGGCTTGCGCCAGTCTCCTGCACACTGCAGGACAGCGCTGAACATCATCACCCGGTAGATCTACTGAAGGAGTACGCACGTGGCACGTGTGAAGCGGGCGGTAAACGCCCACAAGAAGCGTCGGGTAATTCTCGAGCGGGCGAAGGGCTACCGTGGGCAGCGTTCACGCCTGTACCGCAAGGCCAAAGAGCAGCTGCTGCACTCATTTGTGTACAGCTACGGTGACCGTCGCAAGCGCAAGGGTGACTTCCGTCGCCTCTGGATCCAGCGCATTAACGCTGCGTCCCGCGCCAACGGCCTGACCTACAACCGTCTGATCCAGGGCCTGAAGGCCGCCGAGATCCAGGTTGACCGCCGTATGCTGGCCGAGCTTGCAGTATCTGACGCCAACGCGTTCTCCGCACTGGTACAGATTGCCAAGGATTCGCTGCCTGCGGACACCTCAGCACCAGCCGGCGCCCAGGCGTCAGCCACCAAGGCACCAGCCAAGGCAAACGCCTAAGCTTTCGTCTTACCCTTCTCGGTTCGGTCTCACCCGGATTACGGGGAAGACCCAAAATACTGAGAACATCAGTACATGACTAACACCGGACGCCCAGCGGCACCGCCCATGACCAACCCCCGAGCTGATCGGGTCAAGGAAGTGGCTCGGCTCGCTGGGCGTCCGGCCCGTTTAAGGCAGGGCCGGTTTCTCGCCGAGGGGCCTCAATCCGTTCGGGAAGCATTGGCATTGCATTCGGCGCGCCACGCTGCGGGCGAGCCGGAGGTCATCGAGGAACTGTTCATCACCGAGGAATGCCTGGACCGGCACGCCGAGCTTGGACTGTTCGAAGGACAGCCAGCCCCACGGCTGGTGACTGAGGAAGTGCTGGCCGCAATGTCTTCGACGGTGACGCCGCAGGGTGTCATCGCGGTGTGTTCGTTTGTCGATGTCCCGCTCGAAGCGATGCTCGCCAGGGAGCCCCGGCTAGTTGCCGTGATGGTGGAAGTGCGCGATCCCGGCAACGCGGGAACCATCCTGCGGGCAGCCGATTCCGCTGGCGCCGACGCGGTGGTGTTGACGTCGTCGAGCGTTGACCTCTACAACCCGAAGGCTGTCCGGTCAACTGTCGGGTCACTGTTTCACTTGCCGGTGGTCCTGGGCGCCGACCTTGACCTGGTGCTCACCTCGCTGCGGGAGCGCGGGATCACCGTGCTGGCAGCCGACGGATACGGCGACGTCGACCTCGACACCCTGCAGGAAGGCAGTGCACGACGGCGGCTGGCACCCTCAGCCGAGAACGCTGGGGACGGGAGCAGTGCAGCTCGACTGGAAGCCCCGACGGCCTGGCTCTTCGGTAACGAAGCGCAGGGGCTGCCCGACGTCGTTTTGAAGGGCGCGGACCACCGGGTGGCAGTGCCCATCTATGGTCGGGCGGAAAGCCTCAACGTGGGGACCGCCGCAACCGTCTGCCTTTACGCCTCCGCGAGGGCGCAGCGCCTCAGCTGAGGCCCTGGCCGACCGCCGAATGTTCAGTCGGCCGGGGCGTCCTGGTTCCCCGGTCCATCCGCCCGCTGACCAAGGCCACAGCAAGCCCGATGACGGCCAACACCGCACCGACCAGTGCCGGAGCCGTGTACCCCCAGCCAGCGGCGATCACCGCGCCGCCCAGGAACGCGCCCAGGGCGTTGGCAATATTGAGTGCTGCATGGTTCAGGGACGAGGCGAGGGACGGCGCGTCAGGGGAGACGTCGAGCAGGCGGACCTGAAGCGACGGAATCAGCATGGCGCCAATCGCACCGACCAGGAAGACGAACAGCAGGGCGGTTGGCGCCCACTGAACGGCGAAGGAGAACGCCACCAGCGCGGCGGCGATCACGCCCATCACCCAGTAGATGGTGCCCATCACGGAAATGTCGGCCAGGCGGCCGCCAATAATGTTCCCGGTCACCATGCCCAGACCATAGAGGGCAACGACGAACGGCAAGGTCGCTTCGGGGAGGCCCGTGACCTCGGTCATGGTCGGGGAGATGTAGGAGTAGACAGCGAAGAAACCACCGAAGCCAACTGTGCCGATCAGCAGCGTCATCCACACCTGGCCACGTTGCAAGGCGCCCAGCTCCCGGCGGATACTCGCATTCTGCAGGACCTGCTGGTGAGGGACGCTGCGGGAAATCATCCAGATAGTGACCACCCCAATGACACCCACCAGAAGGAACATGGTCCGCCACCCGAACATCTGACCCAACCAGGTGGCGAACGGTACTCCGATGACGTTGGCGATACTGAGCCCCAGCATCACCATGGCCACGGCGTGCGCCCGGCGCGTGGGCGCCGAGAGGGACGCGGCAATGACAGCCGCGATGCCGAAGTACGCGCCGTGGGGGAGACCCGACATGAAACGGGAAAACAACAGCCAGCCGTAGTCGGCGGCGAAATAGGACGACAGGTTCCCGACGGTGAAGAGAACCATCAGCCCCAGCGCCATCCCTTTGCGGGGCAACCGGGCGCCGAGGGCAGCGAGCAGGGGAGCGCCGATGACGACGCCGATCGCGTAGGCCGAGATGACATGCCCACCCTCGGGAATGGAGATATCAAGGTCGCCCACCATCTCCTGCAGGAGACCCATGATGGCGAACTCGGTGGTGCCGATACCGAAGCCGCCCATGGCGAGGGCGATGATGGCGAAGTTCAGCTGCCGTGGGGTGAGGGTGCGTCGGGCGTCAGACATGGAACTCGTTTCGGCATCAGATGGTGTTGGTGGCGTTGCTCTGTAGAGCGCAACGCATCGACGCCGTTGTCTATTTCAACTGTAGCCGGGCCGGTACCGCCAGCTACACTCGGTTCGTGCCAGTTGACCAGTTACCCCGCCAGATTGTCGGCGCAGCGATCGTCGATTCCTTGACTCACCCCACCCGGCTGCTTGCCGCCCGTCGTACGGCGCCCGAGCAGTTCGCCGGCATGTGGGAATTCCCCGGGGGGAAGGTCGAGGCGGGGGAAACGGACACAGCCGCACTGCATCGGGAGCTCCTGGAGGAGCTTGGGGTCGAAGTTGAGCTCGGCGCTGAGATTGTCGGGCCGGTACCCGGTGGCTGGGCGCTGAACGAACGCGCCGTCATGCGGGTCTGGCTAGCCGAGGTCACCACCGGTGAACCCCGGCCGCTGGAAGACCATGATGTTCTCTCCTGGGTTCCCCTTGCCGGTTCCACTGAGTTGGCCGACCTCGCCTGGATCCCTGCCGACCGCCCCATCGTTGACGCGGTGCTGACGAAGACCTGCCATGCCGGAGCGGCTCAACAGTAGACCGGGGAGCTCTCGCTCCGCTTCTAGAACAGTGCTGGCTTTAGAACAGTGCCGGTTCTAGAACAGTGTCGGCTCCGCATCCGTAGCGTGTGCAGGGCGCACGGTAGCCGTAGCAGCCGTTTCGCTGACTCCGGGAGGTCCTGGCTGAAGCTCTCGAAAGAACTGCGCCCCGGAGGTGAACCCGTGATTAGCCCGGTGCTGCCGAATCCGCCCCGACAGCCAGGTGCGGTACTCCTTGGATGCATAGCTCCCGCCGCGATACAGGCGCCGGTACCGGCCCACCAGCGCCGGGTGATTCTCCGCCAGCCATTCCAGGTACCACTCCCGGGCCCCGGGCCGTAGATGAAGGGCGCCCGCCGAGACTCCAGTGGCACCGGCAGCGGCCAGGGCGCCAAACAATGCATCGAGTGACTCGTCATCGTCGGTCAGCCACGGCAGGATCGGCATTGCCAGAACCCCGCAGGGCAATCCAGCGTCGCGCAGGCGGCTGATCAGCTCGAGCCGTGCCTTGGGGCTGGGTGTACCGGGTTGCACCGCATGGGCTAGTGCGGGGTCGATAATGGCGAGCGAGATTCCCATCCCAATCTGCACCGCTGAAGATGCTTTCTTCAGGAGCGGGATATCCCGTGCCAGGAGGGTGCCCTTCGTGAGGATGGAGAACGGTGTCCCCGAATCGGCGAGAGCGGTGATGATGTCGGGCATCAGCCGGTAGCGGCCCTCGGCCCGCTGGTACGGATCGGTGTTGGTGCCCATCGCGACATGTTCCCGCTGCCAGGACCGGCGGGACAGTTCGCGGCGCACCACTTCACCCACATTGGTCTTGACCACCAGTTGGGAGTCGAAGTCCAACCCAGTGTCGAGGTTCAGGTAGCTGTGGGTCTTTCGGGCGAAACAGTAGACGCAGGCGTGGGAGCAACCGCGGTAGGGGTTGATGGTCCAGTGGAACGGCATGCTGGAATTGCCGGGTACCCGGTTCAGCGCCGACTTGGCGAGCACCTCGTGGAACGTGATGCCCGCAAATTCTGGCGTCCTGACAGTCCGGACCAGGCCGCTCAGGGGCAGCAGCGGCTCCTGAGGAGCCGGCGTCGTCGTCGTCGTACTCTGACCAGCCCATCGCATGAATATATTAGAACATACGTTCTACTGTGGTTGGGGGAGGACTGCTTGTAAGCTGTGAACTCAGGAAGGTGGTGCGTGCCATGGGCCAGGTGATCGAGGTCAAGGGCCTCCGGAAATCGTTTGGTCGCCGGGATGTCCTGCACGGCATCGATTTTGGGGTGGAACGCGGCGAAGTCTTCGGCGTTATCGGGCCCAACGGTGCAGGAAAAACCACCACCATGCGGTGCCTGCTCGACATCATCAGGCCGAGCGCCGGGAGTATCAGGATTCTGGGTGAGAATCCGGGCGCTGCGGGACCTAAACTGCGGCGCAAAATCGGTTACCTGCCGGGTGAGCTATTCCTTGAGCAACGGATCACCGGACGCCGGCTGCTGGCGCACTATGCGGCCATCAGCGGTGCGGTGCGGCCGGGGCGAGCGGACGAGCTGGCGGAACGCTTCAACCTGGACCTGGACCGCCATACCCGCAAACTGTCCAAAGGCAACAAACAGAAGCTGGGGCTGGTGCAGGCTTTCATGCATGACCCCGAAGTGCTGATTCTGGATGAACCAACCAGTGGCCTCGACCCGCTCATGCAGCAGGAGTTCCGGGCACTCCTGCGCGAAGCCCAGCAGCGGGGGCAGACCATCTTCCTGAGTTCACATGTCCTGAGCGAAGTCCAGCAGGCCGCGGACAGGGTCGCCATCCTGCGCGACGGCGACATCGTCCAGGTCTCAAGCGTCTCAGCCCTCCGGGAGGGTGCCCACCGCCAGATCCGGATCGCGGTGACCGGTGTCCCCGGGCCCGAGCTGGAGCTGCTGCTCCGGGACGTACCGGGGTTGCACACCATCGAAGTTCAGACGGCCGGCGAGCTCACCGAAATCTCAGCCACCCACGAGGGCGCCATCCGGCCGTTGATCCGTGCCCTGGCACCGCTCCAACTCGCCGATCTGGTCATTGAAGAACCCGATCTCGAGGAATCAGTGCTCACCCTGTATGGCAACGGGGGGAACGATGGCACCGGCGGGACGGGCGCTGCCAGTGCTGCCGGTGCCTCCGGTCGCCGCGGTGACGTGGCCGGCCCCCGTGGATTCAGCGAGCGGAGCCGGTCATGAGTCATTCGGCACCGCCAGCCACCCGGGACGGCCGGACCGACCCAGCCAGGATCCTGCCGTTGTTCAGGCGCGCGCTGCTTGATCACTGGCGATCCACCCTGGCCTGGGCCGTGGGCCTCGCAGCTGCCATCCTGGTGTACCTGCCGCTGTTTCCTTCCCTCGGGAACAGCGACGAGATGCAGGACATGATCAACGCGCTACCTCCGGAGATGACCAGGGCACTGAACTATGATCAGATCGCCTCGGGTCCCGGGTACACGCAGGCCACCATCTTTGGGCTGATCGGCTTCCTGCTCCTGACCATCGCGTCGGTGTCCTGGGGTGCGTCGGCGGTGGCCGGTGATGAGGAGTCCGGCCAGTTGGAACTGACGCTGGCGCACGCGGTCACCAGACCCCAAGTGGTGTTGGAGCGGACCCTGGCGATTGCGGTGCGCACTGTCGCGCTCGCGGCTGTCGTCTTCATCCTCGTGCTGCTCCTCAACGAGCCCGCTGAGCTGGGGATTCAGACTCAGGACCTCTTTGGTGCGACGGTCCTGTTCGGGGGACTCGCGCTCCTCAGTGGGATGGCCGCCCTGTTTGTCGGGGCGGTGAGTGGCAGGAGGCTTTATGGCCTTGCGGCCGGTGCCGGGGTCGCAGTGCTGAGCTACGTATCCAACGCCGTCGGACGCCAAAGCCCCGATCTTCAGTGGTTGCTGAACCTCTCGCCCTACCACTGGGCGTATGGGAACTCACCGGTGGCCAATGGGGCGGACTGGGGTGCTGCCGCCTGGCTATGGGGCATCTCGGCAGCGCTCGCCGGACTCAGCGCGGTCGCCTTGCAACGACGGGATGTCGGGATCTAGGAGGGAAGGGGTCGGTTCAGCCAGTGAGATCGCGGTGCCGGATGAGGGACGCGGCGAGGACTGCACCCCCAACCGCTACGAGGCCCAGCACCACAATCGGGACGGGATCGAAAGCTTCAACCGGCATGGCCGGGGAATGATGAAACGGGCTCACTGCTTGCAGCCACTCCGGCAGGCCCTGCAACTCGCCAAACTGGCCGGGCACCAGCCCGCCCGTCAAAAGGCCCCACCCGTCGCAGTTCCCACTTGCCGTAGTTGCCACCTGCCGTAGTTCCCGCTCGTCGCGGGTTTCCCCCTTAGGCTTGAGCAACGTCTGCCAGCCATCCGAAAGGACCTCATGCCCCTCGACGTCGAGAGCCTGCGTTCACACTTCCCGTCCCTGGCCTCCGGGATCGCCCATTTCGATGGTCCGGGCGGAACCCAGACACCGCGCGTCGTGGGGCAGGCGATCGCTGATACGCTCACCGGTCCGCTGTCCATTCGGGGGAGCTCAGTCGCGTCGGAGCGCAACGCTGATACGGCGGTCCTCAGCTTCAGGTCGGCGATGGCGGATTTCCTCAACGCGGACCCGTCCGGGATTGTCTACGGCCGCAGCGCCACCCAACTCACCTACGACTTCGCCAAGCACCTCAGCACCGGCTGGGGGCCAGACGACGAGGTGGTCGTGACCCGTCTGGACCACGACTGCAACGTCCGGCCGTGGGTTCAGGCCGCCGAGCGGCGGGGCGCCACCATCCGCTGGGTCAGCTTCGACACTGAGACCTCAGAATTGCGCCTGGACGAACTGCGGGAGGCGCTGAGCCCCCGCACCCGGCTCGTCGCCGTCACAGCAGCATCGAACCTGCTCGGGACCATGCCCGACATCCGGGCTATTGCCGGGATGGTGCACGACGCCGGTGCCCTCCTGTTCGTCGACGGTGTCCACTACGCCGCCCACGCTGCCGTGGATGTGCGGGCGCTGGGCGCCGACTTCTTCGTCTGCTCGCCCTACAAGTTCCTGGGCCCCCATTGCGGTGTGCTCGCCGCAGCGCCAGCCCTGCTGGAGACGCTGTTTCCCGAGAAGCTGCTGCCCTCCACCAACGCGGTCCCTGAACGCTTTGAACTTGGCACCCTGCCGTACGAGATCATGGCTGGCACTACGGCGGCAATCGACTTCACTGCGACCCTGGGCGACGGCGGGTCCCGCCGGGAACAGCTCACCGCGGCCCACGCCGACATCGAACGGCATGAGGCGTCACTCCTGGCGCTTCTTGAGGCGGCAATAGCCCAGCTGCCGGCCGTGACAGTCCACTCCCGGGCCGCCGTCCGGACCTCGACGCTGCTGCTCACCTTCGACGGCCACGACGCTGCCGCGGCCAGCCGGTTTCTCGCCGAACGTGACATCCTGGTGCCCGCCAGCAACTTTTATGCGATTGAAGCGGTCGGCGTGCTGGGGCTGGGAGCGGCGGGCGGGCTCCGGGTGGGTCTGGCGCCCTACACCAACCTCGACGACGTGCAACGGCTGATCGAGGGGCTGACCGCGTTCCTCGCCTGACCAGGGCACCGGTGCCCGGCCCAGAAGAGTGGCGCACCCGAGGACGCGGTGTTGGGCAACCACTACTGTGCGCCTACGCCACTCGGGTGGGGCGTCGCCTAGGCTTGACCCATGATTCTCCTCACTGGATTCGAGCCGTTCGGCGGCGAAACAGTCAACCCGTCCTGGCAGGCGGCGCAGCAGGCCGCCGAGGACCTGCGTGCTGACGGGGTCGATGCACTTGCGGTCGAGCTGCCCTGCACCTTTGGTGAAAGCATCGCCATCCTGCGTGCTGCGGTGTCCCTGCACCGCCCCAGACTGGTGTTCTGCGTGGGTCAGGCCGGCGGGCGAACGAGGATCTCGCTGGAACGCGTCGCGATCAACATCGACGACGCCCGCATCCCCGACAATGAAGGCAACCAACCCATCGATGCCCCGATTCGGGTCGGCGGACCGGCGGCGTATTTCTCGACCCTGCCGATCAAGCAGGCGTTGCAGGACTTGATCGAGGCTGGCATTGCCGCTGAAATTTCCCAGACCGCCGGCACCTATGTGTGCAATCACGTCTTTTACGGGCTCATGGACCAGCTGGCCACCACGACCGACCGCAAGGGTGACGGCCCTCGGGGTGGTTTCATCCACGTTCCCTATTCCGTGGAACAGGCAGCAGTTCACGGGGTTCCCGGAATGCCCGTTGCCGAGATGGCAACCGCGCTTCGCCTCATCGCGTTGACGAGCCAGCAGACGACGTCGGACCTGCGCCTGGCCGCCGGGGCGGAACACTAGGTACCGCTCACCCGATCGGGTCGGCGGGTGAGATCAGGGCGGAAGGGAAGCCCACCACACTCTCGGCCCGACGGTGGCGCGCAGCACCTTAAGGAAGGCTCGGCCCGTCAGCTCCTCCTGTCCGTCAAGGGAGCCAGAGATGGTAGTGATGCCAGGGGAGACCGACTTGGCTTGTCCCGAGGTCGCGATGATCGCAGTACCGGTGTCGGAGGACTTCCAGATGATTGGGCCCTCGACTGGTCGGGTGCTGCCATCGTGGAGCTGGGCCACTGCGACGAATTCGACTGTCCCGCCCAGAAGCACTGTTTCAGCTCCGGGCTCGATGATCAGACCGACAATCCGTTCCTCGGCCGGGCTTCCCCACACCAGCCTGGGCGCCAACGCGGCCATCGCGATCAGCGCCACGGCGCAGGCTACGGCGGCGGTGACGGCGAGAACCACGTGCCGCCGATACACTCGCATACCGTCCTGCAGTGCCCGGTCGACAAAAGCCGGATGGGATTGGGCCCGGTCGCTTGCTTCAGCCGCGAGGCGGTCGCGGAGCTGACTGTTCATGGCGTTTCCCGCTGGGCATCTGCCTTGGCATTGCCGGTTCGCAGATCGGCACGCACGCGGTCCACCGACCGGTTGGTGATCACAGCAATCTGGGTGGGCGAAAGTCCGGCGAAGTCGCGGAGGACCACAGCCGTGCGTTCCGGTCCATCAAGCGCTGTCAGCAACGAACCACCCGCCGAGGGTGCCCTGATCCGCCCGGCGTTGTGCAGGTGCAGATCGACGAGGTCGACCAACTGGCAAATCACGAACGTTCGAATGTCGGGAGTCACCGGCCCCTTCCATACCGCGGCCGCCTTCGCCCAAGCCGCTTCAAGTAGCCGCAGGGCTATCACCGGGTCATCACAGAGCAACTGAGCGCAGAGTTCAAGATCCCCTCGCTGACGGTCGAATTCGTCCCGCAGTGCTTCCTCCCGGGAGGAGACTGCTGTGGCCATTCTGTAGCCGGAGGGGAGTCCGAACTCCACCTCCTTCACGGCGGGGAGAATCACCTCGGTCACAAGCAGTGCCGTGCCCACGGTGATCAAGCCGAATCCATAGAGGCCCACGCCGAAGATGGCGAGGCTGGCCAGCCCCTCATCGGAAAGGTCGGGTGGCAAAAGAATTCCCGCCACTACCAGGGTGACGCTTAAGCACCCCAGGACCAGTTGTTTGGGAGTCAGCAACGACCGTCGCGGACCCTTGGGAATTTCACACACGATTCACCTGATTCAGCCCGAACTCGGGTCTCTGAATAGCACGCCGAGCGTTACTGGTGCGTTATTCCAGCCGCGTTACTCCAGCGTCGCGATCCGCCAGCGGACCGTAACGCTACAGACGACGTCGGCCTCGCCTGGTTCGACGGGCATAGCTGATTGCTCAGCCAACATCACTTCGCGCATCAGGGGACGCGGAGAGTGTCCCGCCACCTCGGATACTTCCTCCACTGTGCCGAGGACGCATCCCGCCAGTTCGGCCCAGCGGCGGGCCCGGGCGAGTGCATCCTGCCAGGCGGCCTCCTGTGCCTGGGCAGCCCTGGCCTCCGGATCGGAGAAGCCGAACGACAGAGAGCTGATCCGGGCATCGTCGCCGCCAGCCTGCACCACAGCCTCAAGTACGGCTGACGCTGACGATAGGTCACCGATCGACAGGTTGAGATCCTGTGACGCGACATACCCGGTGACCCGCTGCTCCTGGTTCTCGCCCCACAGGATTTCCGCGCGCAGCCCGATCTGGTGGGTGGCCCGTTGAAGTGACTGAAGCCGGAGGGAGTCCAGGGCATCGAACACCCTGACAGCAGCGTCGGCGGCCCCGAGATACGCCTGCGGGGCCGTCGGACGGCGTACCTCCACCCCGACGCCGAGGTGCAGGCGGTCGGGCACAGCGGCGACCGAGCCGGTACCGGTGACCGTGATGGTTGGAACGTCGGTACCCAACGTCACGGTGCTCCCCTTTTCCCGAATACGGCGGAAAGTGTCGTGGCAAGCGGCCGCACTGGTCGCTGAACATACCCACCATCGGCCAATCCCGCGCGCCGCTCAAAAAGGTTCAGGGATGCAGGATCGCCGGTACGCAGGAGGGAAAAAGCCGCCGCCGCGAAGTAAAGCGGCAGGAAGGGCAACCCCAGACAGATGGCGTACTGGGTGCTGTGCCGGGCTTCGTGGGCAAGGAGCGCCGGGCGGGGTGCCCCCTCCAAGGCGGACCCGCGGAACAGGATGACGTTTCCCACGGTGAAGGCACGCGCGACCGGCAGGGTGCCGGTGTAGCCGAAAGCGAGGAGGAGCCCCTCGGGGCCAGGGCGGAGGTCGCACCGTTTCGTTTTCGCCAGCATCAGCCCCGCCGCGGTGGACAGGTTCAGCCAGTTGAGCAGCCATCGCATTCTGTGGGCCGGGACCATGGGAATCATCCTAGTACGGGAGTCACAGGTGCCCATTGGGGACTCAGCACCGGTGTTAGCTAGACTTGCACCGTCTGCCAACGGTCACCGGATCCGCGGTGAAACACCAGTTGCCCACCACCACTGAAGGTATGAACATCTCGATGTCTGACTCCACACCGCCGGGCGGACCCGCGCACGCAACGTCCGCCGTCGTCGACGTTCCTTCCCCGCTTGATGCCGAGGCGATTCGCGCGACCGTTGATCGCGCGCTCGACGACATTGCAGCCGCGGCCGATCTTGACGAGCTTAAGCAGGTGCGAATCGCCCATACCGGCGACAAATCGCCACTCAGCCTCGCGAACCGGGGCATCGGTGCCCTCGCCAAGGACGAGAAGGCTGCGGCCGGCAAGAACATCGGGCCGGCGCGCGGCAGAATCAACGCTGCGCTCGCCGCCCGGACGGCTGAACTGGAAGCCGAACGTGATGCCCGCATCCTCGTTGAGGAGGCGGTGGATGTGACGGCCGCACCGCGACGTCGGCGTGCGGGTGCACGCCACCCGCTGTCCACCCTGCAGGAACGCGTCAGCGACATCTTCGTGGGCATGGGCTGGGAAATCGCCGAAGGACCCGAGCTGGAGTCGGAGTGGTTCAACTTCGACGCGTTGAACTTCAAACCAGACCACCCGGCCCGTGACATGCAGGACACCTTCTTCGTGGAGCCTCCCGAGGCGCACCTGCTGCTGCGCACCCACACCTCACCCGTCCAGGTGCGGTCCATGCTGGAACGTCCGCTGCCGCTGTACGTGCTGTGCCCCGGCAAAGTGTTCCGCACCGATGAGCTCGACGCCACCCACACGCCCGTGTTCCACCAGTTCGAAGGCCTGGCCATCGACCGGAACCTCAGCATGGCCGACCTGCGCGGCACCCTGGAGCACTTCGCCCGGCTGATGTTCGGCGACGACGCCCAGATCCGGTTGCGCCCGAACTTCTTCCCGTTCACCGAGCCATCAGCCGAACTCGACATCTGGCACCCCGGCGCCAAGGGTGGGCCGCAGTGGATCGAGTGGGGTGGCTGCGGCATGGTCCACCCCAATGTGCTGCGCGCTGCGGGCATCGACCCCGAGGAATTCTCTGGGTTCGCCTTCGGCATGGGCATTGAACGCACCCTGATGTTCCGCAACGAGGTAGGCGACATGCGGGACATGATTGAGGGCGATGTACGGTTCAGCGAGCACTTCGGGATGGAGATCTAAGCATGCGTATTCCACTTTCCTGGTTGCGTGAATTCGCACAGGTCCCAGCCGGTGCCACCGCCGAAGACGTAATGGCTGAACTGGTCAAGGTCGGCCTTGAGGAAGAGGCCGTGCACCGTCCCACCGACACCCTGTCCGGGCCCGTCGTCGTCGGCCAGGTGCTCTCGGTGGTCAAGGAGCCGCAGACCAACGGCAAAACCATCAACTGGTGCCAGGTCCGCGTTGTCCCCGAAGGCCAGCCCCAGACGCTGACCACCGAGGGCATCGACCCGTCGGGGGTGCAGGGCATCGTCTGCGGCGCCCACAACTTCGTCGAGGGTGACAAGGTGGTGGTCACCCTGCCGGGCGCCGTATTGCCCGGCGACTTCCACATCGCCGCCCGCAAAACCTACGGCCACGTCTCCGCCGGCATGATCGCTTCGGTGCGTGAACTTGGCATCGGCGACGATCACGACGGCATCCTGGTGCTCTCCACCCTCGGACTCGACCCGGAGGTGGGCTCCGATGCCATGGACCTGCTGGGTCTCTACGACCAGGCCGCCGAAATCAACGTCACCCCGGACCGCAGCTACTGCTTCTCGATCCGCGGCGTTGCCCGTGAGTACGCCCATGCCACCGGGACCGCTTTCACCGACCCCGCAGCCCAGGTCACCGCGCCCGCGGCACTGTCCGGTGGGTACCCGGTCACCATCAGCGACGAGTCGCCGATCTACGGCAACCCGGGCTGTGACAGGTTCGTCGCCCGCACCGTCCGCAACGTAGATGCGAGCCGTCCCACGCCGCCGTGGCTGGCGTCCCGGCTCCGGCTCGCCGGGATCCGTTCCATTTCCCTGCCCGTCGACATTTCCAACTATGTGATGCTCGAACTGGGTCAGCCCATTCACTGCTACGACCAGGACAAGCTCTCCGGCGGCATCGTCGTCCGGCGGGCAACGCCGGGGGAGACGCTCAAAACCCTCGACGACAAGGTCCGCAAGCTCGACGTCGAAGACCTCCTGATTGCCGACGGTTCAGGCGCCATCGGCATCGCCGGTGTCATGGGTGGCGCCGACACGGAGGTGTCCGACTCGACCGGCACGGTGCTGGTCGAGGCGGCCCACTTCGATGAAGTGTCGATCGCGCGATCACGCCGCCGCCACAAGCTGCCGTCCGAGGCCTCCAAGCGGTTCGAGCGTGGGGTGGACTGGCAGGTTGCCGGCATCGCCGCCCAGCGCGTGGTGGACTTGCTGGTCGAACTCGCCGGTGGCACCGCCGACGACGCCGGAACCGAGGTGGGCACTCAGCCCGACGCCGTCGTCATCGACCTGCCTGCTGGTTACGCGGCCAGCCGGATCGGCATCGACTTCACCGACGAGCAGATCACCGGGGCCCTCACCGATTTGGGGGCCGTAGTGGAAGCGCACGACGGCGGTCACACCGTCACGGCGCCCAGCTGGCGGCAGGACCTGCAGATCAAGGACGACCTCACCGAGGAAATCGCCCGGCTGGTGGGCTACGACAAGATCCCGTCGCGGCTTCCCGTGGCACCTCCCGGCAGCGGCCTGTCCCGCGTCCAGGTGCAGCGCCGCCGCGTGCTGCAGGCGCTGGCCGACTCGGGCCTCACCGAGGTGCTCTCCTACCCGTTCGTGTCGCTGGACAGCAACAACACCTTCGGGTCCGCCGACGCGACGGAACAGCCCGCCATCAAGCTGGCCAACCCCTTGAGCGCCGAACTGGGCTACCTGCGCCGCTCGGTGCTGCCCGGACTGATCGAAGTCGCCAAACGGAACCATTCACGTGGCTTCCGGGATCTGGCCCTGTACGAGGCGGGCCTGGTATTCCTGCCACAGGACGCCGTCGGCAGTCGTGACATTCCGCCGTTAGGTGTCCGCCCTTCCGAGGACATCCTGGACGGCCTCTATGACGGACTGCCCGACCAGCCGTTGACCATCGCTGCTGTCTTCACCGGCAACGACTCACCGGCAGGCGCCAACCATCAGCCACGCCCGTGGGACTGGGCGGATGCCCTGGACACGGTCCGGCTGATGGCCGACGTCGTCGGCGTCGACCTTGAGGTGACGCAGGGGGAGCACCAGGTGTTCCATCCCGGTCGCACGGCACGCATTTCGCTGCGCACCGGTGAACTGCTCGGCTATGCCGGCGAACTTCACCCGAAGCTTCTTGCCGCCCTAGACCTGCCAGCCCGCACCGTGGCGCTGGAAATCAACGCCGACCTGCTGTTCGACGCCGCTCCGGATGTAATTGTCGCGAAGCACCTCTCGACCTTCCCTGCCACCACCCAGGATGTGGCACTGGTGGTCGACGGCGGGCTGCCGGCCGACGTCGTGCTGTCGACCCTGCGCGAAGGCGCGGGGGAGCTCCTTGAGGACGTGCACCTGTTTGACGTGTACGACGGCGCGGGAATCGAGGACGGGCGCAAGTCGTTGGCCTTCGCCCTGCGGTTCAGGGCACCGGACCGGACCCTGACCGCCGACCAGGCCAGCGGCGCCCGCGACGCAGCGGTCCACCTGGCGGCCGAACGCCACGGAGCCGTCCAGCGCTAGCCCGTTCCGGGCGGTCCGGTCGCGGTTCCGGACCGCCCGGACTGCCCACGGGTCACGGGCAGTCAATCCGGGTGCTAGGGAACGAGCAGCACTTTTCCGGTGGTTTTGCGTGCCTCCAGGTCTTCGTGCGCCTGCGCAGCGGCTTCCAGGGGATAGGTTGCGCCAATCCTGACCTTCAGCGAGCCGTCCACGACGGCGGCGAACAGCTCCGAGGAGCGCCAGCGCCGTTCCTCAACGGTCAGCAGGTGATCGAGCAGTTTCGGCCGGGTGAGATGAACCGACCCCGCGGACGCCAGCCGCTGCGGGTCGAACGCCGGAACCGGCCCCGACGCAGCGCCGAACAGCACCAGCGTGCCGCGCTTCCGTAGCGACGCCAACGACCCGTCAAAGGTGGCCCGGCCCACGCCGTCGTACACGACATCCACTCCGACGCCGTTGGTGAGCTCCCGCACGGCGGTGTCGAAGCCCTCATATCGGAGCACTTCATCTGCTCCGGCTTCCCGGGCCAGCGCATCCTTGGCGTCGGTGGAGACCGTGGTGATCACCCGGGCACCCCTGGCCTTGAGCAGTTGGATGAGGAGCAGGCCCACGCCTCCCGCACCGGCATGCGTCAAGACCGTCTGGCCCAGCTGAACGGTGAAGGTGGTATTGATCAAGTAGTGCGCGGTCATGCCCTGCAACGGAAGCGCTGCTGCCGTTTCGAGGCTGATGCCCTCGGGCACCGGCAGGGCCTTGTCGGCTTCCACCAGGGTGAACTCGGCGTAGGTGCCCTTCCCTTCGGCGAAGGCCACCCGGTCGCCGACGGCGAAGCCGGACGCCTCCGGGCCCAGCGCCACCACCTCGCCGGCGGCCTCGGCGCCCGGGGTGAAGGGATAGCCCACCGGGTAGTAGCCGCTGCGCTGATAGGTTTCGATGTAGTTGACGCCTGCCGCGGCCACCCGCACCAGGAGCTCGGAGCCCGCTGGTGTGGGCCGATCCACCTCGGTCACCTTGAGTACTTCGGGCCCTCCGGCTTGCTGGATAACAATGGCTGTTGGCATCGAGGCTCCTTTGTTGGCGTGCTGTGTTTCCATGCTAGAACGACCGGGTCTCCTCGCAGCACCTCGTGCATATTTATGTGGACCTCTGTATATTCCTGTTGTACTGTTGGGTCATGACTATTTCAGTGGCGGTTTCGGGTGCCAGCGGCTACGCCGGCGGTGAGTTGCTCCGCCTGCTCGCCTCCCATCCTTCGGTGACCATCGGTGCGATCACTGCCCACAGCAGTGCAGGATCGCGCCTCGGTGAACTTCAACCACACCTGCACTCGCTGAGCAACCGCCTGATTGAAGAGACCACAGTGGAAAACCTCGCTGGCCATGACGTGGTTTTCCTCGCCCTGCCTCACGGCGCCAGCGCCGATATCGCCGCCCAGCTACCCGACACCACCCTCGTGATCGATGCCGGCGCCGACCACCGCCTCTCCGACCCGGCTGCCTGGGAAAAGTTCTATGGCTCCGCCCACGCCGGCACCTGGCCGTACGGCCTCCCTGAGCTGCCCGACCACCGCGAACTCCTGCGCTCCGCCCGCCGGGTCGCCGTCCCGGGCTGTTACCCCACCAGTTCGCTGCTGGCGCTCACCCCGGGGTTCGCGGCCGGGCTGCTGCAGCCCGACGACGTCGTTATCGTTGCAGCGTCGGGCACCTCCGGCGCGGGCAAAGCGGTCAAGCCGCACCTGCTGGGGTCCGAGGTGATGGGGGGAATGAGCCCGTACGGAGTCGGTGGCGCACACCGGCACACCCCCGAGATTGAGCAGGGGCTGTCCCTCGCCGCCGGGCAGCAGGTCCAGGTGTCCTTCACCCCGACCCTCGCACCGATGGCCCGCGGCATTCTCACCACCGCCACCGCCAAGGTGATGCCCGGAACCACTGCCGAACAGCTGCGGGATGCCTGGACCGCAGCGTACGACGACGAACCCTTCGTCACCGTGTTACCGGAAGGCCACTGGCCGGCCACGAAGGCCGTGCTCGGCTCCAACTACGCCAACCTCCAGCTGGCGTTCGACGAACACGCCGGGCGCGTGATTGTCACCTGCGTGATCGACAACCTCACCAAGGGCACCGCCGGCGGGGCCATCCAATCCATGAACATTGCCCTGGGACTCCCGGAGACCGCTGGGCTCACCTTGCAGGGAGTAGCACCATGAGCATCACCGCACCGGCCGGATTCCGCGCCGCAGGCACTGCCGCCGGACTCAAATCCTCGGGCAAGCCCGATGTCGCGGTCGTTGTCAACGACGGACCCCTGCAGCACGCAGCGGCAGTGTTTACCTCCAACCGGGTTGCCGCCGCACCCGTGCAGTGGTCCCGTCAGGTGGTTTCCGACGGGCGGGTCGATGCAGTGGTCCTCAACTCCGGGGGAGCGAACGCCTGCACCGGGGCCGTTGGCTTCCAGAACACTCACGCCACCGCCGAGTACGTCGCCGACGCGCTGGGGGTCTCCTCGGGTGACGTTTTCATCTGCTCCACCGGGCTGATCGGGGAACAGCTCCCCATGGACAAGCTGCTGCCAGGCGTCAGCGACGCCGTCGCCCAACTGTCCACCGCCGGCGGGCAGGCCGCAGCCGAAGCCATCATGACCACCGATTCGGTGCCAAAGAACGCGAGGCACCCGGCTTCAGTCGACGCCCCCAGCGAGGGATACTCCATCGGCGGGATGGCGAAGGGCGCCGGAATGCTCGCCCCCGGTCTGGCCACCATGCTGGTGGTACTCACCACCGACGCTGTTGTCGATCCCGCACAGCTGGCCACGGCCCTGCGCGCGGCCACTCGAGTGACCTTCGACCGGACCGACTCGGACGGGTGCATGTCCACCAACGACACGGTGGTCCTGCTCGCGTCGGGCGCCAGCGGGGTCACCCCCGACCTGCAGGAGTTCGAGGGAGCGCTCACCGGGGTCTGCCATTCACTGGCCCAGCAGCTGATCAAGGACGCCGAAGGTGCCAGCCACGACATCGCCATCACCGCCGTCAACGCGGCCAGCGAGAAGGACGCCGAAACGGTGTGCCGATCGGTGGCCCGCTCAAACCTCTTCAAGACGGCCATCTTCGGCAACGACCCCAACTGGGGCCGGGTGCTGGCAGCGGTCGGCACCACCGACGCGGCCTTCGAACCGGACCAGTTGAACGTCACCATGAACGGGGTGCAGATCTGCCGCAACGGCGGCATCGGCGATTCACGGGACCTGGTGGACCTCACGGGCCGCGAGGTCACGGTCGAGATTGATCTCAACGCCGGGACCGAGACCGCGACCATCTGGACCAACGACCTCACGCACGAATACGTGCACGAAAACTCGGCGTACTCGTCGTAACGGTTGCCCGCCGCGGCAGCTTAGAACAGAAGGACACCATGAATTCAGTCATTGCCGCACAGGACAAGGCAGAGACCCTCATCGAAGCGCTGCCGTGGATCCAACGGTTTGCTGGCACCACGATGGTGATCAAATACGGCGGCAACGCCATGGTCAACGAGGACCTGCGCCGCGCCTTCGCCGAGGACATCGTCTTCCTCCACCACGTCGGAATCCGCCCGGTCGTCGTCCATGGCGGCGGACCGCAGATCAGCTCCATGCTGCAACGGCTCGGCATGGAGTCCGAATTCAAGGGCGGCCTGCGGGTCACCACCCCCGCCACCATGGACGTGGTCCGGATGGTGCTCACCGGTCAGGTGGGCCGCGAGCTGGTCGGTCTCATCAACTCCCATGGCCCCTACGCCGTCGGACTCTCCGGTGAGGACGGCGGCCTCCTGCAAGCCACCCGCACCGGCACCGTCGTCGACGGCGTCGAGGTGGACCTCGGCCTGGTCGGCGAGGTGGTCGGCGTGAACCCGGCCGCCATCCTCGACATCCTTGAGGCCGGCCGGATCCCAGTGATTTCAACGGTCGCCCCGGAGATTGACGACGACGGCGAGGGCACCAACCAGGTCCTCAACGTCAACGCCGATACCGCCGCGGCGGCCCTGGCCCAGGCCCTGAACGCCTCCAAACTGGTGATCCTCACGGACGTCGAGGGGCTGTACGCCAACTGGCCCGACAGGTCCTCGTTGATCTCTTCCCTCACCGCTGGCCAGCTGCGCGCCATGCTGCCGCAGCTCGAGTCGGGCATGATTCCGAAAATGACCGCGTGCCTCGCCGCCATCGACGGCGGAGTGGAGCGCGCGCACATCGTCGACGGCAGGCTGGCCCACTCCATGCTGCTGGAAACCTTCACCACCGCCGGAATCGGCACCCAGGTGGTACCGGACGAGGACGGATCATGACTGATCTCAACCACACGGAACAGCTCGCCGAAGTGCTCGACCAGCAGGCCTCGGGTGCTGACTGGCTGGCGCGTTACAGCTCCTCGCTGCTCGGCGTCTTCGGCACCCCGCAGCGGGTTCTGGTCCGCGGCAACGGTTGCACCGTCTGGGATGCCGACGGCAACCAGTACCTCGACCTGCTCGGCGGTATCGCCGTCAACGCTCTGGGCCACGCCCACCCGTTCGTCACCTCGGTGATCTCCAGCCAGCTCGCCACCCTGGGTCATGTGTCCAATTTCTTTACCAGCCCCACCCAGATTGCCCTGGCCGAAAAACTGCTGCAGCTCTCGGCGGCGCCCGCCGGGTCGAAGGCTTTTTTCACCAACTCAGGCACCGAGGCGGTGGAGGCAGCCTTCAAGCTGGCGCGCCGCAACAGCACCCCAGCGGCGGACGGCAAACCCGCACGCACCCGGATCCTGGCCCTGGACGGCGCCTTCCACGGCCGCACCATGGGGGCGCTCGCGCTGACCGCGAAGCAGGCCTACCGTGAGCCGTTCGAACCGCTCCCCGGCGGCGTCGAACATCTGCCGTTCGGCAGCATCGAGGCGCTGGTGAACGCGGTCGACGAGACCGTTGCAGCGGTCATCCTCGAACCCATCCAGGGGGAGGCTGGCGTCCGTCCGCTCCCTCCCGGGTATCTGCAGGCCGCCCGTGAGGTCACCACCCGAGCTGGCGCGCTGTTGATCCTCGACGAGGTCCAGACCGGGATCGGCCGCACCGGGTCCTGGTTTGCCCATCAGCCCAGCGGCATCGTGCCGGATGCCATGACGCTTGCCAAGGGACTCGGCGGCGGGTTCCCTATTGGTGCCCTGATCACGTTCGGCGCTGCGGTGTCATCCCTGTTCACCCCCGGCCAGCATGGCACCACCTTCGGGGGGAATCCCGTCGCGACGGCCGCAGCGTTGGCTACCCTGCACACCATCGAGGCCACCGACCTCCTCGGCCACGCGCACGACGTCGGAGCCTGGCTCCGCGCCGAGCTTGCCACTGTCGAGCTGGTCACCGAGGTCCGCGGTGAAGGGCTGCTGATCGGATTCGACCTGACCGGTGACTACGCCGCTGCGGCCGTGACCGAAGCACTACTCCAGGGCTTCATCATCAACGCTCCCACACCGCACACGCTGCGCCTGGCACCACCGCTGATCCTCACCAGAGAGCAGGCTGCCACCTTCACCGCCGCGCTGCCCGGCATCCTGAATATCGCAAAGGAACGTACCCCATGACCCGCCACTTCCTGGTCGACACCGACCTGACCCAGGCCGAGCAGACCGAAGTCCTCGACCTTGCCGCCGAGCTCAAGCGTGCCCCGTATTCGCGCAGCACCTACGCCGGCCTGGATCCAGACGGAGCAGCCACTGCGGGACGTCAAACCGTCGCGGTCATCTTCGACAAAACGTCCACCCGCACCCGCGTCTCCTTTGCCACCGGCATCGCCGACCTCGGCGGGGTCCCACTGATCATCGGGGCGGGGGAGTCGCAGCTGGGCCACAAGGAATCCATTACCGATACCGCCAAGGTGCTCGAACGGATGGTTTCCACCATCGTCTGGCGCACCTACGCACAGGCCGGGCTGGAAGAGATGGCCGCGGCGTCGAAGGTCCCGGTGATCAACGCGCTGTCCGATGACTACCACCCGTGCCAGCTTCTCGCTGACCTGTTGACCATCCGCGAACACAAGGGCACCCTGGCGGGGCTGAGCCTCGCGTACCTGGGCGATGCTGCCAATAACATGGCCAACTCCTACCTGCTCGCGGGGGTCACCGCTGGCATGCACGTCCGGATCGCCGGCCCCGAGGGGCACCTTCCCCAGCAGTCGGTGATCGATCAGGCCACTGCCCGGGCTGCCGAGACGGGTGGGTCGGTGCTGGTCACCACCGACCCTGCCACCGCGCTTGCCGACGCCGACGTCGTCGCCACCGACACCTGGATCTCTATGGGCCAGGAACCGGACAGCGCGGGAGCCAAGGACGCAACCTTTGAGCTGTTCAGCAGCTACGGGGTGGATGCGGCCGCGATGGCGCACGCCGCCCCCGACGCCGTCGTACTCCACTGCCTGCCCGCGTACCGTGGTTACGAGATTGCCGCCGATGTCATCGACGGCCCCCAATCGGTGGTCTGGGACGAGGCCGAAAACCGGCTGCACGCCCAGAAGGCCTTGATGGTCTGGCTGATGGACCGACGATGACCTCCCTCCAGCCCACCACCAAGACCGCCCGCCAGGCGAGGATCCGGGCGATCCTCACCGGGCAGTCGGTCCGGTCCCAGGCAGAACTGGCTGCTCTCCTGGCCGACGACGGCGTCCTGGTCACCCAGGCGACCCTCTCCCGCGACCTGGTGGAGCTCGGTGCGGTGCGGGTCCGTGCCGGCGAGGGTACCCTCGTTTACGCGGTGCCCGCCGAAGGCGGCGGGCGGACGCCGCAGAGCGGGGTCACCCAGGAAATCCTCGATTCCCGGCTGTCCCGGCTGTGCTCGGAGTTACTCGTCACTGCTGAGGCGTCGGGAAACCTGGTCGTCTTGCGGACCCCGCCGGGGGCCGCGAACTTCCTGGCCCTGGCAATCGACCACTCGGTGATGCCCTCGGTCCTGGGGAGCATCGCCGGCGACGACACGATTATGCTGGTGACCCGCGACCCGGCGGGCGGGCCGGACGTGGCGGAGCGCTTCCGCCAGTTTGCGCAGGACCCGATGAGCAAACCCCTGTCCTGACCATTTCTTGCCTCTTTCAGACAAAACCAACCTCAACACCCTAGGAGCACAACCCATGACTGAACGCATTGTCCTCGCCTACTCCGGCGGACTCGACACCTCAGTAGCCATCGGCTGGATCGCCGAAGCGACCGGCGCCGAGGTCATCGCCGTCGCCGTCGACGTTGGACAGGGCGGTGAATCCTTGGAGGAGATTCGCCAGCGTGCCCTCGACTGCGGCGCCGTCGAAGCCTACGTGGCTGACGCCCGCGACGAGTTCGCCAACGACTACTGCATGCCAGCGCTGAAGGCCAACGCCCTGTACATGGACGCCTACCCGCTGGTCTCGGCGGTCTCCCGCCCGGTTATCGTCAAGCACCTGGTGGCGGCCGCCCGTGAATTCGGCGCCACCACGGTGGCCCACGGCTGCACCGGCAAGGGCAACGACCAGGTGCGTTTCGAGGTGGGCATCCAGACCCTCGGCCCGGACCTGCGCTGCATCGCCCCCGTGCGTGACCTGGCCCTGACCCGGGACAAGGCCATCACCTTCGCGGAGGAGCACAACCTGCCCATCCAGACCACCAAGAAGAACCCGTTCTCGATCGACCAGAACGTCTGGGGTCGCGCCGTCGAGACCGGTTTCCTCGAGGACATCTGGAACGGCCCGTCGAAGGACGTCTACGAGTACACCGATTCGCCCGAGTTTTCCCCGGCCGCCGACGAGGTGACCATCACCTTCCGTGAGGGCATCCCCGTCGCCATCGACGGCGTTGCAGTCACCCCCCTGCAGGCCATCGAACAGCTGAACCGCCGTGCCGGCGCCCAGGGCGTGGGCCGGATCGACATCGTGGAGGACCGCCTGGTCGGCATCAAGAGCCGCGAAATCTATGAGGCGCCCGGCGCCATGGCCCTGATCGCCGCGCACCGCGAGCTGGAAAACGTCACGGTGGAACGCGAGCAGGCCCGGTTCAAGAAGACCGTCGGCCAGCGCTGGACCGAGCTGGTCTACGACGGCCAGTGGTTCTCCCCGCTGAAGCGCTCCCTTGACACGTTCATCGACGACACCCAGAAATACGTTTCCGGGGACATCCGGATGGACCTCCACGGCGGCCGCGCCACGGTCACCGGCCGCAAGTCCGAGACCTCGCTGTACGACTTCAACCTGGCCACCTATGACACCGGCGACACCTTCGACCAGTCAATGGCCCGCGGCTTCATCGAGATCTTCGGTCTGTCCTCCAAGGTGGCCTCCGGCCGCGACGAGCGGGCGGGTCAGTAGCGATGGCGGGAGCCTCCACCAACGAGGGAGCCCTCTGGGGCGGCCGGTTCGACGGCGGACCCGCCGACGCGCTGGCCGCCCTGAGCAAGTCGACCCACTTCGACTGGCGCCTGGCCGTGTATGACATTGCCGGGTCCCGGGCGCACGCCCGGGTCCTGCACCGGGCGGGCCTGCTCGACGACGACGAACTCACCGGCATGCTCGCCGCCCTCGACGCCCTCGACGACGACGTCCGCTCCGGCGCGTACACGCCCGCCGCATCGGACGAGGACGTGCACGGGTCGCTGGAACGTGGCCTGATCGAACGTGCCGGCGTCCAGCTGGGCGGCAAGCTCCGCGCTGGCCGCTCCCGCAATGACCAGGTCGCCACCCTGGGGCGCATGTATCTGCGGGACCACGCCCGGATCGTCGGGGCCGGGGTGCTGGCCACCATTGAAGCGCTGGTACAACAGGCCGAGGACCATCTGAGGGTTCCGATGCCGGGCCGCACCCACCTGCAGCATGCCCAGCCCGTGCTTTTGAGCCATCACCTGCTCGCCCATGCCTGGGCGCTGCTGCGCGATGTGCAGCGGCTTCAGGACTGGGACAAACGGGCGGCCGTGTCGCCCTATGGCTCCGGCGCCCTCGCGGGATCCTCGCTGGGGCTGGACCCGCAGGCTGTCGCGGCGGAGCTGGGTTTCGCCTCGGCGACCCATAACTCGATCGACGGGACGGCGGCGCGGGATGTCTACGCCGAGTTCGCGTGGATCGCCTCAATGATCGGGGTGGACCTGTCCCGGATCAGCGAGGAGGTGATCCTGTGGGCCACGAAGGAGTTCTCCTTCGTCACCCTGCATGACTCCTATTCCACCGGGTCATCGATCATGCCGCAGAAGAAGAACCCCGACGTCGCTGAACTGGCGCGGGGCAAAGCGGGCCGCCTGATCGGCAACCTCACGGGGCTGCTCGCCACCCTCAAAGGGCTGCCGCTGGCCTACAACCGTGACCTCCAGGAGGACAAGGAACCGGTCTTCGACGCGACCGACACGCTGGAAGTGCTGCTCCCAGCAGTCTCCGGCATGATCGCCACGTTGACGTTCAACACCGAACGGATGGCGTCCCTCGCACCCCAGGGTTTCGCGTTGGCGACCGACGTAGCCGAATGGCTGGTCCGGCAGGGGGTCCCCTTCCGGGAAGCCCACGAACTCTCCGGTGCAGCCGTCCGGCTGGCCGAGGGCCGTGGCGTGGAGCTGTGGGACCTCAGTGACGCGGATTATGCGTCCATTTCGCAGCACCTCACCCCGGGTGTCCGCGAGGTCCTCACGGTCGAGGGTTCCCTGAACAGCCGAGACTCCCAGGGCGGCACGGCCCCGGTGGCGGTGCAGCGCCAGCTGCAGGCCCTCCGGCAGGAGCTGGCAGGCGTTGCCAGCTTCCTGACTGACGTGCGGGGTACGCTCTAGGACAGGATCTAGTGCAGCCGCCCGTCGACCGGGCCAGACGATAAGGACCCACAGTGATTGAGCATCTCATCCGCGAAGTATCAGCCGGGCTCGCCGTTGCCGGTGAGGACCTGAAGGCCACAGTGAAGGGGATCGACGACAGTTCGTTCGGCGAACCTACCGCGTTGCCCGGCTGGTCGCGGGCCCACGTGGTCGCGCACGCGGAGGGAATCTCGCGCGCCATGCAGCGGCAGGTCGAGCATGCGACGCAGGGCAACCTGATCGAGCTGTACGACGGCGGGTACGAGGGCCGGGTCCAGGCCATCGAGGCCAGGGCCCAGCGCCCGGCCGCCGAGCAGAAGGAAGCACTGGTGGCGGCGGTTGACGCCGCCGTCGGCGCGTTCGAGAACGCCCGCGACCAGTGGGAGGCAAAAGTCTCCTTCCGGAATGGGACTGTCTACGACGCGGCCCTGGCGCTGTGGCGGGAGCTGGTGATCCACGCGTCCGACCTCGATGCCGGCACCACCACCCGGGATTGGAGCGACCGCTTCTGCCATTACCTCATCGATTTCCTTGCAGCCCGCGTCCCACAGGGAACTGTCCTGAAGCTGCAGCCGATGGGCGAGGAAGCGATCACAGTCCAGGCGCCCGGTTCCGACGACACCTCGGAGGCCGCCCACACCGTCGTCGTGACCGGCGCATTGCAGGACATCGCCGCGTGGCTTGCGGGTCGCGAACCCGTCGGTGGTCTGGAAGCCACTGATGCGGCCGAAGACGCCGACACAGTTGACCTGCCGGAGCTGGGACCCTGGCCGGCAGCGGTCTCGCCCCAGTAACACCCTTCCGGAACGGTAGGTGCCTGCTGTAGGTTGGGAGCATCCTGTCCCAGGAGGCAGCATGGAATCCCAACTCACCGGCGAGTTGCAGCGCGAATCGGCGTCCCACCGTGCCGAGCCGCTGGGCCGTGTTGAACGGTTGAGGGACGGGTATGTGCTGGCGTTCGACCGGCAGTTCGACTACCCGCGCTCCTACATCTGGAACCTTCTCACCGAACCGGCACGGCTCGCCCAGTGGCTTGGGAAGCTGACACCTGGCTGGGAACTCGGAAAGGAATATGCGCTGGATATGGGCGGCGACCCGTCCACCGGCACTGTTCTTCAACTCAACCCGCCCACCAGCCTCCAGGTCACCTGGGACGACAACATGGGGCTCGAATCAATCCTGGAATGGCGGGTTCTTGACTGCGCCGGCGGTGCCCTGCTGCAGTTGCGGGTCCGATCGGAAACCGCAGATTTCCTCACCGAGGGTGCTGCTGGCTGGCAACTCATCCTGGACACCCTCGACGCCATCGCTGCTGGCAGGACGCCCGGCCCGGATGCAGACTGGGCTGCGTTACGGGACGCGTACGCCACCAATACCAGCTCTCCCACACGATGGGTGAACTGGAGATCGCCGACGGGGTCACCATGATCCACTTCGATCGACGCTTCGAGGCGACCCTGCCCAGGGTGAAGGACGCGGTGACCGCGGATCCGTCGCAGCAGCCGCGGGTCGAGCAGGCGGAGGTGGACTTCACGGCCGCCGGCTCTTCCACCATTGTCACCGTCAGACATGTGGTGGAAGACCCCACCGAGACCGCAGCACTGATGGCCCGCTGGCATGCCCATCTTGATGCGGTGGGAGTGGATATCGACGGCGATACCCCTCACATCAGCGTCCGTAAACTGCGAGTGCTTGAGGACTTCTACCGGGCCAACACCGCCGCTGAGTGAGACGCCTCGCGGGCCAACAGGCTGGTCTTGACCGCCAACCCCCACCGGAAGCCGCCGAGGGAGCCATCGGTGCGGATCACCCGATGACACGGTACAAAGAGCGCCGCAGCGTTCTTGGCGCAGGCGCCGGCTGCCGCGCGCACCGCGCCGGCATTGCCCGCCAGCGAGGCGTACTGCGCGTAGGTGACCGGCCGGCCCGGCTCAACAGTGCGCAACATGTCCCACGCATGGCTGCGGAACGGTCCCGACACCTGTTGCACTCTCACCGAGTCGATCGCCGTAATGTCGCCGTCGTAGTACGCGTCGACTGCCGCAGCGATGGGCCCAAGCTCGGCGGGAGCCACCTCACGTGGTGGGTCGGTGGGACGGAGTGTCGGATGGATTTGCCCGGTCAGTTCCGCCAGCTCCGAGGTCCAGCCAGACGCGAGCACAACGCCGCCCTGCTCCAGGATGGTGAACGGACCGTCAGGGGTGAGGACTGTGGTTTGCCGGACCACGGTGGGGGGATCGAGGGTCATGGGGTTGCTGCTTTCACTGGTGGGGTTGCGGGGGTTGCGGGGGTGCGGGTCGCAGGGTGGCTGGCAGCCAGGCGCCAGAGGTGCATGGTGGCGTAGGAGCGCCAGGGGCTGAAGCGTTCCATGGACGCCGAAAGCTGCCGCGGGTGGACCGGTCCGGTCTGTCCCGGGAGGGCGGCCCAACCGGTGCGCAGGGCTGCGTCATTGTCCAGCTGGATATCGGGGGCACCGAGCACGCGCAGTGCCACATAGCCGACGGTCCAGGGCCCAATGCCCGGAAGTGGGAGGAGTTTGCGTTTCAGGTCCGCGACACTGTCCTCCACCCCAAGGTGCAGACGCCCCTCGGCGAGGGCTGCGCTGACCCGCAGAATACTTTCACGACGTCGAGCCGGGCCGGTGAGGAGCTCGGCGCCGCCGTCGGCTAGTTGAGCCGGAGTGGGAAAGAGCCGGTGGAGCGTGCTGGCGCCCGGTTGGGGGACCAGCGTCGACGCGGTACCGAGCGCCGCGAGCCGGTGCAGCGTGCCCCGGGCGGCTTTGACAGAGATTTGCTGACCGATGAGCGCGCGGATCAGAATCTCGTGGGGGTCGGTGGCCCCGGGCAGCCGGATCCCGGGAAGGAGGCGCACCCGGTCGGCGAGCAGCGGGTCGGCGCCCAGGACGCCGTCGACGGCTTGCGGGTCGGCGTCGAGGTCGAATAGCCGGCGAATCCGGGACAACAACACCGGCAGGTCGGGCAACTTCTCCACGGTCACTGTCACAGCCAGCGCAGGCACGCCACTGGGCGCCGTGGTCAGGCGTGCGCTGAACCTGCCCTGTCCTCCCGGCAGCTGCAGCAACCGCTCGTACACCCCATCGGTTGCGTGCTCCACGCCGTCGACCGCTCGGAGCCGCAGGAACTCGAAGATGCCGGGGTCGTAGGGGGCGCGGAGGGGGAGGGTCAGCGCCAGGGTTGAACCAGCCGGGGTGGTACCAGCCGGGCGGCCGGGGGTGTTGTCGCCGGCGGCTTTCGCGCGGCCGCGAAGATCGGAGGGGGTGAGCGCAAACACTTCCTGCACGGTGTCATTGAAGGACCTGATACTGCTGAACCCGGCGGCGAAGGCAATGTCCGAGAACTTCAAGCCGGTAGCCGTGAGCAGTGACCGTGCGGTCTGGGCGCGGGTGGCACGGGCGAGGGCGAGTGGGCCGGCGCCCAACTCCTGATGCAGGATCCGGTTCAACTGGCGGCTTGAATAACCCAGCCGCGCTGCCAGTCCCGTGACGCCGGTCCGGTCCACCTCTCCATCGGAGATCAGCCGCATGGCGCGGGCCGCAGCATCGGAGCGCAGGTTCCAGTCCGGGGTGCCCGGGACCGCCTCTGGGAGACAGCGTTTGCAGGCACGGTACCCGGCCTGGTGCGCGGCCGCCGAGGTCTGGTAGAACCGCACATTGGCGGGCTTGGGGGTTCTCGCTGGGCATGACGGCCGGCAGTAAATTCTCGTTGTCGCCACAGCTGTGACGAACTGGCCGTCAAAACGCGCGTCCCGCGAGTCGATTGCCCGATACTGCTGCCAGAAGTCCATCCACCCATCGTTGCAGGTTGAACCGCCCCTCAGCTAGCGGAAATCGGACATCAGCGTGGGTGGGGTGGCTGCAGGGTTTGCTACCGTCGTGTGCGTGACTGCGACCCCCGACAGAAACCGCCTGGCCCTGCCCGCCACCCAGGTCGCGCCCCTGCTGCTGGGGAGCACCCTGACCCACGACGACGACACCGGCCGCGTTGCCGTCCGCATCACCGAGGTGGAGGCCTATCTTGGTGCCGACGACCCGGGATCGCACGCGTTCCGCGGACAGACGGCCCGGAACACCACCATGTTCGGTAACCCCGGCCACCTCTATGTCTACTTCACCTACGGTATGCACTACTGCGCCAATGTGGTCTGCGGCGAGGCAGGTCAGGCAACCGGGTTGCTGCTGCGGGCAGGGGAAATCGTCGAGGGGCTCGATGTTGCCCGGGAACGGCGGAAGTCTCCACGACACGACGTCGACCTGGCCCGCGGACCAGCCCGCCTGGCTCAGGCGCTCGGACTGAACCGGAAACTTGACGGCGCCGACCTGTTTGCGGCGCCCCTCACCCTGACCCTGCCTGCGGCACCGGTGGACCCGGACCTCGTGTCGAGTGGCCCCCGCGTCGGAGTCGCCGGCGTGGGCGGGGGCAGTGAATATCCCTGGCGGTACTGGCTCACCGACGACCCCACCGTGTCGCGGTACCGCGCGGCGAAGCCCCGTATACCCCGTACAGTTAACGGGTGAATAATTCAGTGCCCACAATCTCCGGGACGACAGCTCAGGACTATGTTGAACAACTCTGCCTGACCGTTCAGGACTTTCCCCGGCCGGGAATCAGCTTCCGCGATCTCACCCCGGTGTTTAGCGATGGACCCGCATTCCGTGCCGTCATCGATGACCTGGTCAAACCCTTCACCGGCACCTTCGACCTCGTCGCAGGGATTGAGGCACGCGGATTCCTGCTGGCCGCCGCCGTCGCCTACGCGACCGGCACCGGAGTGTTGGCGGTCCGCAAACCCGGAAAGCTGCCCCGGCCGGTCCTCTCCGAGTCCTACAGCCTCGAGTATGGGGAGGCAAAGCTGGAGATCCATCAGGACGACGTCGCCCCGGGGACGCGGGTGCTGGTGCTCGACGACGTGCTGGCCACCGGGGGCACCCTGGCCGCGGCGACCGCCCTGTTCGAATCGTGCGGAGCCGAGGTTGTCGGTTGCGCGGTGGTCCTGGAACTCACCGGGTTGCAGGGACGGCTGAAAGTCCAGCAGTACCCAGTGCACACGGTGGTGGCCTCATAGGATTCACCGATCATGCCAAAAGTGCCAGCTGCACTGTAGAATTGACGGTCTGCCTTTGGCGAGAGGGAAACGCATAATGCATCACACATCCACGGCCCGTAACGAACTCGACCATGAGCGCGGCTACGTGGCGGGACTCTACCAACGGCTCGATGAACTCCGTGACGAGAAGCGCGGGCAGCTGGCAGAGGTGCGCCGTTCCCTGTCGGCCGGCTCCCACCAGAACCGGTCCGAACGCGACGCTTTCGCCACGATGTACGAGGATCGGCTGGCCCAGCTCAACGCCGTCGACGACCGGCTCGTCTTTGGCCGGCTGGACCTTGACGACGGGGATGAGCGGTACATCGGCAGGATCGGGTTGTCCACCGAGGACCTGCAACAGCTGATGGTCGACTGGCGTGCACCCGAAGCCGGTACCTTCTACCAGGCGACCGCTTTCGAGCGAATGGGCGTTCGTCGTCGTCGTCACCTGATTCTGTCCCGACGGAACGTCCTTGCCATTGAAGATGATGTGCTGGATGCAGCCCTCCTGACCGAAGATGAATCACTCCAGGGTGAGGGTGCGCTGCTCGCCGCCCTCAATTCCAAGCGCACCGGACAAATGTCCGACATCGTCGGAACCATCCAGGCCGAACAGGACCGGGTGATTCGGGCGCCGCTGCAGGGCGTCGTCGTCGTACAGGGTGGCCCGGGAACCGGCAAGACAGCTGTTGCGCTCCACCGCGCCGCCTACCTGCTCTACACGCACCGTGAACGGCTGAAGTCGGCTGGCGTCCTCCTGGTGGGACCCACCAACGCGTTCATGAAATACATTGAGCGGGTGCTCCCGTCGCTGGGTGAAACCGGCGTGGTGATGGCGAGCATCGGCAGCCTGATGCCCGGCATCACTGCCATACAGGAGCCCACCGAGGAAGCAGCAGAGATCAAGGGCCGTCTGGAGATGGTCGAGGTGCTGAAGCGAGCCCTGGCGAACCGCCAACGGGTCCCCGACCAGGACAAGCGTCTCAATGTCGAGGGAACCATCCTGACCCTTTCCCCCCGGCAGGTGCGCAAGGCACGCGACCGCGCCCGGGCCACCGGGAAACCCCATAACGAAGCCCGGGTGACGTTCGTCAAGATCCTCCTGCGCGAGCTGACCGAACAACTCACCGAGCAGCTTGAGGAATCGTCGGGCGCCGGCAATACCGCTGACCGGTCCTACCTGGCAGAAGACGTGCGCAGTTCGCGCGACGTCCGGATCGCGTTGAACCTGGCCTGGATGCCGCTGACCCCAGAGAAATTCGTCGCTGAACTATTGACCAAGCCCGGCATCCTTGCCGCTGCAGCTCCTGGCTTCAGCGACGCGGAGGTGGGCCACCTCACCCGACCAGCAGGTGCACCCTGGACCGAAGCCGACGTGGCGTTGCTGGACGAGGCAGCCGAACTGCTCGGCGACCTCGATCCCTCAGCGGGTCGGGACACAGCGGCCCGGGACCAGGAGCGTCGCCGCGACCTGGCAAACGCCGAACGAACCCTCGAGAATGTCAACGAGTCGCTGGCGGATTCAGGGGTCGATGGTGTGCTCAGCGCTGAAGACCTTGCGGACCACAATGCAGTCACCGAAGCCCGGCTGAGCGCAGCTGAACGCGCCTCAGTCGACCGGACATGGGCGTTTGGCCACATTGTGGTCGACGAGGCCCAGGAACTATCCCCCATGCAGTGGCGGGTGCTGATGCGCCGCTGCCCCCTGAAATCGTTCACCATTGTGGGTGATATTGCCCAGACCAGTTCGGCCGCGGGCTCCAATTCATGGCAGCAGGCGCTTGAACCGTTCGTGGGGGAGCGGTGGCAGCTCGAAGAGCTCACCGTCAACTACCGCACACCGGCGCAGATTGCCGAGGCGGCGGCCCGGATGGCCAATGCCGCGGGCCTGGTGGTCTCGGCACCCAAGGCTGTCCGAGAAGGCCGGTGGGCCCCGATCGTAGACCGGGTTCCTGAACTGATTCCGGCGCTCCTGCAGGCTCTTCCCGAAGAACTCAGTGCGGTGGAGGGCGGGTTGCTCGCCATCATTGCCCCCGAGCGGCTTCTGGCGGAGGTGCGGTCCGCTCTGACCGGAGTCTACGGTCAGCGGATCGGCTTCGGTGCGGGCAGCATGGGTCAGGACATTGTGGTCACGAGTCCCCGGGAGGCGAAGGGGCTGGAGTTCGACGGCGTCGTGGTGCTGGAACCAGCAGAAATGCTCGACCCACGGTCCATCCGTGTCGGCGACCTGTACGTGTCGATGACGCGACCTACCCAGCGACTGCGCCTGATTGCCACGGGCGAAATACCGGCGGGCATCGAGGACTGATAATTTAGAGTCTGTGTCCCAGCAAATAGAAACCACAGACCACGGCCTCGCCGAACTCCTGAACGCCCAGCGCAACGACCCAGCTTTCGCCAATGTGTGGCAGGAACTGAAGTGGCGTGGACTGATTCATGTGTCCACCGACGAGGAAGCGCTCGAAAAAGCCCTTGCGGGGGACCCGGTGACTTTCTACTGTGGTTTCGACCCGACTGCACCGAGCCTACACCTCGGACACCTGGTGCAGCTCCTCACCATGCGCCGGCTGCAGCTCGCCGGCCATCGTGCGCTCGGCCTGGTTGGGGGGTCCACCGGTTTGATCGGTGACCCGCGACCCACCTCCGAACGGACACTCAACACTCCTGAAACGGTGGCGGAGTGGGTCGAGAAGCTGCGGGGACAGGTCGAGAAATACCTCGATTTCACCGGGTCCAATCCTGCCCGGATGGTCAACAACCTCGACTGGACGGCACCGCTGAGTGCTATTGATTTCCTGCGTGAAATCGGGAAGCACTACCGGGTGGGCACCATGCTCGCCAAGGACGCCGTCAGTGCGCGGCTGAATTCCGACGCCGGGATCAGCTACACCGAGTTCAGCTACCAGATTCTGCAGGGCCTGGATTTCCTGGAGCTCTACCGCAGCTACGGTTGCACCCTGCAGACGGGCGGCTCAGACCAGTGGGGCAACCTGACCAGCGGCACGGACCTGATCAGGCGTGCCGAGGGGAAGAGCGTCCACGCTATCGGGACGCCGCTGATTACCAACTCGGATGGCACCAAGTTCGGCAAGAGCGAGGGCAACGCCATCTGGATCGATGCCCAGCTGACCAGCCCGTACGCCTTTTACCAGTTCTGGCTCAACACCGCCGACGCTGATGTGGTGGGAAGGCTGAAGGTGTTCACGTTCAAATCCCGTGAGGAAATCGAAGAGTTGGGCCGCGCTGCCGACGAACGGCCGCACTTGCGGGAGGCGCAACGCGCGCTTGCCTTCGAGGTGAACTCGTTGGTGCATGGCGTGGACGCAACGGAGAAGGTCATTGCCGCGTCCGCAGCGCTTTTCGGTCAGGGTGAACTGTCGGAACTCGACGAGACCACCCTGTCGTCGGCAATTGCCGAGTTACCCACTGCCACTGTGTCGACTGCTGGTCTGGGGATTATTGATCTGTTGGTGGCCAGCGGGCTGTCGGCAAGTAACTCAGCCGCACGACGCACCGTCTCGGAAGGGGGTGCCTACGTGAACAACACCAAAGTCCAGGATCCTGACACTGTTGTGGGCCCCGAATCGCTCCTGCATGGGCGGTACCTGGTCCTTCGCCGGGGCAAACGGACGCTCGCCACTGTGGACGTCGCACCCGCCTAAACCACCTGGTTC
This sequence comes from Arthrobacter sp. Bz4, assembly GCF_003075455.1. Classification (GTDB taxonomy): domain Bacteria; phylum Actinomycetota; class Actinomycetes; order Actinomycetales; family Micrococcaceae; genus Arthrobacter_D. The sequence continues at coordinate 94,537 of NZ_QDAE01000013.1, forward strand.
AGGCGTGCAGCAGGACGATTTGCGTGCACTCAGATCCACGTGTAATGTTTCATGAGTTGCCGCCACTGAGTGGCAACCACCCCCTTCGAAAATTTACAGGTAGCTCCGGCGTGTGCTTTGCACAGAAGCCAGAATTACCTCAACTTTTCGTCGGCTCATTCGGTTGTTTTTGCCGAAATCCGGAAATAACGCGGATTTGACAAAGAGAATGCGGATGGAATAACTTTAGATAAGTCGCAGCGAGGAAATGTAAATAGAAAGATTATTTACAGATAATACGAATTGCGCCTGTTATTTGAGAACTCAATAGTGTGCCATGTTTGTTGATACCGATTGTTTTATTGATTGGTTGAATTTGGCTGCATGACATCACCC
>NZ_QDAE01000014.1 GCF_003075455.1 Arthrobacter sp. Bz4
CCACGTCCGGGCAGACCCCCCATGCTCCGCCCGAACGTGGCGGGACTCGTCGAGAAATCGGCAAGTGGAGGTCCCCTGGGCATTCTGGCACCCAGGGGAAGGCTTCTTCTGGGTTGCTTGCGGCTAAAGAACATCGAGGCTGTGCTTCAGCGCGGGACAGGTAGGGAGATGAGCGGGCATCGTGATCCGGAGTTGGGGATCTGCCGCGACGGTCCCCGTGAGCGAGTAGGCCTCCAGCGAATGCAGTGCTTCGGCGTCGATGTGACGTGCGTGCGAGAGGTCAATCTGAACCGCGAGACTTCCGGATAAGCCTTGAGCGCGGATGATTAGGGGGAGAAGCGCCTTACAGCCTTGAGGCGTCAGACAACCGGTAATCTGAACGGTCGCGCTGGCATGGTCGATCTCCAGCTTGATAATGACTCGCAATTTATGTTCCACGCATGGCTCCACAAGTTGATCTTCTTGCGGCCAGCTACTGGACCTAAGGGACAGCGTAGACGCAAATACGCCAGGGCGGTAGCCCCGAGCACTGCAAAGTGCGCAGAAGTAGCCCACGCGTCTCTCCACGAGTTGATGTCCAATCGTGGTAATGACGGGGCTTCGGACGATCTGTGGACTGGATTCACATAACGCGGGATACTGGGATATGGCGGAAAGCAGTACCGCACCGAACAGACTCGTTGGAGCTATCCCAAGCAGTGTCGCTTTCGAAGACATGGCCGAGCAGATGAGTGAGTTCGCTCGTGTGCTGCAAGCCGAAGACGATGTGGAATCCCTCCTCGCGCATATGGTCAAGGCAGCCATCGACCTGGTGCCGGGCACCGATGATGCCTCGATCAGTCTGATAACGGGACGACGGCGCGTAGAGTCCCGCGCCCCGTCGAGCGATCTCCCCCGACAGGTTGATGCTCTGCAGACCCGGGTCGGTCAGGGTCCTTGCCTTGATGCGGTATTCGAACACCGCACCGTCAGTGTTCCGGATATGGCTCACGAAGACCGCTGGCCTCGTTTTGCTGAGGGGGCGATGAACCTCGGTGCTGCGAGTATGCTCGCTTTTCAGCTTTACGTGGAAGGGGACAACCTTGGGGCGATGAACCTCTATAGCCGGCACACCAACGCATTCAATGCCGAATCGGAGGAAATTGGACTCTTGATTGCCGCTCACGCGTCGGTGGCTTTTGCGGAGAGCAAAAAAATGGATCAGATGCATGATGCTCTTGCCAGCCGGGACACGATCGGCCAGGCTAAGGGGATTTTGATGGAGCGGTACGGAATCACTGGGAATCAAGCATTCATTCTGCTTGTGCGTTCGAGCTCGAATACCAATACCAAACTTGCCACAATTGCTGAATACCTCACGGGTACTGGAGAACTTCCACGCCGCAGTCGATGAGCTGGGTGATCGGCGGGCTCGTAGACAAGATTGGGGGATTCACCTGGGCCGAGAACAGGCTTCATCAGCGGACGATGATGGTTGTCCCCTGGGCATAATGCAAGACCGCGTGCACGGTGGACCCGAGGCGAACGGTGAGGGTGTTGCGTCCCTTGGCGCCGACAACAACGCAGGAGGCCTTTTGTGCATGCAAAACGATATTCCTCGGCACAGTGGGTCCGTCCAACGAGTCTTCGACGATGGTGACATCGACGTCATCGTCCAGTAGATCGAGGGCCTGTTGGACGACTGGATCGTTCTTTGATTCTGAAACCGGTGGTCGCGTGATGGCGTATCGGCTGTAGGGACGAATATGCAGTAGACGTAGGGAGGTGTGGCGCGCTTTCGCCATATCCGCGGCAAACAGAAGGGCTTTGTCGCTTTGGGGCGAGCCGTCAATGGCGACGAGGATGCCCCTTTTTGCCAGTCGTTCTTTTCGTACGACGGCAACGGGGCAGGAGGCACAGGATGCCAGGTGGAGACTGACTGATCCGATGAGCAGGCCTTTGAAACCGCCCAGTCCTCTGGACCCGGTGACAAGCAGAGAAGCGTCCGTGGAAGCTTTCGTGAGGACCTCGGAGGGGTGTCCAACAATCAGATGAGCGCTTGTGTTGACGTCTGGCTCGGCCTGTTTGGCGAGTTCCAACCCTCTGGCAGCAGTTCTTTCTGCTGCCCGCCGGGCACTGTCGGAGGCGTCGATGATCGAGCCAGGTCCGCCTGAATGAGACATTCCCATCCAGCAGTGCACGACGACGAGGGGCAGCCCGGTCGCAGCGGCGTGGTGCGCAGCCCACAAAACTGCACGTTCTGATGTGTCAGATCCGTCGTAGCCGACGAGAATCGGATGCTGCGGCGCCTCGTGGGTACTCACGCTGGCCCCCCACTGTGAGTTGGGCCAGTAGACTCCGGGCGAGGAATCATAGCTCTTTTCGCATGGGGTGGGATCAAAGTCGCGTTCACGATCAGTCCTTGACTGGTTGAGGGTCTCCTCCTTAGATCATGCCCTGGCTGAATTCGGGCAGGTAGAGCCTAAGGACCCCTTCTGGAAGGCCTTTACGGCGCACAGGAGCTCCCGCTGTCCTGTTGCAGTCAGTTGCTGCACTCGGTCCGAAAGTCCCTTGTCGGATAGCCAGTGTCCGAGAAGACTGAGCCTATGTCAGCCCAGTTCGCGGCCTCCGCGCCGAGCTCAGCGACGCCGCCCTCATGGCACGCGTTGAATCCTCCCGAGGTCTTCTCGGTTTTGTCATCGGGCCCGCAGGGGCTCAGCGGTTCCGAGGCTACCCGCCGACTGGCTGAACTGGGCCCGAATGAGCTGAGCTTCGCGAAGGTGAGCCCCTGGTGGCGGATACTTTTTCGCCAGTTCATCAGCCCGCTGATTGGTATTCTGCTGGTGGCGGCTGTGGTGACCCTGGTTCAGCAGCACTGGGTGGACGCAGGCGCGATCTTCCTCATCCTGTGTATCAATGCGGCCCTGGGCTTTTTTCAGGAACGCAAGGCGGAGGAGGCCGTGCGTGCACTCCAATCGTTGGCCAGCCCGACGTGCCGGGTACTGCGGGACGGCACAGAACAGGTAATCCCGGGGCGAGACGTCGTCCGCGGGGACGTGGTGCTGCTGGAGAGCGGCGAACGGGTATCGGCTGACCTGCGGCTTTTCGAAGCCAACGGACTGCAGGTGGATGAGTCGATGCTGACGGGGGAGTCCTTCGCCGCGTCCAAGCATACCGCTGCCCTGCCAGCAGACATCAGCGACGCCGACAAAACGAACGTGGCATTTAGTGGCACATTTGTTGGGAATGGCAGAGGCAAAGGCGTCGTGATTGCGACCGGGGCCAGCACTGCCCTGGGAGAGATCAACGCCCTCGTCCAGGGCCCAACCGGGAAATCACCGCTACAGCTGCTCACCCACAGCCTGGAGCGTCGGATCGGCCTGATTGTCCTCGCCGCGATTGTCTTCATCTTCATCGCCGGGCTGGTGCTAGGCAACGACGTCTCTACGATGTTCCGCACCGCTGTCGGACTGGCGGTTGCCAGCATTCCCGAGTCACTGCCGATCGTCCTGACGGTGGCGCTGAGCCTGGGGGTGTCACGGATGGCCCGGCGGAACGCGATTGTGCGCACTCTGCCTGCCGTTGAGACGTTAGGGTCCACCAATGTCATTGGTTCGGACAAGACCGGGACGCTCACCGAAAACCGGCTGACCGTGGAGAGGATCTGGACGAGTGACGGGACCGTGGATGTTTCCGCTGGGGACGACAGCGGATCAACGGACTCGCCCTTGGTGCGTGCCGTCCTGCGCGCCGGTGCACTGACCAATGAGGCGACACTCTCCGCCGAAGACGATGACCTTGAATATTCAGGCGACGCGGTCGACGCGGCAATGGCCCTGACCGCCGTCGTCCGCGCCGCGATCAGTGAAGCGGAGCGCACAGCCGAACCGGCTGCCCATCAACCCTATGAACCTCACCTGCGCTATTCGCAGACCGTTCAGCAGGATGCCGCCGGGCGCCGGACACTGTACGTGAAGGGATCTCCGGAGGCAGTACTGGCTGGGGCAGTTGTTCTGGCGGTACCCGGCGGAACCGTTCCTCTGGACGAGGCGCAGGTCCACGCGGCCAACGAAGCGATGGGCAGGGACGGGCTGCGTGTCATTGCCACTGGGTCCAGAATCCTCGCCGATAGCGAGGAACTGCCTTCACCTCTGCCGCCGCCCTCCGGTCTGACGTTTCTGGGGATGGAAGGAATGACTGATCCTCCGCGGGCCGGAGTAGCCGACGCCATTGTGAAATGCAGACGGGCCGGGATCAAAGTCATGATGATCACCGGGGACCATCCCGTGACGGCGACGGCCATCGCCGGCCGGCTGGGCCTCTCGACGGACAAACCCGCACTCACTGGCGCGGAAATGGCGGACCTGGATGATCAGATGCTCGCCGCCCGGATCCTACAGACGTCCGTTGCGGCACGGGTGTCCCCGGTGGAGAAGCTCCGGATCGTGCGCGCGCTGCAGGCCAACGGCAAGGTCGTCGCTGTCACCGGCGACGGCGTCAACGATGCCCCGGCTCTCAAGGCGGCTGCGATCGGCGTCGCGATGGGTAAGTCCGGAACCGACGTCGCCCGCGAATCCTCCGATGTCGTACTGACCGACGACAACTTTGTCACCATCGTGCACGCCGTTGAAGAGGGGCGGGTTACGTTCTCCGCGGTCCGGAAGACCACTTTCTTCCTGCTCTCCACTGGTGCGGCCGCCCTGGTTGCCGTGACCTTGAGCGTTTTTGCCGAGGCACCCCTGCTGTTCCTGCCGGTCCAGATGCTGTGGATGAACGTGGTGACCAATGGCGCCCAGGACATCGCACTGACCTTCGAACCGGCGGAAGGTGATGAGCTCACCCGTCCGCCCCGCGCGCAGTCCGAGGGCATCCTTTCGCGCACCCTGTGGTTCCGGGCGGGGATCACCGGCTGCTGGATGGCGCTGGCCGTGACCCTGACTTTCATTGTGGCTCTACACAACGGGTACACGGAAACCCATGCCCGGACCTTCGCGCTGACGATGTTCGTGGTGCTTACCTTCTTTCAGGTCCATAGTTCGCGGGCCGAAAACAAGTCCTTCTTCCAGCTCCGGCTGCTAGCCAACAAACCTCTGCTCTTCACCTCCCTGGCGGCCCAGACACTGCACTGGGCCGTGCAAACCTGGCCGGTCTCCGCGGACTTACTCGGGCTCACGCCCCTGCGTCCGTGGGAATGGCTCCTTTGCATCGGCATCGGCTCAACGGTGCTGATCATCGTGGAGGCCGAGAAGGGCGTCCGGCGCTGGGCGCACCGCCACGACACGCCACCGGCATGACTAGAACCCCGCCCCACGGCGAGACGGCCCCTGACCACCCGGATCACGGCTCCGACGCCAAAATATCGGCGTGGGCCGGCTGCAATTCCGGCAGCAGCCAATGGCTTCTGAGCTACGACGGTTTCGATCCAGTGACCGAAGGCTTGCGCGAGAGCCTTTGCACGGTCGGTAATGGCTACTGGGCTACCCGGGGAGCAGCGCCAGAAGCCGACGCGGACGCTGTGCACTATCCGGGAACCTACCTCGCCGGTGTGTACAACCGGGCGAGGACAGACCGGGCCTGGCACTCCGTTGAGGATGAACACATGGTCAATGCCCCCAACTGGCTACCCCTGTGGTTCAGGGTAGCCGACGGCAACTGGTTCCAACCGGGAACCGCCCACCTCCTTCGCTACCGTCAAGAGTTGGACCTACGAAGAGGTGTCCTGACCCGTGTCGTCCGGTTCCGAGATGACGCAGGAAGAACCACCAAGGTCACATCACTGCGGTTCGTGTCTCACGCGGCTCCGCACATTGCCGTGCTCAGCACCACGTTTGAGGCCGAGGACTGGTCAGGTCCCATCACCGTACGGTCCGCGATTAACGGGCAGATTGCGAACCGGAACGTTGCCGCGGACCGTTCGCTAACCGGCAACCATCTCATGCCTCGCCGGGTAGTCGAGCTCGATGGTGAGACCGTACTGCTCGATATGGAGACCACCCAATCTGGCATCCATGTGGCCACAGGCGCACGCACCCGGGCCTTCGACGGGGACAGCCCACTCACCCCAGACCGCCATTTCCTCTGCGATAACGCTGGCTGGGTAGCCCAGGAATTTATTCTGGACGTGGAGCAGGGACATCCGACCCGCGTGGAAAAAGCCGCCGCGGTCTATACCTCACGCGACCGGGCGATAGCTTCCCCCGCCCGAGCGGTGACTAATGCCCTGCACCGCGTGGGCGATGCCGATGGGCTATTGGCCGCCCACGAGCAGGAATGGAATATTCTGTGGGAGTCGTTCGAGGTGTCACTGGACTCCGGCAAGAGGCAATCACTCGCGCTGAACCTGAACACCTTCCATGTCCTGCAAACAGTGGCTGCCGTCGACGTGGACCTGGATGCTGGCGTCCCGGCACGTGGCCTGCACGGGGAGGGTTATCGCGGACACGTCTTTTGGGATGAGTTGTTCGTATATCCCATTCTCACCCTCCGCCGCCCCGATCTCAGCCGGGCGCTACTGGGCTACCGATACCGGCGTCTGGACGAGGCGCGCGCGGCAGCACTGGCTGCCGGTTTCGAAGGCGCAATGTTCCCGTGGCAAAGCGCCATTGACGGACGAGAAGAAACGCCCACAGAGCTTTTCAACCCATATAACGATAAGTGGATGCCCGATAACTCGCAGCGACAGCGGCACGTGGGCCTCGCCGTTGCCTACAGTGTGTGGCACCACTACCAGGCCACCGGCGACATTGCCTTCCTCATCCAGCAAGGCGCCGAGCTTATCTTGGATGTGTCGCGCTTCTTCGCCAGCCTATGTAGCTACGACAGCCGGGACGACCGGTACGACATCGAGGGCGTCATGGGCCCTGACGAATTCCACGATGGGTACCCGGGCTCTCCGGGGCTGGGCCTGCGCAACAATACCTACACTAATGTGATGACCGCATGGGTCCTGCGCCGGGCAGTAGAGGTCTATGGACTACTCGAAAACCGGTACTGCGAACCTCTCCGAACCCGGCTCAACTTGGGGCCGGATGAAATCCAGCGCTGGAAACACATCAGCCGCCGACTGCGCGTTCCGTTTCACCCGGACGGCGTCCCGAGCCAGTTCGAAGGATACGAAAACCTGCCAGAATTCGACTGGCAGGGATACCGGGACAAATACGGATCTATCGGCAGGTTGGATCTGATCCTCGCGGCGGAAGGCGACAGCACCAATAACTACAGGCTCTCAAAGCAGGCCGATGTGCTGATGCTCCTCTATCTCTTCTCTGCAGAGGAACTTCGGGATCTGCTGCAGGATATGGGTTACCTCCTCCCACCGGAGGCAATCGTGCGCACTGTTGATTTTTACGGGTCACGCTCAACACATGGCTCAACACTGAGCAATGTGGTGCACTCCTGGGTAGAGGCCCGACGTGACCGGGAACGCTCCTGGACATTCCTCACCGAAACGCTTGAGAGCGACCTGGCCGATATCCAGGGCGGCACCACCAGGGAAGGAATCCATCTCGGAGCCATGGCTGGCTCAATCGACATGGTTATCCGTTGCTACACCGGGCTCGAGATCCGCGACAACATCCTGCGCATACACCCGGTGCTTCCAGCTCAACTAACCGGTGTCACTTTTTCCATCAACTACCGGGAACAGCCAATCCAGATCAACATCACACAGACCAGTGTTCGCCTAGCCCTGCGCGCCAGCGACACAAAACCTGTCAACGTCATCATCGAGGGACTATCGGCAACCCTCTCACCCGGGCAAACGCGGACCTTTCCCCTTGGAACACCGCAGCAACGGCGGCTACCCGACGACGGGACAGCACACTCCAAGGGGATCGGACTATGAACGCATTACGCCGGGTACTAGCCGGTATCGACTTCTCGGCCCGAGCCGATCGCGTGGCCCACAGGGCCGCCCTTATTTCGAAAGAAACTGGGGCCGGCCTGGACCTGTTTCATGCAGTAAACCTTTCAAGCCTGCACAGCTTCAGGCAGCTCGTCCCTAGGATCCTTGAGGGGCTGGAACAGCGGGCTGTGAACACGCAAAGAGAACAATTGGCCACTCTGAGTAGGGAACTGGGCGAACGTCACAAAATCGTAGCCGGAGTCAGTGTCGCCACCGGCGACGCCTTCACCCAGATCGAAATATGCGCCGACGAGGTGTCCGCAGACCTAGTGGTCCTGGGGTCCCACGGAATCAGCGCCTTGCCCTTTCCCATCGTGGGTTCGACTGTAGCCAGGATGGCTGCAGCCAGCCGGCACTCCGTGTTGGTAGTCAAAGAGAAGCCGTCCGGTCCTTACCGGAACCTGCTCCTTCCGGTGGACTTTTCCGCGCAGTCCGGACTTGCGCTGAGTGCAGCCTCGGCTGTAGCTCCGGAGGGGAATCTTATTCTGATGCATGCATACGGGGTGCCATTTGAAGGGAAGCTCCGGGCATCCCGAGACCTCGATGCGATCCTCGAACCGTTCCTGGCTACTGCCCAGAGGGAGCTTACCAGAAGATGCGAAAACTTCTCGAAACTGCCGGAGTGGCCGGACAAGTCTCTGAACTAGTCGCCGTGCATGGTGAGCCGCTGCCCCAGATCCTCGAACTGGAGAAGACACGTAGGTGTGACCTCATCATTATCGGCCGGCGTGGCACGGTGCCACTGCTGGAACAGGTGTTCCTTGGAAGTGTCGCCAAACAGGTACTGGCGCTGTCACGTGCGGACGTGCTGATAGTCAGATAATGAAATGCCTGCCCGTGCTCGAACCCGGAACTGGATAGGACTAGGCCAGTTCGTCCATGCGCCGGGCCAAGATGTCGTTCATCGCAAGCAGTCCGACAAGTCGATTTCCCTCCACGACCACCAATCTGCTGAGCTGATACCGGCTCATGAGGGCGGCTGCTTGCCGTACGGACAGGTGTTCATTGATGGTGATCACCGGGATGGTCGCTGCATCGTAGACGTTCAGTAGATCCACATCGCCCTCCTGCGCCACTACAGCGTCCAGCAGTTCTCTGTAGCCTAGGAGGCCATAGGCATCGTGGTCGTGCTGACGGTCCACCACGAGGCTTTTCACCTGGCGTTCCCTCATTAGGGACAGCGCCTCGCGCAGTGTGCTGTAGGGCGAGATGGTGACCACCTGGACCGCCATGACATCTTTGACAGTGAGCATCTTTTTTCTCCTCAATCAGTAGCGGGCAGGCTAGGCATCATCGTGGCGAAGGCGTTCCTCGAACCTGGCTACCTGCCGTAAATCGATCCCAGTCAGGTGTTCGATGGGGATCGCAAAGGCCAGTCCGCGGCTTTCCCTATCCCGGACCAGGACCTGGTGCAACTCTTTCAGGATCGGAGTACTCAGATGTGTCCCTACGATTATCAGGAGCACGGACTGCGTCCCCTCGAACGTTAGACCGAAAAACGTCTTTCGCGCCTCGCCCCCGATGCCCTTTCCCTGCATGATCGTCACTCCCGCCGCACCAGCCTGCTGGGCGTGTCTGATGACTTCATCCTCAAGGTCATCCGGGGCAATGACTACTACGGCCGTGAATTTCATGCCGGTTCCTTTCTAAGCCTGGGAAATCGCTCCACTACCATGGCATACACCATGACGGATATGACCGGGAAGACCGAGGCGAAAGCGATGAGTCCAAAACCGTCGACCAGCACGTTTCTTCCCTCTACTGCAGCCGCCAATCCTATGCCGAGGGCCGTTACCAGCGGTACGGTGACCTCCGACGTCGTCACTCCGCCCAGGTCGAAAGCTAGTGCGAGGATGTACTTCGGAGCAAAGAAGGACAGCACCAGAGCTACGGCATAGGCGGCCATGATGAAGTACTGGAACGGGGCCCCACCAGAATCCGGTACACCCCGAAAGAAATGCCCAGAGCGACTCCGGTCGCAACGACAACCCGCACCGCGGACCCGTTGATCCGCCCCGGTGCCACACTCTCAGCCTGCTCACCAATTGCGAGCAGGGCGGGTTCAGCCATCGTAGTGGCGAATCCAATCAGCAGCCCGAACAGGACAATGAGGGCCGGAATGCCCAGCTCGATGAGTTGCTCCGCCATGAGGGTCCCGATCGGAAACAACCCAAGCCTCAACCCGACAACAAAGGCGTAGAGCCCCACCAGTACCATGGCGAACCCGACAGCTACCCGTATTGGGTGGGCCAGCCGTCGCCTGAGGGCGACGTATTGAAAAAAGAGGACCACACCCACGATCGGCAGGACCTCCCGGATCATCGAAGCCAAACCCAATATCATCCCTACAACCCAGCCACCCGTGCTCGCCTCAGGGTCGACTGCAGGTAGCCCTGCCTCTGACCCGCTGAGCGCGTATACCCAGACCCCGTAGAGCTGCACCCCAATCATGGGCACCATGACGCACAGCGCCACCAGCCCGAAACCATCCGCCAGAAGGCTGCGTCCCCGAATGGAATTGGCCAACCCGAGACCAATGGCCGCGATCAGAGGGACGCTAACGATGTTGGTTGTTACCCCACCCGAATCATAGGCGAGCCCGATAATTTCCGGTGGTGCCAGATACGTCAAAAGAAGCACCACGGCATAGCCGACAATCAGGAGCTTCTGGACAGCCCAACCCCGTAGCACTCGCAGAATACCCAGGATCATCACGAGTCCCACCGAGATGGCGATGATTAGGCGAAGCGTCAACCCATCAATGAGCCCCCCACTAACCAGTTGAGCCTGCTCCGCGACCGCAATAACCGCCGGTTCTGCAACGGATGCAGAAAACCCTATGGCGAAACCAAACGGCAACAACAGGCTCAGCGCGCCGCGCCGGACAAACTGATTGGCCAAATTCTTGCCCACCGGAAAGATGCTCAAATCCAGCCCATACAGAAACAAGGCAATCCCAACACCGATGATCAATAACCCGGCCAACAAACCCCAAGGATCATCGGGCACGGAACGGAAAACGAAAACCTGAAACACCACAACGACGACGACGATCGGCAGAAGATTCCTCAGCGCTTTGAGGAACTCGCCTTTAAATCGGCTGAAGTGCTCCATCGGGTCTCTCCCGGCGACAGTCTTGCGTCCGCTTTGACCTTTCAGTCTGCCGGGCCTCCGAGACAACGTCCACCCCAAGGCAAAAGGAAGACCATAACTGACTGCCCGGGTCGCCTAGCCGAAGTCAGTGAGCGTGCCGTGTGTTCCTAGGGCTCGCGAGGCCAGGAACAGGTGGTTGGTCGCTGGCTCCAGGTCGGCGTTACCTCTCACACAGCGCCAGGAGTGTGGCACGGGACCCAGCGAGACAATCCCTCACGGTTCCATTCCCAGGCCGTTCAAGCTGCGTCATTCGGCCAGTTGCTGGGGCGTAGCCTTGGTTCAGCTAGTAGATGGGATGAATGGGGATGCGGGTGTGCGGTTTGAATGAAGGGTTTCGGGAGGGATTACCGGCATGACGACAACTGATGGAACTAGAGCGGCAGGTCCGTTGTGGAAACGGGTGAGCGCCGATTTGTTGACCGAGCTCCAACGTGGCACGTTCGATGCCCGGTTCCCGGGCGAGCTTGAGTTGGCGCAACGATACGGGGTCAGCCGCGGAACGATCAGGGCAGCGTTGAGGCCCTTGCGGGATGCGGGGCACGTTAACGCGCATCCCGGGCGAATGTCGCGGGTCCAGGCGGGAGGAAATACAGCCTTCGGCCCGTTATACAGCCTGCTGGCGTCCGTGCGAGACTCTGGGATGGAACACCGAAGCGTTGTGCTTCAACAGGAAATCACACAGAGTCCTGCCACGGCGACCCTGCTTTCCTTGAAGCAGGACGCCGAATTCTTCCATCTCACTCGGGTGCGCTTTGCCGACGAGGAGCCAATTGCGCTGGACGAAGTGTGGATGCCTGCAGATATTGCGGGAGGTTTAGTGGATTCAGATTTCACCAGGAACTCCTTGTATGGGGAGCTCGAAAAGCATTGCGGAATGGTCCTCAACGGCGGAACTGAGCAACTCTCGGCTGTCCTGGCCGCTCCGGAGCACTCGAGGCTTCTGCAATGTGCCGCCGGTTCGCCACTTCTACTGATCGAGCGAACTGGGTGTCATCGGGCGCAATACGTCGAGTTCCGACGAACCTATGTTGTGGGTGACCGGGTGGAGATTGCGACCAACTTCGGGTGTAAAGCGGATCCGCCGACGTCCTGAACAAACGGCCGTTATACCGACTTCGCTGGGACTGGGCAACGATCCTCATACGTGGCGCGCCGGTAGAAGGCCCAGGAGAGTAGGCCGATAGCGAGAACCGCGAGGACGGGTTGAATGGGCTCGAAGTACTGCATCGCTCCCGAGGTTCCCAGAGCGAGCAAGACGATCTTGTTGCACACGGGGCAGCCGACGGCAAAAAAAGTCACGATCGCCCCCGCGATGCCCGAACGGGTCCGCGGAGATTCCTCAATCCGATCCTGGGCGACATAGGTACCGAGGACCAGGCCGCTTAGCGCCGAGGAGATGATCAGTGCTGGCACCGACCACCAGGTGGGGGGAACTTCACGGCTGAATAATGGCGTGTCGATGAGATCGGTCGGAATGGCTACGAGCAGGAAGGTCGCCACCGCACCGAATAATACGGAGATCCACCGGCGTAAGGGCCATTGACGAAGAGCAATGAACAGACTGTGTCGCTGGGTCGTGGGGTTCCTGGTGAGGGGAGTCATGGAGCTTCCTTTGACACTTGATCCGAAGACGCTTCTGGTGATGCGGGGTCATTCGGGGGTGCTGATGACCTGTGGCTGCGCCGGCGTAAGTAGATGGCGCCGGTTGCGGTGAGGAGCATGAGAATTAACAGCATGACAGCTACGTCGGGGATTGAGTCCGCGAAGGTACGTACCGCGTTCTCGAGGGCGAACTGGTCGGTAACGGAAAGGATCCCACCCAGACTCGCTGTTCCGTCTGTGGCGATGAGGAAGATTCCGATGCCGATTGAAAGGGAGCCAGAGATCACCATAATCCAGGTGTTGGACCACCGTCCGATGGTTACAGGGCGGGGACGAAGCCACCGACGTCCGGAAACACCGAGGCGGTCCCACAGCGCAGCGAGGAAGAACAGCGGGACTGCCATTCCCAGTGCATAGATGGCGAGCAGAATTCCGCCGTAGACGGCGTTGCTGCCAGCTGCGGCGACGGTAAGAATTGACCCAAGGATGGGTCCGGTGCAGGCTCCTGCGACCCCGTACGCCAATCCGAGGACGAAGACGGAACCGCCGGAACCGACAGTCGCGGACCGGGTGCGGATGAATGCCGGTAGGCGGACACCGAGGATCTGAATGAGACCCAAAACGATCATGAGGGCGGCTGCGAGCCCGATGAGAATGTGTCGGTCAGTGGTGACGAGGGACCCCAGGGTGCCAGCGAAGACCCCCAGGGGTACGAGGGTGCACAACAATCCTGCGTAGAAGAGCATGGTCCGGCCGACCAGTTGCCGTTTTGTGCTGAAGGCATACGCGAAGAATGCTGGCAGCAACAATGCTGAGCACGGACTGAGGAGGGTGAGGAGACCACCGAGGAACGCCCCGCTGTATCCGATTAGCATTACTGGGGACTGGTTTCTGCCAGCACAGTCTCAATGGCTTGTTCAAATACTTCTACCGGTTGGGCGCCCGAGATGGGGATGTCGTTCACCAGAAACAAGGGTGTTCCGGTAGCTCCCAGGGCTGCGGCTTCCTCAGCGTCGGTTTGAACAGCCTGATTGAGCTCCTCCGAGTCCAGATCCGCTGTGAACGCCGTGATGTCGGCTACCCCAACTTCTTCTGCGATGCGGATCAGCTCCTCGCGCGGGAGGCTGATGTGTCCGCGGTCGGGGGCCGCAGCGAAGACGGCTTTATTGAACTCCCAGAACCTATCCTGTTCCCCTGCGGCCCGGCCGGCAACTGCAGCATCAAGAGACTCAGTTCCGAAAACAGGTAAATCTCGCCACTCAATCCTCAGTTCTCCGCTAGCAACATACTGCTCGACCAACGCCGGCAATGTCTCGCGCGAGAAAACCCCGCAGAACGGGCATCTGTAATCGGCGTATTCGACCAGAACAACGGGGGCGTCGACCTCACCCATTGCTAACGGGTCGTCGGCGATGCGCCGGGATAAATCGAACTTTTCTTCCTCCCGGCCGCCGGATTCCTCTGCGACGTCTGTTCCTGATCCATCAGAAGCGGGGGAGGAGGCTCGCTGGGAAGCGATCAAGCCAATAATCAGGATGAGCGCGGCGACAAGCAGGGCAGCGATGAGGGTGGCCGATCGAACACCCGCGGTTCGTTGATCAGATTCTTGTGGCATTCATTACTCCTGGCGTCGTGCGCCCCTGGGAAGGCACAAGGGGAGGGAAAAGGGGGATTCACCCGGACACCAGATCCCTGTTTGTCGGATCTGGTGTCCGGGCGCGTCCGAGGAACACCGCTGTCAGCGAGGTCAGAGCCCCACCAGCGGCGTTGGATAACTAGATGTTGACCCGGTAATAGACAGGACCGGAACCCACATTGACGGATTCCTCAACGGTCTGGTTACCGTTCCAGCCGCTGTGGATGGCTCGTCCGTCGCCGAGGTAGACGGCGTTGTGCGAAAAGCCCATCCCGCCGTCGGCGTAGTAGACGAAGTCGCCGGGCTGGGGATCTGATACCGGAGTAGCGAAGGCCATCAAGGACTCAGGGGACTCGTCTCCCACCCCCATCACCCCGGCGGCTCGCAATGCCCCTTCGCCCAGGACGGTGCAGTCCTGAATAGCGCCCAACTGCGTGTTGGCGAAGGCAAGAATACGGCTGTTGGCAGTACCGCTCTGGGGAGAGTCCGAGGAATCCCAGATATTTCCTGACTCGCTGCTCACCCGGTTACTCAGGGGACTGATCGATGCACTTTGTGTACTCACGCTAAAGTCGGAAACCGCTGATGGCGAGGCTGCGGAGCCAGAGGCAACCGGTGCAGCAGTCACGGCATTCGACTCCTCGGACAGCACGATGGTGTTTCCCGGGTAGATGATTGACGTGACGGTGAGCTGGTTTAGGCTCAGCAGCTTGTGCAACGCCACACCTGTCTGAACGCTGATAGCGCCCAGCGAATCACCTGACTTCACGGTGTACGCAGTGCCTTGATTGGTGGGGCTCGCCTCCACTTCGACTGTTGAAGCAGCCGATGAGAACGATGAAACGGTGTGATCCTGCGCCGGGTGGGCGATCGCCGAAGCGTGGGCGGGGCTTGCTCCCGCCGCAAGCATTCCGGAAGCAACCACAAGCGCGGCGATCTTGGGTCCCCCCTGAGGCAGGACGGCTTGCCTGCTGAGGAGAAGAATCGAACGGCTTTTCGTATCGGCGCGATGTCGGGCGCGCACAGTATTTGATGACATGGATAATCTCTCCCTATACCTACGAGGTGAGCTGTCGGATTCGGATGGGAGACACCCGGCCGCACGAAGACAAACGCCCCGCCCGGCTTCACCCCAAGGGTTCCTAAAGAACCCACCTATGGTTTCCCCGCCCCAGCCTTCCTATCTAAAGGACCAAGGCCTTTGGCTGGGTTCGGTAAAAGGCCTCGATAAGCCCCACCTTCAGTGGGGCACTGTATTAAACCTACTCGGAAAAACTAAATGTACAAACATTTACACTGACGGCGCCTCCCTGGTTGGCAACCTCAATGAAGAGAGAGCGATTCCCAGGCACCAGTGGAGCGTCAGACCACTCCCGTGGTGCCCAGGAGTGACCCGATCAGGAAAGTGGCTGCCAATGCCAGCGCGCCGCCAAGAACGATCCTTACGGTTGGGCGCGTCGCCGGGTTGCCGCCAATCCGTGCGCTTCCGTAGCCGGTTACGGCGAGGGCAATCAGGACTGCGACGAAGGTCGCGAGGACACGAGTTTCCTCTGGAAACAGAAGAATCGTCAGCAGGGGGAGGATCGCGCCAAGGGTGAAGGCCAGCGCAGATGCGGCCGCAGCAGCTAGCGGGCTCGCCACGGCGTCCTCGCGCAATCCGAGTTCAGCTTCGAGATGGGCCCCCAGGGCATCGTGTTTGGTGAGTTCCACTGCCACCTGATGGGCTGTGTCCCGGCTAAGCCCCTTCGATTCGTAGATTCCGGCCAGCTCCGCAAGTTCCGCTTCAGGCTCGGTTTCAAGCTCAAGGCGTTCCTTGGCGATGAGGGCCTGCTGGCTGTCTTTCTGACTACTCACGGACACATACTCTCCGAGGGCCATGGATATCGCGCCGCCGACAAGACCGGCAATGCCAGCGGCAAGAATCACGGGGGTTGCCGTTGTCGCTCCCGCAACTCCGACGACGAGGGCAGCGACCGAGACAATCCCATCATTGGCTCCAAGCACACCCGCTCGAAGCCAATTGAGCCTGCCATGGATGGTGTTGTCATGGGGTTCGTCACTATGCGTGCCTGGTACGGGAGAACTAGTCATGCCCGTAATCTAGGCCTCCACGAGCCAGTACACCAGTAAGGATCGACTCTCCTGTCGGGATTCCGATTCGGGTGACCTCGACGGAATTCGCTGTGATTCACTGCGGCGCTGAAAGGGGCTTGCAATAGTCACCGCGCCGGCCGTTTTGTTCCGGGCGCCGGCGAAGAGGCATGGGATTCTTTGACCGAGTAAGGTAAGCGAACCAAGTAGGCACCACATACCGCAATTGCGGTTCGAAGTTCGAGGAGGAAACGTCATGACCGGAAGTGTGATTGTTGGTGTGGATGGAAGCGAGACCGCGTACAAGGCAGCCTCGCGCGCCGCGACTCTTGCCGAAGGCTCGATGCAGAACTTGTGGTGGTCAGCGCGCACATTACGGGTAACACGGAAGTTGTCCATATCGGCAACGACACTTGGATACTGGATGATGCTGAGCAGGCTCTCAAGTTGGCCGAGCAGGTTGCAGTGAAACTGCGAGAACAACACCCTTCCGTGAAGGTGCGCCCCGCTGCGGGGCGGGGCAAGCCGCAGGATGTCCTCATCGAGGAAGCCGAGCGTGTCGGTGCCCAATTGCTGGTGGTAGGTAACGTGGGAATGAAGGGGCTTCGACGGGTTCTGGGAAGCGTTGCGTGGAGTGTCGTACATAACGCACCCTGTGACGTGCTCGTCGTGAAGACCGCCTCCTGATTTCACTGCAGCTCCCAAGCTGCGGCCTGGGCTGAAACGAGGACTGCGCGCGGCCACAAAGTCAGATCGACATACTTCGCAACGGGATCGTTCGTCTCTTCGGCTTGAGTCGTAACATTGAAGCGGATACGGACTTCGGTTTCCGAAACGCGTTGTAAAGGACTATAAGAACTTGTCACTCGAATCACTGCCCGTCCTGGATTACTCTCAGCTGAACGCAGGGCCCGAGGAGGCATCGGACTTCCGGGACGATCTGCGCAATGCGATGCACGAGGTCGGATTCCTGTACCTGGCAGGTCATGGCATCCCGCAGGAGCTCACTAACGCCATGCTCGCTACCTCCAGACGCTTCTTCGACTTGTCGGAGGAGCAAAAACTGGAGCTGGAGAACGTTCATAGCCCCCAGTTTCGTGGCTACACCAGGATGGGCGCCGAATTGACTGATCGGGCGGTGGACTGGCGAGAGCAGATCGACATTGGCGTCGAGCGCAACGCTGTGGAACCGGCGGCAGGGGTCGCTGACTACTGGCGGTTGGAAGGCCCCAATTTGTGGCCGGCTGAATTGCCCGAGATGCGGAAGATCGTCTCTGAGTGGACTCAGCGACTGAGTGCCATTTCCCTCGACCTTTTACGGGCGCTTGCCGTGTCTCTCGGTGCACCGGAGGACAGTTTCGATGAAGCCTTTGGTTCAAGCGCCTTCCCGATGCTGAAAATCGTGCGTTACCCGGGGGAGTCCGGCAACGAGCCGAAACAAGGCGTCGGGTCGCACCGCGACGGCGGAGTGCTCACGCTGCTCCTGGTGGAACCGGGAAAGGGCGGACTCCAGGTCGAATACCAAGGAGAGTGGATCGACGTACCTCAGGTCCCTGGAACGTTCGTGGTCAACATCGGTGAAATGCTCGAATTGGCGACAAACGGCTACCTCAAAGCGACACTGCACCGTGTCATCTCACCTGGTACCGGAACCGACAGGATTTCCCTGCCCTTCTTCTACAATCCGGCGCTGGATGCCACCATGCCCGCACTGCGCATGAGCCCGCAGTTTCACGCCAAGGCCCAGGGGCTGTCGGTGGACCCGACCAACAGCCCAATCCTTGAAACCTATGGGGATAATGCTCTGCGCTATCGGTTGCGGGCCCACCCAAACGTTGCCGCGCTTCACCACGCCGACCTCCTGCAGCAGCAAGGGCAGCAATAGGGAACGTAGACAGTCACCAGGCATGAAGCGCAGCGGAACCGCTGTACCGATCCGTTGGTTAGCCACCCAGCGTCGCAAGCAGCGGACTCATCCGGTAGGGGATGGGCTGGCGAAGAAACATGCTGGTTCTGGTTCGCAGGATTCCGGGGCAGAGGCGAATCTCTTCTGACACTCGGTAGAGGTCGTCCGGGTCGCGAGCGACAACCCGGCAGAGAAGGTCCGTTTCTCCTGCGGGTGCAAGACATTCGACAATTTCTGGAATGGCGCGGAGCCCTTCAACGGCAACATCGATCCTGTGCTGGTCAAGCTCTGCGGCTACATGCGCTGATATGAACAGGCCGAGGGCCTCTGGCACGATGCGCACGCTGTTATCCCGCAGGGCACCTTGTGACTCGTAGCGCTCCAGGCGCGCCTGGACCGTGCCGCGGGCCAACCCTGTGCGGTGCGCGATGGCCAGCACGGTCATTCGAGGGTCAGCGTCGAGTGCTTCGAGGACAGCGCGATCAATAGCATCCCTGATCGGACGTTGATCTTTGTTGATGGCCATGGTTCTCCTCAATAGGCGCGGTCAGGATGACCAAGGTTGACATCCGGATAACTAAAAGTCTAGTCAGATTGACTACCAAATACGCCGACTGTTGCACACAGGTATGACGATGTTGCTCAATGGAAGACAGAAAGGTCAGGAATGGAGATCCCCTTCCCAGGCTTTGCAAGCAGCTAGTGAGTACACCCCTCCAAGGTTGCGAAGTGTCGCTCCCATAAGGAGCGCACTCGGTCCGTCGCCCCACCCCTGCTGCGGACTCCATTGAGCTGGATTGCGGCCGACGACACCGCTGGAAGGGTTCATATCTACGGTTGACCTGCACACTGGTTCTTGTCCCTGCGGTGGTCTGTGGGACGCTCGTAACAGGCGAGACACTGAATGCAAGGTGTTGCCGGAGGTCATAGAGACGCCAAATATCGGTTTGTTGAGATGCCGGCGCGTCGTACCGGCCATGACAAGATCGAACCACCTGGGAGGTCACCACGAAGAAGTTTGCGTTCTTGCCTGCACTTGTATTGTTGGTGGCCGGTGCTGGCTGCGCTCCGGCGACAGGGAAGCCGACGGACATGGCTCCCGAAGAAACCTCGACGGCTATACCCTCTGCCGCCGATATGCTCCCGACGGATGCTGAACGTTCAGCGGAGCGTCCGTCGGCCCCCGTAGCGGAAGCACCCGAGTCACTTGATGAAGACATCACAGCGATCCTTGACGCCGCAGGTGACTACCGCGTCGGGGTCGCGATAGCCGACACTTCCGGCGATAATGCACGACTTTTCGGGGAAGAGTCAGCGTTCTTTGCTGCCAGCACGGCAAAGATCATTACGGCTGCAGCCTTCTACCATTCAGTCGAAGACGGCGAAGCCAGTCTCGATGAAAACCTGGGCAAAGAAGACGCGGGCTTCCAGATCCAGGACATGGTCAACAACAGTGACAACAATGCCTGGTTGCTCCTGATGCAGTCGGTCGGTTATCCGGAACTGACTGACTATGCCGAGTCCCTTGGTGTTGCCTATGATCCCGAGGAAAATCTGCTTACCACCGCGGATATGGCGCGGGTGCTGACAATGCTTCATGAGGGAGAACTGCTGAACCGGGAGAATACAGCTCAGTTGCTGGGCTACATGCAGGAAACGAACAATGAAGAACTAATCCCTGCAGGAGCCAGTCCGGAGGTCACCGTGCATCATAAGTACGGACTGATAGGTTCAGATCTTCACGATGCTGCACTCCTGACCCATGGCGATTCCACTGTAGCCCTGGTGATCTATACCAAGAACACCGGTGACGGTAGTGAAGCCGATCAGATCCAGCTAATTCGTTCCCTGACCCGCGCGGCTGAGGATGCGCTCTTCGCTGCTGACTTATGAGTGCCTGTGATTCCAGAGGCGAAGGCAGCGGGACTCGCAACGCCTGAGGCGAAAGCATGTGCGGAAGCTTTCTCCCAAGGGAAGATCATGCCGGTTAGGCGAGGGAGAGGAAAAGCTTCTCGAGTTCTTTCCTGTCCATCGTGGCGTCCTCGCGAACGATGCACTGCTCGAGACCGCTGGCAATAATAGCGAAGCCCGCCCTATCGAGTGCCTTGGAAACGGCGGCCAGCTGCGTCACGATGTCCTTGCAGTCCTTGCTCTCCTCAAGCATGCGCGTAACAGCAGCGAGCTGACCCTGCGCACGTTTAAGTCTGTTGACGACCGGCGCTAGTTCAGTCGAATCAAGTTGCATGAGATCTCCAAGGGCTTAGATTGTGTACGATCCATCGTATACCCCCTGGGGTGTTTTGCATACCCATGGGGTATCTGCAATACTCGGTGGGGTATCCAGTACATCCTTTTGAGAGGCACACATGACTCCTGTTTCCACGTCCACTTCCATCACAGCACTTGATCCGGGGACTCTGCGTGAATGGGCGACAGAGCATCAGGACCTCGTCGTGATCGACGTCCGCTCCGCCGCCGAATTTGAGTCCATGCATATCCGCGGCTCCTACAACGTGCCGCTGCCGTTGCTGTCAGAGCACACCGATGAGCTTGCAGCCCGCCTGGCCTCACGCGTCGTGCTGGTCTGTCATTCCGGCATCCGCGCCGAACAGGCCCGCCAGCGGCTAGCAACCTCAGGTATTGACACCGCTTATGTACTGACCGGTGGTGTTCCAGGATTTGCTGCCGCCGGTGGAGATGTAGTCAAGGGTAAGGACCGCTGGGATCTAGAGCGCCAGGTCCGTCTCGCAGCAGGTTCCCTGGTGATGGTGGGCCTCACTGGAGGTAAATTCGTATCACCGAAAATCCGTTTGTTGGCCGGTGTCATTGGCACTGGTCTCACCTTCTCGGCCGCAACCAACACCTGTGCGATGGGTAAAGCCATCTCGACGATGCCGTGGAACAGGGCCGCTGTTGATCCCACACGCGAAAGTGCCATACTGACTCTTCCCGTTGCTAACGCCGGAGATGAGACCGCAGCCTCATGACCACCACCCTGGTCCTGGTTCTGGCCCTCTCTGTGGTGATCGGGCTCTCCCTCGGCGTGCTGGGTGGCGGCGGATCGATCCTCACCGTCCCAATCCTGGTCTACGTCGCCGGGTTTGAGGCCAAGGAGGCTATCGCCGCTTCCCTTTTCGTCGTCGGCGTCACGTCAGCGGTCAGTGTCATCAGTCATGCCCGTGGGGGGAGGGTGATGTGGCGAACCGGCTTGATCTTTGGCGCGGCCGGAATGGTCGGTGCATTTGCCGGCGGTCTCCTAGGTGGCCAAATCCCGGGGCAGATCCTGCTCATTGCCTTTGCGCTCATGATGGTCGCCACCTCCGTGGCGATGCTTCGCGGACGTAAGAAAAAATCGACGGACAGCGGTGAGCCAGTCAAGCACGAACTTCCTATCGGCAGAGTGCTGCTGGATGGGGCTGTTGTGGGGCTTGTGACTGGACTAGTCGGCGCAGGCGGCGGATTCCTCGTCGTTCCAGCGTTGGCATTGCTCGGTGGCTTGCCGATGTCGATTGCCGTCGGTACCTCGCTCGTCGTCATCGCCATGAAGTCCTTCGCCGGACTCGCTGGGTATCTGACGACGGTGCAGATCGACTGGGGTATCACCCTGGCCGTGACCGCGGCGGCCGTCGTGGGCACCCTAATTGGCTCCAGACTGGCCGGGCGAATTCCCGAGGTGGCGCTGCGGAAGGCGTTTGGGTGGTTCGTTCTGGCAATGGGCACGTTTGTACTCATTCAGCAGGCACCCGCTGACCTGCGGTGGTTCTTTGTTGCTGGGGTTGCCGCACTCGCGGCAGTCGGGGTTGTGGCCTGCTGGTTCTTCCTCAAATCGTGTCCCCTTCGCAAGCCTGACGGGCCACGACGCGAGAAGGCCCCGTCGCCCGCCTGAATCACAGCCCACGCCAGGCGAGACCTGTGGGCCCACCCGCAATCCAATCGTTCGGCGGGCAAGACCTGACCGCTGCCACACCCTAATGAACTATTGAAGGAGAAAACCATGGCTGAAATCACCATCAACGAGGCCGACCAACGCCGTTCAGAGTCGATCATCCTCGATGTTCGGGAAGATTTTGAGGTAGCCGAGGGCATGATCCCCGGGGCGTTGCATATCCCGATGGGCGAGTTGCAGGCGCGACTGTCCGAACTGAATCCCTCGGTTCATGTGATCGCGGTGTGCCGGAGCGGCAACCGCTCCGCCCGGGTTGCCGACGCGCTGAACGGCGCAGGGTTTACCGCCGACACGATGGCCGGTGGAATGTCTGCCTGGACCAAGGCCGGTCTTCCGACTACCTAACCCATTCCGCCGGTGGCCGCCATGGGGGCGTGCCCCAGAGCGTGAAGCATAGAAGAATGTTGCCTTGCCATATACCCCTAGGGGTATTACAGTAGTAATAGATCAAGACCACGAACGAAGGAGATCAGCAGATGCTTATCGAGCGTATTTACGATGAAGACCTCGCACAGGCCAGCTACCTGATTGGCTGCCAGGCCAACGGCACCGCGGTAGTTGTCGACGGCCGCCGCGACATTGCCGTCTACCAGGATCTGGCCAAAAAGAACGGCATGGAGATCATCGCCGTCACTGAAACCCACATCCATGCCGACTACCTCTCAGGTACCCGCGAACTCGCCGCCGCCACTGGTGCAAAGATTTACGTCTCCGGTGAAGGTGGCCCCGACTGGCAGTACGAATTTGACGGCGAACGGCTCTACGACGGCGACAAAATTGTCATCGGCAACATCACCATCAAGGCCGTTCATACCCCTGGCCACACCCCGGAGCACCTGTCCTTCCTGGTGACCGACGGAGCTTTCAGCTCCGAACCCGGCTTCCTGCTGTCGGGGGACTTTGTATTCTCGGGAGATTTGGGGCGCCCCGATCTGCTGGATGAGGCAGCGGGCGGCGTTGATACCCGATTCGAGGGTGCCAAGCAGTTGTTCACCAGCCTGCGGGATAAGTTTCTGACCCTGCCCGACTATGTCCAGGTCCACCCTGCCCACGGTGCCGGCA
Source organism: Arthrobacter sp. Bz4 (assembly GCF_003075455.1). Taxonomy (GTDB): domain Bacteria; phylum Actinomycetota; class Actinomycetes; order Actinomycetales; family Micrococcaceae; genus Arthrobacter_D. The sequence goes on from NZ_QDAE01000014.1 coordinate 23,279, forward strand.
GTGCCTGCGGTAAGGCCCTCGGGGCAATCCCGTCTTCCACTGTGGGATACGAGCGCCTGTACGCCTGGTGGGGACCGTATCTCGCGGCCAATGACGAACAGGGCTTCATCGACGAACTGCTTGATGGACAGCCCGATGCTCACGCCTATTTCGGTCGAATGAAGAGGGAGAATCGTGAAGGTCCAGTAGTCATGGGCCAGCGAGCACCCTTGACGGAGCTGAGCATCGCCGACGTCGCCGCAAAGCTAGCCGACGATCAGGTCACCTTCATCGACACCCGGTCACATACCGAGGTGCATGAGGGCACGGTTGCCCGCTCCCTGAACGTTCCTGCCGGCAAGTCAGTGGCAAGCTACGGAGCATGGGTGGTCAACCCGGAAACGGACAAGAATCCGCTGGTGCTTCTGGCCGCCGATCAAGAAATGGCGCAGGACATGTGGGATCACCTGGTCCGGGTAGGCATCGACAAGGTTGGCGGCTACGTCACCAGCATTGACGGGCTTCCCACGAACACCCCGAAGCTGATCCAGCCTGCGGAATTGGACGATTTCGACGCCGCCATGGTGCTGGATGTCCGCAACCGCACCGAACACACTGCCGGGCACATCCCCGGCTCGCACCAGCTCAGCGGTGGCCGTGCTATGTGGCACCTGGATGAACTGCCAGGTGAAGGAACCATTGTCACGTACTGCCAGTCCGGAGTGCGGAACTCCGTGGCGGCCAGCGGCCTTCGTCGCGCAGGGTACGACGTCGTCGAACTCGACGGAAGCTACGCGGGATGGGCCAGCTGGAAGCAGCAGGAAACTGTTTCCTCCAAGTAAACAGAGCCAGCTCAGTCCTTGAGCTGTGGCGGCGGCACGGTCATTCCGGTCGCCGCCACAGCATTTAACCTCGGCCATCGGTCCGTGACAGGAGAATATCCGTGAAACCCGGCAGAAACTCGTCGCCACCTAAACAGGGCGCTGCAATAGAGCTGGGATTGCGGCAGAATTTGGCGCAGTTCATGCTCCTCGTCGCAGTCAATGCCCTGGTGGGTGGCACTCTTGGCCAGGAGCGGACGGTGCTGCCCCTGCTGGCCGAGAAGGTCTTCCACCTCGAGCTCTACACCTCCGCGCTGACCTATATTCTCGCGTTCGGTCTCGCGAAGGCTGCAACCAACTATTTTGCCGGCACTCTCGCAGACCGCTACGGGCGCAAACCCGTCCTCATTTCCGGCTGGCTGATCGCGTTGCCGGTCCCACTCCTGCTGATCTTCGGGCCGTCCTGGGGGTGGATTGTGGCAGCCAACGTCGTCCTCGGCATCAGCCAGGGCCTAACCTGGTCAATCACCGTCATGATGAAAATGGACCTGGTGGGTCCCGAACGCCGAGGACTGGCGATGGGCCTGAACGAAGCGGCTGGCTACCTCGGCGTCGCGGGAGCAGCACTGGCCACCGGCTACATAGCATCGACCTATGGGTTACGTCCCGGACCGTTCCTGCTGGGTGCCGTCTTCATTGCTCTTGGGCTGGGGCTATCCGCCCTGACCATCCGCGAAACCCATCACCACGCCAAAGCCGAAGCGGCTCGGCATGTCAGCGTCCATGCCGGCACCGAAGCAGGGCTGAGCAGCCGTGCCGTCTTCACCCTGACGAGTTTCCGGGACAAATCCCTGTCCTCAGTGAGCCAGGCCGGCATGGTGAATAACCTGAACGATGGTCTCGCCTGGGGGCTGTTTCCCATCCTTTTCGCCACAGCGGGTCTGGGTCTTGAACGTATCGGTATTCTTGCTGCCGTCTATCCAGCTGTCTGGGGTGCCGGGCAATTGATCACTGGCGGTTTGTCAGATCGAATCGGCCGCAAGCCCTTGATTGTCGCGGGGATGCTGGTTCAAGCAGTCGCCTTGGTCATGGTCGCTGCTGGAACTGGCTTCGGAACCTGGCTTGCCGCCGTCATCCTGCTTGGTGCAGGCACCGCGATGGTCTACCCCACATTGCTGGCTGCGATAGGCGATGTCGCGCACCCCGAGTGGAGGGCCCGCTCGGTGGGGGTTTACCGGTTGTGGCGCGACGGTGGCTTCGCCGTCGGGGCCCTTCTCTCCGGCGTCATCGCGGACGCTTACGGTATTCCGGCTGCTGTGGCGGTCGTCGCGCTCGTCACCGCACTCTCGGGACTTGTCGTCGCGCTACGGATGCGAAACGGCGATCACAATGCCGCAGCTCATCCTTGACCAATACCCCTAGGGGGTATAGTGTCAGGGTACCGAGCGGGAAGTCCGAGCCCCAAGAGGGCCGCTTACTCCTTGAAGGTCTTTTGATGCGGCTGTAGCCCGCGGAATGACTGCCGGGCGCTGCACCCGTTGACTTCTAAATGACACCATTGCGTTTGTTAGGGGACCATCATGTCCAGTACTCCAGCTGCAGAATCAACTCCGAAGGTGAAAAAGAGCGAGGACCATGAGGTGCATTCTCATGGGGAGCATGCGGGGCATTCCACCGCAATGTTTAAGAACAAGTTCTGGTTGAGTTTGGTCTTGAGTGTTCCGGTGGTGTTGTTCAGCCATATGTTCGCCATGATCGTCGGCTACACGCCGCCGGATTTCCCCGGCGCGATGTGGATCTCACCGATTCTGGGTACCATCATCTTCTTCTATGGCGGTGCCCCGTTCCTCAAGGGCGGGATCACCGAACTACGGACCCGGCAACCGGGGATGATGTTGCTGATTGCGATGGCCATCAGCGTCGCCTTCATCGCATCCTGGGTGACCACCCTGGGGATTGGAGATTTCAATCTGGACTTCTGGTGGGAGCTGGCCCTGCTGGTGGTCATCATGTTGTTGGGGCACTGGATGGAAATGCGTGCCCTCGGATCCGCAGCGGGGGCTTTGGATGCGTTGGCCGCGCTGCTGCCCGATGAGGCAGATAAAGTCACCGACACGGGAATCGAAACCGTCTCCGTGAGCTCGCTGGCCACCGGCGACGTCGTTTTGGTCCGGTCAGGCGCACGGGTACCCGCCGATGGCGAGATCGTTGACGGTGTGGCCGAGTTCGATGAGGCGATGATCACCGGCGAATCCCGCACCGTGCAACGCATGGTCGGGGAGGTGGTGGTCGCGGGAACTGTGGCAACCGATAACGCGGTCCGGGTGCGGGTGACCGCCGTCGGAGCCGACACCACTCTGGCCGGGATTCAGCGTCTGGTCGCTGAGGCGCAAGCCTCGTCGTCGAAAGCGCAGGCCCTCGCTGACAGGGCCGCTGCCTTGTTGTTTTACTTTGCCCTGGTCGCTGGCATCCTCACTTTCATCGCGTGGATCCTGCTGGGTAGCCCCGATGATGCGGTCATCCGCACGGTCACGGTCCTGGTTATCGCTTGCCCGCATGCGCTTGGTTTGGCGATTCCCCTGGTGATCGCGATTTCGACGGAGCGCGCGGCGAAGGCGGGTGTGTTGATCAAGAACAGGATGGCGTTGGAGCGCATGCGCACTGTCGACATAGTGCTGTTCGATAAGACCGGCACTCTCACCGAGGGCCGGCACGCCGTCACCGCCACCACCACGTCCGGAACGATGTCCGATGCGGAAATGTTGGCGTTGGCCGCGGCGGCAGAGTCCGACAGCGAACACCCGGTGGCACGCGCCATCGTCAACGCAGCTATGGACACGCCTGAAGCGGCGGTGTTCGGTTATCGGGGAAGCGACTTTTCGTCGATGACCGGCCGGGGTGTCCGAGCCACTGTCAACGGGACCGAGGTCATTGTTGGTGGCCCGAACATGCTCAGGGAACTGCAGTTGGAGACCCCGTCGGACATGAGAGATACCGTCCAGGAATGGATCGGCCGTGGCGCTTCTGTGTTGCATGTGGTCCGTGACGGCACCGTGCTTGGTGCCGTGCGACTCGAGGACCGGGTACGGGATGAGTCCCGGGCCGCGGTGAAAGCGTTGCAGGACCGGGGCGTGAAGGTCGCGATGATTACCGGGGACGCACGCCAGGTGGCGGACGCGGTCGGGACTGAACTCGGTATCGACGAAGTCTTCGCCGACGTACTCCCGCAGGATAAGGACTCCAAGGTCGCGGAGCTGCAGTCCCGTGGCCTGAAAGTGGCGATGGTCGGCGACGGCGTGAATGACGCCCCCGCACTGGCCCGGGCGGAGGTGGGAATTGCCATTGGCGCCGGGACCGACGTCGCAATGGAATCCGCCGGCGTGGTGCTGGCAGGCAACGATCCACGATCAGTCCTGGCGATGATCGATTTGTCCCGGGCCAGTTATCGGAAGATGATCCAGAACCTGGTCTGGGCGACGGGATACAACCTGATCGCCGTGCCCCTGGCCGCCGGCGTGTTGGCCTTCGCCGGTTTCGTGCTATCGCCCGCGGCGGGAGCAGTGCTCATGAGTATTTCCACCATCGTGGTCGCATTGAACGCGCAACTACTGCGCAGGATCGACCTCAGCCCCGAACGCTTCACCACCTAAGGCTCTCACTCAGCGACGCACCTGCCCTTCGAAGGCACCACTGCAGACTATTCATCAGATATTTCAAAAGGATCAGATCACTATGAAGCGTTATCTCTCTTTGCCAGCATTAAGTATTGCCGCCGTTATTAGCGTCGCCGGGTGCAGCAGTGACACCAGCACCCCGGCTGCGGACTCGTCTGCCTCTGCTGAACAGAGCACTCCCACCGAATCCAGTGCTGTGGTGTCTGCCGAGCACAATCCCGCGGATGCCATGTTCGCCCAGATGATGATTCCTCACCACCAGCAGGCGGTGGAGATGAGCGAGATGATGCTTGCCAAAGACGATGTCAGCCCTGAGATTTCGGATCTCGCCACCAGGATCAAGGCTGCGCAGGGTCCTGAGATCGATATCATGACCGGCTGGCTCGAAGCGTGGGACCGACCGGTCATGCCCGACGGTGGCATGGCTGGGCACGAGATGGGCGGGATGGGTGGGATGGACGGCATGCTGGATGAAGATCAGATGGCTGATCTGGAAGCGGCCGAGGGTGACGACGCGGTCGGGTTGTTCCTGGAATCCATGATTGAACACCACGACGGGGCGGTGGAGATGGCCCAGGAGGAAATCGATAACGGGGAGTATCCTGCGGCAATTGCTCTCGCCGAGACCATCATGGAAACCCAGCTCGCCGAAATCCAGGAAATGGAACAGCTGCTCGCCGAACTCTAACCCTGGTCGGCCGCGCTAATCGATCCGGGGGAGAGGGCCTCAGCCGTGGGTGGGCTCGCCGGTGACCCGGTGGTCAGCAAGATTGAGACCCTCCTGCACGAGCCGGGCCAGGTGTCCATCGACGATGCTGTACACCACGTTGCGGCTCTCCTTGCGGGTGGTCACCAGACCGGAAAACCGCAGTTTCGCCAGGTGCTGGCTCACAGATGTCCGTGATGCGCCAGTCTGGTCGACGAGTGAACTGACGTCGTTCGGGGCCTGGGCGAGGATCCACAGGAGATGCAGCCGGGTCGGATCGGCGAGCATCCTGAACACCGCTGCGCCAGCCTCGAGGCGGACGTTGTCGGGGGCGCCAGGGTGATGCAGGCTCGGCGCGGGGCCGCTTTCATGATTGATCACGTTACCGGGCCTGCTGTCTAACCGAAACCTTAGGCGGACATGGGTGCTGGTCATCGGGCCACAACCGCAACGCGGCCACCGTCCCCAGCGTGGCGAGAGCAGAAAGGACTACTGCCGCGGCCGGTTGTCCCCACCCCGCACCAACCCAACCTGCGATCGGGTAGGTGACGATGAAGCAGGCGTGTGACAGGGAGAACTGTGCGGTGAAGAGGTAACTACGGGTGCGGTCGGTGGCGGCGCGCCGGAGCAGCCGCGCCGACGGCGTATTGATCATTGAGGTGCCCGCGCCCAGTACCATCCACAGAGCGAGAAGTAACAGCCAGGATTGTTCGGTCCAGGCGATCACCGCGGCCGCGGCGATCGCGAGCGCCAGAATAACGCCGCCCCGAACCATCATGGTGCGGTCCGTCACCCGCTCAAGGATCCGTGGAGCGGCTAGCGCAACGACCATTGAGCCAGCGCCATAGCAGGCGAGGGCCACAGCCAGATCAGTAGTGGACCCACCAAATACGTCCAGGGCGTAGACGACGGTATTGACCAGCACCAAAGCCGTCCCGGAGGCCACCACAAGGTTCAAAGCCATCAAGCCCCGGAGGGACGGGTTGCCGAGGAATATTCGCGTACCCAAAGTGGTCCGGTGTAGTAGAGATCCGGTTCGATCCAATGCCGGTATCCGCGGCAGCGCGGTGGTAAGCACAATTATCGCGGAGAGCAAGAATCCGGCCATCGTCCCGACGAACAGGTTGTGGTAGCTCATGACCGTCAACAACACCGCTGCGATCAGCGGGCTAAGCAGCGACTCCAGATCGTAGGCCAAACGAGAGAGCGACAGGGCTCGGGTGTAATCTTTCTCCTTCGGCAGAATCACCGGTATGAGAGCCTGAAATGCCGGAGTGAACGTGGCGGATGCGGATTGCAGGAGGAATACCAGCACATAAATCTGCCAGACCTGGTCAATGAAGGGTAATGCGAGTGCGATGGCCGCGCGCATCAGATCCGCCGCGACAAGAACCGTTTTGCGGGGTAACCGCTGAACCAGGGCAGCCATTATCGGAGCGACGAAAACGTAGGCCAGCATTTTGATAGTCAACGCGGTGCCCAACACCGCACCGGCCTTCCCGCCGGCCAGATCAAAAGCCAACAGGCCTAGTGCCACAGTCAGCAAACCCGTGCCTAAGAGTGCAAGAATCTGTGCCGTGAACAGCCTCCGATAGGCGACAACCCGGAGAACCTCAAGCATGCGAATCCTGTCCATCAAACCTGCACTGAAGACCTGTCTCATCTAGATATAGCATTAAGTGCACACACATGCACACTTGATTCAGAACAGGCTCACCCCAGGTGCGGGGCCAAAGGTTGACAGAGCTGTTTTCTGGTATCCGTGTGGATACTGCCAACAACATCTAGATCGCCCGCATCGGGTGATGCTCAAGCGATTTGCCCGAGCGATACTGGCCAAACCAACGGAGCCGGAGGGCGGAATGGTGTGGTGGCGTAGAAGAATTCGGCCCGATCCCGGTCTCGCTGTCGCTGAACCGACCGAAATTCGCTCCGAACCACGGGCCGGTGAGGTATCCGCTCGGTCGTACAGGTCGGCGGCCATTCTCGCCGGGCTGGGTGGGGCCACGGTCACGGTGTTCGGCATCTCCGCCATTCAGGGGTTCTTTGCCCCAGTATTTCTGGCGCTGATCCTCACAATTTGTGCGCATCCGCTGCGACTCACGCTTGAACGCCATGGAACACCCCAGGGGGTCGCCACCGGCACCGTCATTGCAGCGGTCTTTGCTCTGCTTGCCGCATTCGTAGCGGCGCTCGTGGTGGCGTTCGCGCAGTTCGCAGCCCTCCTGCCACAGTACGCTTCGCAGATCGAGGAGATCGGTCAAACGATCGCCAACATGCTGGCTGCGACCGGGCTCGATCAACAACAGATCCAGGCGGCCGTTTCAAATCTGGATTCGGGAAGAATCGTCGCCGTTATCGGTGGCATCCTCGGTTCGGTCACGGGCATGGCCTTCGCACTTGTCATCATCCTCACCACGCTCATCCTGATGGCTATGGACGCGACATCTATCCCGAAAGTCCTCAGTGAATTGGAGCCGGAACACCCCGCTGTGGTTGAGGCTCTGCAGTCCTTTGCGATCGGTGTGCGGAAGTATATGGTCGCCACCACCGGTCTGGGGATCGCCCAGGGGGTTCTCAACTGGTTGGCACTTTTGCTGCTCGGTGTGCCGGGCGCTTTTCTTTGGGGTCTACTGGCGTTCATCTGCAGCTTCATCCCGAACATCGGCTACTTCATCGCAATCATTCCTCCGCTGGTGTTCGGCTTTTTCGTTGGTGGGTGGAGTACCGTCGTCGCGGTCGTCGTCGTCTACGGAGTGATCAACCTCGTTGTGCAATCGATAATCCAACCCAGGATCGTGGGGAATGCGGTCGCCCTCAGCCAGACCGTCACCTTTGTCTCCGTTCTGTTCTGGGCGGTGGTCATCGGCCCAATCGGGGCAATTCTGGCGATCCCGCTCACCCTGCTAGTCCGCACAGTCCTGATCGACTCCAACCCGGCTGCACAGTGGTGGCGGCCCATCATCGGTGGCTTCAGCCAGAAACGGGACCCATAATTGGCCCACCTGGTGCCCTTTTCTGGGGCACCGGGAGTCCTATGATTGGCGCAGACCTATTCGGATGCGAAGGAGACTGATGGCAAAGCTCATCTACTCAATGATCACATCGCTTGACGGTTACGCAGAGGCAGCGAAGGGCGACATTGGCCGAGGAGCAGAAGATCAGGAAGTGCATACTTTTATCGGGGATATCTTCCGCCCCGTCCGCACCTTCCTCTACGGCCGGCGGATGTACGAGACGATGGTCTTCTGGGAGACAGCACACGCAGAGCCGGATGTGCCGCCGCATATAGTGCAGTACGCCCGCGACTGGCAGGCCGCAGAGAAGGTCGTTTACTCCACAACACTAGAGTCGGTGTCCAGCACAAAGACCCGGATCCAGAGAACCTTCGATCCGGAGATGGTGCGCAGGCTCAAGGCCGAGTCTGATCACGACCTCAGCGTTGATGGTCCAAACCTCGCGGCCCAGGCCATTGCGGCTGGCCTGGTGGATGAGTATCACCTGTTCATCACCACCAGCGTGGTGGGCGGCGGCAAACGGTTCTTTCCCACCGGTGTGCGACTGGACCTGGAGTTGGTTCAGGAACGTGCGTTCTCCACTGGGCTCATCTACGCCCGCTATCGAACGCGCTGAAGCCTCCCCTGGGGGATGCCACTCACCAGCCGCCTCGTGTGGGCGTGTGACCCTTGCGGGCGTCGTCGGGCATTGCCATTTCTGCTCGCAGACCAAGAAGTCGAATGGGACGACCCGCCTCGATCCCGCTTGCGAGATCCGCTGTACGCGCAAGTATCTCGTTTCGATCTGATGTCGCAGAGATCCTCCGTGCGTGGGTCTTGGTGAAGAACGGTGCGTACCTCACCTTGAGGGTGAGGCCAACAACTGGCCGTCCCTCGGCCGATGCCGATACCTCTGTCATGACCCGCAGCGCGAGCTCCTGCACGGCGTCATTAATGTGAACGGGGTCGGTTAGGTCCTGTTGGAAGGTGGTTTCGCGGCTGTGTCCTCGGGCAACCCAGGGAGTGTCATCCACAACGCTGGTGCCGTCCCCGCGTCCAAGCTCCGCGTACCAGGGCCCCATTTTTGGACCAAACTCCGGGACGAGACCTTCGGGGTCGGACGCACCAAGTTCGGCCACGGTGGTGATACCGAGTTTGGCCAGCCGGCCGGAGACTTTGGTGCCAACGCCCCAAAGGTCCTTCGTCGGTCGAGTTCCCATGACGTCGAGCCAATTTTTCGCGGTGAGACGGAAGACGCCCGCCGGTTTACCGAAACCGGTGGCGACCTTGGCTCGAACCAGTGTGTCCCCGATGCCGACGCTGCAACGGAGCCGAGTTTGATCCAATACAGCGGCTTGCAGCCGACGGGTGTAGGCTTCTGGATCGTCGGTCTCAATACCAACAAAGGCTTCATCCCAGCCCAGCACCTGCACTGTGGCACCCGATTGGCCCCGCAGGGTGGTCATCACCGTTTCAGACGCAGCAAGATAGGCTGCCTGGTCGACGGGCAGAATGACCGCCTGGGGTGCTTTCCTGGCGGCAACGCGGAGGGGCATCCCCGATCCGACGCCGAATGCCCTGGCTTCGTAGGATGCGGTCGACACCACGGCTCGTTCCGCCGGATCGCCCCTACCCCCGACGATGATCGGTTTGCCTGCGAGTTCCGGGCGACGCAACACTTCGACCGCCGCGATGAACTGATCGAGGTCGACGTGCAACACCCAGTACACTCCGCTCACACCTGATGTGTCCGACAGGAACGGCGGGAAATCCTGGAATCCGACACTAGACAGTGAGAGAGCGGTTCAGTACAGCTTGCGCCGTCTCCCGCAGATTCTTATTGTTCGAGCGGGCGTGGTTACGAAGTCGACGGAATGCCTCGTTAGTGCCAATGTCATCGATGTGGGCAATCATGCCCTTGGCCTGCTCAATGACGATCCGACTGTTCAGGGCGTCCTGCAGTTGCTGATTGACGACGGCGGATTCTGACGCCGTCTTTTTCTGCAGGATGCTGATGGTGGACACGTCAGCCAAGGCCTGCCCAATCGCAACGTCTTCGTCGGACAGCTCCCCGGTTTCAGTCCGAAACAGGTTCATCGCGCCAATAGTCCGCCCCTGCAACCTCATTGGGAAGGCATGGACCGAACGGAACCCCTGGGTCGCGGCGGCCCTCCTGAAGTCTGGCCACCGATCTTCAGTCCCGGCGATGTCACGGACGGTCACGGGTACCCCGGTGACATAGCAGTCAACGCACGGCCTTGCTCCAGATTCCTGTTGCAGCGCCTCGACCAGTTGGCTCTCCTCGCTGGTTGACGCGAGCACCTGCAGGACGCCGTCCGGGCCAGCCAGCATTAGCCCGGCGGCGGCGGCGTCGAGCAATTCAACAGACTCTTCAACGAGAGTATGCAGCAGCTCCAACACGTCATAGTCACCCACGAGCGTGTCCGCAATCTTGACGAACGCTGCACTGACCCGAATCGAGCGGGTCTCGATTTCCATGGGCACATGCTAACAAATCTGGCGTTAATTGCTCACCCTATTTGCAAACTGAAATCCAGTTGCCTGCTCAGCACGGAGTCGCAGGTTGCGCGAAGCGTGGATCCGCTGGCAAACGCGTGGGCTCGCAGCATCATCAGCGCATCGGCAGCCGACCCGCCGGTTTGCGCCAACACCATGCCGGTTGCCTGATGTATCTCACGTCGTGAGAGCAACGAGCCGGCCTGGACTGAGTCACCGGCGGACTCAAGCGTCAGTATGCTGCGCAGCAGGGACCACGCCGCCCTGTCGCTGAGCGAGCTTGCCACAGTGAGATCGCTATTGCTGAGAGGTCCGGGGTCAAAACTATAGAGTTCAACCACGCCAATGTTCATGGCACCAACGACCAACGGGAAGACGAAGAGCGCCTGCGCGTCCGTCGCCAGGAGAGCCTTCCCAAACACGGGCCAATTCTCGTGGGATGCGCGACGCACCTGGGGTATCAATATTGGTGTCCGAGACCGGATAGCCGCCCACCGTGGACCTTCCCCCAGGTCGAACTGCAATTCATCCAGTTCCCCTGAAAGGGTGTCAGTAGCGCACAGCGTTGTTTCTTGAAGGGACCCGCCGAGCGCAGATAACGCGGCTCCGGTCACCGGCAGCGCGTCCAGATAGGACGCACAGACGTTGGAACCTAACTGTTCCAGCTCGGCCACGTTTCCGTTAGCCATCGCCCGCACACTCTTCACCCCAAAGAGCCCCAAAGGACATCTTCTCCACCCTTCCCCGGGTCGTTCTCCTAGCCAAAGGAACGACGAACGGATTGAACTGGCGCCAGCCCCTATTCTAGTCTCGACGGACCCACCCGGCACAGTCTTATCCTCCCCATAATTGGGGCGGGCCGTCCAGTGGGGAAGCGGACTTTGGACCTCTTGTGCGGTACCGAAGCGTCGCATCGTCGTCAACAGTATCGTCGTCAACAGTGAGGCTCAGTGTAGACCGTGGAGATGTGGGTGACCCAGTCCAGGGCTGAGTCGCTCTAGGTCGACTCAAAGCTCAGGTTCCGACGCTCCAGGAGGCAGGGTATCGAGTCATCACCTACGACGGTAACTCAATACCTCATGCAGACCGACGAGAATCCCGATGGGCCGTTGACCAAGGACGTCGCGGCCGGGATGACCCAAGACTTGACGAAAGATGAGGAAAGTTTCTGCGACAAGGGTGCGCCGGATGGCTGCAACGTCAGCCATCCGGACGAGTGGAACAACGCCCTGATTTCGTTCGTGCAGAGGTCAGTAGCCGAAAGCAACACCATGCGGGGTGATCCGCCTACCCGTTCGTCGGCAGGCGGATCACCCCTGGGCTACCGGCCCTTCCGGCCGAGCTTTGCCAGGAGGTCCTCTTCGGCGTCGGCTCCGGGCTTGACGCCGGTCGGGATCCGGAACAGGAAGAACAGGCCAAGGACCCACCAGAACCCAAACAGGATCCACGGCGGGGGAGTGAGGGCCGCGGGCATACCCGGGAGGTACAGGCTCAGCAGGCCTACGCAGAGCACCACCGCGGAGAAGCCGATAATGACTCCACCATTGCCTGCACCACCGATCCGCAGGGGCCGGTCCATGGCTGGTTCCTTGCGGCGCAGAATGATGAACACGATTGCCACCAGAAGGTAGGCGATCACAATGCTGGGGGCGCCAGAGTCCACGAGCCAGACCAGCATCGCCTCACCGAAGAACGGCGCGATGAACGACAAGCCGCCGATGAAAAGCAAAGCGTTGACAGGCGTGCGGTATTTCGGGTGCAGTACGCCAAACCATCGTGGGAGCATGCCGGACCGGGCCATCGAATACATCAGTCGTGACGCGCCCAACAGCAGCGAGTTCCAGGATGTCAGGATCCCGGCGATACCGCCGGCAATCAGGATCTTCGCCATCACATCTGTACCAAATAGTGCACCCATCGCATCCGCCGTCGCGATATCAGCCTGAGCGATCTCGTTGGCAGGCATTGCCGAGGACGTGGTGAGAACCGTCATCACGTACCAAATGGTTGCGAGAACCACTGCGATAACCACCAGACGGCCGATCTGTCGCGGTGGAATGTTCACTTCCTCCGCAGACTGCGGGATGACGTCGAAGCCCACAAACAGGAACGGCACCACTACCAGTACGGCGAAGTATCCGCCCATCCCTCCGGTGAAGAAGGGCTCCATGTTGTCGGTTGATCCACCGGTAAAGGAGCCGAATATCAGCATCAAGCCGATGATCAGCAGCAGCAGCACGACGAAGGTCTGGGCCACACCTGCCAGCTTCACTCCCCGGATATTGACACCGGTAATGACGACGGCGGCGATGGCGCCGACCAGGGCCCAGGTGAGATGCACCTGGCTACCGGCGATTTCCCACAGCGGCACCTGATTCAGATCAGGGAAGAGGTAGAGAGCGGTGCGGGGGAGCGCCACCGCTTCAAACGCCACAATGGTGACGTAGCCGCCGGTGATGGCCCAGGACCCGATGAAGGACCAGCGCGGACCCATGCCTCGCAGGAGGAAGTTGTGCTCACCGCCTGCTTTGGGCATCGCCGCGGTGAGTTCGGCGTAGGTCAACCCGACGACGGCCATGATTACACCACCCGTGATCATGGCGAGGGTGGCGCCCATGGTGCCGGCGTCGGCAATCCAGCCCCCGGTCAGCACTACCCAGCCGAACCCGATCATGGCACCGAAGCCCAGTGCCAAAGCGTCCCAGTTGCCGAGAACTTTCAGGAGCGAAGTCTCCGTCGGTGTAGATGGTGCTTTGCCCATGGGTGCCTCTTTCGTGGTGGATCGGTGACGATTAGGAACACAGTAATACCGATTGGTCCATGAGTCTGCAGCGAGTCGATACATTACTTGTGGCGAACCACCACCCGGGTCAGTGTTAGTGGCGTTCTGGAGGTTGCACCGTGTCACCGTCGTCGCTGTCTTGGGCGCAAGGAGTTGCGAGCTGGTCGATTCTGGAAGGTTTTCCGCGGGCCATCCGCTGAAATGTCCGAGGCGAATGGCATACTTTTTGTACTGCGACGGTATCCTCCGTCGACGTTCACCATGGGGGAAACATGGATCACAGTCCTAGCTCCGCTACGCCCAGCAACACCGACGAGCCAACAGACCTTACCGGGTCGACGAAGACGGGGCGCTCAAACGATGACCGGGCGCTGGAAGTACCGCCCTATGCCCTGGATTTCCACCCCGCGCACTGGCCATGAAGCTCCCACAGTGGGCGGGCAGCAGCGGTGAATGAACTCAAACCAATGGACAGAGCTGGCGGGTAAGACAGGGTCCAACTCGCCACAGGCGTGCAAGGCTGGCGGCTGCGGCACCCCGGGTCCTGCCGATTAAAGCGATAAGGCGATCTCCGTGCCACGGAAATCGCCTTATCGCATGGTTCGCCCCGGGTTATGCGTCCCGGTTCTTGCTGGGTGGTTGCCCGCTCCGGTCGGTGCCGGGCGCAGCATCTTCCGCTGCAGGTGCTGTCACTGTTTCATTTGCTGGGTTGTCCTGGTAAACATCAGGGATTCCGTCGCCGTCGTCGTCGACGTTTTCCTCAGCCTCAATCGCCTTGTACCGCTTGTTACGTGCTCGCAGGATGACTGACGCAATTAGCGCCGCAACAATGGACGCCGTGAGGATGCCGACCTTGGCGTGATCATTGGTAGAGCCGTCTGGGGTGAAACTCAGATCGGCAATCAGGAGGGAGACCGTGAAGCCAATTCCCGCCAGCAGCGCCACACCGATCAGGTCCACCCAACGCAGGGCAGGGTCGAGGTTGACCCTGGTGAGTTTGGTGAGCAGCCAGGTGGTCCCGACAATGCCGATGGGCTTGCCGATCACCAGGCCAAGAATGATCCCGAGCGCCACCGGATCGGTCACCGCTGAAACAAACCCACTCCAGCCGCCGATGGTGACACCTGCAGAGAAGAAAGCGAAGACGGGGACGGCGAACCCTGCGGATAGTGGCCGGATCCGGTGTTCGAACAGCTCCGCCAGGCCCGGCCCCGCATCAGGTCCCGCGGTGGCCTTTCGATGCAGCACGGGGACGGTAAACCCGAGGAGAACCCCAGCGACTGTCGCGTGGATACCACCGGCGTGCACGAGGGCCCAGACGACAAAGCCGATGGGCAGCAGGATGAACCAGGCAGCGGACGATTTCAGGTGAAAAAACTCCCGATACTTCTGCGCCAGCACCGCGTAAAGCACCAGCGGGATGAGGGCCAGAAGCAGGGGGGTGACCTGGATATCGTCCGAATAGAAGATGGCAATAATGGAAATGGCGATCAGATCGTCAACTACAGCGAGCGTCAACAGGAAAATCCTGAGCGCGCTGGGCAGATGTGATCCCACAATGGCCAGCACTGCGACGGCGAAGGCGATGTCGGTGGCGGTGGGAATGGCCCACCCGCGGAGGGTGTCTGGGCTGAAGATGTTGATGCCGACATACACCAGGGCCGGGACGACGACGCCGCCGACTGCTGCAGCAACCGGGACTATAGCCTTGCGTGGGTTACGCAGATCCCCTGCTACAAATTCCCGTTTCAGTTCGAGACCAACAAGAAAGAAGAAGACAGCCAGCAGGCCGTCAGCCGCCCAGGCACCGAGGCTCAGTTCCAGATGCCACGGCTCGTACCCGAAGGTGAAGTCCCGCAACGCGAAGTAGCTATCGGCCGCGGGGGAGTTGGCCCAGATGATTGCTGCGGTGGCAGTGATCACGAGCAGGATGCCGCCAACGGTTTCCTTACGGAGGATCTCGCCGACTCTGAGTGATTCTGAGTATGTGCCGCGGCCGAGCAACCCTGATTTTGGTTTGGGCTCGGTGGTGGGGTCTGCCATAAGTAAAGCTCCTGGATTGGGGTCAACAAAGATAATGCCGACCAGACTTCCCGGCTCACCTTCGTTTTAGTCTACCGGTCCCGCAGCCTATGAGGTCCAGCGGGTTCTGATTGAGCCGCCGCCGTGCAGTGACTTAACGGGGCTGCCTTTTCCTCCGGATAGCGATCCGGCGGGTGAGATCGGAGGCTGCAAGGACGGCAACGGTGATGGAGATCGCGATCAGGGCGAGCATGAAATAGAGCCCAATCAGGGTAGCCATGGGGGACTGTGCCTCGCGCAGCATCGCCAGTCCTCCCACCAGCCCGACAGCCCAGAAAGCCACCACGCAGGCGAGGACTCCCACTGCGGGCAACCAGTCACGATTGGCCTGCAGCCACCGCCACGCGCCAGCCGTCACCTTGTTCAATTTCTCCATGCCTCATAGTGCGCCTTGCGGCGACCGGATCACCGCTGGGACACGTGTCGGCTCGGTCACGTTTCGATGTCCTGATCCAGGCGGAATGGCGGGTACTCATCACGCATCAGGGAACCGTAGGCCAGAACCCGGTAGATCCACCGGTTCAAGCCGATGATGAAAGCGAACAAAGGCCGTGGGTAGTTGCCGGTGAAGAGCATGGCCACCACCCCGACCAACACCAGCAGCCCTAGCAAAGACAGGCCGCCGGTGGCGTCATACTCTCCACTTTGCACCTGCCAGCCCCAGGTGGCTGAGCCGGTAATCGCAGCCACGATGAGCAAGTGTGGGATCAGAAGGAGCCAGGACTTGATGAGCACCAGACCACGGGATAGCCGCTCCGGATACTCCACCACGATGTCGGCTGGGTAATCGGTGCGTCCCAGAGTGAACGGGGGATACCTATCGGTGCCGGCAGCTGCATAGGCGTAGAAGGCCACCCGCCAATTCCATCGCAGCACCCCCACGTTGAATTTGAAGAGCGAGCGGGGGTAGCGGCCGGTGAAGAGGATCGCGAACCAGGCCACCAGGGTGGTCACGGCGAAGGCGAACCAGAGGAAAAACAGTACGAAGAAATGTGGAATGGCCAGGAACCATTTCACCAGCCACATCCAACGGGACAGTGCGGGATCGAGTTGCGCAACGAGGTGCACCGGGTACGACGGCGGTCCGGCAACAACTCCGGCAGTCGGTCCGGTCACCGGGGCAGCCCGACGCGGCGTGGTTTCGGGGCCGACGGTGCCGGCTTCGGGTTGGTTGCGTCCCAGCCCGACGGCGCCGATAACCAGGAGAGGCAGACCGATGGCCAGGGTTACAAGGCCGATGATGAGGACGATCGCGCCGGCAGGGCGAATCAGTTCGGACCGGAAGCCAGCCTGAAGATCGACCGAGAAGCCAGGCGAAGCATCGGCATTCATCACGACGACGGTCCAGTTGCCCGGCTCGATGTCCCAGATGAGTTCCTGCTCTCCCGGCCCTGATGCTGAGGCAGCCCAAAAATCCTGGGATCCTGGTTCCGCTGGTGCTGCTGACCCCGAAATGTTGCGGTAGACCGGACGGAATGGATCGAAGTCGACGTCCCGCAGTTCGGTGCGGTTAACCCCAGCGAGGTACTCGTCGACCTCATCCTGTGGTGCCAGGCCAATAAAAATTTCAGCGTCCGGTTCGGCGGCGCGCAACCTGAGCGTCCCGACGTCGAACGGGAGGCGTTCCGCTGTACCCTCGCCGAATGCCTCAAGACGCGGCGAGACAAGCGCATGGGACGCGACAGCGTAGCGTTCGGTCGGGGAGGTGAAATAACCGTCGTCCCGCTGATCGGAGGCAACCCACGCGACGGCGATTCCTCCGGCCGCCATCGACGCGCCGATGATCGACAGGATGATCCCGATGATGAGCATTGCGATTGAACCTGCTCTGTTCATGGAAAGACTCCCTCCCGCCGAACGGCGTCCTGCCGTCCTGTGCTCTCGCCTAAGAGTGTTGGCGCACCGATATCGCTCGATAGGGTCGAAAGTCCCAAGAATTGTGGGTGTCCACGCAGCCCTGGTCGCCGCAGCTCTATTCGGGCACAAAGGCACTTCCTGCGGTTCCCGGGCGCCGGTACATCTAGCTGATGACCAGATCACCGACACTTGCGGCAGCGCAGCCACCCTTCGACGCCGTCATCTTTGATTTGGATGGCGTGGTCACCAACACGGCGGTCATTCATCAGCGGGCCTGGAAGGATGTCTTCGAAGCAATCATCAATGACCCGAGATGCCCGTCCGACGCTGACCGTTCCCCCTTTACCCAGGACGACTACTTCAGGACCGTTGACGGTAAACCGCGGGAGTCGGGACTGATCGACCTGCTGGCGTCGCGCGGGATTCCCCTCGGCCTGGGTCAGGTCACGGATGCCGTGGGGGACTGGACCGCATATGGGTTGGGGGCGCTCAAGAACAGGGCCTACCTGGAACGGCTCGCTGCAGACGGTGTGCAGGCCTACCCGGGAACCAGTCGGCTGCTCAAGACGATGCAGGATGAGGGCGTGCCCGCTGCGATCGTGACCTCCAGCCGGAATGCCATGCCGGTGTTGTCCGCTGCAGGGTTGGCCGACTCTTTCCAGGTGGTAGTGGATGGGACGCTTGCCCTGCAGTTGGGCCTGCCCGGCAAGCCAGCACCGGAAGTCTTCCTTGAAGCCGCCCACCGGTTGGGGGTATCACCCGAACGTGCCGTTGTCATTGAGGATTCGGTGGCCGGTGTATTGGCAGCCCGCCGCGGCGGCTTTGGTCGTGTTGTAGGCATCGACCGGCTCAAGGCACGCCGGACGCTTGAAGAGGCTGGAGCGCACGTGGTGCTCAACGACGTGAGCCAGCTGGATCTTGGCGTGGTCCTCGGGGACCCCTGGCAGCTGGTGTATCGGGGCATGAATTCCGATCATGAGGGCCACCGTGAAGCGCTGACAACCCTCGGCAACGGCTATCTGGGTGTGAGAGGGGCAGCGCCGGAGGGCGGAGAATTTTCTTACCCAGGGATGTATCTGGCTGGCGTCTTCAACCGATTGGAGAAGCAGGTTGGCGGGAGCCGTGTGCTCGAGGAACACCTGGTCAATGCCCCGGATTGTCTCTCGCTGGACATTCGAGTCGATAGTGGCGACTGGTGGTCGGCGGGAGGTCTGCAGGTCATCAGCGAGCTACGAACCCTGGATCTGGCGAGAGCGGTCCTGGAAAGGCAGGTTGTCCTCGAGACCGCTGCCGGCCGGCACCTGCGGGTCGAGCAGCAAAGGTTCGTCTCAATGGCCGAATGCCACCTGCTCGCCACCGAAACCCGGGTCACCCCCTTGGGCTGGAATGGCACCATCACGTTCCGCACGGGGGTCAATACCGGGACCCGAAACACAAACCTCCCGGACCCCAATGCTGGTGCACGGGTGCACCTCCTTGATTGCACCGACGACGACGACGGGCAAGCCGGCGCCGACACCATTGCCGAAGCTGAAACCACGCAAAGCCGGATCCGCATCGCCGTCGCCTTCAGGGCCGCAGTCGCCGGGGAGACAACGCGGGGAACCACCGGGCGCACCGGCCAGCATCATTTTCGACTGTACGAATCGACCTTGATGGACGGTGAACCGACAGTCCTGACAAAGGTGGTTGCCGTGGTGACATCCCGGGACCGGGCCATTTCCTCGCCGCGAACCGAAGCTCAGTCAATTCTCGCCCGTTCGGGCAGGAACTTCGAGGCGCTCCTTGCGTCGCACGGGGCCGCCTGGCAGCGCCTCCTCCGTCCTTTCCGGGTGGATCTCGACGCGCCGACGCAAGTGCGCCTTGTCCTGAACCTGCACCTGTTCCATTTGCTCCAGACCTTGACACCGCACACCATGGAACTCGACGCCGGGGTCCCCGCCAGGGGCCTGCACGGGGAAGGCTACCGTGGGCAGATTTTCTGGGACGAGCTTTTCGTGCTCCCGGTTCTCACACTCAGAACTCCCGACGTCGCACGCGCCCTCCTCAACTACCGCTGGCGACGGCTTCCCGCCGCCCGCCAAGCCGCAGCAGACCAGGGCCGAACCGGAGCAATGTTCCCCTGGCAAAGTGGAAGCGACGGCACCGAAGAGACACCCCGCTGGTTGTACAACCACCGGTCCGGCAGGTGGATGGCCGACAATTCCCACCTGCAGCGGCACGTGGGGCTAGCGGTCGCTTTCAACGCCTGGCAGTACTACGAGGCCACAGTCGATCGTGCATGGCTCTTCAGCAAGGGTGCAGACCTGATCGTGGGGGTGTGTCGTTACTTCGCGTCCCTGGTGGAGTACGAGGCGGCCACCGACCGCCACCATCTCCGGGGACTGGCCGGACCCGATGAGTATCACACCCGACGGCCGGGTAGCGACCATCCTGGCGTGGACGACAACGCCTACACCAATGTGATGGCGTCCTGGGTCTTCGTCCGGGCCGCAGCACTCCACCGGACCTTCGTTGGGCATGAGCTCGACGAACTGGAGGCGCGACTGGGAATCAACGCGGATGAGGTGGCGCGCTGGGAAC
The DNA here is from genome assembly GCF_003075455.1 of Arthrobacter sp. Bz4. Taxonomy (GTDB): domain Bacteria; phylum Actinomycetota; class Actinomycetes; order Actinomycetales; family Micrococcaceae; genus Arthrobacter_D. The sequence continues at coordinate 43,276 of NZ_QDAE01000014.1, forward strand.
GCATGGGACGGTCGATGTACGTGCCTTTTGAGGCTGACGGCACCATCAGCCAGTTCGATGGGTACAGCGCCCTGGCGGAGCTGGACTGGGCGCGATACCGCGAGACCTACGGCAACATCGAACGCCTTGATCTCATCCTTGAGGCCGAGGATGACACCGTTGACCGCTACAAGCTAGCGAAACAGGCCGACGTACTCATGCTGCCCTATCTTCTCGGTCACGGGGGGCTGATCACGCAGCTGGCCCACCTCGGCTACACCCTGACTCGGGAACAGCTGGCTCGGACCATCGACTATTACCTGGCCCGAACCGCCCACGGATCGACCCTGAGCAGGGTGGTGCACGCCTCGGTGCTCGCGTCGACCGATCCCAACCGGGCGTGGGACAGCTTCCGCGAGGCGTTGGATGCCGACCTGGACGACACGCAAGACGGGACCACCAAATCAGGCATCCATTTGGGCGCCATGGCCGGAACGATCGATGTCGTGCAGCGCAGCTTCGCCGGACTTCGACTGAACGGTGACCATCTGGTGTTTGAGCCGAGCATGCCCGCCGGGCTGGGTGCAGTAGCCTTCAGCATCTCGTATCGGGGGCATCAGCTCCAGATCAATTTAAGTCCAGGCCGTCTCGACATCTCCTCCGCACCGGGGGACGCTACCCCGATCTGGATTCAGGTGAACGCTCAAACGAAGCCCCTGGCCGCCGGGGACCTGAAAAGTTTCAGTCTATGACGAGCCGTTAGCGAGCCGTTTCTCGGGGTGGGGCCTTTATGCCCTGTTGATCCCACCGCCGCGACCCTATCGTCACTGTCATGACTAACCAGCGATCCCTGCCGTCGGTCGAGACTCTGCAATCGCAGGCTTGTTGGGACCTGTTGCGGAGTACTTCAGTGGGGCGGCTTGCGGTCTGGGTCGAGGATCACCCCGACATTTTCCCCGTCAACTACAAGGTGGACCACGGCAGTCTGGTGTTCCGCACCGGGGAAGGCACCAAACTCCAGGCAGCAGCAGGCGACACTCCCGTCGCTCTCGAGGCCGACGGCGTTCTGGTGGATGCGAATGTCGCCTGGAGCGTGGTGGTGAAAGGCCGGGCAGAAGTCATCGAGCTCACACCAGACACCCTCGACTCAGTAGGGCTACTGCTTTTCCCCTGGCAGGCAGGCCAGAAGGACCATTTCATCCGCATCGTCCCGACATCCCTGACCGGACGCCGCTTCGCCGTGACCCCGCCCCTGATGTGGTGGAGTCCTCTCAGCGACGACCTGCGCGCAAAACTCGAACGATTGAAGGAGGAAACCGATTGAAAGCCCTCGTTTTCAACCCCACCGGGAGCAGACCCTGAGCCGCGAACCCACCGGGCCGATCAACTTGATCACCAGGTTTCCGTTGGTGTCCGCGACCCTCCTTGTCGGAGTCGGCGTGGCAGTGCTCCTCATCAGCTCGCAGCCTGCTGCCGCACAACTGGCTGCGAGCAGCTACGCCCTCGCCGTTGCAGTGTTCCGCTCCGTGACGATGGTCCGCGGACTGTTCCACGGTCGATTGGGCATCGATTTGCTCGCTGTCGCAGCGATCGGCTCAACAGTGGCGGTCGGCGAGTACATTGCTTCCCTGATCGTCGTCCTCATGCTGACCGGGGGCGAGGCGTTGGAAGACTTCGCGCACGGACGGGCAACGAAAGAGTTACGCGCGCTACTCGATCGCTCCCCCCGCACAGCGCACCGCGAATCACCGGGGCTTCCCCTGCAGGACATCCCGGTGGCGGACGTCGTACCAGGGGATTTCCTCCTCGTCCGGCCCGCCGAGACGGTACCAGTCGACGGCACCCTGGCGTCCGATGCCGGTACCTTCGACGAGGCTGCCCTGACAGGGGAAAGTCTTCCCGTGGAACGGGTACACGGTGACCGATTGCTCAGTGGCACCGTGAATGGCGCCGATGCAGTCCGCATGTTGGCGACCGCCACCGCATCCAATTCCCAGTACAGCCAGATCGTTGCCCTCGTCCAGGAGGCGGCAGCAAGCCGGGCACCGATGGTCCGGCTGGCCGATCGATACGCCGTCCCGTTCACCGTGTTCGCGTTTATCCTGGCTGGGGTGGCCTGGTTCCTCAGCCAGGACCCAGCACGTTTTGCCCAGGTGCTGGTGGTCGCAACCCCTTGCCCGCTGCTGATCGCAGCCCCTGTTGCGTTCCTTGCCGGCACCAGCCGGGCCGCCCATGCTGGGATTATCATCAAGAACGCAGGGACACTGGAGCAGCTCAGCCGGGTACGGACCGCCGTGTTCGATAAGACCGGGACGCTCACGTCCGGGCATCCCACCCTCCTGCAGGTCCAGATCGCGGTGGGAACCGGGGACGCCCTCACTGAGGATCGGTTGTTGCAGCTTGCCGCTTCGGCGGAGCAGTATTCGTCCCACGTCCTCGCGGGGTCCGTCATCGAAGCCGCATCGGCGCGCGGACTGACCCTTCTGCCGGCGGAAAACGCGAGCGAACACGCCACCGATGGAGTGAGCGCCGATTGCGGCGGGTACACGGTGATTGTGGGGAAGCCAGCCTTCGTCCGCGCCCGGACCTCCGGATTTGAAAGCGTCGACCTGGTCAGTGGTCAGTTGGGGATCTACATCGGCGTCGACGGGATCTACGCCGGGGCTCTGATCATGAGCGACCCCTTGCGTGCCAACGCCGTCGATACCCTGGCCGCGCTCAGACGGTTGGGCGTTTCAGAGACTGTTCTGCTGACGGGTGACGCCTCCTCCACGGCCGAACACATTGCCGCGGAAGCGGGAATCACCCGCTTCATCGCCGATTGTCTCCCGGTCGACAAGGTGAATGAGGTCGCCTCCCTGTCGTTGCGGCCGGTGATGATGGTCGGGGACGGGGTCAACGATGCTCCGGTGCTGGCTGCGGCCGACGTCGGCATCGCGATGGGTGCCAAAGGTTCCACTGCCGCCAGCGAATCCGCCGACGTCGTGCTGATGCTCGACGACCTGTCACGAGTCGCTACGGCCGTCGACATTGGTCAGCACACCATCCGGGTGGCTAAAGCCAGTATCTGGACGGGGATTGTTCTCAGTGTCGTCCTGATGATCGCTGCATCCCTGGGGATGGTTCCCGCGGTGGCTGGCGCGCTGCTGCAGGAGTTGGTGGATCTCGCAACCATCCTTAACGCGCTCCGGGCGCTCGGCGGGCGGCGGGCCGCCAGCACCAGCCGGCCCGCCGTCACTGCCGCTAGTAGCGGTCCGGTTCCTCCCCAAATTCGAAGTAGCGACCGTGGACACTCGTAGGAATCACCTCAACGTAGGTGTACTTCCGGGTCGGAATCCAGGGTTTGAGCGGTAGCTGATCCACCTTGTCGACCTCTGACTGGGCGTCGATCACGCGGGCCACTCCTTTAACGACAACGCTTCGCGCCTCGCCTGCGTCAATCTCGTCCACCTCAAAAGCCACCCGGTTGTTCACCGTCAGCTCAGCCAGCTTGGTCCCGGGATTGGTCCTGAAGAGAAGCCTTCTCTCGTGGGCAAGAAAATTGATCGGATAGATGTCAGGATCGCCCATGACGCTGACCGCCAGGCGACCATGTTGGTTTCTTTGCAGCACGGTCCACGACTCCTCTGCAGAGAGGGTGGATCCTGGGCGCTCGTCACTTTCCATCGTCGTGCTCCTTGATAGGTCGAGTGGGTTCGTCCTGAGGCACAACCAGGACTGGGCAATGGGCGTGTGCGGCGCAGGCCTTGCTGACGGATCCCATCGGGTGGTTGAGGAAGCCCCCGGATCCCCTGCGCCCCACCACCAGCAGTTGCGCCGTTTGGCTTGCCTCGATCAGGGCTTCGGCTGCCCCGTCGAATTTGACAGACACCGAGAGGTTGTCCGGCCGGGAGGCACCGAAGGCCCGGTCCAAGGCTTCCTCAACCAGCGATTCAACACTTTCGCTCAATTGTGAGGTGAACCGATTGGGTTCGGTTTCAAAGCGTGACGCCGCGCGCTGGTCGGACTTCTTGATGCAGGAAATAACCTCGATGGGTTCATTCATCAGCTTCGCCATTCGCCCAGCTACTAGCAGAGCGCTGGACGAGTATTCCGATCCGTCCACTCCAACAACGATTCCACCCGAGTTCGATAGTGAGTTCATGGGGCCAGCCTGCCCTTCGGGTGGGAAACGCACTAGGGCCGAAGGGCATGGATATCGTAGACCGACTCCCTTACCCAAGGGGTTTATCGGGTTGCCGCACCCGTTTGTAGATCCAGTCTGCAATCAGCATGCCGGGGATGGCCAGGACGGCAACGATCAGTCCCGACGGCGGTGGCGGTGCCTGTCCGAGGACTGCTGCAACAGGGGGTAGATAAAGAAACAGGGTAAGTGCTGCAAGTTCGGCCGCGCCAGCCCACAGCAGCAAGCGGTTACTGAACCACCCCTGTTTCCATGGCGGCACTGTTGCGCTGCGGCAAGCAAAGGAGGTTGCCAGCTGCCCGAAGACGACGGCGGCAAACGCAGCTCCCGATGCGGCAAGCACCAGTTTTTCGTCCCATGGTTCGCCACGGACCCAACCTCCGCCGAAGAGCACGAGGGAGAAGGCTGTCATGCTGATGATCGCTTCGACAGGGCCGAGGATGACGAAGGCTCTGAACATCAAGTTCCGGTCCATGAGGTGGCGCCGCTCCGGGGGCCTGGTCAGGACCCGCCGACCCGGGGGCTCGGCTCCGAGCGCCAGAGCGGGAAACAGGTCAGTTCCAATGTCCAAGGCGAGAATCTGTAGGACACCCAGGGCGAGCGGGAACTGGCCACCGGAAAGTGCCCAAACGACAAACGGTGTGAGCTCGGCGACGTTGTCTGTCAGGTGGTAGGTGAGGAAACGGCGGATATTCGAGTACGTGGCGCGGCCTTGTTCAATCGCTGCGACAATGGTGCCGAAATGATCGTCGAGCAAAACCAGATCGGCCGCCTCTCGAGCTACGTCGGTACCACCCCGGCCCATGGCAACCCCAATATCAGCTTGCTGCAAAGCGGGTCCGTCGTTCACTCCGTCGCCAGTCATGGCCACAACATGACCCCTGGATTGGAGGGCGCGGGCTACACGAAGCTTCTGCTCGGGTGAGACCCGGCTGACCACCATGCCGTCCCGATCCAGGAGTGCACCAAGGATCTGCTCGTCCTCGGGTAGGTCCGCACCCTGAACCACCAGACTGGGGTCATCCGTCAGCCCGATTTCCTTCGCAATTGCCGAGGCTGTGGCTGGATGGTCGCCAGTGATCATCGCTACCTTGATTCCGGCTCTCCGGGCGGCCCTGATTACCTCGGCGACATCCGGGCGAGGGGGATCATGAAGACCGATGAGGCCAAGGACGATTAGATCCCGTTCGATGTTCTCAGTGGGCTGATCCAGCCAGAAGGATCGCGGGCCGGGCAAGTCTCTTCGTGCCACTGCTATCACCCGTAGGCCTCGGGAAGCCATCGCCTCGACCTGCTCCTCGAGCCGCGTGGCGCGATCTGCACAGAGCGGGAGGACAGATTCCGGGGCGCCTTTGACGTAGAGGGTGGGGCCGATTAGGACAGACTCCCGCCGTCGGTGCGCGTCGAAAGCGAGACGTCGGTCTGGCGCCAGGTTGTCAGGTTCATGCTGGAGGAGACGCCGTGCAAGAACATCGATGGCCGCCTCCATCGGATCGCCGTTTGCTACCCACTCCCTTCCCTCCTTGACGACGCGACCCTGGGAGGCAGCGCGTGCCGCCACAGCGACCTCAAGGGCCATGGCTCTCCCCGGGCCATCGACGACGGCATCGGGCTCGTACCCGTCGCCGAGGACACGTACCGGGCCCGACAGGGTGAACACCTCAACGGCATTCATCCGATTTTGGGTTAGTGTTCCGGTCTTGTCCGTGCAAATGAAGGTGGTGGATCCAAGCGTCTCGACTGCTTCCAGGTTGCGAACGAGGGCGTTCCGCGAGGCCATCCGTTGAGCCCCCATCGCCAGTGAGAGCGTGACCGTCGGGAGGAGCCCTTCCGGGATCAGTGCGACGGCGACACCGATTGCAAAAAGGAAGGAGTGCCGCCACTCGATTCCAACCAAAACTGAGACTGCAAAGAAGACGCTTGCGACGGTCAGGGCGATTATCGCAATGACACGGACTATTCGATGCAGCTCCAGGGTCAACGGGGTAGGTGGGGGTTCGGTGGTGTTCGTGAGCGAGGCGATCTCTGCGATTCTTGAGTTCCCTCCGGTAGCAGTGACCACCCCCTCTGCCTGACCATTGACCAGGAAGGTGCCGCCCCATGCTGCCTCTCCAACAACTTTAGACAGCGCATCGCTCTCGCCAGTCAGCATCGATTCGTCAACCGTGCAGGCCGACGCAGAAGTAAAACGAATGTCTGCGGGAAGACGGTCCCCAGCCATCAGAATGACGACGTCACCAGGAACCAGTTCACTGGCGCCGACACTCCGTTGGCGTCCATCACGCCGGACGCTGACTTGCGACGGAAGTAAACCTTGCAGCCGTTCAGCCGCATGTTCGGCCCGCTCCTGCTGGATATGGGCAAACACTCCGTTGACAATGACCACCACAACAATTGCAATGCTGAGCTGGGGCAGGCCAGCTAACCACGCCAGACCTGCAGCCCCCCACAGCATCAGGGCGAAGAAATGAGTCAGCTCACTCAAGAATTTCCGCCACGGGGATGCCTTGCGGGCCGCGGGCAACACATTTGGCCCTACCTCAGCCAGTAGCCTTGAGGCATCCGCGCTGCTAAGACCAGGCTGTGGAAGTTCCGGGAGCACTCCCTGGGCGTCATTCATGGCGGACATGGCCTCTCCATGGCTTATTTCTTACCGCATACTGTCGATCCTTCTGAGCGTGCTGGCCAGTGACTTTTGGCCCGATGTGGTCAGATTTGGCTAGGGAACACCTCCCATGTTCCCGAAGGGACTTAGTGCCCTAGAGGCGTCGCTGGCATGTCACCACAATGGAGCCAAGGCAGTTCAAGTGGAGGTGTTCATGCCATGGGTTCAGCATCGGGCTCCCGGTCAATCGTTCTGGGCGTGCCGTCCAGCGGACCGACGCCTGAAGCCTTCTTCTGGGCAGTTACCCGGGCGGCGCGTCTGCGAAGGCCACTGATCCTGGTACACACGCTGGATGACTATTGGGTCGGTCCGGAGGTCTCCTACTTCGAGGACCTCATGCGTCACGGCCGGGAAGTCCTTGAAGAGGCGGCCACGAAAGCCAACGAACTGGCACCCTCGGTCAAGGTGTCTACCAGACTCCTACTGGGGGATACCGCCAGGGTGTTGTCGGATCTGTCGGAAAATTCCAGTCTGGTGGTTGTGGGGACCCATAAACTCGGACGCGTCGAGAGTGTAATTTTTGGTGCTCTGAGCCTGAATGTGGCCGTGGCAGCCGTATCGCCGGTTGCAGTCATCCCCGAGGCGTCTATGGAAGGACGGTCGGGCGTCGTCGTGGGCGTTGACGGGTCCGCCCATTCCCTCGGCTCGGTTGCCTACGCGGCGCGGGAGGCCGATCGTCTGGGTGAGGACCTGTACGCGGTCTACTCCAGTGAATCACCGAACCTGCGGTTGCGTGGGTCCATTCCACACGATGTGGTGACACGGCGGATCGAGGAGGAACGGGTCAACCTTGCCGAGTCGGTGGCGGGCCTCACCGAACAGTATCCGGATCTGGTGGTGCATCAACATCTGGAGTTGAACGCGTCGCCTGCCAAAGCGCTTGTGACGGCTGCATCGCGGGCGAAGCTCCTGGTAGTGGGTCGGCGTGGCCGCGGAAAGCTCACCCGGCTTCTGCTCGGATCGGTGAGCCGAAGTGTCCTGTGGCATATCGAATGCCCCACGATCGTTACCCCCAACAGGGCGGTGACCGAGGGCCCGTACCGCTAGTCACGGGTGCCCCGACGTGGGTGACAGCCAGGGGCTGGAGGAGTATCTTGAGCCCTATGGAGCCAAATCCCTATCTTCGATTGGTCCATGGGCTCGAGCAGAACGTGGCGCTGGACCGCGCCGTGGACCTGGTGGAACCCTTCGCATCGCAACTGGTGGCCCACGCGCCGATCCGCCGCATGTTTCACGGCGACGCCACAGGCCTGCCGTTGCATCCGGTTCTGACCGATGTTCCGTTCGGCGCTTGGTTCATGGCCGACTTTCTCGACTTCTTCCCGGATGAGGGATCGCGGCGGGCGGCTACCCGGTTGGTTGGGTTGGGTGTTGTATCTGCTGCGCCGACGGCCCTCACCGGGTGGGCCGAGTGGGCCCTTTCCGACCCCGGAACTCGCCGGGTGGGGGTGGTTCATGCGTCCGCCAACGCCGTCGCTGTCCTGATCTTCGCCGGTTCCTGGCTGGCCCGACGGCGAAACCGACACAGCATGGGCATCGGTCTCGCTCGGCTAGGCAGCGTGTTTCTCGTGGTGGGCGGCTTTCTGGGCGGTCACATGAGTACCCGAACCCGTGCCGTCATCACTGACCCAGCTGGGGTGAACAGTTCCCGGGCAGGGAGCCCCGATCAATAACGGTGACTGACTCGGCAGCGCGGACCCGACCCAGATTCCAGCCCAACCAATCGTCAGAGGTCTCAGGTGCGGGCTGGAACGCCACAACGCAGCGGGCAATCTCCCGCGGTAAACCCTCAATGACGGCGGGCGTCGCATCGGCGCCCAGAGTGGCCAGATAGGCGACATCCAACTTGCCGCTTTCCACGTAACGGGCGATGTTCTGCTCGGCCACCCAGGCTGCCGGGTTGGCGACGCCGATAACCAGCAAGAGCGCAGCCCCAGAGGCCAGTGCAGCCCGAGGCAGCCACCAGCCGGATAGCTTTACCCCGGCCACCATCACCAGCACCACCAGCAGACCTAGCCACACCTCGAAAGCGTCCACCAGCACGCGCAGCACCGTGAATCCGTAGGCCTGCTGATAGACGGACATCCGGTTCAGGGCCGACGCGACCACCACGAGCGTCAGAACAGACAGCGAGCCGAGCGTGAGACGCAGCAGCAGCCGGTCCTGAGCTGTCGCTCGAGGGGCTTTCCGGACCGTCAGGCCAATGGTCGCCAGGGTCAACGCCGTCGCAATGGTCAACTGGGTGAAGCCCTGATGCACGTAGTCCGCGTAGCTCAGCCCGGTGGTGTTCCGCACAAACTCATGGCCACCCCACATAGCCGATGCCTGGGCAGTCACGAAGGCAAGAAATACTGCGACGACGACGCCCACCGGGACCAGCCATTCCCAGGCCCGACGCACTGGCTGCCCAGCAGTCAGCGACACCTTCTCCACGAGAGGCGGGTTGATCGCCAGATAACAGGCGGCGAGGACCACGCCGCCGACCACGAACCAGACGAAGACGCGCAGGACGAGGCTGTCTGCCAGCCGCACATCGGGGAGCACCGTTGACACCCACGAACCGAACACAGCGTCGCCAGAGGCGAAAAGGCCACCAAACACGACCAGCGCGACCAGGGAAATGGCTGCGGTGCGCAACATGGGCCACAGCATCCGGTGGCTGGAAGTCGCGGCCACCGTCCTCCCCAGCAGAGGAAGCCCCCGAATGCCGCTCAGCACCCAGGCCACCCCACCGGCGCAGATGGGCAGCAGGCGCTTCGCATCAGTCACCGATGTAGTGACCAGGAGCCCGGCAGCCAGCACCGCCAGAACTGCCAGCCATTCGGCGTCGCGCAGGATGACCAGGGACCCCAGCCCGAGGCATAAGGTGGCGGCGATACCGGTCCACGGCCGACGGCGGTGCAGGGAAAGCGCCAGAACGAGGACCCCCGAGACCAGCAACACCAGTAGGGTGCCCAGCCCAAGATTGCGCTCCGGGAGGACGACGGCGGCGAGCGCCCCGATGGCCAGCGAGGCGTAGACAGGCAAGGGTGCGGTGGGCAGTCCCTGCTCCGGCCACCACCGGTCAACGCTCGATTGTGACGGCCGGGCGGCTGGTTGGTCGGCTGTCCCCTCGGGATGGGCGGCGGGGTACGGGTAGCCTGCAGCTGTCACGGCGATCTCCTTCGGGTTGGTACTGGCAGGGGGCGATCCGTCGGAAGGGCCGGATGCCGGCGGGGGATGGGGCGTGCGGGGGAGTAGGACGAGCATCCGTGCGCCGGTTGACCCTGGGTCGGGGGGCAGAGCCGCAATTGACCCACCATGCAGTTGGGCAATCCAACTGGCGATGGCAAGGCCCAACCCGGTACCGCCGCTGCTGTCGTCCCCCATGCCGAACCGGGTGAAAACCCGCTGTGCCTGTTCGATGGGTATTCCGGGCCCTTCGTCAGTGACCTCGAGCGACCAGAGGTCCCCCTCCGTGGTGGCGACGCCCAGATGAACCGTCCCATCGGATGGGCTGTGCCGCACCGCATTGTCGAGAAGGTTCGACACCACCTGGGCCAGCCGGGCCGCGTCGGCCGTCACCACCAGATCGGGTGGTTCGACCGACGTCGTCAGCTGAATTGGCCGTCCGCCGAGTGTCGCTTCCCGGCAGGCCTGATCAAGCAAGTCAGCGACCCGTACCGGCGCCAGTTGAAGTTCGGCTGCGCCGCCGTCAACGCGGCTAACGTCGAGAAGATCGGTGACCAGGGCGCTGAGCCGTTCGGATTGGGTGAGGGCCGACTGAAGGATGGCGTCGTTGGGTTTGACGACGCCGTCGACCAGGTTCTCGAGAAGAGCCCGTTGCGCGGCAAGAGGTGTCCGTAGTTCGTGGGACACCGTAGCGATTAGTTGCCTACGCTGCTGCTCGGCGGACGCCAGATCCGCGGCCATCGTGGTGAAGGCCCGGGCCAGGGCGCCGACCTCGTCGGCCGAGGTGGCCACCACCCGCGTCGAGTAGTCACCGGTCGCCATTCGTCCCGCAGCGTCGGTCATTTCCCTCAACGGCGAGGTCATTCCGCGGGCCAGCCATTGTGTCACGCCGAGGGCCGCTGCGAGGGTCGCGGGGAGGGTCAGCCAGCCCGGCACGCCAGCCCGGATGCCGACCTGCAGGACCACCACCGCGGCGATAATGCTCAGGGCCACGAGCAGACCGATTTTGATCTTGATGGAGGCTACACCGTCCAGTGGGCGGCGGGGACGCAGCGGGTCGGGTGTCATGGTCACTGCTCCAGGGCGTAACCGACGCCGTGCACTGTCCGCACGCGCGCTGCACCGACCTTGGCCCGGAGAGACTTCACGTGACTGTCGAGTGTGCGGGTGCCGCGGGCATCGGCCCACCCCCAGACCTCGGTCATCAGGGTTTCCCGGGTCCGGACGGTCCCCGGCTGCTCGGCGAGCATGGCGAGCAGGTCAAACTCCAGCGGGGTGAGGTGAACCTCAACCTGGGCGATTTGGACGCGCCGGGTATCCCGGTGGAGCACCAGTTCGCCGACGGCGAGTTCGGGGACCCGGACCGTCGAGAGCTGAGCGGCGCGGTCGACGCGCCGGAGCAGTGCCCGGACGCGGGCCACTACCTCCCGCATCCGGAACGGTTTGGCCACGTAGTCGTCGGCCCCCACTCCCAGGCCGACCAGCATGTCCGTCTCCTGCACTTTGGCGGTCAGCATCAGCACCGGAATGGGTTTCAGGGCCTGGATGCGACGGCAGACTTCGAGCCCGTCGAACCCGGGCAGCATGACGTCGAGAATGACCAGGTCCGGCTTGTGAGTGGTGTAGGCGTTGATGGCGCCGGGCCCGTCAAACGCACTGACCGCGGCGAAGCCTTCGGCGATCAGCCGGTCGGCGAGCGCCTGATTGATGGTCGGGTCGTCCTCGACGACCAGTACTGTGTGGGTGGTTCCGCGGCCCTGTGTCATGCCTCCGAGCCTACAAGCGGGAATCTGGTCGGGGTGCGGCCGACATGTGGAGAACCTGTGAAGGTGCTGGAAGCCGGGCTGGAGGGCAATTTCCTGACCCCCTACGAGTTGTTCTACACTGTGTAGAAATCAGCTTTTCTACGGATCGTAGAACAACTGGATCGGTGGGCTCACGCCCTAGTTGGTTTAAGGAAGTTGCATGGAAGCCCTGGAGCTTGCCCGTTGGCAATTCGGCATCACTACCGTCTATCACTTTCTGATGGTGCCACTCACCATCGGCCTGGGCTTGCTGGTCGCCACCATGCAAACCATGTGGGTGCGGACCGGGAAAGCGCAGTACCTGCGGATGACCAAGTTCTGGGGAAAGCTGTTTCTGATCAACTTCATCATGGGTGTCGCCACCGGTTTGGTGCAGGAATTCCAGTTCGGTATGGCCTGGAGCGAGTACTCCCGTTTTGTCGGGGACGTGTTTGGTGCGCCGCTGGCGATGGAAGCACTCCTCGCGTTCTTCGTTGAATCGGTCTTCCTCGGGCTATGGATCTTTGGATGGGACCGGCTCCCCAAGAAGATTCATCTGGCCACCATCTGGGGCGCGAGTATCGCCTCGATCATGTCGGCGTATTTCATCCTCGCCGCCAACTCCTGGATGCAGCACCCAGTCGGAGTGGAAATGGTCGACGGCCGCCCGGTCCTGGTGGACATCTGGGCTGTCCTGACCAACAACACCCTGTTGGTCGCCTTCCCCCACACCATCCTCGGAGCCTTCTCCGTGGCCGGCGGGTTCCTGCTGGGGATCAGCTGGTATCACCTGTGGAAGCGACGCCGTGACGGAATCGACACCATCGGCCCAGACGGGAAAGTCCTGGTCGGCAGCGTCGAAAGCACGGGACGGGATGCCGCCGACCACCAGGTCTGGCTCCGTTCCCTCCGGATCGGCGCCGTCGTCGCCGTCGTGTCGTTCGCTGGTGTTGCCGTCACCGGGGACCTGCAAGCCAAACTGATGTTTGAGCAGCAACCAATGAAGATGGCCGCGGCGGAAGCGGCCTGCCACGACGGGACCGGTTTCTCGGTGCTGTCGGTAGGAAACCTCGGCTCACAGGACTGCGATGACATTGTGGCAGTGATCGAGGTTCCGGGCATGCTCTCCTTCATGGCCAACGGCGATCTCACCACCGAGGTCCAGGGGGTCAACTCCCTCGTGCCGCAGTACCAGGACCAGTACGGAACGAACCTGCCGGACGATCCGATGTACGGGGAACGCGCCGGAATGGAAATCGACTACGTCCCGGTGATGGAGGTGACGTACTGGGGCTTCAGAATGATGATCACGTTCGGCGCCGTCGCCGCGCTCGCAGCAGCAGTGGCACTCGTCATAACCCGCCGGGGGACAGTCCCGGAATCAAAACGACTGATGCAGCTCGCCGTTTTCGGGATCCTCGCGCCCTTCGGGGCCAACGCGGCTGGCTGGATCTTCACGGAGATGGGCCGGCAGCCGTTCGTCGTTGCCCCTAACCCCGACCCCAACGGCATTGACAACGTGTTCATGTTTACCGCCGCGGCCGTGTCGCCCGGGGTCTCGGCCGCCGAACTCGCGACGTCGCTCATCGCCTTCACCGTCGTCTACAGCGTATTGCTGGTGGTTGAGGTGAAGTTGCTGGTCCGGTATGTGCGTGGCGGGGTTCCCTCGGCCATGCCTGACCTCATTCCCCAGCACGGCCCCGACGACGACGACTCCACCGGCGGGGACATTCCCCCCTCGAAGAAGGGCGACGGCGATGTGCTGGCCTTCGCCTACTAGACCCGTGTGCCCCGCCGCGAACGCGGCCCTGATCGAACGCCTGGAGATTTGAGATGGAATTCCTTCCCACCCTGTGGTTCGTCATCATCGCGTACCTCTGGACCGGATACCTGCTGCTGGAAGGATTCGATCTCGGCGTCGGCATGCTGATGAAACTGTTCGCCCGCACCGACCGCGACCGCCGGGTTCTCCTTAACACCGTTGGACCGGTCTGGGACGGCAACGAGGTGTGGTTGATTACGGCTGGCGCGGCGACGTTCGCTGCCTTTCCCCTCTGGTATGCGTCGCTCTTCTCCACCCTGTATCTGCCGCTGCTGCTGGTCCTGATGGGGCTGATTTTCCGCGCTGTCGGCTTCGAATACCGGGGGAAAGGCGACACGGAGGCGTGGCGCAACCGGTGGGACTGGGCCATTGCGCTCGGGTCGCTGGTGTCAGCATTCGGGATAGGCGCGGCCCTGGCGCTGACGACGACAGGACTTCCCATCAATGCCAATGGCGACCGGGAAGGGGGAGCCTTCGCCTGGTTCAATGGCTATGCGGTCCTCGGCGGATCGGCCGTCGTCTTGTTCAGCCTGGTCCATGCCCTGGGGTTCCTGGTGCTGAAGACCGACGGCGACATCCGCAACCGGGCCCGGCGGCAGTTCCTCAGGTGGCTGCCACTGGGGCTGCTGCCGATGGCTGGCTGGGCGATCGTGGTGCACGCCACCGGCGGGAAAACCGTCACCTTGCTCACGCTGGTGATCGCAGTGGTTGGCGCTGTCTATGCCTGGTCCATGGCGCGCCGGCGCCGGGACGGATGGAGTTTCGTCGGGATGGCTGTCTTCCTCGCCGCTGGCACCACCACGATCTTTACGGCCGCGTTCCCCGTGGTCCTCCCGTCGACCCTGGACGCCGCGTTTGACCTCACGGTGTCCAACGCTTCATCCTCGGGCTACACGCTCGGCGTGATGAGCGTCGTCGCCCTCGTGGGGTTGCCCGCCGTGCTCGTCTACCAGGCTGGACCTACTGGGTGTTCCGCAAACGGGTCAGCCGGAGCCAGATCCCCACCGCCCACGCCGTGAGAGCACAGTGAAACCAGCGCTAACCCTGGGTGTGGCCGGTAAACGCGCCCTCTACCTCCTTGGCCTGCTCGCTGCGCTGAAGGCCGCTGGCCTGGTCCTCATCGCCCAGGCCGTGGCTTCCGGTATCGCTTCCCTTGCCGTTTCGTCTACCGCGGTATCCGCTACCGCCGTTTCCCCCACTGCAGACTGGTCGTCCGTCCTCGTCCTGGGTATCTCCGGGGCGCTCCTCCGGGCGTTGGCCACCTGGTGGCAGGAAGCCGTTGCGCAGCGTGCCGCGACCGGTGCCAAGGAGGAGCTGCGAACCGCGATCACCACCCGCGTGATGAACGACGGCGGGACGTCGGCCGATGCCGGGACCGGCGCGCTGAGCATCCTGGTCACCCGGGGGCTCGACGGTCTGGACAACTACTACACCAAGTACCTGCCCGCGCTCGTCACTTGTGCTGTGGTTCCGCTGTTGGTCGGTGCACGTATCCTCGCCGCCGACTGGCTCAGCGCCGTCGTGATCGTGGTGACCGTGCCGTTGATCCCCGTCTTCATGATCCTGATTGGCCTGCACACCCAGGACAAGGTCCAGGAGGCGTCGGCGTCGCTGAACCGGCTCTCCGACCACCTCCTCGAACTGTCCCGCGGACTGCCGGTTCTCGTCGGCCTGGGCCGGGCGGGCAGCCAGACCAGGGCACTCCGGGACGTCGCCGGGCAATACCGGACCAAAACCATTGAAACGCTGAAGGTTGCGTTTCTGTCCTCCCTTGCCCTCGAACTGATCGCCACCATCTCAGTGGCACTGGTCGCGGTGGTCATCGGGGTCCGGCTCATCGGCGGCGATCTCAGTCTCGAAATTGGCCTGCTGGCGCTGATCCTTGCCCCCGAGTGCTACCAACCGCTCCGCGACCTCGGCGCAGCACACCACGCGAGCGAGGAAGGCCTCGACGCGCTTGAGCGGTCCCGCCGGATCACCGACGCCCCACGGAGCCGCGTCCTGCTACCCGGCGCCGTCGCCGTCGCGGACAGCCCAGCGATCACCGTCAGCGGCCTCACGATTGGGTACGGCGGGCGGGACGGAACCGTGGTTGACGGCCTGACCTTCACGCTGCCCCGTGGAACGATTAGCGTGCTCACCGGCCCCAGCGGCGCTGGAAAGACCTCGGTGCTTCAGGTTCTGGCAGGGCTCCGCGGAGACGGGGCGGGGACCCGCGTTGCCGGCACCATCACGGGGGTACACCGGCAAGAGATTGCCTGGATCCCGCAGCATCCGGTCCTGGTGGCAGAAACGGTCGCTGACGAAATCGGTCTCTACTCCGGTCTGGACAGCGCCGCTGAGCGGAGGGAAGCAGCGGCGCGGGCACTGAACCAGGTGGACGCCACGGGATTACTTGACGCTCGCACCGGCGACCTGAGCCCAGGCGAGCTGCGTCGGGTCGCGGTGGCGCGAGCACTGGCACGAATCGCTCACTCCGACATCGCCCTGCTCCTGGCCGATGAGCCAACAGCCCACCTGGACGCACAGGGCGCCCGATCCGTGGAGGCAGCACTGGCACGTCTGCGGGGGCGCACGACGATCCTGCTCGTAGCGCATAACCCCGAGACGGCGTCCCTGGCCGACCAGACGATTGGCGTGTCCGGTGGTTCCGCTGCCGGGCACGACGGCGGTGCCAGGTTAGCCGCGAACACTGGGAACACTGGGAACACTGGGAACACCGCGAACGCTGACTCCGCGCTGCAGCCTGACGGACTGAGCGTGCCTTCCGGTGTGGGCAAGGATGTGCCGGTGTCGGCGGGACGGGTCTCCCTGACGCGCAGCGTAGCGATGGTGCAACCGTGGCGACGCCGGTTTGTGTCCGCGTTGCTCTTCGGTGCGGGCGCAACCCTGTTCGCCGTCGCGCTGACGGCGGTCTCCGGCTGGATGATCGTGAGAGCTTCTGAACAGATCCCCATCCTGTATTTGCTGACGGCGATTGTCGGAGTGCGCTTCTTCGGGATCGGCCGATCCGTATTGCGGTACTGCGAGCGCCTTCGCCTCCACGATGCGGTCTTCGAGAGCACCGACAGGTTGCGGTTGCGGTTGTGGAACGGGTTGCTGGAGCGCCCGGCAGCGTGGCGGAAACTGGCCCGCGGGGGCAAAGTCCTCGAACAGCTGGTCGGTGACGTCGATGAGCTACGCGACCTCACGCCGCGAGCCGTGTTTGCCCCGCTGGTCGGCGTCCTCACGGCAGTTGCCGCGTCCGTCACCACCGCTGTGGTGCTTCCTGCCGGCCTGCCGTCGCAACTGGTGCTGGTGACGATGTGTCTGGTGGTGTCCCCGTTGCTCGTCCTCGCCGCGGACCGCTCAGCGCGTCGGGCGGCGGTTGGTCTCAAAGCCGAAATTCTCGACATCACGGCCCGGATGCTGGCAGCCGCGCCGGATCTCAGCGCCAACTCGGCGGCCGGGGTACTGCGGTCGGATCTTCGTGCTCTGGAGGCCGAGCTGTCCGCAAAGCTGGACCGTAGCGCCTGGGCGCAGGGATTAGCCAACGCCCTCACCGTCTTGACCTGTTCGCTGGGTTCCCTGGCCATGTTGAGCTCAGCTGACGGTGTGAACCCGGCCGCCGCCGCCGTCGTCATCCTGATGCAGCTCGCCCTGATTGAACCCTTCATCGCCGTCAACACTGCCATTCACCACCTCGGAGCGTGGCGGGCGGTGGGCGACCGGGTAGTCCCGGATCTCGGGTCCACAACCATCCGCGCCGAACGGCCGCCGGGGGCCAGCGTCTCTTCGCTCGAGCTGCGGGGCGCTTCCTACACCTACCCGGATCAGACGGCTCCCGCGTTCTCGGACGTGTCCCTGGATCTCCGCCGGGGGGAGTGGCTTGCGGTGACCGGCCCTTCCGGGAGCGGGAAATCGACCCTGCTCGGTGCGCTGCTCGGATTCCTGCCGATGCGGGAGGGAAGCTATCTGATCAACGGGGAACCCGTCGGTCTGGCGCGGGCCGGAACGGCGGGCGCCACCGGTGCGCCGCGCATCGCGTGGTGCCCCCAGGAAGCCCACCTGTTCCAATCCAGTATCCGGGCCAACCTCGCCCTGGCCCGCACCCCGGCCGACCCACCATCCGAGGCTGAACTTGCTGCCGCTTTGGCCCGGGCCGGGTTGGGCGATTTTGTGCATAACCTGCCCGCAGGACTGGATACCCAGGTTGGGCCGGGCGGCACCTGGCTTTCCGGCGGGCAGCAACAACGCCTCGCCGTTGGCCGGGCCCTGCTGACGAGGGCCGACGTCGTGCTCCTCGACGAACCGACCGCCCACCTCGACCCGGTGGCGGCCCGGGATCTGCTGGCCGATCTGCGTGCTGGACTGGCCGACAGGTTCGTGGTGATGGTCACCCACAATCAGGAAGAGGCCGCGCTGTGCGAGCGGGTTCTCGAGCTCTCGGGTAGGGCCAGACAGGACGCAATCGCCTAGCACCCGGTCCCGGGAAGTACTGTGACCAGGCAGCGCCAGTATCGGGACAATACCGCGCGCGTCACCGGCGGGGCCTATCGTGCCGGCGAATTCAGAACCGGCCGCAGAGTCATTTGCTTGAGGGGGACCAAGGCCCACCCGTGGTCAGTGGTCGGCAGTACTTTCATCCAGTCGGCTTTTACTCAGTTGGCCTTACTCAGTCGGCTTTCACAATGGCGAGTTCATCCCACTCGGTGGTGTACCGGGGGGAGGAATACCGGCGGCTCATGGTCCAATCGGCCGGGGCGCACATACCGGCCCGACCCAGTCCGATACTTCCCGTACCGTACTTCTGGGTCACCTCGCCGAGGAGCGCTCCGATGTTGCGCCGCTCGTGCACCGAAACGAAGACGTCCAGTTGCGGTTGAAACCCGGCGGGGGACAGATCGGTGAGCATCACCCCGGCCCGAGCGTAGGGGACCCCCTCCCCAAGGTGTCCCTCAAGGGCCCCGACAGCCGCCCGCGTCAGGACCACCGGATCAGCGGTCGGGGCGGTCAGTCTCACGGTCACGGACGGGAAGGAGGAAGCAGTCCGGTGGAAATGTGATGTGCCAGCAAAGACGGTCATGCTCTTGGCGAGTTGCTTCGCCCGGGACAGGCGCACCGCCGCGGCCTGCGCGTAGAGACTCATCACCTGATGCATTCCAGCGAGCGTAGTGACCGGCGTCGAAAATGAGCGGGAAAAGATCATCTGCTTTTTGTCCGCGCGCTCCGTTTCCAGTTCGATGCACGGCACACCGCGCAGCTCCAGGATGGTGCGCTGCATGAGGACCGAGAATTTCCGTCGCATCAACAACGGGTCAGCGGCACGAAGGTCAGCGATGGTAAACACGCCGATGGCATTGAGCCGTTTTCCGAGCCGGCCAGCAATACCCCAGACCCCGGTGACCGGGACCCGCGACATGATGTGGTCGATGTGGGCCCCGGGCATGGTGTCGAGATTGCAGACGCCACCCATCGCAGGGTTTTGTTTGGCCACCCGGTTGGCGAACTTGGCAAGGGTCTTGGTCGGGGCGATTCCGACGCAGACCGGCAACCCCGTGTGCAGCGCCATGGCGGCCCGGATGGCCCAGCCTTGATCCTGTAAGGACTGCGGCGAACCCGCGAGACCAAGAAAGGACTCATCGATCGAGTACACCTCCTGCCAGGCGGCGAAGCGTCCCATCAGCTCCATGGCCCGTGAACTCAGGTCTCCGTAGAGCTCATAGTTGCTGGAGCGCTGAATGAGCCCCCAGCCGGGAGCTTGGGCGGAGATTTTGAACCACGGCTCGCCGAGCGGAATGCCGAGGGCTTTCGCCTCATTGGACCGGGCCACCACGCAGCCGTCGTTGTTTGACAAGACCACCACCGGGACGCCCGCCAGGCTGGGATCGAAGACACGTTCGCAGCTGACGTAGAAGCTGTTGACGTCGACGAGAGCTATCCGGGACGGTTTGGTACGGTCGGCTGCTGCCGCCGACGGGTAATGGCCCGGGCCATCGGGCATCCGGGAATGGTAATCGGTCATCGCAGCGGCTTACACGTAGTGCAGGCAGCGGGTGACTACCCCCCACACCGACAAGTCGGACAGTTCAGCGACAGTGATGTCCGGATAGTCGCGATTTTCCGCTTTGAGGATGACCCCGGTGGCGCCAAGGTGTAGCCGTTTGATCGTCAACTCGCCGTCCAGGATCGCCACCACCACCGAGCCGTGGTGGGGCGCCAACGACCGGTCCACGATCAGCTCATCCCCGTCGTTGATACCGGCGCCGGACATGCTGTCGCCGGAGACCCTCACGATGAAAGTACAGGTGGTGTCTTTGATCAGGTGTTTGTTGAGGTCAATCCCGCCGTCGTAATAGTCCTGTGCGGGCGAGGGGAAACCTGCGGGAACGGAGACCGGCGCGACGTCGGTGAAGTGGCCTGGCGGGGTTCCGTGTAACTGAGCAATATGGGCTACAACGGTCACGGCATCCCTCGATTAGTACATATATTCGAACGAAATAAGCGTAGCACCCGACCCGGACCTTTCAGCGGGGCAGCGTCACAAGTGTGGTCGGCTCAGTGCTAGATTTCACGGGGACGCGGCAACACCACGGGCGGCTAATTGCTTACCGGGTGACCGACTGAAAGCGGATTGGGGAACGAGTGATGGACTGGATCCGGTTCCCTGTGATGGCGATTGTTGCCGCGGGATTCGGCTTTGCCGGCGGGTGGGCAGCGATTGCTGCGGACCGTCATCGCCGCACGCCCGAGGCTGTGACCGCCGGTCAGGTTGAAGTGCCTGAACCCCCTCGGCTGCGGGAAGCTGACTGGGCCGTGTACTGGCAGAAGGACAACATCTGGGTGTTGACCAACACCGGATCAGCCAAGGCAACTGCGGTCGACGTGCAATTCGAGCAGTTCGCTGTGGAGTCCTCGAATCTGCGAAGCACCATGCAGACCTCGGGGGAGGCCACGTTCAGTGGCTATCTGCGGGGAAAAAAGCCAGCCGTGCTCATCTCGTGGGCCACGGAAGACAGCGAACAGCGGGGCCCCGCGCGACGCGCCATCCCGCTTCAGGGCAACCGCCGCTGGCAGGACTGGTGAACTACCAGGACCGGTGATCCGACGCGACCGCTGACCTGCTAGCACTCTCCGAAGCCGCCGTTGTTTCGCTCCGGCAGCTCGGCGGAAGCATCCCACCGTGAGCGGTTCCAAGGCTGGGTGGGGTGGGTCATGGTGTGCGCTTTCCGGTCAGCTGAGCTTCCTGATGCTCTTCCGGAATTTTCTTTCAGCATCGGCCTGGATCGAATTCTCGGCCTCATGAAGCACTCCGTAGGCGTAAGTGTTCTCTCCGGCCCGTCGCGCCGCACGGGATGCTTTGAGGAGATACTCCTGAAAGAGGACGCTGTCGCGGTGGGTTCCCAGAATGTCCTGGATCTTCTCCGACGACTTCATTGACTTTCCCACCTGCCCGCCGAAAGCGAATCCCGAGGCCCCCTCAACCGACCTGATCGCGTAGCGCAGGCGCTTGGACCTCTTGCGCACCTCATGCAGCAACTCCAGCTGGGAGTCCAGATCTGATGCGCGGCTGGCACGTTGAGCGGATTTCACCACGATCTCCTGCTGGCGGTTGACCGCTGGCGGAAGGTTCGTGGCAGCCTTCCCGCCGTTGTTCTTCTCGCCCTTCAGCGGGACCCGGGCGGTGAACTCGTCAAGGGCATCAAGGGTAGCGAAGTATTCAGCGGAATTGAGGTCCCGGAGGACTGCCGAGTAGGCCTTCTGGTACCGGGCGGCCGATGACTTGTCCAACCGCCTCATCACGTGCCGGGGGATTGACCCCGGTGGCCGGTTGGCAATGCGGGTCACGATCAGCGCCTGCATCACTTCCGCGTCACGGGCGGCGCTGAGATTCCGGCCGAGTGACTTCAGCTGACCTTCGAGCTCGCCCGCCGGGCCGCCCTCCAGCAGCGGCCGATAGGTCTTCAGCATGCTACGCAGAGTGCGAGCCTTCACCCGCAACTGGTGCAGCGAACCTGCCTCGTGGCGGCGCACCCGCGGATCCCACGCCACCAGTTCGGCGGCCACCTGGCGGAACGAAGCGGTCAGCACATTCCGGACAGAGCCGGGCTTACCGTGGACCGGAGCGAGCTGGGGTTGGCCACCCATGGCCCGGGCCAGTTTCGACGTGCTGGCGGCTGGGGCGGCGCCAGCGTTCAACAAGGAGTGCTCGATGGCGTCCACCAGGGCCTGCCTGGCATCATCGGGAGCGGGTTCTCCGCCCTGCACTTCTGCTTCCCATTCCCGCCAGGACCGTTCGACGCCGGTGGTCAGGTCCTCTGCGTCGACCACATCATCGCTGATTTCGATCAGCGGGGTGCCAGCCGCATCCACCAGAGTGGTGATGGTGCGGGTGGTCGTGATTCGTGCAACTGGTTCGAGGGCACTATTCCTGACATGGACCCGAACCAGATCGAGTACCTCCGACGGCGGTGTATCGCCCGTGCCGGACAGCGGCACCTGGACCTCGAGCCGGTCCGCGTCCGCCGGGAACTTGGTATGCCAGCCCTCGTCTTTGCCCCCGCGCCGCCGTCGCAGGGTTATTCCGTGGCGCAGCAGCGACCGGTCCGGCAGATCGAAGTACAGGGCTTCCAGAACCACGGTACCGCCGTCGTCCGCGCTGGCCACGCCGGTGATGCCGGTGAGGTCGGGGACCACCTCATGGGTGCCGACGTCGTACTTGCGTTCGATCTCAAGAGATTCGGTGCGTGTCATGGTCTTATTATTGCGTCTGGTGTCCAGCGCCCGTGTGTCCCGAGGGGACGGGCTGGACAGCTGCGTCGACCGCGGCAGCCGACAAATCGTCAAAAAGTTGCTGGGTTTCCCTCACATCCTGTGAGGTCCCGCCCGACCGGAGAATCACGTCGATCTCCGCATCGACCTGCTCCAACCGCTGGAGGAGATCGCCGTCGGCGCCACTATCACGCAGCCGTTTGATGGTTAGTTCGTTTGAATAGCTCATGTCTGGCCTCCAGCCGGTCGACGGTGTTCATCCCCGGGCAAGGTCTGCCCTGGGCGACGGGTTTACTGCCGGTGCTGGGAAACCTCTAACGGTGCGAGTCGAGAGTGAGGCGCGCAGTTCGTACCGCGTAGCTGATTCGTGGGGCGCCTCGCAGGACGAAACAGGAAGGATCTTGCCTGTCTGAGAGCGGTGCTGTCTGTTCACGGGATACCTTAACGTGCTGGCTCGCCGTGCGGTCAGACGGTGATGAATGCCTAAAACGACGGTAACCGAGGCCGTCTAGGGCTGAGAATACCCCACGTAGCTGGCAACACCACTCACTCGAACCGGGACGGGTCGCCCATGCCGTGACGCACCACTTCGGCGGAGCCGCTGGAAAAGTCGATCACGGTGGTCGGTTCGGCGCCGCAGTCGCCCGAATCGATGACCGCATCCACCTGGTGGTCGAGCTCTTCCTTGATTTCCCAGCCTTGGGTCAGCGGCGTTTCCTGATCGGGCAGCAGAAGGGTGCTGGACAGCAACGGTTCGCCAAGCTCGGCGAGCAGGGCCTGCACCATCCGGTGATCCGGAATCCTGACACCCACGGTCTTCTTCTTGGGGTGCAGCAACCGGCGCGGCACCTCCTTGGTGGCCGGCAGGATGAACGTGTAGCTGCCTGGCGTTACGGCCTTGATGCTGCGGAAAACATCGTTATTGATGTGGACGAACTGGCCAAGCTGCGCGAAATCCTTGCAGACCAGCGTGAAGTGGTGCTTGTTGTCGAGCTTCCGGATGGAGCGGATGCGGTCCAGCGCGTCCTTGTTGCCCAGCTGCGCGCCGAGCGCGTAGCAAGAGTCCGTCGGGTAGGCGATGAGCCCGCCGGACCTGACGACGTCGACGATCTGCCCGATTGCGCGCGGCTGTGGATCGTCGGGGTGCACATCGAAGAATTTGGCCATGCGAAGAGCATACGTCGCTGGTGGTAGGTCAGGTGATACCCAGTTGAAACCACCCAGCCCACCCCGTCGATGCGTTCCACCACGTGCTGTAGACGACGCTGTCCGATCCGATGACGAATACATCCAAATGTTCGGTCACCCGAGACACGGCGGCGACCTGGCTGCCCGGTTTCGCGACGCCGCCCGAAATGTTGAACCATCCTGCCCACCCGGTGGTGTCGTGCCACCAGGTGCTGTAGATCCGGTTGTCCGTGCCGACGGTGAAGAGGTCCAGGTGGTTGGAATACCGCGCAACTGCAGTGACCGGTGATCCGGCGGACGCCACGCCTCCGGAGACCTGGAACCAGCTGCCCCAACCAGTGCGGGCGCTCCACCAGGTGGACATGATCTTGCCGTCAGGGGCAGTGGTGAACAGGTCCAAATGATCTGGGTGGCGGGCCACCACAGTGACGGTCGCATCAGGCCGGGCGAGCTGCGCGCCGACCTGGAACCAACGGGACCAGCCGCTGCGATCATCCCACCAACAACTCCAGACCCGGTTGTCGGTGCCGATCGTGAATAGATCCAGATGGAACGGGTACCGTGCGATGGCCGTGACGGTCGCCCCGGCTGCCGCGACACCCCCTGAGACCTGGAACCACCCGGACCAGCCGGTCCGCACGTCCCACCAGATGGACATGATCCTGCCGTCCGCGGCGGTGGTGAACACATCGAGGTGGTCGGCGTACCGTGCGAGGACGTTCACGGTCGCCCCGGCCCGGGCAACCAGGGTGCCGAGTTGGAACCAGTTGGACCAGCCACCCGATGAGCTCCACCACGCGCTGTACACCCGGTTATCGGTCCCGACGGTGAACAGATCCAGATGTCCGGAGTACCGGGCGACGGCGGTCACCGGTGATCCCGCACCTCCCGGTGAGGCGATGCCCCCCATGAGCTGGAACCATCCCGCCCAGCCGCTGCTCTGGTCCCACCAGTTGGACATGGTGCGCCCGTCGGATGCGACGGCGAACACATCGAGGTGTTCGGGGTACCTATCGATTACCGTGAGGGGCGTCTTTGCCCGCGCGGTCAACGCCGCCAGCGGTCCGATTCGGTTCCAGATCACCTGCCGGCAGATCCGGCAGAACGGCACCCCCAGGTCGCGCATCTTGCAGGCAAACTCCGGCCGGAACGCGCCGCAGTGGTAATAGTGGGCCCCTTCAAAAGCCCCGACCGTCCCGTCGGCCACTGGGCTGGGACGTGAATCCACTGTGCTGCAGTCCGGGTTGGTCATGGTGGGGATGGCGGTTGCCGCGTTGACGGCCCACCGCCACTTCAGGGACGCCCGGTTCCGGTTGATCGTGACGTTCGGTGCCCCCGGCTCCGGACCGGGATGGTGGTCCTGGCCGGTTTCGTCGCCGCCAGCATAGTACGGGTACTCATCGGCGAGCCCGAACGCGGTGTGTCCCATCTCGTGGATCCCGATTTCGGTGGCGCTCGCCGCCAGCGAATACGTCCCGATGGATCCGCCGCTGCCACCGTAAATCGTCGAATTGACGATCAGCAGCACTGTGGTGAATTCCGGTACCTGGGCAGCAGCGACCGTCAGGGCTGTCGCGGCGTTGCACAGCAGCAGACGTCTGATGCCGTTGCCGCCGAACGTGGAATCGAAGTAGGTTCGGACGGTTGCGCCCGTGCCGCCCGCAGCCGCCGGATCGTCTGCACCGGAATCGGTTGACGAGACATTGACCCGGAAGATGTTGATGGCTGGCGCCAGTTCGTTGAATGGCGGTGTACCAAGGAACGCATTCGCCAGTGCGGTGCAGGCGGTATCGAAGGAGGCCTGCTCCGCCGCCCGGAACCCATCCCCCAGGAGCACCACATTGAAGGCCCGGTTTCGCGGCGCCGAGCCCCGGATCTGGGTGGTGCCAATCACTGTCCCATCGGCGGTGGTCATTTCGTGTCACCTCGTCCCTCGATGGCAAAGCTGGTGATGTCGGTGACGCGGAAACCATCGAGTTGTCGGCCGTCCCCGCCGTCGCCGGGCGGTGCAGCATCCCGGCTGCCGGTGTCCTCCGGATCGGGAGCCGCAACGTCGATCAAGGCGATGGACCGTGCAGCGGCCGGGGCCGGGACGACGACGGTGAAAGCGCCAGTGGGCCGCTCCACCTGGACCCTGGTGATGGGCTCGCCCGGAGTTTCCGGGAACACCTCAGCGCTGTGAAGGTCACTGGTCCGCACCGGCACCCGGGTCAGGGGCGTGTCGTCGGCATCCCGCACCTCGGCGTAGCGGCCGGCTCTCACCTCCGGGTGTGCATCAAACCCGGTGACGGCGACATCGACGGGTTGCTGCAGAATCAGCCGGACGTCGTCGCCGTCGTACTCGAAGATCAGCCTGATCGCACTGGGCGTGGGCTGGGGGTTATCGGTCATGGCGGTCTTCTTCCGGTGGGTCTGGCCTTCGTCCTATCCTCCCGTCACGGGCGTTACTCGGCTGTTACCGTCAATCAGCGGTCCAGGCTGTTGCCGCCCGGTGCTTCTCGAGTAACGCCGCAGTAACGTCGGCGGCGTTATGTTGGGTCTTTATCCCATAGGAACCCAGAGGTAGAGTGCCACCATGATTGAATCTGAGTCCTCAGGTAGCCGACCCCGCGGTCAGGAACCGGAGACCACCGGTCGTTTCATAGTTGTTTTCGCCGACGCCGAGGAGAACGCTCCAGAGCTGCTTCGGTCTGCTGCGGGCATGTCCCATGTCGCTGATTCCCGCGACTTCGGCACCCGTGCCGCATCTCCAGCCGACACTGAGGGAGCTGATGCCACGTATTATTCCCACCTCGGGGTTGCTGTCGTGTCCGCAGATCCGCAACAGCAGCGGGCACTCAGCTCGTCGTCCGACGAGGGCACCGTCATCTCCGTCTCCCCGGAACTCATCCACCACGTGCTCACCGACGAGCCCGGGGGAGCCTCGTCGTCGTTCCAGGACAGCGCGCAGCTCACCTGGGGGCTTCAGGCCGTCGCCGCGGACACATCCCCCTTCAGCGGCGAGGGTATCCGGGTCGCGGTGCTGGACACCGGGTTCGACTCAAGCCACCCGGACTTCGCCGGCCGGCAAATCACCGTTGAGTCTTTCGTACCCGGTGAGACGGCCCAGGACGGGCACGGACACGGCACCCACTGCATCGGGACCTCCTGTGGCCCGCGGTCGCCATCCGAAGGCCCGGCGTATGGCGTGGCCTACGAGGCGGAAATCTTCGCGGGGAAGGTACTCGGCGACTCGGGGTCGGGCAGCGACGGCGGCATCATCGCCGGAATCGACTGGGCCATGGCGAACGGGTGCGCCGTGATTTCGATGTCGCTTGGGGCCGACATTCCGCAGGTGCACCCGCCATATACGGCGGTCGGCCGCCGGGCGCTCGACCAGGGTCACCTGATCATCGCCGCCGCCGGGAACGGCGCGGACCGCCGGCAAGGGGACTTCGGCTTTGTCGGGGCGCCCGCAAACAGCCCGTTCATCATGGCGGTGGGCGCGCTGGACCAGCACCTCGAGATGGCCTTCTTCTCCGCGAGGACGCTCCCCATCCGGGGCGGGCAATTGGATGTGGCTGGCCCGGGTTTCCAGGTGCGTTCGTCCTGGCTGATGCCCGACCGGTACAACACCATCAGCGGCACCTCGATGGCCACGCCGCACTGCGGGAGTCGCAGCCCTCTGGGCGCAGGCATCAGGCTACCGGGGGCGAGAGCTGTGGTCCCTGATGGCTCAGGAGAGCCAACGGTTGCTGCAGGCATCGGTCGACGTCGGCTCCGGTCTGGTGATGGCACCGCAGGAATGAGGGGTCATGATCTTCACCGTCACCGTTGATGACCTGCATCGTTCCGCGATCCAGGAGGTCGCGGAACAGTTGCGGTCCTGCGGGTTGGAGGTTGACCGGGTGCTCGGCAACGTGGGCATGATCACCGGCTCAGCGCCGGAGAACTGCCGGCCGGATCTGGAAGCGGTCGAGGGGGTGTCCTCCGTGGACGGTGAGACTCGCTTCCTCCTGCCTCCGCCCGACAGCGACATCCAGTAGCAGCGACGTCCGGTAGCAGCGACATCCAGTAGCAGCGACGTCCGGGACGCACTCCCGGCTGGCGCCGCGCAGTCGGCTACGGCCCGTTGGTGTTCGCGGTGCCACCGGTTTTGCCGCCGACGTCGTCGAGCACGTTTTGCGCCTGCCGGTCCACCAGCCCGGTGAACAACTGTTGGGCGGCGCCGAAGGTGATCGCCCAGGCCACGATCTGGGCGGGATTGTCCAGATCGCTCAACCCGGGGACGAAGCCGCCGCGCATGAGCTGCAGTCCCAGTACTGCCGTCAGCGCACCTGCGGGGAGCTTCAGAATTGCCAGGGCCAGTGGGAGACCGAAGGGGGTCGAGGTGCCCCTGACATGGCGGAGCGAAGCGGCACCTGAGACGGCCGCCGCTATCAGTCCGAACGATTCGATGAAGAACACATCCCAGGGCCGGGGCCTGTTGCCCGTGGGGCAGGCAACGCCCTCGGCTGGTTCGAAACACAGCCGCAGCTCCTCCGGCCGGATCCAGCCAGCGACGGCGAGGGCCGTCGCCAGTACGGTCAGGACGAGCGCGCCCATGATGAGCACGTTGCGGAAGCTGCGCACCCGCGAGAATTCCTCCCGGGACTCGAGGCACGACGCCCTGAACGCAGCCACCAGGGTCATCCGCCCGGATTCATCCAGGGGGGTGCCAAGTGACGCTGCCACGACGTCTTCGACAGCGACCCGGTGCGGGTCTCCCCGCTTCAGGTGCTGCCGGGCGTGCGCCTGGATCCCCGGCAGTTGCGACTGGACGTAGTCCAACGGTGCCCGCAGCAGAAGTGCCACCTGCGCGGCGTCAAGTTGGCTGAGGACCCGTTCCACCACTGCTCCATTGAATGAGGTCTGAATGGCCGGCGACTTCTGCTCCGCGACGGTGGACGCTTCGTTGAGGTGCCACGTGATTGCGTGGTCCAGGGCGGTCTTCGCGCTGGCCTGGCCTGGCGGCGCCCCCGCTGGGGGGTCGATGAGGCTGACCCATTCCGCGAGGGTCCGCAACTGGGCGGCGGTGGTGATCGCCTGTTCCCGCCAGGTGCGGTTCGTCGGTGGCGCGAGGGGAGGGGGTAACGGGGGTTGCGGGCCGGCAGCAGGCTCTGACATGGCTGGACCTACTCGAAGGACGGGTGCAGGATGGCGCTGAAGGTGGGCGCTGGTTCCGCGCGCACTGTGGGCTCCTGCGCCTGGAGCAGCGGACGGATGAGGTCCGTGATCCGGGTGGACGGCCTGACCCCGCACTCCCGGTTGAGGGTCGTCAGATAGGTGCGATAGCTGCGGATTGCCGAACCATGGTTGCCAGCCGCCAGATGAATCCGCAAGAGCGTCCGTTGCACGCTCTCCAGGAGCGGGTCCAACGCGACAGCGGCCGTCGCCGCGTCGAGGGCGGGCGAGAGCTGGCCCTGAGCCAGGTAGGCGTTGGCCAGGTCCTCCAAGGCGGCGAGCCGCTGCCTGAAGAGCCTGTCCTGATCTACCCGCAGCCAGTCTTCATCCCAGCCCGGCAGGAGGTCCGCCGTCTGAAGGTCACCGGCCAGCCTCTCCCTTACCAGTGCACCGACGTCGAGCAGGCCCGTTCGGTTGACCCGATCCACGCGGGCGAGCAGCTCGTCGACGTCGATCACAATTCCCGGGGCGAGGGCAAGCGGATCGCTGGCTGGCTGCAGGAGACCGGGAAGCTGGTGGGCAATGTTCCACAGGCAGGCACGCAGGCTTCCCGAGGCTTGCGCATCGGTACGGTCGGGCCACAGGAGCCCCGCGATGTAGCTTCGTCGACGGCCGCCGCGCAGGGCCAGCGCAGCGATGAGCCGCTGCTGCCGGAACGCGACAGTGACCGGCTGGTGCTCACGTTCTAGACGCCAGTACCCCAACAATTTCAAATTCCATTGGACCGGAATGCTCGTAGACATACCCGTCCCCACTTCCTGCATCATCGGGGAGAGGCGCCCCCTATCCGCTGAAACGGTGAACCGCTGTGAATGCCAGCATCCTCAGACTTTCGAACCTTGTCAATGCTCCCTGCAATAGTTCACCCACTCGGGGGCGGCGGGGCACTTTCGCGCAGAAACGGGGCCCTTTCGATCAGAAACGGCCCTCCGGGTCAGGACCGCCGCTTGCAACCGGCGGTCCTTTCCCTCGGGGCCCTTTCAGGGGCCGGTTGGACGGTCTACGGCCGGGGTCAGCAGGTTCGTCAGCGGAGGTCGCGGATGATGTTGGTGATCCGGGCGGTGGAGAGCCGGCGGCCGTCGTCGTCGGTCATCACCACTTCGTGGGTGGTCAGCGTGCGGCCCAGATGGACGGCTGTCGCGGTGCCGGTAACCAGGCCCGACGACGCCGACCGGTGATGGGTTGCACTGATCTCAATCCCCATCGCCTGGCGGTCCCGGCCAGCGTGCAGGCCTGCGGCGAAGGAGCCCAGCGTCTCGGCCAGGACCAGATGCGCGCCCCCGTGGAGGATTCCGGCAACCTGTTCGTTCCCTTCAACCGGCATGGTGGCAACCAGCCGGCCAGCGGTCATCTCGGTGAACACAATTCCCATTTTCGCGGCGAGGCGACCGATGCCGTGGCCGCTGAGCCAGTCGTGCATCTCTTCAGGCACACCGGCGGCGGCCAGCTCGGCAGCGAACGGGTTGGCGGGCGGTTCCTGTCCGGACGACTCCGGAGTGTAATTGTCGGTCATGGGAACTAGGCTGGCACCTGTGAGTCAAACAACCAAACCCGATGTTCCCGTAGCCGCCACGACTCTGACTGACGCTCCGCCGACGGCCACCGGGCCGGCCGACGGATCCCGTAATCGCCTCCTCGTCATTGATGGCCACTCGATGGCCTACCGGGCGTTCTACGCCCTGCCGGCCGAGAACTTCTCCACCGACACGGGACAGCACACCAATGCCGTCTACGGGTTCACGGCGATGCTGATCAACCTGATCAGGGACCAGAAGCCCACCCATGTGGCGGTGGCACTGGACCTGAGCACCCCAACGTTCAGGACCGAGGAGTACACCGAGTACAAGGCGGGCCGCGCGAAGACGCCGACGGAATTCCATGGCCAGGTGGACCTCATCATCAAGGTGATGCAGGCGATGCACATCCCCACCCTGTCGATGGAGGGGTACGAGGCCGACGACATCATCGCCACCCTCTCGGTTCGGGCCGCCGCCGAAGGCTGGGACGTTCAGGTGGTCAGCGGTGACCGCGATGCCTTCCAGCTGGTCAACGACCGCGTCACCGTGCTGTATCCGAAGCAGGGTGTCACCAACATTCCGCAAATGGATGCGCAGGCTGTGGAGGAGAAGTACCTCGTCCCGCCGGACAAGTATTCCGACCTGGCCGCGCTGGTCGGGGAAACCGCCGACAACCTGCCGGGAGTCCCAGGAGTGGGCCCCAAGACTGCTGCCAAGTGGATCAAGCTGTACGGCGGACTGGACGGCATCCTCGAGAACCTCGACGCCATCAAGGGGAAGGTGGGGGACTCGCTCCGGGAGCACATCGAGCTGGTGAAGCGCAACCGCCGCCTGAACCAGTTGCACCTTGACCTGGACCTGCCGGTTGAGCTGGACACGATGGTGTCCAGGACCCCCGACCGCCCGGCCGTCGAGGAGCTGTTCGACTCCCTCCAATTCAACGTCCTCCGCAAACGCCTCTTCGACCTGTTCGGGGAAGAAGACGCCGCCGAGTCCCACGACGAAATGACCCCGCCGGAGCACGTGGTCCTGACCAGCGCGGCCGACCTGACCGAATGGTTCAAAGCGACCAACCAGGCCATCGCAGCCATCCAGCTGGTGACCCAGTCAACGACCGGGAACGACGACGTCGTCGGGCTGGCGATTGTCACCTCGACCGCCGCGGCGTACCTGGATCTGGAGACGCTCGACGCTGAGGCTGAGCAGGTGCTTGCCGGCTGGCTGGGTGACCTCAGTGCACCCAAGGTGGCCCATGACTTCAAAGCCGCCTACAAACTACTCGCCGCGCGCGGGCTGAAACTTGCCGGGGTGGTGGATGACACGGCCATCTCCGGGTACCTGATCCAGCCGGACCGTCGGGCCTACGATCTGGCGGACCTGAGCCAATCGCACCTGAAAATGTCGATCGCGCCCGCCGCAGGGACCACCGGGGGGCAGCTCGCGCTCCAGCTGGAAGACGAGGATGTCGCGTCCCCCGCCGTCGCCCGCGCCTTCGCCGCCCTGCAGCTCAGCGAGTACTTCGCCGGCCAACTGGTGGAGCGGGGCGCCAACCAGTTGCTCGGCGGGCTCGAACTGCCCCTGGCCGAGGTGCTGGCGGAAATGGAGCTCACCGGCGTATCCGTGGCGATGGACCGGTTGGACCAGTTGTTTGATGATTTTTCGGCGACCATGAGCACCACGAGCGCCGAGGCGTTCAGGATCATCGGCAAGGAAATCAACCTGGGGTCGCCCAAGCAGCTGCAGGCGGTCCTGTTCGACGAGCTTGAACTGCCCAAGACCAAGAAGATCAAGACCGGCTACTCAACCGACGCCGATGCGCTGACTGACCTGATCGTGAAGACCGGGCATCCGTTCCTTGAACAGCTCCTGGCTCACAGGGACGCCTCCAAACTCCGTCAGACGGTCGAGGGGCTGCGGAAGTCAGTGGCCGACGACGGCCGGATCCACACCACGTACGTCCAGACCATCGCGGCCACGGGACGGCTCTCCTCGACCAACCCGAACCTGCAGAACATCCCGGTGCGCTCCGACGAAGGCCGGCGGATCCGCGAGGTGTTCGTCGTCGGTGACGGCTTTGACTGCCTGATGACCGCCGACTACTCGCAGATTGAAATGCGCATCATGGCGCACCTGTCCGGGGATGAGGGCCTCATCCAGGCGTTCCGCGATGGGGAGGACCTGCACCGGTTTGTCGGTGCCCACATTTTCGGCGTCGCACCCGCCGAGGTCACCAGCGCGATGCGGTCCAAGGTGAAAGCGATGTCCTACGGCCTGGTCTACGGTCTGAGCTCGTTTGGACTCTCCAAGCAGCTCGCCATTTCGGTGGACGAGGCCCGCACCCTGATGGGCGACTACTTCGACCGGTTCGGCGCCGTCCGCGACTACCTGCGCGGTGTCGTGGAGCAGGCACGGGTCGACGGGTTCACGTCCACCATCGAGGGCCGCCGCCGGTACCTGCCGGATCTTTCCAGCGACAACCGGCAGTTGCGGGAAATGGCTGAACGGGCGGCGTTGAACGCGCCCATCCAGGGTTCGGCTGCCGACATCATCAAGAAGGCGATGCTCGGCGTCGACGCCGAATTGCGCAGGCAGGGTCTCTCCTCCCGCATGCTGCTCCAGGTACATGATGAGCTGGTGCTCGAGATTGCGCCCGGTGAGCGGGACACCATGGAGCTGCTGGTGCGCGAGCAGATGGGGGCTGCGGCTGACCTCACGGTTCCGTTGGACGTCTCGGTGGGTGTGGGAGCGAGCTGGCACGAGGCCGCGCACTAGCCCAGGCCCGCTCGGTCGTGCCGGGCGCTACGCACTGGGGCCGGGGGTACGTACTGGTGCCGGGAGTTCACTGCGGCCGGCAGCTCACTGGTGCCGGGCGCTCCGCCACACTAGGCTGATGGATCGTGACCGCTACCCAAGACTCCGCCGCCCCATCCGCACTGCGCATCGACACCTTCACGGTGACCGCTGAGACAGATTCCTCATCCGACGGTGCCCTGGCCCACTGGTTCGAAGCGGTCCGGTTCGGCTTCCACGAAGCCCGCACCGAGCCGGAGGATCTAGCCACCTATGCCGCGGCGTTCACCTCCGACAGCCGGACCCTGTGGGGTGCCTACGACGACGCTGCCAGTGCACACGCGTGGGATGCCAGCATTCCGGTGGCCACCTACGCCACCATGGTCAACTCCCTCAACGTCGGCAACGGCCAGTTGCTTGACGCGCACCAGATCACTGCCGTCACCGTGCGCCCCACCCACCGCCGTCGTGGGCTGCTGCGCACCATGATGACCAGTGATCTGCAGTCCGCCGCGTCCAAAGGTCTCGCCATCGCAGCGCTGACCGCATCGGAGGCGACCATCTACGGCAGGTTCGGTTTCGGTGCTGCAACGTTCACCCGCAACATCGAGGTGGATGTGAAGGAGCGGTTCGCGTTGCGCACGCCGGCGTTCGGTGTCACCGAGATCGTGGCACCGGCCTCCGCGGCAGCACTGTCCGAACAGATTTTCGCCCGGTTCCATCACGCCACCACCGGTTCGGTGGGACGCCAGTTCGCCTACCCGCAGCGTGCCTCCGGCCGCTGGGGCGAGGAACGGCCCGTCGAGGACAAGGGTGTGCGCGTCGCGGTGCATTACGACGACGACGGCCGGCCCGACGGGTTCGTGTCCTACAAATTCTCCGGCTGGGGGACCACCCCGTACACGATGAAGATTGTTGATCTGGTCGCCGTCTCCGACGCCGCCTACCTCGAGCTGTGGCGTTACCTTGGCGCAATCGACCTCGTCCAGCGCATCACCTTCGATCTGGCACCCGTGAACGACCCCCTGCCGTGGGCCCTGCAGGATCGTCGCTGCTACAAACTCATTGGCGACGAGGATGTCCTGTGGCTGCGCATCCTCGACCCCATTGCTGCCCTCGAAGCACGGGGTTACCAGGGTGCGGGAACGGTCAGCCTGGAAATCGTGGATCCTCTCGGCTATGCCGCGGGCCGGTTCCGGTTGACGGTCGAGAACGGCTCCGGGTCGGTGGCACGACTCGACGACGACGCCGACACGCAGCTCCGCGTCGATGTCACGGCTCTCGGGTCGATGTATCTGGGCGGCGTTCCAGCCCGGACCCTGGCCGCTGCCGGGCACCTCACCGAACAGGGGCCCACAGGACAGGGGAGCCTCGCCGTCGTCGACCGGATCTTCCAGACCCCGACCGATCCGTACTGCATTACCCACTTCTGACCCGGCACCCGGCGTCGCCCGCCGCTTTGACCTGTGTTGGCGCAAACGGCTAGACTAGACGGGCGTGTAATGCGCACTGCGAAACGGGTTGCCAAGCAGCATCAGGTAAGTCGTTTTCTCTCCAAAAGTCCACTTCCGGACGAGCTCCATCTGAATCAGCAGAGTTTCCTGTTGCCCAGGCGTCGCTCTCCGGATCAACTAATCATCCACAACGGAGTCCCAACTACATGACCATCACCACCACCGAGAAGCCAGGTGCACCGCAGGTCGCGATCAACGACATCGGCACCGCTGAGGACTTCCTCGCAGCCATTGACGCCACCATCAAGTACTTCAACGACGGAGACCTCGTTGAAGGAACGGTAGTCAAGGTTGACCGCGACGAAGTTCTGCTCGACATCGGTTACAAGACCGAGGGTGTTATCCCTTCCCGTGAGCTGTCCATCAAGCACGACGTTGATCCCGGAGACGTTGTCTCCGTTGGCGATCAGGTCGAAGCACTGGTGCTCACCAAAGAGGACAAAGAAGGCCGACTGATCCTGTCCAAGAAGCGCGCTCAGTACGAGCGTGCCTGGGGCGATATCGAGAAGGTCAAGGAAGAAGACGGCGTCGTCACCGGTACGGTCATCGAAGTTGTCAAGGGTGGACTCATCCTCGACATCGGCCTCCGCGGCTTCCTGCCCGCGTCCTTGGTTGAGATGCGTCGTGTACGCGATCTTGCTCCCTACATCGGTCAGAAGATCGAAGCGAAAATCATCGAGCTGGACAAGAACCGCAACAACGTGGTCCTGTCCCGCCGTGCCTGGCTCGAGCAGACCCAGTCCGAGGTGCGTTCCACGTTCCTCAACAAGCTGGAAAAGGGCCAGGTTCGTCCGGGCGTTGTCTCCTCGATCGTCAACTTCGGTGCCTTCGTGGACCTGGGCGGCGTCGACGGACTCGTTCACGTTTCCGAGCTGTCCTGGAAGCACATCGATCACCCCTCCGAGGTTGTCGAAGTTGGCCAGGAAGTCACCGTCGAGGTTCTCGAGGTGGACCTGGACCGCGAGCGTGTCTCACTGTCGCTCAAGGCCACCCAGGAAGATCCATGGCAGACCTTCGCCCGCACCCACGCCCTCGGGCAGGTTGTTCCGGGTAAGGTCACCAAGCTGGTTCCCTTCGGTGCATTCGTTCGCGTCGAAGACGGCATCGAAGGCCTGGTCCACATCTCCGAGCTGGCAGTCCGCCACGTGGAGCTGGCAGAGCAGGTTGTCTCGGTTGGCGACGAACTGTTCGTCAAGGTCATCGACATCGACCTCGAACGTCGTCGGATCTCGCTCTCCCTCAAGCAGGCTAACGAGGGCGTCGACGCCGACAGCACCGAGTTTGACCCGGCTCTGTACGGTATGGCTGCCGAGTACGACGAAGAAGGCAACTACAAGTACCCAGAGGGCTTCGACCCAGAGTCCAACGAATGGCTCGAGGGTTACGACTCTCAGCGCGCAACCTGGGAAGCTCAGTACGCTGAAGCCCAGTCACGCTGGGAAGCTCACAAGAAGCAGGTTGTGCAGCACGCATCTGACGATGCAGCTGCTGCCAACGAGCCAGTCGAGTCAAGCTCCACGAGCTACTCCTCTGAGCCAGCCGCCACTGAGAGCACGAACGCCAGCAGCAACAGCAACGTCGGCACGGGTACGCTCGCGTCAGACGAGGCACTTGCCGCACTGCGCGAAAAGCTGACCGGCAACTAAGGTCCAGCACTAGCACCTGAAAAGGCCCCCACCGCAATGGTGGGGGCCTTTTTCGCGCCCAATTTCGTTCAGTCTCGCGTTTTGCCTGCCGTGTTCGGGCGCACGCACCAGAGGGGGCTGCTCAGCGTGAGTCTGAACCCGGGAGCGCGTGGCCCGGTGCAACCCTGGCTTCGGCATAGGACGGTTCCCGGAGCGCCCGGGTCCAGGCATAGGTTTCGGATCCGGGCAGCGGGCGCCGGACCGGGTCAAAACGCAAACCCGTCGGATCACCGCCCCGTGCCACCAGCACCGGCTCAAGCTCTTCCAGGGTCAGCACCAGAGTGCCGAACCGGGTCCAATCACCCAGGGGACGGCTGAAGCACAGGGCCAGTTCCAGGGGACGCTTCGCCAATCCCACACGGAGCCCGGCAGGCGTGGCTGGCATCCGGCCACTCGGGTCAAGAGGAAAAGCCGCCAGCAGAACGGCTGACTTCCCGCCCTTGTACGGCATCATTGACGTGAATTTGGCGGCTTGGACATTCCGCTGCGGGAGCAGGACGAACCGGGCGGGAAATGACGCACCGGTGGATGCGAGCAGCACATCAAAGTGGTCAGACCCGTGGGGGACCCGTAAGGCCAGGCCAAGAATGTCAGGGCTCCAGCGCGGTAGCCCGACCGAGCGGGACAGCCGCGCCTGGATCGGGTCCTGGCCGGTGCCGTCGATCCAGGATATGCCGCTGGAAACAGGTGGCCCGGTCCGGGTGAGTGTCCCGGTGAGCCAAACGCCGTCGGGGTGAATAGGACGCTGCGGCCTTACGGCTTTCATCGTAGCGAACAGGCTGGCGAACCCCTTGCCGAGTGCGGTCGTGACGCGCATCGGTCAGTGCTTCACTTCTCGGTCGGAGTCCGCGGTGCGGTCCGGGGCGGAGCGGCGGGTCGTGCGGTGTTGAATCGCATACAGCACCAGGCCAATAGCCACCAGGATTCCCGCGCGTAACCAGATGTCGGCGCTCTGCTGCGTCATGAGCAGGACACAGGACGCGATCGCCAGGTAGGGAAAGATCACCGGAATCTGGAAGTGCTGGTGGTCCACTCGGTCCTTGCGAAGCACCAGCACGGCGATGTTGGTGCTGAGGAACACGAACAGCAGCAGCACCACGACCGTCTCCGCCAGCGATGCCAGATCACCGGTGCTGCTGAGGATCATCGCGGCAACGGTGGTCGCAATGATCGCGACCCACGGTGTGCGCCGGTTGGGGAGTACCCGGCCCAGCACCGATGGCAGCAGGCCTTGTTCGGCCATCCCATAGGTCAGCCGGCTTGCCATGATCATGGTGAGCAGCGACCCGTTGGCGACGGCGATGAGGGCCACCAGTCCGAAGATCCACTCGGGGA
This sequence comes from Arthrobacter sp. Bz4, assembly GCF_003075455.1. Lineage (GTDB taxonomy): Bacteria > Actinomycetota > Actinomycetes > Actinomycetales > Micrococcaceae > Arthrobacter_D. The sequence continues at coordinate 80,862 of NZ_QDAE01000014.1, forward strand.
TCCCGAACCCGGTGGCGTTGACGACGTCGAGCAGTGGCGACGCCGAACCCGCCAGGTCGGCTGCGGGCACAGCGGCGGAGGCTGCCAGGCCAATCAGGACGTAGACAACACCCGCAGTAAAGAGTGCGCCGAAGAGCGCGCGAGGGAACACCCGGCTGACATCCTTGACCTCCTCTGCGACATTCGCCGACACTTCGAACCCGACAAACGAGTAGTAGGCAATCAGGGTGGCAGCCAGTACCGCGGAAGCCGGCCCCACGCCGTCGGGAAACTGGGTGACCCTGCTGAGGTCGCCGTTGCCCTGCGCGAGGAAGAGGCCGACGACGACAATCACCAGGACGAGGCCCGAGACTTCGACGACCGTCATGACCACGTTGGTGCGCACTGACTCTCGGATGCCGCGGGCATTCAGGGCTGCGACCAGCAGGAGGAAGACCAGCGACGCCGGGCCCGCCGGGACGTCGATGAAGGCGGACAGGTACGCGCCGGAGAATGCCTGGGCCAGGCCGGCGGCACTGGTGACACCGGCAGCCAGCATGCAGAAGCCCACCAGGAAAGAGATCAGGGGCTTCCGGTAGGCAAGTTCGGCGAAAACGGCGGCTCCGCCCGCTTTCGGGTACTTGGTGACGAGCTCCGCGTAGGAACCCGCTGTGAGCAGTGCCAGCCCCAGAGCGACGAGCAGGGGCACCCAGATGGCACCGCCCGCTTCACCTGCCACCACCCCGACCAGCACATAGATGCCCGCACCCAGCACATCGCCGAGGATAAACAGGTAGAGCAACGGGCCGGTAATGCCCTGCTTTAGCTTGGACGGGGCTGACTGCTGAGCTGTCGACATTCCCGAAGTATATTCCAGAAAGTAAGTTCACTGATCATTGCGTGACGGGGCCGGTTTCCGGACCGGCCGCCTCAGCGCCGGGTAGACACTGTGACGGTGAATTTTGGGTTCCTGGCGGCCTGCCGGGTGGGGCCAACCATGGAGGCGAGCGGAGTCCGATACTGGAGGTGGCTGTTCCAGACCGTCCAGAGTTCACCTCCCGGTTTGAGCACCCGGCCAGCATCGGCGAAAAGCTTCAGGGCAATCCCGGAGTGAACGGTGCCCTCCATGTGAAAGGGCGGGTTCAGCACAATGAGCTCGGCTGATGAGTCGGGCATCGAGGACAGGGCATCATCCCGCACGACCGTGATCCGGTCGCCGACACCATTGGCATCGGCAGTCGCGCGGGAGGACGCAACAGCTGACGCCGACTGGTCCGTTGCAACAACCTCCATCGCAGGCCGCGTGAGGGCGAGATAGGCGGCAATCGTGCCATTGCCCGACCCCAGATCGATTGCCTGCCCCGCAGCTCGGGCCGCGGAGAGGGCAGGGAGCAGGTACCGGGTCCCCGCATCCAGTTTGGCGCCACCAAAGGTGCTGCCGAAAGCCTTGAGGATCAGCGGTGCGGGCAGGCCGACGTCGTGCTTCTCCTCCACCAGAAACCCGCTGGCGGAGGTGGCCACGGGCGCCGACGCCGTCAGGATCCGGGACTTCTGGCGTGCCAGTCCGGCAGCCACAGTGGTGAAGTGGCGGGCCAGGATGCCGTTCATCGCGGTGGTCATGTGTTTGACCCGGCCGCCGGCGAACACAGTGACGTCCGGGCTCGCGTAGCGGGCGATCGTCCACGCGATCTCATCCAGCGCGGCTAGCGACCTGGGCAGCTGCAGCAGGACCGTGCGGGCGCCAGCCAACAGGGCCTCGTTGAGCGGATAGTGGGAGAAGGCCGCGGCCAGGCCGGCGGTGTGCGCATTGGCTGTCAACGCGAGCTCACCGGAGAGCGGGTCCTGGTGGGTGCGAATCGAGTGTGCCCCATGCAGCGCGGCGGCGCCGAGAGTGAGCGCACCGTAGTGGTCCCCAATGACGACGACGCGTCCCGGTCGGCGGTGATCGCCGGGCCGGCGGTGTCGAGGAGGAGCCGATCGGTGGCGTCGAACGCAAAGAGGTTCGGGGCCTCGACGTCGGGAGCCCGTCGAAGGTTGTCGAAGGAAAAGTCAGTCACAGTCCACCCATTTCAGGTCGAGTAGTTGGGCGCCGGACTGGCCGGCGGTCAGTGAGGCGAGGCGGGCGCGAAACTCGTCGATCGATGCGTTCCCGGCCGGTATGGCCACCCGGATGGTGGCCCGTTCCGCCGGATAGTCGGTTCCCAGGACGTCGACGCCTGCGTTGCGGAGCTCGTTTTCGACCCGCCCCGCGTCGGTGTGAGCCACCGGGACCACCAGGAGCTGCAACAGTCGTCGTCGGACACGTGGCGCCGAGTCCAGCGCCTGGGAGACAGCGTCGGAATAGGCGCGCACCAGTCCGCCAGCACCAAGCAACACTCCACCGAAATAGCGGACCACCACCACCGCGACGTCGCTCAGGTCAGCCTCACCATCGGCATTGTCGCGTTTGAGGATGGCGTCCAACATGGGGGCACCGGCGGTGCCGGACGGTTCGCCGTCGTCGTTGGCGCGCTGGACCGACCGATCAGGACCCAGCACGACGGCGCTGCAATGGTGGCGCGCGTCGTGGAACTCCCGGCGCAGCTCGGTGAGAAGCAACCGCGCCTCGTCCTCGCTGGCAATCCGCCGGACGACAGTGATGAAGCGTGACCGGCGCACATCGGTCTCGTGGCGGTGCTCGCCCCGGACCGTTGTGTAGCCGATTATTCCACTGTCATTCACCGGCCCCAGTCTAGTGGGCGGGAGGTTGCGCCAGCGCAAATGCCCCAGTGACGAGCAGGCTCGGGGAGCAGGGACGGTCCTGCTCACCGGGCCTGCCAGCGGGGGAGCACCCGTACCCCGCCTGCCGAGGACTGCCGTGGACTGCCGTGGAGCCAGGCATCTGGAGGGCGGCGGGCACACCCCACGTATTAGGGTGGGGACATGCTCAGAATTGGCCTCACCGGCGGGATCGCAGCAGGGAAATCACTCGTCGCCTCAAGGCTGGCAGAGCTCGGTGGGGTGCTGGTCGACGCCGATGTGCTGGCCCGCGCGGCCGTGGAACCAGGATCGGCCGGGCTGGCAGCCGTCGCCGCCGAGTTCGGTGAGGAGGTGCTGCTTCCGGACGGTAGCCTGGATCGGCCAGCGCTGGCGGCAGCCATTTTCGGTGACCCGTCCCGCCGGATGACGTTGAATTCGATCATCCACCCGTTGGTGCGGGAACGCGCCCGTGAGCTGACGGCGGCTGCGCCCCCGGCCGCCGTCGTCGTGCAGGATATTCCCTTGCTGGTGGAGACCGGCCAGCAGCACCAGTTCCATTTGGTGGTGGTGGTCGACGCTCCCGACAGCGTCCGGATCGAGCGGCTGACCAGTCTCCGGGGAATGAGCGACGACGACGCGCGGGCCCGGATTGGTGCGCAAGCCACGCGTGCCGAGCGGAAGGCAGCCGCCGACGTCGTCCTCGTCAACGACAGCACCCCACAGGATCTGCTGGCCGCCGTCGACCGCCTCTGGGACGAACGACTGGTGCCCTTCAACCACAACCTGGTGCGCGGCGTCCGGGCCGCACGCAGTGGTGGCCCGCAACTGGTGCCTTCCCGCGACGACTGGCCGGAACAGGCCGGACGGATCATGGGCAGGGTGCGTCTGGTTGATCCCCTGGTGCTGGCGGTCGACCATATCGGGTCGACCGCTGTGCCCGGGTTGGCCGCCAAGGATGTCCTCGACCTGCAGGTCACCGTCGCGACCCTTGAAGACGCCGACGCGATTGCCGGAAAGCTGGTCGCAGCAGGGTTTCCGCCGCTCGAAGGCATCACACGGGATGAACCCAAACAGGACGTTCCCGACCCCTCCCGATGGGGGAAGCGTCTGCACGCCAACGCCGACCCTGGTCGCGCGGTTAACCTTCATGTTCGGGTTGAGGGTTCGCCTGGATGGCGGTATGCCCTGTCGTTCAGGGACTGGCTGCGCTCCGACCTGGGCGCCGCGGCCCAGTACCAGGCGGAGAAGGAGCGGTGTGCGGCCCAGCACACCCGGGATGCGACTACCGAGGGCTACGCGGAGTGCAAGGAGAACTGGTTCACCACCGTCGCTGATCCGCTGCTGAAACGCTGGATTGCCGACACTGGCTGGACTCCTCAGCCCTCTTCTGCCGTCGGCTAAGTTGCCCCATTCAGGACGCTGATTGTCCGGGGGAGGGTCTAACGTATTTATATGAGCCTTGCGCAGGAAATTAAACGGGTGGTAGCCCCTTTCGAAGTGATCAGCGAATTCAAGCCTGCCGGTGACCAGCCTGCCGCGATTGCCGAACTCAGTGAACGCGTCAAGGCGGGCGAGAAGGACGTGGTGCTGCTGGGCGCCACCGGTACCGGCAAGAGCGCGACGACTGCGTGGCTGATCGAACAGGTCCAGCGGCCCACGCTCGTGATGGTGCAGAACAAGACCCTCGCGGCGCAGCTGGCGAACGAGTTCCGTGAGCTGCTGCCCAACAATGCCGTCGAATACTTCGTCTCGTATTACGACTACTACCAGCCTGAAGCCTACGTTCCCCAGACGGACACCTTCATCGAGAAGGACTCCTCGGTCAACGAGGAAGTGGAGCGGCTCCGGCATTCCGCCACCAACGCCCTGCTCACCCGCCGGGACGTGATCGTGGTGGCCACCGTGTCCTGCATCTATGGTCTGGGCACCCCCGAAGAATATGTTGCCGGGATGGTCACACTGGAAACCGGCCAGCAGATGAACCGCGACGATTTGCTGCGGAAGTTCGTGTCAATGCAGTACACCCGCAATGACATCGACTTCCACCGGGGCACCTTCAGGGTGCGTGGCGACACCGTCGAAATCATCCCCATGTATGAGGAACTGGCGCTTCGCATTGAGTTCTTCGGCGACGAGGTCGAGAAGATCTACACCCTGCACCCGCTGACCGGGGAAATCGTCAGGGAAGAGACCGAAATGTATGTGTTCCCGGCGTCGCACTATGTCGCGGGCCCCGAGCGCATGAACCGGGCGGTCAAGCAGATCGAGGATGAGCTCCAGGTCCGCCTGGACGAGCTGGAGTCGCAGAACAAACTGGTCGAAGCCCAGCGGTTGCGGATGCGGACCACCTATGACCTCGAAATGATGCAGCAGATGGGGTTCTGCAACGGCATCGAGAACTACTCCCGACACATCGATGGCCGCGGTCCGGGCTCGGCGTCGCACTGCCTGCTCGACTACTTCCCCGACGACTTCCTGCTGGTAGTCGACGAGTCGCACGTGACCATTCCGCAGATCGGTGCCATGTATGAAGGTGACATGTCCCGGAAGCGCACCCTGGTGGACCATGGGTTCCGGCTCCCCTCCGCGATGGACAACCGGCCGCTCAAGTGGGACGAGTTCCTGGACCGGATCGGGCAGACCGTCTACCTCTCGGCAACCCCCGGGAAGTATGAGCTGGGCAAGTCGGATGGGTACGTGCAGCAGATCATCCGGCCGACCGGTCTGATCGACCCGGAGGTGGTGGTCAAGCCCAGCAAGGGCCAGATCGATGACCTGCTGGGGGAGATCCGCACCCGGGTGGAACTGAACGAGCGGGTGCTCGTCACCACCCTGACCAAGCGGATGGCCGAAGATTTGACCGGGTACCTGCTGGAACATGGGGTGAAGGTTGAGTACCTGCACTCAGACGTGGATACCCTGCGCCGGGTGGAGCTGTTGCGTGAGTTGAGGCTCGGGACTTTCGACGTCCTGGTGGGCATCAACCTGCTCCGTGAAGGCCTTGACCTTCCTGAAGTGTCGCTGGTCAGCATCCTCGACGCCGACAAGGAAGGGTTCCTGCGCAGCGCCACCTCCCTGATCCAGACCATCGGGCGTGCGGCCCGTAACGTCTCGGGTGAGGTGCACATGTACGCGGACCGGATCACCGATTCGATGGCCAAAGCCATCGACGAAACCAACCGACGTCGTGAGATCCAGGTGGCATACAACCTCAAGCACGGGGTTGATCCGCAGCCCCTGCGGAAGCGGATTGCTGACATCACCGATTCCATCGCCCAGGAGGACGCCGATACCCGGGCGCTCCTGGCGGAGTCGGGCAAGAAGCGCAAGGGCGGCAAGACGGCCAAGGGCGGCGCCCCTGTCCGGCATGACGGCCTTGCCGCAGTGCCGGCCGAGGACCTCACCGACCTGATCGGTCAGCTCACCGACCAGATGCACTCGGCGGCGGCTGACCTGCACTTCGAGCTCGCCGCGAGGCTACGCGACGAGGTGGGGGACCTGAAGAAAGAGCTGCGGCAGATGCAGACGGCGGGGCACGCCTAGCCCCAGCTCGTCGCTGGCGGGAGGGCTCGCGCAACTTACTGAGAGGTTGCGCGAGCCATTTCCTGATCCGGCTCGTACGGGGTTAGGATAAGCCGGACGTAGGGGAGTATCCCGAAGCGCTACGATCGTCAACACGCGGAGCATCGATGTTTCGCCGGGCGTAGCGGCCGGTGGCAAATGCCGCGGCGGAGAGACTTGCGGAATCCGCTGCACCCTTGAAAGGTCCCTCATGCCCGAACCCACGCTGGAACTGCCATTGGCGTTTGAGGTAGGCACATTCATTGTGCTGGGCCTCATCCTCCTGTTCGATTTGCTGCTGGTGGTTAAGCGCCCGCACGAGCCGTCAATGAAGGAAGCCGGCCTGTGGGTCACGTTTTACGTCTCTCTCGCGTTGATCTTCGCGGTCCTGATGTTTATCTTCACCGGCCCGGATTACGGGGGACAGTTTGTCGCCGGCTGGGTCACCGAATATAGCCTGAGCATTGACAACCTGTTCGTGTTCATCATCATCATGGCCCGGTTCTCGGTACCCCGTAAGTATCAGCAGGAAGTGTTGATGGTGGGCATCATCATCGCGCTGGTGCTCCGCGGAATCTTCATCCTGCTCGGCGCAGCCTTGATCAGCAACTTCAGCTGGATCTTCTACATCTTCGGTGTCTTCCTGCTCTACACGGCCTATCAGCAGGCCAAGGACACCGGAGAGGACGAGGAACACGGTAGCGAAAACAAGGTGATCGGCAAGCTGCGCAACGTCCTGCCGATGACCGACAAATACGACGGCAACAAGATCCGTACCGTCGTGGACGGCAAGAAGGTCTTCACCCCGATGCTGATCGTCTTCGTGACCATCGGCCTCACCGACCTGCTCTTCGCGGTGGATTCGATCCCGGCCATTTTCGGTCTGACCGAAAGCGCGTTCATCGTCTTCACCGCCAACATTTTTGCCCTGATGGGCCTGCGCCAGCTGTACTTCCTGCTCGGTGGCCTGATGACCCGCCTCATCTACCTGAAGCATGCGCTCTCGGCCATTCTGGCGTTCATTGGCATCAAACTGATCCTTCACGCCATGCATGAAAACGAGTTGCCGTTCATCAACGGGGGCCAGCACATTGAGTGGGCTCCGATCATCCCCACCTTCCTGTCGCTCGGCATCATCCTCGGCACCATTGTGGTCGCGGTTGTCCTGAGCCTGCTCAGCCCGAAGGCCAAGCAGGCCAGCATCGATGCCAAGCTTGAAGAGGACGCACGGAAGGCTCGCGGCACGGCCGACGTCGAGAAGTAGCCTTCTCCGACCGTCCGCGCTTCAGCGCTGGCTGACTACGCGGGCCAGCCGGTCATACCCAGCAACCGGTTGAAGATCGCTTCACCGTCGTCGGAAATCCCGTCGTGGTGGAAGTCAGCTGTCTCCCATGCCTGTAAGCCTTTGACCGCGCGGGCTGTCCGCATGGACAGGTCATGGTCCACGTAGATGTCGTCCTGATAGACGGCAGCGGCAGCGGGGACAGTGTTGCGGGCGAGCTGGTCGGTGTCGTAGAGGCTGCCCCAATCCGCCTTTGCTGCGAGGAGGTCAGCGACGTCCCGCAGCGGAACCAGCGACGGGTCCTGATCGAAGTACCACCGATACACCATTTCGCCGGTCAGCAGCGGTTCCTCAGCCGTCGGGAGGAAATGGGGGTGCTCGGCCAACACCCGGTCGGCGGACCAGTCGGAGGCCCCGCCCTGGCAATAAATTGACTCGTGCAGTAGGGCGTAGAGGGGGTTGGATGACCGGCTGACCTGCGCCCAGACGGCGTCCAGGAACACCTGGGACAGCCGCTGACCATCGGCGGTACTCACGAAGGCGTCCTCGAGCAGGAAATGCAGGGCGTCCATCCGGGTGTTGCCACCAAGGAAGGATCCGATCATCTGCAGCCGTGCAACGGTGAGACGCTCACCGGTCGGTAGCCGCTCGTCGATTGCCTCGACGTGGTGTGCAATCCGGGTGAGGGTCGTCCGGTCCTCGGGATACTTGGCGAAGTATTCCCGGTTCCTGGCTTCGACGAGCCGATACGTCGCGGAATAGACCTGATCCGGGGGGCCACTGAGTGGTGCCAGGCCGCCGGTGATCAGCGCACGGTCCATGCCCTCGGGTGCGACAGAGAGGTACGTCAGGGTGCAGAAACCGCCAAAGCTCTGACCGAACACCGTCCAGGGCGCCCCGACGAGTTGGCGGCGGATCAGTTCGGCGTCAGCAACAATCGAGTCGGCCCTGAAGTGCGCGAGATACTCGGCCTGTGCGGCAGCGTCCCCGCGGAGGGGAAGGGTCGCGGCATCCGCTGGGGTGGAACGGCCGGTGCCCCGCTGATCCAGCATCAGAATTCTGAAGTGTCTGGCCGCAGCCTTCATCCAGCCGCCAAGCTGGGTGACCCTGCTGCCCCGGCCGCCGGGCCCACCTTGCAGGAACAGCAGCCATGGCAGGTCGGCAATGGCCTCGTCGTACTCCAGCGAGCTGTACTCGCGGGCAAAGATGGTGATGGTTTCACCATTGGGCGTCCGATGGTCCAGGGGAACTGTGAAGTAATGGCCGGTGGTGCGTGCGCCGTGCATCAGGTGGGTTGATTCGCGGCGGTGGGGGACGACGTCGGCGGCTGACTGGTCGCTCACGTAGCGGATCCGCTGGCCACTGCGGTGAGGGCGGGGCCGGTGAGGCGATAGGTGGTCCACTCGTCCTGGGGGAGGGCGCCGAGGCTGTCGTAGAAGTTGATTGAGGGTTCGTTCCAGTTCAGGACCGACCATTCCACCCGGGCGTAGCCCCGTTCCGCGGCGATGCGTGCAAGGTTCTGCAGGAGTGCTTTGCCGTGGCCTTCGCCCCGGGCTTCGGGGCGGACGTACAGGTCTTCCAGATAGATCCCATTGACACCCTCCCAGGTTGAGTAGTTCAGGAACCAGAGGGCAAAGCCCTGGATGACGCCGTCCGACTCGGCGACATGCGCGAACACGCTTGGCATGGGTCCAAAGAGGGCCTGATGCAGCTGTTCGGGAGTGTTCCTGACGGCGTCAGGTTCCTTCTCGTAGATGGCGAGGTCGTGGATGAGCTGGAGGATGGTGGCTAGATCAGCTGGGCGGGCGTCGCGGATAGTCATGCACTCAACCCTATCTATTACATCCCCGGCGAGAGGGTAGCTGTGGCGGGTCTGGACGTGCCGGGGCCCGCCTCACCTGCATAGCCTTGGCCCCTATGACCTCGACACATCACGCTGGCCGCGAAGAATCAGCCTGCAAAAAAACTTTGAGAAAGTTTTTTCCGGGACCCCTATTTTCCCCTCATACTGTCGGTGCTCGATGATGGAATTGGGGTATGAAAAGCAGTGCAGCTTCTGCTGCCGGATCGGGAATCCCTCCCGAATCCGGTGCGGATTCCGCCTCGACCAGCGGGCCCGCGAACACGGCCACGGGTACTCCCGCCGGCGCTTCTGCTGGGTCTTCCGCTGGAACTCACGCCGGGGCTTCTGCTGGATATGGTCCGGAGGGACCGCTAGGCGTGGACGCGGTGTGGACAGCACCCACTGTTGAACCGCCGGAGTCGGAGGCTGCGGGTTCGACCGATT
>NZ_QDAE01000015.1 GCF_003075455.1 Arthrobacter sp. Bz4
GATGTAATTGTGGTTGAGCATGCGGGCCTCTTCTTGGGCCAGCACTACAACACGACGGGCGCGGTCGGTAAATCTCTCAAACATGGGGCACACTCCTAGCTAACGCGTAATTCGATGCTACGTGTCCTGCACAGGCTTTTGGAGCGTGTTCGCCACAGGCGAGATATCACACCCACCTGCGACTGCGCCCCAGGGGGCGCAGTCCGGTTCCTCTTTAGCGCTGTGCTGCCCGGTAGGCCTCGACGATTTCGCTGTTGACGCGTCCACGCGCCGAGACATTGTGGCCATTGGCTCGCGCCCATTCACGCACCTGGGCTGCTTCCTGGTTACGGCCCGGCGTCGCCACCCGCGCTTTTACCTGCGTGCTACGGCGGGCCCCGGATACGTAATTGCTCATAGCGGCCCTGAGTTCTTTCGCATGGGATTTTGAAAGATCTATTTCATACTGCACACCATCAAGGCCAAAACGTACGGTTTCATCAGCTTCGCCACCGTCGAGGTCATCGATCAGGAGGATCTTTACTTTTTGTGCCACGGTTAGCTCCTGCGTTTTGTGCTGAATTTATATGTAACTCTAATTATGGGCTAGGCAGACAGTAATCGTCAAAGTGCGAAAAAATCCTACTTTTGGGAACTTTTTCGAAAAGGCGAACAGAACTACTTCATCGGGACTCTGCTGGGTCCTCGTGATCGGGCGTTGCAACTGGCGCTTCCTGCTGTGCCTGGGCCTGACGCTCCTCGGCCTGGCTCATTGCTTCGCGCTCAGCCCTATCCGCGTTGAAAATGGACCGCATGACAAAGTAAAAGATCGCCCCGACCCCTATCGATGGCAGCAATACCGCAACATACTCAAGCACGACTATCTCCAACTGGTTTCAGAATGGGAAACAGGATGGTTTCCCTAATACCTGCATTGGTGAACAGCATCACCAGTCGATCAATCCCAAGGCCGATGCCCCCCATGGGGGGTGCGCCATATTCGAGCGCGCGGAGGAAATCCTCATCGAACTGCATAGCCTCGTGGTCGCCGGCAGCTGCCTGCAGGGACTGCTCAACCAGGCGTGCCCTCTGCACCACCGGGTCGATGAGTTCAGAAAACGCCGTCCCTCGCTCCATTCCGCCGATGATCAGGTCCCACGCCTCAATCAGAGCGGGATCCTCCCGGTGCGGCCGGGCCAGCGGCTGGGCCGACGGAGGGTAGTCGTAGACAAAAGTCGGCTGGATCAGGGTCGGCTCAACCAGCTCGCCGAACAATTCGAGGACAAGCTTTTCGCTGCCCCATTCCGGCGCAATCTTCACCTGGTGGATTTCGGCGATATTCCGGAGCTCCTCAGCGGATGTCTCCGGAGTTACCTCGCTACCCACTACCTCCGAAAGCCCCGGGTACACGCCGAGCCACCGCCATTCCCCATCAAGGTCAATCACGCCGGCCTCTGTTTCGATGGTCCGTGTGCCCAGGATGTCCGCACAATTAAGAATGATTTCCTTCATTCGTTCGGCCATTCCGAACTGGTCGGTGTACGCCTCGTAACACTCCAGCATGGTGAATTCGGGGCTGTGAGTTGAGTCGACCCCCTCATTGCGGAAAATCCGGCCAATCTCATAGACCCGGTCTATTCCGCCGACGACCGCCCGCTTCAAATAAAGCTCCAGTGCGATTCGAAGAGTCATTTTCTGATCGAAAGCGTTGAGATGGGTTTCAAACGGTCGTGCAGCAGCACCGCCATGCACCAACTGCAGCATTGGCGTTTCTACTTCTACATATTCCAGCGAGTGCAGAGTTTCCCTAATGGATCGCACGATAGCGGCCCTGGTTCGAACCATCTCCCGCGCTTCTTCGCGCACCATCAGATCGACGTAGCGTTGCCTGACCCGGGTTTCCTCGCTGACTCCCGTATGCAGGGTTGGCAGCGGGCGCAGTGCCTTTGAGGCCATGCTCCACCCGTCCGCCATGACCGAGAGCTCCCCGCGCCTGGAACTGATTACTTCACCGTGCACTTCAACGTGGTCCCCGAGGTCCACCAGCGCTTTCCAGTCCGCAAGCGACTGGTCACCAATTTCGGCCAGGCTGAGCATGGCCTGGAGCCTGGCCCCACCACCCTCCTGCAGCGTCGCGAAACACAGTTTCCCGGTGTTGCGAATGAACACCACTCGACCCACCACCGACACCATCTCACCGGTGGTGGCTTCAGCGGGCAATTGCCCAAACTCTTTCCGCAGCTCGGCCAACGAGTGTGTGCGCGCCGGCTTAACCGGGTAGGCCTCATCCCCCCGTTCGAGCAGCCGCTCGCGTTTCTCCATGCGGATACGCATCTGCTCGTTGGTTTCGTCGGCGTTGCCCACGACATCGGCGAGGACTGATTCTTTGGCGGTGCTGGAATTATCTGGGGTCACGAGATATAAGTTTACCGGCTGCTTTTCGCCACCCGGATTTGCAGCCGATCAAGATCGCGGTTCGCTCAGGACCCCAGTGGAGCGTTATCAATTAGTCTGACCGTTCCAACCTTCGCCGCGATCAGCGCCAATGCCTCTCCGGTGAAGGGTGTCTGGCGGCAGTTGAAGGCCAACGGTTCGAGCGTCGAGGGGTGGACAACCTCAAAATAGTCCAGTTCCACCAGCGGCTGGCTAGTGACCAATGCCACTGCGGAGTCCAGGTCCAGCGGCTCATTCCGTTCCGCCCGACCCTCCAGGAGACGTAGCGCACGTGACAGCACCAACGCTGCTTCTTCTTCGGCCGCCGTCAGGAAACGGTTGCGGCTGGAGAGCGCCAGCCCATCAGCGGTCCTGACCGTTGGTACCGTGACAATTTCGGCGGGGAAGTCCAGGTCCCGAACCATCCGGCGGATCAGGGCAAGCTGCTGCGCATCCTTCTGGCCAAAATAGCACTTGAACCCGGCGTCAACTGTTGGCGCCGTAAGGTGCAGCAGTTTCGCTACCACCGTGAGCATTCCGTCGAAATGCCCTGGCCGGGCGGCCCCTTCAAACTTTTCACCGAGGGCACCGGAGTTGAGGGAAACAAGCGGTGGGCCGTCCGGATACATCACCGTCTCCGAGGGGGCAAAGACCACCTCTGCCCCGCAGTTGGCCAACAGTTCCAAATCCTGATCCAGTTGCCGCGGGTAGCGTTGCAGATCGGTTCGTTCACCGAATTGCAGCGGATTGACGAAGATTGAGGCGACCACTACGTCGTTGTTTTTGCGTGCCGCCCTCACCAGTGCCGCGTGCCCGTCGTGGAGGGCACCCATGGTGGGGACAAAGCCGAGGGTGGGACGCCGCTCACCGCGGGGTGTTCCCGGGCGTCGGTCGAGGAGGTCGGCGGTGGTCTCAGCTAGTTCGGCCGGGGTCCTGACCACCGTCGGGCGGTTCGAACCATTCACGAGGTGCCCAACGTATCGAGTGCGAGGGCATGGGCGATTGCCGCACCCTGTGCGTGGCTGAGAAGTCCCCGTTCGACGGCCCGTCGGGCGGTGGCAACCGCCAGTGAACGGTAGGCGGCGCGGATGTCCTCGGAGGGTTGGGCTTTCAAAGCCGCCATGTGCGCCTCGACGGTCCCTATGTCGCCGCGTGCCACTGGCCCGGTAAGCGCTCCCTCGCCTGCTGATAGAGCGTTTTCAAGTGAAGCCCGCATCAGTGGTCCGAGCATTCGGTGGGGTTGCTCAACGCCAATGTCAGAGAGCAGTTGGGTCGACTGAGCGGTGATCGTCACAAGATGGTTCGACGCGTGAGCCAGTGCCGCGTGGTACAGCGGCCGGTGAGCTTCTTCAATCGCCACCGGTTCCGCACCCATTTCGACTACCAGTGCCTGGGCGACCGGAAGCACGGCTGTTGGCGCGGTAATCCCGAAGCTGCAGTCGGGCAGGCGAGCGAGGTCAAGGCTCATGCCGGTAAAGGTCATCGCAGGGTGCAACGCCAGCGGAATGGCTCCTAGCTTGCGGGCTGGGTCCAGCACCGAGATACCGAACCGCCCGGAGGTGTGGGCAACGAGTTGCCCGGGCTGCCATGCCCCGAGCACGGCCAGACCCTCGACGAGTTCCGGAAGCGCATCATCGGGAACCGCGATCAGGACCAGCTCGGACCGCTCGATGATCTCCGGAATCTCCAGCACCGGCACGCCGGGCAGGAGCATTTCCGCACGTTCCCGACTCGCCTCAGAAACAGCCGACACCCCGATAATTGCGTGGTCGGCGGCGCGCAGGGCTGCACCGAGCACCGCTCCTACCTTGCCGGCGCCAATGACTCCGACCCCGAGTCGGCCCGGGCGCCGTGCCCCGCTACCGCTCGCCATCTCGAGGGGTTCCTTCCTCATCCACCGACATTTCCTCTAGCTCCTCAGGTTCGTCGTCCGGTCGTGTCGCTCCGTCATAGGTTGGCGGCGGTGGCATCAGCGTGGCGTCTGCAACCTCCACCGGCCTCATCCACTGCTCCGGCAGACTGCGGCGACGCGCCTCAGCGGCGCGGATGCCCTGTTCGTGAAAGAGCCGCCAGGCGGTGTCCTCATCGACCTGCTGGATCCGTGGGCTGACCGGCCCCGGAGTGGTATGAAGCAACAGGTCGACGACCCGGAATCGCCTGTACACCGGCCCCTGGTGAAGTGCCAGCGATTGGGTCCGTTCGTGCGGGACCACGGCAAGGTTCCGCCAGAAGAATCCCGACCGGATCAGGAGAGCCGTCCTGGTGACCGCGAAGCCGTTGCGGCGCCATTCCAGCGGCCCAATCCACCGTGCACGCCGCGGGGTCGAGAGGAACCCGGCCCGGCTGTCTCTCCCCTCCATTCCGGCGGCAAAAACGTCGAGGGGTTCGTCAGTGCCGGGGTCTGGGAGGACCAGGGCCAGGATCTGTAGGACGTCCTGCCGGGTGCCTACGGGCAGGAGCGTTGCCCGCGCCTGGGCGTCTCCCGATGCTGAAATGCCGTATCCGGCTACGTTGACTGTCATCCGGTACCAGCCCTTGGCCCGCCAGAGCGGGGGCTGGGTAATTCCGACCGCCTGGATTCGCCCGGGTGGGACAGTCTGTGTCCGGGTATCCAGCAGCCCGTAGCGGACCCGGATGCCGTCCGGGGAAATAGCGGCCCGGAAGTTGAACCCGTTCTTGATGCTGCTCCAGTAGCCTCCGGCAACACCCAGGCCCAACGGTATTATCACCGCGAGCGGCGCCGCCTGCTCAAGGATCACCGCCAGGACAACCACCACTGCCACACCGATGATGAGGAAGATGGTGGTTCCTGAAAGCAGCGCGGCTGCGATCACCCGCCCGGGTTTCAGAGCCAACACCTCGCGCTCGGGTGCCTCCTGAATATCGTCGGGGTTATCGGGGTCAATGCTGACCCCCGCTGCCCGGGCCAGGATGGTGGCGCGCAAGCGTTGCGCATCGCTGAGTTTGAGGAATGCGAGCTTGACAGCGGACTCGCCTGCGTCAGCCACTTCGAATTTCAGTTCCGCCAGGCCAAAGACCCGCGCCAGGAAGGGTTGCACCACGTCGATGGCCTGTACCCGGTCAAGCCGTGCCTGCCGGTTCTGCCGAAACACTATCCCCGAGTTGACCTTCACATGCTCGGCCGTCACCTGATAGCGCGTGAAGTACCACGACAGGAGGAAGCCAATCGCGACGAGCACCACGATCCCGGCAATGGCGGCGATGGTCCACGGCAGCCGCGCCCCGCCGTCGGACAGGTTGGGAATACCATCACCGCTGAGGAGGCTCTCAAACAGGTCTTGGCCCGCAAAAAAGGCGACTGCGATCAACGCAATCCAGCCCCGCACCAGTGGGGAAATTACGTGCACCCGGCGCCATTGATTGTCGGAGGTCGCCAGCAGTGACTCATCCGGAACGACCGGGTCCTCATGGGGTGTCTGGTCGTGGGTTGTCACAGTCCGGCCAGCTTCGCCTCACCACGGGCAGAGAGTTGCTCGCGCAGCCGTGCGCCTTCGTCTGCTGGCAGCCCCGGGATGGAAGCGTTGGTGCCGGGGGAAGCGGTGTGCATCTTCAGGGTGCATAATCCGAAGGCCCGTTCGATTGGGCCGACAGCGACGTCCACGTACTGCATCCGCCCGTAGGGCACCACCATGGTCCGTTGGTAGAAGACCCCGGTACGGATCAACAGGTCTTCGTGCCGCTCCGCGTAGCCGATAGCCCTGACCTGCCGTGCAGCAGAATTCCTCGCCAAACGGAAAGAACCAGCGCCCCGATCGGCAGGGCCCAGGCTACCCACATGGGTGGGAAGCCCCACCAGATGTCGGTGAGACGCAGGATCAGGGGAATGCTGAAGATGGCGACGTTGATGATCGTGCCGATCACCCAGCCGAGCAGGCGCACCCTCAGATACTTCGGTGATACCCGTGTCCACTCCAGACCGGCCGGATCAATAGGTTCCTTACGCATACTCCCCCTCGTCATTGCGACCACTTTCCCCGTCAACGCCGGTGGCGCCGTCGTCGGGCGGCAGCCGGCAGAATCCCTGCACCATCAGCCCCACAACGATCATCACCATGCCGCTGGCCACCAATGCGACCGTGCCCCAGACTGAGGCTGTCACACCGCGCACGGCGACGAGCGAAAGCTGATCCACCAGAATGCCCAGGTGCCAGCCGGCGTTCAATGCGCCAGCGTACGCTGTCGCCTGGGCCAACACCACGGTGCGGGCGGCCAGGATGGGGTTGAGCGGCCGGTCGCGGCGCCCGTTCCGCCAGCGCTGGACCCGGATCCCGAAGGTGAGCGTTACGGTCAGGATGGCCGCCACCGTCAGCAGCGAACTCAGGTGCAGTGTCGGAACCGGAAAACCGTTCCGGCCCGCCCACCAGTTCATCATCCAGCCACCAATACCGGCAACCACTCCGAATGCTGCCAGCCAGCCGACCTTTAGGGTACCCACTGAGTGTCGGCCCCCTCATACGGTCGGATTCCTGTGCGGTCCGCGGTGTCATTGACCAGCTCGGTTACCAGGCGCCCGCCCAGCAGCGCAGTAGAGTCCATCCAGGCCCAGGGTTGCAGGACAAATGCCCGCTCGGCTGCCCTGGGATGCGGGATGGTCAGTCGCTCGTCGTCTGACCTGAAGTCGCCGAAGGTGATGATGTCGATGTCGAGAGTCCTCGGTCCCCACCTGACGTCCCTGGTCCGGTGATGCTTTTCCTCTACCGACTGACAGTGGGCCAGGAACTCGTAGGGTCCCAGATCGGTTTCGACTTCGATCACCATGTTCAGGTACTCCGGCTGATCCGCCGGACCCCCGACCGGGATCGACCGTACCACCGGTGAAACCTCACGCAACCGCACCCGGGCGCTGTCCACCAGGTCGGCGACGGCGAGGGACAGGGTGCTGTGACTGTCGCCAAGGTTGCTCCCCAACGCCAGCACCGAGCGCACCCGTTCGGTCACGAGGCTTCCTGGCCGATCCGGGTGCGCACTAGCGAAACAGCGACGTCCCCAAACGGCACCGGAATCGGCGCCCGTGGTTTGTGAACCGTTACCTGAACCGTCTCGGCCGGGAACGACGCGAGAAGCCGCGACGCTATCCGTTCGGCTAGCGCTTCGATGAGGTTCAGGGGGTCGCCGGTGATGACCGCGGCAACCTGCTCAGCGACGTCACCGTAATGTGCGGTGGTGGTGAGGTCGTCGGTGGCGCCCGCCTCGCGGAGATCGAGATGCAGGACGACGTCGACGACGAATGGCTGACCGTCCCTGCGCTCGGACTCGAAAACGCCGTGGAAACCTACTGCGGTTATTCCGGTGATCGTGATGGTGTCCTGCTGGACCGGTGTCATGTCGGGACCTAGCCGGTCCACGCGGCGGAAACCTTGACGGCGTCCAGGTTGGGCCCCACCTCATGCACGCGCACACCCCAGGCGCCTGCGGCCGCGGCCAGCGCCGACACCGCAACGGTTGCCGAGTCGCGCTCCTGCGGTGCGGCTGCTTTGCCCGCCGAGGTGAGGAGCGTCCCCAGGAACCGCTTACGTGAAGCACCGATCAGGACCCGATGGCCCAGCGCGTTGAACCGGTCAATGGCGCGCAGGATTGTCCAGTTGTGGGCCTCATCCTTGGCAAACCCGAGGCCTGGGTCAAGGATGATCTGGTGTGGCTCCACACCGGCTGCGACGAAAGCGTCCCGAACCTGGCTCATTTCGGCGATCACCTCGTCGACGACATTTTCGTACTCGGCGAGTGAGCCCATCGTCGCGGCCGTGCCGCGGCGGTGCAGCAGAACGTAGGGCACCTTCCGCTCAGCAATCAGGGCGGGCATCTCGGGGTCGTAGTCCAGGCCGGAAACGTCGTTCACCAACGCAGCGCCGGCGTCGAGCGCTTTCCCTGCCGTCGAGGCGTGCATGGTGTCCACGCTGACGAGGGCACCGGCCTTCACCAGGGCCTTAACCACCGGCAGGATCCGTTTCTGTTCCTCGTCCGGACTGACCAGGTCAGCGTTGGGGCGGGTGGATTCGCCCCCCACATCGATGATGTCCGCGCCGGCGTAATGCATCCTGAGGCCTTCCGCGATAGCCTCATCGGCGCTGGTGAAGCGCCCGCCGTCGCTGAAGGAATCAGGGGTGATGTTCAGTACACCCATCACGAGTGAACGGTCGGTGGGTAGGTCTGCCAGGGTCTTCGCCACTCTGGAGACCCTCAGGACAGGAATTGGTGATGTGGCGGGTCCGGTTCCCGGCGCCGCAGCGAGTGAATCCATCGATATGTGGTGTCCTATCTTCCGAGTATCAGGCTCATGGCTTCGGCACGGGTGGCGGGGTCGCGCACCTGGCCGCGGACGGCTGAAGTGACAGTTTTCGCTCCAGGTTTGCGAACTCCACGCATTGACATGCACATGTGTTCGCACTCGATAACCACAATGGCACCCTTTGGCTGCAGGTGCGTCATGAGCGCCTCAACAATCTGGGTGGTCAGCCGCTCCTGCACCTGGGGGCGGCGCGCGAACACTTCCACCAGCCGGGCCAGCTTACTTAGCCCGGTGACACGCCCCTCCGCCGAGGGGATGTACCCGATGTGGGCTGACCCGTGGAAAGGAACCAGGTGATGCTCGCAGGTGGAGTAGAACGGGATGTCCTTGACCAGGACCAGCTCTTCATGATCAATTTCGAAGGTGGTGGAGAGGATTTCCGCTGGGTCCTGATGGAGCCCCGCGAAGAACTCGGCGTAGGCCTTTGCAACCCGTTTGGGGGTTTCCACCAGCCCGTCCCGGTCGGGGTCCTCTCCAATGGCAGCAAGGATTTCCCGCACTGCACGTTGGATTCTGGGCTGGTCTACTGGGGAACCGGCCGCTTCAAGGGCCGCCGAGAACACCTCGTCGTCGAATTCGGTCACTGAACCAATCCTACGCGGTACCTGCAATCCCACCGTTTAGGCTGGGAACTCTCTGCGCCACCTTTGCCGGGTGAGCCTTCGCCGGACTCGGGCTCAGGCAGATCGTTGCCGTGAACATCAAAGTCGCCAACGATTTGCGCGTCAGCAATCTGATCCTGGGGTGCAACGGTCTCGGGTGCAGGTTCGCCGGCCTCGCTGGCCTCCTCGCGCTCCTTCTTTGAGACCACCGGAGGCAGGGCGTGTACCGGACGGGAATCCTTGGACAACCAGACGTCGCGCAGGTCACGCTTGCGGATTTCGGTGAACACCTCCGCGATTTCCGCCTGGTTCAGTGTCTCCCGCTCCAGCAACTCCAGCGCGACACGGTCCAGCACATCCCGGTTCTCGGTCAGAATTTCGTACGCCTCGTCATGGGCGTTGTCGATCAGCCTGCGGATCTCTTCGTCGACGATGTACGCGATGTGATCAGAGTAATTGCGCTCGTGACCCATGTCCCGTCCGAGGAACGGCTCACCTCCACCCTGTCCGAGCTTGACCGAACCGATCCGCTCGCTCATCCCGTACTGGGTGACCATTTTGCGGGCCGTGGCAGTTGCCTTCTCGATGTCGTTGGATGCACCAGTCGATGGGTCGTGGAAGACGATCTCCTCCGCTACCCGGCCGCCCATGGCGTAGGCCAACTGGTCCAGCAGCTCATTGCGGGTGATCGAGTACTTGTCGTCGCTGGGCAGCACCATCGTGTAGCCCAGGGCGCGGCCACGCGGGAGGATGGTGACCTTAGTGACCGGGTCGGTGTTGCGCAGGGCGGCCGCTACCAGGGCGTGCCCACCCTCGTGGTAGGCGGTGATCTTGCGTTCCAGTTCCTTCATGACCCGGCTGCGCTTCTGCGGTCCGGCGATCACCCGGTCAATCGACTCGTCAAGTGCCCGGTCGTCGATCAGTTGGGCGTTTGAACGTGCGGTCAGGAGGGCCGCCTCGTTAAGGACGTTGGCCAGATCAGCGCCGGTAAAACCTGGGGTCTTCTTGGCTACCGAACGGAGGTCCACCCCCGGAGCCATCGGCTTGCCCTTGGAATGCACCGTGAGGATGTGTTCCCGGCCCAGCATGTCGGGTGCTTCAACCCCGATCTGCCGGTCGAAGCGTCCGGGCCGAAGGAGCGCAGGATCCAGGACGTCGGGCCGGTTGGTGGCAGCGATGAGGATGACGTTCGATGTTGCATCGAAGCCGTCCATTTCAACCAGTAGCTGGTTCAGGGTCTGCTCGCGCTCGTCGTTGCCGCCGCCGACGCCGGCGCCACGGTGGCGTCCGACGGCGTCGATCTCGTCAACGAAAATAATCGCGGGCGCGTTCGCCTTGGCCTGCTCGAACAGGTCACGCACCCGTGAGGCGCCCACGCCGACGAACATTTCCACGAAGTCGGAGCCGGAGATGGAATAGAACGGAACCCCCGCCTCGCCGGCTACCGCTCGGGCCAGCAGGGTCTTGCCGGTCCCCGGGGGACCGTAGAGCAGTACGCCCTTGGGAATCTTGGCACCGAGGGCCTGGAACTTGGCCGGTTCCTGCAGAAATTCCTTGATTTCGTGGAGTTCCTCGACCGCCTCGTCAGCGCCGGCGACGTCATTGAAGGTGACCTGCGGCATGTCCTTGGTGACGAGCTTCGCCTTGGACTTGCCGAACTGCATCACCTTGGATCCGCCGCCCTGCATCCGGGAGAGCAGGAACCAGAAAATGGCGCCGATGATCAGGAGGGGCAGGAGTAGACCGAGCAGGCTGGTGAACCAGTTGCTTTCGGCTGGCTGATCAGTGAAACCGTCGACGTCGGAGGTGTTGATCGCTGCAACCACGTCCTCCGCACGGGCGGTGCTGAAGAAGAACTGGACGCTGCGGCCCATATCCTCGTAGTCGTCACGCAGCGTGAGATCAACCCGCTGGTCGCCGTCGTAAATCTTGGCCTGCTCCACCTGGTTGTCGTTCAGCAGGTCCAGCCCAACATTGGTGTCAACCCGCGAACTGCTGGTACTGAACAGGTTGGGCAAAATGATCAGCAGCGCCACCACGGCGAGCACAATCCAAAAAATGGGCCCCTTGAAAAGGTTCTTAAATTTCATTCGTCTCAGGGCTGCGAGACCCTGTCCCTCCTGCTTAACAAACCAAATATCGCTTACGGCAACGCGGTCCGCGCGCAACGAAAGCTGCTACCCAAGCTTTACACCGTCTTCACACAACCACGCACCAAATTGCGCATAAGTTCCCTATGGGCGGACAGATTTCGAGTGTGCCCGCCCC
This sequence comes from Arthrobacter sp. Bz4, assembly GCF_003075455.1. Taxonomy (GTDB): domain Bacteria; phylum Actinomycetota; class Actinomycetes; order Actinomycetales; family Micrococcaceae; genus Arthrobacter_D. The sequence continues at coordinate 11,590 of NZ_QDAE01000015.1, forward strand.
GCTGGTGACCCGGTCTACTCGTAGACGTGCGGGGCGAGGGTACCGATGAAGTCAAGGTTGCGGTACTTTTCTGCGAAGTCCAGGCCGTAGCCGACCACAAACTCGTTGGGAATGTTGTAGCCGACGTACTTCACGTCGATGCTGACCTTCGCGGCTTCTGGTTTCCGCAGGAGGGTGCAGATCTCAACGGAGGCCGGTCCGCGGGACTGCAGGTTGGACTTCAGCCAGGAAAGGGTCAGACCCGAGTCAATGATGTCCTCCACGATAAGGACGTGCTTTCCCATCAGATCGGTTTCCAGGTCCTTGAGGATACGCACCACCCCCGAAGACTGGGTGCCAGATCCGTATGACGATACCGCCATCCAGTCCATGGTGACGTGGGAATGCAGTGCACGCGCCAGGTCAGCCATCACCATTACTGCGCCCTTCAGTACACCGACGATCAGGATGTCCCGGCCGGCGTAGTCGGCGTCTATCTGGGCCGCCAGCTCGGCTACGCGCTGCTGGATTTCCTCTTTTGTGTAGAGAACATGCTTGAGGTCGTCATGGACGTCCTGTGAATCCACCAATTGCTCCTGAGGGTTTGGATAGGGCGGCACCGAAGGGCTTAGGAAAGTGCGCGGTTGTTTCTAAAGACAAGACTGCCATAGCTTGGGTCCCCTTGGGGAACGGATTTCCCGCGCACCTGACGGTGCACGCTGATGAATCCGCCAAGTTGCACCGGGCCGGCAGAGCCACGGCGCTCCAGCAACGTCTCTGTCGCACGGATCCTTTCAAAACTCGGCTGTTCCCCGCCGAGCCGGACGGCAGTGAGGGCCAGGACGCGCTGCCGGAGGGATGGCGGCAGCGCGCGGAGTGCGTCTTCGGGGAGCAGGATGTCGTTGCCGTCGAGCACGTGCAGTTGCTCATACTTTTCCAGGCTGACCCGATCCAGATAGTCGGCGTCCTGCGCCAGAATGCGTGAGGTGCGATACAGTGCCCGGGCCACCCCTGGGCCGAGCTGGTCTTCCAGGTAGGGCAGTACCTGGGTTCGGACCCGGGAACGAGCGAAGCTGGGATCAGAGTTTGACGGATCATGCCAAGGTTCAAGGCCCTCGAAACGGCAAATTTCGACCGTCTCCTCACGACGCAGTCCCAGGAAGGGCCGAAGGTAGCGGCCGCGCTGGGCCGGCATGCCGGCGAGGGACCTGGTGCCGGATCCGCGCGCCAACCCCAGCAGCACCTGCTCCGCCTGGTCATCAAGTGTGTGGCCAAGGAGCACCGCTGACGCACCCAGTTCGGCTGCAGCCGCGTCCAGAACCCCGAACCGGGCCGTACGCGCCGCCGCTTCCGGTCCCATGCCTGTCTGGTCGACAGTGACTGCCCGTACACTCACCGGTTCCAGCCCCAGCTCTGTGAGCTTGGTTGCCGTCTGCGCGGAGACCGCTGCACTGTCTGGATGGAGGCCGTGATCCACTACCACCGCTCCTACCCGGTACCGTCCGGAGCGGGCTGAGTGTGCTGCGACGGATGCCAGTGCCAAAGAGTCGGGTCCTCCGCTGCAGGCCACCAGGATGAGAGACCCCACCGGGGTTCCCCCCGATTCAAGGGCGTGTTGCAGCAGGTTGCGGGCGTTGGCCACCACCGGGCTGAGCCGGGGTCGCCTAACCACCGTTGCGCAACCCCATCCGGGCGATCCACTTGTCAGGGGCATGGATTTCTTCCTCAGTCGGAAGGTGCTCTGCACTGGTCCAGACGCTGTTGAATCCCTCCATACCCACCCGGTCCACGACCCGACGCACAAACCTCGCACCGTCGCTGTACTGCCGCATCTTGGCATCGAGCCCAAGGACCCGCCGCAGGAATTTCTCCACCGGGCCGCGTGACTTTCCCCGCGCGTTGAAGCGGCGGCGAATGGTTTTGACGCTCGGGACGATGCTTGAGTCAACGGCGTCCATCACCACGTTCGCGTGCCCTTCGAGGAGGCTCATGACGGCGGTGAGGTGTGACATGCGAGCCTTGTCCTGCGGATCCTGGAGCAGGGAGAGGATTCCGTTGTCGCTGTCTTTGGGGTCGCTGTCTTTGCTGTCACTGTCGGTGGGAGCACCGCCGCTGGTGAGACCCTTTGCCGCCTTCGCCAGTCGGTCGGAGAGTCCATCCGCCTTATCCAGCAACCCCTCGGTCAGCTCGGAAATGTGCGCCAGCATGTGGTCCTTCAACCAGGGTGCGGCGGCGAACTGGACCCGGTGGGTTTGCTCGTGAAGGCATACCCACAACCGGAAGTCGGCAGGCTCTACGTTCAGCTCACGCTCCACCGCAAGGATATTGGGTGCTACGAGCATCAGGCGCCCGCCTGATCCGTTTTTCGCCGGCCCGAAGGGGTCGTATTGTCCAAGCACCTTTGAGGAGAGGAAGGCCAGGATTGCACCGAACTGGGCACCGGTGAGGGTTCCGCCGAGCGCGGCGCTGGCGGTGGTGAGCTGCTCCTTTTTGGTGCGTGAAAGATGCTCCAGCGCTGGCGCCATCAGCGCCTGGAAGCTCTGGGTGTTTGCCTTCGCCCAGGACGCCCGATCCACGATCAACAGATCGGAGTCCCGCAGGTCCTTGGCGGCGTCGAGCCCGGTGATCTGGTGGACGTAGCCGATCGATGCGTCAGCAGCGGCGCGGAGTTCAGCGACAACCTCGGCAATCTCCCGTGGACTGACCTGCGGCCCAGCGGACGTGAGTTTGGCTGCGCTAGCGGCAGCCAGCTCCCAGTTGATGAGTTGAGGCGGTGCCTTGTGGCGGACAGTGGACGAAAAGTTGCTCTCCATGTGGTCCATTCGACCACACTAGCCTGTGAAGATTGGCGCAGCTATCGGCAACCGCAACCCGCGATGGCCGCTGCCGTCCGGTCGATTGCGGTACGCGCCGCGACAGTGTTTCCGTCCAATTCTCCGGCAATAAACGAGAACACCAGAAGCCGTCCGTCAACAGTGACCACGTACCCGCTGAGCGCGGTCACCGCGTTGAGTGTTCCCGTTTTTGCTCTCACCAGACCGGCGCCGTTAGCGGCAGGACCCTGCAGCTCATACCTATCCTGCAGGGTGCCGGATAGTCCAGCAATCGGCATGCCCCCCAGGGCCGCGACGAGCGCAGGATCTTCGGAGATTGCCAAGGCCCGCACCACTGCGGCGAGCTGAGCTGGCGACACGTCGTTGCGCGGCGAGAGCCCAGCAGCGTCGCCGACTACCAGCCCCTCCCCGGGCACTCCCAACTGGCCCAGGACGCTATCGATGGTATCGGTGGCGCCACCAAACGATGCCGGCTGGCCAGCGGCTCCCGCCGCCAGCCGGGCGAGTGTCTCGGCGAGATAGTTGTCGCTGGTGAGAAGCATATGCTCAACCTGTTGTTCCACGGTTGCCGATGCGACCGCTGCCAGCTCGACGGCGTCGGCAGGCGCTGAGGCCCGAATGACTTCCGCCGCCACCTCCACACCGGCTTCGCTGCCAGCGGCGGCAAACGCCGCGCTGAAGGCCGTTGCGGCGTCGAATGCCGCGTCGGCTGAGCGGGGCCCCCGGGAGACGCCCTCTTCCACCCATGACGAATTGATCGCCAACGGGTAAATGGGACTTATCTCTCCTGCCGCAATGTCTCCCGGCAACCATCCTGCGTTGAGTGTGGGTCCCACGAACATCGTGTCATCGAGCAGGATGGTGAACGGCCCGTCAGCCGGGTCCACCGCGTCGAGGGTTTCATTGGCAAGGGTTTGCAGGCCGGCATGGCCCACCACCGCGTCCGGATCCGACTCCCCGGCGGACAGCAGCACGTCACCCCCAGCAACCAGCACCAGCTCGCTGCTTCTCGCACCGGCAACCACTGTTGTTTCGAACCGCCGCTCGGCTGAAAGCTTGGTCATCGCGGCGGCGGCGGTGAGCAGCTTCTGATTGGATGCCGGTAGCTGGTGAGCATCCCCATCCTGGTCGAAAAGGACATCGCCGGAGATGGCGTCCACCACCACCCCCGACAGGTTCCCAGGGCCGTCGAGCATGAGCTCGGCTTCGAGGGCTGCCGTCAGGAGCCCGGGATCTGGGAGCGGCGCTTCAGGGTCGAGTGCCGCTACGTGTGCAGGCGGAGTCAGCTCCGACGGCGGTATCTGGAGCTCAGGGGTGCTGGGCTGCGGCGTGGCTGCCGGCTCTTCGAGGGCGCGCACCACCGATGGAACAGCGGCAAACCCCAGGGGCACTGCCAGAACCGCGAACACGGCAACAAGGAGGGCTGCGGTGATCACGCGTGCGCCGCGGAGCATCCAGGTCCCCCAATCGATTGGCTGTCACACTGGTTCGAACCCACGAGATGCGCCCTCACCCTATATGTTTAAGATTAGACCGACGCGGCAGCCTTTGAGGCACACCGCCGCGCTGCCCCACAGGATTCCACAGGAGAGTGCCATGAACCTCGACGTCACCATCGAGATCCCCAAAGGATCACGCGTCAAGTATGAAATCGACCATGAGACGCACCGGCTACGCCTGGACCGTGTCCTCTTCACCTCAATGCAGTACCCCACCCACTACGGCTACTTCGAAAACACGCTCGGTGAGGACGGTGATCCGCTGGATGCGATGGTCATGCTCCAGGACTTCGACCTCCTCCCGGGTGTGTTGGTCGAGTCGCGTCCGATCGGCGTCTTCAACATGACCGACGACGGCGGCGGTGACGCCAAGGTGCTGTGCGTTCCCACCGACCCGCGCTTCGATCACATCAAGGACCTCTCGGATGTGTCACCCTTCCTGCTGGAAGAGATCAAGCATTTCTTCGAACGATACAAGGACCTTGAGCCCGGCAAATGGGTTGAAGCAGCCGATTGGGCGGATCGGGAAGCCGCGGAGGCCGAGGTGGAGGCCTCACTGAAGCGGTTCCAGGACCTCGGGGAACAGCGGGAAGAGGACGAGCCACAGGGCCGCGACGTCGACGCCGATGTCGAGAACGCCACCACCACGCCGCAGGGCCGCTAGCAGGTTCAAAAACAACGTTTTCCGGTTGATTACACCGGTTAAGAGCATGGCTTCAGGCATACTGAAGCCATGCTCTACGTCTTAACGATCAACCAGCGTGACTCCCGTGAGGTGGGTGACCTGGTCAATGATCTACTGCGCGGGTTGCGTCATGTCGAAACCGTGGTGCCATTCCAGCGGTCAACGGGCGATGAACTGCAAGGTGTCGTCGATAACGCCACCACTGCTATCGACGTCGCGCTTACGGCCCTGCGTCACCGCCGATGGCATGTTGGGATTGGCGTGGGTGGCGTTCACTCGCCCATCCCTGAAAACATTCTCGAAGCCCAGGGCTACGGCCTGGTGTACGCGCGACGGGCGGTCACCCGGGCGCAGAAGACCGGCGAACGCATTCCATTGGCCGTGGAGGGACCTGACTCGCAGGTAGCGGCGGAGGCTGAAGCGGTGCTTCGGCTGTTGGGGCAAATTGTGTTCACCCGGACCGAGGCCGAGTGGAACGTGCTGGATCTGCTGACCCCGGGCGCCCGGGGTCAGCAAAAGCTGATCGCCGCGGAACTGGGTATCACCACCCAAGCGGTCAGCAAGGCGGTGGTCAGGTCGCACTGGGTGGAGGAATGGGCAACCCGTCCGGCGGCCGCCAGGCTCCTCGACCTTACGGCCGGTCCGGCGGCGCTACCACCAGCGACGCTGCCCTACGAATCGGGCAGCGTCTACTGACTGGGTGCCGCGCGCTAGACGAGGGTGCGGAGGACCTTCGCGGCACCGTCGTCGTACACGCTGGCCGTCACTTCGGTTGCTGCCGCGAGCACTTCATCGGGTGACTGTCCCATCGCCACACCCCTGGCCGCCCACTCGAGCATCTCGATGTCGTTCCGACCATCACCGATGGCAACAGTGCCGGACGGGTCGATACCCAGACGTCGGCGAAGCAGTTCAAGAGCACTCGCCTTGGTGACACCAGCCGCGGCAATATCCAGCCAGGCCGTCCACCCCACCGAGTAGGTGACACCGTGCAGGCCAATCGCCTCGACCGCCTCCCCGAACTGTTCGGCAGTGCTGTCCGTGCTGAACACCACCACCCGCACCGCGGCAGCGTCGAGCATTTCGTCGAAGTCCACCGTATGGGTCTCGGCGCCGAAGCTGGCATCCTGAAACCGTTCGGTGGCAAGGAAATTTCCCTCGTCATCCTCAAGCGCATATTTGGCGGTGGGCAACTTCTCCCTCAGCGCGACGAGTGCTGGCCTGGGATCGAAGGTGACCCGATCAATAATTTCGAATCCGTGGGCCAGTGTCGGATCGACGCGTAGTGTCACTCCTCCGTTGGAGCACACGCTGTACCCGCTGGTGATGCCGATCTGTTTGATGATGGGCAGCGCCGCTCCCAGTGAGCGTCCCGTGGCGATGATGACCTGATGCCCAGCGTCGACAACCGCCCGCGCGGCATCACGGACCTCTTCGGACATAATTCCCTCGTGGTCCACGAGGGTACCGTCGACGTCGAGGGCGATGAGTTTGCGTTCGGTCTGCCGGTCCTCGATGCCTGCAGTGGAGAATTCTTTCATTACTCCAGTGAACCAGACTCGCTGCTCCCCGGGGTAGGTCGGCTCAGGATGCTCCGAGGACCGGGAGCACTTCCAGCCCGCCCAGGTAGGGACGGAGCGCCTGCGGAACCGTCACTGACCCATCGGCATTCTGGTGGTGCTCGAGGATAGCGACGATCCAGCGGGTGGTGGCGAGCGTGCCGTTGAGTGTTGCAACTGCCCGGGTGCCCTTCTGTCCCTCCGGTTGCCGCTCCCGAATGTTGAGGCGGCGGGCCTGGAAGGTGGTGCAGTTAGAGGTGGATGTCAGCTCGCGGTAAGCCTCCTGGGTGGGAACCCAGGCTTCGCAGTCGAACTTGCGGGCGGCGGACATGCCCAAATCCCCGGCGGCAGTATCGATCACCCGGTAGGGCAGTTCCACCTTGGCGAGCATTTCCTCTTCCCACGCGAGCATGCGGGCGTGCTCCGCGTAGGACTCTTCCTCGGTGGTGTAAGCGAACATTTCGACCTTGTTGAACTGGTGGACCCTGATGATTCCACGGGTGTCCTTGCCGTGTGAGCCAGCTTCCCGGCGATAGCAGGAGGACCAGCCGGCATAACGGACCGGCCCGCCGGAAAGGTCGAGGATCTCGTCGGAATGATAGCCCGCCATTGCTACTTCGGAAGTGCCCACTAGGTAGAGGTCATCCTCCGCCAGGCGGTAGATTTCGGCGTCGTGGGCGACGTCGAACCCAGTACCCTGCATGATTTCCGGGCGAACCAGCGTGGGGGTGATCATGGGGGTGAAACCAGCCTGAATAGCCTGGTCCATGGCCATGTTCAGCAGCGCAAGCTCCAGCCGGGCACCAACACCCTTGAGGAAGTAAAAGCGGGACCCCGAGACCTTCGCCCCCCGCTCCATGTCGATTGCACCGATCAGCTCACCGATTTCCAGGTGGTCCCTGGGGGTGAAGCCTTCAGCGCTGAAATCCCGTGGAGTGCCGACTGTCTTGATGACCTCGAAATCGTCCTCGCCGCCGGCCGGGACGCCGTCCTGGATGGCGTTCGGCAACCGGCGAAGGAGTGAGTCCTGATCCTGCCTGGCCGCTTCAGCCTCGACTGCCGCCGCCTTGACTGAGGCGGCAAGCTCCTTTACCTCTGCGAGCAGCGCCTGCTTTTCGTCACCTTTGGCCTGGGCGACCCGCTTTCCGAAAGCGTTCTGGTCTGCCCGGAGGGATTCGGCGCTGGTTACCACCTCACGACGGCGGGAATCAGCCGAAATGATCGCATCCACCAGCGCAACGTCGGCGCGGCGGGCTCGCTGCGAGGTGCGGAATTTCTCAGGGTTTTCGCGGAGTTCATTAACATCGATCACGAGCCAAGACTATCAATGGCGCAGGACGATTATCCCCGGCAGACACTTCATGGCGATACGCTGAGGTGCATCATGCCGATTCGCCTGATTCTCCTCTTTGTCCTGGCCCTTGCCGCTGCCGCCTCCGCAATGAGCTGGCTGGGGGTCCGCCGGTTGCATTCCCGGCAGCATCCAGCTCCGACGGCGCTGCCTCGCCTCCCGGCCCCGACGGGCCGCCAGCGGGTGGCCCTAATCATCCACCCCGGAAAACTCAACGCCGATCTTGCGCGCGGCCAGGTGGAAACGGCATGCGTTGACGCCGGGTGGGACCCGCCCCTGGTCTTTGAGACCACGGTCTCCGAGCCGGGTTTTGAGCAGGCGAGCCGGGCGCTGCGGGAGGGGGCCGACGTCGTCATCGCCGCTGGTGGTGATGGGACGGTTCGTGCCGTTGCCCGGGCACTGGCGCATCAGGATGCGGCGCTGGGGCTGCTGCCCTTGGGGACCGGGAACCTGCTGGCCCGCAATCTGGGGATTCCCGTGTCGGACCTGAAAGCCAGCGTGCGCGCTGCACTTCACGGCGACGGGCGGCGAATTGATATGGGCCGTATCGAGTTACACAACGAGCAGACCGGGTTCCGTGCCGAGCACGTCTTCCTGGTGATGGGTGGCGTTGGACTTGATGCAGTGGTCGTTGCGGCGACCAGCGACGTCCTGAAAAAACGGTTGGGTTGGCTGGCATACAGTGAGGCCGGGTTCCGCAGCCTCCCGGGGAGGCGCCAGCGGGTGAGCATTAGCCTCGACGGTCAGCCCGCTCAGAGCCGGAAGGTGCACAGCGTGCTTTTCGCCAATTGCGGGCGGCTGCCGGGCGGCATCGAACTGATCCCGAACTCGACCCTCGATGACGGTTATCTGGATGTTGTGGTGATGAGCCCGCGCAGCATAGTGGGGTGGATCTGGTTGGGGACCAAGATTGTCTTCCGCCCCCATAGCGTCATCCCGGTGATTAACTATTATCAGGCACGACGGGTCACCGTGACGGTAGCGGATCCTACAGAGACCCAGCTTGACGGCGACCTCTCCGGAGCCGTCACCTCACTTGACGTCAGCATTGATCCTGGCGCGTTGCTTGTCAGGGTCCCATCGTTCCCTGACCTGCAACGCACCAGATCAATGGCGCGAAGGACTAGGAGTTAGCGGGTGCCGCGGTCAGTGTCGGAATCCGTGTATTCTCCCTGAGGCCCGGTACCGTCCGCTGGATCTTCCTCGACGTCCGTGTACTCGCCCTCTTTCTCGGGGTCCTGGTCGCCGGTGTAGCCGCCTTCGGTCTCTTTTTCTTTCTGACCGCCGGTGTAGCCACCGCCGGGGATTGGCTCAAGGTTCTCGCTATTCGAGTCCGGGAACTCCCCTTTCGCCTGGCTGTTGATGAGCTGCTGCTCCTCGGAGAAGCGCAGATCATTGGCCTGGTCTCCGGCGTCCCCGCGGTAGTTTTCGTCAGAGGTGGCTCCGCCGCCCTCGTTTGGGTTGACGTCGCGTCCGTCGTTAGCTTGCTCGCTCATGGTGCGCCTTTCGTTGAACGGTTGCGCCGACCCCGGCGCCTTGAGTGAAGCCTACTGATGAACGGGTTCAACTGGGAAGGATCCCTAAGCTTTAAGCAGCCCGCGAACAGCCTTCTCGGAAGCCGAGTAGCTGGCAATCTCGATCACTTCGCCGGCCATGAACCGATCAACCAGCCGCGGATCAACATAGGAACGTTTGGCGACCGCCGGCGTGTTGCCCAGCTTTTCGGCAACTGCGCGCATTGTCGCCGCCACAGCCTTCTGCCGGGCGGTCTTACTGGTGGCCAATAGGTCGCTGCGGGCAAGGTCCATTGCTGCAACCACTGTGGCCTGCCAGGTCCGGAAATCCTTGGCCGTGAAGCCCTCGCCAGTGACCTGGCGGAGGAACCCGTTCAGTTGCGACGCGTCGACGCGATGCCATTCGCCGTCGGGGGTGCGGTAGGCCAAAGCGGTGTCCGCCTGCTCCCGCTTCAACATGGGCCGCATCGCCGCCGCAAGGTCCGCATCCTCAACGGATGATTCCCACCGCTGACCGCTCTTTCCCGGGAACTCAAAGGTGATCATCGGACCCTTGATCCGGACATGCTCCACCTGCAGGGTGGTGACCCCAAAGGATCCGTTGGTCTCCGCATACTGCTCGGAGCCGATTCGGAGTGACCCTGAGTCGACGATTCGTAGTGCAGCGGCAAAGGCTCGCTCCCGAGGAATACCCTCACTGCGAAGGCGGGTGGTGATGACTCGTCGGGCGGCGGGCAGCTTTTCCCCGAATTCAAGTGCACGATCGAACTTTTCGCGATCCTTCTTCTCCCGCCAGGCCGTGTGGTAGACGTATTGGCGGCGGCCCGCGGCGTCGGTACCCAGCGCCTGAATATGCCCATTGGGGTAGGGAGCAATCCAGACATCCTGCCATGCCGGCGGGATGGCCAAGTCCTTGATGCGTCGAAGATCAGCGGCGTCACGTAACGGGGTTCCGTCGGCTAGCCGGTAGCCGAACCCCTTACCGTGTCGACGGCGAGTAATGCCCGGCTTTTCACAGTCGCTGCGGCGAAGTCTGGGCATTGGGCCACCTTTCCGGATTGAGAAGATCAGCCTACTGCGTATTCCTGATTAGGGCACCGCAGGCTATCCCACGCCAAGGATGGCACGCAGGCTATCGGCGTTCCGCACCGCGTTGCCGCCGCCGTCGTTGTTGAAGTACACGTAAACGTCCTTTCCCGCTCCCTGCCATTCCCGGATCCGGCCCGCCCACCACTGCAGCTCGGCGTCGGTATAGGAACCGCCGTACAAATGCTCGGAGTCGGGTCCGTGCATCCTCAGATAGACAAACGGGGCAGTGGCCCGGAGGACGCACGGCAGGTGTGCCCCGCTCATCACGCAGTACGCCGCACCGTGGCGTTCCAGCAGTGAGTAGACGCCTTCGTCGTCCCAACTGTGGTGCCGGAACTCGACGGCGACCCGGATCCAGTCCGGCAGCAGTCCGAGGAAGTAATCGAGACGGGCGTCGTCACGGTGCAGGCCCGGCGGGAGCTGGACGAGCAGGATGGCGCGTTTATCCCCGAGCTCATGCCAGCAGCGGGTGATGCGTTCGACCCACACCTCAGGTTGGTACAACTTCTTGCCGTGAGTGAGCCCTCGTGGCGCTTTGACTGAGAGAAGAAATCCTTCGGGAAGCCTGCTGCGCCAACCAGCGAATGTGGTGTCGCGCGGCCAACGGTAGAAGCTCGCGTTGAGTTCCACCGTTCCGAACCGCTGCACGTAATAGCTCAGCCGTTTACTGGAGGCGGTGCCTGCGGGATAGATCACGTCATTCCAGTGGACGTAGCTCCATCCGGAGGTGCCGATGTGAATGCCCATCACCAGAACAGGCTACCGGGCCGCTCCAGGGCTAGGCATTCAGGATCCCGGTATGAGTACTTCGCTTGCCGTTTCAGCGCCGAAGCACCCACGCCGCACTATCCGGCTCCAACCAGCCCTCCTCAGCCTGGGGCGAGGAAGCGATGACCACCGTGCTGCCGGTAGGCAACCGTACTGGTGCATCCCCCATGGCCACAGCAACAAAGAACTCCGATCCGCGTTCACACATGAGCAGGTTTCCGTTCCCCACCCGCCAGACGCCAGCATCGTTGGAGTCGAGCACGCCCTTAAAAGCCAGCTGACGCCGCAGTTCAAGCGCGGAGGTGACTAGACGGAGCGTCGAATGCTCATCCGCCTGGTGCACCTCGACAGCCGATGCCCCCCACGACGACGGAAGCGGAAGCCACGGCGAGGATGGTGAATCGACGAGTGAGAAGCCATGGGATTTTTCGGGCGCCACCGTCCAGGGCAGCGGCACTCGCGCGCCGTCGCGGGAAACCCCACCGCGCTCCCACATGGGATCCACCCGTGCGCCCACTGGCACCTCGACCTCCGCCAGCCCAAGCTCCTGCCCCTGATAAATGTAGGCTCCCCCGGGTAGGCCAAGAATGGCCAGGAGACCTGCCCGCGCCCGCGCCACGCCGCGGCTGCCACCTCCGAAGCGTGTTGCCGAACGAACAATGTCATGGTTCTCCAGAGCCCAAGTGGGCGATGCACCATGTTCCAGCCGGGCTGTTTCAAGCTCACGCCCAACACCAGCCCACTCATTTGCGTCCCAGCCCAGGCGGACGAACGCAAAGGCGAACGCCTGATGCATCTCGTCGCTGCGGGTATACCGCGCCGCCCGCTGCGGCTCGAGGTTGACCTCGCCCACAAGGAAACGCTCCGGGGTGTACGAATCGGTTAGCGTTCGCCAGCGCCGATACACTTCGTGGACCTCCTCCTGGTCCGACACAAGTGGATTTGATCTGAGCCCGTCGATGACGGTGCCCGTGGTTGCCGCATCCGGCAGGCCCTCAGCCTTGAACAGTGCATGAGCTACGTCGATGCGCAGTCCATCCACTCCCCTGTCGAACCAAAAACGCAGCACCTCCGCGAAGTAGTCCCCGACCAACGGGTTGCGCCAGTTCCAGTCCGGTTGCGCCGGCGAGAACAGGTGCAGATACCACTGGTGGTCGGAGTCCGAGCCCGGATTTACTCGGCTCCACGCGCTGCCACCGAAGACACTCTGCCAATTATTTGGGGGCGTGACGGGATCGGGGCCGTCGGCGAAATGGAACATCGCCCGCTCGGACGAGCCCGGCGACGAGCTGATCGCTTGTTGAAATAGCGGGTGCTCCGACGAGCAGTGGTTGGGAACGACGTCGAGCACTATCCTCAGGCCCAGCGAGTGGGCAAGATCGAGAAGTTGATCGAATTGTTGAAGGGTCCCAAAGAGGGGGTCGACATCGCAGTAATCGCTGACATCGTAGCCCTGATCCACCTGGGGTGAAGGCTGGAATGGAGTTAGCCAGATGCCGTCCACACCGAGAGACGCGATGTACGGAAGTCGAGCCAGCAGACCCGCCAGATCCCCTACTCCATCACCATCGCCGTCGGCGAAAGACCTCGGATATACCTGGTATATGACAGCTGTCTGCCACCACGGATCGTTCATTTGGTGGCCCCGGAGGTGAGACCCTCAACAATGCGGCGCTGGAAAATGAGCACCATGATCACCAGGGGAATGGTGACAATCACCCCCGCGGCCATCTGCTCCCCAAAGGGTGCCTGAAACTCGGTAGCACCAGTGAACTTGGAAATGGCGACCGTCGCAGTTTGGATCGCAGGGTCGTTGACCATCGAGAGAGCAATGATGAACTCATTCCAGCTGTGGATGAAAGTAAGGATTGCGGTGGTGAAGACACCCGGCGCCGCAAGGGGAAGCAACACCTTCCGGAATGCCTGCCATTTGCTGCAGCCGTCGATCATGGCGGCTTCCTCAAGGTCAAACGGCAGTGATTTCATGAAGGTGGTCAGATTCCATACGGCTAGCGGGATCGCAAAGGAAAGGTTGGGCACAATCATCGCCTGGTAGGTGTTGATCCAGCCGATATCGGTGAAGAGCCGCAGCAAGGGAACAACAACTGAGATGCCGGGGAACATTGATGTTGCAATGATGACGCCCAGGATCACCGATTTGAACCGGAAGTTAAGCCGGGAGATAGCGTACGCCGCGAAGATTCCCAGAACCAGCGCGGCCGCAGTGGTGACGCCGGCAACAATCAGGCTGTTGAGCAGTGCCTGCCCGAACATGGTGGAACCGTCAAAAACCTTGAAGTAGTTTTCGGCGGAGAACGGCTGAGGAAGGAGGCTGTTGTCGAAAATGTCGGATGTACGTCGGAAGCTCGAAACCAGCATCCAATAGAACGGTGCCAGGCAGTAGACGAGGATTGCGGCCAGGCCTACGTACACCGAATAGGATTTCCACCCTCGCCGCTTTCCCAGACGCTTGGGTGCTGCCTCGGCGGGTGTTTCAACGGCCGGAATTACGGGAATCTGTGTCATCGGGCTGCCTTGACCTTTCGGGTGCTGGTGGCTCGGCTCAACGCCCGCACCTCTTTGGTCCCGGCGACATCCGCGCCGAGGATTTTGACGAAAGCGATTGCAACAACCGCAACATAAAGGAACAGGATGATCGCGAATGCCGATGCCGAGCCGTACCGCAGTTGGTTTGATTCGTCCCAGGCGAGCATCGAGAGAGTTTCGACTGATTCCTTGCCGGGACCGATCAGCACGAACGGGAGGTCAAACATTCGCAGAGCGTCGAGCAGGCGAAACAGGACCGCAACCAGGAGTGTGGGCTTGACGAGTGGAAGAGTGATGGAGCGAACCTGGCGCCAGAACCCGGCACCGTCAATTCTTGCCGCCTCGTAGACCTCCTCCGGAATGATCTGCATACCTGCCAGAACTAGCAGACCGATGAAGGGTGCGGTCTTCCAGACCTCCGCCACGATGATTGCCACCTTCGATGCGACGCCTTCGGCGGTCCACAGGATCTCGCTTCCGATCAGATTGTTGGCGATGCCGTCCGACTGGAAAATCCATCGCCACAGGAGGCCCGAGACGGCCGTGGGGATAGCCCAGGGAATCAAAATGCTTGCCCGGAGGAAGCTCCGGCCACGGAAGGCCCGGTTCATCGCGAGAGCAAGGCAGAGGCCCAGAATGGTTTCGAGTGCGACGGTGGTGACGGTGAAGAAGGTGGTGTTACCGAAGGCATTGAGGAACCGGGCACCTGTCTCACCAACGAAAAGATCAGTGTAGTTTCCGAGCCCAACGAAGACTTCTCCTTCAGACACGAACCCGTCAGCGTCGAGGCCCGACTGCTGCCGGAACATGGACTGGTAGAGCGCCGAAATCAAGGGGTAGGCAATGACCAGGGCGAGCACGAGAAGGGTTGGAGAGAGCAGCATCGCCGCCATCCGACCTTCGCCTGCTGTGCGTTTACCGGGTTTATTCCGCCCGAGTGGGCGGGCACCCGACGTCGACCGCGCGGACGCGGAAGTTCTCGTACTCATGTGGTCCTCACTTGATTTGCAACAGATTCTGATACGTGCCGTGTCCGCCCGGGGTGCCCCGGGCGGACACGAGTGTCACTATTCGGCGGACAATTCCTCGAGCTTCGCCTGCATATCGGCGAGTGCCGCTTCAGGGTCCTTGTCGCCTGTCAGCGCTGCGTATGCTTCTTCCTGGATAGCCGTTGTAGTGGCGCCATACTGGACTACCTTTGGACGGGGCTGTGCATTCTCCAGCGACTCCAGGAGGGTGGGGTAGAACGGCCGTTGCTCAACAACGGCCGGGTCCTCCAGAAGAGACGCATACACCGGTGCACGCGAACTCTTGTCCAGCCGGGCGCGAGATTCTTCTTCACTGGTGAAGAACTTGATGAAATCCAGAGCCGTGGCCTTATTGGCGGTGAACGGCGAAATGGCCAGGTTTCGGCCACCAAGGGTGGAAACGCCGGGATTGTCTCCAATGCCTGGGACCGAGCTGATGCCGAACTTGTCCAGCACCTGGCTAGAACCGTCAGTAGCGGTCAACGACGCGTACACAAAGGGCCAGTTTCGCAAGAACACCACTTCGCCGTCCTGGAAGGCCCGACGTCCCTGTTCTTCGAGATAAGTGATGGCGTCACTCGGAACGAGGTTGTCGGCGAAGGCATCACTCAACTGGGTCAATCCAGCCAAGCTTCCGGAGAATCGACGGTCGGGTTGCCTTCCTCGTCGAACACCGCGCCGCCTGCCGAGGCTACAGCCTCGGTGAAGTTCACGGTGAGTGCCTCGTTCTTATCAAACTGGCCCGCGTAACAGGACATGTCCTGTCCCTCGGGAAGCGCAAGGATGGCGTCGCACGCAGCCTCCATCTCGTCCCAGGTTGCTGGGGGCGAGTCGATCCCTGCCGCCTCCAGCAGGTCGGTCCGGTAGTAGAGCAGGGCGCCATCCGTGTAGTACGGAGCCCCGTAAAGCGTGTCGCGGTAAGACGCGGCATCGACCGTAGCGGGGATCATGCTATCGGTGGGTAGCGCATCCTCGGGGAGCGGCTCGATCCACCGGTTCGCCGCGAACTCGGAGGTCCAGACGACATCGAGGTTCAGCACGCTGAAGGTGTCCGACTCAATCTGCGCGTTCTGGATCAGCTGCTGACGCTGCTGATCGGCCGAGTCCGGGAGCTCGATCAGAGTCACCTGCTCATCGGGATGCTCGGAATTCCACTTGTCGAGACTGTCCTGTGCAGCCCCCGAAGCATCTCGCGAAGAGACGTAGTTGATGGGACCACGGCCCTCAAATTCTGCTTCGGATACGGCTGTTCCTTCGTCCTCGGATACTTCGCCACCCGCGCAGCCCGAAAGCGCGAGGGCTGAGATGGCAAATGCTGCCGTGCCGAAAAGGATGTGCCGGTGTTGGCGACGTTGCCTCATGTACTGCTCCTTGTGTGTTTGGTGATGGTGATGGTGAGAAGGAATTGTGTGGTGACGTCAGGAACCGGGCCGCGGCGGGCCCGTCGATCCACGCTTGACCAACCGGTGCTGCACTACCCGTGGACCGAGATCCCGGGACCGAAGAATTTTCCTTACGGCGATCTGTCCCATGTCCTCCAGGGGCTGCGCGATCGTGCTCAGGGCTGGGTGAACATGCTGTGAGGTCGAGGTGTTGTCGAAGCCAAGCACTGAAACGTCCTCGGGAACTCTTCGACCAAGCTTCTGGAGTTCATTGACGACGGCGGCACCCATTTCGTCGCTCATGGCAAAAATGGCGGTCAGGCCCGGGTCCTGTTGAAGGAGTTGAGCGAGGCCGGAAGCGCCACTCTCGTAGAAGAATGTGCCTGCCGCCGTAACCGTCGCGCAGCCTGCCTCGTTCATCGCCCGTTCATAGCCGCGCTGCCGGGGTTTTGCGACGAAAATGGATAGTGGATCTCCGGCAAGTAAACCGATGCGCCGGTGACCGAGCTTCAACAGGTACCGGGTGGCATCATAGGCAGCGAGTTCATCGTTGATCGCGACGCTCGGTGAACCGGAGTTATCGCTAATGGCAACGGAGATGATCGGGATGGCGGGGCCCAGGAGTTGACGCATTTCCGGGGTGATGACGGCCGAGATCAGGATAACCCCAGCGGCGCGGTAGGTGCGTAGGGTTCTCAGGTAGCCGGCGATGAAGGTGGACTTCACGCCTGTCCGGCCGAGCATAACCGCGTAGCCGCGCTCACGAGCTGCATCCTCGACCCCCCGCATCACCTCGGAGGCGAGGGCATCGGACACCATTGGTGCCAGGAGGCCAATAACGGACGTCTGACGGGTCTTGAGCGTTCGCGCAAGGGAGTCCGGCTCGTAGTTGAGTTTTGCAATCGCCCCCTCCACGCGCTGGCGTGTGGCGTCCGTATAGCCAACCAGGCCGTTGATAACCCTGGACACAGTGGCAGGCGAAACGCCAGCTTGTTGTGCCACATCCCTGATCGTTGTCACGGTTCCCTCCCCTCTGAGGAGTCACGAAACCCTGCGCGCAAACGGTTTACGTAAACGGTTTCGTGACTTGCAGCACTAACGCTAAGCCGAGGGAAGTAGAAAGCCAGCACGTTTCGTAAACAGCTGGCCGAACGGTCGAATCCGATCGCGGTCTACTGGGGTACCCGAGCATCCCGGAACTGGTTGACAACGGTCGGGGAATGTCTTCGACTAAGGTCTTGGCACACCCCGCCTCCAGGCGACCGGGCCGCGTTCGCGAAATAACCGGTGGCGATCACCTAGTCACTCTGCTGGAGCGATTCCACCCAGATCCGAGCTGCCTTGAAGGCTTCGTCTGAGGTGTGCCTGGCGACTGAGTGTTCGCGCCGATCGGCCCTGGCGTACGAACCGAGAAAGCGCAGCTGGGGGCTGATCCGATGCAACCCCTGCAACGCGTCGGCCACCCGGGCATCAGCAATATGGCCTTCGGCGTCGATACTGAAAAAATAGTCACCGAGGAACTGGCCGGTGGGCCTGGATTCGATCCGACTCAGGTTCACTCCACGGGCAGCAAACTGGTCGAGGATCTCCATCAGTGCACCGGGGTGGTCTTCCGGCAGCGGGATGACGAGAGTGGTTTTATCGGCGCCGGTGGGCTCGGGCAGGATGTTGGGCCGGCTCACCAGAATGAACCGGGTAACTGCATCCGCGACGTCCCCGATGTGACTTCCCAGCACCGGCAAGCCCAACCGCTCAGCTACGAAAGGTGAACAAATCGCTGCATCGTACGGACAGTCTGCTTCCAATAGGCCCACAGCCGCTGCGGCCGTGGATGAACCCGGCATATATTCT
The DNA here is from genome assembly GCF_003075455.1 of Arthrobacter sp. Bz4. Taxonomy (GTDB): domain Bacteria; phylum Actinomycetota; class Actinomycetes; order Actinomycetales; family Micrococcaceae; genus Arthrobacter_D. The sequence continues at coordinate 29,676 of NZ_QDAE01000015.1, forward strand.
GCCCCTGGAATATTCTGGGTGGTCCACAACTGGCACTGAGCCCAGGCGTGCCCGTGAGTGGAGATGGTGTGGACTTCGTTCAACTGCATCCCTGGTTTGGCGACCAGGACGAAGGTGATGGGAACCAGTACTTCGCGGATTATCCGCAGGGGCTCGCCTTGGGAGATGGCGTCAAGGGTCGCACTCACCCCGCCCTCGACTGAGTTCTCGATTGGCACCATCGCGGCCTCAACGGAACCGCTGCGCACCAGGTCCAGGGCTGCGTTCACCGTCGGCGCCGGTACCCGCCGGGCGACGTCGGCGCCGGGAACCTGCAAGAGAGCTGCCTCCGTGAAGGTGCCCTCCGGGCCCAGGAAAGTATAGGACGCCTCCGGAACGCGAGAACTCATGGATTCCTCACAGTCACAGAACGGTGGGCGGCTGATTGGTGTCGGAGACCATCGGCTTACCTGCCTCAAGCCAGGCACCCATCCCACCAGTGACGTTAACTGCCGAGTAGCCATTGGCAACCAGCCACTGCGTGACTTGCTGGGAGCGACCACCGGTCCGGCAAATTACGTGCAGGTCGGTGTCCGGGTCAAGTTCATCCAGGCGGGCTGGAATCTGCTCCATCGGAATGTGCACCGCCCCGTCAATGTGGCCTGCCTCCCACTCGTAGTCCTCCCGGACATCCAACACAGCGCTGCTGTCGGCAATTGACTCGATCGAGACATTCTCGGACTCGCTCATCGGCAAACCCCTTCCCAAAGGTCCTATTTCGCCAAGCCTATAGTGGGAGACGAACCTCACCCACAATGCTGTACCCAAACGGGAGGTAACAATGCCCGCTGATCAACCCACCATCCTCGCCGGCACCACCGGTCGTCGTCCTCGCGTTACCTACGTGGGAAGTGCTGACGCGATAGCAGTTGGGGAACCCCTGGCCGCCAGACTGCCGGGGAGCATTCAGTGACGGAACTGCACCAACTGACAGCGTTGGCCCAGCGTGACGCAATCGCCCGCGGGGAACTTAGCTCCCGGGAGCTGACCGCCCACTACCTGCATCGGATTGATGAGCTCAATCCGGGCCTCGGATCGTTCATCGCCGTGACCGGTGAGTTGGCCATGAGAGAAGCCGCAGCGGCCGATGACCGGCTGGCATCGCCTGCTGCCGGGTCGCTTCCGGTACTGCACGGGATGCCCCTGGCCCACAAGGATCTCGCCGATGTCACAGGTGTCCCCACCACCTTCGGTACCGCAGCGTTTCCCCCGGCGATCGCGACAAGCGATTCTCCGCTGGTGGCCATCCTGCGCAGAGCAGGCGCAATCAGTCTGGGCAAAACCCAGGTGCCCGAGTTCGGCCTCAGCTGCCACAGCGAGAATGACATTGCACCAGCTGCCCGCAATCCGCTCGATCCGGCGTTCAGCCGGGCGGCTCCTCGGGCGGCAGTGCCGCAGCTGTTGCTGCGGGCATGATCCCCTTCGCTCCAGGCAGTGACGGCGGCGGGTCTGTCCGTATTCCGGCGTCGGCCACGGGGCTGATCGGACTGAAACCGAATCGTGGCCGAATCCCGTCCCTGTCGGGGCAGGCCGACCTCGGACAATTTGTGGTCGCCGGGCCGCTGGCCCGCACGACGGCGGACGCGGCACTCCTTCTCGATGCGATGGTGGATGCCCCAAATTTCCGTGCGACCAGCGCGGTGCCGCCGTCGTCGTCATTCCTCGACGCTGCCCTCCAGGCGGAGGGCACGTTCCGCATCGGGGCCAGTACGCTGTCACCGTTCGCCTCGGCATTCGACATTGCGCTCGACCCAGCGGCACGTGCCGCCTACGAGAAGGGGATTGAGGCGCTCATCGCGGCCGGGCACGACGTCGTCGAAGCCTCGATCACCTACGACAGTCGCTACCATCAAGCCTTTCAGACCGTCTGGACAGCGGCACTGGCGACGGCGCCCATCCCGCCAGGCAATGAACGGCTACTCACCCCGCTTGCCGCCACCATGCGCGAGCGGGCGCTGTCACGAAGCGCGGCTGACCTGGTTGCGGCGATCGATATTCTGCGACAGTTTGAGCAGGAAACCATCACCCAGTACTCGGCTCACGATTTCATCCTCACCCCAGCGCTCGGGCAGACCCCCAGGCCAATAGGGTGGTACACGTCCGAGGACGGGGACACCGACTACCTCAGGCAATGCCAGTACTCCCCGTTCACATCGATGGTTAATGTTTGCGGCTTGCCTGCCATCGCGCTGCCGACCCTGACCACTGAAGCCGGGCTTTCAATGGGTATCCAGCTCATTGGACGCCCCAGCGGTGAGGCCCAGTTACTGTCGGTTGCAGCCCAACTCGAATCGGCCTGGGGCCCAGATGACACCGGCCTGGTGGAGTGACACCATCGTATAAATGATCACATCGCATAGTTCACCGCCCCGCTCGGCGGATACCTCTTTTTTTGGTCACCCTCGAATGCTGGCCCACCTCTTCAGCCTTGAAGTGTGGGAACGGTTTTCGTTCTATGGAATGCAGGCGATCCTTGCGTTCTATATGTACTTCGAAGTCACCGCTGGCGGCCTGGGCATTGAGCAGGGCTTGGCCCTCACTCTGGTGGGTGCCTATGGCGGAAGCGTCTACCTCTCAACAATTCTCGGCGCGTGGCTCGCAGATCGCGTGCTTGGGTCCGAGAAGGCCCTGTTCTACTCGGCCATCCTGATCATGTTGGGGCACATCTCGCTAGCCGTCCTCCCCGGCGGGGTGGGACTGACCATCGGACTGGTGCTGGTGGGAGTCGGCTCTGGCGGATTGAAGGCAAACGCCACCTCTCTGGTCGGCACCCTGTACAGCAAGAAGGACCAGCGACGCGATGCTGGATTCTCCATCTTCTACATGGGCATCAACCTCGGCGCCCTGTTTGGCCCACTCCTCACGGGGTGGTTGCGTGATACCGCAGGATTCCACATCGGGTTCGGAGCCGCAGCGATAGGCATGGCAATCGGCTTGGTGCAATACTCGATCGTCCGGAAGCATTTCTCCGCCGACGCGCACGTCATCGAGAACCCCCTTCCCCGGTCCCAATACCTCCGGTGGATCGCTATCGCATTCGCTGCCGTTGCTGTGGTCACTGTCGCCTTCCTCAGCGGCTTGATCAGTACCGACAACCTGGCCCAGGTAATGGCATGGGCGGCCATCCTCGCGGCAGCAGGCTACTTCACTGTCATCCTGACGAGCTCGAAGGTTTCCGCTCCGGAGCGAAAGCAGACCATGGCTTTCATTCCGCTGTTTATTGCCAGTGCCGCATTCTGGGCCCTCTACCAGCAGCTGTTCACCCTGATCATCGTCTATTCCGAGGAAAGGCTGAATCGGAACTTCTTCGGCCTGGAGATTCTGCCTGAGTGGATTGTTTCCTTTGTGCCGGTATACGTCATCGTGCTTGCCGGCATCTTCGCGGCAATGTGGACCAAGTTGGGCGACCGACAGCCATCATCTCCCCTGAAGTTTGCCTTCGGATTGATCGGGATCGGCCTCGCGTACCTGATGTTCCTGCCGTTCGCTGGCGGCGGCGCGAACACAACCCCGCTAGTCGCCATGGCAATCACTTTGCTGGTCTTCACAATTTCCGAACTGTTGATCTCCCCCATCGGCCTGTCGGTGGCCACCAAATTGGCGCCGGAAGTCTTTAGGACCCAGATGGTTGCGTTGAACTTCCTCTCGATCTCCCTCGGGACAACGCTGTCCGGCATTCTGGCGAGCCGCTACGATCCATCAACTGAGGGCACCTACTTCTCGGTGCTTGGCATTTCGGTGATAGTAATCGGCGGAGTGCTGGTTGTTGGCACCCCAGCCATCAAGAAGCTGATGATGGGCGTGCGCTAATCTCTCCACTCTTCACAGGCGTCCACCTGCATTTGGTGGGCGCCTGTGGCGTCCCGCTGACCCGGCCCCCATTGCGCAGCCCGACTCCATGAAACAGACTGTTACTCATCAGTAACTAGCCTGATCAAAGGAGATCGCGTGCCTAACCTCGCCAACAACCTCACTTCCACTGCCCACGAGCACCCGGAGGCGGTAGCGATCAAGCTCGACGACGTCGAGCTCACCTTCTCGGCGCTCGATCAGTGGAGCCAACGGGTTGCAGGGCTGCTTGCACAGAAAGACGTGCAAGCCGGCGACCGGATAGCCCTGATCATGCCGAATATTCCGCAGATGGCATTTATCTATTACGGCGTTCTGCGGTTCGGTGCGGTGGTGGTTCCCCTCAACCCCCTGCTGAAAGCCCGGGAAATTGCCTATCATCTGGACGATTCTGGGGCACGCCTGGTCTTCGCGTGGGAGGGGGTGGCATCGGAGGCTGAGTCGGCGGTCGGACAGATTGCGGCCAGCGCGGCGCAGGGAACAACTCTCGAGGTAATCGCTGTCGATTCGGGCGCCTTCATGCAGCAGCTCTCAACTACTGAACCAGCACCGCAGGTGGTCGAGGTCGATGACGAGGACACCGCGGTGTTGCTCTACACCTCTGGAACGACCGGACGGCCAAAAGGCGCCGCCCTGACGCACGTCAACCTGCGCCGAAACGCTGAGATATCACGGGACCTGATGGGAATCGCCACCGGGGATGTGCTGTTTGGGGGGCTGCCGTTCTTCCACATTTTTGGGCAGACCTGCGCCTTGAACGCATCAGTACTGACCGGCGCGACCGTGACCCTCCTACCCAGGTTTGAACCAGGTAAGGCCCTTGAGATTATCGCCCGCGACTCGGTAACCATCTTCGAAGGGGTGCCCACCATGTACATCGCGATGCTGCGGCACCCCTCGGTCGCGGAGACCGACCTGTCGTCGCTGCGCGTGGCGGTTTCGGGAGGGTCCGCATTGCCCGTGGAGGTGCTCCACGAATTTGAGCGGGTTTTCAGTGCCGAGCTGCTGGAAGGATACGGCTTGTCGGAGACATCGCCGATCGTAAGCTTCAACCGACGCGGGACAGTACGGAAACCGGGCTCGATCGGGACCCCGGTCGACGGCGTCCAGGTACGGATGCTCGACGCCGACGGCGCGGAGGTGCCTACCGGCGAGGTGGGCGAGTTGTCAGTCAGCGGCCACTGCGTCATGAAGGGCTACTGGAACAACGACGACGCCACCGCCGCCGCTATCCCCGACGGCTGGTTCCGGACCGGCGATCTTGCCAGATTTGACGAGGACGGAGCCATTTTCATCGTGGACCGCAAAAAGGACATCATCCTGCGTGGCGGGTACAACGTGTACCCACGCGAGATCGAAGAAGTTCTCTACGAGCACCCGGCAGTCGCCGAAGCAGCAGTTATTGGTGTTCCTGATGAGCTGCAGGGCGAGGAGATCGTGGCCGTTGTCGGCATCAGAGCCGAAGCGGAACCGGCGGACGACGCCGCCCGCGAGCGCCTGAGCTCCGAAATACTCGAATTCACCAAGGAACGCGTCGCGGCCTACAAGTACCCTCGGCGGGTCCTGCTGGTGGAGGCCCTCCCCAAGGGCCCGACCGGCAAGATCCTTAAACGCGAAATCCGGGTCTAGCGGCAGCCGCCGGGATCAACCCCGTGGATCAGGAGTCGTCGTCGTTCTCCCGGTTATCCTCGCTTTCGACTTCCTTACCCTCGGGAAGTTCACTTGCCGGGCCGGGACCACCGTAGCCGCCAGCATCGATCTTGTCGGACCCGCCGACCGACTCCGCCGCGTCGTCGCGTTCCTTGTCAATCTGTTCACTCATGGGATGGCACCTTTCCTGTATTTGGCTAAGTACACAGCGAACTTATCACTTGGAGGAGACCACGATGACCCCAGCAGAAGACCAGACGGCCAGGGTTTTGCGGGCCTGGGAGCAGAACGCTGCGAGCTATGACCGGCAGATCGCATTCCTGGATCGGTTCTAGTTTGGCGGTGGCCGGGAATGGCTGGGGGCCCGGGCAACCGGGCGCGTCCTTGAAGTGGCGGTCGGCACCGGGCTGAATCTGCCCCATCTCCCGGTCGACTCGCAGGTCAGCGGGATCGATCTCAGCCCGGCGATGCTGAGCATTGCCGCCGGACGGGCATCCCGTCTGGGCCGCCCGATGGATTTGAGGGTAGGCAACGCCGAAGACCTTCCCTTCGCGGACAGCTCGTTCGATACCGTTCTCTGCGGGCTGTCGCTGTGTGGGATACCCAACCCAGCCTCAGCCATCGGAGAAGCCAAGCGGGTGCTGGTGCCCGGCGGACGCCTGCTCCTTCTGGATCACGTGGCGAGCAGCTGGCCACCGGTATACGCGATGCAATGGCTGTTGGAGCGGGCCACAGTCCGCATGGCGGGTGAGTACTTCACGCGCCGACAGTTGCCCCTGGTGGAGGCTGCTGGGTTCACCGTCGTCGAAGTCGAGCGTCTTAAGGCCGGCTCGATTGAACGAATCCACGCCCTCAAACCCTGATTCTGTTGTGCTGCTGCACGGCCTACGCGGCACACTCCGCCACAATTAGCGTCCGGGGCTGTATTCGTCCCGGTTCTTTGGCATGCTGTAGCAATGGCAAACCGAGCGGGCACAGTCGCCCTACCCAGCGATCTCGTCGACATTACTTCCCTTCTGGACGCGTATTTCGACGTCGTTCCCGATCTCAGCGACCCGGCACAACGAGTGGCGTTTGGCACGTCGGGACATCGCGGCTCCTCACTCAAGGCGTCCTTCAACGAAGGACACATTGCAGCGATCACCCAGGCGATCGTTGAATACCGGGCCGGGCAGGGCATCACCGGTCCCCTTTTCATGGGCAAGGACACTCACGCGCTTTCGGATCCCGCCCAGCAGACGGCGCTGGAGGTGCTTGCCGCCAACAATGTAACGGTCCGTGTGGATGCCCGTGGCGCCTTCACCCCCACCCCGGCCGTATCGCACGCCATCCTCGCCTACAACTCGCGCGGCGCAGACCAGGCAGACGGCATCGTCATCACCCCTTCGCACAACCCTCCCGGTGACGGCGGTTTCAAATACAACCCACCGCACGGGGGACCCGCCGACTCCGACGCCACCAACTGGATCGCCGATCGAGCCAACACCCTGATGGAGGGCGGCCTGCGGGAGGTCCGACGGGTGCCCGCCAGCCAGGCGCTGCAGGCAGAGGGCATCGGAACCTACGATTTCCTGCAGCACTATGTTGAGGACCTGCCCAGCGTCCTCAATCTCGACGCCATCCGGGCATCCGGTCTGCACATCGGTGCGGATCCCATGGGGGGCGCAGCAGTAGATTACTGGGGTGCCATCGGTGAGACCCACAACCTGAACCTGACAGTCGTCAACCCGTCAGTTGACCCGCAGTGGGCGTTCATGACCCTGGACTGGGATGAGAAGATCCGGATGGACTGCTCCTCGCCGTCGGCCATGGCCTCATTGATTGCCCGGTCCTCCGAGTTTGATATCTCTACCGGTAACGACGCCGATGCGGACCGGCACGGTATCGTCACCCCGGATGCGGGCCTGATGAACCCCAACCACTACCTCGCCGTCGCCATCGATTACCTCTACCGGAATCGGCCGCAGTGGCGGCAAGACGCCGTCGTCGGGAAGACCCTCGTGTCCTCGTCGATCATTGACCGGGTGGCAGCGGATCTGGGCCGAACGCTCGAAGAGGTTCCGGTGGGCTTCAAATGGTTTGTACCGGGCCTGCTGTCCGGTGGCCTGGCTTTCGGTGGTGAGGAATCCGCGGGGGCCTCCTTCCTGCGTCACGACGGCACCACCTGGACCACAGACAAGGACGGCATCCTGCTGGCCCTGCTAGCCTCGGAAATCACTGCGGTCAGCGGTCGCACCCCGTCGCAGCACTACGCCAGCCTGACCGACCGGTTCGGGTCACCGGTGTACGCGCGGATCGACGCGGCAGCGACACGGGACCAGAAGGCGGCGTTGGGGAAGCTTTCGCCGACGGATGTCTCAGCCACCACCCTGGCCGGCGAGACCATCACGGCCCGGCTCACGGAAGCACCGGGCAATGGGGCTCCAATCGGTGGGTTGAAGGTCACCACCGAGAACGCCTGGTTCGCTGCACGCCCCTCGGGTACGGAGGACGTGTACAAGATTTACGCCGAGTCCTTCAAGGGTGCCGACCACCTCAAGCAGGTCCAGGACGAAGCGAAAGCACTGGTGGACGGGGTGATCGGGTAACCCTCGGGGGTGGTCAGAGGAGCCGGCGCAAGAGCCACTTCTTCAGACCGCTGTAAGGAGGGTAGGCGAGGCGCAGGGTGTCGATGCCGGTCCCTTTGGAGAGCACTCCCCGCAGCTGGCTGAAAGTGTCGAAGGAATAGCGCCCGTGGTAGGCGCCCGTCCCGCTGTCACCGACGCCTCCAAAAGGCAGTCCGGGAACCGTCAGGTGCAGGTTGCAGGCGTTGTGGCCGATCCCGCCGGCTCGGACCCGGGCTTCGAAGCTCTGCTGCACCGCGCTGCTCCTGCTGAACAGGTAGGCAGCGAGAGGGGCGGGCCGGGCGGCGATGAATTCCACCGCTTCATCCATCCCGCTCACGGTCAGGATGGGCAGGATTGGTCCGAAGATCTCGTCGTGCATGACCGGCGAGTCCGGCTGCACCTCGGTCAACAGTGTGGGTTCGAGGTATCGGGTGGCCCGGTCGTGCGAGCCGCCAGCGTAGATGCGGCCGCTATCCAGGAGCCCCACCAGACGATCGAAGTGGGTTTCGTTGATAATCCGGCCATAGTCACTGCTCTGGCTGGGATCGCTGCCGTAAAACTCGGCGAGCGCCCGTTTCAGCTGCTTCAGGAGTTGTGATTCCAGCCCCGCCTTCACGAGCACGTAATCGGGAGCGACGCAGGTCTGCCCGGCGTTAAGGAATTTACCGAAGATCAGACGCCGGGCCACGGCGCGAAGGTCTCCGTCCATCACGACGGCGGGGGACTTGCCTCCCAGCTCGAGGGTGACAGGGGTGAGCTGCTCAGCAGCGGCTTTGGCGACGATCCTCCCCACGCGTGCACCTCCGGTGAAGAAGATGGAATCGTACTTCTGGGTGAGCAACTCGGTGCTCACCTCGGGTCCGCCTTCCACCACCTCCACGGCCGCGCCGTCGAGATATCGAGGCAGGAGGTCAGCGATCACAGCCGAGGTGGCGGGCGCTAGTTCGCTCGGCTTCAGGACCGCGCAGTTCCCGGCGGCGAGCGCACCAACCAGGGGCGACAGCAGCAACTGCACCGGATAGTTCCAGGGCCCGATGATCAGCACCACTCCCAGGGGCTGAGGCTCCCGGTGGGCCGACGCCGGCGCCAGGCCGATCGGGACCCGTACCCTTTCGACGCTGGTCCACTCCGCCAGATGCCTGAGAGCAAACTCGGCCTCCGCCCGGACCAGCGAGAGCTCAGAAACCAGTCCCTCGAGACGGCTCTTGCCCAGATCTGTCTGCAACGCGTCGGCGAAGTCCTGTTCCCGTTCGGCGAACATCCGCACCAGGCCCTGCAATTGGGCTCGGCGCCACGCGAGTGGCCGTGTGATCCCGTCATCGAAGGTGCGGCGCAGGCGGTCCGCCGCGGTCGTTCCCTCAGCGACGGCACCATCCTGAGCACCGGAGCCGCCCGCAATTAGTGTTGGACTACTGGTCATCTAGGGTTCCTTCTTGACAGAACGGCCAGCGGATCGCTGGCTGGGACATTTTTTAACGGGTGGCGGTCTTCTGGTGGGTGGCAGCTCAGCTGGCGCGGCCCGTGAAGTGCTCCATGGAGCTGTACACCTTGAAAACCCGGCCAGCCACCACATCCCAGACCGGCTGGGGAAGAAGCCCACGCAGCGCGCTGCCCAGGGCCACCGACCAGGGCAGCTGAAGGCGGGCACGCCCCACCAGCATCGCCCGCCAGGCCTTATCGACAACGTCTGCCGGGTCCATCAGCGGCGTGAACAGTGGCCCTCGGGCACCTTCGAACATGCCGGTCTTGATGTAACTGGGAATCAGGGTGGTGACCTTGATGTGGTTGTGCCCGGCTTCGCGCAGCTCGAGGCGCAGCGAGTCGCTCCATCCGATGACTGCCCACTTCGAGGCGGTGTACACGCTCATACGGGGCACCGACAGGGTGCCGGACGCTGACGCGACGTTCAGGATGCGTGCCTGGTTTCCCGCCGCGATGAGGTCCGGCAGGAATTCCCGGGTCAGATGCATGAGCGCGAGCGTGTTGATGTTCATCACCAGAGCGATGTCGGCCGCTTGGTCGTGCTCCCAGAAGTACTTCCCGCGCACGATGCCGGCATTATTGACCAGCACGGTCGGGACCCCGACGTCGTTCCGCACGGCGGCGGCCGCCGTCGTGATCTCCTCCAGGGACGCGAGATCAACCACGTAGCTGTGCACCGAGGAGCCGGCACCGCTCAGGAAATCGGCGGCCCCACCGAGGGCCTCGGCGTCCACATCCCAGAGCACCACGGCTGCTGCCCCCTCCCTGACAGCGCGTTCCGCGTACAGCCGACCCATCCCGCTGGCGGCACCGGTGATGAGGACTGTTTGGCCTTCGACTGTGAATGACATGAGTGCAACGTAACATCCCGCGCCGGACGGTAAGATTTCCGACAGATCACCCCACATCTTTGGAAGGCACAGCCATGAGCAGGTTCGGTACCGCTTGGACAGTTCACGGCGACGGGAAGAACGTCCTGCCGGGGCAGTTCGTTGCCCCTGATGAGCGGCTGAGCTGGCCGCGGACGATCGGTATTGGCGCCCAGCACGTCGTCGCCATGTTCGGCGCCACGTTCCTGGTCCCCCTGATTACCGGGTTCCCCCCGGCAACCACCCTCCTGTTCTCGGGCATTGGCACCATCCTCTTCCTGATCATTACCGCGGGGAAGGTACCGAGCTACCTCGGGTCAAGCTTCGCGTTCATCGCGCCGATCGCCGCCGCCCAAAGCCAGCACGGTCCCGCTGGGGCGCTTGGCGGCATCATCATGGCCGGTGCGGTGCTGGCGATCATTGGCGCCATTGTGCACAAGGCTGGTTCCCGCTGGATTCAGGTGGTGATGCCACCAATCGTTACCGGCGCGATCGTCGCGCTGATCGGACTGAACCTCGCACCCACGGCCAAGGCCAGCTTTGAGCAGGCTCCCCTCACCGCCCTGATCACCGTGGTGGTCATCCTGCTGGTAACGGTCCTGTTCAAGGGCATCCTCGGGCGATTGTCCATCCTGGTGGGTGTCCTGGCCGGGTACGTTGTCGCCATGCTGCGCGGTGAGGTGGACTTCGCTGCGATCGGCGACGCCGCCTGGATTGGTCTCCCCCCATTCCAGACCCCCGAGTTCCACCTCTCAGTGGTGGGTCTTTTCATCCCGGTGGTGCTGGTTCTCGTCGCCGAAAACATCGGCCACGTGAAATCGGTGGCGGCAATGACCGGCCGCGACCTTGACCCCGTCACCGGGCGCGCGCTGATGGCCGATGGCCTCGCCACCATGCTCGCCGGGTCCGGCGGTGGCTCCGGAACCACCACGTATGCAGAAAACATTGGTGTGATGGCGGCATCCCGCGTGTACTCCACGGCCGCCTACTGGGTGGCAGGCATTGTCGCAATCCTGCTGAGCCTGTTCCCGAAGTTCGGCGCCCTGATCGCCACTGTCCCGGCCGGGGTCATTGGGGGCGCAGGAGTGGTGCTCTACGGCATGATCGGCATTCTCGGGGTGCGGATTTGGGTACAGAACCAGGTCAACTTCTCCAACCCCATCAACCTATCCACCGCAGGGGTTGCCCTGGTGGTGGGCATCGCCAACTTCACCTGGACCATTGGGGAGCTCACCTTCGAAGGCATTGCCCTGGGTACCGCAGCGACACTCGCGATCTACCACGTGATGAACGGGCTCGCCCGCTGGCGGGGCAGCGAACATCTCACCGGGCCCGACGCCGTCGACGCCTCCGACAAAGGGTCCCGGCCTTCGAAGCTGGGCTGAGCCGGATGAAGATCTTCGTGGTTCATGGATACCAGGCGTCCCCCGGCGAGCACTGGTTTCCCTGGTTGAAGTCCCGCTTCACCACGGCACAGGACAGCGTGACGGTGCTCGAACTACCGACCCCGAATGAACCTGTGGAGAGCGGTTGGACTGCCGAACTGCACTGCGCCATCGGCCGTCCCACCGGGGACACGGTGATCGTTGCGCACAGTCTCGGCTGCATTACCGCCCTTCGCTATCTGGCGTCGCTGGAGCCGGGGTGGTCTCTCAGGGGGCTGATCCTGGTCGCAGGGTTCGCCGAACCCGTCGCTTCACTTCCGCTCCTCGATCCCTTCACCGCCGACAACGGTTTCGTCGACGAACTAGTGGTCTCCCGTTGCACAGTGATCAGGTCAGACAACGACACAGTGGTTCATCCTGCCGCCACTGCCCGGCTCGCGGCCAGGCTGCACGCAACGCTCATCACCATCCCCGGCGGTGGCCATTTCGGGTCCGCCGACGGGTACCAGCGTTTCCCCGAGCTGCAGCAGGAACTGGCTGGGCTACTTTCCACCGCACGCTAGGAAGGCAAACAAGTCGTCCTTCACCCGAAGGCTCCGCCCGCGCAGGAGCAGCATCGAAGGGCTGCGGACGTCTTTTGGTGAGCTGTCGGACACATCCAAACTGTCGTGGACGACGAAGTACCCCATTGACGCTTGCTACTGAGTTAAATGGATCTGCTGAGACTTCAGGACACATCATGAACACTTCATGCATCACCACTACTACTGAACGCCACCCGGATGCCGGCGAAACCCAACGTTTGACCCTGCGGGAAGACGGCATCCTGCACGTCTGGTGGCGACCGTCAACGGTGGTCTCTGTCGACGACGCGCGGGCCACTCTCGATGCATCGCTCCTCAACCCCGGATCCCGGCGGATCCTGATGAGAATGACAGCTGTGACGTTCACCAACGCCGCCCGCCGGGCCATCTGCACCGAGCAGGGCATTACCGCCATCGCTCTGCTCGGCGAGGATCCCGTTGACCGGGTAGTCGCCGCCTTCGCCGATAACGCCGCTCACCCAGCGCAGTTCTTCACCTCCGAGGACGCAGCCGTCGACTGGCTGGACACCTTCGCCTGACCCCACACCCCACTCAGGCCCTGGGTGAGCCCCGCCCTCCCGGTAGTGCCTAAACTGGTGTGATGTTGAGGATCGGGCTGTCGGGCGGCGTGCGCAGGGGAAATCACACTGGGTACTACCGGCTGATCACCGCTACGGAAACGGACCGGCCGGGCGGACTTCATTCAGCCGAGCCGACGGAGTCCTGATGGATCTGCAAAAGGTCTGGGCGTCCCCTGATTGGCGGGACCAGGTCCAGCAGTGGATCACGCAGGTGCTGGACAGTTGCAACCTGTCACAGACCGGCCCCCTGGAGCCGGCCCGTATCCGGTTTTGGTCCACCCAGCTGACGGTCCCCACCAATCACGGGCGGCTCTGGTTCAAAGCGAACAACCCCGGTCAGTTCACCGAGGCGGCCCTCGTGGCGTGCATGTCCGAATTGGTGCCGGACCATGTGGTGACTCCCCTGGCGATAGAGCCGGCCAAGGGCTGGATGCTCACTCCTGACCATGGAAAGACCCTTGCCTCACTAAAATCGACTGACTACCAGTTATGGGTTCGGGTGGTGATGGACTTCGCCGACCTTCAAAAACAACTCATTCCCCATAAAGTGCCGCTGGCCGCCGCCGGACTAGTGAGCATGGACCCCGCGATCGCCGGGAATTTCGCCAGCAACCAACTGCTCCTCCACACCGGCCTGCCCCCCGAGCATCCGTTGCATCTCTCGCCGCAGGCCGCCGACGGGGTCTACCTCAGCATTCCGGCGCTGGAAGAAGCCGCTGCCGCGGTCCTGGCCTCTGGTGTCCCCCTGAGCCTGGAACACAACGACCTGCACTCAGGGAACGCCTTCATCCCGGGCACCACCACAGCGCCACTACGATTCTTCGACTTCGGCGACTCCTACTGGGCCCACCCGTTCAGTTCGCTCTACGTTCCGTTGACCGTAATGCAGGAACAGTGGGAGACAACTGTTGACGATGCCCGGATCCGCCGCGTCATCACCGCCTACCTTGAGTGTTGGACCGATTACGCCCCCCTCGCGGAGCTACGTCTCGCCGTCGAACCGGCACTCCAACTGGCGCGGCTGCACCGGTATGGATCGTGGTTGCGCCTCCTCATCCACGCCGACGATTCGGCAATGAGCGAGTACGGCCCACACGCCCTCGAGTACCTGCGAACCCTGACGGATCCGGTGCTGCGGTAGGTGAACAGCGTCTTTCTCGCAGCCAACGGGTCAATCGAGACCGTACCCATGGTTGCCCTGCTCGCGAACCACTTCATCCCGGGTTGTGAGGTTCCGGATCGCTCCGGCAGCTCACACACCCGGCTCCTCAGTACCGCCAGCGGGCACCACGCTGTAACCCTCACCGTTGGTTCGTCCGGGGTTGAAGTGAGCACTTCTGCGCCGTTGAGCCAGGTCCCCGGCCTCACCGCAACCATCCGGCGCTGGCTCGATCTGGACACCGATCTCACGGCGGTGGCAGCAGCGTTCGACGACGACGCCCTGCTGGGTCCGCTGGTCCGGCACCGCCCCGGGCTGCGTGCCGTGGGCTATCCCGAACCGTTCGAAGCAGCGATCATGACAGTCCTTGGCCAGCAGGTCTCGGTGGCGGCCGCTGGCACGTTTGGCGGACGGTTGGCCGCTGCGTACGGAACACCCGGGGCGGCCGGCCTCACCGTCTTCCCCACCCCAGAGGCGCTTGCCTCCGCGCCGCCGGAGCAGCTTCGCAGTGCGGTGGGCGTGACCCGAACCCGCGGAGCAACAGTGCAGCACGTTGCCCGGGCCTTCTGCGACGGGCTGATCCTCCACGGCGACCCCACCGATATCCGGCAGGAGCTCCTGGCCATCCCGGGGATCGGGCCATGGTCGGCAGACTACCTGATGGTGCGAGTACTCGGGGATCGGGATGCCTTCACCCCGGGGGATCTGGTGTTGCGCCGTGCCATGGGCAACCCCAGCATCAGGGAAGCCGACATCCAGTCTGAACGGTGGCGGCCGTACCGGGCGTATGCCCTGTTTCACCTGTGGACCGAAGCCACCTCGGCCGAAAAAGTGCCGCACCCGCAGGTTAGTCGTTGAGCAGCAACTAATCTGCAGGCGAAGCACTTTTCTGGCCGTGGAGGGAGGTGGGCCGGATTATTGGGGCCAGTACCCTCTGCGGTGCATGACCCCAGCCAACCGGTCTGCACGGTCGGATACCAGACCGTCCACGCCACCACCCAGGGTGAGCAGCCGTTCCATCGCTTCTGGGTCGTTGACGGTCCAGACGTGAAGCGGCAGCCCTGCCCGCCTGCAGCGTTGGACAAACCGCTCGGTCACCACTGTCACTCCGGCGTGCCGGACCGGAACCTGCAGGCAATCGACCCGGAGCATCCGGGCAAGGCGCCGGGTCTGACCCAGCGGACTCAGCAACCAAAGCAGCGCTGAATACGCCTGACCGGCCGAAGACGCCACCGGTCGCGACAACCGCTTCAGGACCCGCAGGCGCCGCCGGTCCGAGAAGGAGGCAACCAACACCCGGTCATGCGCGCCCAGGCGTTCAACTACGTCAGCGAAAGGCTCCACCGAGGCGTCGTCCTTGATGTCGATATTCAACTTCATCGCCGGCCACCGGGTCAGCAACTCTTCGAGCGTGGGGATCGGTTCGGTGCCCTGAATGTGGACGGTCCGCAACTCCTCCAACGACCGGTCCGCTATTGGCCCCGATGCGTCACAAACCCGGTCCAGGAGTTCATCGTGAAAGACCATGACCACTCCATCGCGGGTGGTGCGGATATCTATCTCCAAATAGCCGAAACCCAGTTCGGCTGCCGCCTCGAAAGCGACCATCGAATTTTCCAGCCCGTCGAGCGAAAAGCCGCGATGCGACAGGGCGAGCGGCCGTTGCTCCCCGTCCAGTCCGATGTTTCGCAGGTACGGCAACATGCCTAGAAGGAGGCCCTCAGCGCGGCGAGGCGTTCCTCAAGAATCTGCGCCACCCCGTCCTCCTCAAACGCTGGCGCCTGCTGATCCGCCGCGGCAATGGCTTCCGGGTGGCCCGACGCCATTGCGTAGCCGGTGCCGGCCCAACTGAGCATCTGCACGTCGTTGGGCATGTCCCCGAAGGCGACGACGTCGGCCTGGCTGATACCCCGGCTGGCCGCGAACTCGGCGAGGGTTACCGACTTATTGATGCCAGGCATCGACATCTCCAGGAGGGCAACGCTGGGCGCAGAATGGGTGGCAGTCACCAAATGGGCGACTGCCGGGCGGACCCGGTTGAGGAAATTGTCGGGCAAAACCTCGCGTTCACGGGCCAGGAACTTGATGACGCCCTGACCTGCGAGCGAATCCGCAAGGGGCATGGCGACTGCGCCGGCGAGTAGTTCAACCGAACCCTCCTCGGCGAAGCCATGCTCGATGTGGAATCCGGTGACGGTCTCGGCGGCGAAAGCGGCCGCGGGATAGAGGTCCAGGATGATTTCGCGAGCCGCCAGAATGTTGCTGTGCTCGAGCAGGTGGGCGCTCAGCACCCGTTCATCATCCAGGTTGTAGGTCACGGCCCCGTTGGAACAGATGACCGTGCCACGGTGACCCAGCTGTTCACGCAGCGGGTCCAGCCAGCGAGGCGGCCGCCCCGTTACAAACACCACCTCGACACCAGCATCCAGGCACCTCTGAAACGCTTCGACGGTGCGGGGACTGATCTTGCCGTCGTGACCGACAATAGTTCCGTCCATGTCGCTGGCGACCAGGCGCATGCGGGTACTCCTTCAGTGAGCAGGTGAGTTTAAGCGTACCTGCCCGGAGCAGGCCGATGCCCCGGTGCGTGACACGCGTCCGGGGCATCGAGAGGAAGCTGGTTGGGCGGGATCTACTGCTCGAAGGTGGCGATCAGGCGGGCCCGCCCAAGGGTATGCGAGAACAGGTTGAACCCGAGGTAGGCGTTGCTGCCTTCCGCGGGCACCTCGAGGGTTTCCACGTCTACTGCATGCACTACAACGTGGTAGTGGTGCGGGCCATGACCGGCCGGTGGGGCAGCGCCGATGAAGCCGCTGAAGCCGCCGTCGTTCTTCAACTGGATGGTGCCTTCCGGCAGGTCGGTACTCCCCTCGACTCCGGCACCAGTAGGCAAGGAAGTGGTACTCACGGGGAGGTTGAAGACCGCCCAGTGCCAGAAGCCACTGGCGGTTGGGGCATCCGGATCGTAGACCGTCACGGCAAAGCTTTTGGTGCCCTCCGGGAACCCGCTCCAGGACAGCTGCGGTGACAGGTCCTTCCCGCCATCGATCCCCATGACTCCTGACGCATGCCTCGCATCCAGCGGCTGGTTGTGTTCAATGTCAGTGCTGGTGAGGGCGAATGCGGGGACTGCTGGCAGGTCTGCGTACGGATCGCGGGTCATTACTGCTCCTGGTTCACTTGGGGTCTGCTACTAGCTCGCTGCGCACCGGTGGATTCGCGCCGGCACGGGAAACGGTCACTGCCGCCGCCTTTGCCGCGTAGGCAAGGATCGCTTCCACCTGTTCAACGGAGATGTGGCGTAGGTCATTCCGCAGCTGGGCCCCAACGAGCCCGCGGTCCGCCAGCGAGCCCAGGAGCGCCGACATGAAGGAATCCCCCGCCCCCACCGTGTCCACCACCTGGGTGGCCGGCGCGGGCACCGAGGTTTCACCGCGTTCGACGACGGCCCACGGACCGAGGGAACCACGCGTCACCACCACCATGGCCGGCCCTTTAGCCAGCCACAGCCGTGCAGTCTCGAAGACGTCCTGGCCCGGGTAGAGCCATTGAAGATCCTCGTCGGAGGCCTTCACCACGTCGGCGAGGGCAACGAATTTCTCGGCCTGCGCGCGGGCGTAATCGACATCGGTGACGATACTGGGACGGCAGTTGGGGTCATAGGAAATGGTGGCCAATGGGTGAGCCCGCTGGACGACGGCGAGCACTTCGGCCGCTCCCGGCTCAAGCATGGTGGCAATCGAGCCGGTGTGCAGCAGTGTGGTGCCGTCGAGGATCAGGTCCATCTGCTCACGGACGGTGGGCAGGTCCCAGATGAGCTGAAACGTGTAGGAGGCACCACCGGCAGGGTCCAGACGTGCCGTTGCAATGCTGGTGGGGTGCCCATCTGGCCCGATCGGGGTCAGCACCGAGTTGCTGTGAAGGTGTTCATGGATCATCCGGCCGTACGGGTCGTCGCCCCAACGCCCGATGAACCGGCAGGGGTGCCCCAGCCGGGCCAGGCCCACAGCCACATTCATGGGGCTGCCGCCAACATGGGCGCGTGGCGAGGAGACATCGCTGATGACTTCGTCTATGAGGGTTTCCCCGATCACTGTGAGCACGCTAATAAGTTAGCATCCCGGGCAGCGGAAAGACCCTTGTGGGGACAACGGGATCGAGGACCCCGGCTGACCCTCGAGCCTAGGTGATCTCACGCACACTCGCCGGAATAATCCGCTAGTTGCCTAAGGCTACGGCTAGGATGGTGCGGGATTGCCGCTATCCGCGGCGCTAACCACGTACTAGTTGTTGGGGAAACCATGAAAATTAAGAATGCGGCGGCCATCGCCGTCATCGCACTCGCCTCGCTGACCGCCTGTGGCGAGGCATCAGAGCCTGCGGCCCCTTCCGAGGCCGCCGCTCCCACGCCAGCGAGCTCCACGGCACCCGCGCAGAACATCCAGGCTCCGGAGACCAACGACCTCATGGCCGAGGCCAGCCCCGAAGGCGCACGAGCCTTCCTGCATCACGTCTTCGAGCTGAAGTCCTACAACCAGCGGACCGGTGAAACCGAGCAGCTGCTCGCCACCTTCGATGGTGCCGAAGCAGCAACCGAAGAGGCTGAGGAATTCGCGGCCATGTACGAGGACGGCGGCTGGGTTCTCGGCGGACAGCCGAAGGTCAAGCAGATCATCGTCACCACTC
The DNA here is from genome assembly GCF_003075455.1 of Arthrobacter sp. Bz4. Classification (GTDB taxonomy): domain Bacteria; phylum Actinomycetota; class Actinomycetes; order Actinomycetales; family Micrococcaceae; genus Arthrobacter_D. The sequence goes on from NZ_QDAE01000015.1 coordinate 48,566, forward strand.
CAGCGGACGAGGTAGCCGAGGAGGTCGAGGTTGACGCCCTGATCACCGTCAACCCTGACGCCTACACTTCGTTCGACGAATCGGGTGAGGTCCAGGAGACCCGCCCGTTCGACCCGGCCGGCACCATCTACTCAGCGACAATTGTCTATTCAGACGGCGCCTGGCAGGCTACCTACCTGGAAGAAACCCCTGACGCAGAAATCCCGGCGGAGTAACCCGGTTTAGGCCGTCAGCCTGTTACGGCTGGCGGCCCGGCTCCGGCTCCGAGTGCAACTCAGCTCTCAGTGTCGGAGCCCAGCGAAGCCCAATAGGCGGCACCCACGAGCGCGGCGTCGTCGGGCAGGATCGCCTGCTCGATCCTGAAATCTGCGAGCCGCGGGTCGGCAAGAGCCATTCCCGCGCGAATTGCCGGTTCAACCAGATCCCAGGACCTGGACATGGACCCGCCGATCACCAGGATCCCCGCGTCGAACCGGCTGATCACGATTGCGAGAGTCTCGCCCAGAGCTCCGAAAGCTCCGTCCAGCACGAGTCGTGCAGTTTCGTCACCGGCCCGGCTGAGTTCAGCAATGGTGTGGACGTCGGGACCGGAGTCCGGGCTCAGACCGGCCGCGTCAGCGTAGGCCGCGCGGATGGCGCGTCGGGACACGGTGTTTTCCAGGGGTCGGCCCTGATAGACCTCGTGGTGGATGCTCCCATCCGGTGAGACCGCCGGCCCGGTGCTGACCGGCTGCCCGTTGATCAGGAAGGTGGAGCCGACGCCGGTTCCGAGCGTGATGCAGATGGCCCGCTCATTCCCCCGAGCCGCCCCGAGGGCGTATTCCCCGATGCCGAACGCGTCGGCGTCGTTAAGGAAATGGATCGTACCGGGTGTCGGTTTAATCCGCTTCATCAGCGCTTCACCGAGATCGAAGCCGTTCAGGCTGTCGAACTTTCCCACATGCTCGAAACGGCCAATGCCCTGGTCGTAGTCGAAGGGGCCAGGAATAGCTACCGACCAGGTCGCTCCCGGCTCGCCCCGCAGCGCGTCGGCAGCAGCACCAATCTCCTCGACCAGGCTCTCAGCGCTCCCCTGGGCCTGCAGGTCGACCCGAGCCAGGGAGTCCCGATCGATAACCCACGTTCCGGATTCCACCACCGCGGCCGTGAGGTGGGTGCCTCCAATTTCGAGCACAGGGATGGTGTTGCCACTCATTGATGGGTGCCTTTCAGTCTGTCCGAATACGGTATCTCCGAACCAGGGTCAACAGTAATTCGTTGCGGTCCTCGCGGCAGCCTCCCGATTCGGTTAGGCCGCCATCAGCCGATCTACCGCCTGCACCACCCGCACCCAGGCTTCGGTCCCCGGGGTGATCATCGCGAAGTGGTCGCCGGGGATCGTGATCAACTCAGCAGTCGCACCTGCGGCCGCCGCCGTCGTCACATAACTGTCCGATTGGCTGAGCGGCACCGTTGAGTCGTCCTCACCGTGCAGGGCTAGCACCGGAATGGGCAGCGGGATCGCTGTCATCGGGTCAGCCAACCGGTACCGAACGGGATCCTCGGCCGGGTCCACGCCCAGCAGGTTCAGCACGGCACCGTCTCCCAGCCCCTGTTCATGGGCTGCTGCCAGATTCAGCACACCTGACTGGCTCACGACGCCGGTCAGCGGTACCAGGGGCGTTCCGGCGCCGGGAGCCCCAGCGGGCAGCGTTGACCGCCCGGCGGCCCATACCGCGAGGTGGCCGCCGGCCGAATGGCCAAGCGCCGTCGTCGTGCCCAGATCGAGGCTGTGTTCGTCGGCCGCCGTCGCCAGGAGATCCATGCCGGCGCTCACGTCGGCGAAGGTTTCCGGCCAGCCACCCCCATTGCCTGCCCGCCGGTATTCAAGGTTCCAGCAGACGTAGCCCCGGGACGACAGGTCTTCGGCGAGAGGCCGGCCAAGATCCAGTCCGTACCCTGAGCGCCAATAGCCCCCGTGGATAACCACGACGACGCCCGGGAGGTGCTCCCCGGCTGGCAGGTACAACTCGGCGAACTGGCTGGGATCATCGCCATAGGTATAGCGCTGGGGTGTCACTGGTTCCTCCGGTTGCTGGGTGAGGTTGGCTGAACTGCCGGGCGCGCAGCCGGCGAGTGCGGTCGCTGCAGCGAGGCCGGCGGCGCCCAGGACGGTGCGTCGGCGTAGGTTGTCCACACCGGAAGCGTAACCTTGCCGACCCTTCACATGCGCCGGGGAGGGTGTTTGAATGAATGGACCAATCAAGGGGGAACAATGCAGACCAAAGGAACCCGGCGGCTCATCACGGGCGGTATCGCGCTGGTAGCCACGATTTTCGTCCTGCCAACACCACTGTTCGAAGTCTTCAACGGAACAGCTGAGGGCGTCACGATGGTGCTCTTCGTCCTCGGGGCGGCGCTCCTGGCGGGGGGACTGGTTCTGGTCGTCACCGGCCTGCGATTGCGATCACGAGACTTAGGCACTCCCCGAAGCTACGACACCCGGCAGCCAACCACCCAGGACGATGATCGGCCCATCGACAGCCACTCCATGCCGACTGCCGCCCGCCAGGGGCAGATCGGCGGGCCCCTCTAGCCAGCCCTCCACCAGCACTGTCAGACCCGGCCGATATGATGGCCTGAAGCCATCGTCGGAGGAGTCTTAATGAGCGCCTGGGATCAGTTGGATGACCGTCTCCGCCCCGCGGTGGAAGCGAGCACCCGTGAGTTCGAGCGGGTACGGCCGCGCCTTGAAGAAGTGACCCGGCAAATGCAGGCCAGCATCCAGGAAATCTTCGTCGGCACCGAACTCAGCCCACTGTTCGTCACTGCTCGGACCAAGAGTATCGAGTCATTCCGTGACAAGGCCTCACGCATGCTCGCCTCAACAGTCCCCGGAGACGCCCCCACCCTGGTATTCCCCGACCCGCTAAGAAACCTGACCGACGTCGTCGGCGTTCGGGTGATCACCACCCTGCCCCACGAGGTAGACGTCGCAGCGAATCTGATCAAGCGGCAGCGGCAGGAATTTGACTGCCGGGGCGACCGGGAGAAGGACATCGGCACCATCGAGTCCGGCACCTACGGCTACTCCAGCCGGCACCTCATCCTGCGCACCATCCAAAGCGAAGCGGTCAAAGAGTACCAGCGCGCCCTGGACCCGGCAGCCAAGGCCGGCGGCAGTTACATGCTCGAGGTGCAGATCCGTACGGTTCTGGCTCATGCGTGGTCCGAAATTGAGCACGACATCCGGTTCAAGGCATCGAATCCTCGGGCATGGAGCCCCTACTTCGACCGGCAATTCACTGGCACCGCCGCGATGCTCGAGTCAGTGGAATCAGCTTTCGCCGAGCTGCACGAGCGGTACGAGACAGTGACCGGGTTCTGGGATGAGGACGGGGAGGGAAGCGCCCCCCTGACCCCCAACCGGGTCCGCGACGTGTGGCAGACCCTCCTCCCCCACGTTGACCGAAAATCCGACGACAACTGGGGTTGGGCTGCGGAGCTGCTCGCCGCCCATGGACTGACGACGACGACGTCGCTGGCGTCGCTGCTCCAGGCGGACACCATTACCTCGGTTCGCCGAGCGTTGGACCACCGTTACTCGCCGGGCCCGGACCGGCTGCTCGACGACGTGCTGCTGTGGCACTACGGGGAACGCCACATCGACCTCACCGCCGAGGCAGCCGAGGCAGCGGTCTCGCCACGACGCGACAGCCTGCAGCGTCGGCATCGGCAGATGACCACCTTCCGGGCACTGGAGGCCAGCAAATAACGCCTCAGTAACACCCGTCCCGCTAGGTTGCGGCATACCTGCGACGGGGCAGGTCCTGCGGAAGGAACTGTGCCATGGCCAAGTACGCACTCTGCGTCGGCATCAATAAGTTCGAAAACCTTCCGACCAACGCGTGGCTCAATGGCTGCGTCAACGACGCCAAGGACTTCGCCGCGCTTCTCACTGGGCATTACGGATTCGCGAAGCGGAACGTTGCGGTGCTGCTCGATTCAAAGGCTACGAAGGCTGCGGTGGTCGGGAAGCTGCAGGCCATGCTCAAACGGGCGAAACCCGGGGATCACCTTGTCTTCACGTTCTCCAGCCACGGCACCCAGGTCCTCGATGTCTCAGGTGATGAACCGGACGGCGCCGACGAAGCATTCGTCACCTTTGATATGCGGCAAAAGGGTGACCAGTGGGACGCCGCCACCCTTATTCTCGACGACGAGTTACATCACCTGCTCGGCACCCTTCCCGACGGGGTCCTGCTCGACGTCGTGCTGGACACGTGCCACAGCGGGACCGGGCTCAGGGCGCTGGACCTACTTCCCACCCGACGGCCCCGGTTCGTTCCGCCCCCGACGCCGCTCGGCCTGGAGCTCACCGAATCGGCGGATCCGCGCGCCTTCCGCGACCTGGTCCGGTCCGATGCGCAGGCGAAACCAGTCCTGTTTGCCGCCTGCCGGTCGGATCAGACAGCGGCTGATGCTGACTTCGCTGGACGATATAGCGGTGCCTTCAGCCACTACCTGCTCCAGGCCGTCAAAGACGACCCATCGGCAAGCCGGCGAGTGCTGCTGAAACGCGTCAGCGCCGACTTACGGGATGGGAAGTTCACCCAGCGGGCCCAACTGGAAGCGCCAGTGGCGGCCAAAAGCGCCGCGTGGGGCACCGCTTTCTAGGTACTAGCGGCCGCGCCCCCGGCTATGGAACGTGATTTTCGGTGTTCCAGTGCCAGACCTGGGCCGTGCACCAGAAGGAGTGATTTCCGCCAGGGTGGTGGCATCCCGAGCCTTCTCCTGTGCGTTTTCCTGCTGCCTCACCGGGTCATAGACCGGTTTCAACGCCGCGTAACAAAGGTGGCCTCCCTCGTCGAATCTGAGCAACCCACCTCCGCGCAGGATGACGGGTCCGGGACCGGACAACCCCATGCGGCGCATTTCGGGCCGCCCGATAGTGAACTCCTGAACAAAGGAGGCGCCGATCTCCGAGACGACGAACCCGTCCGGGCTGATCCGGATGCTGGGTCGCACCCGGTCCACGGTGATTGAATGCCGCTCATCCATCGCGGTTTCCCGTAACAAGTCCCCGTTCTCCCAGATGAACCTCACGATCTCTTCCGGGTCAGTTCCCAGCGCTGACAGCCGGACGGGGTACCTGAGGCTGCTCATGCGTTCAATCCCGGTGAGCAAATCATCGGCCGGCACCGTAACCCCCACCTCGGCGAAGCAGTCCCGCACCACCTGCCGATAGTGAAAACGATCCTGCGGAACCAGCACCAGGTCGGCGGAGAGGATGCCCCGCAGCAAGTCCGGCCAGGTCACGTCCACCGGAGCCATGTACCCGAGCCCACGGATCAGCATCGCCAGGACCTGTTCACCCACCTTCGCCCCGGACTTCGCCACCTGGTGCAGGCTCGAGCGGCCACCGGGCTGGTCCAGACGGATCTGCCATAGCCGCGCCACCACATTCAGCATCGCCCGCACCACTGGCTCGCCGCGTCGGTGCGGGTCCGGCAGCGTGCGCCAGCCGGTGGGGACCGGCGTCCGCATCGGCTGCCGCGCTGGCCCATGCGAGAACAAACCGTCGCCAAAGCTGAAGAGACCACTCAGCAGGATCTGCTCATCCAGCCCCGTCAGGTCGGTTGCCCCGGACCCCAGTGGATCCAACAACTGCTCCACCCGCTCCGCCGAGGAAAACACTGACAGCATGGCCACCAGGTCAGCGATCGCCTCATGCAGCGCAAACTGGTCGAGGGAAGCGAACTGGTCCGACCAGCGGGTTCGGTACCCTGCAAGGATCGCGTGGGTCACCTCATGGGCCACCAGGTCGCGATACAACGCCAACGGCACCGACAGACGCTCCCGGCCATCCCGCCGATGCCCAAACCGGACCACTCCGTCTTCCCGGTCGTAGCCAGAATCGGCGTAGGGCACCGTGTCATACGCGTGAATCCGCAGCCGCCGTCCTCGGGCCCATCCCATCCGGCGGCCGAGGGTTGACTCGAAGGCTGCCAGCGTCGACGCCGCCACGGCGTACGTGTGCTGGGCCAGGAAGCGGCGGTTGGCCAGCAGCTCACCGAGGTCATTCGGTGGATTCTCGTCCATCAGCATCCACGGATCGACGTCCTCGCCCAGGAGTAGCTCCAACGGTTTCCCACGCGGGCCGCGAACGACGATGTCGAATCGCGCGCTGCGCGGCCCCCCACCAATGCGCTCAACGGGCACGCGGAGCGTCGTGGTCATCGGACCTTCGGCGCCCAACGTGAACGGACCCTCGGCCAGAATGGTCAAGGGGCGCAGCTCCCCGGTATGGCTTCCGGGCCCCAGCATCACGCCCGCCATTGGCACCTCTCCCTACTGCGACCCGGGATCAGTCTTCCACCGGACCGCTACCAAAAATATCTACCCCTGCGCCCCGGCCGTCAAGCACCAAAATCCCAGTAACACCCCAATAACACCGTGCAGCAGATACTGGCTGCCAACCGCCGGCGCCGTCGCGTGGACACTGCTACCTGACGAACGCCGCTCCAGTCGATGCCACTCAACGAGGAGTAGCCATGAATACCACTGCAGCGACCGCCGCTACCCAACGGGGGTCCGGGCTCAGCGCCGCCCAGATCACGGCCCTGAAACCGCATGTAGTGAACCTCAGCCGAGGCAAGTTCTCGACCGGTGGTGAAATAAGTACCACTGCAGCCGACGTGGATGCCATTTTCCAGGATCATCTCCCCAAGTTCGCACCAGACGGCGACGCACCGATCATGGTCTACGCCCACGGCGGTCTGGTGAGCGAGGCAGCTGGCCTCCGTTCCGCACATCAGCAAAGCGAATGGTGGAAATCGAATGGCGTGTACCCGATCTTCTTCGTCTGGGAGACAGGCTTCCTCGATGCACTGTTCGGCTCTCTGCCCGGGTCCAGGGGCGTCCTGGGAGATGTTAGGGACCGCGCAATCGAGCTGATGGCACGGGCCGCTAACGGTGAGCGGATCTGGGGCGAAATGAAGCGGTTTGCCGAAGACGCCTCGGCAACGGGTGGCGGCGCGCTCTACGTGGCAAAAGCACTCGGCAATTATGTGGCAGCACACCCGAAGACCAGCGTCCACGCCGTCGGCCACAGCGCCGGCTCCATCTTCCACTCCTACTTTGTGCCAGCCGCCCTGAAGGCCGGGGTCCCCGAGTTCGCGACGGTCAGCCTACTGGCACCCGCCGTCCGCACCGATACGTTCAAGGCGAAGTTGGCACCCGAGGCCGGTAAAGGCATCAAATCCCTGGCGATGTACACCATGACGCAGCAGGCCGAGCTTACTGACACCTGCCCCGGTGGCTACGGGAAATCGTTGTTGTATCTGGTCCGTGCGTCCTTCGAAAAGGAAGAGTTCACGCCCATTTTGGGTTTGCAGGAGTGCGTCAACGCGGACCCCGAACTGCTCAAGTTCTTCGATGACGACGGCGGCAAGGCGAAGGCAGAGGTGATCTGGTCAATTTCCGAGACCGGACCTGAAACACGCCGGAGCACTGCGACCACCCACGGGGGATTCGACGACAACACTACGACCATGGAGAGCGTCGCCCGCAGGATTACGGGCAGGAAACCGAAACCCTTCGGCGCCCGAATGATCAGTGAGCCGTGGGCTGTGGCCCCCACCGTCCGCGAGGAACCCCCCGTAAGTACCCGACGCGCCCTATGTATCGGAATCAACGCCTACCCCCCGGGCAAAGAACTGTATGGCTGCGTCGCTGACGCGGAGGCGTGGGGTAAACAGCTGGAGTCGGTCGGATTCGAGGTGACAACCCTGCTCGATGGGGCGGCCACCAGGGTCAACATTCTTCAAGGCATTTTCGACCTGGTGGCGCATAGCACCGCCGGGGATGTGCTCGTCATGCAGTACGCGGGCCATGGGACGTACATTGATGACCTCGATGGTGATGAAGCGGAGGATGGCAACGGGGAAAAGCTGTTCGACGAGGCGCTTTGCCCGGTGGACTTTCAGGGCGGAAACCTGATCATCGATGACGATCTTGGGGAACTCTTCGACCTACTCCCGGAAGGGGTAAGCCTCACCGCCTTCTTCGACTCCTGTCATTCAGGTGACGGTACCCGGCTCTTACCGTCGCTGGGCACTGCAGTCACTGACGGGGCCGAGCAGGCAGCCAATCATGGCCGACGGGCACGGTTCCTGGTCCCTGACACGACCACCATTGAAAACTTCCGGTTACGTCGCGGCGCAGCTGCGAACCCGGGCAAGCGAGCCACCGCCCGCGAACTGCTGTTTAGCGCCTGTCAGCCTGACGAAGTGGCCTACGAGACCGGCGGGCACGGCGACTTCACCGCCGCAGCAAGCCTGCTGCTGGCCCCAAGCGCCGAGAAGATCACCAACGCCGATTTTCTGGCCAAAGTGCTCGAATCGTTTGCTCATCAGCCGCGGCAGAACCCCTACTTCTACGGTGTCGCTGCTGCTTCCGCCAGGACGTTCCTGGCACCGCTGACCCGGCCCGTGGATGCCGGCCAGGGCCTCCGTCCAGCGTCCGGTCAAACCAGTGAAACCAGTGCAGTCGCCCCGGAGGTTGCCGCCGCACGCGCACGAGCAGCGGCAACCTTCCTGCGGGCGACTGCCGATTTCATCGACGGGTGAATTAGACCGACGGCGCGTGGGTGTTTTCAGTTGGCGATGCCGGTTCCGTGGCAGCACCGTCCGTGGCGCCCCAGTTTTTCAGCATCTCGACGGCGTCCAGCCCGGTGGTGTCCTTGAGTAGCTGGAAGGTCTGCTGCAACCCGCCGGACACGTTCTTGCTCAACTGGGTGGCACCGTCGTTGGAGATGACGGTCATGTTGTCGATTCCCGACATTGGGGCGGCGATTTCCCGAGCGATCTGCGGGAGGATTTCCATCACCTTGTTGAGAATTGCTGCTTCGTTGAACTGCTCGTACGCCTTGGCCTGGGCTTCGATTCCCTCGGCCTCCGCGATTCCCTTCTGCCGGACAACGTCTGCCTCAGCCTGGCCGCGAAGCGCGATGATCTCCGCTTCCGCTGCACCGTTGGCCCGGGTCACTGACGCCGCTGCGTTACCGCGTGCGGTGTTGGCGGCGGCCTCAGCTTCAGCGGTGACCTTGTCACCCTCGGCGCTGAGGCGGCGCTTGGTCAGCGCCACTTCCGCCTCAACCTGATCGGCTTCAGACTGGCGCTTGCGCTGCTCGAGCTTACCGGCCGCTTCCTGCTCCACCCGGTACTTTTCTGCGTCGGCAGGCTTGCGGATCTCAATATCCAGTTCACGTTCACGCAGCTCGGACTGCCGTGAAGCAACCTGCTGTTCCTTGACCAGGATCGACTGGCGCTGCTCAGCTGCAGCCAAGGGACCCGCCGCGTCGGCCTGGGCCTGCCGTGCGTCCGCGACCTCCTTGAGCTCGGCCCGGCGGATGGCGAGCCGCTGTTCGGCAAGCGCAACCTGCTCGTCCGCGATCGCAGCGGCCTCGGCAGCTTCCTGCGCCGCATTCGCTTCGGCAATCTTCGCCTGCTTCTCAGCGAGTGCCGCCTCGGGCCGGCCCAGGTTCTTCAGGTAGCTGGAATCGTCGTCGACCGACTGGATCTGGAAGGTATCAATCTCCAGACCCTGGTTATGCATTGAGTGCTCGGCCTCTTCCTTGACACTCTTGGCGAAAGAAGCACGGTCCTTGATGATCGAGTCCACGCTCAGCGTGCCCACGATGGAGCGCAACGAACCGGACAGGGTCTCTTGGGTGTAATGGTCGATCTGATCCTGCTGGTTCAAGAATCGTTGAGCGGCGCGGCGCACCGCCTCTTCGTCGCCCCCCACTTTGATCTGGGCGACACCGGTCAGCCGAAGCTTGATGCCGTTCTTGGAGATACCCTCAATCTGAAGGGTCACCTGGCGTGAGGCGAGCGAGATGGAGAACGCCTTCTGGCTGAACGGGTTGATGAATGTGCGACCGAACACCACACGCTGGCTTTCCTGGCTGCCTTTGCCGGTGATGATCAGTGCTTCGGACGGGCTCGCAATCCGCAGTGCAAGACGCGCGACGATGGCGGCAATAACTGCCAATACCACCAACACGGCAAGCACAATGCCGACAACAATAAACTGACTGAGGTCCACTACAGCCCCTTCTATGGGATTTACAAAGGATGAGTGGCCGGAAGTTCCAGTGCCTCGCCGGTATCGGCCGGGTCAATACTGGAGTGCCCGTGCGGTCCCCCACCGCCCGTTATGTGTCGGACGCCACCCTATGGACGGTACACGACCCACTCCCGGGAAGCTGGGCGTTCCAAAGCTCGACGACGCGGACGGCCACCATCGTTGGGCTGGCGGCGGTCCGGCGTCGAACGTCAGGTGGGTTAAACCTCGGACACCGCGGCGGCCAGGTTGTTCAACGAAGCCTCCAGATCGTGGGCGGAAACCGCCGGGAAGGATACCTTCTTGAGCACAGTCGAATCGGTGACGCTGCTCCAGTCGTAGGTGAGAGTCACTTCGGTGGAGTCGGGGCCCTGGGGCGTCAACTCCCACACCCACTGCCAACCGGCAGGCTCGGCCCCAGCCTCAGCCGTTTTCCAGGCAAGGAGCTTGTTGTGGTCGTAACCCACCACATGGTTGTCGGTCTTGTAGTCCCCACCCAGCTTGTCCCAGTACTGGTTCATGGTGAACATCTGTCCCACAGCCGTAATCCTGTCCGACTTCTCGTCGGACTGCACCATGCCTGAGCCGTCAATCTGCGCGTGGCGCGCAGGGTTGGACAGGACGTTGAAGATCGCGTCAGCTGAAGCGTCGATGACGCGGGACGAGGTGATTTTCTTGTCACTCATTGTTGTACTCCTTGATGTTGTTGGTCAGTCATATTCACAGTTCGACGACGACGTCGGACGGCAGTTTGTCGGGCCGCCAACCCCGCCAGACGGGGTGGCGGAGTTTCCCCGCTCCGGTTCGTTCGCTGAATTGCACCTCCCCGACCAGGGCTGGGCGGACCCAGTGCGCGTCTGAGGCATCAGCGGCTGGCACATCCGCAAGTGGTGCAGTCTTCCGGGACATCTTGCGGAGTCGTGAACCAATTTCAGCAAGATCACGTTCGGTCAGGCCTGACCCCACCCGGCCCACATACTTCAGGTCGACGCCGTCGGGCACGGCCACCAGGAGGGAACCCACCTTGTGCGCACGGCTGCCTTTGCCCGGCCGCCACCCGACCACCACCACTTCCTGGGTGAGCTGGTCTTTGATCTTGACCCAGCCCCGGGACCTGCGACCGGCCGTATACGTACCGGAGGTGCGCTTGGCGACCACCCCCTCCAAACCGAGCTCCCTGCTGGCGGCCACGGCCTCCTCGATGGTGGCATCCAGGGCTGGGGGCACCTGAATATGGCCATCCGCGGGGCTGTTCACCGCCTGCTCGAGGATTTCCCGGCGCTGGGCATACTGCAGTTGAAGCAGCGAGTTGCCGTCGAGGTAAAGCAGATCGAAAATCATGAAATGCACTGGCGCTTTACGGCGTGCGGCGTCGATCTCGGAGCTTTTGGTGAGATTGAAGCGGTTCTGCAGTAACCCGAAGTCGGGACGGCCCGACTTGTTCAGTGCCACTATTTCCCCGTCGAGCACGACATTGTTGCCGTTGACGTAGTCGCCCAGATCCGCCAGTTCGGGGTACAGCGCCGTCATGTCATTGGCGTTGCGGCTGGTGAGACGCACCCCGTCGGGTGTCACTGTGGCGATTGCCCTGACCCCGTCCCACTTCATTTCGAAAGCCCAGTCCTCATCGGCTGTCACGTCACCAGCCGAGCCGGGCGAGGCGAGCATCGGCATCAGCTCCGGCGGGGTCTCGGCGGCGCCCGACGCCGGGGCTTCGGCCGAGGCGTCAGCGGCGCCCTGGTCTTTCATCAGGTGCATCAACCAGTTCCTTTTGCCCGACTCGTCGCCGCCGGTGTGGATGAGGGCATACCGCCGGACGGGGCTGCCGCTGCGTGCCAGACCACCGTCGTCGCGCCCCTGAACCGTACAGATCACTTCCTTCCCATCGCGCCATTTCTCGGCGTGGTAGGTCCCGGAATCCCAGATGTACATCTCCCCGGCGCCGTATTCCCCCTTGGGGATGGTGCCCTCGAAGGCGGCGTACTCCAGGGGGTGGTCCTCGGTCTGGACGGCGAGGTGGTTCTTGTTGGGGGTGTCCGGCGGCCCCTTGGGTACAGCCCAGGAGACGAGGACGCCGTCGCGTTCCAGCCGAAAGTCGTAGTGCAACCGGCGGGCGTGGTGCTCCTGGATGACAAAACGGTTGCCGCCGGCGTCACTGACGCTGTCGGGGATCGGCTCAGGGGTCTTTGCGCTGTCCCGCATGGAGCGGTAGGTGTGCAGGCGGTCACGAACGCGAGGCTCGGATGTCGTTGTGTCCCCGGGCCCGCCCCGGTCGCCGTCAGGCCCTCCGGAGGTCTCATCCAGCCCGGCGAGGAGATCACCGAGTTCCTGCACTCGGTCCATCATCTGCCGGTAGTCGAGTTGCGCCAGCTCAGGGTCCTCCAACTCCGCCCAGGAGCGGGGCGCGGCAACAGTGGGTCGCAGCCTGCCACGTAGGGAGTAGGGCGCCACGGTGGTCTTGTTCCTGCTGTTTTGGCTCCAGTCCACCAGCACCTTCCCCCCGCGCAGGGACTTCTTCATATCGCTGACCACCAGGTCGGGGTGGTCAGCCTCGAGCGCCCTGGCCAGCTCATGGGCAACGGTGGATACCTCGTCGGAGGACTGGGAACCATCCAGTGCCGCATACAGGTGGATGCCCTTGGAGCCGCTGGTGACGGGATAGGGTTCCAGGCCCATGTCCTGCAGGATCACGCGGGCATGGCGGGCAACCTCGGCGCAGTCGCCGAGGCTCACCCCGTCGCCAGGGTCAAGGTCGAGGACCAGCCGGTCCGGATTGTTGATCTCCCCGTCCGGGCCGAACCTCCACTGCGGAACATGGATTTCCAGGGCCGAAATCTGTCCAAACCAGGTCAGGGTGGCCAGGTCATTGACCATCGGATACACGTTGACGTGGTCTTTATGGGCGATGGAGTGTCGTTGCACCCACGCAGGCGCCGACTGGTCGAGGTTCTTCTGGAAAAAGACCTGTCCGGGCTGCTCCGTGGTTCCCACCCCGTTGACCCAGCGCTTGCGGGTCACCGCCCGGTCCCTGGCGTGCGGAATCAGGTAGCCGGCAATCGCAGCATAGTAGGCGAGAACGTCCGCCTTGGTGGTCCCGGAGGCGGGATAGATCACCTTGTTGAGGTTCGTCAGCCGGAGGCGTTGACCGTCCACAGTGACAGTCTGCTGCTGCTGACCGGTGCTGGAACCCATGACACCAGTCTTGTCTGGAAGCGCCGCAAACGCCACACGTGCCCGGAAAGCAGGGCACGGGATCCTGTCCCGGGGTGCTGCTAGTCGCTGAGCTTCTCCTGGTATTGAGCGACGAGGCGCTCCCAGTCAGCGGGGTTCTGGCCCAGCGGACGCTCGTTCAGGAGATCGTCGAGGCCAATCAGCGTGAAGTGCCAGCCCGCCGCCGAACTACCCGCGGCGTCTGGGTCCTGCAGGGTGTTGGTGAGGGTCAGCAGGGCGCCGGAGTCGCCGTCGTTCGCCAACTCCCAGCGCAGCACCTCCCGATCCCAGGTGTAGGCGAGAAGGTTCGGCTTCTCGGCTTCGAGGACCGTGCCTTTGGTGGGCCGTTCCCCAGGGAAGGTGAAGGTCACTTCGGCGCCCTTACGCGGGAGCAGGTCAAGTTCACAGGGGAACCAGTACTTGAGTTTGCGGGGGTCTGTCAGGTGCTTCCAGAGCACTGACGCGGCAAAGTTGTACCGCATCTCGAACCGGAGGGCGGGCTTGCCGTCGACTGTGGTCTTGGTGACCGTGGGCTCAGCTTTTTCAGGATTCACCAAGCCATCGTATCCGCGGAACCCAAACACTGGTTCACTTGGTACATGAGAGCCATCTGGAAGGGCGCCGTCGCTTTTGGGCTGGTCAATGTGCCGGTCAAGGTCTACAGCGCCACCGAAGACCACGACATCAGCCTCCACCAGGTCCACGACAAGGACGGCGGCCGGATCCGCTACCAGCGCCGCTGCGAGATCTGCGGGGAGGTGGTCGAATACAAAAACATCGACAAGGCGTACGACGACGGTGAGCGCACCGTGGTGCTCACCGACGAGGACTTCGCGACCCTTCCCGTCGAGAAGAGCCGGGAAATCGGCGTCGTCGAGTTTGTGCCCAGCGACCAGATAGACCCGATCATGCTGGACCGGTCCTATTTTCTGGAGCCGGATTCCAGTTCCACCAAGGCCTATGTGCTGCTGCGCCGCACCCTTGAGGAGACCGACCGCACGGCTATCGTGCAGTTCACGCTGCGGCAGAAGAGCCGGCTCGGTGCGCTGCGGGTGCGTGGGGACGTTCTGATGCTGCAGTCGCTGCTCTGGGATGACGAGGTACGCGAGGCCAAGTTCCCCGCCCTTGACGAGCGGGTACGGATCTCGGCCAAGGAGAAGGAAATGTCGGCCGCGCTGGTGGATTCCTTCTCGACCGATTTCGATCCTGAGAACTTCACCGATGAGTATCAGGAACAGCTGCGCACTCTGATCGAGGCGAAACTTGAGAAGGGGGAAGCCCTCGACACTGAGGAAACTTTCGGGGAATCCGACGACGACGAGGGCGGTGGCAAAGTCCTCGATCTCATGGAGGCACTCCGGCGGAGCGTCGAGAAGAACCGTGAGAAAAAGGGCACGCCGTCCGATCAGAAAAAACCGGCATCCAAAGGGTCCTCAGCACCAGCCAAAACAAAATCGAAAGGCGCCTGATGGCCACCTCGTCCTCACTTCTGCCCAGCTTCTTCACCAATTCGCGTGGCGAGCAGACCATCGTGCAGGCACCCAACGCGCCGGTCCTCGGGTGGACGGTCTTCGGCCTCGCTTCCTTCCTGGCGCAGCAGGACGGAAACAAGCGGCTATTGCTGACTCTCAGCCGGGTGTGCCTCGGACTGTGGGCAGTGCTTGAGCTGACCCGCGGTGAGAGCGGATTCCGCCGCACCCTGGGCGGCTTGACCCTCGGCTGGCTGGCACGGCGTTAGCCGGCAGTCTCACCCTGGGGTAACCCACGCAGCAGACGATGGGGGCTCGCCGAGGGATCTTGTAGCGAACTGAATGTTCGGCCGGGCGGCAGGGAATAGGGACCACGGTCACCATGGTTCAAGCGGCCGAATTTTTTCCAGCCCGGGTATGGCCTAAACTGGCAACTGTCCGACCGCGTCTGGGTTGGGCGCGCGCCTGTGTAGCTCAGTCTGGTAGAGCATCCGCTTCACACGCGGAAGGCCCGGGGATCAAGGCCCCGCGCAGGCACCACCACCGGCTCTCCGCCAACGCGGGGGGCCGGTTTTGTGTCAACAGGCCGGATTTGTGTCAACAGCCCAGTTTTGGGTCTGCAGCCCGGATTTTATGCCCTAGGAAGGTCAGCACACTTGCTTTCCAGGGTCCTTCCTCGGAAGGATAGGGTGATGGCCTACACACCCAGCACTGCAATAGTCACCGGATCCGACTCGGGCATTGGCCGGGCCACGGCCCTGGCCCTCGCTGAGGCAGGTTGTGATGTCGGTATCACCTGGCACTCCGATGAGGACGGCGCCAACGAGACCGCGCGGTTAGTCCGTGAGTTTGGCCGTAAAGCGGTGGTGACCCGGTTGGACACCACTGATGCGCCAGCCTGCGGCGATGTGGTGGACCAGATGATCAGTGACCTCGGTGGACTTGACGTGTTCGTGAACAACGCTGGTGTCAACGGCGGGACCCCCTTCATGGATACCAGCTATGACGACTGGCGCGGCACCCTGGCAGCCAACCTGGATGGCGCATTTGTCTGCATCCAGCGTGCGGCGGCACAAATGATTTCCGCCGGGAACGGCGGCAGGATCATTGCCGTCACCAGCGTTCACCAGGAACAGCCGCGCGTGGGCTCCGCAGCCTACGATGCGTCAAAACACGGTCTCGGCGGGTTAATCAAGACGATCGCCCTGGAGCTGGGCGATCAGGGCATTACCGCGAACGCGGTCCTGCCTGGCGAAATTGCTACGGCAATGAACGATGCCGAGGACAAGGATCCCCACGACATTGACCGCCCGGGTATCCCCGTGGGCCGCCCCGGTGCATCGGAGGAAGTCGCGGCAGTGATCGCGTTCCTGGCATCACCGGCGTCGAGTTACGTCAACGGCGCCTCCTGGGTCGTCGACGGCGGCATGCTCCAGATGGGCCCGCAGGCCGGTTCCCACCTGACCAGCGGTAAGTGGCGCGCAGTCTGACGTTCCATGCCCGGGTGCCAGGAGCCACCCCGAACACTCAGGTGGCATTCACTTGCCGTTCAGACAGGCGCAGTACGTTGAAGGCATTAGCTTTCCGTATTGAAAGGACCCACCGACCATGGAAACTTCGTCTCCGTCCCGCGAGGGCATCTCGGACTGGTCCACCCTCCGCCGTGGGCAGCGGGTCGCGTTCAATCACGACAGCGATGGGCCCGTAGCGGGGGTTGTCGAGATGCGCACCGACGACGCCTCGGTGTTGTGGATTCAACTCAACGAAGGTGCCGGCCGCCGCCTCATCCATTGCGAAGACGGATACCGGCTCAAACGGGCTGACTGATCCCGAACCTCCTGTTCGCTCCGCTTTCCCTAATTACAGGGGAAGGTCCCGCAAATAGCCGGCGAACCCGCCGGATGTCCGGCCCGTTGTCCTGGCGGATGTCGTGGCCCTGATGGAGTCCACCGCAGCCCACCTCACCCCCAGCGATTTCAGCCGAGCGATCAGATCTGCATCCTCATGGATGTCCAGGGCAGCGAAACCACCGACCGCCAGGTAGCTGTCCGCCCGGAATCCCAGGTTCGCGCCGTGAACGTAGTCGTGGCCGTCGTCGAGCGGGTGAGCGGCATGCCAGGCGCGCTCCAGCGCGGCATCCAGGCCTACCGGGTTGGGAACCACCGTCCCCAGGATCAGTTCCACCCCCGAGGCGGCCAGCCGGCACTGCTCGACGAGCCACTGCCCGGGCACCTCAGTGTCGGCGTCGGTGTTCGCCACCCAGATCTGGCTGGCTGGCTGGCCGAGCTGAGCCACCGCGTGGGCGACCCCGGCCCTACGTGCCAATCCCACCGAGGCGAAGTCAACTGCCAGAGGCTGGGCAACTGGATACTCGGCCACCACCCGTGCCGAAGCGTCGGTACATCCGTCCAGGACCACGGTGACGGACAGGGCGACTGACGGGTACGCGTCGGCGAGCGCCCTGCCCGCCTCATCGAGAGCGGCCAGGCACCGCGGCAGGCTCTCCTCCTCGTTCCGGGCCGGGACGACGACCGCCACCGCCGCCGGCACGGACGACGCCTTCACAAGACACCGGTCGCTCTGGCCACCGACACCGCCGGTGGCCGCACCAGAAGGTCGATGCGGAAATCCTCTTCGCGGTGTTCTGCAAAAACAGCTAGTGACGAGGCTGAACGAAATAGTTCGTGGACGGTGTCCCCATCCAGTTCCCAGCCATCTATTGGGTGCCGCCAGTGGCACAGGAGAATGACCCCGTCGGCTGCCAGCGATGCGACCGCACGTGCCACGACATCCAGCAATTGTGTCCGGCTGAGGAAGTAGCCCACCTCGGAGATCACGATCAGGTCGAATTGCCCCGAGGGCCAATCCCGTGGCACGGACGCAACCCGGGCAGTCGCCTCGGGGTAATCGCTCAACCGTTCCTGCGTAGCCGCCACCGCCGTTGGACTGATATCCAGGGCAAGGAGGGAATCCGTGCGCGCGGCGAGCTCGGCGGAGAGTACACCGATTGAACAACCCAGTTCGAGTGAAGCCGCAAACCGTTCCCTCGGTAACAGCGCCAAAGCCACTGAACGTTTTCGTCGTTCATAGAAGCGGTCCTTGAGCCCCCACGGATCGTCGGTGTCGGCGTGCAGCCGTTCGAACACACCCGATGATGGGGTGGGGATGAAGGTCTCAAAACCGCGGGCGAAGTGGTCCAGGAACCCCGGGGCGAGCAGTGCTTCGTCTCCCGGCTCGTCGGACAGGGGCGCCGTCTGGCTCGCATGCATGAGCAGGGCCGACTGTTTGAGGGTTTGCTCATCGCCGGCAAGATCAAGGATTTCGAGCTGGTTCCATGGCACCTCGGAGGAATCCGGCGTCGCCCAGTGCCACAGCCACACCGGGTACTCAAGCAGCGGAAGGTTCAGTTCCGCTGCCAGCTGTGCCGCAGCCGTACCGCCAGCTTCGTGATCCCCGTGCCCGTCCCCCCGCCACGGGGCCACCAGCAAGGTGCGTTCGCCCGGACGCCCACCGGCGGCAACAATCCGGCGGAGCTGTTCGGCGAGCTCCTCGGCATCCAACCCGCCGTCGGGAAGGTTGAGGAAGTGCGTCCGTGCTGACGGTGCCAACAATTCGACGGCCTGCTCGAGTTCAATCCGCCGCAACTCGGCCAGCTGGACAGCAGTGTGGGTCGGGGAGTTCGGGTGGGACGCTTCGCCGTTGGTGGCGACCACAATATCCGTGGCAACCCCGGCGCGGGCCAGGCGTCGCACCAGCCCGGCTGCCCCAAGCGTCTCGTCGTCGGGGTGGGCCGCAACCACTATCACCCGTTCCGGCATTCGCCCATCGAAAAGGGCCTCAATACTGAGCCGGGCGTCGCTGCGCCAGTCCTGGCTCCAGCGGTGCTCGGGCGTTCCGGCGTCCTCGTGCGAAAAGGTCACCACGGTGCAACTCCGGTGTTCTGGAGCTGGCGGCCCAGGGCTGCTGCGTCCCGTTCGGCGTGGTGCTGGCGGAGATATACCTGCAGATCGGCCACCCTCCGGGCGTGGTCTTCCTCCAGGGCCAGGGGTGCCGGACCGAGCCCGTGGCCTACCATCCGAAGGATGGCTTCGGCAGCGTCGGCAACAACGCCCCTCACCCGCGCAGCCAGCAGCGCCCCGGCGGCACCGTGGGCCCGACCCGCGTCAATGTCGGTTGCAGCCGCCGCGAGCGCCCCCCGCGCGGCGTACAGGTGACGGTCCACCTCTCCGAGATACATCAGCGCTACCTGATCGGGGGTTCGTTCCCCCACTGAGCGCAGTAACCGCCGCGCAATGCCGACCGCTCCCCCATACCAACAGGCAGCCACCCCGAGCCCTCCCCAGGCAAACCCGTCGCGCTGCAAATACCAGTTGTCGGCACCTACGGGGCGGGCTGATGCCGCATCGAAGTCAATGGGGCCGCTGTCCACCGCTGCCAGCCCACGGCTAACCCAGGTACCGCGGATAGCCTGAACCGTCGGTTGGCGCAGGTCTACGCTGAAGGCGCGCCGTTCGCCATCCGGGACATGGGCCGTCACGACCGCGTAGTCCAGATTGCCCGCCAATGAGCACCAGGGTTTCCGCCCGGTCAGCTGCCAGTCGCCGTCGTTGTCGAAAGAGTGGTGCGCTTCCAGGCGGTGCTCGGGCGCCTCAGCGGCGAAGACCCCCCAGGTTCCCGCTGCGACTGACAGTTCGGCTTGCCGCAGGATGGCTACCGCGTCGAGGTGAGGTTCAATGGTGCGCGCCACCGACAGGTCGGCTGCTGCGATGGTGGCCAAGGTCTCCCACAGGGTCAGTGTGGATCCTCCGCCCGGCAACGGGGTCCGCGCACCAAGCTCGGCGGCAAGGGCGAGCGCCCGCGACACCGAGCCAGCCGCCGCGACAGCGCTCTCGTAAAGGGTGTCCTGGGTGTTTGACCCACTATCCAAAAGTACTGACCGCTTCGGCGTCGTCACAATATCCTCTTCATCTTGCGGCATGATAATCAGCATACTTACTCAATCCGGTGCCTGCCGTAGTCGAAGACACCGCGGGACATCTACGGGTCCTTGACTGGAACGGATTTTGGGAGTGGGCTTAGGTCCCACAACCCGACGGCAGAAGGCATCCGATGACATCCCTTTGGCAGGCAACCCGTCCGCAGTTCCCGGCCGACCCGTTCATGCCCGGCGCCACCTATGACTCAGTGGTGGTGGGTGCCGGGCTTACCGGAATCATTACCGCGCTGCTGCTGGCACGCTCAGGCCAACGGGTAGCAGTACTGGAGGCAAGGCGCGCAGGGGATGTCACCACCGGAAACACCACGGGCAAAATATCACTCCTTCAGGGGACCCAACTCTCCTCTATTATCCGGCACCATGACGCCGAGACAGCCCGCCACTACGTCACCGGAAACCTTGAAGGGCAATCCTGGTTGTTGCGGTTCTTCCGCGAGCACGGCATTCCGTTCGACACTCGGGACGCGGTCACCTACTCCGTCACCGACACTGGTGCTGCTGCGCTGAAAGCCGAACATGAGGCGTGCCTCGCGGCGGGGCTGACCCCGGTGCTGCAGGACGCCTCCTCCCTGCCGTTCGCCGTTACTGGTAGCCTCCGCCTCCCGGGGCAAGCACAGTTTCATCCCCTGCAGGGTTTGGCTGGACTAGCTGCTGACTTCAGGTCTCATGGCGGCCACCTGATTGAAGGAGTCCGGGTGGAGGGGATTAGCACCGGAAAATTGAAGGGGGACAAAATTGAGGTCAAAACCCCTCGCGGAACGGTGTGGGCTGAGCACTTGATCCTGGCAACAGGCACCCCCATTCTCGATCGCGGCGGACACTTCTCAGTCCTCACCCCTCAGCGGTCCTATGCCGTTGCTTTTGCCGTTGAGGGTCAGACCCTTGAGGGTATGGATGAGATGTTCCTGTCCATCGACGGACCGACACGTTCCCTGCGCACCGCCGTCGTCGATGGAAGGACGTACCTGATCGCTGGGGGCAATGGCCACCGCGTCGGCCGCGAAACCCATACGCAAGCCCTGGTCGATGATCTGGTGCGTTGGACCCAGCAACACTTTCCGTCGGTGAAGCCGGTTCATCACTGGTCGGCCCAGGACTACGAACCCGCATCAGCCGTACCCTATGTGGGCAAGCTCCCACTGAGTCGACACAACATTTACGCAGCTACCGGCTACAACAAGTGGGGCATGACCAACGCCGTCGCGGCGGCCTTGGCCTTATCGGCCGAAATTCTCGGCGGGCAGATGCCCTGGGCCAACAAACTGTATGCCACCCGCGTCGCCCGGCAGGACGCGCTCAGTACGGTCAAGACAAACGCCGGTGCCGGACTGGAACTCCTGAACGGTTGGCTTGGTGGCCTGGCGCGGACCAGCACCGTCAGCCCACCGGAGGGTCAAGGTGTGGTGGTCCGCAACGGCGCCCGCCCCGAGGGGGTCTGCGTGGTCGACGGCGTCACCCACCGGGTTTCGGCGGTCTGCCCTCATCTGGGCGGTGTTCTGGGTTGGAACGACGCCGAGAAGTCCTGGGATTGCCCCCTGCACGGGTCACGATTCACGGCAGAGGGAACCTTGCTGGAAGGCCCCGCCACCCGCGACCTCACTAAGGGCAGCTGACGCTGGAACCTGCCCAATTCGTTCACCCACTGTTCACCTGTATCGTAAATTAGGTGCTGCCTCACCCCACGCGTCGCCTTGCCCTCCTTGCCACCGCCGTCCTCGGCCTCTCACTCACCGCCTGCGGGTCCGACTATCCCCTGGGCCCCGAGCAGGAAGCCGCAGCCCAGCGCGCCAACTCAGACCTTCGAGGCACCATCACTGGCGCCGGATCCTCGGCGCAGGGTCCAGCAATGGACGGCTGGATATCAGGTTTCGGCACCCTTCACTCCCAGGCGCAATTGCAGTATTCCCCCGACGGCTCCGGTGCCGGGCGGGGGGCGCTACTTGCCGGAGCAGTGCAGTTCGCCGGCTCGGATGCTTACCTCAATGACGAGGAAATCGCCGAGTCCGCTGAGGCCTGCGGCCCAGACGGCGCGTTCAATATTCCGGCCTACGTATCGCCGATCAGTGTCACGTTCAACCTTCCTGGGCTCACCGAGTTAAACCTGGATGCACCAACCATCGCCAGCATTTTCCTGGGCGACATCGACAACTGGAATGATCCAGCCATTGCCGGACAGAATACCGACGTCGATCTACCGGACCTCCGGATTACCCCGGTCAGCCGGTCGGACGATTCGGGAACCACAGAGAACTTCACCGACTACCTCCACGAGACCGTTCCGGACCAATGGACCTTCGAAGCGGATGGCACGTGGCCCAGTGAGCTCGGGAACGAGAACTCCAAGGGCAACGCCGGTGTTGTAAGCACCGTCGCCGGCACCGAGGGGGCAATCACCTACGCTGACGATTCAGCTGTTGGCCCACCGCTGGGAAGGGCGAACCTGCTGGTGGGAAACGAATACGTGCCGGTCAGCACCGAAGCGGCAGCCGCCGCCGTCGACATCGCCACTCCGGTCGAAGGCCGGCCCAGCTACGACATTGCGCTGACCCTCGACCGGACCACCACCAAAGCGGACGTCTACCCGCTGATTCTGGTGTCCTATCACGTCTTCTGCACTTCGTACCCGGACGAGACAACGGTCAGACTCATCAAGGAGTTCGGCACCTACGTGGTTAGCCCCGAGGGTCAGGAGGCTGCCGCAGAATCGGCGAAAAGCTCACCCATTTCCGCCCAGCTCTCCGAACGCGCAACTGAGGCGATTGCCGGGATTACGGTCCGCGACTAGGTCAATCCCATTAGACGGCTTCGGCCGGATCTCCACTTATGCGTAGTTCCGGCCGAAGCTTTCTAACGTGAGTCCCGGCTAGCTCGGCGCGACGGTGGCGCGCGGGCCACCCGACTCGGGATCGTCCAGTGACGGATCACTGAGATCCGCTGCTCCGGCTGCGGCCGTCGAGGTCCCCGACGTGGTCCCTGACGGTGGCGCGTCAATGTCACCGCGCCAGGCCCCTGTCTCGGAGTTGTTGCTTTCGATGAACTCCTTGAAACGCTGGAGATCGGATTTCACCTGCCGATTGTCGGCGTTGACTACCGAGCCAATCTTTTCGGTGAAGGTCTCTGGATGCCAGTCCAACTGGACAGCAACACGGGAGGTGGTGTCGTCAATCCGGTGGAAAGTAACCACTCCTGCGTGGGACTTTCCGTCGACGCTCTTCCAGGCAATTCGCTCATCGGGGTGCTGCTCGGTGATTTCGGTGTCGAACTCTCGTTCCACACCGCCGATCTTGGTGACCCAGTGACTACGAGTGTCAGATGTCTGGGTGATCGATTCCACCCCGCCCATGAACTGGGGGAAGGTTTCGAACTGCGTCCACTGGTTGTAGGCAGTACTCACGGGTACTGATACGTCGATGGATTCCTGGACTGTCGTCATATGGGTTCCTCCTGTAAGTTCCACAATCAGTGAACTACTAAGTAAACTGATTATATTCCTTGCCGCTGGATTTCAACAACATCCGCGGTCTAGGCTGAAGATTGATCCAAACCTCGCACCCGGCGCTTTCCCAGCACCGGGGGAGGGCAGGTTCTACCCACAGGAGGAAAAACATGAAGGCTTCCAAAACACTGACTGACAACATGCAGGCCGTGCTGGTTGAGCTCATCGAGCTGCACCTACAGGGCAAGCAGGCGCACTGGAACGTCGTCGGCAAGAACTTCCGCGACATGCACCTGCAGCTGGACGAGATCATCGACGACGCCCGCCTGTTTGCCGATCAGATGGCCGAGCGTATGCGCGCCCTGCACGCCGTTCCTGATGGCCGTAGCGGTTCGGTAGCGAAGGGCACCACCCTCAACCAATTCCCGGCCGGTCTGGTCTCCACCAAAGACACGGTCACCATGGTTGTTGCCATGCTCGAAGGCACGGTAAAGACCATGCGCGACGTGCATGACCAGATCGACGAGGAAGACCCCACCACCGCCGACATTCTGCACGCCTTCATTGAGAAGCTTGAGCAGTACGCCTGGATGGTTGACGCAGAGAACATGGAACCGACCGCAACGGTTACCCAGCCTGCAAAGGCCTAGTTCAGTAAAGTCTTCGTCCAGCAAAGCCCTGGTACAGCAAACCTGCCTTCCCCGATTAGTTACCGGGGAAGGCAGGTTTTTCTTTGCCAAGGAACGCCCGGGTTCCTTCGCGCATGTCTGACGTGGTGAACGCCTGCTTGAATGAATCAGCCTCGATCGCCAGTCCGTCGGAGGTGGGCCGGCCTTCAACGCGGGCCATTGTTTCCTTGACCGCTGCGATTGCGGTGGGAGAGTGCCCGGCGATTTCGGCGATAGTTTTCCCAGCCGCGGCCAGCAACGCTTCCCGATCACCAAAAACCGCGTTGACCAAACCAAGGCGTTGAGCCTGTTCGGCCCTGATGCGCCGCCCAGTGAACAACAGTTCCCTGGCCTGGGACGGTCCCACCCGCTGCTGCAATCTCACTGAACCGCCAAATCCGGGAACCAGGCCCAGGCTCACTTCGGGTTGCCCAAACGAAGCTGATTCTGTGGCATAGATGAAGTCGCAGGCCAGCGCCAGCTCGCATCCCCCGCCCAGGGCGAATCCGTTGACCGCTGCAATTACGGGCACCGGGAGCGACTCGAGCCGGAGCGTGAGTGCCTGCATCCTGGTGCTGTAGTCCCACGCCTGGCCGGGTGTCATGGCTGTCATTTCACGGATGTCGGCCCCAGCGGCAAATGCCTTCTCCCCCGCGCCGGTGATCACGACCCCCCGGACCTGCCAGCCGTCGTCGTTCCTGAATTCCCCTTCGAGAACGTTCAGAAGATGGTCCAGATCATCGACGACCTGGGTGGAGAGGGCGTTCAGCGCCTCGGGCCGATTGAGGGTGATCGTTACCACCGACTGAGCGTAGCTAGCCTGGATGGTTGAATATTCCTTAAACTGCATATTGGTTTCCTGTCGACGGTGGCGGCGTGGGTTGTAGCCGAAAATTCCTAGGGGAGCAGCTCCGGCGGAAGCGCTAGAAGCAGGCCGATGGCTGTTCCGTTGAAAACGACGTGGGTTACGATTGCTGGCCCCAGACGGCCAGTCCAGACGGTTAGGAATCCGCAGATCACCCCAACCGTAAACGTGCCGACGAGGAGATAGATCGACGATCTCAGGTCCCCTACCGCGCCGGTGTGCAAGAGGCCGAAGGCGAGGGAACTGACCAGGATCGCCACAACCGTTGCAGTCGTCAACGACCGCTGCGGAGTCGCGGTCGAGACCCGGCCCTTCGCTGAGCCTTTCAGCCACCATGCGTTCTGCACAGCTCGCAGGACCAGTCCGCGGTTGAAGAGTTCCTCAAGGAAAGGCGCAATGAGGGCTCCGCCGAGGACGGCGTTCACAAAGATCCAACCGCTGTCGCCAGTGAGAAAGATTTCCGCGTTACCTTGCAGCATCTCGCCCTCGCCCAGCGGCCAGAGCAGAGTCATGATCACCTGAACTAATGCCAGGATAATGCGGGCCGCGATGCCGATTCCGAGTCCTATGGCCAGGTCAATCCATTTGAATCTCAGACCGAAGTCCCTGGCAAGCGAACCAAATCCCCACACCCTTGAGGCCAGAACACTGCTCCCCAGCAGGGCAAGCCAGGTGAAGCAAAGTGAAGCGAAGACTAGTTCAGGTCCGAAGCTGAGCACCGAAGAGAGCGCTAGCGTGCCGCCCAGGGGAAGGGCCAACACCAGAAGCAATCCCACTGCGGCCTGCCAGAGTCCCCACCCGGGCTTCAGTGGGCCCGCCGGACCAAGCTGTGCGGGGTTCGCAAATCGGGCTGACACCCGTGCCGTGTCTGGGACATTCGAGGGGATCATTGCCTGTGCGCCGTGGTGGTCGGGGGTGGGGTTGATGCGCATATCCAGCACACTACCTCCCTGCCTCTCTGCAGCCAGCCAGCAAGTTCACAGCGTCAAGGCATTGACGCATCGGGGTCAGTGGGATTTAGGTGAAGGGATCAGGCTGAAAGCCCATAAAGGAGCGCACCGTGACCAGCTTTGGATTGCCGCCCGGGTTTGTGTTTGGGACGGCGACGGCCGCAGCCCAGATTGAGGGTGGCGTCCACGAGGGTGGCCGCGGTGAGAGTATTTGGGACGCGTACGCCAGGACTCACAGGAACATCCTGGATGCGTCGAGTGCGGCCATTGCCTGCGACCATTACCACCGGTATGCGGAGGATTTTGACCTGCTCAGGGAGTTGGGTGGGCAGGCGTATCGGATGTCGATCGCGTGGCCACGTATTCAACCCCTCGGACGCGGACCGGCCAACCCCGAGGGTATCGCCTTCTACCACCGGCTCCTCGATGCCCTCCTGGACCGTGGTATTCAGCCGTGGGTGACCATTTATCACTGGGACCTGCCCCAGGCGCTGCAGGACGCTGGCGGGTGGCAGAACCGCGACACCGTTGATGCGTTCGCCGACTACACCCGGATTCTTCGGGATGAGTTCGGCGACAAGGTAGCGGCCTGGATGACCGTCAACGAGCCGGTGGTCCACACCGGCGTCGGACACGCAATTGGCCGTGCCGCGCCGGGACTGATGATGCTGGGCAGTGCCTTCGTCGTGGCGCATCATCTTCTCCTGGCTCACGGTAACGCCGTGCGTACCCTTCGGGAGACCCTTTCCTCGCCGGTGGGTATCGTGAACAATCATTCGCCGGTGCAGCCAGCCACCGGCTCAGACCGGGACGCGCGTCTTGCGGTCCTTTACGACCAGTATCACAACGGCCAGTTCGCTGGGCCGGTCCTGACCGGCAGGTATCCACCGGAACTCGAGGAGGTGGACGGAATCTCCTTTGAGGTGATCCACGACGGTGACATGGAGATCATCTCCACCCCCCTGGACTTCTACGGCGTCAACTATTATTTTCCGACCCGGGTGGGTGCGGCTCCCCCGTTTTATCCGGTGCCGTTCGCTCCCAAAGAATTTGTGGGAGTGCCGGTCACCGACTTTGGCTGGCCGGTGATGCCCGCCAGCCTGCTCAGAATTCTTAAGCAACTGAAAGCCGCCTATCCCCGGCTGCCCCCGGTATACATCACCGAAAATGGTTGCGCTTACGACGACGGCCCGCAGGGTGGGCTTCAGGGATCAGGGGGCGCGCTGCAGGACACCCGCCGGATCGACTTTCTGGAGCAGCATCTCGCCGCCGTCGGAGAGGCGATCGCGGCTGGAATTGATGTAAGGGGTTACTTCCACTGGACCTTGCTGGATAACTGGGAGTGGCAGGAGGGGTACACCAAGAAGTTTGGTCTGGTGCGGCTGGAGCCAGCGACGCTGGAACGGGTACCACGGGCGTCCTTCCACAGATATGCCGAAATTATCCGTTCAGCGGGTAGTCCCACCAACGCCTACCCATCCTGACCGGTCTGAGCCCGTCCACGTCCGCCTTGCCGCCTTAGCGCCTTAGCGCCGATTGATTAGTCTGGCGGCCTGGCTGGCTTGGAGCGTCGCGGGTCGCGGGTCGCCCGATCTCACAGTTGAGCGATGGGGTCTGGACCCGCGTGCGGGCAGCGCGTGTGGGGCAAAAAGGTCGTCGCCACTGTACCTTTACCGACAGGCGTCGCTAGCCGCAACAAATCACTAAAAGGGCGGAGGTATGTCGGGTGGTGGTGCTGGTGGTGGGTCGGCTGTGGTGAGGTAGGTTTCGCCGGCAGGCGAGATTGCGATGATGGTCCCGGGTTCGGGTTGTTGGTAGTGCCAGTAGCCTTCGGTTTTGAACATGTGGTGACGTTTACACAGGGCCGCCAGATT
Source organism: Arthrobacter sp. Bz4 (assembly GCF_003075455.1). Taxonomy (GTDB): domain Bacteria; phylum Actinomycetota; class Actinomycetes; order Actinomycetales; family Micrococcaceae; genus Arthrobacter_D. The sequence continues at coordinate 76,141 of NZ_QDAE01000015.1, forward strand.
CCCGTAGCTGGTTGTGCCTCCTTGGGACCAGGGGGTGGTGTGGTCGAGTTCGCAGAACACCGCCAACCGGTTACATCCCGGATGCCGACACGTCCCGTCCCTGACCCGGACCGCATCCTTCAGGTCCTGCGGGACCCGGTACGTGGTCGCATCAGCGCCAAGCCTGGCCCCGGTGAAGGGGTGGGTGAGGATCCTGGTGAACGATGGTGCGTGCCCGGCGAGCTTCCGTGCCGTCTCGGGATCAATCGGCCCGTAGCCTTCCAGCTCACCGGGAGCATCCCCGCCGAGGAGAGTCATCACCGGGACGGTGACGAACACCTTCGCCTGCACACCCCAATACGTGCTGGCCTCCCCCGACTGGCTGGATCCGCTGGACCCGGTCGATTTGCTGTCGCTCTTGCCATCGTTGCCGCCGTTGTCCTCGGCGCCCGTTTCATGATCGCCGGTGGGTCCGGCGCTGGTCAGAACGTCCACTAGAACATCGGCGCGTAACTGGGTGAGA
>NZ_QDAE01000016.1 GCF_003075455.1 Arthrobacter sp. Bz4
AAGAGTGGCTGCCCCGCAACTACGTCACCAAAAGAGTGGCTGCCCCGCAACTACGTCACCAAAAGAGTGGCTGCCCCGCAACTAAGTGGTGGCGCAACCACGCGGATGCGGTGCTGCCACTTTTCTGCGGCCGGCGGTGCCCCGGCGGTGCCCAGGCGAGGGCGGTGCCCCGGCGTGGCCCGGCGAGGCAAGGCCCCGGCGAGGCAAGGCCCCGGCGAGGCAAGGCCCCGGCCCGCCGTTCCCCGGCGAGGGCGGTGCCGCCTAGTGGGACCCGCAAGGACCGGTCAGGAGTCGGGGAGGAGGCCACCCAGGTTGCTGAGCTCGTCCTGGCACGCGCTTTGTGCCGAGTGGGTCAGGGCGGTGCTCATGCATTCCTCGTACTCGGCGGTGACCGGCCAGAAGGCAACCTGGGCGCCGGTCCCGAGGACCAGGAACGTCGTCGCCGCCAATCCGATCACCGTGGTGACGCGGAGCGTCCCGGGAAGTTTGTCCCGCACCGCCCGCACCAGGGCGAAGATCCCGAGCACCAGGGCCGCCAGCCCGAAGACCAGCCCGAAGACCTTCCACGGCAGGGGGAGGGTCGCGGTGAGGACCGCGCCCAGCATCGCCAGCAGAAACCATCTGAAGTAGCTTCTCGTCCGGGCCAGCTCTTTTTCCTCGGGTGACCCAGCAGCGGGCGGAGCTGGCTTGGCGGGGCGGGGGCTGTCGGTCATGGTTTAACCCTAGGGTAGAGCGCAGCCTATGGTTGACCCATGCGCATCGTAGTCCTGGTTTCCGGTACCGGATCCAACCTTCAGGCGGTCATCGATGCCGTCAGCACCGGCTCCCTCGACCTCACCATCGCGGCCGTCGGCGCCGACCGGCACGGCACCTACGGGGTGGAGCGGTCAACAGCAGCGGGCATCGACGGGTTCGTGGTGGACTTCAAGTCCTTCGACCAGCGTGCCGACTGGAACGCGGCCCTGACCGAGAAGGTCGCCTCCTACTCCCCGGACTACGTGGTGTCCTCGGGATTCATGCGGATCGTCGACCAGGGTTTCCTCGATGCGTTCCCCAACCGCTACCTCAACACCCACCCGGCCCTGCTGCCGAGCTTCCCCGGCGCCCACGGTGTCCGGGACGCGTTGGGCTACGGGGTGAAGGTGACCGGCTGTACGGTGATGATCGCCGACGCCGGCGTCGACACCGGCCCGATCCTCGCGCAGGCCGCCGTCGAGGTGCTCGACGACGACACCGAGGACACCCTCCACGAACGCATCAAGGTGAAGGAGCGGGCGCTTCTCATTGAGACCCTCCGTCAGCTCGCGCTGGACGATCGCTGAGATGGCCATCGTCGACAACGCTGTCTACCTGGAGGGTAAACGGCAAACAGACCCGGTGTCGCTGGCTGAAACCTTCGAGTTCATGCGATCCCTCGGCGGAATGGCGTGGATCGGTCTGTACCGGCCCGACGACGACGAGCTCGCCGCCGTCGCCGACGAATTTTCCCTCCACCACCTTGCGGTCGAAGACGCGATGGAGGGTCATCAGCGGTCCAAGCTGGAACGCTACGGATCCACCTTGTTTGTGGTGCTGCGCCCGGCCCGCTACCTCGACGCCGAGGAGAAGGTCGAATTCGGCGAGCTTCATGTATTTGTCGGTGCCGACTTTGTGGTGACCGTGCGGCACGCCGAGTCGCCGGATCTGGGCCGGGTCCGGCGGCGGCTGGAGGAGACACCCGAGCTGCTGAAAATGGGGCCGTCAGCCGTGCTGTACGCGATCCTGGACGAGGTCGTCGACGAGTATGAGCCCGTGGTGAACGGACTTGAGAACGACATCGACGAAATTGAGAACGAACTCTTCGGCGGTGAGCCTGGTGTCTCCCGTCGCATCTACGACCTGCACCGCGAGGTGATCGAGTTTCAGCGTGCCACCCAACCACTGCAGTTCATGGTGGAGAACCTGGAGCGCGGATCAGAGAAATATCATCTGGACCCGGAGATCAGCCGCCGGCTGGGCGACGTCCTTGACCATGTGATCCGGCTGGTCGAACAGGTCAACACGTTCCGTACCCTGCTGCAGAATGCCCTCACCGTTCACTCGACACTGGTGGCGCAACGTCAGAATGAGGAAATGACCCGGTTGACGGAGACGTCCCTGAGGCAGAACGAGGAAGTCAAGCGGATCTCCTCCTGGGCTGCGATCCTCTTCGCGCCCACCCTGGTCGCCGCGATTTACGGAATGAACTTCGATTTCATTCCCGAACTGCAGTGGGCGTTCGGCTACCCGTTTGCCCTGGTGCTCATGGTCGCCACCGGCGTGGCGCTGTATCTGGCGTTTAAGCGGAATCGCTGGTTGTAGCGCCTGCCGGCTTCACCTTGTTGAGTGCAACGCCGCGGGTTTCCGGGGCGTTGCGTGCCATCCACAGCACCGCCAGCAGCACGAGCAGGCCGGTCGCCGCGAAGGTAAGCGGCAGCCCGAGGACCGGCCAGAGCAGCGAGCCGAAGATTAGTGGCACCAGGCCGGCTCCTACCCGGGACACGGTGGACGCCCAGCCGAACCCTGAGGCGCGCAGCTCGGTGGGGTACAGCTCCGACACATAGGTGTAGAGCACCGGGATGGCGACCTGGATCAGGAACCCGAACAGCAGCAGCCAGGCGGTGGCGACGGCGGGGAGTTCGACGGTGAGCGCGAAAATCACCAGCGCGACGGCGGACAGCGGACCTGACACGGCGAGGATCCACTTCCGTCCGACCCGTTCCACCAGCAACGCAGCGGCGACGACGCCGAAGAACCCCACCGCTGTCATTCCGGCGGTGGTGAGGAAAGCAACCGACTGTTCGTAGCCCGCCTGCACCAGAATCTGTGGCATCCAGGTCAGTGCCCCGTAATAGACCAGAAGGATGCTCAGGAACAGTCCCCAGGCGGCGAGGGTGATTCGCCAGTCGAATCGCCACAGGGCGGTGAGCTGGCCGGAGACCGAACCGATGGACAGCTTCGGTGTTTCTGCGGGGGAGGGTAGCCGCCAGGGGGTTGGAGTGGCGCCGGTGCGTTCCACCAGGTCGTTGATCACCGCTTCAGCCTCAGCCTGGCGGCCCTTCTGGACCAGGAAGAGCGGGGACTCGGGTACCGACCGGCGCACCCAGAACACCAGCAGGGCAGGCAGCACCATCACGAGCATCAGGTACCGCCAATCACCGAAGGCAGTCATCAGGAGCGCTGAGACCACCCGCACAGTGCGGCCCCGATGGGCCACCAGGCATCCATGGCGGTCAGTACCCGACCGCGGTGTTTACGGGGGGTGAACTCGCCGACGAGAGCGTAGTCCACCGGGATGCAGCCGCCTAACCCGACCCCGGCCATGAACCTGAACACACAAAACCAGATGAAGTCGGGGGAGAACGCGCCCAGGACGGTGAAGATGGAGAAGATCAGCAGGGTGAGAGTGAACGCGCGTTTCCGGCCGATGATGTCCGCAATGGACCCCCAGGCGAACGCGCCGATGGCCATGCCGATGAGGTTGGAGGTGGCCACCCAGGCGGCTTCGCCGGGCGCCAGGTCCCAGTGGTCCGACAGCAACGGGATGAGGTACCCGTTCAGGGTGACATCCCACGCGTCGAACATGAAGCCGAGGCCGCCGATGAGGAAAATCTTCCCCTGTACTCTCCAGCGCCACGGCAGTTCCTGCACCACCTGGTCTCCGGTGGGTAGTTCAGTTTCGGTGCTCACGGGGAAACTGTACCGTCGGAGCCTCCCTTCACCAGAAACCCCCCTGCGTCGAGTCAACACATAGGACAGGTTTTCCGAGAAATTCCGGCTATTTGTGCCGACTCGCAGGGAGAGGCGGCCCGCAGCGCCCCGTGACTTAGAATGAAGTCGATCCCACCCGCAGCAAAAATCCTGGAGCCACCGCGTGACTTTGAACCATCTTGACCAAGTTCCCATCCGCCGGGCCCTGATCTCGGTGTACGACAAGACGGGGCTGGAGGAACTGGCCACGGGCCTGCACCGCGCCGGCGTCAGTATCGTCTCCACCGGGTCCACTGCGAAGCGCATTGCCGCGGCTGGCGTCCCCGTCACGGAAGTTTCTGAGCTCACCGGTTTCCAGGAATGCCTCGACGGCAGGGTCAAGACACTCCACCCCCGTGTACATGCGGGAATCCTCGCCGACCGGCGCCGCGATGACCACGTCGAGCAGCTCCGCGAGCTTGAGGTGGAACCTTTCGACCTGGTGGTCGTGAACTTGTACCCCTTCGTCGACACGGTGAGGTCCGGCGCGGCCGAGGACGACGTCGTCGAGCAGATCGACATTGGCGGCCCAGCAATGGTCCGCTCCGCCGCAAAAAATCACCCATCGGTGGCGATCGTCGTGGATCCGGCACGGTACGGCGACGTGGTGGCTGCCGCCGACGCCGGCGGGTTCGACCTCAGCGCACGACGCCGGTTGGCTGCGCTCGCGTTCTCGCACACCGCCGCCTATGACAACGCGGTAGCGGCGTGGACGGCGGCCCAGTTCGGTGACGGAACCGACGACGGCGACACCTGGCCCGCGTACGCGGGCCTGGCCCTGGAAAGGTCGGAGGTCCTCCGGTACGGCGAAAATCCGCACCAGGACGCCGCCCTGTATGTGGAGAAGGGCGCCACTCCGGGCATCGCCCAGGCCGACCAGCTGCACGGCAAGGCCATGAGCTACAACAACTACGTCGACGCCGACGCCGCCCTGCGTGCCGCATTCGACTTTGACCAGCCAGCTGTCGCCATCATCAAGCACGCCAACCCTTGTGGTGTGGCGGTCGGTGCGGTGGACGCGGCCGACCCCATCGCGGACGCGTACTCCAAGGCACACGCGTGCGACCCGGTATCGGCGTTCGGCGGGGTCATTGCCGCGAACCGGACGGTCACGGCAGCCATGGCCGCCGCGGTGAAGGACGTCTTCACCGAAGTGGTGATCGCCCCCGACTTCGAGCCCGAAGCGGTGACCATTCTCTCTGCCAAGAAAAACATCCGCCTGCTGACCCTGCCGGAAGGCTACCGGCGTGATCCGGCCGAGCTCAGGCAGGTCTCAGGAGGAGTGCTGGTGCAGTTGACCGACACGGTCAAGGCCGACGGCGATGCCCCCAACACGTGGACCCTCGCCGCCGGGCCGGCAGCCGACGAACGCACCCTCGCCGACCTCGCCTTCGCCTGGACCGCGTGCCGTGCCGCCAAGTCCAATGCCATCCTCCTCGCCGACGGCGGGGCAGCCGTGGGAGTGGGCATGGGGCAGGTGAATCGGGTTGATTCCTGCAAGCTCGCGGTCGAGCGGGCCAACACCCTGGCCGGTGACGGCGTCGACCGGGCCCGTGGCGCCGTAGCGGCGTCGGACGCGTTCTTCCCCTTCGCCGATGGCCTCCAAATCCTGCTCGACGCCGGGGTCCGCGCGGTAGTGCAGCCGGGCGGATCAGTACGGGACCAGGAAGTAGTGGACGCAGCAACCGCCGCGGGGATTACCATGTACTTCACGGGCACCAGGCACTTCTTCCACTAGCCGGCCCCACAGAGACAGGGCAAGGCGCATGGAGGTCGGATCGATTCTTACCCTCGCGGCGGGGATGGCACTGGCTGGGTCGGCCTTCGCCCCTGCAATCGCCCCGGGAACCCGGATGATCTCGGCCTTCCTCGGTCTTGCGTTATCGCTGCTCGCCGTCGTCACGCTGTTCTTCGGAGCCTCCCCGGGGCTGTTCCTGTGGGTCATTGCCGGCCTGTTTGCGGTCAGGAACTTCCGGGCAGCCGACCGGCACCGGAAGAAGGTGGACGCTGGCGTGGACCCGGCACGCCACCCCAACCTGAAGGACCTGCGCCAGGCCCAGTTACCGGCCTGGGCGCCGAAGGTGCCCGGGCTGAGCGGCCCCGGCACCGCCGGGGTGACCCGGCAGGGGACGATGGGGGCACGTCAGCCGACCATCAGGCGGGGCCAGGCGGCTTCGTACCCCACTGCCGGGCAGGCACCCGGCCACAATTCGGCGCCCGACACCCGCGGACTGCGGCCCGCCCCGGCCACCGACCGGTGGGGTAAACCCATTCCGCCCGGGTCCATGATGGACCGTTGGGGAAACATTGCGCCCACCGAAGGGCACCTTCCCGGTGAGCCCATTTAGGGCACCAATAGTGGCCTGTGGCATAGTTGAGCAGGATAAAACCAGTACAAATCACGGGCCGTGCTGCGTCCATCACAACGGCTGCCGGCCCACCACCACAAGGAGACCGTGTGGCTGACGCGCCTGCAACAAAAATCAAGGTACAGGGTTCGGTTGTCGAACTCGACGGCGACGAGATGACCCGGATTATCTGGCAGTTCATCAAGGACCGCCTGATCAACCCCTACCTGGATATCGACCTCAAGTACTACGACCTCTCCATCCAGAACCGCGACGCGACCGATGACCAGGTCACCATTGACGCCGCAAACGCCATCAAAGAGCACGGCGTCGGCGTCAAATGTGCCACCATCACCCCTGATGAGGCCCGCGTCGAAGAATTCGGCCTGAAGAAGATGTGGGTTTCGCCCAACGGCACCATCCGCAACATTCTCGGCGGCGTCGTCTTCCGCGAACCCATCATCATCTCCAACATCCCGCGCCTGGTGCCGGGCTGGAACAAGCCCATCATCATCGGCCGCCACGCGCACGGTGACCAGTACAAGTCCACCAACTTCAAGGTGCCGGGCCCCGGCAAGGTCACCATGATGTTCGAGCCCGCTGACGGCTCCGAGCCAATGAAGTTCGACGTCGTCACCATGCCTGAAGAGGGCGGCGTGGCGATGGGCATGTACAACTTCAACGAGTCCATCCGCGACTTCGCCCGGGCGTCCTTCGCCTACGGCCTGCAGCGCCAGTACCCCGTGTACCTGTCGACGAAGAACACCATCCTCAAGGCCTATGACGGCCAGTTCAAGGATCTCTTCCAGGAAGTCTTCGACGCCGAGTTCAAGGACCAGTTCGAAGCGGCTGGCCTGACCTACGAGCACCGCCTGATTGACGACATGGTGGCTTCCGCCATGAAGTGGGAAGGCGGCTATGTCTGGGCCTGCAAGAACTACGACGGCGACGTCCAGTCCGACACCGTCGCCCAGGGCTTCGGCTCGCTGGGTCTGATGACCTCGGTGCTCATGACCCCAGACGGCAAGACCGTCGAGGCTGAAGCCGCCCACGGCACGGTGACCCGTCACTTCCGCCAGCACCAGCAGGGCAAGCCCACCTCCACCAACCCGATCGCGTCGATCTTCGCGTGGACCCGCGGGCTGATGCACCGCGGCAAGTTGGATAACACCCCGGAGGTCATCACCTTCGCTGAAACCCTCGAGGACGTGGTCATCAAGACCGTCGAGGCCGGCCACATGACCAAGGACCTCGCGGCCCTCGTCGGACCGGACCAGGCATACCAGACCACCGAGGAATTCCTTGCGACCCTCGATGACAACCTGAAAGCACGCCTGGGCTAGCACCCGCTCAGCAGACACGGAGAGACCCGGCGGAATTCCGCCGGGTCTCTCCGTGTCTGTGCCCGTGTCTGTGCCCGTGTCTGTGCCCGTGTCTGTGCCCGTGTCTGTGCCCGTGACTGTGCCCGGGGTGTCGGCTACGGGCCGCTACTCGCCGTCGTCGTTGGCGTAGCGCAGCCCCAGCTGGTTCCTGACCCCGTCCAGGAGCCGCATCGTGTTGAGGGTATCGGCCCAGGGCATGGTGGGTGACTCGGTCAGACCCTGCTGGATGCACCGGGTGGTTTCGCGCAGCTCGTAGACATAGCCACGACCGGCCTGCTCAAAGGTCTCTACCCGTTGCTCGCCCTGATGGGGGTGGATGGTCAGCTCCCGCGGGTTGTGCAGCACCGACCCGGTCCGCAACCAGCCTGCCGAGCCCGACACGGTAGCCTGGCCCGGGCCGGAGGAGACGAGCGACGACGTCAGCTGAGCCTGGCCGCCGCCTTCGTAGCTGAGGGTGAGCGCGTTTTGGGTGTCGATGTTGTCGTCGTTCAGGGCCCCTGTTGCGGTCACTGCGGCGGGGAACCCCAGCGCGCCGAGGGCCCAGGTCAACGGATAGACGGTGAGGTCAAGCAGCGCCCCGCCGCCAGCAGCCGGGTCCCACAGGCGGTGGGTGCGCGAGTGGTCGGAGGGGAAGCTCAGATCGGCTTGGACCCACTGGATTTCACCGAGCTCGCCGGAATGAATGATCTCCCAGGCCCGGTTGACGCTCGGGAGGAAACGGCTCCAAAGGGCTTCCATCAGGAAAAGATTGCGGGTCCGGGCCAGGTCGATCAGCTCCGCGGCTTCCCGCGCGTTGACGGTAAAGGCCTTCTCGCAAAGGACGTGCTTGCCTGATTCCAGGGCCGCCTTGGCCACCTGGTAGTGCTGGGCGTGGGGGGTCGCGATGTAGACGACGTCGACGTCGGGGTCGTTGAAGAGCCGCTGGTACCCGGTCTCGCCGTCGGCGTCGTAATAGCTCGCCGCGAAACCGAACTCCTCAGCGAAGGCCTGGGCCGATTCCTGGGATCGGGAGCTGACCGCCTGCAAAACACTGTCCTCCAGCCCGGCAAGATCCTGGGTGACGTTGCCGGCGATGCGGCCGGTGGCGACGACGCCCCAGCGTAGTGGCTCGCCGGTGGCTGCGAACGGATCGGCGGCGTCGGGTGCGGCGCAGGGTGGCCGGGGGATTTGCTGGGCAGGTGTGTGGAGGTTCATCGTTCCATCTTTGCGTGGCTGAGGACAAAAAAGTAGCCCGGCCCATCCGGGCCGGGCTACTTCAATCACATCGGTTACTCGTTGACGATCTCGGAGAGCGTTGGATCGTTCTCGTAGGCTTCGGCAGCGTTTTCCATGGTGACGATCTGTGGTTCGAGCAGGTACGCGGGAACAACCTTCACGCCGTTGTCGTAGGAGTCGGGATCGTTGATCTCGAGTTCCTCGCCTGCGCCCAGCCCCTGAACCATTTCAATGGCGTGGGAGACGAGCGCGCGGGTGTCCTTGTTGATGGTGGAGTACTGTTCGCCGGCCATGATGGAGCGAACCGACTCAACCTCGGAGTCCTGCCCGGTCACGATGGGCAGTTCCTTGCCGCTGGCCTGGACCGAGGTCAGGATGGCGCGGGCCAGGGTGTCGTTGGGGGACAGGACGCCGTGCAGTTCCTCGGAACCGTAGGTGCCGGTCAGGAGGGTATCCATGCGGGTCTGCGCGTTGCCGGCTTCCCAGCCCTGGGTGACAGCCTGGTTGAACTCGGTCTGACCGGAGGCGACGACGACGTTGCCGGACTCGATCTCTGGCTCGAGGATGCTCATCGCACCGTCGAAGAAGACCTGGGCGTTGGCATCATCGGGTGAACCAGCGAACAGTTCAATGTTGTAGGGACCTTCGCCGCGCTCAGCCATTCCGTCGAGCAATGCCTGGCCCTGCAGCTCGCCCACCTGGAAGTTGTCGTAGGCCACGTAGTAGTCAACGTCTTCCGTGTTCGTCAGCAGACGGTCATACGCGATGACGGTGATGCCGGCTTCCTTGGCCTGGGCCAGCTGGGTTCCCAGCTGAGCACCGTCGATGGCGCCAACAATCAGCACCTCGACGCCGTTGGTGATCATCGAGCTGATCTGGTTCTGCTGCTCAGAGACGCCACCGTTGGCGAACTGAACGTCGGGTTCGTACCCGGCTTCGGTGAGGCCGTCGTTGAACAAGCCCTCAGCCAGAACCCAGTTCTCTGAAGTCTTCTGGGGCAGGGCGACGCCGATCGCTGCACCGTCCTCGAATCCTCCCTCGCCCTCGGTTTCGGTCCCGGCGTCGCGACCGCAACCAGAGATGGCTAACGCTGAAATTGCGGCGATTGCCGCTAGTGATTTTGCGTACTTACGCATTGTTGCTCCTTTAGTGGACTCAATAACTTACTGCTGAAGTGTTGGTTAGGGTCAGCGGGCGGAAACGTCGTTGGAGATGACGGTCTCGGTGGCTGTCGGCAGTTCGGGTTTCCCCTTGTTGCCGAAATTCTTCATGATCATGCCGGTGATGGAGGGCTTGCCCTGGCTCTTGTTGTAGACGTCGAAGGCGACGGCGACCAACAATACGAGGCCCTTGATAATCTGCGTCAGGTCGGCGCCAACGCCGAGCAGCTGCAGGCCGTTGTTCAGGACCGCCATGACGAGCCCGCCGATCACGGATCCCACCACTGTGCCCACACCACCGGTCACTGCGGCGCCACCGATGAATACTGCGGCAATGGCATCGAGTTCCCAGCCGACGCCGTCGAACGGGCCCGATGCCGTGGAGCGTCCCACGAAGATCATGCCGGCCAGCGCCGCCAGGATGGACATGTTCATCATGACGAGGAAGTCGACCCGGCGGCTACGGACGCCCGATAGCTTCGCTGCGTGGCGGTTACCACCGACCGCGTATACGTGGCGGCCAATGATGGTCTTGGTGGAGATGAAGCCGTAGATGATGACCAGTGCGCCGAGGATCAGCCCGGGAACTGGGAATGAGGTGCCGGGGTTGCCGGTGGCGAACAGGTAGGTGGCGTACAGGATGACCGCCGAGAGCAGCGTCATTTTGACTACCGAGACCCACACCGGGGGAGCCTCGGCACCGATCTTGGCGAAACGCTTGCGGGTGCGTACCTCGTTGTAGATCACCGCTGCGACGAGCGCGAAGCCGAGCAGCAGGGTGAGGTTGTTGTAGCCCAGATCCGGCCCTATTTCGGGCAGGTATCCGGCACCAATGAAGCGGAACTCCTGGGGGACGGGGACCGTGTTGGACTGCCCCACGAACTGGTTGGCGCCGCGGAAGAGCAGCATGCCGGCCAGCGTGACGATGAACGCCGGGATGCCGACATACGCCACCCAGAAGCCCTGCCATGCCCCAATCAGGGCACCCAGGAGCAGGCCGACGACGATACCCAGGTACCAGGGGAAGTCCCAGTCCCGCATCACCAGGGCGACGACAATGCCGGCGAACGCTGCGATCGAACCGACCGACAGGTCGATGTGGCCGGCAATGATCACCAGCACCATCCCGATCGCGAGGATCAGGATGTACGAGTTGCCGTTGAAAAGGTTCATCATATTGCCGGAGGTGAGCGTCTTGCCGCCGGTCATGATCTGGAAGAAAACGACCAGGGCGAGCAGGGCGAAGATCATCCCGAACTGCCGTGTATCGCCGCCAAAGAGTTGTTTGAGGGAGGTCATGGGGTGGGTCCTAAGAGCTAGGCAGTCTTCCTGCGGGCGGTCATAAGTTTCATCAACGATTCCTGGTCAGCTTCTCCGCGGGCTAGTTCCCCCGTGATGGCTCCCTCGAAGATTGTGTAGATACGGTCGGAGATGCCCAACAGTTCAGGCAGTTCCGAGGAGATGACGATGACGCCCTTGCCCTGGTTGGCAAGCTCCTGGATGATCCCGTAAATCTCGTACTTGGCTCCGACGTCGATGCCGCGGGTGGGTTCGTCGAGGATCAGCAGGTCGGGGTCGGTGAACATCCACTTGGCGAGGACCACCTTCTGCTGGTTCCCGCCCGAAAGCTTGGCCACTCCCTCGTTGACTGATGGCGTCTTCGTCCTCAACGACTTGCGGTACTTCTCGGCGACGACAAATTCCTGGTCGTTATCTACCACCAGTCCGCGGGTGATCTTCTTCAGTGCCGCCGAAACCGTGGTGGTCTTGATGTCGTCGAGCAGGTTCAGTCCGAGTGACTTCCGGTCCTCAGTGACGTAGGCCAGCCCATGCTTGATGGCCGACGGTACCGATCTGAGGGTGACAAGCTCGCCGTCCTTGTAAATCTCACCCGAGATGAAGTTCCCGTAGGAGCGTCCGAAGATGGAGCGCGCCAGCTCAGTGCGTCCAGCACCCATCAGGCCGGCGAACCCCACGACCTCACCCCGACGGACTTTGAAGCTTGAGTCCTTGCAGACCAGCCGGTCCGCGACGGCCGGGTGGCCGACGGTCCAGTTGCGGACCTCGAAGAAGGTTTCGCCGATCTTCGGGGTGTGGTCGGGGAAGCGCGACTCAAGGGACCGGCCAACCATGCCGCGGATGATCCGGTCCTCGTCGACGCCGTCGTTCTTCACATGCAGCGTCTCGATGGTCTTGCCGTCACGGATGATCGTGATTGAGTCAGCGATCTGTTCGATCTCGTTGAGCTTGTGGGAAATCATGATGCAGGTGATGCCCTTGGATCGCAGCCCGGCCATCAAATCGAGGAGGTGCTGCGAATCGGATTCGTTCAGGGCGGCGGTGGGCTCGTCGAGGATCAGGAGCTTCACGGATTTGCTGAGGGCCTTGGCGATCTCGACCAGCTGCTGCTTGCCAACGCCAATGTCCTTGACCGGGGTGTTCGCTTCTTCGCGAAGCCCTACCCGCGCCATGAGTTCAAGGGTCTGGGAGTTCACCGAGTCCCAGTTGATGACCCCGTTTCGGCTCGGCTCGTTGCCGAGGAAAATGTTCTCGGCGATGGAGAGTTCAGGGATGAGCGCGAGTTCCTGGTGAATGATCACGATGCCAGCTGATTCGCTGGACCGGATGTCCTTGAACTCCACTTCTTCGCCCTGGAAGATGATACTGCCGTCATAGGTGCCGTGCGGGTACAGGCCCGAGAGGACCTTCATCAGGGTGGACTTGCCAGCACCGTTTTCCCCGCAGATCGCGTGGATCTCGCCAGCCTCGACGGTGATGGAGACCTGGTCGAGGGCCTTGACTCCCGGGAATTCTTTGGTGATGGAACGCATTTCCAGAATCTTGTGATGTTCCATACGCATCCTCCCTGGTGACGGCATTGGCTGTACCTGACCCCTAGTGGTCAGAATAGGAAGTTAACCCTGCCAAGCCGCTTGGAGTCAAGTCTTGAACACATAAGCAAATATATTGGTAGCTAAACGTTATGAAGGTGCGGTTGCGAGAGGACGACGGCGGCTCCTCCGAGGGCCTCAGTCCGGTCCCCGAGGGCAGACATCAGTACGGTGGTGGACTCGCCGACCACTGGGACCGCGTTACGGAGGAGGCCCCGCCGGATCGGCTCCAGCAGGATGTCCCCAAGACTGGTGAGCGGCCCACCAATCACCACCAGTTCAGGGTTGATCAGGTTTGCTACGTTGGCGACTGCTTTGCCGAGGGCGAGGCCGGCGTCGTCAATCACTCGCAGCGCCGCCGTGTCGCCGGCCAGCACCAGGCTCAGCAGTTCGTCCACCGAGATGGGGCCGTCAGCGCGGCGGCTAAGCAGGTCGACCATGGTGCTGGTCGATGCGACCGTTTCGAGGCAGCCGCGGTTGCCGCACCGGCAGACGAGACCATGTTCAACGATGGTGCTGTGGCCGAGTTCGCCGGTGATGCCGACGTGGCCGTAGTAGACCGATCCGCCGAGGATCAATCCGGCGCCGATGCCCGAGCCGACCTTCAGGAACATCAGGTTGTCGACCGCACTGTGGGGCCCCCAGGTGACCTGGGCCAGGGCGCCGAGGTTGGCGTCATTGTCAATGAAGACGGGGAACCCGAGCCGCTCCCCGAAGGCGGCGAGGATGTTGATGCCAACCCATTCCGGGAGGATCGCACCCTGTACCACCGTGCCGGTGCGGCGGTCGATTGGGCCTGGGATGCCAACCCCGGCGCCGAGCACCGATGAGCGTGCGACGCCTGCCTTGAGGAGCAGGCGGTCGAGGAGTTGCTCGGCGGCGTCGAGCCCTTCCTCGGCGCAGTGGCCAAGGGGTAGGGCGATTGCCTCATCCTGAATTACCTGATAGTTCAGTCCGGCCAGGACAACTCGCACGTGGCGTCGGCCGATGTCGATGCCGACGGCCAGGGACCCATTGTCGTTGAGGATGACCGAGAGGGCGCGACGGCCTGAGCTGGTGGTTGGAGCTGTGGTGGCGAGGCCGGCGTCGACCATTGCCTTGACGATGTTCGAGACCGTTGCGGTGGAGAGCCCGGTCTGCCGGGCGAGTTCCGCCTGGGTCTGTGGGCCACCCACCAGGACACCGATGACACGCTGTTGGTTGCGTTGCCGAAGAGCCGACTGGGAACCCGGGCTTGGAGGATTCCCGTCGAAGTCACGCTTGGTGTTCGGGCGTCCTGCGGGCATGTACTACAGGGTGCTACATGCACCTCTTGTAGTCAAGAAGTTAACGCTGCACGGTGTGATTGAGCCAACACCTGATAGGACGAGGCATTCTCCTTGACAGCCTCGAATTCGCTGTCGGTGAGTTCACGACGCACCTTCGCGGGCACTCCCGCGACGAGGGAGCGGGGTGGCACCTGCGTCCCCTCGAGGACCACTGCGCCCGCAGCGACCAGTGAGCCAGCGCCGATGACCGCCCCGTTCATCACGGTGGCGCTCATCCCAATGAGGCAGTCGTCGCCGATGGTGCAACCGTGGACCACCGCGGAGTGGCCGATACTGACCCGGTTCCCAACGGTGGTGGGGAAATCCGGGTCAGCGTGCAGCACGACATTGTCCTGCAGATTGGTGCCGTCGCCGACACGGATCGGCGCGGTGTCACCCCGTACTGAAACGCCATAGAAGGCGCTGGAGTCCTGACCGAGCACCACGTCGCCGATGATCGACGCCGTCGGTGCAACGAAGCAGGACTCACTGATGGTGGGGGTTTTGCCGAAAATTTCGATGATGTGGGCCATGGACCTCAGCCTAGCTGGCCGGGTCAACGGTGCCGCCAGCCTAGCTGGCAGGGTCAACGGTGCCGCCGCGGTGAGCAACCTGGACAGGCCGGGTCCCGGTGAGGAGCCCCGTGCCCTAGTTGAAGACGATGGTCCGGCCGCCGTCGAGCAGCACCCGGTGCTCGGCGTGCCACTGCACGGCCTGGGTGAGGGTGCGGCCTTCGACGTCGCGCCCGATCGCCACAAACTGCTGGGCCGAACGGGCATGATCCACGCGGATGACCTCCTGCTCGATGATCGGCCCTTCGTCCAGGGCGGGGGTGACATAGTGGGCCGTCGCTCCGATCAGCTTCACTCCACGGGCGTGTGCCTGGTGGTAGGGCTTGGCCCCCTTGAAGGAGGGCAGGAACGAGTGGTGGATGTTGATCGCCCGTCCCACCAGTTCCGAGCACAGCCCATCGCTGAGAATCTGCATGTAGCGCGCCAGGACCACCAGCTCGATGTTGTGCTCGGCGATGACAGTGCGCAGGGCGTCCTCGGCCGCGTCCCGGGTGTCAGGGGTGACCGGGATGTGATGGAAAGGAATGCCGTAGAAGGCGGCGAGGTCGGCAAGCTCGGTGTGGTTCGAGACGATCGCCGGAATCTCGATCGGCAAGGTCCCTGAACGCTGTTGGAAGAGCAGGTCGTTGAGGCAGTGCGCGGCCTTCGACGCAAGAATCAGCGTCCGGGCGGGCGCGCCGTCGTCATGCAGCGCCCAGGTCATGCCAAACGCTGTGGCAACCGGAGCCAAGTGAGCCTCCAAAGCCGTCCGCGGAGCTGCTGTGCTCATGGCTACCCGCATGAAGAAGGTCCCGGTGTCGGGGCTTCCGTACTGCTGCGATTCGGTGATGTTGCAGCCCGAACTCACCAGCGCTCCGGCAACCGCATGCACAATGCCGGGTTGGTCAGCGCAGGAGAGCGTCAGGATAAAGGAGGTCTGGGTGGTAGCGGAGTCAGTCACAAATCAAGCGTACTTCGAATGATCGACCTGCCGGGATACACTCGGAAGTGCCGCGACTGGCGTCAGGTGGGTCACCATCAGGAAGCGGCATGCATCGTTATCTTCGGGCAATTTCTGGAAGACTCTTTCAGGAAGGCTCCGACGACGACGGCGCGCCGTGCCGACCACGGATCGCACGCCTGGGACGTCTGGTCAAGAATTTGCTTGATGATGCTTCAGTGTGACCGGATATCGGAGCTGCCCGGAAGACTCAGCGAGTAACCTGACCTGTAGAAACGCATCCCACCCAGGAGTTCACTGTGACAACTTCGCACCTGCCCGCCACCGGATCCGCCACCTCGGCGGTCACCAACGCGCCCCTCTCCGAGATCGACCCGGAGATCGCAGCAGTCCTGACCGACGAACTTGCCCGCCAGCGCGACACCCTCGAGATGATCGCCTCCGAGAACTTCGCCCCGCGCGCGGTCCTTCAGGCGCAGGGGTCGGTCCTGACCAATAAATACGCCGAAGGTTATCCTGGCCGCCGGTACTACGGCGGTTGTGAGTACGTCGATGTTGCGGAGACCCTCGCGATCGAGCGGGTCAAGGCCCTGTTCGGCGCCGAGTTCGCCAACGTCCAGCCGCACTCCGGCGCGCAGGCCAACGCCGCTGCGCTCGCTGCGATGATCAAGCCCGGCGACAAGATCATGGGCCTGTCCCTCGCCCATGGTGGACACCTGACCCACGGCATGAAGCTCAATTTCTCCGGCAAACTCTACGAAGTTGCTGCCTACGGTGTGGAGGAAGATACCCACCGCCTGGACATGGACAAGGTCCGCGCGCAGGCGATCGCCGAGAAGCCGCAGGTCATCATTGCGGGCTGGTCCGCGTACCCGCGGCAGCTCGACTTCGCCGCGTTCCGGTCCATTGCCGACGAGGTGGGTGCACTCCTCTGGACCGATATGGCCCACTTCGCTGGCCTCGTCGCTGCCGGCCTGCACCCCAACCCGGTGCCGTACTCCGACGTCGTCACCTCCACTGTGCACAAGACCCTCGCCGGACCCCGCTCGGGCGTCATCCTGGGGAAGCAGGAGTGGGCGAAGAAGCTCAACTCTGCGGTGTTCCCGGGCCAGCAGGGCGGGCCGTTGATGCACGTCATCGCGGCGAAGGCGACGGCGTTCAAGATCGCCGGTTCCCCTGAATTCAAGGAACGCCAGGCGCGGGTCCTTGAAGGTGCCCGCATCATTGCCGACCGGTTGACCGCCACCGATGTGAGCGAGCACGGCGTTTCGGTGCTGACCGGCGGCACCGACGTCCACCTTGTCCTGGTGGATCTGCGCGCTTCGCAGCTTGACGGCCAGCAGGCCGAGGACCTTCTGCATTCAATCGGCATCACCGTCAACCGCAACGCGGTTCCGTTTGACCCACGCCCACCGATGGTCACCTCCGGTCTGCGCATCGGCACCCCGGCGCTGGCCACCCGAGGCTTCGGTGCGGAAGAGTTCACCGAGGTCGCGGACATCATCGCGACGGCGCTGAAGCCTGGCGCGGCTGCGGATGCACTGCGCGCCCGCGTACTGGCCCTTACCGCCGACTTCCCCCTCTACCCCGAACACGAGCAGTGGTAGAAGACCTCCCGGAGGGCGCGCTGGACTCTGCTGCGGCCGCCTCGACTGACTACGACATCCCCACCAGCGAGTGCTGCTTCACCGGCTGCTGCGACCGCGGCAAAGCATTCGTCCTTGAGCAACTGGAAGCAGGCCACATCAGATGAGCCCTACCGCACAGATCCTCGACGGCAAGAAAACCGCCGCGGCCATCCGGTCCGAGCTGACCGACCGCATCGCCACGCTTAAGGAGCGCGGCATCACCCCCGGTCTCGGCACCGTGTTGGTGGGGGACGATCCCGGCAGTCACTCCTACGTCGCCGGAAAGCACCGCGACTGCGAACAGGTCGGCATCACCTCGGTCCGCCGGGATCTGCCCGCCGACATCTCGCAGGCGGACCTGGAACAGGTCATCGATGAACTGAACGACGACGACGCCACCACCGGTTACATCGTCCAGTTGCCCCTGCCCAAACATCTCGATACCAACGCCATCCTCGAACGAATGGCGCCGGGGAAGGACGCCGACGGGCTGCACCCGGTCAACCTTGGCAAGCTGGTGCTGAACGTGGGCGCTCCGCTGGATTCGCCGCTGCCCTGCACCCCGCACGGCATCGTCGAACTACTCAGCCGGCACGGCATCAGCCTGAACGGGAAGAACGTTCTGGTGGTGGGTCGCGGGGTCACCGTCGGCAGGCCCCTCGGCCTGCTGCTCACCCGCCGCGACATCAACGCCACGGTCACCCTGGCCCACACCGGGACCGTTGACCTGCCCCACCTGCTGCGGCAGGCCGACGTCGTCGTCGCTGCGGCGGGCTTCCCCGGCATGATCAAGGCGGTGGACCTGAGGCCCGAGGCGATCGTGCTCGACGTTGGCGTCACCCGCGTGGAAGACCCCGAGACCGGCAAGGCGAAGCTCACGGGCGACGTCGAACCAGCGGCCGCCTCGACGGTTGCCTGGCTCTCACCCAACCCCGGCGGCGTGGGCCCGATGACCCGCGCCATGCTGCTGGCCAACGTGGTGGAAGCCGCCGAGCGGCAGGCCGGGATCGCCGTCGCACACTGAAACCAGGTACGCACGGCGCGGACCAGGTCGGGTGGAACCTCGGACGAGTTCGGTCTGGTAGGAGCCCTTCACGGTCGCGGGCAGCAGCAGCTTTCCCGAAGCGTGGTGATAACCCCCGACGCCCTTTTCGTAGCCCGTCCCTGATGTCAGGCTGTGAGGGCGGTGCTGTGGATGATTCGATCAAGGGTGGCGCCCCAACCATCTCGTGTGCCGCCATCGATGAGGTTCCGAACCTCTTCAGTTGGCAGGTGGTCGGGAAAGTTCACCGTGAACTCGAGTCGGGTGCCGTCCTGGGCATCCGTGAGGTTGACGCTCACGACGGGCGCCTCCCGCTGCTGGTCTCCCGCGAGGTCCGGCCACCCGCCGACGGCTCCCCACCGAAAAACCAGTCGTACGTCGGGAACGATTTCGAGATACTCCCCGCCGGTTGGGTAGTGAAGTTCCTCATTTACGACCATCTGTTGCCTCCATGCACCGCCCACCCGCAGATCGACCTCTATCGGGGACGATGGGGTGGGCATGGCCGGGTTATAGAACCAGGCGAGATGTTCCGAATCGGTCCAGGCTTTGAACACCAGGTGGCGGGGGGCTTGCAGATTGCGGGTCAGGGTAAAGCTTCGTTCTGTTTGTGTGTGGTGCGCCATCGGCCTTCCCTCAACTCGGATTCCAGGGCGGGAGCACTCCTAGGAGGCGACGACAAGATCTTGATGCCCGTCGAGGAGTTCACGCACGATGTCCAGGTGCCCGGCATGGACGGAGGTCTCCGTGAGTACCCGATAGATGATCTCGCGCCCATCACGCATGGGCGGGCCTCCGTAGACATCTGCTGGGGGCACCCATCGCGGCGGGTCATCGAGGTCGACGCCAGCGAGGATTGTGTCGCTTTGAACGATCTCCCGCCGATAGGTGGTAATCGCCTCCGTCCCCGTCATCGGTTCCGCCGCCCATCCGTCATGGAGGTTTTGGATGGCTCTCCGGTCGCCGCCAAGGACGGCCGAAATCCAGAACATCTCATCATCGAATGCCAGATGATTCAGTAACTGTCTCACGGACCAACCGGAAGGCACCATCACCCGGTGAAGTGCATCCTCTGGTAGCCCCTCGACAGCACGGAGCACATGCTCGCGGCCCGCCGTTAGCTGCGCGAGCAGTTGCGCGTCGCTCACAACCCGGGTTCATAACCGACGAGCCAGTGGAGTCCGTAGCGATCAACGACCTGGCCGTCGGAGGCACCCCACGGCTTCGGGGTTAGCGGGTCGATGACCGAGCCGCCATCAGCGAGCTTATCGAACCACTCATGCAGCACTGCCGGCTCGGCGGTACCCAACAACGAAAGCATCATCCCCTCGAACCGGACAGTCTTCCCGCCAGCCCCGGCATCCGATCCGGCCAGAGCAACGACACCGCTCAGAACTCCGTGCGCGATAGCGTTTCCAGGCCCATCGCTACGACCGAAGTCTTCGTAGGTATGCAAGGCGAGTTCTCCACCGAAAACGTGCCCGTAGAAGCTCAGGGCTTCACGAGCGGTACCAGGGAAACTGACGTAGATCTGGGGCGCCGTCATGGGCATCCCCGACATACGTCGAATGGGCGGGTGCGGGAGGAGTTCATGGTCTGATTCCTGACTGTCATCGGGTAGGGACACAGGTACGTCGGCGCCAATACGCACATTTCGCCATCCTAGGCGAGGCTGATCGAGCTGAGTAGTAGGAGTTTCGATTTTTTCCTCCGCTGTGGGTGTGGTGCGATTGCGACCCGATCATAAAGATTCTGGTTGGCTTTTCCCAATGGGACAAATCCCCTAGGCTGAGCAGGTGCCCAACTCAGTGACCCGCGATTACGTCATTTCCGCCCGACAGCTCACCAAGCATTACGGTGACTTCGCCGCGGTCGATGACATTTCCTTCGATGTGCCGGCCGGTGAATCCTTCGGCCTGCTGGGACCCAACGGTGCCGGTAAATCCACCACCATGCGGATGATCGGCGGAGTGTCGCAGCGTACCTCGGGGTCACTGACCATCATGGGCCTCGACCCAGAACAGCATGGTCCCCAGGTGCGCGCCCACCTGGGGGTGGTGCCGCAGCAGGACAACCTCGACGAGGAACTCCGGGTCCGCGACAACCTGATCGTCTACGGGAGGTACTTCGGCCTGCCCCTGAGCTACCTCAAGCCCAAGGCGGACGAGCTGCTCGAATTCGCCCAACTCACCGACAAGGCGAAAGCCAAGGTTGACTCGCTCTCCGGCGGTATGAAGCGCCGGCTCACCATCGCCCGTTCGCTGATCAACGAACCAAAGATCCTGCTGCTCGATGAGCCGACCACCGGCCTTGACCCGCAGGCGCGCCACATCCTCTGGGACCGGCTGTTCCGCCTGAAGGAATCAGGGGTCACCCTGATCCTGACCACCCATTACATGGACGAGGCGGAGCAGCTCTGCGACCGGCTCGTGGTCGTGGACAAGGGCAAGATCATGGCGGAGGGCTCGCCAGCGAAGCTGATCCGCGAGCATTCCACCCGCGAGGTGCTCGAGCTACGGTTCGGTTCCGAGCGCAACACCACCGTCGCCGCTGAACTCCAGGGCATCGGCGACCGGCTGGAACCCTTGCCCGACCGCGTCCTCATCTACACGCACGACGGCGAAGCCGCCCTCGAGCAGGTCACCGCCCGCGGCCTGCACCCCATCACTTCCCTGGTCCGGCGGTCCTCGCTGGAGGACGTGTTCCTGCGCCTGACCGGGAGGAGTCTCGTTGACTAACTCGCCCAGCCCTGGCGCCGGCGTCGAGCCCGCCGCAACGCAGAAGGGCCCCACCAACAAGACGGCGATCCAGCCGCCGACGACGACGCTACGCGCCCACGCACCGCAGGTCGCGGCCGACCGCGCCAAACGGTTCGGTTCCTGGTACTACGCCGAGCACGCCCTGCGGGTCATGAACGGGTACCGCTGGACCCTCCTCGCCTACAGCGTGGGCAACCCGGTGATGTACCTGTTCGCCATGGGGGTTGGCCTGGCCACCCTGGTGGACCAGAACAGTTCCGATGCGTTCGGTGGGGTCAGCTATCTCGCATTCATCGCACCGGCCCTGCTCGCATCCGCCACCATCATGACCGCCGCCACCGAGTTCACCTACCCGGTGATGGACGGTTTCAAGTGGCGGCGGGTCTACTACGGGCCGCATGCCTCACCACTCGGCGTCCACCAGATTGTCAACGGCTACATCATCGCCATCAGCCTGCGGTTGATCCTCATGAGCGCGATCTACTTTGGGATTGTCGCCGCCTTCGGTGCCTCGCCGTCGGGGTGGGGCTGGGTGGCCGTGCCGGTGGCTGTGCTCTGCGGTCTGTCCTTCGGGTTGCCGCTGATGGCGTATTCGGCCAGTGTGCAGGAAGACAAGGGGCAGTTCGCGTTAGTGATGCGGTTCCTGGTGACGCCCATGTTCCTGTTCTCGGGCACCTTCTTCCCACTCGACACGCTGCCGATCTACCTGCAGTGGATCGGCTGGATTTCCCCGCTCTGGCATGGGACGCAACTGGGCCGGATGCTCACCTACGGCTTCCCGGTGCCGATCTGGCTGGCCGTGATTCACGTGGTGTACCTGGTGGTGCTCGCCGTCCTCGGCTGGCGTCTGGCCCGCAGAACCTACGCACGGAGGTTGGGCAAGTGACCGAGAAGCTGACCCATTCCGCAGCGCCGTCGTCGGCTGACCCGTTGACCGACGCCGACTACCGCATCACCCCGCAGACCCGACGCTTCAGCGCCCTCTACTCCCGCAACGCGAAAGCGGTAATCGCGCGTGGGCTGCGCGCCACGAAAAGCAGTAACTGGCTGATCATGGTCTCGGGCTTCTTCGAGCCGGTGCTGTACCTGATTTCGATGGGGGTGGGCCTCGGCGCACTGGTGGGGACCGTCGTCGGGCCCGGCGGCGAGGAGATCAGCTACGCGGCCTACATCGCACCGGCGCTGCTGGCCGTCTCCGCGATGAACGGCGCCGTGTACGACTCCACCTGGAACGTGTTCTTCAAGATGAATTTCGCGAAGCTCTACCAGGGCATGCTGTACACGTCGCTCGGGCCGCTGGATGTGGCGATCGGCGAGATCTTCCTGGCGCTCCTGCGCGGCGCGATGTACGCCACCGGGTTCACCGCGGTGATGGGCATAATGGGCCTGATCACCACGCCGTGGGCGCTGCTGATGGTCCCGGCGTCGGTGCTGATCGCGTTCGGGTTCGCCTCCTTCGGGATGGGGATCACCAGCTATATGAAGACGTTTCAGCAGATGGACTGGATTAACTTTGTGATGCTCCCGATGTTCCTGTTCTCGGCGACGTTCTACCCATTGAGCGTGTACCCGCAGGGCATCCAGTGGTTCATCCAGGCGTTGCCGCTGTGGCATGGCGTCGAGCTGCTGCGCCAAATCAGCGTGGGCACCTTCACCGCCGCGACGAGCATCCACATCCTCTACTACCTGGTGATGATCCTGGTCGGCATGGTGCTGACCACCAGCCGGCTGCGGAAGCTGTTCCTGAAGTAGCAGTTTGCTGCTCGAAGGGGTTCCATCCCGGAGGGAGGCTGGAACATACTGGAGCATGATTGGAAAGTGGCAAGCCACCGTTTTCGACTGTCCAGACACCGATCGGCTCGCGTCGTTCTACGAGGACCTGCTCGGCATGATCAGGGTCCAGCACGACGACGACGGGTGGATCTCCATCGGCGATGCGCCGGACCGGCCCGCGCTCGGCTTCCAACGGGTGAGCGACTACACGCCGCCCCGCTGGCCCAGCCAGGACCTGCCGCAGCAGGTGCACCTCGATGTTCGGGTCGATGACCTGGACATTGCCGAGGCGAAAGTCCTGGCCTTGGGCGCCGTGAGCATGAACTCAGGCTCCAAAGCCCACCGGGTCTTCCTCGACCCGGCCGGGCACCCGTTCTGCCTCGTCAGCTGGTAACCAGGCCACCGAACTGGCTTACGGTACGAGAGTCGCGTAGACCACGTAGTTGTCGTCAAACTCGCCGGTCTCCGGGTTGTAGCCGTCGCAGGTGATCAGGCGCAGCTCGGCGGCGTCAGTATTTCCGTAGACCTCAAGGGTGGGGAAGTCGTCTTTCTGGTACTGCTCGCCGCGGTCGACGGCGAACACGGCAGTGCTCCCATCCTCGCGGACCACGTTGATCTCGTCGCCGGCCTGCAGGGCGCGCAGGTCGGCGAACACGCCTGGGCCGCCACCGGTCGCATTGACATGGCCGAGCAGGACGGATGGCCCCCGTTCGCCCGAGGTGGGGGACTGGTCATACCAACTCGCTGGCGCCCCAGGTCCATCGGGCGGCACCTCAAGGGAGCCATTGTCCCGGAGCCCGAGATGCAGCAGCTCGGATTCAGCGGCGATCGTGGGAATGTTGAACGACACCGGCTTGGACGCTTCAAGGACCGCGGGCAGCTCCGGGGTGGGGACCGCACTGGGGGCCTCTGACGCAGCAGAGGTAGGTGCCGGGCTGGAAGGCGTGGCGGTCGAAGGCGCAGCCGAGGACGACGCCGAAGGGCTCGGCGCGGCAGGCCCCGTGCCTTCAGGGGGTGTGTCGGCACCGCAGGCGGTAAGAATCAAAAGGGCGGTCGCCGCCGAGGCCACAAAGCCTCGACGACGACCGTTTTTAGCGCTGATCATGAAATCAGACTATTCCTTATGCGTTGTCTGCAGCGTTGCGGCGAACAACGTAGGTGCCACCAACGGCAGCAGCCAGAACGAGGCCACCTCCGAGGGCGAGCATGCCCATGTTGTTGTTTGACGTGGACTGTGCAACACCGGTGTCGGCGCCGCCCTCAGGCATTTCACCCATCTGTGAAGCGGTCACAACACCACAGAGTGCTGGTGAGGTGGCGCCCAGTGGAAGTGAAGGCTCGAGGTCCGAGGGAGCGTTGAAGGCCTCTTCGGAGCTTGACGTTGCTGGATCGAGGCCGTGGATGACGACGACGGCGGTCCCGGCTTCGATGGCGTCGAGGGTCTCGGCGTTCATCTCGAAGGTGCGCTCGATGGAGTAGTTTCCACCCTGGCCGGCGAGCTCAAGGTTCAGGCCGGCAGCTGGGCTGGTGTCGCCGCTGGTGCCCAAAGTGGTCTGGATGCCACCGTAGGCGGCTGCGCCTTCGGTGGTGGAGAGGATGCCGTCACCATCGGCGTCATCGGCCATGGTGGGGCAGGTGCCCTGCGCGCCACCGTGGATGTGCTGTACGTGTGGGTACGGCGCATCCATGAAGGTTTCGCCGAGACCGGAGACCTGAAGGTTTACGGTGGCAGTCTTGTCATCGATGTCCATCGCGAACGTAGCGGTACCGGTGGTGCCGCTGAGCTGCTGGAAGTCGACCGTGTATGAGCCGTTGGCGTGGTCGGCCATTGCTGGCGCACCGGCCATGGCAACCATGCCGAGGGCGAGGGTGGGGACTGCGAGAAGACGCAAGTTCTTATTCATGTGATTTTTCCTCCATAGAGCGAGTGTTAGCGCGCAATGATCAGCACACATACTAATACTTCGGAGTGGTGCCGATCACGGATGGGTGGGGAATAAAATAAAGTTTTGAGCCTGAGCGTTCGCCAACGGTGGAAGGTCATTCCTTCCCTGCCCCCATTTGCGAGAATGGGGGTATGAAGCCTCTTGGGAACCAGAAACCGTTCGAGTCCGGCACCCCAGCGGGAGCGGGTCGAGGCCTGAGCCTGCGCATGGGCACCATCGGGATGAGCATTATGTTGATCGTCTTCCTGGTGGCTGTGGTCTTTGCCGCCAACCAGAACGACGTCGTCGGATGGCTGGTTGCCATCATCTCGCTGGGCTGGCTCCTGGTCTTCAGCTTCGTGGTCTTCAGCCTCAGGACGGCAGCCCGCAATGCGGCGGCGCGGATCAACGAGGCCCAGCAGCAGTTCAACCGTGCCAACGGCATCCAGGATTCCACCAGCACCGGGGTGGTCGATGAGGCCACTTTGGCCCGCGACATGAAACTGGACCACAGCTTCAAAATTGTTCAGGTTCAGGTGCGGGTAATCCGGGACCATCTGGCCGCGGGGAAGTCCAGCGACGAGGAGACGGTGGGGCGGGCGCTCGAGACCATCGAGATCAC
The DNA here is from genome assembly GCF_003075455.1 of Arthrobacter sp. Bz4. Lineage (GTDB taxonomy): Bacteria > Actinomycetota > Actinomycetes > Actinomycetales > Micrococcaceae > Arthrobacter_D. The sequence goes on from NZ_QDAE01000016.1 coordinate 25,333, forward strand.
GTCGCACAACGCCCGGTCGATGATGAAGAAGAACGATGACGGACCGGTGGAGGGCACCGTTGTCGACTGACAAGGGCAACCAACGCCGCCTCTTTTTCGCCCTCATTCGTCAGAGCGCTCGGGTAGGGTGGAGCGGGTGAGTTCCACTGCAGCAACGACAGCTTTCACCGATGGGTTGTCCCGAGCCAACGGGTCACTCCTGCGCGTCGCCACGGTCAACGTCAACGGTATCCGTGCGGCCTACAAACGAGGCATGGCCGACTGGCTCGCGGAACGAGAGATCGACATCCTCTGCCTCCAGGAGGTCCGTGCACCCGACGACGTCCTCAGAGGGCTCCTTGGGGAATCGTGGCACATCCTGCATGCCGAAGCCGAGGCCAAGGGCCGCGCCGGAGTCGCGATCGCCTCGCGAATCGCACCGACCGCAACCCGCACCCATATCGGCGACGACTACTTCGCCACCGCCGGGCGGTGGGTCGAAGCAGATTTTGAGCTTGGGGGAGTAACCCTCACCGTCGTCAGCGCGTATGTGCACTCGGGTGAAGTCGACAGCCCCAAGCAGGACGACAAGTACCGATTCCTCGACGTGATTTCGGAGCGGCTGCCGGAACTGCGCCGCACCCGGGACCACACCCTGCTGGTGGGTGACCTCAACGTGGGGCACACCCAACTCGATATCCGCAACTGGAAAGGCAACGTGAAGAAGGCGGGTTTCCTGCCCGAGGAACGCGCCTACTTTGACCGGTTCTTTGATGACGAGTTCGGCTTCGTTGATGTGCACCGCCGCCTCGCGGGCGACGTCGACGGCCCCTACACCTGGTGGTCCTGGCGCGGTCAGGCGTTCGACAACGACACCGGTTGGCGGATTGACTACCACCTCGCCACCGAGGGCCTCGCTGCCGCTGCAGCAGACGCCGTCGTCGACCGTGCACCCTCGTATGACACGCGCTTCTCAGACCACGCTCCGCTGGTAGTCGATTACCGGCTCTAACTTTCAGGATTCTGTAACCATGACGACTACCACTAACGGTGCACGGCAGCGGGTGCTCTCCGGCATGCAGCCTTCGGGCGAGTCCCTCCACCTGGGCAACTACCTCGGGGCGCTGGTGCACTGGGTGCGGATGCAGGACGAGTATGAGGCAATCTACTTCATTCCCGACCTGCACGCGATCACTGTTCCGCAGGAACCGGGCGAGCTTGCAGAACGCACCCGCCGCACCGCCGCGCAGTACATTGCCGGCGGCGTCGACGTTGATAAGTGCACCTTGTTTGTGCAGTCACACGTGCCGGAACACGCTCAGCTCGGGTGGGTGCTGAACTGCATCACCGGGTTTGGCGAGGCGTCACGGATGACCCAGTTCAAGGACAAGTCACAGAAACAGGGCGCCGATGCGGCGAGCGTGGGGCTGTTCACCTACCCCATCCTTCAGGCCGCCGACATCCTCCTGTATCAGCCGGAGGGCGTGCCAGTAGGGGAGGACCAGAGGCAGCACGTCGAACTCAGTCGCGACCTGGCGCAGCGGTTCAACTCCCGGTTCGGCGAAGCGTTCGTGGTGCCGAAGCCCTTCATCCAGAAGGAATCGGCGAAAATCTACGACCTGCAGAACCCCACGGCGAAAATGTCCAAGTCGGCGAGCTCGGCGACGGGACTGATCAACCTGATGGATGACCCGAAGGTGACGGCCAAGCGGATCAAGTCGGCGGTCACTGATACCGATACCGAGATCCGCTTCGATAAGGAAGCCAAGCCGGGCATCTCGAACCTTCTCACCATTTACTCGATGCTCACCGGCAAGACCATTGACGACGTCGTCGGGGACTTCCAGGGGCGGATGTACGGGCACCTGAAAACCGAGTTGGCGGACATCGTGGTGACCCACCTTGAGCCGATCCGCCTCCGCACCGAGGAACTGCTTGCCGATCCAGCCGAACTGGACAGGCTCCTGGCCCGCGGTGCCGAGAAGGCACGCACCATCGCGTCAGCCACCCTCGCCGACGTGTATTCGAAGGTCGGCTTCCTCCCACCGCTGGGCGGTGCGCGCTAACCGCATGGACCAGCCGATCAGCTCCACCACTACCAGCCACCAGCAGGCACCGGCCGAGGGGATGGCCGTGCCACCGGCAGCCGGCGCCTCGCAGAGCTGCGTCGGTGTGGTCATCGCGGTACCTGAGCCGCTGGCGGCGGAGCTCGGACGCTGGCGCGCATCCTTTGGTGATCCGATGGCTGATCTCATTCCGGCCCACATCACCCTCGTGACAACCACCCCGGCAACGGACTGGGACGCAACCATCGAGCACGTCCGTGAGGTTGCCCGCGGACAGCACGCCTTCACCGTGACGTTGAAAAGTACGGGAACGTTCAGGCCCGTCTCCCCAGTGGTGTTCCTCAACTTGGAGGATGGCTTCGAGGATTGCGTGGACCTGCACACCAAACTCCAGCGCGGGCCACTGGAGCGGTCGCTGGAGTTCCCTTTCCACCCGCATGTGACGGTCGCCCACGATGTCAGTGTGGCGAGCATGGACGGCGCGGAGGCCCGGTTGAAGGGGTTCGAGGCTTCCTTCATGGTCCGTACTATGGGGTTGTATGAGCACGATTCGTGCGGTATCTGGCGACTGAGGGAAGAGCTAAGCTTTGGCCAAGATCAAAACCAGGGCGATCACCCCGGCTGAGACCGACTTCTACAACGAGCCTCGTCCGGCCGAGCTAACCCACCTCAAACTGAAGGTGATTGACGCCCGCCGCGATCTGGGCAAGGTGAAACGGCGGGGCACAACGGGTTTGCCACTGATAATGGCGACCATCAACTACCTCCTGGCGCGGATCTTCGTCCTCCGGCCAGTGCGGGTGTTCCATCTGTACGCGGTCCGGCGTGGTCCGCTCATGGCAGCGGGTATTGCGTACAGGCTGTTCTTCTCCATGGCATCACTGTTACTCGCCGGTTTCTCGATTCTCGGTCTGGTGGTCTCCGGGAATGCACCGTTGCAGAACCTGATCGTCGAAACGGTGAATTCGGCGGCACCGGGCATCCTCAAAATGGAGGAGGACGGTCCCGGTCTGGCCACCCCCGAACAGCTTTTCAATGCAGGGGATGGCTTGACCCTCACCCTGATCGTCTCCACGATCATCACGGCAATCACCGCCTTGGGCTGGATTGCCGGTGTCAGGCAGGCGATGAGAGGCATCTTCGCCCTCCCCCCAATCCCTAGACACCCCATCCTGATCCGGGTCCAGGATCTGGGGACGCTGCTCGTGTTGGGGGTAGCGATGATCCTCACCACCGTGGTTGGCCTGGTTGCCAACACCCTTCTGGACGTGGTGTTCGACTGGCTGGGGTTCGGCGACACCGGGCGGCCTTTCACGCAGCTCGCCGGGGTAGCCATCATGCTGGTCCTGGACTTCGCCGTGGCCGTGATCCTGTTCCGCCGTGCCTCGGGAATCAATCAGACACGGCGCCTGCTCATCCAGTCGTCGCTGGTCACCGCGGTTGGAAGCACTGTGCTGCGGACGTTCAGCACCCTGCTCCTCGGCAGCGTGGGTGGAGGCAACCCACTGTTGGCGCCTTTCACCGTCGTCGTCGGTTTGATTGTCTGGTTCTTCCTGCTCAGCCAGGTCTACCTGCTTGCTGCGGCGTGGGGCGCCATTGGTGCCGCCGACGCCGAAGCGGGGCTCGCTCCACGGCATGGCCGGTCGCTAAAGCAGCGCAGCCGCGTTGCAGGACGGCGGAAAGACTAGCGAGCCTGCGACGGGGGAGCGGCCCCCGTTAATCAGAAACGTCGGCCCGGTCACGCTGGGTAGCGCGACCGGGCCGACGTCGACGATCACCGCATAATGCGGGTGGTGACCAACTAGATCTTGCGGCTCAGAATGGCCTGCTTGACCTCAGCAATGGCCTTGGTGACCTGGATGCCACGGGGGCAGGCTTCGGTGCAGTTGAACGTGGTGCGGCACCGCCACACACCTTCCTTGTCATTCAGGATCTCGAGGCGCATGTCGCCGGCATCGTCGCGCGAGTCGAAGATGAACCGGTGGGCGTTCACGATCGCTGCTGGGCCAAAGTACTGGCCATCGGTCCAGAAGACCGGGCAGGACGAGGTGCACGCGGCGCACAGGATGCACTTGGTGGTGTCGTCGAAGCGTTCGCGCTCCTCGGAGGACTGCAGACGCTCCTTGGTGGGCTCGTGTCCGCGGTTGACCAGGAACGGCATGACCTCACGGAATGACTGGAAGAACGGTTCCATGTCGACAATCAGATCCTTCTCCACGGGGAGGCCCTTGATGGGTTCCACCAGGATGGGCTTCGACGTGTCGAGATCCTTCAGCAGGGTCTTGCAGGCCAATCGGTTACGGCCGTTGATCCGCATGGCGTCGGAGCCGCAGACCCCGTGGGCGCAGGAGCGCCGGAAGGTTACCGTGCCGTCATGCTCCCACTTGACCTTGTGAAGGGCATCGAGCACGCGGTCCGTGCCGTACATGGTGAGGTTCCACTCGTCCCAGTGGGCCTCGTCCGAGACCTCGGGGTTGTACCGGCGGACCTTGAGCGTGATGTCGAACGTCGGGATTTCTCCGCCGCCGCCGATTCCCGGCGCGAGCTCGATTTTGGAGGCTGGTTCTCTTTCGACTGTTTCGGTGCTCATTAGTACTTACGCTCCATGGGCTGGTAACGGGTAAAGACAACCGGCTTGGTCTTCAGACGCACGCCGGATGTTTCGGTGGCCGTTGGATCTTTGTATGCCATCGAGTGGGTCATGTAGTTCTCGTCGTCCCGCTCGGGGAAATCTTCGCGGAAGTGGCCCCCGCGGGATTCCTTCCGGTGCAAGGCAGCGGCGGTCATGACCTTGGCCATGTCGAGCAGGAAACCCAGCTCGACGGCTTCCAGCAGGTCAAGGTTGAAACGCTTGCCCTTGTCCTGGACGGTGACGTGCTTGTACCGCTCTTCGAGACCATCGATGACGCTGAGTGCCTCCAGCAGGGTCTCCTCGGTGCGGAATACCTGGACATTGGCGTCCATGATGTCCTGCAGTTCCTTGCGGATCTGCGCCACCCGTTCGCCACCCTCGGAGCTGCGCATCGTGTCCAGCAGCGACTGCGTTTCCGTGAGGGGGTTCTCGGGGATCTCGATGAAGTCGGCGGTCAGCGCGTATTCGGCCGCGTAGATCCCGGCACGCTTACCGAACACGTTGATGTCCAGCAGCGAGTTGGTGCCCAGGCGGTTCGAGCCGTGCACCGACACACACGCCACTTCACCGGCGGCGTACAGGCCCGGCACCACGGTGTCGTTGTCCTGCAGCACCTCCGCCTTGATGTTGGTGGGGATGCCACCCATCGCGTAGTGGGCCGTGGGGAACACGGGGACCGGCTCGGTGTACGGTTCCACACCCAAATAGGTCCGCGCGAACTCGGTGATGTCCGGAAGCTTGGCATCAATGTGAGCGGGTTCCAGGTGGGTGAGGTCCAACAGGACGTAATCCTTGTTGGGGCCGCAACCGCGGCCTTCCCGCACCTCGTTGGCCATGGAACGGGCCACAATGTCGCGGGGCGCCAGGTCCTTGATGGTGGGGGCGTAGCGCTCCATGAAGCGCTCACCCTCCGAGTTACGCAGGATCGCGCCCTCACCGCGGGCAGCCTCCGAGAGCAGGATGCCCAGACCGGCCAGACCGGTCGGGTGGAACTGGAAGAACTCCATGTCTTCCAGGGGGATGCCGCGGCGGAAGGCGATGCCCATGCCGTCACCGGTCAGGGTGTGCGCGTTGGAGGTGGTCTTGTAGACCTTCCCGACGCCGCCGGAGGCGAAGATGATCGACTTGGCCTGGAACACGTGCAGCTCGCCCGTGGCCAGATCGTAGGAGACAACTCCGGCAACCCTGGTCTGCAGCTTGGTCACGCCGTCGACAGTCACTTCCTCCTGAACGGTCAGGAGGTCGAGGACGTAGTACTCGTTGTAGAACTCGACGTTGTGCTTGACACAGTTTTGGTAAAGCGTCTGGAGGATCATGTGACCGGTGCGGTCAGCCGCGTAGCAGGACCGGCGGACGGGGGCCTTGCCGTGGTCACGGGTGTGACCGCCGAAGCGACGCTGGTCAATCCGGCCTTCGGGCGTGCGGTTGAACGGCAGGCCCATCTTCTCAAGGTCGAGCACGGCGTCAATGGCTTCTTTCGCCATTACCTCCGCAGCGTCCTGGTCAACCAGGTAATCGCCACCCTTGACGGTGTCGAAGGTGTGCCATTCCCAGTTGTCTTCCTCAACGTTCGCCAGGGCCGCGCACATGCCACCCTGCGCCGCGCCAGTGTGGGAGCGGGTCGGGTACAGCTTGGTCAGTACTGCCGTCTTCGCGCGCTGACCGGATTCGATGGCGGCGCGCATACCGGCGCCGCCGGCACCCACGATTACGACGTCGTACTTGTGGACCTGCATACGTGTTGTTCTTTCTGTTGTTACCGAACGGCCGCGCCGGCGGCCGGAAGCGTCGAGAGCCCTACGGGGCCGGGCAGTATGGCGCTACATGCGCCACGCCGTCGATCACGGGGCACGGATCGAAGGTGAAGATCACCAGGGTGCCGAGCACGATGATAACGACGGTGGAGGCGTAAAGAACGCTCTTGAGCCAGAACCGGGTGGAGTCCTTCTCGGCGTAGTCATTGATGATGGTGCGAACACCGTTGGTGCCGTGCAGCATGGCCAGCCACAGCATCACCAGGTCCCAGATCTGCCAGATGGGACTTGCCCACTTGCCTGCGACGAAGCCGAAGTCGACACCCTTGATGCCGTCGCCGTCGATCAGCGAGGTCCACAGGTGGACGAAGATCAGCACCACCAGGATGACGCCGGAGACCCGCATAAACAGCCAGGCCACCATTTCAAAGTTGCCCTTGCTGGCACCAGTGCGCGTGTACTCGGGCGCAACGCGTCCCGAGCGGGGACTTTCAATTACTGGGTTAGTCATGGCTTAACCTCCGAAGACAACCGCGAGATGACGGATGGAGAACGCGACCATGGTGACTGCCCACAGCCCGACGACGCCCCAGAGCAGCTGACGCTGATACTTGGGACCTTTTTTCCAGAAGTCGATCAGGATGACGCGCAGACCATTGAACGCGTGGAACACGATCGCTGCTACCAACCCAAGTTCGCCCAGGCCCATGATGGGGTTCTTATAGGACTCGATCACTGCGTCATAAGCCTCGGGGGACACGCGCACCAACGAGGTGTCAAGCACATGGACCAGGAGGAAGAAGAAGATCACTACTCCGGTAATACGATGGGCTACCCAGGACCACATGCCTTCACGGCCGCGATAAAGGGTGCCTGCTGGTGTCTTCGACACTGAAATAACCTCCCCTGCAACGCCCGGCGTTTGCGTGTCTGCCACGCAGGTAAGACGCCGATGCGAAAGCACTCTTCACTTGATCCTAATGTAGGCTCCGTCACCTGCGCAGACAATTTAGGCTTCCCTACGCTGTGACATTTTTAACAGGGGCTATGGTGGCGGGCCTCTTGACAGGCGCCGACCGGGTCAGCGCACGCCGCGAACGCGTTGAGCCGCGAGAATTTTGTGGAGTGCACTACCGTGGAAACGATGACTACGCAAAGGGCTGGTGCCCAAAATCCAGACGAGGCGCTCCGACGTTTCTACGGCGTAATACCCGCCGGAGGGGTCGGGACGCGTCTCTGGCCGCTGTCGCGGGCCGCTGCTCCCAAATTCCTGCACGACCTGACCGGATCCGGCAGTACCCTGATCCGTGCCACCTACGATCGGCTCGGGCCCCTGACCGGGGACCGCATCATGGTGGTCACCGGGAAGGTGCACCGTCGCGCAGTTCTGAAGCAAATCCCGGAAATCCAGGACGCTAATCTGGTCCTGGAGAGTGAGCCCAAGGACTCCGCGGCGGCGATCGGCCTTGCTGCAGCGATCCTGTACCAGCGTGACCCCGAGATCATCATGGGATCCTTCGCGGCCGACCAGGTCATCACCCCGGTCGAGGTGTTCCAGGAGGCAGTCCGCGAGGCGATCCACACCGCAGCGCAGGGGTATATCGTCACCATTGGAATCAAGCCCACCCTCCCCGCCACCGGATTTGGGTACATCAGGGCTGGCAGGAACCTCCACATCGAGGGTGCGCCCAGCGCCCACGCCGTCATTGAGTTCGTCGAGAAACCTTCCGAAGAGGTGGCGCGCGGCTACCTTGAGACCGGAGATTACAGCTGGAACGCCGGGATGTTCGTCGCCCCGGTGGCACTGATGCTCCGCCACCTGGAAGCGAACGAGCCCGAGCTCTACACCGGCCTGACCGAGATTGCCCGGGCCTGGGATACCCCATCACGGGTCGAGGTTGCCCGGCGGGTCTGGCCTACCCTCCCGAAGATCGCCATTGACTACGCTGTCGCTGAACCGGCCGCCGCTGCCGGCGACGTCGCAATGATTCCCGGGAACTTCAGCTGGGACGACGTCGGGGACTTCGCCGCCATCGGTCGCCTGAACCCGGCCATCGAAAACAGCAAGCTGACAGTGATGGGCGAAGGGGCCAGGGTGTTCTCCGACAACGCCTCGGGCATCGTCGTCTCGGATACCAAACGGGTGATCGCGTTGATCGGGATCGACGACGTCGTTATTGTCGACACCCCCGATGCCCTGCTCGTGACCACCAAGGAGCACGCCCAGGAAGTGAAAAAGGCCGTCGAGCACCTGCGCGCCAGCGGCGAAACCGACGTCCTGTAGCTCCACTGGGGTGCATCCGGACGCTTCATGCTGCCACACAGTTCTATGGTGTGGACCGGCTGTGGCTAGGCTGGAGTGGTGCAAACCAACCGCAGTGCGCCACCCGTTCCGTCAGCAGCCCCTCCCATCGGCGTGTGGCTTGCCCCCATGCTCGAGGAGCTGACCCGGTTCCGGCGCGATCTGCACATGCACCCCGAACTTTCGCACAAGGAATACCGCACCACAGACCAGCTGGTCGAACGCCTGGCGGCGGCAGGGTTGGCGCCGCAGCGGCTCGAATATACGGGCCTCTACGTCGACATTGGTGAAGGCCCCATCCGCTTGGGGCTGCGCGCCGACATTGACGCGCTGCCGGTACTTGAAGAGACGGGGCTGCCGTACGCCTCGGCGTCGACCGGCATTGCCCACGCCTGCGGGCACGACATTCATGCGACGGTGATGCTCGGCGTTGCGCTGGTCCTGGCGAAAATGCACGACGACGGACCGCTGGGCGGCCGCATCCGAGTCATCTTCCAGCCTGCTGAAGAGATGATGCCCGGTGGTGCGCTGGAAGTCATTGAGCAGGGAGTGCTCGCCGATGTGCCCCGCATTGTTGCGTTGCACTGTGATCCCCACATCGACGTCGGCCTCGTGGGTACCCGGATCGGCGCGATCACCTCCGCGTCGGACACCGTCCGGGTGGAGCTCACCGGGAGGGGCGGGCACACCTCACGCCCCCATCTGACCGAGGACCTGGTGTTCGCGCTGGCGAACATTGCCGTGAACGTTCCAGCCGTGCTGTCCCGCCGAATCGACGTCCGCAGCGCCGTCTCGGTGGTTTGGGGGCAGATCCACGCCGGCAGCGCACCAAACGCGATCCCCGGCCACGGTTTCATGTCCGGCACCATGAGGTGCCTGGACGGGGAGGCCTGGGAGGCTGCCGGTGATCTGTTGGACAGTACCGTGCGCCAGATCGCCGCGCCCTTCGGCGTCGACGTCCACCTGGAACACACCCGCGGAGTGCCGCCGGTCATCAACACCGAGGCGGAGACCGGCCTGCTCGAAGCGGCGGCCCGGGCGGAACTGGGGCCGGACGCCGTCGTGCTCACCCCGCAGTCGATGGGCGGCGAAGACTTCGCCTGGATGACCCAGGCAGTGCCCGGCGCCATGATGCGTCTTGGCACACGGACCCACGGTGGCGAGACCTACGACCTGCACCGTGGCGATTACAACCCTGATGAACACGCCATCAGCTGCGGGGTCCGGGTGATGGCCAACGCGGCCCTCCGGGCCATCCGCGGCGTGAGGTACTAGGCCCCCTGGGATCGGGCCACCGCCCCGGGATCGATCCCGGGTGGTGGGGCCGGACGGAATAGAGCCGGCACGGGGCGGGTTACCCCCATGTGAGTACATCAGTGAATACCCGTCCGCCCCTGTCAGTCCTCGATCTCGCCACAGTGGGCGTCGGAAAGTCCTCCGGGCAGGCACTAGCCGACAGCACCACCCTTGCGCAGGCAGCCGACCGGTTGGGGTTCAGGCGCTTCTGGGTTGCCGAACACCACAACATGCCTGCCGTTGCGTCCACCTCCCCGCCCGTCCTGATGGCGCATCTGGCGTCAAGGACCGAGCGGATCCGGCTCGGCTCCGGGGGAGTGATGCTCCCCAACCATGCGCCATTTGTGGTCGCCGAGCAGTTCGCGCTGCTCGAAGCGCTCTACCCGAACCGGATTGACCTGGGCATCGGCAGGGCCCCCGGCACGGATCAGGCCACGGCGATGGCGCTGCGGCGGCAAGCCGGTGGTCTTGGCGTGGAAGAGTTCCCCCAGCACGTCCTCCAGGTAATGAGCCTGCTCGGCGACCACCGATCGCCGGATCAGGCGCTGAATCTGGTTGCAACGCCGTCGGCAACCAGTTCCCCCGAGGTCTGGCTGCTGGGCTCCAGCGGATATTCCGCGCAGCTCGCCGGCATGCTCGGCGTCCGGTACAGCTACGCCCATCACTTCGGCAACGAGGACCCGGCAGCCATCATGAACCTCTACCGGTCCAACTTCCAGCCCTCCCCGGTCCTCGATGAGCCGCACTCCATGCTGGCCACGTCGGCGCTCACCGCCGACACCGAGGAGGAAGCGCAATACCTGGCCGGCCCCGCCCGGATCATGGCGTTGGCTCTCCGTTCCGGGCAGCTGGGCCCGATCGTCTCCCCTGAAGCCGCCGCAGCCCGCGTTCTCACGGACCAGGAACTTATGGTGCTCGATCATCTCCCGGCCATCAAGGCAGTGGGCACACCGGCACAGGTGGTCCAACGCCTCGATGACCTGGTCCAGCGCACTGGGGTGAACGAGCTGATGGTCACCGGAACCACGTACGACGTCGCCTCCCGGATCTCCTCGTTGGAGGCGCTGAGCGCCGCGTGGTCCGAGACTGTTTCCAACGCAATACCCGTTGGTAACAAATCCTGAACAATGTGATTTCCGTCGCCTGATTTGGTAGGTGCGGGGCCGGCACGCCGCTAGAGTATGCTCATATCGTGCCGGCCCCGGCACGGCCCAGTGCCTACGAAAAATCAGTGAAAACAGAGCTCTGCACACGTTCGCGTGGTAACGGGCGGTCACTCATTGAGGTCTTCAGCCGTGGGGCCCATTTCTTTCTGGAGGAATTTTGAAGAACTCACAGCGCACCACTACGCGCCTCAACAACAAGACGGCCCTCTCAGCCGCGATGCTCGGTGTTTCGGCACTGCTGCTCGCCGGTTGCGGCGCGGCACCTGAAGACACCGCAGGCTCGGATGAGAGTGCCGAAGCAACTGCAGCCTCGATCGACTACACCGGTTGCATCGTCTCTGACCAGGGCGGTTTCGACGACGAGTCGTTCAACCAGTCCAGCTACGAGGGCATCACCGCTGCCCAGGAAAACCTCGGCATTGAGGTCCGCCAGGCCGAGTCGCAGGCCGAGACTGACTTCGGCCCCAACGTCAACTCGATGGTCACCGAGGGTTGCGACATGATCGTCACCGTCGGATTCCTCCTCTCAGCAACCACCGCCGAGGCAGCCGAGGCAAACCCTGACACCAACTTCGCCATCGTCGATGACAACCAGATCGAGTTGCCGAACGTCAAGCCCATCATCTACGACACGGCCCAGGCCGCCTTCCTCGCTGGCTACACGGCCGCTGGCACCACCGAGACCGGCACTGTAGCCACCTACGGCGGCATCCAGATCCCGACCGTCACCATCTTCATGGACGGTTTCGCCGATGGCGTTGCCTACTACAACGAGCAGAAGGACGCCGACGTCCAGCTGCTCGGCTGGGACAAGGAAGCTCAGACCGGCACCTTCACCGGCGACTTCGAGTCCCTCGCCAACGGCAAGACCAACACCGAAAACTTCATCAACGAAGGCGCCGACATCATCATGCCGGTCGCCGGTCCTGTTGGTGCAGGCACCATTGAAGCAGTCGAGGAAGCCAACGCCGACGGCGCCGACGCCAAGGTGATCTGGGTTGACTCCGACGGATTCCTGACCGTCAACGCCGGTAACGAGTACATCCTGACCTCGGTCATGAAGCTCATGGGCGAGGCAGTTGAAGAAGTTATCAGCACCGACGTTGATGACAGCTTCGACAACACCCCGTACGTTGGCACCTTGGAAAACGGTGGCGTGGCCCTCGCGCCATTCCACGATCAGGAGGACGCCGTGTCCGAGGAACTGATGGCCGAGTTGGAAGAGATCGAAGCCGGCATCATTTCAGGGGACATCGTTGTGGAATCTGAAGCCAGCCCACAGCAGTAACAGCTCTGGCATAACGCGCCGCCGCTCCGCGTGAGGATATACCGCACACGGACCGGTGGCGCGTTTTGCGTTTAGGCTGGTGACCAGCGAAATCTTATCGACCAGTTCAGCGGCTCCCTCCGCTGTTATCTGGTCCTGACCCAGAACAGGTGGTTGGAGTCCGTTGCTGCTCGAACTGCAGGGAATAACAAAGAGGTTTGGCACCCTGGTGGCCAACGACTCCATCGATCTGATCGTCAAACCGGGCGAAGTGCACTGCCTGCTGGGCGAAAATGGCGCAGGCAAGTCCACTCTGATGAATGTCCTCTATGGACTTTACGAGCCTACCGAAGGCAGCATTCTGCTCGACGGCAAGGAAGTGACCTTTAATGGTCCGGGCGATGCGATGGCCGCGGGAATCGGCATGGTGCACCAGCATTTCATGCTGGTCCCGGTCTTCACCGTCGCCGAGAATGTGGCGTTGGGGGACGAGTTCACCCGCGCCGGTGGGATCCTCGATCTGGAGAAAACCCGTGCCAAGATCCGGGACATCTCCGAACGGTACGGGTTCGACGTCGACCCCGACGCCCTGATCGAGGACCTCCCCGTCGGCGTCCAGCAGCGGGTCGAGATCATCAAGGCCCTCGTTCGCAACGCGAGCATCCTGATCCTCGATGAACCCACAGCAGTCCTGACCCCCCAGGAAACCGACGAACTCATTGAAATCATCGGGCAGCTCAAAGCAGCCGGCACAGCCATTGTGTTCATCTCGCACAAGTTGCGGGAGGTCCGCGCCGTCTCCGACGTGATCACCGTGATCCGCCGCGGCGCGGTGGTGAGCAGCGTTGCACCGAGCACCAGCACCACCGACCTCGCGAACATGATGGTCGGCCGCCAGGTCAGCCTGAGCCTTAACAAGGCACCAGCGACCCCGGGAGAACGCACCTTCCAGGTCCGGAACCTCACGGTCCTGTCTGCCACCGGGCAACGCCTGGTCGACGACGTCACGTTCGACATCGCCGAAGGAGAGATCCTCGCCGTCGCGGGCGTCCAGGGCAATGGGCAGACCGAACTGACCGAAGCGATTATGGGCCTGCAGCCCCATACCAGCGGCTCAATCACGCTCAAGGGCACCGAGCTGATCGGGATGAAAGCCAGCCAGGTGATCCGGCAGGGCGTCGGCTTCGTTCCCGAGGACCGCACGGTCGACGGGCTGGTCGGGAGTTTCTCCGTAGCCGAGAACCTGATCCTCAACTGGTACAACGAACCCCCCTTTGCCAAGGGCCTGGCCATGAAACCCGCGGTGGTGCAGGCCAACGCCACAGCGAAGATCGAAGAATATGACGTGCGTACCCAGTCAGCCGAGTCAGCTGTGGGCACGCTGTCCGGCGGAAACCAGCAAAAGGTGGTGCTGGCACGCGAACTTTCACGGCCACTGCACCTGTTCATCGCTTCCCAGCCCACCCGCGGCGTCGACGTCGGTTCCATCGAGTTCCTGCATAAGCGCATTGTCCAGGAGCGCGACGGCGGCACCCCGGTGATGATCGTGTCCACCGAGCTCGACGAAATCAGTGAACTGGCTGACCGGATCGCCGTGCTGCATCGCGGAAAGCTGATGGGTGTGGTCCCCGGAGACACCACTCGTGACATCCTCGGATTGATGATGGCCGGAATGACGGCGGACGAGGCGTTTGGCCAGTCCGCGGAGGAGAAAAAATGAGTTCACAGTCGCAATCCGGCGATTCCTCACGCAGCGTCCTGCACCGGCTCATGGGCGGAAGTACACTGGTGGCACTGCTGTCGGTAGTGCTGTCGATCGTGCTCGGTGGGCTACTCATCGCAGTGACTGACGAGCGGGTCGCCGAGACGTCGTCGTACTTCTTCAGCCGCCCCGGTGACATGCTTTCGGCGGCCTGGGAAGCGGCGAGCGGTGCCTACATTGCCCTGTTCCAGGGCGCCGTGTTCAACCCTCGTGCCGATACCTTGGCCGGATCGATCCGGCCATTCACCGAAACACTCACCGTCGCGACCCCGCTGATCCTCGCCGGCCTCGGCGTGGCCATCGCGTTCCGCACCGGACTGTTCAACATCGGCGCCCAGGGCCAGATCATCATCGGCGCGACCTTCGCGGCCTGGGTGGGTTTCACCCTCGAACTGCCGCCAGGTATTCACCTGTTGATAGCAGTGCTCGCCGGGTTCATTGGTGGCGCCCTGTGGGGTTTCATCCCGGGCATTCTCAAGGCCCGCACCGGTGCCCACGAGGTGATTGTCACCATCATGCTCAACTATGTTGCCGTGTACCTGGTGGCCTACCTGCTATTCACACCGGCCTTCCAGAACCCCGGGTCGTCCAACCCCATCAGCCCCCGACTCGATGACTCGGCAATGTTCCCGCTGATCCTGGGATCCGGCTACCGATTGCATCTCGGTTTCCTCGTCGCAATTGCCGCGACCTACGGCGTGTGGTGGCTGCTGAACCGCTCAACCACCGGGTTCGAACTCCGTGCGGTCGGCGCCAACCCGCACGCCGCCCGTACCGCCGGTATCAGTGTGACCAAAGGGTACGTCGTGGTCATGATGCTCGCCGGCGGGCTTGCGGGACTTGCTGGCGTCGCCCAGGTCGCTGGCACCGAGAAGGTCCTCACAGGCGGTATCGCCGCCAGCTTCGGCTTCGACGCGATCACCGTCGCGCTGCTGGGCCGGTCCCACCCCTGGGGGGTCTTCTTCGCCGGGTTGCTGTTCGGCGCGTTCCGCGCCGGCGGGGTCCAGATGCAGACCCAGACCGGCACCCCCATCGACATAGTCCTTGTGGTGCAGTCACTGATCGTGCTGTTCATTGCGGCGCCGCCCCTGATCAAAGCTATCTTCAGAATCGACCAGAAAAAGAAGAAAAAGAAGTCCAACAAGCCTGACCGGTCCGAGGACATCACCACCCCAACTGCAGCTGGAGGCCTGGCGTGAGCACCGCAACAGAAGCGCGGCCCAAGAAGCAGGCGCCAGGCGCAACAGTGAGGAACTGGAAAGCGCCCATCGGGTTCGGTATCGGCGCCCTGGTCGCCCTGCTGGTGTTTGCCGCGGGTAGCCCCGCCCAGACGGCGGTCTTCCGTATCTCCGACGATTCGGACCGGTTCCGGCTGGCCGATGTCGCGTTGCCCGCAACAGCGGTGGGTTGGTTCACCGCCGTCGCACTGACCCTGCTCGCGGTCTACGCGTTCCTGCAGGTCAGGAACGGCCGAAAGCTCAACAAGTGGATCCCGATCATCTACGGTGTGCTGTTCATGATCGGTTTCCTCACCTGGGTGGTGGGAAGCGCCAACACTCCCAGCATCTCGCTGTCCGGCCTGATCGCGGGGTCGGTCACCCTCGCCATTCCGCTGATCTTCGGCTCCCTCTCGGGTGTCCTGTGTGAACGCGTGGGGGTAGTGAACATTGCGATCGAGGGTCAACTGCTGTCCGGCGCGTTTGCGGCGGCAGTAGCAGCCTCGATCTCCGGCAACGCCTACGTGGGGCTGATCGCCGCTGCTTTCGCCGGAACCATGGTTTCCCTGGTCCTCGCGGTGTTCAGCATCAAGTATTTCGTGAACCAGATCATTGTCGGCGTGGTTTTGAACGTGCTGGTTTCGGGCCTCACCGGGTTCCTCGCCTCGACTCTCCTGAGCCGCGACCCCGGCGCGTTCAACTCGCCGCCCAGCTTGCCGGACATCAGCATCCCGCTACTCTCCGAACTTCCGATCATCGGTGCGATCCTGTTCAAGCAGAGCATCGTCGGCTACCTCATGTATGTGGCAGTGATTGTGATCTACATCGGGCTCTTCCACACCAAGTGGGGGCTGCGCGTGAGGGCCGTCGGCGAGCACCCGCAGGCAGCGGACACCATGGGCATCAAGGTCAACTCGACCCGATTCTGGAACGTGTTGCTCGGCGGAGCAGTGGCCGGGTTCGGTGGAGCCTTCTTCACCCTCGTCTCCGTGAGCGCTTTCTCCAGGGATATGACGGCGGGCGCCGGCTATATTGCCCTGGCCGCACTGATCTTCGGGCGGTGGAACCCAATCGGAGCGTTCTTCGCAGCACTCCTCTTCGGCTTCTTCACCAACCTGCAGTACGTGCTATCTATCGTCGGCACGTCAGTGCCGAGCCAGTTCATGGCCATGCTCCCGTACATTGTCACCATTCTCGCCGTCGCTGGACTCGTCGGACGTTCCCGGCCCCCGGCAGCCAGCGGCACCCCGTACATGAAGGAGTGATCGTGACCTCGACGGCCCCTGAACCGGACCGGATTCCCTGGGACCAGCTCACCCAGGCCGCAACCGAAGCGATGCGCCGCGCCTATGTGCCGTACTCCAAGTTCCCGGTCGGTGCAGCAGCCCTGACCGATGACGGGCGTATCGTCTCCGGGTGCAATGTAGAGAACGCCTCCTACGGGTTGACCCTCTGCGCTGAGTGCTCACTGGTGAGCCAACTGCAAATGACCGGCGGCGGCAAGCTCGTCGCATTCAGCTGTGTTGACGGCGACGGCAACACCCTGATGCCCTGCGGGCGCTGCCGGCAGCTCCTGTACGAGTTCCGGGCGCCCGGAATGTTGCTCCTGACGGTCAGCGGCATCAAGACCATGGATGAGGTGCTCCCCGACGCGTTCGGCCCCGAGCACCTCGCCTGAAACTCAGCAAGCGGATCCCATGCCCACCAAAACTTATGAAGTAAAGGACACCCCCACTCATGTCTGAGCAGTTCGACGCCGTCGACATCATCCGGATCAAGCGGGACAAAGGCACCCTCAGCCCGGCGCAGATCGACTGGACCATCGACGCGTACACCCGCGGTGCCATCGCCGATGAGCAAATGGCCGCCCTCAACATGGCGATCCTCCTTAACGGCATGAACCGTGAGGAAATCAGCCAGTGGACGACGGCGATGATCGCCTCCGGTGAGCGGATGGACTTCTCGTCGCTCGGCAAAGCCACCAGCGACAAACACTCGACGGGCGGCGTCGGCGACAAGATCACGCTCCCACTGGCACCCCTGGTCGCGGTCTTCGGGGTAGCAGTCCCGCAGCTCTCGGGGCGTGGACTGGGCCACACCGGGGGCACCCTGGACAAGCTGGAGTCCATCCCCGGCTGGCGCGCCGACCTGACAAACGACGAAATGATGCGCCAACTGGCCGACGTCGGAGCCGTGATCTGCGCTGCGGGAGCCGGTCTGGCGCCCGCCGACAAGAAGCTCTACGCGCTGCGTGACGTGACGGGTACGGTCGAAGCGATCCCGCTCATTGCCTCCTCAATCATGAGCAAGAAAATCGCCGAAGGCACAGGGTCGCTGGTGCTCGACGTCAAGGTCGGTAGCGGCGCGTTCATGAAGAATCTGGAGCAGGCCCGCGAGCTGGCCCGCACCATGGTCGCCCTGGGCCAGGACGCGGGCGTCAACACCGTTGCGTTGCTCACGAACATGGCGACCCCACTGGGCCTCACCGCAGGCAACGCCATCGAGGTTGAGGAATCGGTTGAGGTGCTGGCCGGCGGCGGCCCGCAGGACGTCGTCGAACTGACCGTCAGACTTGCGGAGGAAATGCTTGCCTGCGCCGGGGTGAAGGACGCGGATCCGGCCGCCGCGCTGCAGGACGGGCGCGCCATGGACGTGTGGAACAAAATGATCGAAGCCCAGGGCGGCGATCCCCGCGCAACCCTGCCGGTAGCCAAGGAATCCGAGACTATCTTTGCTCCCGCTGACGGGGTTCTGGTGGAACTGGATGCGCTGTCCGTTGGGGTTGCCGCCTGGCGCCTCGGCGCGGGACGTGCCCGTAAGGAAGATGCGGTGCAGGCAGGGGCCGGAATCCGGATGCACGCCAAGCCCGGTGCTCTGGTGCGGGCTGGCGAGCCGCTGATGACCCTGCTGACCGATACCCCCGAGAAGTTCGATCGGGCACGCGAGGCGCTCGACGGCGCCGTCGTCATTGCGCCCGAAGGATCCAGGCCCAATTATCAGCTGATCCTGGACCGTATCGCCGAGGCGTAACAGCCGCGCCGAGCGCGCCGCCGCCGGACTGTCCTGGCGGTGATGTCCCCCTGTGGGTGGATGCGGGCAGCCCAAAGATCAGCCGAACGGGCGACGCGGTCCGGGACCTCCTCGCCCTAACGTTGAGGTATCACGGCGACCGAACAACCTGGCCCGACCAACCTGGCCCGACCAACCGGGCATTGACACAACCGGGCCCTGACGCAACCGGCCTCAGCCCTGAGGGAAACAGGGGTTGTGTCAGGGGATCCACCCATGGCGGCGACCCTCGGCGGATGGCATCGTGATAACTGTCGGACAGTCAGCGAGGGCGGATAAGGGGGTAGATCGAACATGGACGCTGTCATCACAGCCCTGAACGCGGTCAGCACCTTCATCCTCAGCACCGCCGAGCAACCCTGGGTCTACCTCCTGGTGTTCATCTGCTGCACCGTCGACGGGTTCTTCCCGCCCTTCCCCAGCGAATCGGTGGTTGTCGGGCTCGCCTCACTAGTGCTCACCCAGGGTGTTCCCAACCCCTGGTTCCTGATAATTTCGGCGGGTCTCGGGGCGTTCATCGGCGACAACATTGCGTACGCGATGGGAAAAGCGATCGGCACCCGACGGTTTCGTTGGATGCGCTCGGCCCGTATGCAACGCTCCTTTGCCTGGGCCGGATATGAGCTGCAAAAGCGCGCTGCCTCACTGATCCTTGTGGCACGGTTCATCCCCATCGGGCGGGTGGCGGTGAACCTCACGGCAGGAGCCACCGGGTATTCACGCCGAAGCTTTGTTGGGCTCACCGCACTCTCGGCGGTGGTGTGGTCGACCTACTCGGTCGGCATTGGCGTCCTCGCTGGCTCCTGGTTCGAGCACAATCATCTGCTCGGCGTCATGGTAGCCATCGGGATCGCCGTCATTCTCGGGATCGTTGTGGACCGCATCATTGCAGCGGTCCGCGGCTCAACGCCGATGCGTCCCGAGCCGGCCAGGGTTCACTCGGACAGCAAGTAACGGTGCCGTGCCTGAACGGGCGCCTCAGCGCTAGTCCCCACAAAGCACCTCGCGTAAGGTAAGTGAAGTGACTGAGCCAATAATCTCCCCAGCGACCGACCTCTCCTTCGACCTGCGGAGCCTGCCCAAGGTGTCCCTGCATGACCACCTCGACGGCGGCCTGCGCCCGTCCACCATCATCGAACTAGCCGAAGCGGTTGGCCACCAACTGCCGTCCACCGATCCGGTGGCATTGGGCGAATGGTTCAGGGAATCAGCCAACTCCGGTTCCCTGGTCCGCTACCTCGAGACCTTTGACCACACCATCGCTGTCATGCAGACCCGCGAAGGCCTGATCCGCGTAGCCCGCGAGTTCGTTGAGGACCTGGCCGACGACGGCGTCGTCTACGGTGAGGTGCGCTGGGCCCCGGAACAGCACACCGCCAAGGGCCTCAGCCTTGACGAAGCCGTTGAAGCTGTCCAGCAGGGCCTCGACGAGGGCGTCGACGCAATCGTTGCCGGCGGCCGGGCCATCCAGGTGGGTCAGCTGATCACCGCCATGCGGCACGCAGACCGCGGCCAGGAAATCGCTGAACTGGCCGTTCGCCACCGCGACAAGGGCGCCGTCGGGTTCGATATTGCCGGCGCCGAGGACGGATTCCTGCCGTCCCGGTTCAAGGATGCGTTCACCTACCTGGCAGAACACCAGTTCCCGGTGACCGTCCACGCTGGCGAGGCCGCTGGTCTGGACAGCATCGTTGACGCCCTGGTTCACGGGCACGCGCTGCGCCTCGGGCATGGGGTCCGGATCGCCGAAGACATCGAGATTGAATATGACGAGGACAGCGAAGAGCCCGAACTCGGCGTCGTCACCCTCGGCCAGGTGGCCGCCTGGGTACGCGACCGCGGCATCGTCCTTGAGGTGTGCCCCTCCTCGAACCTCCAGACCGGAGCCATCGCAGCGTTCGGCGGGGACATCGCCAGCCACCCCATCGACCTGCTGTTCCAGCTGGGATTCAAGGTGACCGTCAACACCGACAACCGCCTGATGAGCGGTGTCACCCTGACCGACGAGTTCGAGCTACTCTCCGAAACCTTCGACTATGACCTGGACGATCTGCTGGAGCTGACCCTCAACGCGGTCAACGCAGCGTTCCTGCCACTCGAAGACCGCGAGGCGCTTGCCGACTACGTCACCGAAGGTTTTCTTCGCGCTGATGCCTGAGTCACCGCCGGGCTCTGCCTCGCCAGAAGGCCAGCATCCGCTGGACCGGCTGGTCGAGGTGGTAGCCCAGCTCCGGGAACACTGCCCCTGGATGGCTGAACTCACGCACGCTTCACTCGTCGAGTATCTGGTGGAGGAGTGCTACGAGCTGGTCGATGCGCTCGACGACGCCTCAAGCAGCACTGCCAGTCTTGACTCAGCGGCCAACCTCCGCGGGGAACTGGGTGATGTGTTGCTGCAGGTGGTACTCCACGCCCAACTGCAGCGGGAGCACGGTCGTTTCGACCTCACCGACGTGATCGACGGTCTGACACGCAAGATGGTCCGTCGCAACCCCCACGTCTTCGCGCCCGTCGGAACGCTGCGGCAGAGCTTTCCCTCCTCGATCGAATCGATCGTTGAGACCTGGCATCAGGTCAAGCGTGCGGAGGAGCCCGGTCGGGTTGATCCGTTCCACGGAATACCCACGCACCTTCCCGCTCTGGCTCTGGCGGCCAAAACCCTGCGTCGGGCCGCTGATCCGCTGCCTGAGCCAGCCGCAGCGTTGGCGGGCGCCGAACCGCAAACCGAAGCCGAACTGGGGGAGCAGTTGCTCGAGGTGGTGCAGCGAGCCATCGCGAGCGGGCTCGACCCGGAGCGGGCGCTACGCTCAGCGGCACTCCGATTTCAGGAGCGCTCACGCACCAGTCTTCCGGAGGACATGAAAGGCGCTGCGACAGACGTTTCCACTAGGCTGGGATCGAACCCATCAACCGGTCAGGTTAGCCCTGACCGGACGCCTTGAGATTATTCACCCTAGAACCAAAGGAGCAATACATGGCCATCATCGACGCCATCCACGCGCGTGAAATCCTCGATTCCCGCGGCAACCCCACCGTCGAGGTGGAAGTACTGCTCGACGACGACACCTTCGGCCGTGCTGCTGTGCCCTCCGGTGCTTCCACCGGTGCTTTCGAAGCCAACGAACGCCGTGATGGCGATAAGGCCCGCTACCTCGGCAAGGGCGTTCTGCAGGCCGTCGAAGCAGTGATCGAGCAGATCCAGCCGGCGCTCCTCGGCTTCGATGCCACCGACCAGCGGGCCATCGACCAGGCCATGATTGACCTCGACGGCACAGAGAACAAGTCAAGCCTTGGCGCCAACTCGATGCTCGGCGTTTCCCTGGCCATCGCCCGCGCCGCCGCGGAGTCCTCCAAGCTGCCGCTCTACCGTTACCTCGGCGGCCCCAACGCCCATGTACTGCCCGTTCCGCTGATGAACATCCTGAACGGCGGCTCCCACGCCGACTCCGACGTCGACATCCAGGAGTTCATGATCGTTCCCCTGGGCGCCGAATCCTTCTCCGAGGGTCTGCGCTGGGGCGTTGAGGTCTACCACGAACTGAAGTCCGTGCTCAAGGAAAAGGGCCTTGCCACCGGGTTGGGCGACGAAGGCGGATTTGCGCCAAACCTGCCGTCCAACCGCGACGCGCTCGACCTGATCACCACAGCCATCGAGCGTGCCGGCTACACGCCGGGTCAGGACATTGCCCTCGCACTGGATGTAGCGGCTTCGGAGTTCTACACGGACGGCGCCTACCACTTCGAGGGGAAGACGTTGTCCTCCGCCGACATGAACACCTACTACGGTGAACTGGTGCGCGACTACCCGTTGGTTTCCATCGAGGACCCCCTGGATGAAGAAGACTGGGACGGGTGGAAAGCCCTCACCGAACAGGTCGGCTCAAAGGTTCAGCTGGTTGGCGACGATCTCTTCGTCACCAACCCAGTGCGTCTCGCCCGCGGCATCGAAGCAGACACCGCCAACTCGCTGCTGGTCAAGGTCAACCAGATTGGAACACTGACCGAGACCCTCGATGCGATCTCCATGGCGCAGCGTGCTGGCTACACCACCATTACCTCGCACCGGTCAGGTGAAACCGAGGACACGACGATTGCTGACATCTGCGTCGCAACCAACGCCGGCCAGATCAAGACCGGCGCTCCGGCACGATCCGAGCGGGTGGCGAAGTACAACCAGCTCCTACGGATCGAAGAAGAGCTCGACGACGCCGCCCGGTACGCAGGGCGAGGCGCCTTCCCGCGTTTCAAAGCCTAGTTAGCAGCAGCGGCGGCTACCCTCGTAATAGGGACGGCTCACAGGCCACCAGTCCCGATACAGAGGATTTTGAGGAGTTTTGATGTCTACCCGCCGCCCCAAGGTGCCGCGCAGCGCTGGTCCTCAGGCGCCGCCGGCACCAGCACCCATCGACCGGCATGGGACACACGCCACGCCTACGGCGCGGCGAACACCCAAGAAGCCTGCCGCGGGTGCAGGCAAGTCCACCGCAGCCAAACCGGCTACACGCGGTGCGGGTCCGACCGGGAAACCGGCAGGACCCGCACCGCGTCCGGCGCCAACACCTCTGACCCCGTCAGAGGAACGGGCGAAGCAGCGGCTGCAACTCGCTGGCACCATCCGGCGGGCACGCCAACCGTTCCGGCGTGAAGCGCCAGCAATTGTGCCGGCCGAGGATGCCAAGCCCATTCCGGCCAAATCCTTCTCCGGTCGGCTCTTGGCGCTGGCGGTAGTGCTGGTGACCATCACGGTCCTCCTGGCGCCATCGGTGCGCACCTACCTGCTCCAGCAGGGCGAGCTCAACACGCTGCGGGACGAGATTGCCGCCCTGGAGGAAACCCAACTGGAATCCCAGCGGCAGCTCGCCCGCTGGGAGGACCCCGCCTATATCAAGGCCCAGGCCCGCGAACGAATTTTCCTGGTAATGCCCGGTGAGACCCGCTATGTGGTGGTCGGCGACACCGAACCAGGCGAAGAAGCAGTCGGCTCCTCCGGCGACGCCCCGCAGGATCTCCCCTGGGTCGATGCGCTCTGGGACTCCATTGAGCGGTCTGCAACAGACTCCTAGCGCCCGCACCCGCGCTCATCATTCCCGGTGCAGGTCCCGGAACACCGCACCTCATCTCCCTCCACGAACTTCAACCACGAAAGGTTGGGCCCCGATATGGACGCTGCACCCGGTACCGAGCTGACCACATCCGATCTGGAAACCCTCAGCCGTCAACTTGGCCGTCCCGTGCGCGACGTCGTCGAAATTGGTGCTCGCTGTGTCTGCGGCAACCCGCTGGTGGCGACCACCGCCCCCCGGCTGTCCAACGGCATCCCCTTTCCCACCACCTACTACCTGACGCATCCCGTGATCACTGCTGCGGTCTCCCGCCTTGAAGCGTCGGGCTTGATGGCCGAGATGACGACACGGCTTGAACACGACCCGGGACTCGCCGAGAAGTACCAGTCGGCGCACGAGCAGTACCTTCGTGTCCGTAAAGCCATCGGCGACCGGTCAGGGACGGGTCCTGTTCCGGAGATCGACGGCGTGTCAGCCGGCGGAATGCCCACCCGGGTCAAATGCCTCCATGTCCTGGTGGGACACTCGCTGGCGGCCGGCCCAGGTGTCAACCCGCTCGGCGACGAAGCGGTTGAAGGTATTGCCCAGTGGTGGACCCGGGACACCTGCTACTGCTCCGGTGCCTGGGACACGGCCGGATCGGCGCCGGACCGCGAACTCAGCCGGCACACCCGCACCCAGAACCTCAGCCCAGAGGAAATCGACGCGAAACGCGCCTCGCGTCGTGCGGCTGCCGACGCGGCTGAAGCGACGACGGCCCCCACCGGCACAGCACCCACCGGCACAGCACCCACCGGCACCGACGCAAACACGCCGGAGAAACCATGATCCGCACAGCCGCCATCGATTGCGGCACCAATTCCATCCGACTGCTGATCGCTGACGTGGACGACGACGGCAGGTCACTCACCGACGTCGTGCGTCTCATGCGCGTGGTCAGGCTTGGAGAGGGAGTGGATACCACCGGGCGGTTGTCCGCGGCCGCGCTCGAACGCACCCTCACCGCGGTCCGCGAATACGCTGAACTTATCGGTCTGCACGGAGCCGACCGGATACGGTTCGTCGCCACCTCGGCGACCAGGGATGCCGAGAACCGCGAAGAATTCACCTCGGGCATTAGCGCACTGCTGGGGGTAGCGCCGGAAGTGGTCAGCGGGGCTGAAGAAGCCGCACTGTCATTCGATGGTGCGCTGAGCGTGCTTCCCGCGGCGGCCTCCCCGGCCGATGAGTCGCTGGCGCTCGTCGTCGATCTGGGCGGCGGAAGCACCGAATTCGTCCTCGGCACTTCTGCAGGGGTGACGGCCTCACGCAGCATGGATATGGGGTGCGTGCGATTCACTGAGCGCTACCTGGCCGCAGACCCGCCCACTGCTCAGGAGATCGCGACCATGGAAACCGAGGTCCGACGCCTGATCGCCGAGGCTTCACAGGACGTGCCATTTGACCGGGTCAGCCGGCTGATAGGGGTGGCAGGAACCATCACCACCATCACCGCTCATGCGTTGGACCTGCCGGGGTACAGCTCGGCGGACATTCATGGCGCAGAACTGGACCAGGAGCGGGTCTGGCGGGCCTCCACCGAGCTGCTGGCAATGAGCAGGGAATCCCGCGCCGCCCTGCCGTACATGCACCCGGGCCGGGTGGATGTGATCGGTGCCGGAGCATTGATTTGGCGCACCATCACCGCCCACCTTGCCGATGCCACCGGGGGCAGGGTGAAAACCTCTGTCGCCAGCGAGCACGATATTCTTGACGGAATTGCCCTCAGCCAGAACAGGAAAACCACCCAGTGACCAACCCCAGCGGAGCTTTCGGCTCCCGGTTGCGAGCCACGGCTTGCCTGCTCGGTGTGGCTGTCGCAGCAGCACTCCTTCCTGCCCTCCCGGCTCAGGCAGATGACCTGCGGGAACGCGAATACTGGCTGGAAGACTACGGGATCGTCGAAGCCTGGGAAACCACCAAGGGCGAGGGAGTCCGGGTCGCTGTCATCGACAGCGGCGTCGACGGTTCACATCCCGATCTTGAGGGAGTGGTGGTAGGCGGCAGCGACGTTTCGGGGTCGGGGCAACCCGACGGTCAGCTCGGCATCGGCGAGGTTGCTGAGCACGGCACTCTCGTCGCCAGCCTGCTGGCCGGGCGCGGGCACCTGCCCGATCCTCCGCCCAGCCCCTCACCATCCGATGACGAAGATGCCGCTGACGAGTCGCCGTCGCCCGAACCGGTCGCTACGTCCGGCCCCGATACCTACGGTCGGGGATCGGACGGGATTGTCGGAGTGGCACCTGAGTCAGAGCTGTTGGCCGTGTCCGTCTGGATTGAAGGCGAAACCAAGGGACCCAATCCAGCGGGCATCAGTATCGACGCCCAGATCCCGAACGCTGTGCGCTGGGCGGTGGACAACGGAGCCCAGGTGATCAACATGTCGCTTGGAAGCACCTCACCGACCTGGCCGGAGAGCTGGGACGAGGCCTTCCTTTACGCCGAGCAAAACGACGTCGTCATCGTCGCCGCCGCGGGTAACCGTGCGGGAGGCTCCCTGCAGGTGGGTGCTCCGGCGACCATGCCGGGCGTTCTTGCCGTCGCTGGTCTGGACCGGGAGGGCGAAGCGAGCCGCGAATCCTCGTCCGAGGGAATCAGTATCGGGGTCGCTGCTCCTGCCGAGAACCTGGTGGGAGCCCTGCCGGGTGGGGTGTACGCCGACTGGTCGGGCAGCTCGGGAGCTGCGCCTCTGGTCGCTGGAACCGCCGCGCTGATCCGTTCGAAGTACCCTGACCTCTCCGCGGCCCAGGTCGTCAACCGGATTTTGTTGACGGCCCAGGAGGCCGGCGCCGAGGGCGAGGAACGCGACACTATCTACGGCTACGGGATCCTCGACGTGGCAGCGGCGGTTAATGCCGAGATTGCCGTCCCCGAGGAAAACCTCCTGGGTTCGATGGCCGAGTATATCGAGATCTACCGCAGGGGAGCTCCAGCACCCCCACCCGAGGCCGATGCTCCAGCCAGCAAACCCACGGCGGCCGATATCCCCGAGCCGGAGGTGCCGGTGGCCGAAGATGGCACTGGCACCTCCGGCGGGCTTCCCGCGTCGATCGTGCTGGGTTTTGGCGGCCTGATAGTGGTGGTCCTTGCCGCTGGGACCTTCGCAGTCGTCCGTGCGCGGAGGGCCGCTTTGTCCAACCCGATGGACGAGAATACCGACACGGATTCTTTGGAAGCGGCCGCCGAACCTCGGCCCTAGACACTGATCCTGTTGGCCGGGCTCAAGGCTCAACGTAAACTTAGTGAACTTTTTCACAAAGTCCGGTACCATCGAGGCATGGCACTGAATCAACAGTTCTCCGATCGTCCGCGCATTCTTGTAGTCGGTGGCGGCTACGTAGGTCTCTATGTGGCCCACAAGTTACAGAAGAAGATCAGGTCCCACGGTGGCATTGTCACCCTGGTGGACCCGCTGCCCTACATGACGTACCAGCCGTTCCTCCCCGAGGTGGCCGGTGGCAACATTGAAGCCCGCCACGCCGTGGTTTCGCACCGCACCCACCTCAAGCAGACCGAGTTGATCACCGGCAAGGTCACCGGCATCGACCACGCCCGCCGTACTGCAACGGTCGCCCCGGCTGACGGTAGCGAACCGTTCGAGTTGACCTACCGCGATGTCGTCGTCGCCGCCGGTTCCATCACCCGGACCTTCCCCATTGAAGGGTTGAAGGACCAGGGGATCGGCCTGAAAACCATCGAGGAAGCTGTCGCACTGCGCAACCAGATGCTGGAGCGGATCGAGACCGGCTCGCTGATGGCGGCCGGACCGGAGCGCGACCGTGCCCTGACCTTCGTTGTGGTTGGCGGCGGATTCGCCGGTATTGAAACCATCACCGAAATCGAGGACATGGCCCGGGCGGCGGTCAAGAAAAACGACCGGCTTGAGCACTCGGACCTGAGGTTCGTCCTGGTGGAAGCCATGGGACGGATCATGCCCGAGGTAACTGAATCCCAGGCGGTGTGGGTGGTCGCCCACCTAAGGTCCCGAGGAATTCAGGTCAAGTTGAATACCTCGTTGGCTAGCGCGGTGGATGGCCGGCTGAAGCTGATCAATATGCCGGACAAGACTCCAGCGGACGAGTTCGAGACTGACACCCTGATCTGGACCGCTGGGGTTCAGGCCAACCCGATGGTCAGGTCCTCTGACTTCCCGATCGACGAGCGTGGCCGTATTCGCGCCAACGCCGAACTGCGGATCACCGGCGACGATGGACCCCTTGAGGGTGCCTGGACTGCAGGCGATGTCGCAGCAGTTCCGGACCTCACCGGCGGCGGCGTCGGCGGATTCTGCGTTCCCAACGCCCAACACGCTGTGCGCCAGGCCAAACTCCTCGCGAAGAACATCTACGCGCAGAACAACGGCGTCGGCAGGGTCAAGGAATACAAGCACAAAAACCTCGGTGCTGTGGCTGGCTTCGGGCAGTACAAGGGTGTTGCCAACATCATGGGCTTCGGCATGCGAGGACTCCCCGCGTGGTTGGCTCACCGTGGCTATCACGGGATGGCGATGCCGATGTTCGAGCGTAAGTTCCGAGTGGTCTTCAACTGGATTCTGAGCTTCGTCTTCGGACGGGACACCACCCAGCTGATGGATTTGCAGACGCCCAAGCGTCAGTTCCGTGAGGCCGCGACGCCGCCGCCGAAGAAGGATGAAGCTCCCTCCAGCGCCGGTGCAGCGAAAAGCGATTCCTATAGTGAGCCAGCCAGGAAATAGGTTCAGCTGACTGACTGGAATTAACGGCGGCACCGGCTCCTGGAGCGGGTGCCGCCGTCACCTTTTAACGGGGAGCGTGTGGCGGACCGACCCGCAGTGACGTGACCAGTCGCCGGGATGGATTGGCTCCGCTCGGACCACGTGTGGTGCAACGATCACGTAGGCTAGAGACGACGATTCAGCCCGTCACGCCCCAGTAGCCCAATGGCAGAGGCACCAGACTTAAAATCTGTTCAGTGTCAGTTCGAGTCTGACCTGGGGCACCAACAAGCCGCGTGGGCGAACGCGAAACTCCGGCTGGTTGTACCCCTCTGTGGCGAGCGTTACAAGGATGTGACCGTTTTTGCTTATTTTTGACACATTTTTGCATTAGCTTTTCTACATACCAGGAACACCTGGTGATCGCATCAAAGGCACAGAATGCCTTTCGGTCGAGGAGAAAACATACATGACTGCAACACGCAACTCCGTGCGGTTCGGCATTGGAGACAATGCACCTCGCGCGGCAAAGGTCGCTGCCTTGGGGCTGGGTATCGCGCTCTTTGCATCTGCCTGCGGCGGATCCACTCCTGAAGGAGACGGCGGCGAAACCTCAGCCGCCCCTGCCGCTGCAACCGGGCTCAGCTGCCCGGAGAGTCAGGGTGGCGAAGCGCCCGAGGCCAACCCGAAGGGGGACCCGTCCGCTGTTCCCGAGGCGACTACCACCTCCGACACACCACTGGTCCTGGGAACGCTGCTTCCAACCACAGGTGCTCTAGCGTTCCTCGGTCCGCCCGAAATTGCTGGCACCAACCTCGCCGTTCAGGAGATCAACGAGGCTGGCGGCGTGCTCGGCCAGGACGTCGAGATCATCCACCGCGACTCGGGTGACACGACCACCGACATTGCCACCCAGTCTGTGACGGATCTGCTGTCTCAGGACGTCAGCGCCATCATCGGCGCCGCATCCTCAGGTGTTTCACGAACCGTGATCAACCAGATCACCGGAGCTGGCGTGATCCAGATTTCGCCTGCGAACACTGCTCCCGACTTCACCGACTGGGATGACAACGGACTGTACTGGCGCACCGCACCTTCAGATGTGCTGCAGGGCCGCGTGCTCGGCAACTACATCATGGAATGTGGCGCCCAGACCGTCGGCATGGTCACCCTGAACGATGCTTACGGCACCGGGCTTCAGGGCTTCATCAGCGAGGCAGTTGAAGGAGCTGGTGGCCAGGTGGTCGCCAACGAGATGTTCAACGAGGGTGACTCACAGTTCAGCAGCCAGGTTGATGCAGTCGTCGCTGCCGAGCCGGACGCCATCGTAGTCATCAGCTTCGACCAGGCAACCAGCATTGTGCCGCTCTTGACGGCCCAGGGCATTGATCCAAGCACCCTGTTCCTGGTGGACGGCAACACGGCCGACTACAGTGCAGATCTGGATCCAGGAACCATGGAAGGTGCTCAGGGAACCATTCCTGGCCCCTTCACCGGTGACGCCTTCCAGGAGGCATTGCTGGAAATCGATCCCGCCCTCACCAGCTGGAGCTATGCAGGTGAAAGCTACGACGCTGCGAATGTTGTCGCGTTGGCAGCTGAAGCAGCAGGTTCAACCGATGGTGCAGCAATTGCAGCCGAACTTCAGGGTGTCACCGGCGAAGGCGAGAAGTGCTACGACTTCGCGGCTTGCGTGACCCTTCTGCGCGACGGCGAAGACATCGACTATGACGGTATCTCCGGCCCGATCACCTTTGACGAAAACGGTGACCCAACCGAAGCCTTCATCGGGATCTATGCATTCGACGGCGACAACGTCCCGCAGCCGAGCCGTTCCGAAACCGGACAGCTCTAAGCGGTCTAGTCAGCCCAACTGATTCACTCGCACCACCAACGGCCGTTGCAACTCCCAGAACCTGGGAGTTGCAACGGCGTTTTGGTGAGCAACCCGGACAGCGGGGCATGTTTTCTCGCTGCCCACCGGACCGCCGCCAGCCGTCAGCCTGCAGCCGACCGTGTGGCCACCCGAACGACCCCAGTGCACTATAGGGAAGCCGCCTGTGCTCTACAGGGAGGCGTAAAGCTTGCCGGTGGAGGTTCGCCAGCCTCGACCGTCAAGAGGGCCGAGTTGCCCATCTTCGGTTCTGTGATCACCCGGGTTTTCCAGGCGAATCGTTCCACATAGGGCATGGCCCGCATGCCAGCGACGGTGCCCCGCATGAAGTCCTCGGTCTGCGCACTTGTGCAGGACCCTCACCTTGCCGAGGAAGCTGTCCACGTCCGCCCAGCCGTGACAATGCATGGTCATGGAATTGCGACGGTCCATGGGTTGTCTTTCCAGAGGAGGGACCGGAGTTCGCCGCGAGCACCAGCCTATGAGCCCACATGGATCCTTTTTGCCCTGATTTGCACAGTTTCCCGAGAGGCTAGGGGCAGGCGAGGACGCGCCCAACGCAAAACGCCCGGCTGGACTCCCAGCCGGGCGTTTATGATCCTGAGGAGCCTGCTAAGCCGTGTCGGCGAGGGTGCCCAGGTACAACTGGATCACCTTCGGATCCTTCATCAGCTCGCGGCCCGTACCCGTGTACGCGTCCTTCCCCTGATCGAGCACATACGCCCGGTCACAGATCTGGAGACACCGGCGGGCGTTCTGCTCGACCATGATCACCGAGACTCCCGCCCGGTTGATCTCATGTACCCGTAGGAACGTCTCATCCTGTTTCACGGGTGAGAGACCGGCTGAGGGCTCATCGAGCAGGAGTACTGCCGGGTCCATCATGAGCGCCCGTCCCATCGCCACCATCTGGCGTTCGCCGCCCGAGAGCGACCCGGCCCGCTGTGCCCGACGCTTCCCCAGTTCGGGGAACAAGTCAGCGACGAAGTCGAACCGCTTCTTGAAGTCCTTCGGCCGCTGGTACATACCCATTTCGAGGTTTTCCTCGATGGTCAGCGAGGCGAACACGTTGTTGTTCTGTGGGACGAACCCGACCCCCTGGCTAACCAGTTTGTTGGCCTTGAGCCCGGTGATGTCTTTGTCCCTGACCACCACAGACCCGGAATGTACCTTCACCAACCCAAACATGGCCTTGAGCAGCGTGGACTTACCAGCGCCGTTGGGGCCGATGATGCCGATCAGCTCACCCGACCGTGCCTCAATACTGCAGCCGTTGAGGATGTTGACGCCCGGCAGGTAGCCAGCCACCAGGTCGGTGACCTTGACCACCGATGTGCTGTTGTCCTCGCTCATGGTCGGGTCTCCTTGCTGTCCGGTGCGGTATCCGCCGTTGTGGCGGGACCAGTCTGGCCTGTGCGAGTGGTTTCGACTGGCGTGCCGTCCAATTGGGTGCCTCCGGGGTGGGCCAGGATGCCGGCGTCGGCGGTGCCGACGACGGACTCCTCGTCCTGGGCGAGCTCAACTTCAAGCATCTCGACGCCCTTTGAGTCGCCGAGGTCGACGTCGTGATGCGCGCCAAGGTAGGCATCGATCACGGCCTTATCCTTCATCACTATCTCGGGCGGCCCTTCGGCGACGATCCTGCCCTCGGCCATCACCACCACCCAATCCGCGATGTGACGGACCATGTGCATGTCGTGCTCGACGAACAGCACCGTCATGCCCTCGGCCTTGAGGTTCTTGATGTGGTCCAGCAGGGACTGGGTGAGTGCTGGGTTAACTCCAGCCATCGGCTCATCGAGCATGACGAGAACCGGCTTGACCATCAGTGCCCGGGCCATTTCGAGCAGCTTACGCTGGCCTCCCGACAGTGACGCCGCGTAGTCGTCCTTCTTCGCATCCAGTTTGAACTTGGCGAGGAGCACGTCTGCCTGCTCGGTGATTTCCTTCTCCCGCTTACCCCATAGCCCCTTGAACAGGGCCCGAGCGAGGCTCTCACCGGGTTGTGCAGTGGCGCCCAGACGCATGTTCTCCATGACGGTCAACTTGCCCATCACCTTGGTGAGCTGGAAGGTACGCACCATCCCCATCCGGGCCACCTTGTAGGACGGCACCCCGGCGATGTCACGGTCGTCGAAACGCCACTGCCCGCTGTTAGGGGTGTCGAAGCCGGTCAACAGGTTGAAGAGTGTGGTCTTGCCAGCACCATTGGGCCCGATCAGCGCAGTGATTTTGTTGCGGGGGACCTCAAGATACTCGACGTCGACGGCGTTCATCCCACCGAATTGGCGGGTCACCTTCTCCGCGACCAGGATGGGGTCCCGTTTTTTGCAGCCTGGACCGGTCTGCCCGGTGGTGATGTCGCGGGAATCGGTCATGTAGTCCACCGGGGTTGAGCCGGCAGGCGCTGACTCCACGGCTCCGGGGGTGGCCGCACTGTGTTTGGGTGGACGCCCGTCCCCGGTGGTCGGCTGCGTCTCTAGTGGTTCGGTCATGCGAACGCCAGCTCCTTCTTGTTACCCAGGACGCCCTGGGGTCTGAACACCATTAGCAGCATCAACGCGACGCCAACGAGGATGTAGCGCAATTGACCTGCCTGCACGTTGGACAGGAAGGTGATGGCACCGATTTCAATTGCACCGTAGAGCAGCCCCTGGGTCAGGGACAGCACCACCCAGAAGATCATGGCCCCGATCACCGGTCCAAGAACGGTGGCCATGCCACCGAGCAGGAGACAGGTGTACAGGAAGAACGTTAGCTCCGTGGCATAGTTGGCAGGCTGTACCGCGCCGCGGGGGAGGGTGAAGATCATGCCCGCCAGGGAACCGAGGAGGCCACCGATAACCAGCGCCTGCATCTTGTACGCGTACACGTTCTTGCCCAGGGCACGAACAGCGTTCTCGTCCTCCCTGATCCCCTTGAGCACACGGCCCCAGGGGCTGCGCATGAGCAACCAGACGGTCAGGCAGGCGAGGGCCACAATGGTCCAGCCCACGATTCTGATCCACAGGTCCCGCTCATTCATTGCGATGGGACCCACATTGTAGGATCCCGGGGCCAACGGATTTAGCGCGAAAAAGCCATTCTCGAAGTTGGCGAGACCGTTGGCTGAGCCCGTCACCTCGGTCAGCCCGTTGGTGGTCACGATGTACCTGACGATTTCCGCTGCGGCGATAGTGACGATCGCGAGATAGTCGGCTCGTAGGCGCAGGGTGGGAATGCCCAGGATGAGGGCGAAAAGCACGGAGGCCGTCAACGCCACCAGGACGGCGACTGGCAGGGGAGCGTCGAAAGTCAGGGTTGAAATTGCGTAGCCGTAGGCACCCACGGCCATGAAACCGGCCTGGCCGAAGTTCAGCAGTCCTGAATAGCCAAAGTGCACGGCGAGACCGAGGGCGGCCAGAGCATAAGCGGCGGTGGTGGGGCTGATCATTTCGCCGAAGGCGAGTGCAAGAATATTTCCGAAATCCATGATGTGAGCCCCTAACCGACGCGCTCTTTGCGGCCGAGGATACCCTGCGGCCGGAACAGAAGAACCAGAATCATGATCAGAAGCGCTCCCACATACTTAAGGTCGGCTTCCAGCCAGATGGTCGAGATTTCCACGAACAGTCCTACGATGATCGACCCGATGAGGGCACCGAACACGGTGCCCAGTCCACCGAGGACGACGCCAGCGAAGATGAGCAGCAGGATCTGCTGACCCATGTTGAAGGACACGCCCGGACGGTAGTACGCCCAGAGGATTCCGCCGAGGGCTGCCAGCGCCCCGCCGACCATCCAGACAATCCGGATGACCCGGTCCACATCGATACCTGAAGCGGCAGCGAGGGCTGGGTTGTCCGACACCGCGCGGGTGGCTTTGCCGAGGCGGGTGCGCAGGAGGAGGAACCCAACCAACAGGATGATCACCAGGGAAATCAGCAACGAATTGAGGTTGTTCTGTGAAATGGAGACCGGTCCGAAGTCCAGCCGAGCGCTCTGGGCGCCAGGCAACTGCTGCGTGGCACCACCGAAATTGAACTGAATGATGTACCGGAGCGCCAGGGCGAGCCCAATGCTGACGATCATCATGGGAACCAGCCCGGTTCCGCGACGGCGCAGGGGCTTCCACAAACCAGCATCCTGGACCCACCCGAGGAGAGCACCAGCGACCACCGCCAACGGTATTGCCACGAAGATGGGCAACCCCAATGCGGCGAATCCGAAGGCAACTACCGCGCCAAAGGTAACCATCTCGCCGTGGGCGAAGTTGGTGAGCCCGGTTGTACCGAAAATCAACGACAGCCCGACGGCGCTCAGCGCGAGCAGCAGGCCGAAGCTGAGGCCGGCGAGGGAGCGTTCCGCGAGGGTGTCCCAGAAGCTGGTGGTGGTTGTGACGATCCCCTCGCCGAACAGAAACAGCGTGGTGACGTTGGATGTGCCAGCAAAGGTGACTGTGCGCGGATTGGCCTGGCCTTCAGCCAGGGCCGCACCCTCGGGGAGGGTGTCAACTTCGAGGGTTACCTCGTAGGCACCCTGCTCGGGTACCCCGACGGACCAGGACCCGTTGGCTGCCGAAGTAGTCTCACCATCGAACCCGTTGCCCGATACCGAGATGGTGACGTCCGCGAGAGGGCCGTCGGCGTTCCGGAGAACACCACTGATCCGGTCAGTGAACTCCTGGGCAACGATCTGCCCGGGGAGATGCGATGCGGCCAGTGTGCTGGGAGCTGTCGCGGGGGCCCCTGGGTGGTAGCCCTGGGCTGCGGGGGCGCTGAGCATGAGGACGGCGATGAGGCCGGTCGCGAAAACCAGCAGCCTCCTGATCCACGCAGGCGTCGGTCGGGTTATCAAGTTATGAACCTCACTATGGGGTGCCCCACCGGCGATCCGGTGGAGTAAGGACGGCTTGTGGCATACGTCTGGTGCCACATGTCTTGTGACACATGTCACCGAGTGTGAGTTCATGTTACCCGTGCCATGTTTCGACGGATACCCAAACGGCTACCGGCGGGTAGCGATTGGGTAACGACTGCTGGCGTCGCTGGCGCCGCAGGGAACAAAATGTCGGAAAAAGCGTTGACATTGATAAGGTTAAAATCACATTCATCCCCCATTGGAGGACAAGTTCACATGGCACTTGGCGGTAACCCGGTATTCAACGGAAAGAACTTCCGTACCGCTGCACGCGGCAACACTCCGGCAGGGCAAGGCGCAACTGCGCTCGCCGGCCAGAGCGCAATGAGCACCACCCAGATGGAAGACCTGTACAACCAGCCATCAGCGGGGCCCTCGCAGACCGGACGGATGACCTTCGACGACGTGATCGTCAAGACAGTCCTCTCGATCGGCGTTGTACTGGTCGGTGCTGCTGTGCCTGCCTTCCTGCTCCCAGGGCTCGTGATGCCGCTGATGATCGTCGGTATGGTCGGCGGGCTGGTACTTGGACTGGTCAACGCTTTCAAGCGGGAACCCGTCCCGGCGCTGATCCTGGCCTACGCGTTCCTGCAGGGTCTGTTCGTTGGCGGGCTGACCATGGTGTTGGAGGCTCAGTTCCCCAACATCGCGCTGCAGGCCCTCGTGGGGACGCTCACCGTCTTCGCCATCACTTTGGCCCTGTTCAAGAGCGGCAAGGTGCGTGCCACACCCAAGGCGATGAAAATCTTCATGATCGCCATCCTCGGGTACGCAGCGTTCAGCCTGGTCAACCTCGGTCTGATGCTCTTTGGCGTTAGCGAAGACCCTTGGGGCCTGCGCACCGGAATCGAAATCGCCGGTATCCCACTCGGTGTCATTATTGGTATTTTCGCGATCGGGCTCGCCGCCTTTTCCCTCGTTATCGACTTCACGTCGATCAGCGACGGAGTGCGAAACGGTGCACCCCAGAAATACTCGTGGACCGCGGCCTTCGGCCTGACCGTCACGCTGATCTGGCTCTACGTGGAATTCATTCGCCTCATCGCGATCCTGCGCGGCAGCGACTAAGTCCTCAGCATTTCGTAATCCTTCGACTTATGCCCGCAGCGATTGTTGCGGGCATAAGTGTTTAATAGCCCCCTGGCTGGTCCGCCAAGCGCCCTCCGATTGGCAGTGGGCTGACCTTTAGTCACACGGGTCCGGCAGGCTGGACCCAGTGCTGAACGATCAGTGACGTGTGGAAAGATTGCACCATGATTCGCCCTCCTCAGCGGCAGACCCCGTCGGGTATTCAGGGCGCCCGCGAACAGGCCATGGGGCGGGCCCTCGTCAGGGATGTACCGTACGCGCTGAGCCTCTCGGCTGCGTGGGCATGGCGGGTCGGCTTGATCATCGTCGTGGCCGGAATGCTGATCTGGCTCCTCGGACACATCTCGCTACTCATTATCCCGCTCCTGCTCGCAGGGTTGTTGGCCAGCCTCCTGTTACCCGTGATGGGTTTGCTGCGGAAGGCACGGGTCCCGAACGGTCTCGCCGTCGCCCTCACCGTCGTAGGGTTCCTGGGAGTGGTGGGCTCGATGGCAACGCTGGCGGGCCGGCAACTGGCTCTCGGATTTACCGATCTCTGGGATGAGGTGGTGGAAGGGATCCGGCAGGTCCAGACCTGGCTCCACGATGGGCCGCTGGGTCTCACCGACTTCCAGATAGACCAGTTCATCAGTGAGGGTGCCAGCGCCGTCCAGAACAACAGCGGATCGATCGTGACAGGCGTGATCTCTCTTGGGAGTAGCGCCGGCAGCTTCGCGGCCGGGGCGCTGCTGGCGGTCTTCGCCCTGATCTTCTTCCTCTTGGAGGGGGAGCGGATCTGGCGCTTCGTGGTTGGGCTGATGCCGCGTGACGCCCGAACAGCTGTCGACGGCGCCGGACGCCGTGGCTGGTCCTCAATGGCCAACTACGTGCGGGTGCAGATGCTCGTAGCGTTCGTTGATGCTGTGGGTATCGGAGTCGGTGCCGCCCTGATCGGGGTGCCGCTGGCGCTGCCGCTCAGTGTCCTGGTCTTCCTGGGATCCTTCATCCCCATCGTGGGAGCACTGTTCACCGGTTTGGTAGCGGTCCTGCTCGCACTGGTAGCCAACGGCTGGGTCAACGCGTTGATCATGCTCGCCATTGTGCTGGTCGTGCAGCAACTGGAAGGTCACGTCCTGCAACCGCTGATCATGGGACCCGCAGTGTCCCTCCACCCCCTGGCGGTGGTCCTCGCCGTCGCTGGCGGAACACTGATCGCTGGAATCCCCGGAGCGCTCTTTTCGGTGCCCCTCCTCGCGGTGGTGAACACAGTGGTGCGATATATTGCCGCGCGCTCCTGGGAGACGGACCCGGTCGTCGGCGGGATCCCGCCACCACCCGACGGCCTTCCGGAGCCTCCGGAGGACCCTCCCCTCAGCGACGAAGACACCAACAACCACCCGATCCACACCACCACCCCAGATGACACACGAAAGGCCAACCAGTGACTGATCTTTTGGATCTCGCCGTGACGCTGGATGACGTCCAAGCCGCGCAGAAACTCCTTGACGGAGTCATCGCCCGCACCCCGATTGAGGAGTCCAGGGCGCTGGGGCGCCTGATTGGCGCCAATGTGTCGCTGAAGTGCGAGAATCTGCAGCGGGCGGGATCCTTCAAGATCCGCGGCGCTTACGTGCGGATGGCACGGCTCTCCGACGCCGAGAAGGCCAGGGGAGTGGTGGCCGCGTCGGCAGGCAACCACGCCCAGGGGGTGGCGGTTGCTGCCGCCCGGCTCGGCATCAAGGCGCGCATCTACATGCCATTGGGTGTCGCGCTACCCAAGCTCGCTGCCACCCGCGGCCACGGCGCCGAAGTGGTCCTTCACGGGCACAACGTCGATGAAGCGCTCGCGGAAGCCAAACGGTACGCCGAGGAGACCGACACCGTATTCGTCCACCCCTTCGACAACGTCGATGTGGTCGCCGGTCAGGGGACCATCGGGCTGGAAATCCTCGAACAAGTGCCCGACGTCGACACCATCCTGATGGGGGTGGGCGGCGGTGGTCTGCTGGCTGGGGTCGCCGTCGCTGTCAAGGCCAGAGCGAGGGAGTTGGGCCGGGAGATCCGGATCATCGGGGTGCAGGCCGAAAACGCTGCGGCCTACCCGCCGTCGTTGGCGGCTGATGCGCTGGTACCGCTAACCAAGGTATCGACCATCGCCGACGGCATTGCCGTGGGCCGCCCCGGTCAGCTGCCCTTCTCGATCATCAAGGAACTGGTCGACGACGTCGTCACGGTCACCGAGGATTCACTGGCACGGGCGCTGATCTTCTTGCTCGAACGGTCAAAGATGGTGGTGGAGCCCGCGGGCGCGGTGGGGGTGGCGGCCCTGCTCGACGGCAAGCTCACCGAGAACGGCGCTTCCCCGGGAAATACGGCGGTCATCCTGTCGGGCGGGAACATCGACCCGATGCTGATGCTCAAGGTCATTCAGCGAGGACTCGCCGCTGCGGGCAGGTACCTGGTGGTGCGGATGCTCCTCGATGACAGGCCAGGCTCACTGGCCACGATTTCCCGGATCATCGCCGAATCCGACGCCAACGTGACCGGTGTCGATCACACCCGGGTGGGTGGATCCATCAGCATGGGAGATGTTGCGATAACCATCAATATGGAGACCAAGGGTGATGAACACTGCGATCTCATCCTCGGTAACCTGCGGGCCGAAGGATTCCAGCCCATGGTTATCGAAGGCTGAGCATGCTCGCCGAACGCGCCCGCAAAGGACTACTCACGGTCGGTGTGTTCGCGGCGCTGCTCTGGGCCATCCACCTGGTCAATGTGCTCACGGGCGCCGACTGGTTGGCTGGCTGGGGATTGA
Organism: Arthrobacter sp. Bz4; assembly: GCF_003075455.1. Classification (GTDB taxonomy): domain Bacteria; phylum Actinomycetota; class Actinomycetes; order Actinomycetales; family Micrococcaceae; genus Arthrobacter_D. The sequence continues at coordinate 64,317 of NZ_QDAE01000016.1, forward strand.
CCCGCGGGAGGTGTCGGGCCTCGACGGCGTCCTGTTCGCGCCGCTGCTGCACGCTGGGGTGGGACACCTCCTGAGCAACACGCTGCCGCTGCTGGTGCTCGGTTTCCTCACATTCCTTGAGGGAACACGTCGGTTCGCCATTGCCGTGGCGGCTAGCTGGTTGGGATCCGGGATCGGGGTGTGGATTTTCGGCGGCGGACTTACCATCGGCGCCTCCGGCGTGGTTTTTGGCCTGTTTGCCTACCTGATGGTCAGGGGCTTCTATAACCGCAGCCTGCGACAGATCCTGCTCGCCCTCGTGGTCTTCCTGATGTATGGCTCGATCCTGTGGGGAATCCTGCCCAGCGCGGGATCCAACATCTCCTGGCAGGCTCACCTGTTCGGGGCGCTCGGCGGGGTGCTTGCTGCCGTGATACTGAAACGGCGGCCCGCCCCTGGTGGGACGGACCGCCGTCGGCAGTCAAAAGCCCGTTAAGGGCGTCAGAAAGGTCTTACCCTACGTACGGCTTGGCCGACAGGACCTCAACCTCAATCTCCTTGCCATTCGGCGCCGTGTAGGTGACTTTGTCACCGGCCTTCTTACCCTGGATGGCAGCTCCCAGCGGAGACTTCTCGCTGTAGACGTCAATGTCGGTGTCACCGGCAACTTCGCGGCTGCCGAGCAGGAACGTGGCGTCGTCGCCGGCGATCCTGGCGTGAACCAGCATGCCGGGTTCCACAATTCCGTTGTCTTCCGGGGCTTCGCCAACGTGGGCGTTCTCCAGCAGCGCAGTGAGCTGACGGATCCGGGCCTCTGACTTGCCCTGTTCTTCCTTGGCGGCGTGGTAGCCACCGTTCTCCTTGAGGTCGCCCTCGGACCGTGCCTGTTCAATCCGGGCAACAACTTCGGTCCGGCCGGGACCGGACAAATGCTCCAGCTCGGCCTTGAGGCGGTCATAGGACTCCTGGGTAAGCCATGCGACAGGTGCACTGTTGGTGGACACGGGCATCTCCTTAGCTATGTCCGAAACCCGTTGATCGAGCGGTTTCGGCATGGTGACAGCCTGCACAACGAGATGTAAGCAGGCTTAGCAACAAATAAAGGCTCCACCCTTGGTGACCACATACACAGTTGATCACCGGTTGGGGAGAGCCGAACGTATTGTCCCCAGTGTAGACGCCCTGCCTCGGTAATCCCAAGGTAGGGCACGGGGGTAAAGGCCGAAATGTAGTGAAATCGAGACGTTCGGAATCTCCGGCAGGCCTATGCGGAACCGTTTTCCTCGATGACCCAGCAAGCGTTGACTCCGCCTGAGACACCCACGGATTCGGTGCGGATCTGGGCGCGATGCGCTGTGGTGCGACCGCCGTCGGTCCCTTCATCGGCGCTATTGGGACCGATCTCCACGATTTCCCAGCCCACCACCGCGTAGGTTTCGCTCAAGACCTGCACGGCGCACTGCACCGTTGCGTCGGGGGCTTTGGTGACATCGAAGTCAACGTTGGCGTTCCCGGCGTCCTGAATGTTGAACCCGACGTCCTTGCTGGTTACCTCCGGGACGGAAGTCTGTACGGTGAACACACCGATGGTGACCACTGCTACGGCGAGGGCGCCCCAGATGATCCGCTTCTTCGTCCGCCCTGGTAATCCCGGCTTGGGGGTGCCGTAGCGATTGGCTACTCTTGATACTGGCGGTTGGTTGGTGTTCATCGGAAACCATTTTATCCCCGCCGGAATCTATTGCCTAAAGCGATAGCCGAACCCACAGGAGCAGTAGTTGCCCAGCCCGGAAAACCGTCCATCATTCAGCGCGTCGGCTCCTGGCGAGGGATTCCGGCTGCTGGCAGTCCACGCCCATCCGGACGATGAGTCAAGCAAAGGCGCAGCCACCATGGCCCGGTACGCCGCCGCCGGCGTCGACGTACTGGTTGCCACCTGCACCGGAGGGGAACGCGGGGACATCCTCAACGAGAAAGTCGCTGGCGATCCCCAAGCGCTGCGGGACCTGGCTGCCTGCGGCGGGTGGAGATGGCCGACGCGGCGCGAGCGCTGGGAATCCGCCAGCGCTGGCTGGGCTTCACGGACTCCGGTCTGCCCGAGGGCGACCCCTTGCCTCCGTTGCCGTTCGGGTGTTTCGCAGTGCAGCCACTGGAGCGTGCGGCGGCACCACTGGTCAAACTGATCCGTGATTTCCGCCCCCACGTCATCCTGAGCTACGACGAGAATGGTGGGTACCCACACCCGGACCACATCATGGCCCACAAGGTGGCCGTCGAGGCCTATCATGCAGCCGCCGACGCCGACCGGTATCCCGGCACCGGGGCCGCCTGGGCGCCGTCGAAACTGTATTACGACCGCGCGTTCAATCCCGAACGATTCCATGCACTGCACAACGCCCTCGAAGCGGCCGGCCTGCAGTCACCCTATGCCGCCCGGATCGCGGCGTGGCTTGAAGCCGACTCGGAAGGCCATCAGGCCCCGGCACCCACGCATAAGACCACTACCCAGATCGAGTGTGGAGATTTTTTTGAGCACCGTGATCGGGCGTTGCTCTCGCACCGGACACAGGTTGATCCGGATGGGTTCTTCTTCGCCGTGTCAGCAGACCTGCAGCGCGAAGTCTGGCCGTGGGAAGACTACTCATTGATCCACTCCCGGGTGGAAGCCAAACTGCCCGAAGCTGACTTCTTCGCTGGCGTAGAATAAGGAGGTGGGCCTTGCGGCCCACCGTTCCTTTCGAAAGTGGTGCATTGTGAATTACCTGCTCAACCTGGCGTCAACCGTGAGCCCTGTCCCCGATCAGGAGGATGGGCTCAGGCCGGGGCTGGATCCCAGCCAGGTGACGCCCGGTCTGCTGGGCTTCGTTTTCACCCTGTTGATGGTGATAGCTGTCATCTTCCTTATCCGCGACATGTCCAAACGGATCCGGAGGGTTCGGTACCAGGGGATGATGGACGAAGCCACCGGTTCAGGCAGCCCCGAAACCGGTCCCAACGACGACCGTGTCCCCGGGGAACGTCGCGCCAATGACTCCGACTCGCGACCAGAGACGACACCGGGAAACCGCTAGACCCTGCCGGCCTGGGTACTAGGGAGCCGACCCGCCGTCGTCCGGCCGGATAAACCGGTCAAGGCCCCTGGAGTGGATTCAGGACTGCGATGACGATCGCGATGAAATGAACGGTGAAGGCGGCAATGGTGAAGGCATGAAACAGTTCATGAAAACCAAACCATCTGACACTGAAGTTGGGGCGCTTGAGCGCATAAAAGACCGCGCCGGCAATATATAGGGCGCCGCCAATGATGATGAGTACTGTCGCAGGAACGCTCGCGGCCAGGAAATCCGGCAGGTAGAAGAGGGCGCCCAGTCCCAGCGCCACATAGACGGGCACATAGAGCCAGCGTGGTGCGTTCACCCAAAGCACCCGAAACAGGACCCCAGCAATGGCGCCGGACCAGATCACCCACAGCAGGACAGCGGCCTTGTCGGGCTCCAGCAAGGCCCAGGCCAGCGGGGTGTAACTGCCGGCGATCACCAGCATGATGTTCGTGTGGTCAAGCCGCTTCAGGACCACCCTGGTTCGGTCGGTCCAGGTGCCGGTGTGATAGACGGCGCTGACACCGAAGAGCAGCACCCCGGTCAGAGCATAGATGGCTGACGTGATCTTGCCGCCCGCCGTCGGGGCGATGGCAACGAGCACGATGCCGGCGGCCAGTGCCAGAGGGGTGGCCCCCGCATGTAGCCAGCCGCGCAACTTCGGTTTGAGGGTGCCTGGGAAGCTCGAGGTCATTGCATAATCCTAGCTGTCGACTCGCTATGTTACTCGACGGTAACCAGGCTGCGGTGAGGGATCTCGTAAACCACCCCGAGGCTGTTATCGGTGGAGCTGGTCCGTGGCGGTACCTTAGGAGTAGAGCATCAGATTGGCGACCAACGGAAGAAGGATAGGTGAACCACCCAGTGAAGTTTCCAGGATTCGCCTATAACTTTTACGAACGCAAGCTCCAGCGGTCGCTGGATCCCGAAAGGATTCCGCATCACATCGGTGTAATGGTCGACGGCAACCGGCGGTGGGCCAAGTTGGCGGGCGCTCCGACCCGGGATGGACATCAGGCCGGTGCCGACAAGATCCACGAGTTTCTGGGCTGGTGCGAGGAGCTTGGCGTCGAGGTGGTGACGCTTTACATGCTTTCCACCGACAACATGAGCCGTTCCCCCGAGGAGATAGCGCAGCTATTGGACATCATCGCCAATACCCTCGATCGGCTGGGGGAGGGCAACCGGGTACGGGTGCAACCCGTCGGGGCGCTTGAACTGCTGCCCGACAACCTCTCGGACAAGTTGTGCTCGCTGGCCACACAGACCAGGGAAATTGACGGGCTGCACGTGAATGTCGCGGTGGGCTATGGGGGACGCCGGGAAATTGTCGACGCCGTCAAAGAACTACTGCTCGCCTCGGCAGCGGAGGGGCAGTCGTTGGAAGACGTTGCCACCGGTCTCACCGACCAGCAAATTTCCTCTTTCCTGTACACCCGCGGACAACCTGACCCCGACCTGGTGATTAGGACCTCGGGAGAGCAGCGGTTGTCAGGGTTTCTGATGTGGCAGAGCGCCTACAGCGAGTTCTACTTCTGCGAAGCGCTCTGGCCCGACTTCCGCCGGGTGGATTTCCTGCGTGCGCTCCGGGATTATGGGCGGCGCCAGCGGCGATTCGGCGGCTAACGATTCAAGCGGAAGTTCACCTCGAATTATTCTTCGACACGCCGCGCCAAACTCTCGTGGGCCCGATGCCGGGCGTATTCTCGACACCATCAGGAGGCACCAGGGCCTTCTGATCGGGAGGCTACCGATGCAGCGAACAGTGCTCACCAGCACAGCGCGACGTCAGGGGAGGCCGTGCCAGGCCTCGCGGCCTCACTGTCTCACCCACCCCTTAACAAGTCGGGGATTGCACGCCCCGGAGTGGAGTCCACGTGTCCATATCTGACCCAACACAGAGTTCATTCGATTCAGGCCAGACCCTCCCCCCAGCACACGCCACCAAGGCTCGCAGTAGCACGGATGAAGAATTGATCCTTGCCGAGGCGGGCCTTTCGTCTGTTGAAAGCCTCGGCAGCCGAAGCTACGTCGTCGACACGTCGGTGCTGCTCTCGGACCCGCGCGCCATTATGCGGTTCGCCGAACATGAGGTGATCCTGCCGATCGTGGTGATCAGCGAACTGGAGGCCAAGCGTAACGACCCCGAGCTTGGCTATTTTGCGCGCAAGGCGTTGCGGTTGCTTGATGATCTGCGGGTCCAGCATCACGGCCTCAACCAGGCGATCCCTCTCGGGGAAGAGGGCGGAACGCTGCGGGTGGAGCTGAACCACATCTCGCCGGAGGTGTTACCAGCAGGATTCAGGAGCGGGGACAACGACTCGCGGATCCTCGCGGTGGCGAAGAACCTCTCCGATGAGGGCAGGAACGTCACAGTGGTGTCGAAGGACCTGCCGATGCGTGTCAAGGCATCGGCGATGGGTCTGAAAGCGGACGAGTACCGCAACGAGTTGGTGAAGGACTCGGGCTGGACCGGGGTAGCTGAGCTGGACGTCGCTGAAGCTGACGTCAACACGCTCTACGACCATCAGCCCGTGTTCCTTCCCGAAGCCGCTGAAATGCCTGCCAACACCGGTCTGGTCATGCACTCGGTCAGGGGGTCAGCGCTGGGCAGGGTGGGGGCGGACAAACAGGTGCGACTGGTGCGTGGTGATCGTGATGTGTTTGGACTCCATGGGCGGTCCGCCGAACAACGGTTGGCCATCGACCTACTGATGGATCCCGAGGTGGGGATTGTTTCGATGGGCGGGCGAGCCGGCACCGGCAAATCGGCTCTGGCCCTGTGCGCCGGGTTGGAGGCGGTCCTGGAACGCCGCGAACACCGCAAGGTGGTGGTGTTCAGGCCGTTGTACGCCGTCGGCGGCCAGGAACTGGGCTATCTGCCCGGCAGCGAGAGCGAAAAGATGAACCCGTGGGCGCAGGCGGTCTTCGATACGCTGGGCGCGCTGGTGTCGCAGGAGGTGGTGGAGGAAGTGATGGATCGCGGAATGCTTGAGGTGCTTCCGCTAACCCATATTCGTGGGCGAAGTCTTCACGATTCGTTCGTCATCGTCGACGAAGCCCAGTCGCTGGAAAAGAACGTGCTGCTGACGGTGATGAGCAGGATTGGGCAGAACTCGCGCATTGTCCTGACTCACGACGTCGCGCAGCGCGACAATCTGCGGGTGGGGCGCCATGACGGGATCGCAGCAGTGGTGGAAACCCTCAAAGGTCACCCGCTGTTCGGCCACATCACCCTGACCAGGTCCGAGCGCTCGCCGATCGCGGCTCTCGTCACCGAGTTGCTTGAGGGCGCCGAAATCTAGTCAGTTCCCGCTGGGGGCAGGCGTCAGACAGCAGCCGGTCAGGACACGTTCCACGGGATGTGGGCGCTGACATCGGTGAGCTGGTTATCGGAGTCAACGAAGAGATCATCAACCATGTACTCGTCCACCCCGAGGACCCGCAGCCAGTGCCCACCCCCAGCGAACGCCCCGTCCAGGGCGAGGGTCGACACACAGATTCCTGTTCCGAGGTCAACTTTAACCTCGGTGCGACCACGCCCGATCAGCGGGTAGCCGTCAGTGTGGGGTTTGTAGGTGAGGTTGGGAGTGGCAACGGCGCTGAGGACTGGCCGGCCCTCAAACTCCTCTTCGACGATGTTCTCCAGCTCCACCCGGTTGGCGAAGGGGGACTCGAAGGCCACCGGCGCGTCCCCAGCAAATTCGACCGGGTCCAGCATCGCGGCCCACCGCGGGTCGCCGAAGGCGGGTTCACCGTACGCGGCGTCCGGGCGGCGCAGCACGAAGCCGGCGTCGTTGTAGACGGGGGTGATCAGCCGCGGGGCAAGGAGCCAGGATTTCCTGGTGGCGCTGACGTAGAGGGCGTCCCGTGAGCCGGCAGTGCCAGTGGTGCTGTGGAGGAGGACGCCGTCGTTGTCCTCAACCCGGAGCGCCGCCGGCCGACGCAACCAGGCCTTGAGTGGCCGGGTCTCTCCCTCGGGTAGTCGCCACGCCACAGTGAAGCGCAGGGTCTCCCACTTCCAGGGGGATGACCTGCAGAGCGACCGGAAGGTGGCTGCTGGTGTTTCACTGTGAGTTGCTGACATGTCCACAGTCTAACCGCCGCCATTGGCCGGTTCGCAGGGTTCCAGTAGCTTGGATCCCATGACCGACATCCTTGCCGGGTACTTCCAGGACCGACCCGTTGCCGGGCTCCTCCTTGGACTGGCGCTGGTCGTTTTTGGCGTGGTCGGAGTCCGGCTCAGCGTTGTCGATTTCCGTAGCCATCTACTGCCAAACCGGATCGTCTTTCCGGCCTACCCCCTCACTGGTGTGTTGCTCGGCTCTGCGGCCCTGCTGGCCAGCGACGCAGGGCGGACGCTCACGATGGTTGGCGGGGCCGCCGTGCTCTGGCTGGCGTACTTCCTGTTGCGGGTGGTGTACCCGGCGGGGATGGGATTCGGGGACGTGAAGCTCGCCGGTTGGCTGGGGCTCTACCTGGGTTTTGTGGGCTGGGGCCAACTGCTGTGGGGGACCTTCGCAGCGTTTGGGCTCGGAGCGCTCTGGGGACTGGTCTTGATCCTCAGCCGCCGGGGCACACTCAAGTCGGCAATCCCGTTCGGGCCGTTCATGATTGCCGGAGCTGCGTTGGTCCTGGCCGTCCCCTCGCTAGGCTGATCTCATGCCTACCCCTGACTATGTCCTGTCCCTCCGCGAGAAGGTCGGGCATGAGCCCCTCTGGTTGCCCGGCGTCGGCGGCGTGGTGTTCGACGACGACGGGCGGGTGCTGCTCGGGAAGCGTTCCGACAACGGACAGTGGACGGTCATCACCGGGATGCTTGAGCCAGGTGAGGAACCGGCGGCCGGCATTGTCCGGGAGATCTTCGAAGAGACCGGCGTGCGAGCCCGGGTGGAGCACCTGATCCGGGTGGAGGTGGTGGGGCCCGTGACCTTCCCCAACGGGGACATCTGCACCTTCCTGACCACCGATTTCAGCTGCCGGTACGTCTCGGGAGAGGCCCTGGTGAACGACGACGAATCCACCGACGTCGGCTGGTTTCCCCTCGATCAGCTCCCGGAACTGAACGAACGCCACCGGCAGCTCGTCGAGGCGGCACTGACCGCCGACGGCGTCCCCCACTTCATTCGCTAGGGCGGCCAACCGGCGCAACAGAAACTGCCCCGAGGTTTAGATCCGCCGACAGCAAATCGGCGAACCTGACCCTCGGGGCAGTTTAT
>NZ_QDAE01000017.1 GCF_003075455.1 Arthrobacter sp. Bz4
CCAGTTTATGGCGTTCGGGGGTGGTGCTGGGCTACTGCGGAGGGCGGGTCATGGAGAGCACGTCGAGGGAGTCGTCGAGCTGCTGCTCGGTGAGCTCCCCGCGTTCCACAAACCCGAGGGCGACGACGGCCTCCCGGACCGTGAGGCCCTCGGCGACGGCCTTCTTGGCGATCTTGGCTGCGTTCTCGTAGCCGATGTATTTGTTCAGCGGGGTCACGATCGACGGCGATGCCTCGGCCAGGAATCGGGCCCGCTCCTCATTGGCGGTGATGCCGTCGATCATCTTGTCGGCCATCACACGGGTGGAGGTGCTCAGCAGCCGCACCGATTCCAGCACGTTGCGGGCGATGACCGGGATGCCGACGTTGAGCTCGAACGCTCCGTTGGTGCCGGAGATGGCCACCGTTGCGTCATTGCCCATCACCTGGGCGCACACCATGATGACTGCCTCACAGATCACCGGGTTGACCTTGCCGGGCATAATCGACGATCCCGGCTGCAGGTCGGGCAGCGCGATCTCACCGAGGCCGGTGTTGGGCCCCGATCCCAGCCAGCGCAGGTCGTTATTGATCTTGGTCAGTGACACGGCGATGGTACGCAGCATCCCCGAGACCTCAACGAGCCCGTCACGGTTGGCCTGGGCCTCGAAGTGATCGCGTGCCTCGGTGAGGGGGAGCCCGGTGTCGCTGGCCAGCAGTTCGATGACCCGTGCAGGGAAACCGGCCGGCGTGTTGATGCCGGTGCCGACGGCCGTGCCACCCAGCGGTACCTCGGCCACCCGGGGGAGGGAAGCCTGGATGCGCTCGACGCCGTACCGCACCTGGGCGGCGTAGCCGCCAAACTCCTGGCCCAGGGTCACCGGCGTCGCATCCATCAGGTGGGTGCGACCGGACTTGACCACGGTCTTGAACTCGTCGGCTTTCCGTTCCAGCGATGCTGCGAGGTGTTCCAGTGCCGGGACCAGGTCCTTGGTCAGTGCCGACGCCGCGGCCACATGGACGGACGTTGGGAACACATCGTTGGACGACTGTGAGGCGTTGACGTGGTCGTTGGGGTGCACCGAGGTTTCGCTGCCCGCGGCGGCAAGGGCACGGCTCGCCAGGGTGGCAATGACCTCGTTGATGTTCATGTTCGACGATGTGCCGGAACCAGTCTGGTAAATGTCGACGGGGAAGTCGCCGTCGTAGAGTCCCTGGGCCACCTCTTCAGCTGCGGCCTCGATGGCACGGGCGCGCTCGTCGTCGAGCACTCCCAGCTCGGCGTTGGCGGTCGCCGCAGCCTTCTTGATGCGGGCCAGCGCTTCGATGTGCGCGCGCTCGAGGCGGGTGCCGGAGATGGGGAAGTTTTCCACCGCGCGTTGGGTCTGGGCACGGTAGAGCGCGTTGACCGGAACCCGGACCTCGCCCATCGTGTCGTGTTCAATACGGAATTCGGCGTCGGATCCAGGCGATTGAGTCATGCGCCAATTCTCGCCGGTGGGGCTACAAGGCACCAAATCCTACAAGGCACCAAATCCGGAAACGATCTCAGCCTTGCCGTCCTCAAGCCGGTAGGTGACACCTATCACGGCTGTGGTGCCGTTCTCGACGGCGTCGGCGATGACCCGCGAGGAATCGACCATGCGTTTGGAGGTCTGTTTGATGTGCTCAACGACCGTCGCGTTGATGTCCGTAACCCCGTTGCGTCGGGACGTGAGGACGGAGGGAGTGATCCGTTCCACCAGTTCGCGCAGGAAACCGGCGGGCATCTCCCCGGAGTCGATTGCGTCAATGGTCGCCGAGACGGCTCCGCAGCGGTCATGCCCAAGGACCACGATCAGCGGAACATTCAGCACGCTCACACTGAACTCCAGGGATCCCAGCACCGCGTCGTCGATGACCTGCCCCGCGGTGCGCACCACGAAGATGTCGCCGAGGCCGAGGTCGAAAATGATCTCGGCGGCCAGCCGGGAATCCGAACAACCGAAGATGACAGCGAAGGGGTGCTGGGTGTCAACCAAAGAGGCACGATGCAGCGCGTCCTGATTCGGGTGCGAGGAGCTGCCCGAAACAAAACGCAGGTTTCCGTCACGGAGGCGGGACCAGGCATCAACGGGGGTCAGTTCGTTATCCACGGCACAACCTTACGCCGGTTCCAGCCCACGATTGGACTCTAAGACGCGGCTAGATCGTCGAGGATTGCAGCGCCGAGCACGTCGAATTCAGCGAGATCGGCGGTACCGTTCAGAATCAGGGTGTACTCACCGGTCTCTGCGGTGAGGAAGGTGTCACCCGACGAACTGTCCAGCAGTTCCCAGTCGAGGGTGTCGATGGTGCGTTGGCCCGACACCTGGGCGCCGTCGAACCGCTGCGCCGTCCAGGTGGGGTTGGCGTTGTCGGTCTGGGTGAGCTGGATGAACTGCCGCTCGGGGGTGAGATAGCCCACCTCCCAGAAGGGGACGCCGTCGCTGCCGCCGGTGTTCCAGCGGGCGAAGTTCGAGGTCCACCCTGCCGGCAGGTCGGGTGCCAGTGGAACATAGCCGGCAATATCCGCTGCCTCGGACGACACGTTCGGTACATCAATATCCCGGGCATAGGTCTCGGCCGTGTGGGTGGGATTGAACAGCAACACCGGCAGCACCAGGCCGAAGGTCGCCGCAATTGCTATCAGCATGCCGACGACTGTCGAGTTGGCGCGCTTCGCCTGCTTTGGCGTCAATACCGGCGTGACTGGCGGTTCAGTGTCGGGGCGCGCGTCGCCGTCGGTGGGGTGCTCTGTCGATCCGGGCTGGGGGGTGCTCACACATCTATTTTCCACCACTTGCGGGTGCGCACCTATTCGGGCCCCGCCGTCTCGTATCGTCGTCACGCATAGTGCGGGCAGACCAGCGGCCACTATGATTGCGGCAGGGGATAAGTCCCGCAGCTTTCGCCAGCAATGGCACAGCACCGCTTCGACGATGAGGATTGACGTGTCCAACAACGCCAAATCAGCCCAGTATTCAACGCTCTCCCGCTCGCTGGCGGTCGGCGACGACGAGCCGGACCGCAACCTCGCCCTGGAACTGGTCCGTGTGACCGAAGCTGCGGCCATCGCCGGTGGCCATTGGGTCGGGTACGGCGACAAGCTCAAAGCGGATGGTGCAGCAGTCGACGCCATGCGCTCGCTCCTGTCAACGGTCCACTTCAACGGCGTCGTGGTCATTGGCGAGGGGGAGAAGGACGAAGCCCCCATGTTGTACAACGGCGAGCGGGTCGGGGACGGTAGCGGCCCCGAGTGCGACGTCGCTGTCGACCCGATCGATGGCACCCGCCTCACCGCGCTCGGCATCAACAATGCGATTGCGGTGCTTGCGGTCGCCGAGCGCGGCACCATGTTTGACCCTTCCGCCGTGTTCTACATGGAGAAGCTGGTTACCGGCCCGGAGGCCGCCGACATGGTTGATCTGCGCCTCCCCGTCAAGCAGAACCTGCACCTGATCGCCAAAGCCAAGGGCAAGTCGGTCAACCAGGTGACAGTGATGATTCTGGACCGCGACCGCCACCGTCCCCTGGTCGACGAAATCCGTGCCGCTGGTGCGCGCACCAAGTTCATCATGGACGGCGACGTGGCCGGAGCCATTGCGGCAGCGCGTGAGGGCACCGACGTCGACGCCCTGATGGGTATCGGCGGCACCCCCGAGGGCATCGTTGCTGCCTGCGCCATCAAATCGCTGGGCGGAGTGATCCAGGGCCGGTTGTGGCCCACCAGCGATGAGGAAAAACAGAAGGCCATCGACGCCGGTCACGACCTTGATCGGGTGATGTCCACCTCAGACCTGGTAACCAGTGACAACTGCTACTTCGCTGCCACCGGCATCACCGACGGCGATCTGGTGCGCGGTGTCCGTTACAACAAGGGTAAAGTCCTGACCCAGTCCATCGTGATGCGGTCCAAGTCGGGAACCATCCGCGTGGTCGACGGCGAGCACCAGGCCCACAAGTGGGAAAGCTACGCGCGTCTGAAGTAGGACGCCCGGCGGGTTCTCGATCAGCGCTAGGGTTGAGGGCATGACCCTTACTGTTGTGCAATGCGTCGACGAGTCCCGGTGGGACTCCGCTGTGAATGAGCTGCTGGGGCACCCCCAGCAGCTCTGGGGCTGGGGCAAGACCAAGGCCGCCCACGGGTGGAGTGTTGACCGGGTGCTGATGCAGGACGACGGCGTACTGGTGGGCTGCGCACAGGTGCTGCTCCGCAAGCTTCCCGTGCCGTTCAGGTCCCTGGCGTACTGCCCGCGCGGGCCACAGACAGTGCCGGGGCGCGAGGCCGACGTGCTGGGCGCGCTGGAAGTCTATGTCCGCCAGGCGCACCGGCCAGTGGCGTTGAGCATCGAACCCGACTGGGATGCCGATGCGGCTCCCGCCATGGCACTGCCGGCAGCCGGGTGGCGCAGCACCGCGAACACCATCCTGATCGGCCGTACCCTCATCCTCGACCTCACCCTCAGTGAGGATGAGCTGCTCGCCGGGATGAGTAAAAAGCACCGCCAATACATCAGGAAGTCCGGCCGGGAGGACCTCGAGTACCGGCAGGTGACCCGTGCGGAGTTGCCCCGGTGCCTTGCCGTCTATCGACAGACTGCCGAGCGGGCGGGGTTCGGCATCCACGAGAATCCCTACTATCTGGACATCTACGACAACCTTGGCAGCGCGTCGCCGGTGATCGCCGCTTTCCAGGGCGACGACGTCGTCGCGTTCCTCTGGCTGTCCGCCAGCGATCACACGATCTTCGAACTCTATGGGGGGATGACTCCCGAGGGGGAGCAGTTGCGGGCCAACTATGCCCTGAAGTGGTTGGCAATTCAGTCCATGAAGGAGCGCGGCGCGGTGCGCTACGACTTCAACGGGCTGCTCAACGACGGAGTATCCAAGTTCAAGATGGGCTGGGCCAAGCACGAGAACCAGCTGGCCGGAACCTGGGACAAGCCGCTCTCGCCCCTCTACCCCCTGTATTCCCGGGCAATGCCGTTGGCCCGGGACGGAGTGCGCCTCGCCCAGGCCACTGCAGCGAAGCTGAAGGCGAAGCTGCCCGGACGCTCCTAGGCTAGTTGGCGGTGACCTGACCGTCGGCCACGGCCCAGCGGGAGTCCAGCCTGACATTCTCGAGCAGGCGCCGGTCATGGGAGACCAGGAGCAGCGCACCATCGTAGTTCTCGAGTGCCTCCTCCAGCTGTTCAATGGCCGGCAGGTCGAGATGGTTTGTGGGCTCGTCAAGCACCAGCAGGTTCACTCCGCGGGACTGCAGGAGGGCCAGCGCGGCACGGGTGCGCTCCCCGGGGGAGAGGCTGCCCACGGTACCGCTGACCTGGTCGGCCTTGAGCCCGAACTTGGCCAGCAAGGTGCGGACCTCAGCCCGGTTGAGGCTCGGGACCAGCGCTTCAAACGCATCGCCCAACGGTTCGGACTCCGCAAACACGCCGCGGGCTTGATCAATCTCTCCCACTGCGACGCTCGCGCCCAGCCCGGCGCCGCCGTCGTCGGGCACCAACTGACCCAGCAGCAGGGCCAGCAGGGTCGATTTCCCCGCACCGTTCGGCCCGGTAATCCCAATCCGGTCCCCGGCATTGACCTGCAGCGTGACCGGCCCGAGAGTGAACCCGCCGCGGCTGACGACCGCGCGGTTGAGGGTTGCCACCACCGAGCTGGAGCGCGGAGCGGAGCCGATGCTGAACTGCAGCTGCCATTCCTTGCGCGGTTCGGCCACCTCGTCGAGGCGGGAAATCCGCGATTCCATCTGCCGGACCTTTTGCGCCTGCTTCTCCGAGGATTCCATGCTCGCGCGCCGGCGAATCTTGTCATTGTCCGGGCTCTTCTTCATCGCGTTGCGGACGCCCTGGGAACTCCACTCCCGCTGGGTGCGGGCGCGGGAGACAAGGTCGGACTTCTTGTCGGCGAACTCCTCGTAGGCTTCCCGCGCATGACGTTTCGCGACGGCGCGTTCCTCAAGATACGCGTCGTACCCGCCGTCGTAGACGGCAACACTGCCCTGGGCCAGGTCAAGTTCCACCACCGTGGTGATGCAGCGGGCCAGGAACTCGCGGTCGTGCGAGACCAGGACAACACCGCCACGCAGACCCCGTACAAACTCCTCCAGGCGCGCAAGGCCAGCCAGATCCAGGTCATTGGTGGGCTCGTCGAGGAGCACGATGTCGAAGCGGCTGAGCAGCAGCGCCGCCAACGACACCCGGGCAGCCTGCCCGCCTGAGAGACCGGTCATCGGGGTGTCAGGTCCGAGCGTCAGGCCAAGCTCAGCCAGTACCTGGGGGACGCGGTCGGCGAGATCGGCGGCCCCACACGCCATCCAGTGGTCGAGGGCGGCCCCATAAGTGTCATTGGCTGCCTGGGTTCCGGAGGCCAGTTCGTCGGCGGCGGCTTCCATCGCCGCGGTGGCCGCCGTCGTTCCCGTCCGCCGACCGAGGTAGCCCCCGATGGTCTCGTCAGGAAGTCGTTCCTGCTCCTGCGGTAACCATCCGACAAACGCATCAGTGGGGGTGGTGGTCACGCTGCCGCCGAGCGGGTCGTCGGCGCCAGCGAGGAGCCGGAGCAGCGTCGATTTACCCGCACCATTGGCGCCGACAACGCCGACGACGTCGCCCGGTGCCACCGTCAGATTCAGGCCGGAGAAAAGAGTGCGGTGGGCGTGGCCTCCGGAGAGGTCCTTCGCCACGAGGGAAGCAGTCACCCATCTATCTTAGGGACTCGGGCCGCAAAGGGCTGCGCTGCACCCCGGCGTCGCAGAAAAGTGGCTGGGCTACACTCCGGCCCGCAGAAAAGTGGCTGGGGTGCAGATAAGTGGTGGGCCAACCACTCAGATGCGGGGAGGCCACTTTTCTGCGCCCCGGAGCCGATGCAAGGTCCCAGGTGGTGGAGCTCAGCCGGCGAGAGTCACCGCGAAGGCGAGGGCGCCGTCGTCGTCCTGATCGGTGTCGGGCCCGGTACCGGCGGCGAGCTTGACCATGACGGGAGCCTCGTTGGCCGGGACGAAGGCACTGGAACCGCGAGGCACGAGCAGGTCGCCGCGAGGGGAGTCAAGGACGATGCTGCCCGAGACGGCCAGCACCAACACCGGACCGTTCTGGGCCAGGGGTACATCAGCGGAGGCCATTGAATCCGACCCGGCGCGGAGCTCAAGGCGTTGCAGGGCGAATTCATCGAACGGCGGGCAGTGCAGTTCCTGGCCAAGCCCCGTGTGCCGGACCTCGACGGCCGGCACGCTGACCGATTCGAAGCGCACCGTCTTCAGCAACTCGGGAACGTCAACGTGTTTCGGGGTCAGCCCACCCCGCAGCACGTTATCCGAGGCAGCCATCACCTCAATCCCCAGGCCGCTGAGGTAGGCGTGGACGTTCCCGGCCGGAAGGTAGATGGCCTGACCGGGATCCAATGACACCCGGTTCAACAGCAGGGCGACGAGGACGCCGGGGTCGCCTGGATAGTGGTCGGTGAGTTCGCGCACGGTCGCGGCGTCCCTGCCGGGTACCGATGCCAGCGCCGTCGCGACTGACTCGGCGGCCTGAGTGGCATCGGCCGTGGTCAGCAGACGGGTGAAGGCGCCACGAAGGGCCTCCCGCTGATCCGCTCCCTTGAGGTCGCTAACGACGTCGGCGAGTAGCGCGGGCGCGCTGGCCCCGGTGGCCTCAACGGCTGAGATCAACCGCTCGAACACGTCAGCGGCTTCGGACACGGGCCGGAACCCGCACAGAGCCTCAAACGGGGTGAGCGCGAATATCATCTCGGGTTTGTGGAACCCGTCCCGGTAATTGCGGTGCGGAGCGTCGGCAGGTATGCCGGCAGCGTTCTCGGCCGCAAACCCGGCCGCAGCTTGGGTGCTGCTCGGGTGGACCTGGAGGGACAGCGGCGCCGCGGCGGCGAGGACCTTCAGCAGGAATGGCAGCCGGTCACCGAAACGCTGCACGGCTTCGTTGCCAAGCGCCCGCTCCGGGTCGGAGGCGATCAACTGGTCCAGGAGCTGGCGGGTACCGTCCTCCAGCACCACCTGGGAGGGTGAGTCTGGGTGTGCTCCCACCCAGAGTTCAGCTTCGGGACCCCCCGAGGGGACCCGGCCGAGCAGCTCAGCGATAGCCGTCTCGGAGCCCCAGGCGTAGGGCCGCAGCGTGTTCTCCAGCAGGTACATGGCTGACTCGTTTCCTTAGGCGGGACTGCATTCCCCGTTGTTGTCCAACAGGGTGCTGAGGGTTGCAACATCCCCGATGGTGGCCAGCTGCTGCAGGTACTCTTCAGTAATTTCCGGGGCGGTCACCTGCGCGGGGACGATGGTTGGTTCCGCCGGTTTGAAGACCGACACCGCTGTGGCTGCCTCCAGTTCAGCTGGGACGGGTGCGTCTGCTGCCGGTTCGGCCCCGGTGGTTTTCGCCAGGGTCTGCTGCACCCGCTGATGGATTTCCTCGAACACCGGATAGGTGACGAAGTTGTCTGCGGCCGTGCCGAAGTCGGGTGGGCCGATAGTCAGGCGACGGGTTTCGTGGTCCTTCGCTTTCAGGGCAAGGTCGACGAAGCTCCCCAACTGGTCCAGGGGGATGTCGGTTTCGACGATGTCAGCGCCGGCACTGGCCAGATCCTCGAACCGGGTAAGGACGGTCGCCGGATCCAGTTGGGCGATCATGGCCTGCTGGACGCACTGCTGGCGGGCGATGCGGTGATAATCGGTGACGAACTCCCGGGATCGTGCGTACCAGAGCGCGTGGTACCCATCGAGGGTCTGCACACCGGGGGCAATCCACCCGGAGGGCGGATAGTGCCGGATCGGGTTGGTGCCGGGGATCTCTGCGGCGGTGATCGGAACCCACCCGCCAGCGTCGATGGTGATTCCGCCCATGGCGTCGATGACCTGGGAGAAGCCTTCCATGTCGACCAGGATGTAGGCCTGTACCTCGATCCCCAGGATGCCGCCGGCGGCATCCATCATCGCTTCCGCTCCCGGATCGTCGGACTCCGGGTAGAGGTCGGCATGGTCCTGGGCGACTATCGGGTAAAGGCTGTTGATAATGCATTCATCGCCGCAGTTGTACCCGTCCGGGTAGATCTGCCACAGGGGGGAATCCTCGGTGAACGGGGCATTCTGGAAGTTGCGGGGGATGCTGAAGGTCACTGTGGCCCCGGAAGACGCATCGACGCTGATCACCGAAATGCTGTCGGGCCGGCGTCCGGTCCGGTCCTCACCGGCGTCGCCGCCCATCAGCAGGAAGTTGTACCGCCCATCAACCGGATCGAATGCGGGCCCGGCCTGAAAGATGGAGCCGAAGGTGCCACGGCTCACATTGAGCAGATACGCGCCGTAGGCAAGGGATCCGCTGGTAACCACCATCAGTGCCACCAATGATCCGGCGACAACCGGACGCATGGATCGCTCCAGCAGAGGGGGCCTGATAATCCGCAGGGTGTTCAGGAAGAGAATGGCCCAGGACACGGCAAGTACCAGCAACACGATAATCAGGATGAGTGACCACCACTGGTGGGTCACCGCGCTCACCAGTGCTGTCCGGTTGGTGACCGCGATGACGATAGCGGCCAACACCGCCAGCCAGACCGCGAAGGTCACCAGAAGCGCCCGCCGGCCCAAGCCCCGATCGCCGGCGACAATCTGCGCCGAGCCAGGAAGAACCAGGGTCAGCAATAGCAGGACGAAGGCGCGTTTGGTGCGGACCCTGGGTGTCGCTGACTCCGGGTAGCGAACCGGGTCTGTGAGCAACCATTGCCCCTCCGGGTCGGAAGCCTGGCTCATACGCCGCTCTCCTCGGGCAGGGTCGCTCGCGCCCGAAGGGCCGCACCCTTTTGAACGGCGGTCTCCCTCAAGCCGGCCGCAAAATCGACGAGCTCGCCTCGGAGGCGTTGCGCCAGGCTGTCCTCGCCGGCCGCAAGCATCCGCACGACGAGCAGCCCAGCGTTGCGGGCACCACCAATTGAGACGGCGGCAACTGGCACTCCGGCAGGCATCTGAACGATCGACAGGAGGGAATCCATTCCGTCGAGGTACTTTAGCGGTACCGGCACGCCAATCACCGGCAGCACGGTCACCGAGGCCAGCATTCCAGGCAGGTGCGCGGCGCCGCCCGCGCCGGCGATGATGACCCGCAGGCCCCGTTCCTGTGCCTGTTGCCCGTACGCGATCATTTCGGTGGGCATCCGGTGGGCTGAGACGACGTCGGCCTCGAAGGCGACCCCAAATTCGGTCAGGGCCTGCGCCGCCGCCTCCATGACCGGCCAGTCCGAATCCGACCCCATGACGAGCCCTACCAACGGATTATTCACGCGTTTTCCTTCCGGGTCTTTGAACTGGCGGGCCCATTCCGGAGAATAGCCGCAGTTCGTTCCGCCCTGTTCCGGACGGTTTCGAGGCTTTCGCCTGCCAGAGCCACTGCATTGACGTGGCCGATCTTGCGGCCGGGCCTCACATCCTTGCCGTAGGAATGAATTTTCGCAGCTGGTTCAGCCGCCAGGGCCGCGGGGTAGGCGCTAAAGAGATCAACGTTGTCGCCACCGAGATAGTTCTTCATCACTGTCACGGTACCCAGCGTTCGGGTGTCGCCCAGGGGCAGGTCAAGGACCGCGCGAAGATGCTGCTCGAATTGTCCGGTGACTGAGCCGTCCATGGTCCAGTGGCCGGAGTTGTGCGGGCGCATGGCCAGCTCATTCACCATGAAGCCGGTATCGGTGCCCGGGGTCTGGAAGAGTTCGACCGCCATTACTCCGGTCACCCCCAACTCATCGGCGATTCTGAGCGCGGCCGCACCGATCGACGCCGCAAGGTCCGCGGGGAGGTCGGCAGCGGGCGCGATTACTTCATCGCAGACCCCGTCCACCTGGATCGAGTGAACGACCGGCCAGGCCCGGGAGGCCCCGGACGGGGTGCGGGCCACCAGGGCCGACAGCTCACGGCTGAACTCGACCTTGGCTTCGGCGAGCAGCGGGCTGCCCTGGAACCACGCGGCGGCGCGGCCGGCGTCGGCCGGTGTGTCGAGCACCATGACGCCCTTACCGTCGTACCCACCGCGGGGGGTCTTCAGGACCACAGGCCACCCAATCCGGTCCCCGAAAACGCACAGTTCCTCGACCGAAGAGACCTCAGCCCACTCAGGATTGGGGAGCCCCATCCGGTCGATGGCGCGGCGCATCACAATTTTGTCCTGTGCGTGGGCGAGGGCCTCGGGCTGCGGTTGCACGTTGACGCCGTCGGACTGCAGCGCCCTGAGCAGGTCGCCGGGGACGTGTTCGTGGTCGAAGGTCAGCACATCCACACCGCTGGCAAAGTCCCGGAGATCGTCGAGGTTGCGGTAGTCACCAATGGTCGAGGAGGCGACAGCGGCTACCGCCGAGACGTCAGGGCCTTCGGCAAGGACACGGAGGGTGAAGCCGAGCTGGACAGCGGCGGGGGCCATCATTCGGGCTAACTGGCCGCCGCCAACTACGCCTATTACTGGGAAAGTCACGTATTCAGGGTACCCACTGCTCGGCGGTGCGCTGGTATGCGAAGCCTGCGCCGGGAGGGTTTCTAGGAATCTCCCATGCTTGACGGCTAAAATAACTCACTGGCCGTTATGCATGGAGCATGGTGGTACTTCATTCACGATTGCATGTCCGCGATCAAGGTGAACCAGTCATGCAACCGGACCGCGGAGGGTCATGTTTTCCAGAGTGGCAGAGCGTATCAGGGGCCTAGCCTCCCTGTTCTGGCGAGAGGTCGCCAAGTTTGGTGCTGTTGGCGGTGTGGCGTTTGTGATCGACAACGGACTGTTCTGGTACCTGATCCACGGCCCCATGGCAGACAGCGAGGTCAAGGCGCGTTTCGTCTCCGCGTCAGTCGCTACCGTTTTCTCCTGGATCGCCAACCGTTACTGGACCTTCAGGCGCCGCAGGCAGGCCAACCCGATGCGCGAACTGACCATGTTCGTGTTCATCAACGTCATCGGAATGGGAATCGCGGCGGGTTGTGTCTGGATCGCCAAGTATCCGCTCGACATCACTGACCGACCCACCCTGTTCTTTGCCGGGATCGTCGGCACAGTGCTCGCCACGATCCTGCGCTTCGTCGCCTACCGGTTCTGGGTGTTCAACGTCGAACTCGACGAGGACCCCGCCTTCAGCCACGACCGTGAACTCTTCGGCCACCCCGACGAAAGAAGCACTGATGGTCAAGTGAGCGAGACAAGCGGCGCTCCGGCGGGACCCAGGATTGTCGATTCGCTGGACAGCCCGTCGGGGGACCCTACCCTCCCACGCGATCAGTAACGCGCTCGCTAGCCAGCAGTTTCTCGGTCAGTTCGACACCCGGGTCGACGACGATCAAGGTGCCCCCGGTGGTCCAGCAGTGCACTGCTGCGGCCAGAGCCGTCTCCAGCGGCAGGTCTGCCGGCACCAGTAAAACGCCGGCGGGCGTCCAGCCGCAGGCGGAGGCGCGATCGAAGAGGACCTGCATGCCCAGCCCCATGCCATCCTGCTCCACGGCCAGCCGGTCTGCGTCAGCTGGCGGAAGATCGAAGAACTCATCCCCATAGCTGCGGACCTCGGCGGCATAGTCGACCGCCCCGGCCGGGAGCTGCCCTGGCCACTTCAGGTCGAGCGCGCCGAGAGCTACCAGCACCAGAAGCTGGGTTGGTCCGGTTACCGTCGCGGCGTCGGAGGAACTCACCACTATGTCCACCGGCTGGTCCGATCCGGCGGAGCCGTCGACTGGTATGGCCCCTACCTGCCAGCAGGCCAGGGCCCATACGAGGGTTTTCCAATGGCCCGGCAGCTGCAGCGCAACCCGGGTGCCGGCGGTGGCGTCCAGTTCTTCGACCAGGAGGTTGGAGGTCTTGGCCACCCAGTTGTCCAGTACTCGGCCGGAGAGCTCGATCCGCTCACTGCCCGGCCCATACCAGATCAGGCGCGGAGCCGACGGGTTCACCGTGCGGAGTTGATTCATGAGCTGGGGGACTGGTGTGGCTGAATCCATGACCGGTTGGGGCCTTCCTGGCGAATTTTATTTTTCCGTATTTTCTGGCTGATTTTCCTGGCAGGGACGAATCGCCAGTGTCGCGGGGGACACGCCGCCGCCATCGTGACAAACTCTCAGCGTGGCGTGAACGGGTTCCCGGGAAATAACTCTATAAGATTCCTCCCAGCGCTTGACTGAATACGTATTACACGCGTGTAATTAGGTATCGGAAAGTTCCAGCACATCGGATACTTGGGCCGCATGCCTCTCGCAAAACACCTTTTTGCTCAGCAGTCGTGCCTGAATCCACCACAGTAGCTGCTGGAGCGGCAACACCGGGAGGGCTGACATGGGACAGGCAGAGAAGGTCCACGACCGTACGACCATCGAGGCACAGGCATCGGCTCGTTACGGATCACGTGGGGTGCCGAGCGACTGGTTTGTCGATCCGGCGGACCCTGATGCGGCTGAACGTTACCGGCGTAGCACCGAGAGCTCGCTGGAGGATCAGGCCACTGCCTTCCTGACGGCGCACGAGGCCCTGGCTGATGACCCCAGCGAAGTTGAACTGCCCGATGCGCCAGCCGATCCGATGCCCTCCGATCTATTGGCCCCCGAACGCATCTCGTCGCCGTCGAGGCAGGCACCGGCGCGCAGCGACCAGTCGGTGTGGATTGGGCTCCCCGGGATTGGCCAGGACTTCGACGACGAGGGTGAGCTCGGCTGGCAGGCTGACTCGCTCTGCGCGCAGACAGACCCTGAAGCGTTCTTCCCTGAAAAGGGTGGTTCCACCCGCGACGCCAAGAAGGTTTGCGGTGCCTGCAACGTGCGGTCGCAGTGCCTTGAGTATGCACTCGCCAACGACGAACGTTTCGGCATCTGGGGTGGGCTGTCCGAGCGCGAACGGCGCCGGTTACGAAAGCGAGCGGTCTAATTCTGCAGCACCCCCGCGTCACAGCCGTTGTGGTTACCCACAACGGCTCAGCTTTTCTTCCAGCCACCATCGCGGCACTTAGAGCACAGCGGTACCAGCCCAACTTCGTCGTCGGCGTCGACGCCGGGTCCACTGACGATTCGGCGTCGATCCTGCAGTTGGAGCTTCCGGTCGGCAGCCCAGTGGTCGGCTCGGCGGCGAGAGCCGGTTTTGGTGCAGCAGTCCGGGTAGGTCTCGCCGAGGTTCCCTCGCGATCCACCGCCGACGACACCCACGAGTGGATCTGGCTACTCCATGACGATTCGGCGCCCGAGCCGAACGCCCTTGATGAACTCCTGCTCGCCGTCGAGCGCGCTCCCTCGGTCACGGTGGCCGGTTCGAAACAGGTCGAATGGGACAACCGTCGAAAGATCATCGACGTCGGTCTGTCCATCAGCCGCTGGGCCGAACGGGTGACCTTGATTGACGTCGATGAACTTGATCAGGGCCAATACGATTCGCGGAGCGACGTCTTTGCCGTCAACTCGGCGGGCATGCTGGTCCGCCGTGATGTTTGGGAGGCGCTCGGAGGTTTCGACCCGGCGCTGCCCGGTACCGGCGACGACGTCGACTTCTGCTGGCGTAACCGGCTGGCCGGGCACCGCGTGGTGGTCGTTCCCAGCGCGGTCATGCGCCACGCCGAACCGCGTCTGCATCCCACCGCCGCCCAGCGCGCCGCCCGCAAGGCTGAGGTCTATCTGCGGTTAAAGCACGCGACGCTGTGGAAGATCCCGTTCCTCGCGGTCGGCGCGGTGATTGGTGGGTTCGGCCGGCTCCTCATGGGCCTGTTGGCCAAGGACCCGGGGTATGGGTTCAGCCAGTTGTTCGCGAGCATCGCCGCAGTGCTCCGCCCGGTTGACCTGTTCAGGTCCCGGCGCCGGGTAGCCCTCACGAAGAAGCGCCCTCGCAGTGTGGTGCGGGCGCTGCGCACCAGCCGCCGTGAAGTCTGGTCCCACCGCCGCTCGGTGCTAGAGGCCTTCTCCGCTGAGGGTCATCTCAGCGAGCAGGCCATTGCCGACGAGCAAAGCACCTACATCCCGTCAGGCGACGCCGCCGAAGATTTCAGCTCACTCGTCGCACCTTCCCGCACCTGGGTTGGTGTCGGAGCGGTTGCCGCAGCGCTGGCCCTTGCCGCTGTCTCAGTGGTCGCGCTGTACCGGTTCATCGGTGCTCCCGCGTTGGCCGGGGGAGCACTCCTGCCGGTCTCCACCAGCATGGTCGATATCTGGCAAAACGCCTCGACCTGGTGGATCACCCTGGGTTCAGGCATGTCGGGACACGGTGATCCCTTCGGCTATGTGCTGTGGCTGCTGGCCGCCCTCGGCCTGGGTAACGGAAACGCTGTGCTGGTCACCCTGATGCTGCTGGCCCTGCCACTCGCCGGGCTGTCCGCATGGTTCGCCACCGGAGCGTTGACCTGGAGCAGGGGACTGCGCTTTTGGGCCGCGTTTTTCTGGGCAGCAGCACCAGCGCTTCAGGTGGCGCTGGGCAGTGGCCGGCTGGGTGCGTTGATCGCACACCTGCTCCTGCCACTGGCTGGGCTGGCCCTGCTCCGTGCAGTCGGGGCCGCTCGGGCGCCGCAGCTGGGCGCCCACCTGCAGCCTGGCGACAGGACGCATCCCAGTGCTGTGCCAAGTTTTCCCGCTCACGACGCCGACGACGCGTATGCCCGTCGTCGCCCCGTCGAGGTGATGCTGAAACCAGGCATCAACGGGGTGCCCAGTTGGACCGCCGCGGCTACTGCAGGGCTCCTGCTGGCGGTGATCACAGCTGGCGCGCCGTCGCTGCTCCCACTCCTGGCGGTAGGGGTACTCGGCGCGATGCTGTTGCTGCGTCGCCGGGCGAAAACCCTGTGGTGGTCCTTACTGCCACCCCTGGCTCTGTTCGTTCCGTTCATCGCCTCAACCACAAACCAGCTACGGGCCGTTCTGGGCGATCCGGGTGTGCCGGTTCCCTTCGTCGGGGCTGAACTGTGGCAGCAACTGCTGGGCTACCCGGTTGCCTTCGAACCGCTGGCCCCGATCGCAGCGCTGCCCTTCCTTCCTGACGGTCCGTGGGCGTTGCTGGTAGCACTGCTCGTTGGCGGGCCGGCAATCCTGCTGGCCGTTGCAGCCCTGTTTATCCCCGGCCGCGGGACCGCGATGGCTTTGGGGCTCTGGCTTCTTGGCCTTGGAGCATTGGTGCTCACCACTGTCCTGTCTTTTGTCGCAGTGTCAGTGGGGTCCTCGGCGCTGATCACCCCCTTCACCGGCCCTCTCGTCTCGGTGTTGATGCTCGCCATCGCCGCAGCCGCCGTGATCGGGGGAGACAAGGCGATCTCCGCCCACCAGCTACGGACCGCTCGTCGCGCCCGGGCCGACGCCACCGCACCGCGACGACGGACCGGCCCTGCACTAGTGGCCGCCGCCGTCCTCCTCGCACTCGGTCCGGCGGTGAGTCTGGCGCTTTGGGCGGTGCCGTCACCAGCCGACAGCGTTGCTGCCGCGACCACGGATCCGGCCGCCGGCGCAAGCGATTCCGACCCGCAGGGTACCCGCTTCGGCGCCGACATGCTGGTCGCAGCCAGCACCGAACGCACTCTGCCCGCGACCGCTGCCGACCGTGGGAACAGTTCAGAGCGCACCAAGTCCCTGGTCCTGAACGTCGACGGCAGCAATAACGTCAGCGCCGCCCTGATGCGCAGCGGCGGCACCACCCTCGATCAGCTCTCGCAGCTCTATTCGGCCCGCGGCCTGTACGGCCCACTGGGGTCCGCAGACCTCCGCGAGGACGACGAGGCGACCGCCGTCATCAGAAGCACCGTCGCGGTCATCGTGGCTGGCTCCGGGTACGACCCACGGGAGGAACTCAGCCAACTGGGGGTGGGGTTCGTGGTGTTGCAGCAATCGGACTCGGCGGCGGAAGTACTTGCGGGTCAGATTGACTCAGTGCCTGGACTCGTCGCGGTAGGAAATACCAACTCCGGTTGGCTCTGGCGCGTGGTACCCCCCTCGAGTGAGGAAAACGTGGCAGCGCCTGAGACCCCCACGGTTGAAGGCTCGACCACCGGAGCGCGCGCGCGGATCGTGGAGGCCGACGGAACCACCTCAGTAGTAGTCGATTCAGGGCCCGCGACTGTCACCTCGATCATTCCGGCTGGCTCGGCGGACCGCACCCTGGTGCTGGCCGAACGCGCCGACGCCGGCTGGCAGGCCACCCTCGATGGGCGTGTCCTTGACTCAGTTGAATCCGGCTGGTCCCAGGCATTCGCCTTACCGGCAGACGGCGGCAGGGTCGAAGTCAGCTACGAGACACCCTGGGAGCCGTGGGCTGCGATTGGCTCTGCCCTCGTGATCGGACTCACCGTTCTGCTGGCGATCCCCATGCCATCGCGGCCACGATTCGTGCGGGCCTACCCCGGGCGTCGCGGCCAGCCGGTCGCACTGGTCCCGCCTTCGGCCGATGAATCTGAGGATGAAGCGGCGGATACCGTGTCCCCGGCGGACGGTGGATCACCTCACCTCGGCGAGTCATCCAGCCCCGGCGAAACAGCCCGGCTCGGCGAAACACCTGACGAAGTATCGATACTCAGCGGAAGGGGACGGTCATGACCGAACCGGGAGCTGAAATCGAGCCGGCGTCACGACCGCGGATCAAGCGGCGGCGGGCCGGTGCCGGTACACTGCGGCGGGCTGTCGGAATAGGCGCGGGAGTTCTCCTGGTCGGTACCAGCGGCGCGCTGGTGGCCGGCGTCGCCGTCCTCGACCCAACGGGTGCTGCGGCGCAATTCCCCATCCCGGTCGCTGAGGTGCCAGCGGGCGAGTACACGGGCGTCTGCCCGGCACCGCCGCGGCTACTCGAAAGCGATGCGGCGCTCGCTGACCCGGAGTTCAGTCCTGAATCAGAGTCGGCTTCCACTACGGTCAGCGGCATGGTGCTGAGCAGCCTCGGCGGGAACCTGCCTGGCAGCATGCTAAGCCCGCTGGGCTCAGGTGAGGCTCTGGCCACCATCGCGACAGGTGAGTCGGATGAATCCGGGGCAGGCGCGGTCCCGGAGGCCGTGACCAACGAGGACGGGCTGACCAACCGGACGGCGGGGGTCCTTACCGACCAGACAGCCGACGGGGTCAGCGTCTTTTCGGCCCAACCGGTGGGCAGCCAGCCTGCCACCGCCGGGGCGGTCACGAGTTACACCGCCACTGACGGTGATTTGGGTGGCCTGGCGATTGCCCACTGTAGAGCGCCCAGCGGCGACTTCTGGATTCTTGGCGCGTCCACCACGGTGGGCGCCACCGCAGTCCTGAATCTCTCGAACCCGTCGGGCACCCCTGCCACGGTCGACCTTGAGCTGTACGGGACCGAAGGGCCGGTAGAATCGGGGGGTACCCGCGGGTTACTCATCGCTCCCGGCGCCACCGAGTCGATCGTGCTCGCTGGTCTCGCCACCGATCAGGACCAGCTGGCGGTCCGCGTGCTGAGCGACGGCGGTCGAGTGACCGGCAGCATCCAGCAGAGTGTCTTGCGGGAACTCATCCCCGGCGGTGTGGAGCTTCTCCAGCCAGCGGCTCCTGCAAGCAATACCCAGGTCATCCCGGGGGTGCGGGTCCAGGATGAGGATATTGCCGACGAAATCAGCGCCCAGGACGGCTATGAGGCTGCCACCCCAGCAGTCCAGATCGTTGTCCCGGGCAGCACCGACGCGGTTCTGAATGTCAGGGTCTACGGTTCGGGGGGCGAGGTTGAGCTTCCGGACGGGGGAGTGCTCACCGCAACTGCCGGTGCCGTCACTGGTGTGTCGCTCGAAAGTCTTCCGTCCGGTGACTACACGGTCGAGGTCACCTCCGACGTGTTGATTTCCGCCTCAGCCAGAGTAAATCGGGGTGTGGAGGCCGGGGAACCCGTCGATTTCGGGTTCGCCCCATCCGGAGCACGCCTCGGCAACACCCAGGTGGCAGTGTTCCCCAGCGGGTCCGAGGCGCGCTCGCGTTCGGTGCGCCCTCGGGTCGGTCTGAGGTTCAGCTCACTCCGGTAAACGAAGACGGAACTCTGCAGGCCGAGCAGACAGTCAGCGTGGCTGGCGGCACCACAGTGAGCGTGGAAGCAGCGGATCTCGGGGACAACGTGGTGGCGGTCCTGATTGGGGCGTCGGGTGATCCGGTGTACGGCGCCCAGATGCACCAGATGGATGGCGAAGCAGGGATCTCGGTAACATCGCTACCTCCCGGCAGCGCCGGGCAGCTCAGTGTGCCGGTCAACCTGGGATACTGAGTTCTACACCGGCTCGGATCAGGCGCCTCAGGATCAGGCGCCTCAGGATCAGGCGCGGGAACGCCCGTAGGCTGGATCCACGGCTTCGGGCGTCATCCCCAGTAACTCTGCGGTCTGCTCCACTACCACGTCGTGGACCAACTCGTTGGGAGCAATGAAGCCACCCGCGGCCAACTCAACCGGGTGCCGGTAGATGATGATGGTCGGCGGCCGGTTTGGGGCGGCGGGTATGGCGGTGCCGAGCAGGCCGCGCAGCGATTGTGCGGTCATCGTTTCGAGATTCGCCGGAATGTCCTGGACCACCATTTGCAGATCGAGGATGCGCTCTCCCCATAGTCGTTCCAACCGCTGGGCCGATTCCATCACCCATTCGTCGAACCGTTCAGATCGGCTGCGCGAGCCGGGAAGGTGCGGTGGGATCATCGGCCCGCGAAGGCCCCGGCCGTGTCTGTTTCTCCGACGTCGGCTGAAACTCGGGCCGCGATGGGCGGACCCTTTGGCGTCGTCTGGGTCGGTCAACTGCACAGAGAATGTTGAACTGTCCCGCATGTACTGACTGTAAACCCATTGCGCCCCAATGCAAGGTTTTGGTGGGCCAACCGGGCCCTTAAATACGAGCGGTGCCTAAAACAGGATCGGAATGGGACGCAGCGGGTCCGTTGAGCCGAATCAACGCCGCGCTGACCTGCGCCATGATCCCCGCCTTTGAAAGGCCGAGCGGGTAGGCTGACTAGTCGTGGGATCCCTTCGAACTTGTTCACGCTCTGCCTGTGAGCGCGCCGCCGTCGCGACGCTCACCTTCGTGTACTCCGATTCCACCGCGGTCCTTGGTCCACTGGCCACCTACGCTGAACCCCATTGTTACGATCTGTGTACCTCTCACGCCGAACGACTGACCGTTCCCCGGGGCTGGGAAGTAGTCAGACTCGCCCTGCCATCGACGCCACAGGAACCCCACCCCGACGACCTCGTTGCCCTCGTCAACGCCGTCCGTGAAGCTGCCACCGACCGCAACCAGGACACTGGCCCCGTGATCCGCGGCAACAAGGGAACCCTTGAACCACCCGCTGGCGCAGCGGCGCACGACGCGGGCACCTGCGCATCCTCCGCGAACAGTAGAATCCTCGCGGACAGAAGCCGAGGCGGTCCCGGGGCAAATCACGGTTCTGCCTCCGCCATGCCCGCGATAAGCTTGGTTCATGAGCCCCATATCGCCTGATCTGCTTGCTGTGGTCCGCTGTCCCGTCACTGGCTCAGCGCTGGTTGAAGAAGGGGAGTTCCTGGTTTCCTCTGTGACCGACAGCACAGGAAACCCGGTGCAATACAGCATCGACGAGGGCATCCCTGTGCTCCTCCGCCCCGAACTACTAGTAGCAGCCACCGAGGCCGGCTCCGACGAGCACGACGGGCCAGTCGCAAATTAGTCCCAGTGCAGCACCAACGAACAGGAATGCGCCACACCATGACCTTTGACTTCAAAGTTGCCGACCTCTCACTCGCCGAAGCGGGGCGCCACCAGATCCGCCTGGCCGAGCATGAAATGCCAGGACTCATGGCTTTGCGCCGTGAATTCGGTGACAGCCAGCCGCTCAAAGGCGCACGCATCGCCGGCTCCCTGCACATGACGGTTCAGACCGCAGTGCTCATTGAAACCCTCACCGCGCTCGGCGCCGAGGTCCGGTGGGCCTCGTGCAACATTTTCTCCACCCAGGACGAAGCTGCCGCGGCGATAGTCGTTGGCTCGGGCACAGCAGACCAGCCCGCCGGGGTACCGGTCTTCGCCTGGAAAAACGAGACCCTCGAGGAGTACTGGTGGACCACCACCCAGATCCTCAGCTGGCCGGGCGAGCAAGGCCCCAATATGATCCTCGACGACGGCGGCGACGCCACCCTGCTGGTGCACAAGGGCGTTGAATTCGAGGCAGTCGGTGAGGTTCCCGCCGGACCGTCCGAGGACGACATTGACTACTCCCACGAATTCTCGGTCGTCCTGGACGTCCTCCGCGGCACCCTCGCCGCTGACCCGCAGAAATGGACCCGGATCGCAGCAGACATCAAGGGTGTGACGGAAGAGACCACCACTGGCGTGATGCGGCTTTACCAGCTGGCACAGCAGGACAAGCTGCTGTTCCCGGCCATCAACGTCAACGACTCGGTCACTAAATCCAAGTTCGACAACAAGTACGGCATTCGGCACTCCCTACCCGACGGTCTCAACCGTGCGACCGACGTCCTCATCGGAGGAAAGGTCGTCGTCGTGTGCGGGTACGGAGACGTTGGAAAGGGTGCCGCTGAGGCACTCCGTGGCCAGGGTGGACGAGTCATCGTCACCGAGATCGACCCGATCTGCGCGCTTCAGGCCGCGATGGACGGATACCAGGTGGCCCGGCTCGAGACGGTGCTGGCACAGGGTGACATTTTCATCACCACGACCGGCAACAAGGACGTCATCATGGCGCACCACATGGCCGGAATGAAGCACCAGGCCATCGTTGGAAACATTGGCCACTTCGACAATGAGATCGACATTGCGGGTCTGGCGAAAACCCCCGGCATCCGCAAGGTCGAGATCAAGCCCCAGGTACACGAATGG
Source organism: Arthrobacter sp. Bz4 (assembly GCF_003075455.1). Taxonomy (GTDB): domain Bacteria; phylum Actinomycetota; class Actinomycetes; order Actinomycetales; family Micrococcaceae; genus Arthrobacter_D. Next base: position 21,765 of record NZ_QDAE01000017.1, read on the forward strand.
GTCTTCCCGGCCGATGAGGCGACCGGCGCGGCCGAGCACACCATCATCATGCTGTCCGAGGGCAGGCTGCTGAATCTGGGCAATGCCACCGGGCACCCCTCCTTCGTGATGAGCAACTCGTTCGCCAACCAGACCATCGCCCAGATCGAACTGTTCACCAAATGGAAGCAAAACGATCTCGAGGGAAACCGCGAGTACGCCAACCAGGTGTATGTCCTGCCCAAGATCCTCGATGAGAAGGTGGCCCGGCTGCACCTCGACGCGATCGGCGTCGAGCTAACCGAGCTCACCAAAAGCCAGGCAGAATACCTCGACATCGAGGCATCGGGTCCTTACAAATCGGATCACTACCGCTACTAGCCGCTGGCTTGACGTGGCTGTGACCTAGAGCTTGGCCAAAAATGGCTGCCCCACACCGTAAAATCGGTGGTGGGGTGGCCATTTTTTCAGCAGGATTGTGGGTAGGACAAGATGACTGAAGGTCAGCAGGGTATGAGCAGGAGCCGAAAAGGGTGGGTCATCGGTGGGGTGGCGGTGACGGCTGTCCTGATCGCGGCCGGCGCCGCAATAGCTGTCGCCCCCAACTGGGCCGGGATCGAAAACGTGCCAGCCGCAACCTCCTCACCGAACGCCACCTCCTCACCGAACGCCACCGTGCCCGAGGCGACGCCGTCCCCAACACCCACGGTGGCGACAGCATTTGAGTTCGGGGCGACTCCCGCCGACAACGCCGAAGAGGTCAATCCGATCGCGGTGCCCGAAATCCGGGTTGAAAACGCGGTCATCGAAAGCGTGACGCTCCGTTCAGCAGACGGCGGGCAGCCAGTTGAAGGCACATTCAGCGACGGCGATTCGGTGTGGACGGCCAGCGAGCGACTCGAGTTCGCCACCACCTACGACTTCGACTTTGTGCTGGCCGACGCCGCTGGGAATACCGCCACCGAATCGCAAAGCTTCACTACCGTGATGCCCGCCAACGAAGCCGATGCGGGTATCTACCCGTTGGACGGCACCACCGTGGGAACGGGCCAGCCAATCGAGATCAACTTCAGCGAGCCGGTAATTAATCGCGACGACGTGGAGTCAGCGATCACCATTACGAGCTCCAGCGGCCAGGCCGGGGCCTTCCATTGGCTCAGCGACACCAAAGTGCGATACCGCGCCGAAGAGTTCTGGGCACCCAACAGCACCATCACCGTCGACATGAATCTGTTTGGGGTGGACTACGGCAACGGCATGATCGGTAACTTTGACAACCAGATGACCATCAATACCCACAACACCAAACTGGCGGTCGTCGACAACGAGACCAAGATGATGGACGTCTATATTGATGGGGCCCTGACCCGAAGCTTCCCCATCACTCTCGGAACGGAGGACTGGCCGTCGACGATCGGCTACCACGTGGTGATGGAGCAGTACGAATCCACCAAATTCACCGCCGAGTCAATTGGGCTGGAGCCCGGGGACGACGCCTACTATGAGCCCACAGTCGTCAATCATGCAAGCCGCATCTCCAACGGCGGTGCTTTCGTGCACGAAGCGTTGCCTGCCGCCCAGGTCGCGCTGGGTAACATCAACGTCTCCCACGGGTGCATCGGAATGTCTCCTGAGGGAGCCAAGTACTTCTACGACACCTTCGGCCCGGGCGACGTCGTTCAGATCAAGAACACCGGCTACGGCCCGATGTTCATCTGGGACGGCTTCGGCGACTGGAACACCCCCTGGAGTGAATACAGCAACCAGCCGTAACCATCGGAATCCCAGCACGCCTGACGGATTACTGGCTGAACGGCAGCCGGTGTAGCCGCTCGGCAGCCTTGGTGGTGCGTGCACGCTGCCGCATCAGCCTTCCGAGGTCCCGCTCCCGACGTTCGGCGAGGACCGCGTTGAGGAAGTCCTCGGGGTGGGTGTCTGCGGGGGGCAGTGGAGCGACGTAAACGGACACCTCGGTTGCCAGCTCGGTTGCCAGCGTCTGTCGCGCCATCAGGGTCAGGCGGGGTGCCTGGCCGATGAATGCCGCTACCCGCCGTGCCAGGGGATCCGGAAGTTGAAGAAGATCCGCGGTGGCAAGCCAGCCCGTGAGATGCGGGGGAGTCACAGCCCGGGTCCGGGGTTTCTCCATCACCCGTTCATGCATGGAGTAGGTGCCCGCCAGCAGGTCACCCAGCCGCTTCGAGCGCTCATTGAACACCGCTACCAGGAATGCCAGGGAACCCACCAGCAGGTAGATTTCGAGGACGGCGAGCATCCCGCGAATGAAGGCATGCCGGAAGCGGATGGCGCCGCCGTCGTCGCGCACTATCCTCAGCCCCATGACCAATCGGCCCAGCGATTTGCCCCTGGTCAGGGTCTCGATGGTCACCGGGACCACGAGCACGACGAAGATGACCAGGACCAGGACCAGCGCCTGGCTCAAGGCTGGGTCAAGCGAACCCCCCAAGGTGCCGCTGACCCCCAGAATGATCGCCAGGGCCAGAAGGGCCTGGGCGATGATGTCGATGAGCAGGCTGATGCTGCGGGCGCCGAAGGACGCGGGACGCAACTCCAGGACTACTGCCTCACCTGTCACCACCGAACTCATTGCACATCTCCCTGGTCGACCGGGCCCCGGTGGGCCCTTCATCCTGAAGCTTATCGGCCGCGGCCCGGCTAAGCTGAAAGGGTGGACGTTGATGCTTTCGTTGAGGTGAACCGCCCGGATTGGGAGCGGCTTGATGAGCTGGTCCGCCGGCGGAAGCTGTCGGGGGCCGAGGCCGATGAACTGCTGGTGCTCTATCAACGCACCTCGACCCACCTGTCGATGATCAGGTCAATCGCCCCCGAGAGTGCCCTGTCGGGCGCCTTGTCAATGCGGCTGTCCCGAGCTCGGACCCGATTCACCGGCGCCCGCTCCAACTTTATGGAAGACGTCGCAGGTTTCTTCGTCGTCTCCCTCCCCGCGGCCTTCTACCGGGTGCGGTGGCTGACCGTCGTCGTCGGCGTGCTCTTCATCGGGGTGGCCTGGCTGTACGGTGCCTGGGTGGCTAATACTCCGGGAGTCATCGCGGCGATGGGCGGCGACGAGTTCGCTGAGCAGTACGTCCAGGAAGATTTCGTCAACTACTACTTCGAGAACCCTGCGGCATCCTTCGCGGGCCTCGTGTGGACCAACAACGCCTGGATTGCGTTGCAGGCGGTGGCCTTCGGGGTGACTGGCGTCTGGGGGCCGTGGATCCTGTATCAGAATGCCCAGGGCGTCGGCATGGCTGGTGGCACCATGGCTGCCTACGGTGAATTGGACACGTTCTTCATCTACATCCTGCCCCACGGCTTTATGGAGCTGACGGCCATCTTCATCGCAGCCGCGGCAGGGTTGCGCATCTTCTGGTCCTGGGTGTCGCCGGGGTCCAGGACCAGGGCCAACGCGCTCGCGGAGGAAGGCCGATCGCTCATCACCGTTGCGCTTGGCCTGGTGCTCGTTCTTTTCATCTCCGGGCTGGTGGAGGGGTTCGTTACGCCCAGCCCGCTCCCCGCCTGGCTGAGGATCAGCATTGGGTTCCTGGTGTTCGCCAGCTACTGGGCCTATACGCTGCTGCTGGGACGCCGGGCGGTGAACGCCGGATATACCGGGGATCTTTCGAGCCTTGACCGGGGCGAAACGGTTCGCACTGCCTGATTTGTTGGTGCTGGCAGGTCCAGGACTTTGGTCAGCCGCCCGACGTCGGACCGGCCTCCACAGGATCCAAGGGGCGCGGCGGTACGCTCGTTCGTAAGTACTTGCGCAATTTCTAGGAGATAACCCAGTGGCTGAAAACGACGAGACCAAGCAGCACACTGGAGCTGACGTGCCAGCCGGGGAGTCCGCCCCGGAGACGACAGCGATTCCGGTGGAACCGGCTGGTGAATCGGTCATTGCTCAACGGAGTTCACTACCGATGCGCAGGGCGAGCACGATGCCGGATCTCAGCCGCTTCGACGACAAGGAGCCGGCCAGGGGTGCAGGTGCGACAGGCCCCGCTGCGGCAGCAACTGCCGAACAGAGCGACCCGGAGCCGGCCAGTGATTCTGTCGGTGACAGCCCCGCGCCCAGGAGCTCCGTGTCGGACCAGCCTGAGTCCAGCAGCTCCGCGACCAGCGGTACCGTCGACGATCCCGCGCCTGACACTGCGGCTCTGTCGGCCCGTCCGTCTGAGGAAGAAGCGAAACGTCGGGCCGCCGAACGGGATGAAGCATTCACCAGCAAACCCGTCATGGCGCGGGTATTCCAGGTCCTGATCGCCGGGTTCTTCCCGATCATGCTCCTCGCGGCGGCGATCCGGGCGGTCACCTCACCTCTCTTCCTCTGGGTGGAGTACCACCGGCCGGGCTTCCCGGCCGACAGCTTCGGCTTCAGCACCGACGACCGAATGACCTATGGGTCGTACACCGTCGACTACATCCTCAACTGGGCGTCGCCGCGCTACCTCGGAGAGCTGGTCAATTCCGACGGCGACCAGCTTTTCCTGGACAGCGAGGTGGGGCACATGCTCGACGTCAAGGTGGTCCTGGTGATCAGCTTCGCCGTCGCGCTCGCGATGTTCGTCTTCACCATCGCCGCCTGCTGGTACCTGGCGCGCACCTATCCCGGCGGTGTCCGCAGAGGCCTGTTCGCCGGGGCCCTCACAACCCTGATCCTGATGATTGCACTCACCGTGACTGCCATCCTCGGCTGGCAGACCTTCTTCACCCAGGTCCACGCCCTGTTCTTCGCCGACGGCACCTGGACCTTCAGGGCCGACGACACCCTTATCCGGCTCTTCCCGGCACAGTTCTGGATGGACGCAGCAATCACCGTCGCGGCGCTCGTCCTCATCGTCACGGTGGTCACCCTCGTGCTCACCTGGCCCACAAAGGGCCGACGCGACAGGTCGCGGCTCGCAGGTGAGGCCGCCCAGCAGCGTCGCCTGGATTCGTTGGCGCTCTAGCGAGCCAGTCCACCGCTGAGAAGCGAGATGTGGTGGGCTGGTGGTTCCCCAGGTCGCCAGAGCTAACCCTTCAGCGGTTTGGCGGAGGTTGACGGGTTCGAGGCCGGAACGGCGCGGGCTGAACGCCACACGCAATCAGCCCCTTGATGAGGATCAGATCCAGCTGGGCATCCACATGCGAAGCCGCCACTGGTCATAGGGGATGAGCTCGGCCGTCCAGATCGGCAGGAAATAGGCGGAGAGCAGCACGGCCGCCGCCACGAACCCGCCGACCAGCATCAGGCCCGTCCGGCGGCGCGCGGGAGGGGCCCAGGAACGGCCGAGGATCAGGCCCAGGCAGTAGACGAGGGCCAGGATGAGGAAGGGCTGAAAGGCGATGGCGTAGAAAAAGAAGGTGGTCCGTTCCGGGTAGAGGAACCATGGCAGATACCCTGCCGCGACACCGGCGAGGATAGCGCCAGCGCGCCAATCCCGCCGTCCCACCCAGAAGAAGATCAGCACGATGAGGGCGATTGCCGCGGACCACCAGATCAGTGGGTTGCCTACTGAAGTTACCGCACGGGAGCAAGCCTCGACTGCGCACCCCTGGTCGACACCCAAATCACCCTTGTAGTAGAAGGACACTGGTCGGCCCATCACCAACCAGGACCAGGGAGTGGACTCGTACGGGTGTTCGGAGCCGAGACCCTCATGGAAGGTATACGCCGCCCGGTGGTAGTCGGCGAGCGACCGGATCGACGCCGGGAGCCACTCCCACGCTGGGGCTGGGTGGTCTGCTGCCCACTGGCGGTTGTACGCGTCGGAGGACAGGAACCAACCGGTCCACGTGGCCAGATAGGTCAGGGCAGCGAGCGGTACGAGTGAGGTAAAAGCCTGAACCCCGTCCCTTAGGACAGCGCCGGTAATCCACCGCTGCACCCCGACAACCCTGCGGGCGTTCATGTCCCAGAGCACGGTCATCAGGCCGAACACCGCGATATACGGGATTGCTGACCACTTGGTGCCCAGGGCCAGGCCAAGACTGAGACCAGCCACAATCCGCCAGGGTCGCAGCCCGAGCCACGGACCGTACAGCAAGTCGGCGGCCGACGGTCGAGCGCCGCCCGGGGCCGCAGCCGCCAGCACCGACAGCTTCGCCGCTAGTTTCCGGCGTGCGTGGTCCCGGTCCAGCAGCAGCGCGCCAAACGCTACCACCAGCCAGAACATCAGGAACACATCAAGGAGTGACGTCCGGGAATGCACCAGGTGATGCCCGTCGACGGCGGTGAGCAAGCCGGCAGCTGCACCGAGGATCGGGGAACCGAAAAGCCGCTGAGCGATGAGAGCGATGAAAAGTATGGACAGCGTGCCCACCACGGCGGCGGAGAAACGCCAGCCAAACGGGTTATCACTACCGAAAAGGAGCATCCCCATGGCGATCATCCACTTGCCCACCGGTGGATGCACCACATAGTCGGGGGTGCCCAGGATGACCCCGGTATTGCCGCTGTTGAAGTCGGCGTCGGGGTCCTCGGGCCATTCCCGCTCGTACCCGGACAGCAGGTAGGAGTAGGCGTCCTTGACGTAGTACGTTTCGTCGAAGACCAGGGTCTCAGGTTCGCCAAGTCTGACGAACCGGAGCAACCCACCGATCACCATGACGGTCAGCGGTAGGAGCCACGCAAGAATTCCCATCGGGAGGCGCTCGCCGAGTAGCCGACGTCGCAGCACCACCGCGTCATAGGCGGTGCGCGGAGAATGAACCCAGCCGTGAGCCGCCGGAACCCCGGCAGCCGGCGGCGGGGAAACGGCGGTATGACTCACCTTGCTTATGCTACCGCCAGGGTGGGCCAGCGGCGCTGGCGCTGCGGGTCTACGCTGGAACGGTGAATACCACTGGCAACACCCACGATGATAGCGACGCTTCGCCCCTGGAATCCGACGCGATCTCCTCTGACGAGGACGCATCCGAAGAATTCGAGACAGCGGCGGATTTCGCCGCACAGGGCACTCCCGACGGCGGCCGGATTGTCCTTGCTGCAACCCCGATCGGGAACGCGAACGACGCGTCAGCACGCCTGGTCTCGCTGCTGCAAACTGCTGACATTGTCGCCGCCGAGGACACCAGGCGGCTGCAACGGCTGCTGAGGGCACTTGAGATCAGGGTGCAGGGCAGGATTGTCAGCTATCACGAGCACAACGAGGTGGCCCGGACGGCTGAATTGCTGGAACAGGTGGCGGGCGGAAAGACCCTGCTCATGGTCACCGACGCCGGGATGCCGTCAGTTTCCGATCCCGGGTATCGGCTGGTGGAGGCCGCGATTGCCGACGGCGTCGAGGTCACCATGGCTCCGGGCCCGTCAGCAGTGCTGACCGCGCTTGCCCTCTCAGGGCTCCCGACGGACCGATTCTGTTTTGAAGGATTCCTGCCGCGCAAGACGGGGGAGCGGAACTCGCGCCTGGCTGAGCTCGCTGACGAACGGCGGACCATGGTGTTCTTCGAGGCACCCCACCGCCTCGAGGTGATGTTGAGGTCGCTGCACCAGGTCCTGGGAGCGGACCGCCCGGCGGCGGTAGCGCGGGAGCTCACCAAACGTTACGAGCAGGTACTCAGGGGCCCACTAGCTGAGCTGCTGGACTGGGCGGAAACCACTGAGGTCAGGGGCGAGATCGCCGTCGTCGTCGGTGGCGCACCACCGGCCGCACCCGCCAACCCGGCGGACCGGGTGGCCGCAGTAGCCGCTCTGGTGGACGAGGGGATCCGGTTGAAGGATGCCGTGGCGGCAGTCGCCGAGGAATCGCGGATCAGTAAGCGGGAGCTCTACGCTGCCGTGATCGCCGCGCGCTGATCGCCGCGCGCTGATCGCCGCGTCATGACCGGGGTCTGCCGCTACCCACCTGGATATCGTTGTGCATCTGGACAGCGCAGGACGGGTGACGCCGTGCAGGCTGGCATGGACAGGCCTCCAATCCCGGGTCTAGCGTGGTGCTGGACGGCCAACGCGCCGATTTCTCGCGATTCCCACCCCGCAAACCCTCTTGGAGGCACCGACTATGGCAGTTACCACCCAGCGTGAGCAGGAACTTTTGGCCCAGGTTCCCACCGGCCTGCTGATTGGCGGTAGCTGGCGGGACGCCTCGACCGGGAAGACCTTCGACATCGAGGATCCGGCCACCGGGAAGATCCTCAAAACCATCGCTGACGCCAGCCCCGCCGATGGCATGGCGGCCCTGGACGCGGCCGCCGCCGCGCAGGAGAGCTGGGCTCGTACCGCCCCCCGTGAACGGGGTGAAATCCTGCGGCGTGCCTTTGAGCTGGTTACCGCCCGCGCGGATGACTTCGCGCTCTTGATGACCATGGAAATGGGGAAGCCCCTCGCAGAGGCACGCGGCGAAGTGACCTACGGCGCGGAATTCCTGCGCTGGTTCTCTGAGGAAGCGGTGCGCGCGACGGGCCGGTACTCCACCTCACCCGACGGCAAGACCCGGATCCTGGTGAACAAGAAGCCCGTCGGTCCGTGCCTGTTGATTACGCCGTGGAACTTCCCGCTGGCGATGGCTACCCGCAAAATCGCGCCGGCCATCGCCGCCGGCTGCACCATGGTGCTCAAGCCCGCCAACCTGACACCGCTCACGTCGTCGTTGTTCGCCGCAGTTCTCGAAGAGGCTGGCCTGCCCAAGGGCGTGCTCAACGTTGTCCACACCTCCGACGCCCAGGGCGTCACCGGGCCGCTGATCGACGACAGCCGCCTCCGCAAGCTGTCCTTCACCGGGTCGACCCCGGTGGGCCGCAACCTGCTGGCCGCAGCGGCGAAGAACGTGCTGCGCACGTCGATGGAGCTCGGCGGCAACGCCCCATTCGTGGTCTTCGAAGACGCTGACGTCGACGCCGCAGTGGCGGGCGCGATGCTCGCGAAGCTTCGCAACATGGGAGAAGCCTGCACCGCAGCCAACCGGTTCATCGTCCACGAATCGGTGGCGGCTGAGTTCGCCGAGAAGTTCGCTGCGAAGATGAAGACGCTCGAAACGTCCCGCGGCACCGAGGAAACCTCGACGCTCGGCCCGCTCATCGATGAGAAGAGCCGCACCAAGGTGCACGAACTGGTCACTTCAGCACTCGACGACGGAGCCACCTGCCTCGTCGGTGGCGCGCCGGTGGACGGCCCAGGGTACTTCTACCAGGCGACCGTCCTGACCGATGTGGCACCGGGATCGCGGATCCTGCAGGAAGAGATCTTCGGTCCCGTCGCGCCAATCATCACCTTCGCCTCGGAGGACGAGGCAGTCCGGCTAGCCAATGACACCGAGTACGGACTGGTTGCCTATGTGTTCACCCGCGATCTGAACCGCAGCTTGCGCATCGGTGAGCGGCTCGACGTCGGGATGCTCGGCCTGAACGCTGGCGTGGTGTCCAACGCCGCGGCGCCGTTTGGGGGAGTGAAGCAGTCCGGGCTGGGCCGTGAGGGTGGTTCCGAGGGGATCGAGGAGTACCTCTACACCCAGTACGTCGGCATCGCTGACCCCACCGCTTCCTGACGACTCGCTGAGGTCATGGTCAGGAGTCGTTGGAGAGGGACCTGGGCAGCCACCGAGCCCTGAACCGCACGGTGCGGCTGCTGCGTTCCCGGAGGGACCGGACGACGGACTCGATGTCCTCCCACCCGGCGTGCACGAGGTGGTCCGGGTGGGCGTACTCCTCAGTCTCGTAGGCGCAGCTGAGCCGAGCCAGGGCGGTCGCCGCCGCATCATCAATCCTGGTGCTGGCCGCTAGCCGGGTAGCGAAGGTTCGGGGGGTGTCGGTGGGCAGCGCAGGGTGGCCATAGTCGGCCGCAAGGTCGGTGGCTTCGGCCCAGGCCAGTGTTGCTGCCCCCCTGGATCCTACGGCCGCGTTGAACTTGCGACGGCGATTCCGGCTGCGCAGGGTGCGCAACAGGAACGGCACGATGAGCAGGAGTGCAGCGACCACCAGTGCCGCTGTGATCAGAGCCGAGGTCTCCCTCGCCCGGTCAGGATCGGCTTCTCCGGCAGGCTGGCCGTCGGCGCCCATCGGGGGATCCACTGGCGTGCCCGGTTCGAGCGGCGGATTGCCCCCCGGCGTCAGGTCGTCGGTATTCGGCACCGGCGATCCGGGGGCAAAGGCCGTCTGCGCGTAGTCGGGAACCACGCCGCGGGAGGGTGTGGGCTCGAATTTCACCCAGCCGACGCCGTCGAAATAGAGCTCAGGCCACGCATGGGCGTCCTGGGAGGTCACCGTAAACTCGGTCAGCTCAAGCCCGTCGGGGCCCTGCACCGATCCTCCGGTCGCATCGCCGGGCGCATAGCCGACAGCCACTCTGCTGGGAATGCCCGCCAGACGGGCCATCACCGCCATTGCACCGGCATAGTGGACGCAGTACCCGGACCGGGATTCGAGGAAACGGGCAACGACGTCGAGGCTGTTCCCGTCATACCCGCCGTCGACCGGGGCGTCGACCGAATAGGTGAAGGCTGGTCCCCGCAGATAGTTCTGGATGGCCAGAGCCTGCTGATAGGGGTTGGCGATGTCGTCGGTCAGCTCCGCGGCCGTGTCCCTGATGATCCCGGGAGTGGTGTCCGGCAGGGCCAGAAACTGGGCGTCGACAGCCCCCTCGGGGACCGGGCCAATATCCTCCAGCACCTCGCGGGAAAGTTCCGGCTCAGCGCTGCGGACGTCGTACTGTTGCTGGGCGGTGGACCCGTTATCGGTGGCAATCACGCTGAGGTTCAGCGGATCCCAGGACCAGCGGCCCGAAAGGTTGGAGAAACCCACCGGAGCATAGGGGGCGAGGAGCCAGGGGCTGGTGAACGAATTAGTGGTGATCCGGGTGGTGGTGACTACTCCGGTGTCGATGGAAGCTCTCACCTCGTCGGTTCCCATGTTCTCCACCCCGGGTTCCCTGAGGCCGTACCGCTGGTCCGGTTCCCACCGCTGTCCGTCGAAGTCCTCGAGGGTGACAGCCCGGAGGTAGAGCGCATCCGGGGAGTCGGTGGCATAGGTAATCTGGCCGTAGCCAGTGGGATTCCGTAGATCATTTCCCAGGGTCACGACCGGATTTAGCCCGGTGGCGGTACCCCACAAATTGACCTTGGCACCCTGGGGGAACGCCCCCACATTGAATCCCGGAATGGCCAAGGGGACCAGCACCGTGACCGCCAGGGCCGCGGCGCCGATCGACAACCCGCGGGCCAGCCGGCCGCCCGAGGCATCGTGGGACGGACCGGCTGCCTGCTGGCTGTCCCGCCACTGGACGCAGCCGAGGATCAGAAGGAAACCCACCACCGCCGCCACGAACCCGGGAATTCCAACACTTTGTTGCCGCACGACGGCGGGAATCACCAGGACGGCGAGCAACGCCAGACCGCTGATGGCGGGCATTCTGAGGGTGGTGGCCAGCGTGTCGGTGAGAATCGCGATCAGACCCAGCCCCGCGCAGATGACCATGAAAATACCGGTCCCGGGCAATACCGGCGCCACCTGTGACACCACCGTGTTCTCGGCATGATTCAACAGGACCGCCAGCCGCCCGGCCGAGCCTTCGCCGGGGAAGACCCCGAAGACGTTCTGGGTGGGGAAGAACTGCCAGACCAGCGATCCCACGAGGGCCAGGATTCCAGCGACCGGGACCAGCGCACCCGGTAGACGGATGCTTCTGGCAACACCCATGACCAGCAGCACACCGCCAACGGTGAATGCCACCGGGTTAAGCCAGGTCCAACCCAGCACCACCGAATTCAGGTTCAGGGAGGTCAGCATGACGGCGACAAATACTGCTGCCGTCGAGACCCAATGCCGCTGGTCGGTCCGAAACCGTCGACCGGTTTGCGGCGCCAACCGCTGCGGCGAAAGCGCGGGGCGGGGCAAGGTAGAGGTCACGGTTGGCCGCCAGGCGATGTGGTCGTGGAGCGGACCGCGCCCCGCACCGTGTCAGCTTTAATAGTGCCAGCCCCGACAGTGTGAGCCCCGACAGCGCCAGCCCCGACAGTGTTAGCCCCGACAGCGCCAGCCCCGACAGTGGTCTTTGCTGTTGATGCGCTGGCCCCGACAGGGGAGTCGAAGTAGGTCCAGGCAGCTGCCAGATCGGCGGAGGGCGACACCGCCACCGCGTGCCAGCCGGCAGCACGCAGGATTTCCATTACCGGATGCAGGTCCTGGGGCCGGTCAGCGACCAGAATTGCAAACGAGGTGGACCCGTACTCGGTGGCAGCGGCCAGGTCCCGTGCCTCGGCGACGGTGATGGCGCCAAGGATAGCGATCAGGGGGCCGCGGTTCCGGTAGGAGGCGAGCTTGTCCATCATTGGGTCACCAAACGGCTGACGTCGTGCAGACGGTGCTGTGCCGGTGTTGACGGGCGATGGGCTGCGCCGCGAGTGCCGCCGGCTAGTAGTCCGTTTGGACAGATCGGGGAAGAGCTCCAGAGCGGCCAGCCCCTCCGCAACGTTATGGATCCCCGTCTGTCCTGCGTGTTCCTCGTCCTCCGGCCATGGAGCGGACACCGACGATTGCAGGGCTGGGGCGCCGGTCTCATCCACAAACCGCAGGGCATAGTTGCGTTCGAGCAGGTGCGCGGTGATGGACATCGCAGCGATGACCGCCCATTCGAAGCCCGGAGCAGATCGCAGCGACGTGCCATCATCCTCCAGGTCGGCACCGAATGCGCCGATCACCCCTGAGCTGTACCTGATCTGGCGTTGTTCGAGGATGAGGGTGGCCTCGGGCGTGGTGACCGACTCTTCCTGGCGCACCATCAACTCATTGTGTCGTGCGGTCGCTGCCCAGTGGACCCGGCGCATCGGATCGCCGGGCCGATACTCGCGGGTCATGATGTCGTCGTCGCTGGGGTTGGCGTTGCGTCGGGTTGCAGCGAAACCATCGGCGCCCCGGGCGCCGGTCAACGGCGAATGGGGCAGCTCCACCGGGGCGGGGGTGACCACCAGCCGGTCGGTGCCGCCCAGGGTATGGAGTGAGGTGCCGAGCCCAAAGGGATCGGTAAAGGCGGCGGTGACCGGTCCGACGTCGAACACGCCCCGGCCGGAGGAGCGCAGACGATACTCGTACACGCTGGCGCCCCGGGTTGGAAGACGGGACGGGTAGTGGAACTCGGGGGACTCACCGAACCGGGCGGGCAACATTTCCTGCATCACCATGCTCCCGCTGACCGGGCCGCTCGCTGCGACCGACAGGGTGACGGTCGAGGTGAAGCCCGTCTCCATGGTCTGCGGGGCGAACTTCCGCTCGACCGTGAAGCGGGGTTTGATCAGGCGCAGCATCAGGACCGACAGGAGCGGGAGGCAGATCAGCAGCACGCCAAGGTACAGCAGGTCCCGGCGGCCGAGGAACTGTGCGAACAGGAGTGCAGTCACCCCCGCGATCACCAGTCCCCAACCACGCGGCGTAAGGACCCGGGACGGCAGTCTGGCGAGCAGTTGCATCCCGCCGCCTATGCGCGAAGGTAGGAGTTCGCCGTCGTGCGTTCCACTGGAACCTTCGACAGGATGCCCGCCACCACGCTCTGGGGGGTTTCTCCCGCGCTCAGTGCCTTGCGGTCCAGGATCAACCGGTGGGATAACACTGGTTCAGCGACGGCAGCAATGTCATCGGGCAGCACAAAATCCCTGCTCTCCAATGCAGCGCCGGCCTTGGCAGCACGGAGCAACTGCAGGAGTGCGCGCGGGCTGGCGCCAAGCCGCAGCAAGTGATGGTCCCGGGTCGCCTGACCGATCGCCACCGTGTAATCGCGCACCGTGGGAGAGACATAGACCCGGCGCACCTGTTCCATCATCGCGGCAACGTCCGCCACATTCGCCACGGGACGGACCGCTTCCAGCGGAGAGATGGACTGGTGGTTCTGAAGCATCTGCAATTCGGCGCTGCGGTCCGGGTAGCCCATTGAGATACGGGCCATAAACCGGTCCCGTTGCGCCTCGGGCAACGGGTAGGTCCCCTCCATCTCGATCGGATTCTGGGTTGCCACCACCATGAAGGGTTCACCCAGCCGGTAAGTCCCACCATCAACAGTGACCTGGTGCTCTTCCATACATTCGAGGAGGGCTGACTGTGTCTTCGCTGAGGCGCGGTTGATCTCGTCACCGATCACGATGTTGGCGAAAACGGGACCCCGCCGGAACTCGAACCGGTGGGTGTCCTGGTTATAGATCGACACCCCAGAGACATCGGACGGCAGCAGGTCCGGCGTGAACTGGATCCGGTTGACTGAGCAATCGATGGTGCGGGCCAGTGTTTTCGCCAACATGGTTTTACCCACTCCGGGCACGTCCTCCAGCAACAGATGACCCTGGGCCAGCAACACGGTCAGCGCCAGCCGCGCCGCGGCGGGCTTGCCGTCAATAACCGTGTTGATCGATCCCAGGATCTGGCCAGCGGTTTCGTCGAAACGCTGCGCGGTCATCGCTGGAGCATCGCCCAAGGTGGGGGAGTCCTCCCTCCCGGTCCTGCCATTGGGTGAGACGTACTGGTTGTGGGCGTCCATGCGAACCTTCCGCGTACACTGCACGCCAACGTGCAGTTGAGTCGGCCAGCCCTGGTCAGTCACCCCGGCGGTTGTTCGGTCCGTGGAGTACGCAGCAACTGCTTTGTTACAGATTACTAGGACAACTTGGTGTCGTGGAGATAAGTTCCTCAGCCAATGTGCCGGTGGCTAGGGTTGGACTATGCCTTCTACAGCTATTCCTCCGGCCTACCGCCCCGTCTCACCCAGTCCAACCGCCGACGGCGACGCTCCGGTTGGTGCCGGTCGCGAAGACAAGCGGAGCTACCCGCCAGCGCCCGAACCCTTGCCGGTGCCGGTGATGGACAATCACACCCACCTGGACTTCCGCAGCGGTCTCCCGTTGGTCAGCGTCGCAGCAGCTCTTGATGCTGCTGCCGCTGTGGGCGTGTGCGGCGCAGTGCAGGTGGGGTGCGATCTCGAGTCATCACGATTCACTGTTCAGGCCATCGATCAGGAACCCCGCCTGCTGGGGGCGGTAGCGATTCACCCCAACGATGCCCCGCTGCTCGCGGAGCGCGGAGGCCTCGACGCCGCGCTCGCGGAAATCGAAGAATTGGCTACTCATCCCCGGGTGCGGGCCATTGGGGAGACCGGCCTGGACTACTACCGGACTCCCGCTGCGGGGATCGACAGCCAGCAATATTCTTTTCGACGGCACCTCGATATCGCCAAACGGCTGGATCTCACGCTCCAGATCCATGACCGGGACGCACACGACGACGTCGTTTCCACCCTTCGCAGTGAGGGTGCGCCGGACCGGGTGGTCTTCCATTGCTTCTCCGGTGGCGCCGATCTCGCCAGAATCTGCAACGACGCCGGGTGGTACATGTCCTTCGCCGGGACGGTGACCTTCAAAAATGCAGACAATCTCAGGGAAGCGCTGCGTATTGCCGATCCGGCGCTGGTGCTGACCGAAACTGACGCTCCGTTCCTGACGCCGCACCCGTTCCGCGGCCGGCCAAACGCACCGTATCTGGTGCCCTACACGGTCAGAGGGATGGCGGATGTGCTTGACGCCGACCTGGCGACACTGTGCCAGTCGATCGCAGATAACACCCGGCGGGTGTATGGAGAGTGGGAGCTCGGCTAACCAGTGTGGGACTGGCCCGACTTGCCCGTTTATCTCATTTCGGTTACGGTGAGCATTTATTAGCCGGGGTCGGGGAAGGCTTTCCGTCTAATACAGTTCTTTTGCGGGATTGGCTGGTCGCTGCCGTTCGGGCGACCAGATCTCCCGCCACTAGTGCATGCCTTCACGGCAGTGACGTACCCGGGCCACCGGTGTGCCAATTTACTGCCGTGTTTCCCCCGTGCCCGGATGAAGTCGACCGTAAGGGACTTTGTGGCGAGCAGAAATCGTTGGATCAAGACAGCCGGCCAGGGGATAGTCATGATGTGTCTGGTGCTTGGACTCGTCGCCTTTGTTGGCAACAACAAGTCGATAGTCCTCAACATCGACGGCCAGGCAAGTACCGTTCAGACCTTTGGCGGAACCGTCGGCGAAGTGCTAGCCAACTCCAACGTCGTCGTTACCGAGAACGACCAGGTCACCCCTTCGCTGGCGGCAGCCGTCGAGGATGGTTCGGCCATCCAGATCACCAGGGCCACGGCGATCGACGTCGTACTCAACGGAGCGGACACCGTTGTTCACACCACCGGATCGACGGTAGGGGACGTAGTCAACGAGCTGGGGGTCGCCGATTCCTCAGCAATTTCAGCTGACCTCGAAACCCGCCTGACTACGCTCAGCTCCGAACTGGAAATCTCGACCCCCAAAAGCGTGACCGTGACCGTCGATGGTTCGACGGCAACCCATACATCCACCGTAAAATCGGTTCAGGACCTGTTCGACGAAGCGGAAATTGTTCTCGGTGACGAGGATCGGGTCAGCGTTCCGGTCACCTCCTCCCTCGTCGACGGCCTTGGGCTGAAAATCACCCGAGTCGACAGCGACCACCGCGAGACCGTCACCGAAAGCATCAGTTTCACCACCGACGAGGTCCACGACGACACGCTCGATGTGGGCGAGCAGCGCGTTACCAGGGCCGGTGTCGACGGCGAGCGGACCAAAATCTTCACTGCCGTGGTGATCGACGGTCGGGAGGAGAATCGCGAACTCCTCAGCGATAAAGTCACCCTCGAACCCGTGACTGAACTACTTGCCATCGGCACGCGGGAGCCGAAGCCAGAACCAGAGCCCGAGACCAAACCGGAGCCGGAGCCGGAGCGCGTGGAGGTGTCGGCACCTGCGGATGAGCCTGAGCCCGCCGGATCAAGCGGCCCCGCCCCAGCCGGCGGGGCCTGGCAGGCGCTGGCCCAGTGTGAGTCCGGGGGGAACTGGTCCATCAATACCGGAAACGGCTACTACGGTGGACTGCAGTTCAGTGCCCCGAGCTGGCTGGGTGCGGGTGGTGGCAAGTATGCCCCGCTGCCGCATCTCGCGTCGCCAGCGGAGCAGATTGCCACTGCTGAAGTGCTCAAGCAAAACGGCGGTTGGGGCCACTGGCCTTCCTGTTCGGCGAAGCTCGGGCTTGGATAGCACCTCGGGTAGCGGCCTACGGGCAACCAAACACCAAAATCGGGTTCCCCAGGCGGGGCCCGCTTTTGCGTGGCGCCCGACTACCATGGCTTAGGTGACTCAGCCCCCTAACCCCCAGCCGGTCCAACCCCTATTCGGCGCCGGTGATGTCCGCCGGTTGGCCGCTGACCTGGATTTGCGGCCCACCAAGACCCTCGGCCAGAATTTCGTCATCGACGGCAACACTATTCGGCGGATCGTCGCGGCAGCTCATATTGACCCGGGAGAGACGGTCCTCGAGGTGGGTCCTGGCCTCGGATCTCTGACGTTGGGCCTTCTCGACGCTGCGGCCCGGGTGGTGGCGGTGGAAATCGACCCGGTGCTGGCCGGGCGCCTACCGGACACGGTCGCCAGGTGGCGGCCGGAGACTGCAGCCAACCTGGACGTGGTGCTCGCTGACGCGATGCGGGTTACCGAACTGCCACACCCGCCCACCGCGCTGGTGGCGAATCTGCCATATAACGTCGCAGTGCCGGTGGTCCTGAACCTTTTGGAGAACTTCCCGTCGCTGCGCCACGGACTGGTCATGGTGCAGGACGAGGTAGCCGATCGGATGGCAGCGGGCCCCGGTTCAAAAACCTACGGGGTACCCTCGGTCAAGGCTGCCTGGTACGCGACCATGCGCAAGTCGGGCGTAATCGGGATGAATGTGTTTTGGCCGGCGCCGAAGATCGCCTCCGGGCTCGTCGGGTTTGTCAGACACGAGCCGCCGGCGACGTCGGCCAGCCGCCGTGAGGTTTTCGCCGTCATCGACGCGGCGTTTGCCCAGCGGCGCAAAACATTGCGCGCCGCCCTCGCCGGGTGGGCGGGCAGCCCGGTCCTCGCTGGAGAGGCCCTTGCCGCTGCTGGCGTAGACCCGAGTCTTCGGGGTGAAATGCTCGACATCGCCGCGTTTGCCCGTATCGCCGAGGCGAAACCCGTGCAGTCGACCGCTCCGTAATCGAGTCCGTACGTGGTGCTACCCCGGGGATCGTGCTCGTGCGTGGCGCTAACCCCGGGGTCGAGTCAACAGATATGACCGGTTTTCCAACGGATTTCGGCTATTTGCGTTGACTCGATCCCGGGGTTTGGGACGGCTAGCGCCCGCTAGGAGCGGCTGGCTTCGTTTTGAACGTTGTCTTTCGCGTCCTGGGCCGAGCCTTTGACGTCGGCGGCTGCCGACGTGCCTTCTTCCTTGACAGTGTTCACTGAACTGGCGGCTGTCTCCTTGACCGAATCCATCGCCTCCTGCGCTGGCTCCTTCAGATCCTCGACAACTGTCTTCGCCGCGTCGGTGACGCTGCTGGTGAGAGGCTCAGCCTTCTCCTTCAGCGCCGTTGCAGCTTCCTTCTCCTTCTCGCTCGCCGGGATCAGCGATGAAATGAGCATTCCAGCGCCGAACGCGATCAAGCCCGCGGCCAAGGGGTTACCCCTGGTCTTGTTGCCCAGCTGATGTGGTGCATCCTGGACGGCATCGCCGGCGTTGTGGACTGCCGACTTCGTTCCGCTGGAGGCCTGGTCGGCCGAGCCCATTACGGAGGTCTTGATTCCTCCAACAGCGCTCCGCACTTTGTCGCCCTGGCGTTGAGCGATGCTGGACGGGCTTACCTTGTCGGCGACGGCGTCGACGTCGGTGCCAAGGTCGCGACGGGTGCGTTCAATATCTTCACGAATCTGTTCTGGTGTCTGGCTCATGGGGTAGGTTCACCTGGTTTCAGAGTGGGGGGAATGTCTTTGACGGTTTCGGCTGTCGCGGGCATGCCGCGCACGCTTTTCAGTTCTTTTTTGCCGGTCAACGCAAGCACGGCGGCAATGATGCCCCAGATGACTGCGACGATCACTGCAGACCAGCCAAGGCCAACGAGGCCGTCCAGCGCCCACATCAGCGCGAGCGACAGGAACAGCAGTACAAAGTGTCCGGCGATAGCTGCGCCACCGAACATCCCTGCACCTTTGCCGGCCTTGGTTCCGCTTTCACGGAGTTCGGCTTTCGCCAACTCGAGTTCCTGGCGCATCAGCGTGGAGAGGTCGCGGCTGACATCACTGAGTAGAGACCCCAGGGATTCGTTGGCGGCCCGGTCCTCGGCCTCGGTGCGCGGCGGCTCGTATGATGGGGGCCCTCCGGTGTGGGTTCCGCTCATCAGCGCAAGTCCCTGTCCAGTGGCCCGTCCTGGGTGCGCCGACCGGGCTCAATGACCGGTTCTGCGGCCAACGGGTCGCTCAGGGGATCGCTGAGGTCATGTCCCGAAGCGCCAGTTCCGCTAGCAGCTACTCCCGTAGCACTAGTAACCGGGGTGGCGGCGGTGGGCGAGCTGAAATTATTGGAAGTATCACGCTGTGCTGGAACCGTCGGCGGGTACTCGGGCGCCGGGTTGGCTGGCGTGGCGTTCTGATCGTCGGATCCCGCCCCAGCCAGGCCTCGGGTGAGGCGACCAGCGAGCAGACCTGCTCCGGCGGCCATCATCAGGAACGTCCCTGGCCGACGGCTGGCGAATCCCTTCACTTCCTCCAGGAGGGAGCCTGGGTCCCGGCCTTCCAGCCAACCTGCGACGTCGCCCGAGCGCTGGGCAGCCTGGCGAACGAGGCTGTTGGCGGGTCCACTCTGGTCGCCATTGTCGGCCATCGAACCGAGCTCATCACTGATGGAGCGTAAGCCCTCGGCGGCCTTCTGCTGGCTGGCACCGGCCTGTTCCTTGAGATCAGACCCCAGCTCGCCGAGCAGGTTCTTCGCCTGTGTGCTGGCTTCATCCGCAACATTCTTCGCTTCGGTGCCCGCGGTCTGGGCGACATTCTGTGCTGCATCCAAACCTTCGCGGCCCACCTCTTTCGCCTGGCCTGTCGCCTGGTCTTTTACCCCGGTGGAGCCGTTGCGTTCTTCGGTGGTTACGGACGAGGTCACCGAGGCGGACTGAACACGCTCTCCTGACGGCGCTGCCGTCAATGGGTCCTCTGACCAATTCTGGGTAGTCATAGTATTTCCTCCGGATAGTAATCCTGCTTACCTTCGCAATGTAAGCACGCTTACTAGTTTTCCGCAATGCTTTTACTTTCGTTTTTGCGGCCTCGACGGCCGCAGGTTTCCCGGTTCAGTGCCCGGTAGCCTAGGTTGGAGACTATGGAGGCAGGTAAAACGGCAGGACTATTTGGTGGCGTACCAGCCAGCGTCCGAGTCCGCGCGCCCGGAAAGATCAACGTCTCGTTTCGGGTTGGCCCGCTACGGGAAGATGGCTACCACAGTGTCGCCAGCGTCTATCTAGCCGTTTCCCTGTACGAAGAGGTCACCGCAACCGTCAGTGAAGAACCGGGCACAATTGTGACAGTCAACGGGCAGGGGTCACTCAACCTGCCGGTTGAGAGCATTCCGCTGGATGCCACCAATCTGGCCGCCCGCGCGGCCGCGCTGCTCGCCGATCTCAGCGAGAACTCAACCGGGTTATTGTTGGACATCACGAAGCGGGTACCCGTGGCAGGCGGGATGGGCGGTGGATCTGCCGATGCGGCCGCTACGCTGATCGCATGCGATGCACTGTGGAAGAGTGGCTTTTCCCGTGACGAGCTGGCTAACATGGCCGCGGAACTCGGCGCCGATGTTCCGTTCGCACTGGTCGGCGGCACAGCGGTCGGCGTTGGGGTGGGCGAGCAGCTAACCCCGGCGATTTCCAAAACCCCCCTCTACTGGGTGCTCGTGACCTCTGGCTATGGACTGTCTACGCCAGAGGTCTACCGGACTCTCGATGAGATTCGTCTGCGCGAAGGCACCGAACCGGGGGCGCCGCCCGAGATTGACCCACGGATTCTTGGGGCAATGCGGTCCGGCGATGCCCGGGCACTGGCGGATCTGCTGCACAACGACCTGCAGGCCGCTGCGCTTGAGCTTGCCCCGGGGCTTGTCGACATCCTGAAAACCGGGACGGGCGCAGGAGCCCTCGCCGGCCTGGTCTCCGGCTCGGGGCCTACCGTCGCCTTCCTTGCGGAGAGCGAAGAACATGCGGCGGCATTGGCCGGACAGCTTACGGATAGCGGCCTGAAAGCCACAGCCGTGCATGGGCCGGTCTACGGTGCCAGAATTGTTACCGACTACATCGCCTGACCTGCCACCGAAGCTGGGCCAGTTCAAGCCATTTTTTAACTCCACGATTAGGAAGCAGCACTCCCTTGGCACATCTTCTGGGCGCTGAAAGCGTCAGCGTTACGTTTGCCACCCGCACAGTCCTTGACGGCGTTTCCCTCGGCATCGAGGACGGCGACCGCATCGGGATGGTGGGTCGCAACGGCGACGGCAAATCCACCCTGATGCGACTCCTTGCACAGCGAGCCACCCCCGATGAGGGACGTGTCACCCGACGACGCGACGTACACGTCGGGTATCTGGACCAGACGGACGTCCTGGACGGTGACCTTAGCGTTGGTGAGGCCATCGTGGGCGACCAGGCAGACCATGAGTGGGCGTCGAACCCCAAGATCCGCGACGTAATGGGCGGTCTCGTCGCCGAGGTTGACTGGCATGCGAAGGTCTCATCGCTTTCTGGTGGGCAGAAGCGTCGGGTCGCGTTGGCGAAGCTCCTGATCGGCGATGACGACGTCATCATGCTCGACGAGCCCACCAACCACCTCGATGTGGAGGGCGTGGCGTGGCTTGCCCGCCACCTTGCCGAGCGCTGGCGTCCGACCGACGGTGGCCTGCTGGTAGTGACCCACGATCGCTGGTTCCTGGACGAAATCTGTACCCGCACGTGGGAGGTGCACGACGGCGTCGTCGACGGGTTCGACGGCGGTTACGCAGCCTATGTCCTGGCCCGCGCAGAGCGTGACCGGATGGACTCGGTGGTCGAAGGAAAACGGCAGCAGCTGGTCAAGAAGGAACTGGCCTGGCTACGCCGGGGCGCTCCCGCACGGACGGCCAAGCCGAAGTTCCGCATTGAGGCGGCGAACGCGCTGATCGCGGACGTGCCCGAGCACCGGGATTCGCTCGCGTTGAGCAAGATGGCGATGGCACGTCAGGGCAAAGATGTACTGGATTTGGAGAATGTTTCGCTGGCGTTGGGGGAGAAGACCCTCTTCGACGGAATTACTCTCCGGTTGGCTCCCGGGCAGCGGCTGGGCCTGGTGGGCGTCAACGGGTCGGGCAAGACCACCCTCCTGCGGATGCTGAACGGTGACGTCACTCCTGACGCCGGTCGGCTGAAGAAGGGCAAGACGGTTCAGACGGCAGTGCTCTCCCAGGAGGTCAAGGAGCTCGACGAACTCGAGCACCTGCGCGTCACTGAAGTGATCGAGCAGGAAAAGCGAGTGTTCAGCGTCGGCGGTCGCGAGGTTTCTGCCAGTCAGCTGGTGGAACAGCTTGGCTTCACCAACGAGAAGCAGTGGACAAAGGTGAAGGACCTCTCGGGTGGCGAACGACGTCGGCTGCAGCTGCTTCGGCTACTGGTCGGTGAGCCGAACGTGCTGATGCTTGACGAACCAACCAACGACCTCGACACCGACACTCTGGCAGCGATCGAGGATGTGCTGGACGGCTGGCCGGGTACTCTCGTGGTCGTCTCGCATGACCGCTACCTGCTGGAACGGGTCACTGACTCCCAAATGGCGCTGCTGGGTGATGGGAAGCTCCGTGATCTGCCCCGCGGTGTCGATCAGTATCTGGAACTGCGACGCGCGGCTGAAGCCGGGTCGGGCGCTTCGCCCCTGAACTCCGACGAAGGGCAGAATGGCGCGGAGTCCGCTGCCAGGTACAGCTCCGAGGAGACAAGACAGGCGAAGAAGGACCTGACCCGCATCGAACGCCAGCTCGGCAAGGCGGCGGCGCAGGTCGAGAAAATTCAGCACCAAATGAATGATGGAGCTTCGGGAGACGTCGACTTCGACAAGATGGCAACCCTCAATAAGAAACTCCAGGTAGTTCAGGCCGAACAGCAGGATCTGGAACTGCAGTGGCTTACCGCTGCCGAAGTGCTCGGTAAGTAGGAATTCAAGTGTGAGTGAGTTCCCATTCAAGTACCATCTGCATAAATTGAAGTAGGCGGCAGTATTCCGGGTCCACCAGGCGGCGCCTACCTTGGGTGTATGACAAATGTAGCTGGATTACCTCGAGGTAGGCGTCGCGATAAGTACCGGATGCGTCACTCTGACAAGCTGGCGCTGGTGGGGGTTCTCGTCCTCACAGCGGTAGCTGCAGCTGTGTTCCTTTTCGCGATTCTGTAGAGGCCGACCAGGCAGCAGCACGGCGATAGCTGTGACCATCAGCCTGCTGCTGATCTACACCTACCATCTGGTGGAGGATCCGATCCGCCGGTCCAACTGGCTCCGGGGCACGCGCGGGCGTATCCGGAGAGGTCCTCGGGTTCGTATCACCGGGGCTAGAAGGGCGGGGGGATGTCGGGTGGTGGGGCTGGTGGTGGGTCGGCGGTGGTGAGGTAGGTTTCGCCGAGTGGTGAGATCGCGATGATGGTGCCGGGGTCGGGTTGTTGGTAGTGCCAGTAGCCTTCGGTTTTGAACATGTGGTGGCGTTTACACAGGGACGCCAGATTCCCGTAGCTGGTTGTGCCTCCTTGGGACCAGGGGGTGGTGTGGTCGAGTTCGCAGAACACCGCCAACCGGTTACATCCCGGATGCCGACACGTCCCGTCCCGGACCCGGACCGCATCCTTCAGGTCCTGCGGGACCCGGTACGTGGTCGCATCAGCGCCTAACCTGGCCCCGGTAAAGGGGTGGGTGAGGATCCTGGTGAACGATGGTGCGTGCCCGGCGAGCTTCCGTGCCGTCTCAGGATCAATCGGACCGTACCCTTCCAGTTCACCCGGGGCATCCCCGCCGAGGAGAGTCATCACCGGGACCGTGACGAACACCTTCGCCTGCACACCCCAATACGTGCTCGCCTCCCCCGACTGACCCGACCCGTCGCCACTGTTGGACCCGTTGGACCCGGTCGACGCGTTATGACCGTTGCCGCCGCTGCCGCCGCTGCCGGGTTCATGATCGCTCCTGGGCGCGGAATCTGCGGGCACGGAATCTGCGGGCACGGAATCTTCGAGCCCGCTGGTCCCTCTGGCCGGGCCACTCAGGTATCCGGTGGGTCCGGCACTGGTGAGGACATCCACCAGAACATCGGCCCTGAGTTGGGTGAGAGTCCTGGCCTCGTCCGGGCCCTGCAAGGCCCGGGCTGCGGTGTCGACGCGGTGGAAGATCCCGGCGGCCTGTTCGGAGGGTAGGAAGGCTTGGAGCCAGGCCATCCCGTCCTGCGCCGGGTCCAGATACACGCGCCGGTCCTGGAGGCTTTTTGGCGCCGGAGGGTGATTGATTCGGGGTGTAGGGCTTCGCGTAGCCGTTGGGCTTGGCGGGTGAACTTCGCGACCGTGGTCTGACACGCCAGGCCGATGAGGTGGGCTTCGAACGCGGCCCTCACCGCTGGGACGGTGTTGGGGATGCTGGTGGCTTCCTGTACCACGGCGGTGGCGTGGCGTTGGGAGAGCTTGCCGTCCTCCAGGGCGCGTAGCGTGGCCGGATACTCACGGGTCAGTAGTTCACTGGTCTCCAGGAGGAACTCTGCGGTCCGTTCCGGGATGCGCAGTGCGGCGCTGATCTCCGCGCTGGCCAGGGCATGAATACGGTCCAGGTCTTCGACCCAGGGGTGTTCCTCGGCGATCAGGTCATGAAGATGGGTGGCCGCTTTGGCTTCCTGCGCGTCGACCCAGGACCGCAACACTGCGAGCGTTTTGAGTAGGTTCACGGTCTGCTGAGCGTTCAACGTCACCATCGCCGCGACCGACACCTGGCCAGACAACGGCAACGGAGCCCCCGGACCGGTCGGATTCGTCGGAGCGGTCGGAGCGGTCGGAGCGGTCGGAGCGGTCGGAGCGGTCGGAGCGGTCGGAGCGGTCGGAGCGGTCCAGGTCGCTTCCCCGCCCAGCGGACCGCCCGGACCGTACCCACCCGCATTCCCCGAAGCAGTGTTCACGGACCCGCTCTCGAAGACGGAACCGGGGCCAGAATCCGGGCCAGAACCGGGGCCGGATTCGGGGGAGAATCCCGATCCGGGAGCAGAAGCGTCGCTGCCTTTCATACCTTTATTCCATCATCGCCTACTGACAAAATAGGGGCCGATTCAGGGCCACCAAAAAAACTTTTTCAACTCTTTTTCGGGCCCACATAACCAACACCGGACCGCCCCCTGGGCACCCGCTGCAACGAGAGATGCAGCGCATCAAGGTGCACGAGTCCGCTGCAGTTCACTTCCTGGTGGGAGGGAAATACTGTGTTAGGGCCCATGTGCAGGTTCCATGCTGGAAGGGATGGCCCGCAACCGAGGAAACCCGGCGAGGTGACTCTGCCCACTTCGCCACGGACTGACCGGATGGGGGCTACCAAGTCGCAGGATGCCCCCGACTCGTGGCAAACTGGATAACCGCGCTTCGGGACGGAAATTAGTCAGTTCCTTCAGCGCAGTCCGCCCTGGTGTAATGGCAGCACCCCAGCCTTTGGAGCTGTGGAGTATAGGTTCGAATCCTATGGGCGGAACTGTCGGGCGGTAGTGCCGCGGGTAGTATTGCCGGTGTGAGCCTGTACTTTTCCGGTTGACAGAGAAACTACAGGCAGGAGTGTCTCCTCAATGGGTCCGCAGACCTCAAACACGCATCCCCAGGTATCAGACTCAGAGGCAGGAGCACTTCGCCCGGCCGCTGTCATCGTGCTCGCCGCGGGCGCGGGTACCCGGATGAAATCCCGTACACCGAAGATCCTTCACACTCTGGGCGGGCGATCGATGGTGGGGCATGCCATGGCCGCGGCCAGGGGAGTGGTCCCCGAGGCAATGGCTGTCGTGGTCCGGCACGAACGAGACCTCGTCGCCAGCCACATTGCCAGCCTCGACCCGGGAGCGGTCATCGTCGACCAGGACGATGTGCCAGGCACCGGTCGAGCAGTTCAGGTAGCGCTTGACGCACTTGACCGGGCCGCCGGGGCGCCCCTTGAGGGAACCATAGTTGTCACCTACGGAGACGTGCCGCTGCTGACAGCCGACACTCTCGCTCAGCTGGTTGAATCCCACTCGACCAAGGACAACGCGGTGACCGTGCTGACCGCCGTTCTTGAGGACGCTACCGGCTATGGGCGGATTCTGCGGGCCGCCGACGGCACTGTCACCGGCATCGTCGAGCACAAGGATGCCACCGACGCCCAGCGGTCCATCAACGAGATCAACTCGGGCATCTACGCGTTTGACGCGGCAATTCTGCGCAGCGCCCTCACCTCAGTCACCGCAGGGAATTCCCAGGGCGAAATGTACCTGACCGATGTCCTAGGCATCGCTTCAGACCGGGGTGGCAGGGTCGCCGCCGTCGTCTCCGACGATCCTTGGCAGGTAGAGGGAGCCAACGACCGCGTGCAGCTGGCAGCCCTCGGCGCCGAGCTCAACCGTCGCACCCTGACCCGATGGATGCGCTCCGGTGTGTCAATCATCGACCCCGCCACCACCTGGATCGATACCTCGGTGCAGCTGGCAGAGGACGTCACGATCCTGCCTGGCACCCAGCTTCACGGCGCCTGCGAGATTGCGCGCGACGCCGTCGTCGGCCCTGACACCACCCTCACCGATGTGGTGGTGGGGGAAGGGGCGACAGTGCTTCGGACCCATGGATCCGGTGCCGCTATCAGCGCCCGCGCCACCGTTGGCCCGTTCACCTATTTGCGACCCGGAACGGTCCTCGGCGAGGACGGCAAGATCGGGGCATTCTACGAGACGAAGAACGTCATCATCGGTCGCGGATCGAAGCTGTCACACCTCGGGTACGCGGGGGACACCGAGATCGGTGAGGACACGAACATCGGCTGCGGCAACATCACCGCCAACTACGACGGCGTGAACAAGCACCGCACCACCATCGGCAGCAATGTCCGCACCGGATCGAACACCGTCTTCGTCGCCCCGGTGACAATCGGCGACGGCGCCTACACTGGCGCCGGCGCCATTGTGCGCAACGAGGTTCCGCCGGGCGCACTTGCTGTCAACGTCGCACCCCAGCGCACCGTCGAGGGTTGGGTGCAGGCCAAACGCCCCGCAGCTCAGCCGCAAACGCGGCCCAAGCGGCCGCTCCTGAAAAACTTGCCACCGGTGAATCCACCAGCAGCATCACCAGCACTGACGAAAGCGACCGTTCATGAGTGAGATCACCGCACGCGGCGAGAAGAAACTGGTCCTGGCCTCTGGCCGGGCCCACCCGGAACTTGCGGAGGAAATTGCTGCAGCACTTGGCACCGAGCTGCTGCCCATCTCCGCCTACGATTTCGCGAACGGCGAGATCTACGTTCGATCCGGCGAGAGCGTGCGCGGCACCGACGTGTTCGTTATCCAGGCACACCCGGCGCCCCTGAATAACTGGCTGATGGAGCAGCTCATCATGATCGATTCGCTGAAGCGTGCATCGGCCAAACGGATCACTGTTGTCTCCCCGTTCTACCCCTACGCCCGGCAAGACAAGAAGGGACGCGGCCGCGAACCGATCTCCGCGCGGCTCGTCGCCGACCTGTACAAGACGGCCGGCGCCAACCGGCTCATGTCCGTTGACCTGCACACCTCGCAGATCCAGGGCTTCTTCGACGGTCCCGTAGACCACCTGATGGCCATTCCGTTGCTCGCTGACTACATCCGCACCCGGGTCGACGCCGACAACGTCACCGTGGTGTCCCCCGACACCGGCCGGGTCAGGGTAGCCGAGCAGTGGGCCGAGCGGTTGGGCGGGTCACCGCTGGCTTTCGTGCACAAAAGCCGCGACCTCACGGTTCCCAACCAGGCCGTCTCCAAGCAGGTAGTGGGTCAGGTCGAGGGACGGACTTGTGTGCTGATCGACGACATGATCGATACTGGCGGGACCATTTCCGGGGCGGTCCAGGTTCTGAAGAACGCGGGCGCCAAGGATGTCATCATTGCCGCGACCCACGCCGTGTTCTCGGACCCGGCGGCCCGCCGTCTTTCCGAGTCCGGCGCCCGCGAGGTAGTGGTGACCAACACCCTGCCCATCCCATCCGAAAAGCGGTTCCCGCAGCTCACCGTGCTCTCAATTGCGCCGCTGATCGCGCGGGCAATCCGTGAAGTGTTCGACGACGGATCCGTCACCAGCCTCTTTGACGGCAACGCTAGAGTCGACTGATTGGGGTATCGGGATGGCCGTTACGGCCGCCCGATACCCTGGTAGGTCCACCCAGCGGCCCGCCACTGGACTGGATCCAGAACGTTACGTCCGTCAAGAATGTTTTTGCTCGTTACCTGCGAGGCCAGGTCCGCCGGACTCAGCGAGCGGTACTGATCCCATTCAGTCAGGACCAGCAGGGCGTTGGCTTTGGTGACTGCCGCATTGAAATCGGGCTCGTAGGTTAGCTCCGGGAAACGACCCTTCGCATTACTCAGAGCCTCCGGATCGGTAACTGTCACGTCAGCGCCCTGAAGCTGGAGTTGGGCAGCGATGCTGAGTGCGGGGGAGTCCCTGACGTCGTCGCTATTGGGCTTGAACGCTACCCCCAACACAGTGATCCGTTTCCCGAGGAGCGATCCGCCCACCAACTGGCGGGTCAGCTCGACGACCCTGATCCGACGTCGGAGGTTGATGTCATCCACCTCCCGAAGGAAGGTCAGGGCCTGATCAGCGCCGAGCTCGCCCGCTCGTGCCATGAACGCACGAATGTCCTTGGGAAGACAGCCCCCGCCAAAACCGATGCCCGCGTTGAGGAACTTGCGGCCAATCCTGTCGTCCATCCCGATAGCGTCCGCCAGGAGGGTGACATCCGCTCCCGCCGCGTCGCATACTTCCGCCATCGCATTGATGAAAGAAATCTTGGTTGCCAAGAACGAGTTCGCCGCCGACTTGACCAGTTCAGCGGTGGCATAGTCGACAACCAGCCTCCTGGTGCCCAGCCCCATCGGTCCCGCATACACCTCATCAAGCTGCTCGGTAGCCCGATGCCCGTCCTCGCCGGACGGCACTCCGTACACCAGTCGGTCGGGGCTAAGGGTGTCCTTGACGGCGAAGCCCTCTCGCAGGAACTCAGGGTTCCACGCCAGGGTGGCTTCGGGAAACCTCTCCAACAGGTCATCGGCGAGCCGCGCAGCAGTACCCACTGGAACCGTTGACTTCCCGACCACCAGGTTTCCGGCCTCAAGCGCGTCAATGAGCGAGGAGAACGCAGCGTCCACGTATTTCAGGTCGGCGGCGTATTCGCCCTTCCGCTGCGGTGTCCCTACGCAGAGGAAATGCACCTGCGAACCCCGGGCATCCGCGATGTTTGAGCTGAATTTTAGCCGGCCGGTTTGGAGGACTTCGTGAAGAAGCTCCGGCAGGCCGGGCTCGAAAAAGTGGGACCGGCCAGCCTGGAGTTCGCTGATCTTCCGCTCGTCCACATCGATTGCGACGACTTCGTGTCCCAACTTCGCCATGCAGGCCGCGTGAACTGCGCCAAGGTACCCACAACCGATAACAGATATTCGCATGCTGATCCTTCGTACGGCCTGTCCGGGTTTCGTCGGGAAACCCGCCGGGCGTCCTCGATTTCAACGGTATGTGTCACACATTAGAGGATCATGAGGAACACCAGATGACGACGCCGGCTTCCGGGCTTCGGCGGTGTCCTTCCGGACGCTCAGGGTGCTGTAGGATTGAACGCGATGCCTAGGCGAGGGAGCATCCCGGTACCTCCGGGAATTGTTCCGTGATCGACGGTGGCTAGTGACGAGAGTCCAACACTAAGCGTGTTGACTGTTTCTAGACAGATGCCGATCGTTTGCCCAGCAACGATCCACTACTCGTCAACACAGGAGACTCAATGTCTGACCTCACGCTCCCCGCAGAAGTACGCACCGAATTCGGCAAGGGTGCAGCACGCCGCGCACGCCGCGAGGACAAAATCCCCGCGGTCATCTACGGCCACGGCGCCGATCCCATCCACGTTCTGCTGCCCTCCAAGGCCACCACGCTGGCACTGCGGACCTCCAACGCCCTGCTTACCCTCGACGTCGAAGGGGAAAAGCACCTCGCCCTCGCCAAATACGTGGTCCGCAACCCGCTGAAGCGCATCGTCGAGCACCTTGACCTCCTGACCGTTCGTAGCGGCGAGAAGGTCACTGTTGACGTCTATATCCACGTCGAAGGGGAACTGGCACCGGGTGCCGTCATGAACCTTGAGCACACCTCGGTTGAGGTTGAAGCAGAAGCAACCCATTTGCCGGATTCGCTGACCGTCAACGTCGAGGGACGCACCGTCGGCGAGCACATCCACGCCTCAGACATCGAACTGCCGAAGGGCGTCACCCTGCTGATCGAAGACGACACCCTGATCGTCAACATCAGCGAGCCGACCGTCCAGGACCTCGGCGAAGATGACGAAGAGACAGTCGCAGAAGGCGACGTTGTAGCTGCCTCCGGCGAGAAGTCAGAAGAAGGCGAGTAGCCACTTCTCCGGCGCGTTCATGGCGACTGACTCCTGGCTTGTAGTCGGGCTCGGCAACCCCGGTCCCGACTACAGGCATAACCGGCACAATGTGGGACAGATGGTTCTCGATGTCCTGGGCGCCCGGTTGGGCGGAAAGTTCAAAAGCCACAAAGCTCATGCCGCCGTGCTTGAGGGGCGGCTAGGTCTGGGTGGGCCGCGGTTGGTGCTCGCCAAGCCGCTGACCTTTATGAACCTGACAGGTGGCCCGGTGAACGCGCTGTGTCGGTTCTACGACATTCCCGCCGAGCGCGTTATCGCGGTGCATGACGAGATTGACATCGACTTCAGCACGGTCAAGCTGAAGACCGGTGGCGGTGAAGGCGGACACAACGGGCTTCGCGACATTTCCAAGGCACTCGGAACCAAGGATTACCTTCGGGTCAGGGTCGGAGTGGGTCGCCCGCCAGGCCGGCAGGATGCGGCTGACCACGTGCTCAGGGACTTCAGCTCGGTCGAGAAAAAGGACCTCGCGTTCCTTCTGGAAGATGTGGCCGACGCGGTGGAATCTCTCATCGTGGAGGGCCTTGTCAGCGCTCAGCAGAAGTTCCACTCCGCTGGGAAATAGCGTATAAAGTAAGTTGACAACCACCGGTCAGGGACAGCCAAAGCCCAAACCGCGTCAGGCCTACTAGGCCCCAAATACGGGGGCCGACGTTGGGCGGCCTCTGAGACTGGGCCACCCCCATCCCAACGTCGGTCCCTTTTTGTTGCCCTGGAACTTCTCCTGCCAGGCCCATGAAGCCGAGGTGCCGATTCGGCGTGTAATCGGGGCTAAGGATCCGAGTAGTCGTTGCGTGATGCCGCTCGGAAAATCGAGTAGTCGCTACTCATGCGCGCGATCAGCAAGGATCCTATGGTGATCAGTACTTCACACGCTGGGAACGCGAAGGGCTGGTCTCTCCATGAGTTTCGACCTTAATACGTATGTTTACCAAACCCCCCTATCATCACCGGGCTGTCCCCCGACGAATATGGTTTCTGGTGCGGGACAGGTTCAGCCGCCAACGGCGGGGATCCGCAGACAGCTCGCGGATTCAGTATGCGACCAGTTGGTTAATGAATCCGGCCCTCCTGGGGTGATTATCGTGGGTGAGGCCGGAAGCGGCAAGACGACAGTACTGCGATCGGTGATTGACCGTTTGCGATCGAGTACTTGCATTATTCATTTACGTGGCTCGAACCACGATACCCAATTGCGCTACGGCGCCTTGCGCGTACTACTTGCCGACTTGCCCGTCAACATTCTGGAGCACCCAGTACGGGTAATCACCGGCCTGACCCAGTTACTCGAAGAGCGTGCGTTAGGTCTCCCCAAAATTATTGTGGTCGACGACTCTGAGCTTCTTGATGAGGGTTCTGCAACCGTGCTGGGGCAGTTGGCTCAAACGGGATCAATTCGGCTACTCGCCGCCTGCGATAATCTTTCAAAAGCGCCAGTTTGTTTCCAGGATCTTTGTCGGAAGCAAACTCTTGCTCAGGTCAATCTGGCATCGATGACTCAACAAGATGTGGCCGCCGATATGAAGTCCGCTTTAGGGGGAGTGGTGTGTCGGGCGGCCTCGCTTTTTCTTCATCGGCAGAGTGGAGGAAACCCCCGGCTTCTGAACGCACTAGTAGACGACTACCTCTCCTCGGGTGCGCTGCGCTGTGTCAGTGGAGTTTGGGTGCTGACTGCTGCCGAGGTGGATCTGGGTCCGGCATCGGCCCGCATAGTGATGGACCAGATTGCAGCTCTCGAACCGTCGCAGCAGCAGCTGCTTGATGGCCTAGCGGCGGCCGAGGCTACTCCCCTGGCCGCAGTTGCGGCAGATCAATTAGGTGATCTGGATGCACTTCACGAACTGAAGATGGTGTCGATCGAGAGGGATCATCGGGCTGTCGTCTCGGTCACTGGCCCCCTGCTCAGGGATGCCCTCCTCGGGAGAGCTAGCCGGGTCGATCTGCGGTGGGCAGAACAGACAATCGGTTGGGACCCATTGTCTGCCCGGACAGAGAATGATCTCGCGTCCGCGGGACACTTGAACCGCGCGTATCGAGCAGCTTACGACGGCGATTATCGTCGGACTATCGACGAGTTGACGTCGCCGACGTTTGATCCTTATGCAATTGATCGAGGCGAGCGTCTTCAGGTATCCATTCTGATGTGTGAAGCCTTAGCTTTCACCGGCCGAGAGGATGAGGCAAGAGAGACAGCGAAGGCTTTTGCCCCTTCTCGCCTTTCAGACGGCCGGCCGCAGTTGGCACGAATTGCCGTCACGTTGGCAACGCTGGAAGCAGTGAGTGGAGACATGACGGCGATGCTCGAGGTGGCGGGGCGACACCTCGGTGGGGCGGGACGAAGCACCGGAACGTATGAAGAAATCGTCGAGGGTTTGGTCCACGCTGTTGGAGGCCGTCCCGTTGAGGCTGAAAGTTTCTTGACTCCGGCTCTGTCCCAGCTTCAAATATCTGATCCTGGTGGGGTAACTCCGCTGGTCGCTGCAGCCTTAGCCTGGATTACCTCGGAAGATTCCCCAGAGCGCGCAGAACGATATTTACTGGCGGCCTCTAATCCGTCCAATAAGGTGCCGTGGATAGTGCGAAGACTAACCAAGCACTTTGCCGCATTGGCTTTGCAGGGCATTGTTTCCGCTGATAGAGCTGCACTTGCATTGAAGGCCCTCATTGAAGAAGACGGAGAGCGGGGAAACTCTTTCTGGCAACTGCTGACGTTGTCCCACGTACTGAGGCTCGGGGACCAGAGTGTGGCACGGTCGGTTATGAAACTGGGAGTGACCTGCCAGGGGCGCTACGCATCTCTTTGCGCGCTGTATGCCAAGGGGGTCGAGACGGAAGACCCCGATCTGGTGTTGGAGGCAATGGGCATAGCCCGGACAAATGGTGACCTGCCATTTGCCCGTGACGCCGCCGCAGCAGCGACTCAGCTCGCTGATCAGTCGGAATGTGCCGGGCTTAGGGCACATGTCGCTGACCGGGTGCGCGGGATTATTGGATCGACCAGTACAGCTCTAGGGGCACGCCGACAGCTAGCATCCCTAACGACGCGCGAATTAGAAGTTGTGAAAGCAATGGTGGAGGGCACTACCAACCGGGATCTTGCAACAACTTTGGGGGTCAGCGTCCGCACCGTCGAAGGGCATTTATATCGTGTCTACACAAAACTGCACGTCCGGACGAAGTCAGAGTTGCTAGCCAAAGTTGCACTCGGCGAGGTAACCACACAATGAGCATTCAGGCCGAACCTGGCGGGCTTATTGGTCGCGAAAGGGAGGTTGAGGAGATTTCGGCGAGCATTATGAACCCGACCATTGGTGGTGTTTTGGTCTGTGGCCCCTCGGGCATCGGTAAAACGGCAGTTGTAGACTCCGTGCTGGATCGGTTGAAGTCGAAAACCTTATCGGTTACCGTTTACGCCGATTCAACCCTTAGATGCGTTCCCTATGGTGCGCTGGCGCCGGTGATCGGGGGTCAGTATCTATCCGATGTAGGCTCGCCCCTTTCAGTACTCCGCCTCATCAAATCGGGTCTTCGGACAACCGCAGCTAGCGATCTTCGGCTGCCGGTGTTGGTCGTCCTGAGGAATGCCCACCACCTAGATGAGGATAGCGGTCACCTACTAGGACAGCTTGCGGTTGCCGGGGAAATTCGGCTGCTAGCAGTTTCCGATGAACCCGGGGACAAACCCATAGAACTTCATGAGCTTTGGCGGGATGGACTAGTCAAGCGGGTTGACCTCGCGGCACTTAGCCGTGATCAGACCGCTCGACTCTGTCAGCAGCAGCTTGGAGGCACAGTCAGTGCAGGCACTGTAGCTTTGATTTTTGACTGGTCTCAAGGGCGCCCCTACCTTGCCAGGGCGCTCATCTCCCACTTCATCAGCGCTGGGGCCTTGGTTGAGACAAACGGTGTCTGGTTAATCTCCTCTACCCCGGAGTCTTTAGGTGATGTGCTTCTTGATCGTGTGAAGAATATCCTCAACGAATGTAGCCCGGCCGAACGCCAGGTGGTGGAAGCGGTTGCATCGGTGGGATGCATGCCCGTGGCCCTTGCTGGGAAAATTCTGGACGCGGTTGCGATGGACGGAGCGTTTCAGCTCAATCTTCTGGCCTACTCAAACCATCATGGCGGCGCCAAGAGTTGCATAACAGTCGCACCAAAGTTGTATGGAGAAGTTATTACAAGCCTCATGCCACCGGGCAGGCGTGTCCAGATCATTCGATGGCTCCAAGAATCGGTGGTGGGTCAGAGTGAATTGGAGGCCGTCTGCGCCAGTACCCTCGTTACATTCAAGTTGGAACTTGGCTACTCCGTTGACGATCACGATTTGCTAGAAGCGGCACGGCAGGCGAACAACGGTTATGCGCCCGGCCTTGCTGAACGTTTTTCTGCGGCAGTAACCTCACGTCAATTCGCCATTGCTGCTCGGGTAGAAAACGCGCGGAGCCTGTTGGGCCTTGCCGACATTGAAGCCGCAGCGTCCGAAGTTTCTGGCCTGATCGAAAGCGCAACAGATGTGTACACCCTTTGTGCGGCGGCGGTCACCGAGGCACAGATTTACCTGCGAGGTGGGGGAGGGCCTGATGGTCTCCTGGCCATAGCGGGAAGGTGGACTAAAGCCGGACATCGACTGCCTCCAGAACAGTTCTTTCACCTCGAGCGGGGCTCTGCGGTCTTGAAGAATTTAGCATTCAGCCTCGCAGGGGATTATGCCGCCGCCATTTCGGGGCTTCGGCAAATAGTTGAGGAACACTCACCGGAGACTCTCGCTAGCGGTTTTGCCCGGGTGCTACTTGGGGAATTGTCGGCGATCACAGGGCGCGCATCCGATGTTAGTGGAACTGTGTGGCGAGCAGTTTCGGAGACAAGGCCCGGAGGACTGATGGCTGATCACTATCGGGCTATCATCACCCGACAGGGTGTGCTGTCGGTGCAGATCAGAGACGACGCAGCAGTCGCCCAATTACTGCAATGGCATGAGCAGAACGCTCCGAAACAGGTTCAATACTTTGGCGGGGAAATGACGGCTATCGAAGGAATGATGGAGGTTCGACGCGGGCGAGTAAGAGCTGGGTGTGAACTACTGGCCGATGGAATCGAAGTGTTGCGATATTCCGATCCAGAATTGGTGCTGCCACTGGCGCTCGGTACTGCCGCTTTTGCTTGGGGACTTGTCGGCAGGCTGGACAAGTCCACCTCCTATGCACACGATTTAGATGCGCTCCCCTACCAAGGAGACCTACCCCGGCGGCTGGTCTCCAATGCCTATGTGACAGTTGCACGGTCGTGGCCCGCCGTGAATGCGCCTGATTTATCGGTCGTGGTGGCACGGGCCGATCAAGCCCGGTCCCTCGGATTAGTCCACGCTGAAGCCGAGATTCTTGAGATTCTTTTTTTGTTGCAGCATCCAGTGCCGCAGCAGCGATTTCGAACTGTCTCTGAGCGCATTGACGGAATCGGCTCTGAAGCTGCTTACATTATGGCTGAGGTGGCCGAATCAAACGATCCAGCTCGATTCACCGCAGCTAGTGATCGGGCGCTAGACAGTGGTCTGCTGCTGCTAGGTGCTGAATGTCTCGCCAGGGCGGCCGTCTGCTATAACCGTCTGGGGAAGTGGAGGGCCCAACACGCTGTATTACAGCGATTGCGCGGGCTGGGTCACACGCTCGGGGATGTCCGCACAGCTGCGATTAGTGACAACGCAATGGCCCGGGTCGCGCTAACCCGGCGCGAAAAGGAGATCGCCGCCCTCGCTGCAGAAGGGGCTGCTACAAGCGAGATAGCGCACAGCCTCACGGTGTCTCCCCGGACAGTAGAGGGGCATCTTTACCGGGTTTATTTGAAGCTTGGTATCAGCGGTCGTGACGAACTGATGCGGGGATTCGTTTCTGCAGGAGTTACGCCCAAATAGTAGGCGCGTAACGCTGTTCCGCCTTGAAGTAATCGCGGCCCGTAATACGAGTAGCTCCTACCCGTGTGTGGTCACCGGTCGTTTAATTACGCTTCAGTAGTCTCCCAAAGCAGGGCGCGCTGGCGAAATACCGTTCGCCTGCGGTGGTGGACCCACGGTCGGGCCGGCGGCGGACAGCCTCCTGAGACCGGGCTGACCCCAGCCCGTCGTCGGCCCCACCTTGATAACCACAGCATGCGACAGATAGTTGTTCCGGCAGGTGGCTGAGAGATATGTCATCCTTTTTAGTGCCTTATTCATCGATCCAGCGTATCGTTATGGTCTAATGCGGTCGGCGTAGGGACGTTCTCTACATCACCGTAAGACCTGGAGGCGGGAGACAGCCGCTTCCTCGGAACTGCCGGGCTGGGACGACTCGCCGTGCCGACCTGCACCATGTAGTGGGGCGCTATGTTTGCGGTGCAAGGAGACTGGCCGATTATTGGCCGGGATGAAGAGTTGGACAAACTGCGGGAAGCCGTGCGCAGATCAGACTGTCGCGGTGCGATATTGACGGGTCAGGCTGGAATAGGCAAAACGGTTCTGGCGCAGAAGGTGGCCCGCGAGGTCGATGAGGACTATGAGCTTCTCTACATCAGGGGGAGTGCACTCACCTCGGGTATGCAGTATGGAGCGCTCAATTTTGTTCTCACGGAGCTGGACGATGAGGCCGTCGACAACCCTCTGATCCTCCTGAAGAGTTTGCGGGATCTGTTTTCAAAACGGATAGCTGGCAAGCAGACACTTATACTTGTTGATAACTTAGAGGATCTAGACAGCGCCTCTGCGATGGCGATAGCACACCTTGTTCGGGCCGGAGCCGCCAAAGTGCTCCTCATTTGTCAACACCTTCAGGCCGCACCCGACGATTTTAGCGACCTCTGGAAAGACGATCTTATTCACCGGGTCGATGTCAAACCGTTGTCCCTTGCTGACTCCAATCGATTACTCACCGCAGGGCTTCCTGGATCGGTGTCCCGATCCGTTGTCCTGGATATGTGGCATGCCAGTGGCGGCAATCCGCTATTCCTGCAGGCCATCGCCCGGGAGCAAGTCGAATCTGGCTACATCACCACCCAAGACGGCATCTGGGTGTCAGGCTCCCGGAAGACGCCGGATCCTGGTCGTATTATCACCGAACGGATCTCCACCAGTCTCGATCGGTTGACCCCAAATCAGCGAAAAACAGCAGAAATCGTCTCAATCGTCGGCGTGATCCCGCTGGAACTTCTCGATGAATTCTCGGGCGAGGCCGAGTTGGATGCACTCGTCGAAACAGGGGTCTTCCAGATCGATCATACGCAGCGGCCGATGGTTCGAATCGCTGTTGGTTTGATCGGCGACGTGATTCGACGACAGGTTCCACTCGGCCGGAGCCGGGACCTTCTTCACCAACTCGCAGCTTCCTCACTCAGCTTGCCGATGCCAGCGTTAAGCCGGATGAATTATGCGGCTTGGTGCCTGGAATGCTCGATGGACATCGCTCCGAAGTTAGCGATTGACGCCGCACGGTTAGCGAACCGCTATTACGACACGGATAGTGCACTTCGGTTCTTGAAGGCTGTTCCAGAAGAATTGAAGGGCGCATCGGAAGTCACAGAAGAAGCACGTGCATACGGGATACAGGGCGAGACTGATCGAGCGCTGGCCATTCTTGACAAAAATGATGGGTATGCACAGAACAGTTCGTTGCATGAGTGGGTCGGCATCCAAATGCTCAGGTGTCGACTCCTCACTAAGAATCCTGATCGTCACACGCAAGTGGATAGCATTCTCCACTTGGTTCGCGAGCGGGTGCAGGAAGAACAAGCCGACCACGGGGGTTCGGACGGATTGTTGGTCGAAATCGAGTTACTCGACGCCGAGTTGAGGGCGTACAACGGCAGGTACACATCGATGATTGAGCCCCTGGATGAGCTACTCAAGCAGGGCGAAGCGATGGATCCAGCTGTGCGTCATCAGTTCTGTGGCTGGCTGGCAGAGGCACTGAGTATGACAGGTCGCCAGGAAGACGCTGTTCAACTCAGTCGCCTAGTGGTGCTGCGATTATCCGACACCGACGAAGACCCGCTACTCGCAGAGTCCGCCTGGGCACGGCTGTTTTCAGTCATGCTGATTTCCGGCGAATGGGAACAGTGTCTATCAATGCTGAGTGAACATACGCAAGGATCACTTGCCGGGATCTTTGATGGGACCTCTCTCGAGCTAGCAGAAGGGTGTCTCTACGCCTACGCCGGCCGGGGTGATGACGCACTCGCTAAGCTCCTTCCAGCCGTCAGCCAGCTTAGGATTCGTGATCACCAGGATTTCCTGTCTCTTGCGGAAGCCGCGACTGCATACTCGTACTCCCTCACTGGGGATGTGAAATCATCGATGTCCCACCTCAAGGAGGTGGACTTAGAATCTCGCCGGTATGACTGGCATACCAGCCGGGCGACTCGGTACTTTGCCGTTCTGGCGTCAACTGCGACCCGCGACCCCCTCCACGCGGCCCAAGACATGCTCGAGCTAGCAGACGAGGATAGGGCTGAAGGAAACTTGGGACACGAGCTATTTTTTCTCTGCCAGGCAGTCCAGCTCGGACTGGACGATGTGGCTGAGCGGCTAGCCACGAGCGGGATGGACAGCCAAGGTGCCTACGCAGCTACCTGCGCGCTGTACGGAAAAGGAATAGCATCAGGAGACGCGGACCAGATGCTCAGAGCAGCCCAGATGGCCGCCGGAGTTGGTAACCTCCGGTTGGCTGTCGATGCTGCTTCCCTCGTGCAGAGACTGACTGCAGGCAGCGCATCGGAAGGAGATAGGGCGGCCGCTGTCGCCGCGGACGATGTACTCCGATCGCTCGGGCGCGGAAGTGGGGAGTTACGCCAACGGGCGCTTGAAAGCCTAACCGAGAGAGAGCGAGGCATAGCACTACTCGTCGCCGAGGGATCGACCAACCGGCAGATAGCTTCGATACTCACCTTGTCCATCCGAACGGTCGAAGGACACATTTATCAGGTATATGCCAAATTGGGTGTGTCGAACCGTAGCCAGCTGAAGATGATCCTTGCGTAGGTCTGAGACAGCTGAAGATATACGCTCCCCTCCAACTCATTTGGTTGGGAGACAAGTCTTGGTCGCTCAAATCCTTGAGCAGTTATCCGAAGCCCATCTTTATGGCGCCCTGGTGGTTGGCGAGCCAGGACTAGGTAAAACTGCCCTGTCCAGGGCCATCGTCGATGCTCTGGCCGATGAGGCGACCGTTATTCGCATCGGGGCTCAGCCATCTTTGAAAAAGGTTCCTTATGGTGCAATTGCACCGTATTTAACGGACCTGTCAGTGGCGGACGCGGGGTCGCCCATCGCGATCTACCGTGCACTCACTAAGCACTTAGGGCAGCAAAAGCCCGGGACTCCGGCGCCGCTGTTCGTTGTAGACGATGCACACGACCTCGACGATAGTACAAGCGTCCTACTCACCCAGCTCATCGCCACTCGAAGGGCTCGGGCCCTAGTGCTCGCCCGACCAACGCCAGGACCGCCGTCTGAGTTCCTCGCGCTCTGGCACGACAATATTTTGCATCGATATGACCTTGGTCCGTTGAATTTCCAAGAGATCCATGAGCTTTGCGTGAGGGAGCTAGGGGATCAGATTCTTTCAAGCGTGACTGCTCTCCTCAGCAAGACCTCAGAGGGCAATCCCATGTTCTTGCTGGCTTTGCTCCACTCGGATACACGTGCGAAGTTTCTCGTCGAGCGAAATGGAGTTTGGTGTCTGGCGGGTGAGCGTCCTGAGATTGACCTTCGACTTACTGACCTCATCCGGGGACAGTTGCGCGGGCGCACTCCGGCCGAGCTGGAGGTACTCGAAACCGTAGCGCTGGCTGAACCCGTAGCGCTCGGCATTCTGCGGACGAGTTGCGATCCCGAAGCCATCGATGCCTTAGCCAGGGACCAGCTGGTGGCCTTTTCGGAAGGAACCGACAAAGGGGTCGCCCTAGCTCACCCTTTGTATGGCGAAGTAATACGGGCTCTTGTGCCGATTGGACGAAGTATAGCTATTCGGAGACGCCTCCTGACGCTTTCGGAGTATCAGACAGGGTCAATCGAAGGGTTTCTTCGCTGGGTTTCGTGGGGCCTTGACTGTGGCGCCAGCATCGACGATGCCACCCTACTGAGGGCTGCAATCGTTGCCAACCGATTGTACGATCCCGCCTTTGCGCTTCGAGCAGCCCGGGAAGTCCAGGCTCCCGAACTCAGATCACGCGCGCTCATCGAAATTGCCCATGCCCGGATGACTAGGGGCGACTTCACTTACGCACGCGAGCTGATAGACGAAACCCTGCAGAACTGCGTAAGCCTGCGGATCGCAAAGGAAGCGACATTGCTTTCAATAGACCTGCGGATGCGGTCCAGAAGCAACTCTGCTGAGATCCGACGTGATGCAGATCGATGGGCCGAGACTATCGACCGAATCGAGCAGCAGCAGGTCGGCGTTTCGGATCGATCCTTGCGGCGCTCCAGGCTCGGATGCCGCATACTGACGTGCTTCGTGATGAATCTGGATGGTCAGTACCAGGAGTCAGAGAAGTATCTTCTTGAGGTTCGAGATCATCCGGAAGGAACCGATGAGACTCGCCTTGCGGCGCTCGCTCTCTTAGGAGAGGTATTTGGGGCGACCGGGCGAGCCCTAGCGGGCGCTGCTGCGACCGCTGAAGCTTTGGCAATCATTGCGGAGCACGGTCACCGATTCTTGCGTCACCAAGAATTCGTGATTACCCGGCACGGAATGTCGCTAGTCCGGGCGGGATCATGGAAGGAAGTTGGAACCCTACTGGCGGATCACTCGCAGCCCACCGATGGCGGGATGATGCTCTTCGGGGGGATGCTCGAATACTTTGAAGGGGTCGTTGCCTTGCGCCAGGGCAAAATGCGGACAGCACGCAAGCGGCTAATACTCGCTGTTGAGGGTTTCAGGGAGTCGGACGTTGCGCAGCTTATGACGATATCGACCGGAATGGCAGCCTATGCATGCGCAATGGCGGGCGATAGTGCTGGCGCTCAACAGTATGCGAGTGAGTTCGCCGCCCTGCCAGCTTATGGTCCCCTTCAGTCTCGACTCCTAGGACAGATCTACGTGGTGGGCGCTGAGGCGAGGTTCAAGGGTGCGGCGGGAAGCATCGCTGAACTTCGCAGGATTGCTCACTATGCAAGTAATTCGGGCATGAAAGCTTTGGCGGCCTCGGCATTGGAACTCGCAGTCCGGCTCGGCGACACAGCGTCCCTCCCCTCGCTTGACGAGATTACCTCCGTTTTTGAAGGTGTTGACGGCGCAGTTGTGAATTCTATGGCCGCGGCGATGCGGGCAAAGGAAGCTGCCGCTCTGGAGTCAGCAGCAGTGAAAGCCAAGAACGCGGACTACCCGCTCATCGCGGCCGAATGCTACGGAACGGCGATTAACATACTCGCTCATAATGGGGCGGGGCAACGGGCACGTGCCCTGCAGTCTCCTTTGAACGAGCTAATCGAAAAGCTTGAAGGATTACAAAGGCCCCAATTCTCTGAGTCTCAGTCAGCGACGAAGCTGACGGAACGCGAGCGCGACATCGTCACCCTAGCCTCCCGGGGGCACTCCAACCGCGACATTGCTGAGCAACAGGGAGTATCGGTGCGCACGGTTGAGGGGCACCTCTACAGGATCTTTGCAAAACTAGGCATCAGCCGGCGCGAGGATCTCCGGGATGTGGACCCAACGTAGCTGTTACTACGTGATCACTGCGGCGTGCTGCGTACGGCATCCGCTCGCGGCAAGTAACACCTTCTGAAAAGATCCCCTTACGAGTAGTCTCCCCCGAGCGAACTCAGGTAGAAGCCACTCGTGTTCGGTTCGTGGCCGATTCATAGGCTTGCCATCGAAAGCAAACCTCTGGCATTTACGAATCGGGTCTCACCATGTTTATAGCCTCAACCCGCGGTGTCGGCCGCAGGCCATGTCGAAGAGCAAACTTTTTCCTGTCTTCATTCA
Source organism: Arthrobacter sp. Bz4 (assembly GCF_003075455.1). GTDB lineage: Bacteria > Actinomycetota > Actinomycetes > Actinomycetales > Micrococcaceae > Arthrobacter_D. Next base: position 64,201 of record NZ_QDAE01000017.1, read on the forward strand.
ACGGAATCCAGGCCTGGGATGGGCCGCTGG
>NZ_QDAE01000018.1 GCF_003075455.1 Arthrobacter sp. Bz4
CACCCGCTCCCGCACCAGCGCCCGTTCCCGCACCGGCACCGGCACCCGCACCAGCGCCCGTTCCCGCGCCGGCACCTGCCCCACCACCCTCAAACGGTGGATCGGTGTCGGCCGCGATCAGCTACGCCATGTCCAAGACTGGTTCCCCACACTTCTACCAGTGGGGCGGTGCAGGACCGCGGGGATTCGATTGCTCGGGACTCGTGCAGCAGGCATTCGCCTCTGCCGGTATCTCCCTGCCACGGGTAGCCACCGCACAATATGCAGCCAGCTCCAACCATGTCCCGCTGGCACAGGCTCAGGCGGGTGACCTGGTGTTCTGGGGATCGCCAGGGAATTTCTACCATGTTGGCATCTACATCGGGAACAACAGGGTAGTGAACGCGCTCAACGAATCGCAGGGAATTCTCGTGACCGATCTGGCGCACATGGGCGGCATGCCGAACCTGTACCCGCTGGTCGCAAGGTTCTAGTTCTTTGTGCCGGGCCTCACCGCCCGGCACAAAGAACTGACGGCATTTGAACTAGCTGGTTGGGGCCACCATCGGCCCGAAGTTCTCCCGGTCAAGCAACCGTGGATCATTGCCATCCGGAACAACCAGCACGGGGCCCTTCGCGTGATGGAGAACACCCTGGCTGGTGGAGCCGAGCAGCATTCCAGCAAACCCGCCACGTCCCCGGGTGCCGACTACCAGCAGCTCGGACGTCCGCGAACTCTCGATCAGCACCTCAACCGGTGGACCGTCGAGCAGCTCTACTGAGATCTCAAGGCTCGGAAAGTGGCTCTGCAGCCACTCCCTTCCTGCGTTCAGCGAGATGCGGATGTCCGCGTGGAGGGCTTCACGGTCCAACGGTGCGGGAACCCAGGCAAGGGATCCGGTGAAGGGCGGCAACGAGCAGACCACCCGCAGTGGCATCCCTCTGGATACGGCCTGCTCCGCGGCAGCAAGCGACGCCATCCGCGCCTGCTCCGAGCCGTCCACTCCCACCACCACAACCTGCTCCACCTGGTCTGCCGTGGGTCCCGGCTCCCCCTTCCCCTTCGGCGGCTCGACTCCCGCTTCAGTGAGCCGACGTGCGGCGCAGAGGGGGATAACGACCGTCGGGCATTTTGCGTGGGCCGGGACCGCGCTGCTGACCGAGCCCAGGAGGCGCCCGACGAAACCTCCTCTGCCACGGGACCCAACGACGATCAGTTCGGCTTCCTCGGACAGCTCCAGGAGGACGCCCGCAGCGTCTCCGGCCTCCACCCGTGGATCAATATCCACGGGGAGTCCCTGGAGACGTTCGACTGCCTGTTTGAGCACCGCCTCCGCACCCTCACGGATGACGGCGTCGTCAATTGTGGCGTACCCGGCATCCATGCTTGAGGCCGCGAACACCGGCACCGTATAGGCGGTGACGACGCTGAGGCGGGTACCTCGACGCGCCGCCTCATGGGCCGCCCAGACCAGGGCGCACTGGCTCTGATCAGAGCCGTCCACCCCCACCACAATGCCGCTGCCGTAGAGACTGTTCACACCATTTTCAGACTGTGCCTTTTCCATGGCCCTGCCTCCCTGCGGTCACAACTACCGGCGCCGGATCAGCGATCCTCGATCGCCGCCAAACTATTTCAAACCTTACTCTTCCGCATAGGACTATTCACCGTGGTCAAAGTTATATAGGCTTCGAGAAATCGTTACTTGAATGAGCCACATTTTGCTCAGGCGTAACGAAATGCGCTTGGTTGACCCGTTCGCAGCCAAGTGTCCGCACAGCCCGGAAGAGGCGCCGGGCTGTGCGGAACTAACCCTTCCCTTTCGGAGGTCTACCCTGTGAGTTCACCGTCGCCCGGAACCGGTGCCTCGCGCTCAGACGTGCACGGCGGTGCGGAGCTCACCACCACGGTCGTCATTGGATCGGGTCTTTCGGGATTGGCTGTGGCCAGCGAACTCAGTCGTCGGGGTATCGAGTCAATCGTTGTGGAATGCATGGACCCGCTCGATACCGGTCAGCTGTCCCGTACGGTGATGACCGACTCGGTGTCCCTATCGGAACGAACAGAGCTGCTTCGGCTGCTGCGCGGTTATGCGAGCAGCCATTCATTGGACATCCGGCACAGCACCATCGCCGAGAATTTGTGCGTGGTGGGCCATTCGAAGTTGTTGCCCACCCCTGTGCTCGGGTCCAAGAAATGGGCGGTCCAAACCGGAAGCGGCGTGCTACTGGCCGACCATGTGGTGCTGACCAAGTACCCGCAGAACCAGTTGCGGCGGTTCCTGCTGTCGCTTGGTCTGGCGGTTGGCAACGACCTCAAGGCTGCAGCGCGGGCGATTGGCCTGCATCTGGTGGGAGTCGGCGAGCTGCTCAGCCCCAGCACCCGAGAAATTGTCAGGCAAGCGAAACTGGTCAGTGCTGCGATTGTTCAGCACCCTCCGCTACGGCTGCCACCGACCCGGGCACTCGGCGCCTAGGCCCTCCCCTGGCCACGCGCCCATCTGGCCACCGACGACGACGGGAGGACCGGAAGTATCCGGTCCTCCCGTCAACAGGCGGTAGCCCTTGGGGATATCGAGAGGGTTAGCCCTTGAGCCCATCAATGAAGTCAGGGTTTTCCTCAAGCCACTGCTCGACGGCTTCAGCCTCTTGGCCCGACCCAAACTCGTTGACAACGAGGTTCTCAAGCTGACCGTACTGGTCGTCGTCCAGCTTGAAGTTGGTCATCATTTCGGCGATCTCGGGGAAGTCTCGGTGAATCCGGTACGCGCCAACGTGTGCAGTCCTTCTACCGGGCCAAGCGCTGCCTCAGGGTCTTCGAGGTCCTTCAGAGGGAAGGAACTGTTGGCCCAGAACGGCTTCCACAGGGTCACCACGATGTCCTCCTCGGCATCGACGGCGCTTTGCAGCTCCGTCAGCATCGCCGTCGTGGATGACTCAACCAGCTCGTAGTCCTCCTCAAGGCCATACGTTGGCATAACGCTGTCCTTGGTCACCGCCGTCAGGCCGGCTCCTGGTTCGATACCCACGATCCGGCCGTCGAACATGTCGGCGTTCCCGGTCAGGTCCGCGATCGAATCGATATCGGTGTATTCCGGCACGGCGAAAGTCAGTTTGGCGTTGTCGTAGTAGGCGCCAAGATCCTCAATGTCGTCGCCATACTCTTCCATGTACTCGGCGTGCGTCGCTTCGGACCAGCCCGAGGGGTAAACGTCGACATCTCCGTTGGAGAGGCCCGTGTAGAGCGGCGCGGCCTCGCTCAATTCCTGAATCTCGACGTCGATGCCTTCGGCTTCAAGGATGTTCTCCCAGAGGTAGGCGGTGCTCAGCCCGTCGGTCCAGGAGGGGATGATACCCAGCGTGATGGATTGGGCCGCTGCTTCGGATCCCTCGTCGCTTGGGGCATCCGATCCACCGCATGCTGTTGCGCCGAGCGCAACAGTCATCAGTGCAGCAAGTACTCCGACCCGGCGGGTACGTAATTTGTTAGTCATTGATCTTCTTTCCTTATTCATCGGAGGGCGCCTTCTAAACCGGCGCCCGAGGATTGGTTGGAGGGTCAAGATTTTGTGGCGAGCGGAACTGGCTTGTTTTCGGGACGACCGAACAACCGACCCAGGGCGCCGAGAACGCGGCGGTCACGGTCTGATCTACCATCTCCGACGGCAGCAGTGACCCGGTCGAGGAAGATCGCGAGGACCACCACCGACAATCCGGCTTCGAAGCCCAGACCGATATCGAGTTGCGCGATCGAGGAGGTGACGGCACCGCCGAGGCCGCCGGCGCCCACGAGCCCGGCGATGACCGCCATCGAGAGTGCAAGCATGATTACCTGGTTGACGCCGGCCATGATCGTCGGTAGCGCCAAGGGGATCTGGATGCCGCGCAGGATGTGTCCTGGTGTGCTGCCGAACGCATGTCCGGCCTCGACCACCTCGGAATCGACCTGACGGATACCTAGTTCGGTCAGGCGCACTCCCGGCGGCAGGGCGAAGATGACTGTCGCAACCACACCACCGGCGGGACCGATGCTGAACAGCGTCACCACGGGCACCAGCCAGACGAAGGCTGGCATGGTTTGCATCAGGTCCATTACCGGGCGGATCGCGTTACTCACCGCAGCGGATTTCGTTGCCGCGATGCCGAGTGGAATAGCGATCACGAGCGCGATGAAGGTGGCGATGAGGACCAAAGCCAACGTTGTCATCGCGTTTTCCCACTGATCAACGCTGATGATGAAGGCCAAACCCACGAATGACACGACGGCGAACTTCCAGTCCTTCACCAACCAGGCCAGTAGTGATAACAAGGCCACAAGCACGAGGGGCGCCGGGGAGTTCAGTAGGTCAGCCAGTCCGTCGGTGGCACCGAGAACGAGGTCACGTACTGCCTGGAAGAACCCGCCGAGATTGTCGTCGACCCAGTCGAAGACGGTCTCGATCCCTTCGCCGACAGGAATGCGGGGCACAATTTCACCGTCGGTGCGGCTGGTCATCAGGCTCACGCCATTACCTCCTGATCGGGTCCAACATGCTCAACTGTCGCGTTGGGGTCGCCCAGGGCATTGAGGAGCGTAACCCGCGGAATCACACCGCTTAGCCGCCCCCGGTCATCGACGACTGCGAGTGCCACGACACTTTCAGCAGCGGCTGTCATTAGGTCGGCGAGTGGGGTGTCAAGGCGGACCGTCGCCGCGGAGCGAAGCAGTCCGTCAAGATTGTCTGTGCCCTTTGCGACGGCGGCGGCAACGTCGTGCTCATGCACGATCCCGTGCAGGGTCTTGTCCCATCCGACAACCATCAGGCTGGACAGCTGGTGCTCGCGGAGAAGCTTGTGTGCGGCGCGTGGGCCCTGTTCGCTGCCGAGCAGTGCGACGGGCTGCTCCATCACGGCCGATGCGGTGAGCACCCGAGTGCGATCCACGTCCTGCACGAACTTCGCAACGTAGTCGTTGGCAGGGTCGTTGAGGATTTGTTCAGTGGTGCCGATCTGCACAATCCGCCCGTCGCGCATCATCGCTATCCTGTCGCCCAGGCGCATCGCCTCGTTGAGGTCGTGGGTGATGAACAGGATGGTTTTGCCAAGCTGGTGCTGCAGGTCAACCAACTGGTCCTGCATTTCGCGTCGAATGAGCGGATCGAGTGCGCTGAACGCCTCATCCATCAGCATGACGTCGGTCCCGGCTGCAAGAGCCCGTGCCAGACCCACTCTCTGCCGCATCCCGCCGGAGAGTTCTCCCGGAAGTGACCCGCCCCAGCCCTCAAGGCCGACCATCTGCAAGGCCACCTCAGCCTTTTTCTCACGTTCAGACCGGTTCAGCCCCTGCACCTTCAGCCCGTAGGCGGCGTTCTCACCAACTGTGCGGTGGGGAAGGAGCGCGAAATGCTGGAAAACCATGCTGACCTTCTCCCTCCGCACACGCCGGAGGTCCTTGCCCTTCAACCGGGTGATGTCCTCACCGGCGACCTTCATCGTGCCTGCAGTCGGCATCAGAAGGCCGTTCACCATCCTGATCAGCGTCGACTTTCCGGACCCGGACAAGCCCATCACCACGAAGATTTCGCCCTCGGCGACGTCAAAGCTGGCGTCGATAACGGCCGGGGTCAGGTTGTCCTTGCGGAGGTCCTCGCGGCTAGCGCCAGCCCGCATCCGATCGACGGCACGTTCGGGCCTGTGTCCGAAGACCTTATAGACCTCGCGGGCCTCAATGACTGGCACAGTTATCTTGCTCCTCGCTCTACGTTGCTTTTGATTTGCGCAGCCTGCGGCAGCTCAATTTACACTTGCTACGGAACGCTGAATGGCACCACAAGGTGCACTGGCTCAAAGAGGCTAAGGCAAAAAGATTGCTACCCCTCTGCACCGCTACAAAATCGGAAAATAGGTCTGCACATTTGCAGACAACGGACGGGCAACAATTGCCCTAATCCAAATTCGGCGATCACTATCGGCGGTATTGAGTAACCCAATATACCGGTGACAGCTCGTCCCGGACGCGGAAAAACCCCGCCTGGCACCTCAAGACCGACTTCCAGGCACGCTGCTTCAGGGCCGACCCGAACCGTCGGAGGGCGTCCGATCCCGATGAACTCAGGGATTTTTAAAGAAGGAGTAGCCAGCTGATTCATGCCAGCGAATCGATGTTCTTTCGTTATATACGAGGGCGCCCGTTTGCCGACAGCAATGCAAATAGCGACCTAATAAGCTCCGGTAAGAATGATGGCTTTTGCGAATGAATTTTGGCCCTACAACTTCACAGCAGAGCTAAGCGTCGGCGCCTTGACGTAGCTTCTTCCGGGCGGTTACGGCCAGGACCACGGCCAGCGCGATCAGGACCACGACCATCACCACGATGCTCCACGGGAAATCACCCTGTGCAGCCTGCTCTGACTCCTCGATTTCAATTGGCCCCTGGGTGTTGGCAGCGGCGCCCGGGGGCTGCGCGGCCCCGCCTGCCGTCGCGGTGAACGCGAAGCTGCCTTCAATGGGATGGGAATCCGAGGAGACTACCCGCCAGTTCACTGTGTATTCACCCGCTGGCGCATCAGCGCGGAGCGGCTGGCTGGCCACCCGGTCAATGATTGCCACGTCACCTTCGGCCCAATTCTCGCCGTTCGCGTCGAGGACCTCGACCTCCGACCCAATCCCCGACGGCACATTGGAGAAGGTCAACTCCACCACCTCGGGAAGCATCTCGACGCTCGCCCCTGGCTCAGGGGTGCTGCCGGTCATCTCGTCATGGGCATTGGCTGCCGGGGCGGACCCGAGGACAGTCATCAAGGCCACCAGCAACATCGCGGCCAGTAGGGCGGCGACCCTCAGGAACGAATGATCGACGACGGAGCGTGCAGCGGGGTAGGTAGTACTCATGTGTCAACTCTACGTGGCGGGCCTGTCAGCACGCTGGGAGAAGCGGCGCACCCGGCGTCGAGCGGATAGACTCGATCCGCAGACCACACCCCCCACCGTTCGAGGAATGACCATGCTCAAAAAGGGTTCCGTACTGGACCGCTATTTCGAAGTAACCCACCGCGGTAGCACTATGTCCCGGGAGATCCGCGGCGGAGTGGCAACTTTCTTCGCCATGAGCTACATCGTTGTCCTCAACCCGCTGATCCTTGCCGGGGCCGATTCATCGGGCGCCGAGCTGGGCTTCGAACGGGTCGCAGCCGTGACGGCATTGGTCGCAGGAATCCTGACGATCGTGATGGGCGCCTGGGCCAAGTACCCGTTTGCCCTCGCGACCGGCCTCGGCGTCAACGCCTTCGTGGCCATCACCGTCGCCACCAACCCTGAACTCACCTGGCCGCAGGTCATGGGTCTAGTGATGCTGGCCGGCCTCACCATGCTCATCCTGGTTCTCACCGGATTCCGGACCGCAGTATTCAACGCAGTCCCTGAAAGCCTCAAAACCGCGATTGTGGTCGGTATCGGCCTCTTCATCGCGCTCATCGGACTCGTCAATGCTGGGTTCGTCAGGCGGGTGCCGGATGTCGCTCAAACCACAGTGCCAGTGGGCCTCGGTTTCGAAGGCGCGCTGCTGGGCTGGCCCACCCTGGTGTTTGTCTTCGGTCTGATTCTGACCATCGCGTTGGTGGTCCGCAAGGTGCGAGGCGGGATCCTGATCGGTGTCATTGCCTCAACCATTCTCGCCGTCAGCATTGAAGCAGTGGCCGACGTCGGGCCAAGCGTTGGCCCGGACGGCACCAACGCCCAGGGCTGGTCCCTGGTGGTCCCCGAACTTCCGACCGGGGCCTGGGTGGGAGTTCCTGATCTGTCACTGATCGGCAACGTGAGCCTGTTCGGCGCCTTCAGCACCATCGGGGCGACCGCGGCCCTGCTGCTCACGTTCACCATCCTGTTGAGCATCTTCTTCGACGCCATGGGCACCATGGTGGGCCTCGCCAACGAGGCAAAGCTCGTGGACAAGAAGGGCAACATTCCCGGCGTCAACCGGGTCCTGGTGGTCGATGCCCTCGGCGCCGTCGCCGGCGGTGCCGGGTCGGTGTCCTCAAACCAGATCTACGTCGAATCGGGAGCTGGTATCGGTGAAGGCGCCCGCACCGGTATCGCCAACATCGTCACCGGCGTATTGTTCCTGCTGGCGATGTTCTTCACCCCCCTGATCTCCCTGGTGCCGTTCGAAGCCGTGGCGCCGGCGCTCGTCGTCGTTGGGTTCATGATGGTGGCACAGGTAGGCCGCATCGACTGGCAGGACTGGGGGGTTGCGATCCCCGCGTTCCTGACCTTCATCCTGATGCCGTTCACGTACTCGATTGCCAACGGCCTGGGCGCCGGGTTCATTGCCTATGTGCTGGTCCGCACCTTCCAGGGTCGAGCCCGGGAAATTCACCCCCTGATGTGGGTTGTGGCGGGCGCATTTGTGGTGTTTTTCGGTATTGGACCGATCGAACTGGCGCTGGGTCTGCGATAGTCCTGGGCTGGTCCCGCGGTAGGGGCCAGCCCAGGCTGACCGTCAGCGCGCGGACCAGCCCCCGTCCATCACATACGACGAACCAGTCACCATGCCTGCCACGTCGGACGCCAGCCAGCACACCAGAGCTGCCACTTCTTCCGGTTCGACCATCCGTTTGATGGCACTTTCCGTGAGCATGATGGTGGACAGCACGTCTTCCTCGGAGATCCCGTGCAGACGCGCCTGGTCAGTGATCTGGTTTTCGACCAGCGGGGTGCGGACATATCCGGGGTTCACGCAGTTACTGGTGACGCCGTACTCGCCACCCTCCAGCGCCGTCACCTTGGACAAGCCCTCCAACCCGTGCTTCGCCGACACGTAGGCCGCCTTGAACGGCGACGCCCGCAGCCCGTGGATTGAGGACAGGTTAATGATCCGGCCGAAGCCTCTGTCGTACATCGCGGGCAGCGCGGCTCGGATCAGCAGGAAGGGTGCCTCCAACATCAGCGTGTGGATCCGTCGGAAGTCGGCTGGGTCAAACTTGTGGATTGGCTGTACCGCCTGGATACCGGCGTTGTTGACGAGGATGTCGACGTCGAGGCTGAGGTCCTCAAGCTCCCCGGTACTCAGCAGGTCCACGGTCCACGATTCGCCATTCACTTCCTCGGCCAGCGCGGCGGCACCGTCGCCATCGCGGTCCGCGACGGTCACATGCGCACCCTGAGCGGCAAACGCCCGGACGGTAGCCGCTCCGATCCCGCTGGCACCGCCGGTCACGAGCGCCCGGCGCCCGGCGAGCGGCTGCGCGCTGGTAGTTCTGCCCGGACGTGCCGCCTCAACCGTCCGCTGGGTTGGTGGCTGGGCTGGCATCTTCACCTGTGTGGATGCCATCAGGCAGTACCGTTCGGAACCGGGATGCCGTGGCGCTCCGCGTCCGCGGCGTCGACGTCGCGCAGTGAGATTCCTTTGGTTTCCTTTAGGGTGACGACGGCGATGCCGGTCACCACACACGCACCCAGGACGTAGAGCGCAACCCCCACCCAGGAACCGGTCTCCTGAAGGATGGCCGTCGCGATGATCGGCGCCATCGACCCGGCAATAATCGATGTCACCTGGTAGCCGAGGGAAACCCCCGAATACCGCATGCGGGTGGGGAACATTTCAGCCATGATGGCTGGCTGTCCCGCATACATCAGGGCGTGGAAGCACAGGCCGATGGTGACCGCCAGGATGATGATCACTGGGTTCTGGGTGTCAAACATCGGGAAGGCGAAGAACGCCCAGGTGGCGCCGAGAATCGCTCCGGCAAGGTAGACAGGTTTGCGGCCGAAACGATCAGACAGCCGGCCCACCTGGGGAATCACCAGGAAGTGGACCACGTGGGCGATCAGCAGCGCGAGGAGGAGCTGGCTGGTGTCGTATTCATGGACGGTCTTCAGGTAGACGATCGAGAAGCTGACAATGATGTAGTAAAGAATATTCTCGGCAAAGCGCAAGCCCATGGCGCCCAGGATTCCCCTGGGGTATTTCTTAACTACCTCGAGGACCCCGTAGTTGATCGACTTCTCGCGCTCAACCTGTTCACGTGCCTCAAGGAAGATCGGCGCTTCACTGACGTGCGTCCGGATGTAGTAACCAATGACCACGATGACCGCTGATAGCCAGAACGCTACCCGCCAGCCCCAGGCCAGAAATTCGTCTTCGGGAAGGATGAACGACATGGTCAGCAGAACCACGGTTGCCAGGAGGTTGCCGACGGGGACAGCCGCCTGCGGCCAACTGGCCCAGAACCCGCGGGACTTGTTGGGGCTGTGCTCGGCAACCAGCAGAACGGCGCCACCCCATTCACCGCCGACGGCGAAGCCCTGCACGAAGCGCAGGACTACCAGCAGGGCCGGAGCCCAGTACCCGATCGTGTTGTAGCCCGGAAGGCAGCCCATCAGGAAGGTCGCTACACCGACCAGGATGATGGTCACCTGGAGGGTGCTTGCGGCCGAGCTTGTCTCCAATCTGGCCGAAGAAGATCCCGCCGAGCGGACGGGCGATGAAGCCGACGGCGTAGGTCAGGAACGCTGCGATGATCCCATCGAGCGGGGTCGCCGCGTTGGGGAAGAACACCACCGCGAAGACCAGGGTGGCGGCGGTGGCGTAGAGGAAAAACTCGTACCATTCGACAACTGTCCCGACCATCGAGGCTGCGCCAACTTTTTTCAGACCTGACTCGTCGGTACGGTCGCGCCCCGGGGTTCCCTGCGGGCCGGACTGGGTGGAGCGTTGATTGACGCTCATGGCTTTCTCCTTCTGTGTCGACGGTGACACTATGCCTACTGGGTACTGTGACAGGCGTCACCCCAGGAACAACCTCATTGAGTATTGCTGCAGATGTTGACCGCTTCAATGACCAACTCCGCACCTCGATACTGCGAAAATGCAGATATGAGCTTTCCCAACCCCAGCGACCTGTTGATTCTGTTGACCGTCTCCCGCAGCGGCCGGTTCACTACTGCCGCCGAGGCGCTGGAGCTGAACCACACGACTGTGTCCCGGCGGATCGCTGCCCTGGAGAAAAGCCTCGGCGGTCATGTCCTGGTTCGGGCCAGCGGTGGGTGGGAGCTCACCGAGTTGGGTTTTCGAGCGGTCGCCGCAGCTGAGCGGGTCGCATCAGCGGTGAATGGGTTGGCCGACGGCGACGACGACGCCCCGGTAACCGGCGTCGTCCGGATGAGCGCCACCGACGGATTCAGCGCCTACATCGCCGCGCCAGCGTTCGCCAGGCTGCGGCGGGAGCATCCCCGACTGTCCGTCGAGATAGTCGCCGCCACTCGCCGCGCCTCGCAGACCCGCAGCGGACTTGATCTTGAGGTGGTGGTCGGTGAACCTCAGGTGCATCGCGCTGAGGCGTTCCGGTTGGGTGAATACATGCTGGGCCTCTACGCCTCCCGGGAGTACCTGTCCGAATGGGGCACCCCGCGCAGTGTCGTCGAGGCAGCTGAGCACCAGTTGGTCTACTTCATTGATTCGATGCTGCAGGTGGACAGTCTCGACACCCCTCGGCGGTTACTGCCGACGATGAAGGATTCGCTCAGTTCCACCAATGTCTTTGTCCATGTGGAGGCTACCCGGCTGGCGCCGGGATTGGGCTCCTGCCCTGTTTCATGGCAGACCGGCATGATGATCTGGTCCGTCTTCTTCCTGCCGAGATCGCCGAGCGGCTCGGCTACTGGCTGGTCGCCAGACCGGATTCACTGCGGCAGCCAGCCGTAGCTGTGGTTGTTGCGGCCCTCCGCGATGCTACTGCAGCCTACGAAGATCACCTGCTGGGCAGATCCGCGATCCGGTTCTGACTACCTTCGCCCGGCTGCAGGGTCACTGATCGTGGAGGACCTGCGCGCCGTTGCTGAACTTCCGCACCCGGGCGTCGTCCCACACCTGAGCTGGTACTCCCCCACCCAGCAGCACGCGAGCCAGCCCCGGATCCTGATCCAGTGGTGTCTCGCTGCCGGCGATGATGACGTTGCCATACCGTCGTCCCTTCAGCATGGCTGGGTCAGCGATCACTGCTGTGTAAGTAAATGCCTCACCGATGGTGGCCGCCTCCCGGCGGGCGCCGGCGAGGTCCGGTGAGTCACCGCAGTTGACCAGATAGAGGCCGTTTTCACTGAGCACCCTCTTGGCGTGCTGGGTGAACTCAAGGGTGGTCAACGGCCGTGGGGTTTTGCTGCCCGCAAAAACATCGCGGATGATCAGATCGCGGCTTCCGGCGGTGAGGGATTCCGTTACCTCGCGGGCTTCGCCCACCCTGATGCGCACCAGCGGGGCACGCGGGAGGTCAAACCAGTCCCGCACCAACCCGGCAAGTCTGCTATCGAGTTCCACCACCACCTGACGAGCCTCCGGTACCGATGCGGCGAAGTACCGCGCCAGCGAACAGGCTCCGCCGCCGAGGTGGAGCGCCCGCAGGGGCCCGCCGTCGCGTCGCTGGGATTCGACCAGTGCCGCGATCCACCTCATGTATTCGAAGTCCAGGCGCAACGGGTCGCTGAGATCGATGTGCGAACTGGGTACTCCGTTGACCTTGAGGATCCAGCCGTTGGGGTTGAACGGGTCGGGTTCCACTTCGCAGGTGCCGGTGTCAATGTCGTAGGTTCCGGCAACCGGTCCTGAGTCGCCCTGATCGGGCTGGGCTTTCGGGTCGCCGGGCCGGGCCGGTCTCTGCCGTCCCATTACTGCCGCCCCACCTTAGGAGTGGTCAGCCCGTCGGCGATCATGCCGGCATCCCGGGTTGAGCGGGCGAGCACCACTCCGAGGAGTTCGTCGTCGTCGGGAAGGGCGCGCCGAACCAGGAATATGGGCATAGGTGCCATGCTAGCCGCCCGGATGGCCACCATTACTGGCGGTGCATCCGGAACATCGGCCGGTGGTGCCAGGTGGGCCCGCAGAGAGTGTCCGTGCCGTCCGGTTCGAAGCCGTTCCGCCGATAGAAGCGTTCGGCCCGCGGGTTCCCGTTGAGAATCCACAGGTAGGCGGCCCGGTTTTCGATGGCGGTATCCAAAAGCCGCTGGCCCAACCCGGTGCCGTGGGACGCGGCGAGGGTGTAAATGTGGTGCAATTCGAAGTCGGGACGATCCTCATCCCGGCCCGGCCCCGACGTTGCGATGCCCACGCCGTCCCAGCCTCATCGAACGCCACCCAACTGGAGGCACCGGCCTCGAGCGCAGCCCGCCGCTTGGCGATCAGGGCAGGCAGTTCGGCGTCGTAGTACGCGTGAAACTGGGGTGGCATGATCTGCGCATAGGTCTCGTGCAGGCCCTGCAGGTGGGTGCGGGAGTAGGTTTCTGCGTCGTCGGGCGACGCCCGGCGGATGGAAAAAATCACCCGCCCAGTTTATGCCGCGGCGGCAACGACCACGGCCACCGCAAACCCGTCCCAGTCCTTGGACCCGACGGTCTGGATAGCGGTTGCCTCCAGTTGGGGGTGGCTGCCCAGCAGTTCCAGCGCTTCCCGGGTGCCCCGCACCGCGTCATCACCGTTCGTCTCAAGGACGGTTCCACCGCGCACCACGTTGTCGAGGACGATCACGCTGCCTGGCCGGGACAACCTGATCGCCCAGTCCAGGTAACGCGGGTTGTTCGCTTTGTCGGCATCAATGAAGAACAGGTCGTAGGGTCCGGTCAGAGTGGGAAGGGTGTCGAGCGCTGCACCCACGTGGATGGTGACCTTATGGCCCTCACCTGCCTGATCCAGGTTCTGGCGGGCCACCTCGGCGTGGGCCTGCTCGTACTCGCAGGTATCAACCAGACCGTCGTCGGGCACGCCCCGGGCCAGCCAGATGGTGCTGAATCCGCCGAGGGTGCCAATTTCGAGGATCCGCCGTGCGCCCTGAATCCGTGCCAGCAGCATCAGGAATTTCCCCTGCGTGGGGGTGACTTCGATGGCGGGCATCCCCGCAGCGGCAGTCGCGTCAACTGCCCCGGTCAGCGCCTCATCCGGTTGGACCACCGTGTCCACCAGATAACGTTCGACAGCGGCCCACCCAGTCATGAATGGCCCTGGTACTCGTCCATCTCGTCAATGGCCTGCTCGAGGCGTTCCACTTTTCCGGTCAGCTCACACGAATAGCCTGGGCGGATGTCCGCCTTCAATACCAGTGAGACGCGGCTGCCGTACTTGCCGACTGCTGCGGTGGCCCGCTTGATCACGTCCATCACCTCATCCCACTCACCCTCGATCGTGGTGAACATGGAATCCGTCTGGTTGGGCAGGCCCGAGTCGCGGACAATCCTGACGGCTTCGGCCACTGCGTCGTGGACCGAACCATCCGCGTTCTCCGCCGTGGTGGCACCGGTTCCGGCTGGGGCAACTGAGAAGGCTACAAGCATGGTCCAAGTCTGGCATATCGGCACCCCAGCGGAAGGGGTTGCAGCAAGATTGGTGCTGAGCCAGCGAGATAAAATCTCCGGATGTGCCCGCCGTCATGGCTAGGTCGTCCACCGTTTGGCAGGATGGGGCAATGACTCGCGGAATATATGTCAGTGCCATGACTGAAGGCTCAGGTAAGTCCCTCATCTCTCTGGGGTTGGCGGACATGCTCCACCGGCATTCGGACCGGGTCGGGTTCTTCAGGCCCATCGTTGAAGGCGATGACGTGGAAGCGGACCCGATGGTCAACCTGATGCAGCGCTCATTCGATCTTCCGCCGGCACGCGCCCGCGGCGGTCTCACCCGCACCGAGGCGCGGGCCCTCCTGGTCAAAGGCCAGCGGGAAGAAATCGACACCCGGTGCGTCGCTATTTACAGCGAGATCGCGCGGGACTGCGACGTCATCATCGTCGAAGGCACCGACCTCAGCGGGCACGACGCCCCGCTCGAGTTCGACCTGAACGCTCGGCTCGCCAACAATCTCGGCGCCATGGTGCTGGCGGTTGTGAACGCCAAGGAGATGTCCGTGTCCGAAGCGGCCGACGCCGTCGACGTCGCCCGCCGCGAACTGGACGCCGCGCAGGTTTCGCTGCTGGCCATGATGGTCAACCGGGCGGCGGACGACGCCGTCGCTGAGATCAGCTCGCAGGTCCGCCCCGGGCGGTCCGGGCGTCCCGTGTATGTCATTCCGGAACTTGCGGAGATTTCCCGGCCCACCGTCGGCGAGGTAGCCCGCGCGCTCGGGGCCCGGCAGATTGCGGGTAGCCCCACCCTTGAACGGGACGTCGCGTCGATCAAGGTCGCCGCTATGAACGTCGGAAACTTTCTTCATAAGCTCACCGACGGGGCCCTGGTGATCGTCCCCGGAGATCGGGCCGACGTCATGGTGGCAACCCTTGCGTCCTCCTTCTCACCGGAATTCCCCGTGCCCTCCGGTCTGATCCTCACCGGTGGTCTCGCCCCTGATTCCACGATCCTTTCCCTGCTGGCGCAAGCGCCCTTCCCCGTTTTTACACTCGACGATGACACCTACACCGCAGCACGGCGGGTCAGTGAGGTGCGCGGGGAAATTGCGACCGGGTTGAAGCGCAAGGCGGCGGCGGCCCTCGGCGCCTGGGCCCGCCAGGTCGATGAGAAGGAGCTTCTTGAGCGGCTTGAACTCCCCCGGGCGCTCACCATGACGCCGCTGCGGTTCCTACACGACCTGATCGAGCGGGCACGGTCCCAGCGTCGCCACATCGTTCTCCCCGAGGGGGAGGACCTGAGGATCCTTCGGGCCGCCGAGATCCTGCACCGCCGGGACGTCTGCGATCTGACCATTCTCGGGCCAGAGACGAAGATCCGCGAGCTCGCGGCGGGGCAGGGCATCGACCTGTCCGGGCTCACCCTCGTTGATCCGGCCACGTCCGATTTGCGCGAAGAGTTCGCCGCCGAGTACGTGCGGCTACGGTCCCACAAGGGCGTGTCCATCGAAAATGCCCGGGAACGTATGCTCGAAGGCGCATACTTCGGAACCATGATGGTGCAGCTCGGGAAAGTGGATGGCATGGTCTCTGGGGCGG
Source organism: Arthrobacter sp. Bz4 (assembly GCF_003075455.1). GTDB lineage: Bacteria > Actinomycetota > Actinomycetes > Actinomycetales > Micrococcaceae > Arthrobacter_D. The sequence goes on from NZ_QDAE01000018.1 coordinate 15,877, forward strand.
CGCACACCACCGCCAACACCATTCGGCCGGCGCTGGAGTTCGTGAAGACCAAGGAGGGTGTAAAGATCGTGTCCTCGGTCTTCTTGATGCTACTGAGCGACCGCGTACTGGTCTACGGCGACTGCGCCGTCAACCCCAATCCCAACGACGAGCAGCTCGCCGATATTGCGGTGGCCTCGGCGGAGACCGCTGAGCAGTTCGGCGTGGATCCACGGGTGGCCATGCTTTCCTACTCGACCGGCGAATCAGGTTCAGGCGGCGCAGTGGACGAAGTACGCCGAGCCACTGAGCTGGTGCGGGAATTGCGGCCAGAGCTTCCGGTGGAGGGCCCGATCCAGTACGACGCCGCCGTCGACGCCTCGGTCGCGAAGTCGAAGCTTCCCGGATCATCGGTCGCCGGTCAGGCTACCGTCTTCATCTTCCCCGACCTCAACACGGGCAACAACACGTACAAGGCAGTCCAGCAGTCGGCGGGCGCCGTGGCTGTGGGGCCGGTGCTGCAGGGCCTCCGGAAGCCGGTCAATGACCTTTCCCGCGGCTGCACCGTTGAAGATATCGTCAACACTGTGGCAATCACCGCCGTCCAGGCGCAGGACACCGGAGAGTGATTGGCAAAGGCGATCGACTGGTTCGGCTTACCGGACGCTGATCTCAGGAGGGAATGTCGCCAACGGTGCTGTATTTGCGCCGCCAGTCGCGGCCTTCCTCCCCGCCGTAGAGGGTCCAGTATTCGCGGCCTGAAGTGATAACGCCGTCGGCGACGGTCCAAATCGAGACAACACGGAAGATGCCAACGTCCTCCTGAGGCACCTGTACCTCGGACACGACGACGTCGCCAGCGTCGTAAACATTTAACACGTCAATGCTCCAGCCGTTCGGATGCTCTGAATTCACCGCAACTAGGTTGTCCTTGCCACGGATGATTTCGCGCGTGACGGGCCAGAAGACCTCCACGTTGTCGGCAAGTGTTCGTCCAACAGCGTTCCAGTCCCGGCTCCACACCGCCGACCAATACCGCCGGACCACCTCGGTAGCTTCCATACGCCGATGCTACTCGACTTGCCATCCACCTACATCGGAAATGGGTTGTTGCTGGTGCGCCAGTCGCCTGCTGAAGGACGCCACCGCACGACGTCAGCAGCCTCCAGTAGAGTTTCAGGCAGGAGGCACCATGATCATTCTTGTCATCAACTCGGGCTCATCATCGCTGAAGTATCAGGTACGCGACACCGGATCCGGCGAACGGTTAGCCGAAGGCACCGTGGAGCGGATCGGCGATCCCACCCACGGCGGTCCAGCCGACCACCAGGAGGCACTTGACCGGGTGACGGCCGATGTTGAAGTAGCGCTGCAGGGACAGGGCATTGACGCCGTCGGCCACCGGGTGGTGCACGGCGGCGAACGGTTCAGCGAACCGGTCCTGGTGGACAACGAGATCACGAGATCCATTGAACGCCTCAGCCCCTTGGCGCCCCTCCACAATCCGGCAAACGTTCAGGGCATCCGGGCGATAACCGCCAAATGGCCCAACATGCCGCAGGTCGCGGTTTTTGATACGGCCTTCCACCGCACCCTGCCCGAACCAGCCTGGCGGTATGCAGTCCCCGACGAGCTGTACACCAGGTTCGGGATCCGCCGCTATGGTTTCCACGGCACCTCAATTGGCTATGTCGCCCACCACGCAGCCGCCCTGCTGGGGTTGGCGCCCTCCGAGTTCACCGGAATCATTGCCCACCTGGGCAATGGTGCTTCCATCACCGCAGTCAGGTCGGGAGCCAGCATCGACACCTCCATGGGGTTCACACCGTTGGAGGGCCTGGTGATGGGGACCCGCTCCGGCGACATCGACCCATCGATCCTGCTGTTCCTGAGCAGGGAAGGCTACTCGGCCGATGATCTCGACCAGCTCCTCAACCGCGAATCCGGCCTGAAAGGGTTGACCGGGCAGAACGACATGCGTTCAGTCGTGGAGTCAGCGGCTGCCGGGGAGGTCAGGGCCGAGCTAGCCCTTGACCTCGCGTCTTACCGCCTCGCCAAGTACATCGGCGGATATCATGTGGCCGTCGGCGGCGCCCAGGCGCTGGTGTTCACCGCCGGCATCGGCGAGAACTCCTGGCAGTTCCGCGAGCGCGTGGTCAACAGATTGGGCGCGCTCAACGTCCACCTCGACGACGCCGAGAACCGTAAGAAGAGCTCGGCCCTCCGCCAGATCAGCACGGAGGAGTCTGCGTTCCCCGTGCTCGTTGTGCCCACCGACGAAGAGGCAGCAATCGCGGAGGCGACCGCCGCCGTCGTCGTCGGACGCTGACCTCGTCGCCGGTTCAGGGCATCCCAGCAAGCCGCGCCAACGCCGCCGCCACTGCACCGGCAACAACAACCACGAGGAATGGCGCGCGCAACAGCAGCGCAACCGCGGCAGCGGCCAAGGCCACAATCCTGGCATCGAGGGCCAGTTGCTGCCCCGAGGCGAACGTGTTGACGGCCGTGAGCGATGCGAGGAGCCCAATGGTCAGGGTGCCGGCAACCCGGGACATCCGCGGGTTATCCATCCACCGGGCCGGAACCAGATAGCCAGCGAGTTTGGTGAGAAACGCAAGCGCGCAGGCCAGCAGTATCCAGAACCACAGGTTCATCGGTGCTCTCTCTCCTCCGCGTAGGGGTCAATGTCGGGTTCCATACCTTCATCCGGGCGTCCATGACCAAACCAGCCGATTGCGCCGGCCACCGCGGCGGCAATCAGGATGGGCAGCCCGGGGGCAACCACGGGGACGACCGCTACCGTGACCAGCGCGCAGACCACAGCGATGGCGGCCGGCTCCCTGGTTCGGAGCCGCGGCCAGAGCAGGCCCAGGAATGCGGCGACTGCTGCACCATCGAGGCCCCAGCGCGCCGGGTCGCCCAGCGCGCCGCCGAGCAGCGCACCGGCGACGGTGAACATGTTCCACAACACGAACACACCGATTCCCGCGCTCCAGAACCCCCGTCGTCGTTCGTCCGGATCGGTCTGCCCGCTCGCGGTAGCTGCCGACTCGTCGACGGTGACCTGCGCGGCCACGAACCGTCGCCAGCCGGTGGGCCGCACCAGCGCGTTCATTTGCATGCCATACACCGCATTACGGATTCCCAGCAGCGAGGCGGCAGTCATCGCCGCGGCCCCGGTGCCGCCGCCTCCCACCACCCCGATGAAGGCAAATTGCGAGCCGCCGCTGAACAGCAGCAGGCTCAAGGCCATGGTCTGCCAGATGTCGAAGCCCGAGGTGACTGACAGCGCACCAAAAGAAAGCCCGTACAGCCCCGTGGCGACCGAGATTGAGAGACCAACCCGAACGGCGGGCGACTGCAGATATTTCACCAAGTCAGCGTAGGGCTCCGGCGGGCAATCGGCCACTTGGCTTTCAATCCGGGTCAATCAGAGCAATACTAAAGATAGTCAGCTTACTTACTACCAACTGGAGTGTGCATCATGAAGGCAGTAACATGGCAAGGCCGTCGCACCGTCAGCGTTGAACAAGTCCCGGATCCCGTCATCCAGGAACCCACCGACGCGATCGTCCGCATCACCTCCTCGGCAATCTGCGGGTCCGACCTGCACTTGTACGAAGTGTTGACCCCCTACATGCACAAGAACGATGTGTTGGGTCACGAGCCAATGGGATAGTCCAGGAGGTTGGTAGCGCCGTTACCAACCTGCGCCCTGGAGACCGCGTCGTGATCCCGTTCAACATTTCCTGTGGTCACTGCTGGATGTGTGTCCGCGGGCTGCAGTCGCAGTGTGAAACCACTCAGGTCCGCGAACAGGGTTCCGGGGCCAGCCTGCTCGGCTTCTCCGAACTCTACGGTTCGGTGCCCGGTGGCCAGGCGGAATTCCTGCGCGTCCCCCACGCCGACTACGGGTCGGTCAAGGTCGGCCACGAACTACCTGACGAGCGGTACCTGTACCTCTCTGACATCCTCCCCACTGCATGGCAGGGCGTGAAGTACGCTGACGTGCCCGACGGCGGCACCCTCGCCGTCTTCGGTCTCGGGCCGGTGGGGCAGTTCGCCGCACGGATCGGACGCCATTTCGGACAGCGGGTCATCGCCGTCGAGCCTGTCGCGGAACGACGTGCGATGGCTGAACGCCACGGCATTGAGACCCTCGACTTCACGAAAGATATCGGCGACGAGCTGCGGGAAATGACCGACGGGCGCGGCCCGGACGCGGTAGTGGACGCCGTCGGCATGGAATCCCACGACTCCCCACTGGGCGCCTTTGCCCAGAACGCGGTCAACATGCTCCCGGAAGCCCTCGCCAAGAAGGCAATGGAAACCGCCGGGGTCGACCGTCTCACGGTCCTGCACGCTGCGATTGACTCGGTGCGCCGCGGCGGAACCATCTCCCTCAGCGGCGTCTACGGCGGAACAGCAAGCCCCATGCCCCTGCTGAACATGTTCGACAAGCAGATCCAGACCCGCATGGGGCAATGCAACGTGCGCAACTGGACCGACGAACTGCTGCCCATCGTCGAGGACCCCTCCGATCCGCTGGGTGTGATGGATCTGATGACCCACACCATCGGCATCGACGAGGCGCCAGCCGCCTACGAGAAGTTCCAGAAGAAGCAGGACGGCTGCATCAAGGTGATCATCCGCCCCTAGTTAGAGGCCGTCTGGCGCAGAAAAGTGCCGGCCCCGCAGAGCCGCTGTTACGCAACAGCGAACCTGCGGGGCCGGCACTTTTTCGTGGAGATTTCGGCGATGGACGCCCTAGAGCGAGCCGCTGTGCACCCCATGAATGGCATCGGCGGCACGCACCAAGGCCAGGTGCGAGAAGGCCTGCGGGTAATTGCCAGCCATCCGTAAACTGTCGGTGTCGTATTCCTCGGCGAGCAGGCCCAGGCCGTTGGCATAGCCCACCAACTGGTTCATCAGCCGCTTGGCATCGTCAATCCTGCCGGACCTGGCGTACTGTTCCACCAGCCAGAAGGAGCAGGCGAGGAAGGGGTGTTCGCCCGGTTCCAGTCCGTCCATACCGGCTTCGGTGCGGTACCTCAGCAGCAGCCCTTGTTCGTTGGCCAGCTCTTTCTCCAATCGGGCCACGGTACCGAGCATCCGGGGATCGTCGTAGTCCAGGAAGCCAACCTGCGGGAGTTGCAGCAGGGAAGCGTCAACCTCGGGGCTGCCGTAGGTCTGAGTGAAGGAGTTGATAGTGGTGTCGAAACCCTTTTCCAGGATGTTTTCGCGAAGCCGGTCACGAAGTTCCGCCCAGCGTTCTGCGTGGCCTTCAAGCCCATGCTCACGGACGGCTCGCACTCCGCGATCGAAGGCGGCCCACATCATCACCCGGGAATGGGTGAAGTACTTCAGCTCACCGCGCATCTCCCAGATGCCGTGATCGGGATCGTCGAAATGGTTCTCGGCGAAGCTCAGCAGGGCGCGCTGCAGGGGCCAGGAAAAGCTGTCCTCCAGCACTCCCCTGTTACGGAGCTTCTCCAGCACCACCATGACCTCGCCGACGACGTCTGCCTGGTACTGGTCGACGGCCCCATTGCCAACCCGGACCGGGGTGGACGCTTCGTAGCCGGGCAGGTGATGGAGGATCTTCTCCGGCAGCTCGCGCTCCCCACCAACGCCGTACATGATCTGCAGGTCCTCCGGGTCGCCGGCGACGGCACGCAGCAGCCAGTTGCGCCATTCCAGCGCCTCCTCCTGGTACCCGTGGGTCATCATCGCCTCAAGAGTGAGCGCCGCGTCGCGCAGCCAGCAGAAGCGGTAGTCCCAGTTCCGGGCGCCGCCGAAGTGCTCGGGCAGCGAGGTGGTGGGGGCGGCCACAATCCCGCCGGTGTCCTCGTGTGTCAGTGCTCGCAGGACGAGCAGCGAGCGTTTGACGATGGGATCGTACTCCCCCTGCTGCTCAAAGCTGGCGGCCCAACCGGCCCAGTAATCAATCGTTTCCCGGAGAGCGATATCGACGTTGATGGGCTCGGGCATGGGCCGGTAGGAGGGATACCAGACAAGTTCGAGGTCGACGGTTTCTCCTGCGGCAACAGTGAACTCGCCTTCGTGTCGGCGGTGGGAGGCGTGCGGCAGGTGCTCACCGCGCAGCGCCAGGGCGTCGGGGCCCGCAATCGCCGAGATGGCCTCGCCGCTTTCATCGGTTTGCCTGCTGACCCAGGGGAGGATCTTGCCGTAGCCGAAGCGGACCACCAGTTCCTGGCGCATCGGCACAGTGCCGCTCAGCCCTTGAATCCTCCGCACCAAGGACGCGCGGCGGTCGCCGACCGGCATGAAGTCGGTGACCTGGACGTCCCCGGCGTCGGTGTGCCAGCGGGTCGCCATCACAAAGGTGGAGTCAATGTAGCGCCACTCCACGACCTCGGCGGAGCCCGCACCGGGGGCGGGAGCGATCGCCCATCGACCGTGGTCCTGCTCGCCCAGCAGCGCGGAGAACAAAGAATCAGAATCAAACCGGGGGAAGCACAGCCAATCCACGCTCCCGGTCTTGGAAATCAGCGCGCCAGTGTGCATGTCGGAAACGAGTGAGTAGTCTTCGATCGGAGATTGCATGATTCAACTCAATCACATTCGCCTCCGGACTCCCCTGATCCTGGCGGCCACTATCGCGGCTCGCGTCATGGCTGCGGGCGCGTGCCATCCAGTTGTGCACGGACCGCCGCGGGACGGTTGGTGGTGATTTCCTGGATGCCCAATTCACGCATGAGTTCGACGTCGTCGGCGTCGTCGACCGTCCACACACGTAGCCGGATCCCCTCGGCCAGCCAGCGGCGCACTCTGGCTGGATGCGTCCTCACGTAGTCAATCCCGGGGCCCGCCATGCCCGCCGAGTGCGAATCAATGTTCCGCTCTCCGTCGTTGAGCGCCCGGCGGAGCAGCCCGATAACCGCGGCCGCGGTCAGCGCACCCAGATGCAGCTCAGCCCGCAATTCGATGGGCCGCACGTCGGAGACCAGCTGGCAGACGATATGCGATGGCACCTTCTCGAGCAGGTGCCTCACGGAGTCGGGGTTGAAGCTCATGAAGCTGATACTCACGTTGGCGAGAGTTGAACTAACCGGATCCCACCCCTGTTGCATCAAAAAGGTGATCAGCTTCTCTTCGAGTTTGAGCCCAAAGGGGCTGGGGTGCTTGAGTTCGATGGCAAGGGAGACGTCCCGGTCCGCCGCCAACAGCAGGTCCAACAGGTCCCCCAGCGAGAGGAACTGGTCGGCGATCCCCCCATATTGAGGGGGGATGGTGGCACCCTTCCACGACGCAAAATCGAGATCCCGCAGTTCCCGCAGCGTATGGTCCGCAACGTCACCGGTTCCGCTTGAGGTCCTGTCGAGGGTGGAATCATGAATACATACCAGCTGCTGATCACGCGTCATGTGGATATCGCATTCGACGCCGTCGGTTCCCTCAGCGAGCGCCTGGAGGTAAGCGGCGCGGGTATGTTCGGCGAACTGGTGGCTGGCGCCGCGGTGGGCGAAAATTGTGTACACCACGCCCCATCCCGTCGGCAACCAGCATCTACCTGATACCGTACGCGAAATTGGCCAGCCCGGCGTGACTTACCCGGCCATACGCTGCTTTACTGGCTCAGACGGATGCACCCGCCTGGGGCACCGTAACCCCCGGAGGATCCTTGAGCTCTCACCTAGCCGGCACTGACGCAGAACGGGCCGCCGGGCTGCGGCGCATGAAAGTGGTTGCCACCGGGCTGCTCGGTGTCATGGCGCTGATCTTCATTGTCGCGTTTGCACTGCAGGACCAGTATCCCTGGTTGCAGTATGTACGCGCCGCTGCTGAAGGCGGCATGGTCGGCGCCCTGGCGGACTGGTTCGCTGTGACCGCACTCTTCAAACATCCAATGGGCGTCAAAATCCCCCACACAGCCATCATCCCTCGCAAGAAGGACCAGATTGGGGCGTCACTGGGCCAATTTGTCGAGGATAACTTCCTCTCCGAGACGGTGGTGCAACAAAAATTGGCATCGGTGGGAATCGCGCAGAAGGCAGGTGCGTGGCTGGCCACTCCCGGAGGCGCGGATCGGGTAGCCGTTGAGGGAGCAGCCTTGATTCGGGGCGCGTTCACCGTGCTCGACGACGATGCGGTGCAATCCGTGATCGAGTCGATGGTCCGGAAACACCTGCTCACGCCACCCTGGGGGCCGCCGGCAGGGAAAATTGCCGAGCGGATCTTCGAGGACGGCCATCACCATCAGCTGGTGGACCTCCTGGTGGACCGTGCCGCCGACTGGGTGGACACCAACTATGACCTCGTCTCAGGCCTGGTTTCGCAGCGATCCCCCACCTGGGTGCCCCAGTTCGTGGACGGCCTCGTGGGGGACAAGGTGTACGTGGAGCTGACCAAGTTTATGCGTGCTGTTCAGACCAACCCCAACCATGATGTGCGGCTGGCCCTGGATAAATATCTCAAGGACCTGGCTCAGGACCTGCAGCACGACCCGGTGGTAATCGCCAAGGCCGAAGGCATCAAGGCGCAGGTGTTGGGCGACCCCCAGGTGCGCGATCTGGCGGCTCGCACCTGGACCACCATCAAAAAGGCCCTGATGGAAGCTGTCGACGACTCCGATAGCGAGCTGACCCGCAATTTCAAGACAGCGGTCCGGGACTTCGGTCGCCGGTTGTCCACGGACGCGGAGCTGGCTGGAAAGGTTGACCGGTGGATTGCCGATGGGGCGGGCTATCTGGTGCGCACCTACCGCAGCGACATTGCGGCAATCATCACCGAGACCGTTGGCCGCTGGGACGCGGTCGAGACCTCACAGAAGATCGAACTGCAGATTGGAAAGGACCTGCAGTTCATCAGGATCAACGGCACCGTGGTCGGTTCCCTGGCGGGCCTGCTGATCTTCAGCGTCGCCCACGCCGTCTTCGGGTAACCCGGCACGGGTCAGCACACGGAGCGGCTACCCCTGGTCAGCTATCCAGGTCCTTCAGGAGCTCGCCTGGGACCACACTGGGTGCGGGGCCGAAAGCCTGAGCGGTTGCGGTAATCACCGCCCGTCCCATCATGTGGTTACCGGCTCCACCGACGACAGCCCCAATACCGAAGGGGAGAGCCCTACCCAGCAGAGCGCCGCCCTGCTTGGCCAGCATTTTACGTACGAAGCGTCTCCGGATGCTGTGGCCGATGGTACGCGCAATCGGTGAGGACACGCTTCCTCCCAGGACCGTCCCCCAGTGCTCTGACGCTCCACTGCCCGAGCCGCGGAGCACCGACTGAATCAGCGCGAGGCCCTCCTCGCCCATGAGGATGGCCATCACGAGGGTCCGCGCCCGCTCCGGATCTCCAGTCTGGACGCCGTGAAGTTCGGCAATGGATTGGGCGTACAACGCCGTGGCTTCAAGAAAGCCGACGGTTGCCGCAGCTGAAAGACCCAAAGATGCAATTGTGCCGACGGCGGGCACCACTGCGGTTGCTCCCACCGCTGCGCCGGTGACGGTGATGACTGCCAGATAATGGCGTTCAAGGTCAGCGCTTATCTCAGCTGCAGTGGCCTGCGGATTCTTTGCATACATCCGGCGCAGATTTGCCAACACGAGAGGCCGTTGCACCTCGATGGCTCGCTCAATGGTGCGCTGGATGCCCGGTTTCGGTTTTCCCTCCTTGTCGAAGAGCGCCCCATTGGCCATCCTGGATGCCGGATTGAGATTAGGCAGTTTCATGGCTGGTTTCCTTCACTTGAAAGCGGTTAACGCGGAACATAAGGCCCGAAATACATTGCGACAAAAAACGCCGCCGGGTTTCCCCGACGGCGCTTTGTTGTGCAGCGTCTAAATTACGCGCGTGACTTGCGGCCGGTGATGGCGCCGTAAACAACCAGCACGATCAGCGCACCGCCGATAGCGAGAAGCCATGACTCAAGCGAGAAGAATTCGTTCATGTCAGCACCGAACAGCGCGCTGCCGATGAAGCCGCCGAGCAGGGCACCAACTACACCCAGTACGAGTGTGATGATCCATCCGCCACCCTGGCGACCGGGAAGGATGAGCTTGGCGATTGCGCCAGCGATAAGGCCTAGAAGAAGGAATGCGAAGAAACCCATGAAGTACTCCTTGTGATCGAGTCTTGTCTACGAGTGATACGTATAACAAAAGTGCTGTAATGCAGGATGTCCCTACACAAGCTTCCAACCATCCTACTTCATCAGCGTGCTTAGCTTTCAATTAAAGCGGTGCTGAGTTCATTAAACCCCCTGTGCACCATCTTTCAATAGGCCACGCCGGTGTTGATTTGATAACACTTGACTCGCCAGCTGGCACGGCGCGACGGCCGCTAATCCGCTAGTTAACGAGCATAAACCGGAACAACAGTAAGCTGATCACTACGTTAAGGCCGAAAAGCCAACTGTTCACCAGTTTCACCCCCGCTGGCCAATTCGTCGCGGGATGCCCTTTATCGAAGGAGTAGTAGACCAAATGAGAATCGGTTCTTCAATCGTACTTATTGCACTGGGTGCAATTCTTGCTTTCGCAGTCGCTGACGTCGTGGACTTCATCGACCTCACTCTGGTGGGCTACATCCTGATGGGTGTCGGAGTGCTTGGGCTCATTATTTCACTCGTAATGAACGCACCCCGCAGTCAGCGTCGGGTCACTGAATCCCGTTCAGTCCAGGACCCCAACACAGGCGAGACAGTCACCCGAAACGAAACACGCGACGGCGGCATCTAACAGTACCCGCCGAGAGAAGCGCCACCGGCCCGGCCGATGGCGCTTTTTTCTGCCAAAAAATGATTGACAAACAAAGATAAACACAGATATAGTCACTCAATCAGACATTTATTGTGATGGTAGTCACCGCCGCAAGGAGGCCGCAGTGTTCGCCGAAGAACGCCATAGCAAGATCGCCACAATCGCCCTAGCCGAAGGCGCGTCAGCGTCGCCGAACTAGCTGAACGCTTTAACATCACCAGGGAGACAGTCCGGCGCGACCTGGCACTGCTCGAAGATGCTGGGGTGTTGCGCCGGGTCCATGGGGGCGCGGTCACAGGTGGCTACAGCAGCACCAGTGAATTGAGCCTAAACAGCCGCGCAGGCCAACATCAGAACGAAAAGGCACGCATCGCCAAGGCCGCCCTCGCCATGATTCCCGACGCCGGATCAATAGTCCTCGATGCTGGCACCACTACCGGTCACCTCGCCGAACTGTTGGCACACGAGGCCAGAGCCGGCCTCGTGGTCATCACCCACGCCGTTCCCATCGCTCAGTCGATTGCGTCCTCCAATCTGCACCTTGAACTGGTCGGCGGGAGGGTGCGGGGCCTCACGAGCGCCGCTGTCGGGAGCCACACCATCGATCGTTTTCACGGCTACCGCCCCGATATCGCCTTCATCGGGGCGAACGGCGTTCACTCGACCTTTGGACTGAGCACACCCGACCCCGACGAAGCTGCAGTCAAAACCGCCATAGTCAGGTCGGCGCGCCGCGTCATCGCGGTGGTGGACGCGTCGAAACTGGAGCAGGAAACTCTCGTCGGCTTCGCTTCCCTGACCGACATTGACACCCTGGTTACCGACCGGACACCCCCCTCCGTCCTGGCCGCAGCTCTGGCCGACGCTGACGTAGAGGTGGTGGTCGCGTGATCATCACCCTGACGGTAAATCCCAGCCTCGATCGGACTGTTGAACTTGCCGATGAACTGATGCGCGGTGGCGTGCAGCGTGCCACCAACGCGCATCAGGAATCCGGGGGCAAAGGCGTCAACGTCTGCCGCGCCCTCAATGCCTCAGGCGTGGCGTCGACAGCTGTGCTCCCTGGAGATCCCGACGACCCGGTGCTCGCAGGCCTCCGCGCCGCTGGCGTACCGTTCCGGAACGTACCGATCGGCACCCCACTGCGCAGCAACATCACCCTCACGGAACCTGACGGCACCACCACCAAAATCAATGAGCCCGGGCCGGCCCTCGGATCGACCGAGCTTGCCCACCTGCTGGAAACGGTGGTCTCTGAATGCTCCGGCGCTGCCTGGCTGGTTCTGGCCGGTTCGCTCCCGCCGGGAGTCCCGACCACGTTCTACGCGACAGTGATCCAGGCGGTCAGGGCGCGCTACCCCGACAACCCACCACTGATCGCTGTCGATTCCTCCGGTGCGCCCCTCATCGACACCCTTGCGGCAAACGTTTTGCCGGATCTGCTGAAACCAAACGCCGAAGAGCTTGCCGAACTGAGCGGCGTGGCCGACGGCGACGCCCTTGAGGCCGACTCCACCCTCGCCGCCTCAGCTGCGGCAGCTTTGGTGGGCGCAGGAGTCGGCACTGTCCTCGCGACACTCGGAGCACGGGGCGCCCTTCTGGTGACCGCCGCTGAGGCATGGGAAGCGACTCACCCACCGGTCGCCGCGCGGTCCACCGTCGGGGCGGGTGACTCGGCCCTTGCCGGCTACCTCCTGGCACACACTGCTGGCGGAACGCCCGAGCAGAGCCTCCGCCAGGCGGTGGCCCACGGATCAGCCGCCGCTGCGCTGCCCGGTTCAACAGTTCCAGCTCTCAATCAAACGACTCCGGAGGCCGTCACCACCCGGCGGCTTCCCCTCCACAACGCACCAACCGACACACCGCTCAATGCACCACTTCCAAAGGAGGAAGATCAATGGCACAGCTGATAACCACCGACCTGGTCACACTGGATCAGGATTTGGGTTCTGACCGTCAGCAGGTGATCCGCCGACTCGCGGATCAGGTTGCTGCCACCGGCAGGGCAACCGGCGCTGACGGACTTTACGCCGATGCACTGGCCCGGGAAGAGAAGACCGCCACGGGTATACCGGGCGGCATCGCTATCCCCCACTGCCGGTCAACCTCGGTCACCGAGCCCACCCTCGCAATGGCCAGGCTTAACCCCGCCGTAGACTTCGGCGCCAAGGACGGCCCCGCCGATCTCGTGTTCTTCATCGCGGCCCCCGACGGCGCTGACCAGGAACACCTGCAGCTGCTCTCCAAACTGGCGCGATCGCTGATCAAAAAAGATTTCACTGCGGCCCTTCGCGCCGCGGCAACGCCCCAGGACATCGTTGACCTTGTTCAGGGTGCCCTCGACGCCGGTCCTCGCAAGAGCGCCCAGCCCGCCGACGCACTGTCCACAGCGGCATCAGGAAGCACTCCCGGAGAATCAACCGCGGCGCCCACCGGCACCCCACCATCGGCACCTCGCCGGCTCGTCGCCGTAACCGCGTGCCCCACCGGCATTGCCCACACCTATATGGCCGCCGATTCCCTGGTCGCCGCAGCCAAGGAGCGCGGGGTCGATCTTCAGGTCGAAACCCAGGGTTCCTCTGGCGCCACACCCCTCCCGCCGGAGGTGATCGCGGCTGCCGATGCGGTGATCTTCGCTGTCGACGTCGACGTGCGGGACAGGAACCGTTTCGCCGGGAAGCCAGTTATCACCTCACCGGTCAAGCGCGGCATCGACGAACCCGGTGTCATGGTCGACGAGGCGCTCGCTGCCGCTGACAACCCCAACGCACGACGCGTGCAGGGGTCAACCGACTCCGAGTCACAGCAGACCGACGACGGCGGCGGCGGCGAGGGTGTGGGGCGTCAACTCAAGCGGGCACTCCTCACCGGCGTCAGCTACATGATCCCCTTTGTTGCAGGTGGCGGTCTCCTGATTGCACTTGGCTTCCTCCTCGCCGGCTACGAAATCGCGCTGTCGAATGATGAGGGCGTGGGTAACGGCGACGCGATGCTCGCCCAGTACACCCTGCTCAACCTGCCACCAGAGGGCCTTGCGGTCTTCCTCGGCGCGGTTTTCTTCAAGATCGGAGCCCTGTCGATGGGCTTCCTGATCCCGGCCCTCGCTGGTTACATTGCCTACGCACTGGCGGACCGGCCAGGTATCGCACCGGGCTTTGTCGCTGGCGCAGTGGCAGGCTTTATGGGCGCCGGGTTCCTGGGCGGCATCGTCGGCGGTCTGCTGGCGGGCTACGTCGCCATGATGATCGGACGGATCAAGGTGCCACGCTGGCTCCGAAGCCTGATGCCGGTGGTCATCATTCCGCTACTCGCCTCTATCGCGGCTTCAGGTTTGATGATCCTGGTTCTCGGCGGACCAATCGCCTCGCTGACCAACGCTTTGAACGACTGGCTTTCCGGCATGACCGGCGCGGCAGCGGTCCTCCTTGGGGTAATCCTGGGACTCATGATGGCCATCGACCTGGGCGGACCAATCAACAAGGTCGCCTACTCATTCGCCGTCGCCGGTCTCGGAGCGGGAGCCGTCGCCAACCAGGCGCCGTGGCAGATCATGGCCGCTGTAATGGCAGCCGGCATGGTCCCACCCCTGGCCATGGCACTCGCCACCGTCCTGGACCGCCGCCGCTTCTCAGTGGCCGAGCGGGAGAACGGCAAGGCAGCCTGGTTGTTGGGTGCGGCCTTCATCTCCGAAGGTGCGATTCCGTTCGCAGCGGTCGACCCATTGCGTGTCATTCCCGCCAGCATGCTCGGCTCGGCGGTGACCGGAGCCATCGTAATGGGCTCCGGTGTCACCTCTCAGGCACCTCACGGCGGCATCTTCGTCTTCTTTGCCATCGGGAATGTCGCTATGTTTGTGTTGGCTATCATTGCGGGCACCATCATTTCGGCTCTCACTGTGGTGGCTCTGAAGCGCTTCGCCACGCGGAAGACCGAAGACACCCCCGTCATCGAGACGGTCGCCGCCTAACCGAAACCCGGGAGGGTACTTCAATGACGAAACTAACCGGAGTCGGGGTTAGCCCTGGCCGAGTGATCGGGCCTGTCCTACAGATGCCTGCCAGTGCAAGGGAACCACACGCAGACGAGCGGTGGGGTTCGGACACGAGCGCCGAGGCGGAGACCACACGGCTGAAGACGGCCTCCAAGGCCGTCCAGGCCGAGTTGAAGCGGCGCGCCGATGCCGCGACGAAGGACGCAAGTGCAGTGCTGGAGGCGACAGCAATGATGGCCGCCGATCCGATGCTCCTGAAATCGGCGGCCAAACTCATCGCTGCCGGCACCTCAGCCGAACGTGCCGTCTGGGAAGCCGGTTCGGCTGTTGCCGAGATGCTGCTCAGTCTCGGCGGCTACATGGCCGAACGGACCCAGGACGTTCACGACGTGCGGGCGAGGCTGGTGGCCGAACTCCGCGGGCTTCCGGCACCGGGCGTTCCGACCTCCGAGCAACCCTTCATCCTCGCGGCAGAGGACCTTGCTCCGGCGGACACGGCAACCCTCGACTCCAGCCAGGTGCTGGCTCTGATCACCAGCAGCGGCGGCCCTCAGTCCCACACCGCGATCCTTGCCCGCGCGCTGGGCCTCCCGGCAGTGGTGGCCGCAACCGGCGCCGACACCATCGAGGCAGGGACAAGTGTGTACGTCGACGGGGCGGCTGGCACCATCATCACCGACCCCGGCGACGACGAGCGCGCCGCGGCGGACCGCTGGGTCGAACAGGCCGCCGCACTCGGGACGTTCAATGGGACGGGTGCCACCGCCGACGGACACCTGGTGCCGCTACTGGCGAACGTTGGATCCGGCAAGGATGCTCGCGCTGCAGCAGCTGCTGGGGCCGAAGGTGTAGGCCTGCTCCGTACCGAGTTCTGCTTCCTGGATCGTGAGACCGAGCCCAGCGGCGAAGAGCAGGCGTCAGCGTACCGGGAGGTGTTCGACGCGTTCCCGGGCCGCAAGGTGGTGGTCAGAACACTCGACGCGGGCGCTGACAAACCGCTACCGTTCCTCACCGACGCCTCGGAGCCCAACCCTGCGCTGGGAGTGAGGGGATACCGGACCGGATCCGTCAGCCCCGGCGTGCTGACCCGCCAGCTTCAGGCGATCGCCCGGGCCGCCGCCGACACGAAGGCGGAGGTATGGGTGATGGCACCGATGATCTCAACTGCCGCCGAGGCGAAATCCTTCGGTGAAATGTGCCTGGCCGAGGGCCTCGACCAGCCCGGCGTGATGGTCGAAGTACCCTCGGCTGCGCTGACTTCCGAAGCCATCCTGCAGCATGTGGGGTTCGCCTCGCTGGGAACGAATGACCTCACCCAGTACACGATGGCCGCCGACCGGCAGCTGGGACAGTTGGCCACCCTCAACGACTCCTGGCAGCCTGCCGTGCTGCAGCTGATCAAACTCACGGTCGCCGGCGCCGAATCGGCAGCCGCAGGCACGGCGGACGCGAAGCCGGTGGGGGTGTGTGGCGAGGCTGCAGCTGACCCCGCCCTCGCCGTCGTGCTGGTGGGATTGGGAGTTCAGACTCTCTCCATGTCAGCCCGATCGCTCCCCACCGTCGCTGCGGTTCTCGCCTCAGTGACCCGCACCGAAGCCCAGGAGCTGGCGGCGCTAGCCCTCGCCGCTCCAACAGCCGACCTCGGACGCACCGCCGTCCGTGAACGGCTCCCCATTCTGGAAACCCTGGGCCAGTAAGCGCCCCAACCAAGGAGGAACCCTATGTCAGAACGCAAAGCCACAGTCGCGAGCCGTGTCGGCCTGCACGCAAGGCCCGCAGCAATCTTCGCTGAGGCGGCAGGTGAGCTCCCACTGGAAGTCACCATCGCCATGGAGGGTGAACCAGCTGAAGATGCGATGGATGCGTCAAGCATCCTGTCGCTGATGGGCCTCGGGGCCTCCCACGGCGACGTCGTCGTCCTTCGTGCAGACGGCGACGGTGCCGAGGAGGCCCTCGAGGGCCTGGCGCAGATCCTGGAGACAGACCACGACGCCTAGGCGGATTTACGCCTAGGCTCGGGCCTGGTCTCCCCCTCCGCTGGTGACCGAGTCTTCAGCCATTGATGATTCCATCGCCTTCTGGCGCTTCTTCATCCAGAACGACAGGGCGAAGATGAGCGCGAGGGTCGCGTAAATCACCGCCGCAATCGGTGAGGTAATCAACGCGGTCGGATCACCCTGCGAGATGGCCATGGACCGACGGAGCTGATCCTCGAAGATGGGACCGAGGATCAGCCCCACCACCAGCGGCGCGATCGGGTAACCATAGCGCCGCATGAAAAACCCGAGAATCCCGATGATCAGTAGAATCCAGACATCCACCGGCGTGAAGTTCACCGAGAACGCCCCTAGTGCTGCGAACACCAGGATCCCTGCGTACAGGTAGGGACGGGGGATCTGAAGAATCTTCACCCATAGCCCCACCAGCGGCAGGTTCAACACCAGTAGCATCAGGTTGCCGACGTAGAGGCTGGCAATCAGGGCCCAAACCAGCGCGCCCTCGACCTCGAACAGCAGGGGGCCAGGCTGGATCTGGTACCGCTGGAAGGCCACCAGCATTATCGCCGCCGTAGCGGTGGTGGGGATACCCAGCGTTAGCAGCGGAACCAGCACACCCGCAGCGGCAGCGTTATTGGCCGATTCGGGACCGGCAACTCCCTCGATGGCACCCTTTCCGAACTGGGCCTTGTCCTCCCCCTTGGCGAGCTTGCGTTCAGCCGCGTAGGAGACGAAGGTGGCGACGTCGGCGCCGCCTGCCGGAATGGTCCCGATGGGGAACCCGATGAAAGTGCCCCGCAACCAGGGCTTCCAGGACCGGCGCCAGTCCTCCCGCTTCATCCACTTCCGCCAGTTGCCACTGACCGGGATCACATCGACCGACCCGTGGCGCATCCGTGAAGCGATGTAGAGTGCCTCACCCATCGCGAACAGCGCCACAGCGACCAGCACCACGTCGATACCGTCGGTGAGGAACGGATTGCCAAAGGTGTAGCGCTGCTGGGCGGTCAGAGCGTCAACACCAACCAGGGCAAGGAACAAACCGATGCACAATGATGCGAGCCCGCGCAGCACCGAGGCACCCAGCAGCGCGCCGACGGTAAGGAAGGCGACGACCATCAGGGCAACGTATTCAACCGGGCCAATCCGAACCGCGAACTCGGCGAGCATCGGAGCGAGGAAGGTCAGCAGCACGGTGGCAATGGTGCCCGCGACGAACGAGCCGAGCGCCGCCGTCGCCAGCGCGGCCGCTCCGCGACCCGCTTTCGCCATCTTGTTACCCTCAAGGGCAGTGACCACGGACGCCGATTCACCCGGCGTGTTGAGCAGGATCGACGTCGTTGACCCGCCGTACATGCCGCCGTAGTAGATCCCGGCGAACACAATAATGGCGGCAGTCGGGTCGAGGCTATACGTGATGGGCATCAGCAGCGCGATAGCCATCGCCGGGCCGATACCGGGTAGCACCCCAACCGCAGTACCCACGAGCACTCCACCCAGGGCAAACAGCAGGTACATCGGCTGCATGGCAACCGAGAAACCCTCCATCAGGGCCATGAAGTTATCCATTGAAGATCTCAACCCCTTCCAGGAGGAACCCGGCGGGCAGCGAGACGCCCAGGAGACCGGCAAACACGAACTGCAGCACCAACGCCATGACGACGGCGATCACCGCGTTCCGCCACCACGACAGGCTGCCCAGGGTCCAACTGGCCCCGAAGAACAGGACCGCAGCGGCAACCGGCCAGCCTGCTGGCACGATAAGCAGAATGTGCAGCGCCACGAACCCAACCAGCTTGGCAACCGTCAGCCAGTCGGTTTTCGCGTTGGGGTCCACGTCTTCGCCCTCCTCGGGGGCGCCTCGACGGCCCCTCAGCAGCTGAATGATGATGGCGGTGCCAAGGAAAATCAGCAGACCTGACACGATGAAAGGGAATTCGCGGGGGCCAATACCGGTGGCTGACGGCGGCATCTTGATGCCTGCGCCGGCAACAAACCCGACAATGCCGAGGCTGAGGACCCCCGCCGCGAAAATGATTTCTCCGATGGGCCGACCGGCAGCGGTGTCAACGCCGCCGGTCTGTGCCTCTGGTGGGTGAGTGCTCATAACGGCTACAGCAGACCGATGTCTGTCAGGGTGGTCTTGACCGTCTCGATGTCCTCGTCGAGGAACGTCTGGAACTCCTCGCCGACGAGGAAAGCATCAGCCCAGTTGTTCTCGGTCAGAGTCTCCTGCCACGATTCGGTTTCGTGGAGTTCGGTGATCAGCTCGGTCAGGACGGCTGCCTGCTCCTCGTCGATCGTGCCTGGAGCGACGACGCCGCGCCAGTTGGTCAGAACCACGTCAATGCCCTGATCGGTCAGGGTCTCAACCTCGGGCACCTGACCGGCAGGTTCCTCGCCGGAGACTGCCAGCGCGCGAACCGTTCCGGCTTTGACCTGTTCAGCGTATTCGCCGACACCTGAGATACCAGCCGATACCTGGTTGCCCAGCAGCGCAGCCAACGATTCGCCGCCGCCGGAGTACGGGATGTAGTTGAGCTTGTCGGGGGCTACTCCCTCGGCCTCGAGGATCATTCCCGCGAGAATGTGGTCCGCGCCGCCAGCCGACCCGCCAGTGACCGATACTGCCTGCCCGTTCTCGTCAATGTCAGTAACCAGGTCTTCAATGGTCTGGTACGGGGAATCGGCTGGTACGACGACGATCAGCGGCTCGTCAGTGAGCCGCGCAATTGGGGTGGTGTCCTCAATCCGGGTTTCCGCGGAGTTGGTCTCCACTGCACCCACCATGACGTAGCCCATCACCATGAGGGTGTTGGGGTCCTGTTCGGTGGCGAGCTGGGCGAGGCCGTTGGTGCCACCGGCGCCGCCGACGTTGACCACTGAGGCGCTCCCGACCAGCTCGTTTTCCTCGAGATCGGCCTGGATGGCCCTTCCGGTCTGGTCCCAGCCACCGCCTGGATCGGCGGGAACCACGATGTTCAGGCGGTCTATGCCGCCTTCGGGGGTTTCGGCACCGCTGTCACCGCACGCCGACAAGGCCAATACCGATACGGCCGCCGCAGCGACCAAAGCTGAACTTCGCTTCATTGGGCGATCAAGCTTCATGATGAATTCCTTTCCTGGGCGTGATGCAGATCACCAAGCCGTCCGGTTCATCGTAGGGAGCCATGGTTCAGCGGGGAAGAATGTGGACATAACGCGCGTATTGGTCATTACGGTCATGGGGTGCACGGCGTCGAACGGGCTCTGACGTGCCAAAATAGCTTCATGATCCAGTCAATGTCGCTTAGGTCACAGTTGTTTCTGCTGCAGCTGTCGATCGTGCTGATCATTGTTCTCATCGCTGGGTCAGTGGCAATCCGAATGCAGGAGCAGCAGATTCGCGATGCGTACGAATCGCGCATGGTTGGGGTCGCGCAATCGGTGGCGCAACTGCCCACCATCATCGAGGCGTTCGACGACGAACGTCCCAGCGACACCATCCAGCCGATAGCCGAACTGATTGCCCAGTCAACCAACGTCACCTACGTGGTGGTCACCGATGACTCAGGGATCCGCTACTCACATCCAAACCCGGAAATGATCGGGAGCATGGTCTCCACTGACCCCTCAGTTCCATTGTCGGGTGAAACTTTCGTGGGCACCCAGACAGGAACGCTGGGAGAGTCGTGGCGCGTGAAGGTCCCCATCTTCGATGCCGACGGCTCGGTGATCGGTACCGCTTCGGTGGGAATCCTCGAGTCCCGGCTCAGCCAGGACCTTCAGGAGGATCTGCCCCAGTTGTTGATCTGGCTGATCGCTGCGGCCCTGATGGGATCGGCAGGAGCCATTTACGTGTCCCGCTTGGTCTGGCGCCGGATCTACAAACTCGAACCTGAAGAAATTGCCACCCTGCTCGAGACCAGGGACGCCATGCTCCACGGCATCGGCGAAGGAATGGTGGCCGTCGACGAACGCGGGAACCTGGCACTCATCAACGATGAGGCGCGGCGGCTGCTGGGTCTTGATGACTCGGCCGTTGGGCGACCCATCGATGAAGTGTTGGAGCCAGCCCTCGGCGGGATGCTCGATTCGGACGGGGCGATGGAAACCACAGTGCTGGTGGGCGAACGGGTGCTGCTGGCCCAGGCCAACCGCGCGGTTGTTGACGGTAGACGAGTGGGTAGCGTGCTGATCCTCCGGGACCGCACCGAATTGCACCAGCTACTGCAGGACCTGGACGGTGCCCGGGATGTGACCCAGGCGTTGCGCGTGCAGGCCCACGAGTTCTCCAACAAGATGCACGTCATTTCCGGTCTGCTGGAACTCGGCCGGACCGAACAGGCAGTTGATTTCATCACCCGTTCGGGGCACGGTGGATCAGTGGTCTCCGGCGACCTCTGCCCGGGAATCACCGACCCCGACGCCGCGAGCCTGCTGATGGCGAAGAGTACGATCGGTGAGGAAAAGAACATCCAGGTGATTGTTGACGGGAATTCGACGTTAAATCCCGACGGGACCACCGACCAGGTGACCATCCTCGGAAATTTGATCGACAATGCGATGGAGGCGATCGTCTCGAACGGGACGATCCATATTTCGACGACAGCAAACGAAGCGGGGTGCGTGATCACGGTGTCCGACGACGGACCAGGCGTCCCGGAGTCTGCGCGGCAGCAAATCTTCGAAAGCGGCATCACCACCAAGGCCGACGGCCCATCAGCTGCCCGAGGGTTTGGGCTATCACTGGTTCAGCGGGTGACAGAACGCCGGAAGGGTGAGATTTCCGTGACCGATTCCCCACTCGGGGGTGCCGAGTTCAGGGTCAGCCTCGCCCCTGCGCCGGTCGCAGTGGGCGTGGAGCGCCAGTGACACAATTGATCCGCACCGCAGTCATCGATGATGACCGGGAGGTAGCTGGGATCCATACCGGGTTCCTGCTGGCCCATGGGGGGTTTGACGTGGTCGGCGTTGCCTACAACGGAACCGACGGGTTGCAGCTAATTACCAACGACCGACCAGAGTTGGTGCTGCTGGATATTCACCTGCCGGATCTATCGGGTATTGAGGTGCTACGCGCGGCCCGGAATTTACCAGGCGACCCCGTGGACATCATTGCGATTACCGCTGCCCGTGAACTCGAGACGGTGCGCGCTGCGATGGCCGGTGGTGTGCTGCACTACCTGGTGAAGCCATTCAACTCGAAGGTCCTACTGGAACGTCTTGATCAGTATGTTGCCCATCGGCGCAGCATCCTCGAACACAGTGCCGGGGGGTCTCCTACGCTCGATCAGGCGGGAATTGACTCGCTCTTGGGCCCCGCGCAGGAGCAACGGGGAGCGGTCGGTGGATCTCGATCGTCGCAAGCAATGCTCCCGCCTATCCTCCCGAAAGGGCTATCCGGTCCAACCCTTGCTGCAGTGATCGGTGATCTCCGGTCGGCCCCTGAAGGGTCGTCGGCATCGGAGGTTGCCCTGAGACTCGGGTTGGCGAGGGTGAGCGCTCGTCGCTATCTCGAGTACCTGGTGGCTCGGGAACAAGCGAAGATCACGCCCAAATATGGCACCGCGGGCCGGCCGGAGAAACGCTACGCCTGGACCGGCTGACACCCAAAGAGCGGGTAGGTGCGTCCACCCGTTCTAATGGACGCCCCACCCCGCTCTGTAGCTCCGCCGTCCCCCACGGCAAGCGGAGTTACACAATCATAATTTTGCCACACGATGATGAAAACGTGAATACCCAGGGGGTAATCAATCACAAAAACGTCAAAAATCACGCAAGATGATTGGTGCGCGGCGACAACTCGGTCCGCCTTCGTGACGCCCAAATGATCGTCAGGCCACTCGTCACCAGCACGATCGCGCCGAAGGGCAGACCAATCTCCCAGACCCCAAGGCGCGTCCCTGGCACGAGGCTGACCACTGCAAAGACCACAACTGCTCCGAACCCGACGGCCAGCAGCGCCGATGCGCTCCGGTGCGCGGGCCGCCCGGCAGGATCCGCGAGGCCTTTAAGGGCGGGCAGGACCAGGCAGGCTGCGACGTAACCCGGGTAGAGCCTCCCGGCCTCCGCGTAAAGACGAACCGTTTCCTGACCCCCGTAGGCGAACAGGCCAGTAGAGCTTTCCGGGAGGTCGCTCATCGCAAAGAGTACGACGGTAGCCAGAACGATCACTGCCAACACTGTGACGCCAATTGGACCGACGATAAGCCAGCGCGTACGTGGCGACCTGAACGCCGCGGCGATGCGGACACCAAGCAGCACGAAAACCGCATACAGGGAGAGCCTGATGATGAGGTTCGCAATGTTGATTCCGCCAAGAAACCGGTCACAGGGGAGGTAAATCTGCGGCAAGCTCAGCCCCACGGCAATTACCAGCAGCACCAGAGCAGTGAAAATCCCCCGCCCCCGCCCGCGGATAGCGTCAGGAAGACGCAGCAGGACAAACGCTATGCAAAGCCCCAGCACTATCCACTGGATCACTTGCCCATTCATCCGAGGTTCTCCCAAAGGTTCTGATCTCGGCTATTGGCTAGCTCGAGCTTCTTCAATGACTTGCCCAGCACATCAAGCCGGTCGCGGGCCAGCAGCACAAGGTCTGCATCGGACAACATACCCAACGCCCGATTCCGGCCGTCGGCTGGCCACCCGCCCTCAGCCGAGGTGAGGAGGCTCGTTACGACCAACCCGCTGGTGAGAGAGACTTCCGCGACCCGCGCAGCCTCGACAGCGAGTTCAGGGGTCAGCCGGCCAGCAGTGAGCTGCGCCGATAAATTCTGCGGAGCATCCCTGCCCTGGCGGCGAGTCCCTGGCGCAGTTCGCCCCGATCCACGGCGTCAATCCACGCCCGCACCGAATTTCGATGCGGAAACGGTGCCAACTCAAACCGGACTTCGCGGCCCGCCTCTTCTTCATCCTGGCTACGGGCCACAAGGAGTCTCAGAATATCGATGTGTGAAACCTGGCTGACCAGCTCTGCGTCGGTTGGCTCCCGAATCCCTGTGGGCAGGTCCCGGTAACCATCGAAATTGCCGAGCTCCTGTGCTGGGTTCAGGCCGTAGGCTCGGGCACTACTGACGACGGTCCCGATCGCCACCTTCCCCCGAACCAGCTGCTGGCCGAGGGTGGATCTCTTGATTCCTGCCTTGCGGCAAAGGTCCGCGACGGTATCCTCGGGTGCGACCCGAGCACGCCACAGCTGAAATGACTTAGCTGTGACTGCCATTACAACCTCTCAATTGGACTTCCAGTACAAAATTTGAAGTATACTGAGATCGCTGGCTCCCCATTCTGCGATTCCCCCATACGCAGAACGCGGAGCCAGTCTCAATTTAACGGCCAGCCCCATTTCGGGTCGGTGACACCGCCGTCTCGGGGCGACGGCCTACCAGCGAGCCTTCTTCTCGGTCTTGCCCTGCTTCCCGCTGCGGTGAACCGGTTGGTGGTTGGGCCCGGTGCTCCGCGATCCCGCCAGCTTCCCGAAGTCTGGGTTCTTTTTCTCCAGTGCAAGCTTGGCCCGTGGGTCGTCCTGAAGCTTTTTTGCCGCCGAGTCCGATAAATGTATCGACAGTTCGTCGGTCTGGTCTTGGGCATTACTGGTGTGGTTTTTCGCTTGGTCGGTCATGGTAATCCTTAAATAGTCGACCGCCGAACTGGATTCAACGGCCACTGGGTGAGTAAGAAACGTCGCTCGGAGGCACGGCCTCGACGAGCATGGTTTTCGGTAGGCAGCAGGTAATCCCTGAGGGACTACTCGAAAATTAGTGTTCTCATGTGCCTAAACTTACACGCTGCCCAGCAGCTCGGCCAGAGCCGCCCGGAGACTGACTAGATGGATTTGCCGGTGGCCGGTAGCTCGCGCCCCGTCGGGTCGGTCCGGATAACCCCGGCGGCCGTCTCGGCGGCCCGTAGTGCCGCCTCCAGCCCTGCTACGGCCCTTTCATACTCGGAGCTGCCGACGTCGCCACCCTCGAACTGCTCCCGCAACAGCGCCGCCGCACGCATCGAACGGATCAACTGTGAGGTGTCGCTACGGCTGAGGTCAGTCATCGCCGGGAAGTCGATTGCCGCGGCCGGATCCAGCTCATAGGTGACCCACTGCTGCAGGACTCCCTCGTGCCTGGTCCGCAGACCTTCGCGCACCTCCCGAATCTCCTCGGCCAGGACCCTGCGCCGACGTTCACGCTCGCCCCGCCACAGCCAGCCCATCGCTACGCCAGCGAAGACCAGTGCCCCTGCGCTGACCAATCCGCCGCTCCCGGGAACTGTTGCTACCGCGCCGATGATGACAAACACGACCGCCAGTAAACCCGAGAATCCGTACCAGAACAGGGAATCGGCGTCGTCGTTCCGCCTCAGGCACCTGGACAAGGCGAAGGCGGTTGCCGCGGAGAGGATCCCTACCAGCGCAAGGGCAATCGCCGCTTGAAGGATGAAACTGGCAGCATCCATGGGTCGTCCTCTCAGCGGGGGCCGAGGTCTCGAACCGGGTTGGGCCGAAACCGTGGCGCCCAGATGGAATTGCCTACTATCTATTCAAACGCTTAACCCGGTGGAGTCAATCCCGCTTCTCACCTGAAATGCAAAGAATCCCCGCCGTTGCGCTCAACGGCGGGGATTCCTTGTTCGGGTATCCCACTGATGTGGGCCCTGAGGGGCTCGAACCCTCGACCCACGGATTAAAAGTCCGATGCTCTACCATCTGAGCTAAAGGCCCGCATCATTCCTGACCACCGAAGTGGTCGAAATGACCTGCCTACATTATCGCATCCTGCCGCCGTGTGCCGAACGCGGCCATTTGCCGGGCCGGTGGGTCAGCTGACCGCGGGTTCAATTATCCGGAGAGCCTCGACCAGCTGACGGTACAGGTCGTCACGATCGAGCAACTCACTGTGGGTTCCGCTGGCCCTGATCCGCCCGCCTCACCGCGCGCAGAGCATCCCAGGTCTCGTCATCGGTGGCATCAGGGTGCGTGAGGGGCAGGTTGTCCCGGATGCTACCGGGGACGATGGGTGTCTCCTGCTCGACGTAGGCCAGCTGAGATCGGATCTGCGCGTGCTCTTACCACTCATTGGAACAATGATGGCAAGCAAAGTCGAGGCCTTCCCCATCCCAATCGCACCTGCCTGGCGAACTAGCCGGCGGGCTCCGGTCCAGTGACTCTGGCATGGAGGGAAATGGCAGGAGTATCCTCAATTCATGAGCGGCAACTACGAGAACCAGAGTCCACGGCATCACAAGCCCAAGCCCTTCGCGCCACTGGACTTTGAAGTTTTCGCGGGCGGTGCCGATCCCTCACGAGTGTCGGAGGCCGCCCACCTCTCGGCACACGCGTTGGTTCACCATGGCCGGCTCGCTGACGATCCGGACATCACCCAGCGTCTTGTTGAGTTGGCCGACCAGCAGGGCCTTGAGGCAATCGCGGAGATGTGGGCGGAAAGTCCCGCACGATCCCTTCCCGGCGCGCTGTGGCGGCTCTACGCCCTTCGGGCGGCTACCCAGCAAAATCCCGAACGTATCGCCGCCTACTTTGAGTCAGGTAAGGATGTCGCACAGGTCTCCAAGGTAGTGGCCGGCGTTGCCGAGCCGCCGGGTGCAGAGGAGGTCCGGTCCATGGCCGACACTATTCTCTCGGGTGCCTTCGAAGGCGAGTTCGACGTCGCACTCGAACGTTTCGCAGCATTTTGCCGGGTGATCGCCCTGGGCCAGACCCATCATGCCGACGACGCCGAACCAGCCAACGGGGTGCACGCGGCCAAGCTGACCCGCAACTCGCACCAGCTGATCAAAACCGCCGAAGACCTTGAGCATGCTGCTGCCTCCTGGCGCCGGGGCGAACTGGACTAGTCAGCACTGGGATGCCGGTCAATATTGACATGAGCGCACCGGAGGAGAACACTGAAAGTGGTGTCGGACCGTGGAACCCCCGGGCTTCAACATTTAGCCGCTTCGAGCGGCCTTCCGCCGAGAGGCGCTCCCGGTTCGACACCATTTTTGTGCCTACTGAACGACATCTGAGTGGCAACGGCGACGCGGCCGGGCGCCAGGGCGGTGACAACTAGTCGAAATGAGCCTCCCCGGGCCTGTCAGTTATTCTTAGGCAGCAACTGATCAACTCGATGCCCCGGCAGGTTAGGTAGTCCACGTGAAGCTTCGCCTCTTTCCACAGGAGGATGCTGGCCTTGTCTTACTCTCGGACATGGCCCAGCAACTGGTGCTCGGGGTGCGCACCATGTCGGGAATCCTCGGGGCGGACAAGCGCGACTACGACAGCCTGACTGAGGAACTGCACCAGCACGAGGCGAACTCAACCGATCTCCATTACGCGTTGCTCACGTCGATGCGCAGCAGCTTCGTCAACCCGCTGCCGCGTGAGGACCTCTATGCCCTGTCCAGGATGCTGAACGAGGCAATCGAGAAGCTCGACGGCGCTGCCGAGCTCATCTCCCTTTACCAACTCAGTAAGCTAAGCCGCCGGGCCACTGAACAGCTCGAGGTGATCACCCGGCAGGCGGAACTCACCGCTGAGGCGATGAAACGACTGAATTCGATGGATGATCTCGAGGAGTACTGGATCGAGATCCTCCGGCTAGCCAAACGCGCCGAGCGCACCCACCGGATCTGGTGTTCCGAACTCCTCAACGACCACAAGACCCTGGTTTACGCCAGACACCGGGATGTGGCAAACCAGCTGGTCGACGTCACCAAAGACATCCGAAAGGTTGCCACCCACGTGGGCAGCATCCTCGTCAAGGAATCATAGGTGGAACAGTTCCTCCTGGGCATGGTCATCGTGCTCGCTGGAGGTTTCGCGTTTCTCAACGGGTTCCACGACGTCTCCAATTCGGTGGCCACCGCCGTGCGCACCCGGGCGCTGACCCCCAGTATCGCCGTGCTTCTGGTAGCGGTCTTCAACCTCATTGGCGCACTCCTTGGCACCGGCGTCGCCCTCCTGTTCGCCGGCGACGCCCTGCGGGTTCCGTCCGGACGGGTTGGCCTCGGCATCCTAATCGCAGGCCTTCTCGGTGCGCTGTGCTGGGGGTTGTTCACCTGGTACCGGGGCAAGCCGTCGTCGTCCACCCACGCCCTCATTGGCGGCCTGATCGGGTCCGGTGGGGCGTCGGCCCTGATTGGTGGCGAATCGATCGCCGACTCCGAGCAGGTTTTTCTGCTGCAGATTGCCCTCCCCTTGCTGCTCTCGCCGTTGGTGGCGTACCTGCTCGCCTATCTGGCAGTGTTCCCGGCCATCTGGCTGCTCCGTTACAGTCCGCCGCGGAAGGTGAATTCCGGTAGCCGGATGGCGCAATCGGTGCTTGCCGGGGTGTTTGCGCTGGGCCATGGCCTGCAGGACGGTCAACGGACGATGGTGGTGGTGGTCCTCGCCCTGGTGGCAAGCGGTATCGCAACCGGCGCCGAGGTTCCCCTCTGGGTGCAAATCTTTGCGGCAGTGCTGCTGGCGACCGGGTCGCTGTTCGGCGGCTGGCGTATCACCCACACCTTGGCGCACCGGCTGGTCCGCGTGGACCCGCTGCGGGGGATGACTGCCCAGGGCGTTAGCTCGGCAATGCTCTTCGTCGGCTCCATCTCGCTGTCGATGCCGCTTTCAAGCACCCACACCATGACCTCGGCCATTCTTGGAGCTGGCGCCAACCAGCGGTTCCCGACCGTGCGCGGCCGTGAAGTGGTGAAGGTGCTGATCGTGTGGTTCTCGACGGCGGTAGTCACCGCACTCATCGGCGCGATTCTTTTCCTGGCAATGAGCCCGCTACTCTAGCCCGTCGGTGGCGTGCCACCCGCTGGACAAGCAGAAGCGGCCCCCCGGTTTGGCTACCCGAAACGGCCTGACACGTAGTCTTCGGTGGACTTCTCTTTGGGCCTGTTGAAGATGTCGGAGGTGTCGCCGAACTCGATCAGTTTCCCCGGTTTGCCGGTCGCTGCGATGTTGAAGAACGCGGTCTTGTCGGACACCCGTGCGGCCTGCTGCATGTTGTGGGTAACAATCGCCACCGTGTAATCGTTCTTCAGCTCGTTGATCAGGTCCTCAATGGCAAGCGTGGAAATCGGGTCCAGGGCTGAACACGGTTCGTCCATGAGGATGACCTCGGGAGAGACCGCGATGGCCCGGGCGATGCACAGGCGCTGCTGCTGGCCACCGGAAAGGCCGGAGCCGGGGCGGGCCAGACGGTCCTTGACTTCGTTCCAAAGGTTGGCGCCCCGCAGGGACTTCTCCACGAGCGCGTCGGCGTCGGATTTGCTGATGCGCTTGCTGTTGAGCTTCACACCAGCGAGCACGTTGTCACGGATGGACATGGTGGGAAACGGGTTGGGCCGCTGGAAGACCATACCGATCTGGCTTCGCACGTGCACGGGATCAACCGCGTCGTCGTACAGGTCGTCGCCGTCGAGCAGGACCTCGCCCTCGACGCGCCCGCCGGGAATTACCTCATGCATCCGGTTCAGGGTGCGAAGAAAGGTCGACTTGCCGCAGCCGGACGGTCCGATGAAGGCGGTGACGGAGCGGGCCTCGATGGTTACGTTGACGTCTTCCACGGCAAGAAACTTGCCGTAGTAGACATTCAAATCCTTGACGTCGATACGCTTTGACATCTAAATCCTTATGGGTTGTACAGCGCAGGTTAGCGGCTGGTTTTAGGGGCGAACATCCGGGCGATGAGGCGGGCAGCGAGGTTCAGGAGCATCACGAGGATGATCAGAATCAGGGCTGCGGCCCAGGCTCGCTGGGTGCTCGGGTCGGTGCTGGTCGGGGAGGTCGGGGTAATAATCTGGTAGTAAATGTAGGTGGGAAGAGTGCTCATCCATCCGCTGAAGACGTCGAGGTTGATGCCACGGGCAAACCCGGCCGTCACCAGGATCGGCGCGGTTTCGCCAATCACCCGAGCGATGGCGAGAGTGACTCCGGAAGCGATGCCCGAGATTGCTGTCGGGATGACCACCTTGGTGATGGTCCGCCACTTCCGCACGCCCAGCGCGAAGGCGGCTTCGCGGAGCTCGTTCGGGACAATCTTCAGCATCTCCTCGGTGGAACGGACCACCACCGGGATCATCAGCACCGACAACGCCGCGGCTGCCACGAATCCGGTCCGGGTGCCTGGCCCGAAGATCAGCCCGAACAATGCTGCGGCGAAGAGGCCAGCGACGATGGAGGGGATTCCGGTCATGACATCGACGAAGAAGGTGATCGCCCGGCTGAGCGGGCCACCCGTAGAGTATTCCACCAGGTAGATGGCCGCCAGCAGACCAACCGGCACCGAAATGATCGTCGCCCACAGGGTAATCTGCAGGGTTCCGAGGATCGCATGGTAGGCCCCGCCCAGGACCGGCGTGCCTTCAGCCACTGTCTGGTTATCGATGGCACCGGTCAGCCCATTCATCGACCGGAACAGGAAGTCGCTGGTCATCCCTGGCATGCCGCGTTCCAGCACGGTCCAGATCACTGACAGCAGCGGCAGTACGGCGATGATGAAAGCGCCGTAGACCAGATAGGTAGCGAACCGGTCCTTTGCTTTACGGCTGCCCTCTACTGCACCCGCGGTCGCGGTACCACCGACCACGAAGAAGATCGCAGCGAAAACGGCCATCGAAACCGGGCTGAAACCGAACAGGGACGAGACTGCTGCGCCGAGGATCAGTGCGCCCACCAGAACGGCCCAGATGGACCATTTGGGAAGCTTGTTCTTGGTGAATTGGGACGGTCGCCGGGTCATGGTTGCATTACTCATTAGTTGGCACCTGAGAATTCCTTGTGGCGGCTGATGATCCACCGGGCGACGACGTTGACGGCGAGGGTGATCACGAAGAGCACGAGGCCCGCCGCGATGAGCTCACTCAGGCGAAGTCCGAACGCCTCGGGGAAGTTGAGGGCGATTTCAGCGGCGATGGTCTGGTTGCCCGTCTGAATCAGGCTGGCGTTCAGTGCACCACCTGAGAGAACCAGGGCCACTGCCATCGTTTCGCCGAGCGCGCGACCCAGGCCGAGCATTGCGGCGCTGATGATCCCCGGCCGGGCAAATGGCAACACCGACATTTTGATCATTTCCCACCGGGTGGCGCCGAGGGCCAGCGATGCCTCTTCGTGGAGTTTGGGGGTCTGGAGGAAGATTTCGCGGCTGAGGGAAGTGATGATGGGCAGCACCATCACGGCCAGCACGATGCTTGCGGTGAGGATGGTTCTCCCGGTGTTACTGGCGGGGCCCTCGAAGATGGGAATCCAGCCGAGGTTGTTTGCCAGCCACTCGTAGGCCAATGCCAGCTGTGGGGCCAGCACCGCATAGCCCCAGGCGCCGTAGACCACCGACGGGATGGCGGCCAGCAGGTCGATCAGATACCCAAACCCCTGGGCAAGCCGCCGGGGTGCGTAGTGCGAGATGAAAAGAGCGACGCCGATACCCACCGGGGTGGCGAGGACCAGGGCGATAGTCGCAGCAATGACCGTACCGATAACGATCGGCCAGATGTAGGAAAAGAATCCGCTGCCACCGGAGATTTCCGCGGGATCGGCGACGAACGTTGGGAAGGCCTGGACCAGCAGGAAAACCGCAACACAGAACAACACTGCCAAAATGAGGCAGCCAGCCAGCAGGCTGGCTGTTGAGAATATCTTGTCCCCCGATTGACCGCTGTCGCCTTGTCTGCGCAGCGTGTTCGGAGACACAGTCTTCGTGGACACTAGTGAACCCTTCGGTGCTGGTACTTGGTTGTTCCTGCTGGGTTGCCGAGAGCGGGCGTTGTCAGCGGTGGAGGTGGTAGCTGCATACCAGCCTAATGGCTGGGCGCAAAGGACAACCCCGCCCGGTCTGTGAGGACCGGACGGGGCAATCGACGCCTCTTAGGAGGCAACTGCAATCGAATCGATTGCGGCCTGGGCCTGCTCGCGCAGCCCGTCCGAGATCGGGGCGTTGCCGGCCGAGTCGGCCGAGTCGGCCTGGCCCTCTTCGCTGATCACGTAGGAGCCGAAGGCCTGGACCAGGTCGACTGTTTCCTGATCGGGGTAGGTGGCGCAGTAGACGTGGTAGGAGATCAGCACGATCGGGTATGCACCGGACTCGGTGGTGTCCCGGGTGAGGTTGAAGGACATATCAACCTCGGGTGCGCCTTCCACCTCGGCTGGCTCGGCAACCTCAACGGCGCGTGAAGCGGCCTCTGGGGTCAGCGCCACGTACTCTTCGCCGACCTGCACCAGGACCTGTCCTAGGTCCCCGACAGCCGAAGCGTCGGTGTAGGTGATGGCGCCTTCCGTGCCTGAGGTGGTCGAAACGACACCGTTAGTGCCCTGTGCGTTCTCGGCGACGATTTCGGCGGGCCAGTCACCCGATACCTCGTCGGTCCACACCTCTGGGGCGGCCGCTGCAAGGTAGTCGACGAAGTTTTCGGTGGTGCCCGACTCGTCGCTACGGTGCACAACAGTGATGGCCAGATCGGGAAGTTCCACTCCCTCGTTCTGGGCGGCGATTGCCTCGTCGTTCCAGTTAGCGATATCGCCACGGAAGACGGCTGCAATCGTGTCGGCGTCCATGTTCAATTCGTCGACACCTGGCAGATTGAATGCCACAGCGATTGGTGCGATGTAGGCGGGGATGTTGAACGCACCCTCGGGCCCGCAGACCTCAACTGCCGTAGCGTGCTCTTCCTCGTCGAGGTAGGCATCCGATCCAGCGAACTGGACTCCGCCAGCGGTGAACGCTTCGCGACCAGCACCGGATCCGTCAGGTGAGTACTGAACGGTTGCGTCAGGGTTGGCTTCTTGGAAGCCGGACTGCCAGGCGGTCATTGCCGCACCCTGGGAGGAAGCGCCAGAGCCCGTCAGCGTGCCAGTTACCGTGCTTTCCGCGGAGCCGTTGTCCCCGGTGGTTGCTGCCGGCTCGTCGGTTGCGCTGTCGGTGCCGCAGGCGGTCAATGCGAGCGCGGCGACAGAGATTACTGCCGCTGCGCGGCCAAAGCGAAGAACCTTCACTTGATGTTGCCCCTTCCAGGGAGTCGAAAATTGGTGCTGTGGGCACCTATGAAAAACGAGAATCTGAACTTTTCAGTATGCGTACCTTGAATAAGCTAGGCGCCACAGGTAAAGAGACTGACGGATCAAAGTGAACGGAGGGTGAACGTGAAACGTACAGTTGCGATCAGACCGTTCATTAGCCTTGCCAAACCGCTCCGGGTGCTGTGCGGATCTCCTGGCGCGGTTGCGGCCCCCAACCCGGGGAACCGGGGCTAGGCTGGGTTTCATGCCGCGGCCATCAAACTTCTCGCGAGCCCGCTCCTTTGTTCGCAACCGGACGCGGGTAGGTTTCCGGCGGAGTTCCAACTCGGTAATCCCCGCCATCCAGATGACCGTCTGTGCGGTGGGCGCTTATGTCTTCGCGGAACGGGTCCTTGGTCACAGCGGACCACTGTTCGCCGCCACCTCCTCGATGATTGCGCTCGGTTTCACCCGCGACCCGCGGCTTCGCCGGGTGTTGGAAGTTGGGGTGGGCTGCACTCTCGGCATTGCGCTGGGAGACGTCCTCCTGGCCCTGTTTGGCACCGGGATCTGGCAGGCAGCGGTGGTGCTGTTCGTGTCGATCCTCCTGGCACGATTCCTGGACAGCGGTACCATCTTCACCACGCAGCTGGGCCTGCAGTCCTTGCTGGTGGTACTACTCCCAGCCCCCGACGGCGGCCCATTCACCCGCAGTGTCGACGCCATCGTCGGCGGTCTGTTCGCCCTGGTGATTGTGATCCTCGCGCCAAAGGACCCACGGAAAGAGCCCAAAACGAACGTGCGGGAGTTACTGGGCGAACTCTCTACTGTGCTTCGCGAATCGTCGACCGCGCTGACCCGCAGCGACCCGACCCTGGCCTGGCACGCCCTGATCAGGGCACGCAGCTGCCAGCCCCTGATGGAGGGTCTCTCCGGCAGCATGGGGGCGGCCAGGGAAGTGGCACGCCTCTCCCCCGCCTACCGGCGCCATCGGCAGGAACTTGCCGAGCTCGGAGGATCAATCGACTCGATAGACCTTGCCGTCCGTAACGCCCGGGTATTCACCCGACGGCTGACCTCGGTCATCAACCACGCTGCGCTCACCGACGAGGCAGTGCAGGAACTCTCCCAGGTCATTGAGGACACCGCCGATGCCGTCGATATGCTTGGCCGGGCCCTCTCGGCGGCCAGCGCCCCCGAACGGGGGCTGACGCTCCGCCAGGCACGGGAAGACCTTGCGGCGGTGGCCACCATGCTCCACCCCCGCCTCCTGCGGATCCAACGGTTGGAGGGAGAAGGGCTGGTGCTGCTGTACCGCCCTCTGATAGTTGACCTTCTGGAGGCAACGGGTCTCCCCCACGATGAGGCTGCCGGGTACCTGCCGAAATTGTGAGCCTGGTCAAAGCTGGCTCCCGCAGTAGTGTCTTTGCCGCTGCACGTCCCTACCCGCCGGTACGTTAGAGGGCATGGCTACAAAGACAGCACGCCCGGCACGCACCTCCGCACCCGCCTACCGGTGTGGAGAATGCGGTTGGACTACCGCGAAATGGGTGGGCCGCTGCGGTGAATGTCAGGCCTGGGGGACGGTCGAGGAGACCGGCCAGGTGGTGGCGAGAACGACGGCGGCTGTCACCGTCGCCACTCCAGCCCTGCGGATCTCGGAGATCGACGCCAGTGCCGCGTCCTACCAGCCGACGCAGATTGGTGAGCTGGACCGGGTTCTCGGTGGCGGCCTGGTACCGGGCGCGGTGATCCTCCTCGCGGGGGAACCCGGCGTGGGCAAGTCCACCCTGGTACTCGACGTCGCGGCCCGGGTGGCGCGACTCGGCAAGGACGTGCTGTATATCACCGGGGAGGAATCGTCAGCCCAGGTGAAGCTAAGGGCAGAGCGGATCGGCGCCCTCGCCGACACCCTCTACCTCACCGCCGAATCCGATCTGGGGCAGGCCCTCGGGCAGGTGGAACGGTTGTCGCCGTCGCTGCTGATCGTGGACTCGGTTCAAACCCTGAGTAGCGCCGCCGTCGACGGGACCGCCGGCGGGGTCACGCAGGTGCGGGAGGTTGCCGCCTCGCTGATCGCCGCCGCGAAGACCCGAGGCATGACCACCATCCTGGTGGGGCATGTCACCAAGGACGGGTCCATCGCCGGCCCCCGCCTGCTGGAGCACCTGGTGGATGTGGTGTGCCAGTTTGAAGGGGATCGTCACTCACGGCTTCGCCTGATGCGGGCCATCAAGAACCGGTATGGGCCCACGGACGAGGTGGGCTGCTTCGACCTGACCGAGACTGGCGTGGAGGGCCTCGCCGATCCGAGCGGCCTGTTCGTGTCGCGTACCAAAGACCCCGTGTCCGGCACCTGCATCACCGTAACTCTGGAGGGGCGCAGGCCGCTGCTGGCCGAGGTGCAAGCTCTCCTCGCGGAGTCGTCGAACTCGCAGCCCCGGCGGGCAACCAGCGGGCTCGACAGTTCACGGGTGGCCATGCTGCTGGCTGTTCTCCAGCAGCGCGCTTCGTTGAGCCTGCATAAGGACGACAGCTACGTTGCAACAGTCGGCGGGGTGAAGCTCAGTGAGCCGGCCACCGATCTGGCAGTGGCGCTGGCCATCGCCTCGGCGAAAACCAACCAGCCGCTCGCAGCCCGGCTCATCGCCTTCGGCGAGGTGGGCCTTGCCGGTGAGGTCAGGCCGGTTCCTGGCATCGCCCAGCGGGTGCAGGAGGCCGAACGGCTCGGCTTCACCCACGCTGTGGTGCCGGCTTCACCCAATGGGCCAGGCAAGGTTCCAGCGGGGTTCAAGGTGCACGAGGTATCGACCCTGACCGAAGCCCTGGAGCTACTCTTTTAGACTTCCGGCTGGACCGGCGGATAACCGTTATACATTTGCGCCCGTAGCTGGTATCCGGGTTTAGGCGGCGCGCCCACTAGGATTGGAACGGCTGCGTTGGTGCCTGCGCGGCAGGGCCTTGCACATCCGGGAACCGGTTGGCAACGCCGGTAGCCGGAAGGAAGTGGCAATGGTTCGCAGCCCAGAGGACGCGTTGAAGGCCACTTTGGCGCGCGTTGCGCCGGGCACCCAGTTGCGGGATGGTCTCGAACGCATCCTTCGCGGGCGTACCGGAGCCTTGATCGTCCTCGGCTTTGACCGCACCGTGGATTCGATCTGTTCCGGCGGGTTCGATATCGGTATCACCTTCTCCCCCACCCGGCTCCGGGAACTTGCCAAGATGGACGGCGCCATCGTTTGCGATAAGGATGCAAGCAATATCCTCCGGGCAGGCGTGCAGCTGGTACCTGACCACACCATCTATACCCAGGAGTCCGGGACACGGCACCGGACAGCAGAGCGGGTAGCCATCCAGACCGGGCTCCCGGTCATCTCAGTCAGCCAGTCGATGCACATCATCGCCCTCTACATCAACGGACTGCGGCATGTGCTGGAAGGCTCCGAGCCGGTCCTGGCAAGAGCCAACCAGGCCCTCGCCACCCTCGAACGCTATCGGGCACGACTGGACCAGGTGACCGGCTCGCTGTCCGCCCTGGAAATCGAGGCGATGGTCACGGTCCGGGATGTTGCGGTGACCCTGCAACGCCAGGAAATGGTCCGACGCATCTCCGAGGAAATTTCGCAGTACGTGCTCGAGCTCGGCGTCGATGGCCGGCTCCTCTCACTGCAGGTGGAAGAACTGACCACCGGGCTGGGCCCGGGCAGCGAAATGGTGCTCCGGGATTACCTGGACCTTGGAGACGCCAACCTGGTGGTCGAAGAGCAACTTGCGAAGCTGCAGGCCTTCAGCTCCACCGACCTCATCGACCTCGGCACCATCGCCAGCGTGGTGGGCTTCAATCCCTCGGTTGATTCTCTGGACGCAGTGGTGCAACCCAAGGGTTTCAGGCTGGTGTCCGGCATCAAGGCTGTGCCGCCTGCAGTGGCGAACCGGCTGGTCGACCACTTCGAGGGCCTGCAAAACCTGATGGCAGCGAACATTGATGACCTGATGGCTGTGGATGGGATCGGTGAGCAACGTGCCCGGACCGTGCGTGAGGGACTGTCAAGGATCGCTGAAACGAGCCTGCTCGACCGTTTCATGTAGCTGCTATTGCAGCTCGAAAGTTGCTTCTTCGCTGGTCCGTTCGCCGAGCGTCACCGTCAGGTTGTAAAAACCGGGGGTAGGGTTCGCCTCGACCGCCTGGCAACCCGGTGCGCTACGGTTTCGTTCCCACGTGAAGTTCGCTTCCTCCGACCCGCCCGGCGGGATGTCCCGGTTGAGGTCCTCGGCGCCTTCCTGGCAGTCGGCAGAGGAGAAGATGCGATCCTCACCGCTGGTGACCAGGAATTCCATCTGTGAGGTTCCCACATTGACCGGGCAGGGGATATCACCAGTGTTGGTTACCGTCAGCGTGAGCACTGGATTCTCTTCGGGGGCGTAGGCGTCCGCATCGGTCGATGCGCTGACTTCCACCAGCTCCGGACCACACTCGGGTTCCGATGGCGAAGGGGACACGGTCGGTGCTGCGGATTCGGTCGGTGCTGCGGGCTCGCTGACTTCTGCCGTTGGTTCGGACGGGGAGGTTGAGGGGGCTGGTTGGGCCGATCCGGTGGGTGCGCTCACGGCGTCGTCGGTGTTCGCACCGTTGCCGATGAGGCCAGCTAGGGCGATTCCGCCCCATACCAGTACGCCGGCCAGGATGAGGCCCAGGACCAGCACCACAATCCTGCGTCGGCGATACACCTTCGGGCTGACCCGGGGCGCGTTGGACGGCCGCGCTGACCTGTCCTGCGGCCCGCCTCGCGACGGCCCCCCGTGTGAATCCATGGGTTAAGGCTAGGGACCCAATCCTCGGATGCGCGTCACACCACGCCGGTCAGTACAGTATTGATGGTCAACTATCAGGAGTGCCAATGATCCCGGTTCCCACCGCCCAGCTGCATCGACGCATCATTGGCTGGTTCGACGTCCAGGCCCGGGACCTCCCGTGGCGTGGTCCCGGGCGAACCCCCTGGGCGGTAATGGTCAGCGAGTTCATGTTGCAGCAGACACCGGTGGTGCGGGTCCTGCCCGTCTACGCCGACTGGCTCGACCGGTGGCCCGCACCGGCTGACCTTGCCGCGGCTCCAGCCGGTGATGCTTTGAGGCACTGGGGGCGACTTGGTTACCCGCGCCGCGCCCTGCGCCTCCACGCGGCCGCGGGGGCCATCGTCGAACACCACGGGGGCCGGGTGCCCCGCACCGCCGCGGAGCTCCTGACTCTTCCCGGCGTCGGCACCTATACGGCTGCTGCGGTGGCAGCGTTTGCGTACGGGAAGCGGGAGACAGTTGTTGACACCAACATCCGCAGAGTCCACGCGCGGCTGCTCGGCGGGGATGCTCTGCCGGCCCCCACCCTGACGGCCGCCGAGATGCGGCGGGCGGCTGACCTCCTGCCCGACGACGACGGCGAATCAGTCAAGTGGAACGTGGCAGTGATGGAGCTTGGCGCATTGATCTGCACTGCCCGGGCCCCCAAGTGCTCCCAGTGTCCGGTGCTCGACGCCTGCGCATGGGTTGCTGCGGGGCGACCGGAACCTCATTACGTGCCCAGGGGACAGGCTTGGGCCGGGACGGATCGTCAGGTGCGCGGGGCGATGATGGGAGTCCTTCGGGACGCGGTGGCACCGGTGATCAGGGAGGTGCTCGTTGCCGAACCGGTGGACCTCGCGCTCGGCTCGCCGCCCGGCACCGTAGTGTCCCCGCTGATGAAACTGCACCGCCTGAACGCGTCAAGGGAGCAACTCGAACGGTCCCTTGACGGGCTCGTGGCGGATGGTCTTGCCAGCGAGACCCCGGCCGGCATCAGCCTCCCCAGCTAACCGGCCCAGACCGCTTCAGAGTTCCCCGAACCCGCTGGCCACCTCAGCACCTATCTGATCAATGGCTTTCTGCGCGTCGGGGCCAGCGGCTGACGCGGTCAGGACCTTGCCCTGGCCGAGACCCAGGCTCATGAGCAGCATCACCGACTTCGCGTCCACCCCGTTGACCGTCACCTCCACATCCAGTTCACTCATCATCCGGGCCAGGGTTGCCGCGGGGCGGGCGTGCAACCCCATCGGGTTGGGCAATTCCCAGGCTGCCTCAACCGGCTTTCCATCGGTGGAGGATTGAGATCCGCCTTCTCCGGGAGCGGCTGCAGCATGGCTGACAAACGGTTCGAGCTCCGTTGGATCCAGCGCGACGATCGCTGTCTCGGCGGCACGTGTCACCGTGTCTACATCGGCTCCGGACTGCGCCTCGACGGCCGCGGCGACTGTACCTTCGACCAGGGCTGCGCGGGCAAGCCTGACCCGCAAACGCTGGTCGCTGTCAATGAACTCAAGCGCCATCTCGGCCGTCATCACGGCAGAGCCCAGATCTGTCAGGAGCACGACGCCGGCACCCTGGTCCGCCGTCGAAATAGCCTCAAGCACCTTCTCGAAGCTGGTTCCGATCAGTGGGACACCAGAATCATCGTCCAACCCACCGGCGGCGACGAGCGGGACGTCCCCCGCCATCTCACGGGCGAGGTCGCAGATTCCCTCGGCGATCTTCGAACTATGGGACACAATGACCAAGCCAACGTTCACTCCTGCGCACCTGCCGCATCGGCCGCTGCCTGCAAAATCAACCCTGACGAGACGGCGCCCGGGTCGAGGTGGCCGGCGCTGCGTTCGCCGAGGTAGCTGGCACGGCCCTTCCGTGCAATCAGGGGTTCGGTAGCCGCGGCCCCGGCGTTTGCAGCGTTGGCGGCGGCCGCCAGCACCTCTGCAACCGATGCGCCGGC
Organism: Arthrobacter sp. Bz4; assembly: GCF_003075455.1. Taxonomy (GTDB): domain Bacteria; phylum Actinomycetota; class Actinomycetes; order Actinomycetales; family Micrococcaceae; genus Arthrobacter_D. The sequence goes on from NZ_QDAE01000018.1 coordinate 55,313, forward strand.
CATCGCGGCGGTGCCTGCCGCCTCAGCCGCAGGAGTCCAGGCATCGACCATCGTCTTGTCACCGGATTCGGCCTTGCCGCGCGCTACTATCCCATCGCGGGCAGCGGTCAGCAGCCCGGCGACGTCGTCGGGGCCTATTGCCTCGGTGTCGCCCAGCGAGGTGGCTGCACGGAGCAGGGCGGTTCCATAGAGGGGCCCAGCTGCGCCCCCCACGGATGACATGAGGGTCATCGCGGCCAGCTTCAGCACGGCACCCGGCGTGGCGGGGTGTGTACCGTCGTCGAGCTTTTTCACTACCGCCGTGAACCCACGATCGAGATTCTCACCGTGATCGGCATCGCCGATAGCCCGATCAAGGTCGATCAGGTATTGCCGATTCTCGCTGACCACCCGGGCACTCTCCCGCAGCCACGCGACCACCCATTCAGTGGTGAGGGTACTGGTGGATCCCTCTACCACGCCTAGACTCCCCACCGGAGCGCCGCAGTGTTAACTGGCGAATCCCACAACTCGACCATTTCGTCGTCAAGTCGCAGCACGGTGATCGAGGCGCCCTGCATTTCCAGGGCGGTGATGTAGTTGCCCACCAGGGATCGTTCAACAACGATTCCCTGCTCCTCAAGGAGTTGCCTGGCGCGCCGGTAGACGATGTACAGCTCACTTGCCGGCGTGCCTCCCATGCCATTGACGAAGAGCAGCACCTTCTCGCCGCTGTCCACCTTGAGATCGGCGAGGATTGGCTCCATCAGCCGTCCGGTGATCCCGTCGGCGTTTTCCATCGCAATGCGATGCCTGCCGGGTTCACCGTGGATGCCGATGCCGATCTCGATCTCGTCGTCGGTGAGGTCGAAGCTCGGCTGGCCGGCGTGCGGCACAGTACAGGCGGCGAGCGCCACCCCCATGGACCTGACATTGTCGATGACACGCTGGGCGATTGCAGTCACCGCATCGAGGGTGTCTCCCCGCTCGGCTGCGCCGCCCGCGATCCGTTCAACGAGGACCGTTCCGCCGACGCCGCGTCTGCCAGCGGTGTACAGCGAATCCTCGACTGCGACGTCGTCGTTCACCAGGACCGTCCGCACGGTCACGCCCTCGGCTTCAGCGAGCTCGGCTGCGGTTTCAAAGTTCAGGACGTCGCCCGTGTAGTTCTTCACAATGTGGAGCACCCCCGCTCCCCCATCAACAGCTGTGGTGGCTGGGAGAATCTGGTCGGGGGTCGGGGAGGTGAACATGGCCCCGGGTACGGCGGCATCGAGCATTCCCCGACCTACATATCCGGCGTGCAGCGGTTCGTGACCGCTGCCCCCGCCGGAGACCAGCCCGACTTTTCCTTGGCGGGGTGCGTCTTTCCGGGTGATGAACAGGGGGTCGGGATGGACATTGACCAGGTCTGCGTGGGCGGCCCCGAACCCTTCAACGGACTCGGTGACGACCTGCTTTGGGTCATTGATTAGCTTTTTCATGGCGGCTCCTCGGTGAAAGGACACAGGATTGGGTTTGCCGGCCCGCCGGACCTGCTGGCCTTGTCTGAACCCTACCCTCCGGTCAACTGCTTGCCTATAGGGTGCACTACTGGTTAAACGGCTGTGGGAGGCCCCCGAGCTACTTACGCTCGGCTCCTCCCACAGCACTAATCCTTCGGCGGCTTCCACTGGCGACTATGAATCGGGTGAACGCCTGCTGGACCAGATCTAGCGGTTGTCACCCTTGAAGGCGTCCTTGACGTTTTCGCCGGCGTTCTTGATGTCGCCGGAGGCCTGGTCCTTGTGGCCATCGGCTTCCATCTTTTCGTTGCCGGTGAGCTTGCCAACGCCTTCTTTGATCTTGCCGCCCAGCTTCTCGCCGCTGTTTGCTGCCTTGTCGTCTGCACCCATAATCTGACCTACTTCCGCTCGGTGTGTCGGGGCCCGGGTCCGGGTCCCGCTTTTCGCATCATCATAGATGCCAAGCTCCCTTAGCTTATCGATCCTGACCTCGGTTTGCCACCTTATGCGGGCTATTCCCGAGCTGACGGATCATCCGGGTGTTGCCGAGGGTGTTCGGTTTGACCCGGGCAAGGTCGAGAAATTCAGCGACGCCCTCGTCGTGGGAACGAAGGAGTTCCGAATAGACCGCCGGGTCCACTGCCGACTGGTCAGCCATCACCTGGAACCCCTGGCGCTGGAAGAACTCCACTTCAAAGGTCAGGCAGAAGACGCGTTCGACGCCCAGGGCGCGCGCGTCGTCGAGCAGCTTCGCCACCAGGGCACTGCCGACGCCGCGCCCCTTCGCGGCCTGGAACGTGGCAAGGGTGCGGACCTCGGCCAGGTCCTCCCACATGACGTGCAGCGCCCCGCAACCGAGGACGCCGTCGTCGTCCTCGGCAATCCGGAACTCCTGCAAACCCTCATAGTAGGCAACAGTTTCCTTGGCCATCAGTACCCGGCTCTCAGCAAGCGGGGCCACCAACGCCTTGATTGCTGGGACGTCGGAAGTACGCGCGGGCCGGATTCTGAAGGAGGAACTCACTAAGGCAGTCTACAAACCCTGCCGCAGGTATCAGCTACAGTCCGAGTTCGGGGGGCAGGTCTGTGCGTTCACCGAGGACGTGGTGCGCCAGGAAATGCCCGACGACGCCGTACCAGACTTTCGCGTGCTGGGGTTTGAGAATCCAGTGGTTCTCATCCGGGAAGTAAAGGAACCGGTGAGCGGTCCGGCCTTCCTCATCTACTGCCAGCTGGGATCGGGACAGCAGTTCGTACCAGAGCCTGAGGCCCTCTCCGATTGGGACGCGGTAATCCTTGTCCCCGTGGATCACCAACATGGGTGTCGATATGTTCTCCACGTGGTGGTGCGGAGAGTTTTCCGACGCCATCTCGGGCGTCATCTCCTTCTCCCAGTAGTAGGACGCATCAGTGGTTGGGCCAAACTGGTCGAGCGCCCACAGACTGGCGTGGGTGACTACAGCGGTGAACCGGTCCGTGTGGCCAGCTATCCAGTTGGCCATGTAGCCGCCGAAGGACCCGCCCATCGCGGCGGTCCGGGTCTCGTCGATGTCGTCTCGTGCTACCACGGCATCGGTTGCTGTCATCAGGTCAGTGAACGGTGCTTTGCCCCACTGTCCCCAGCCCCGGTCGATCATGTGCTGGCCGTACCCGGTAGACAGGGCTGGATCAGGGAGCAGGACCGCGTAGCCCTGGGCCGCCAGCAGCCACGGCGACCACCGCCAGGTCCAGGCGTTCCAGGAGCCCAGCGGGCCGCCGTGGATCCATAAAAGCAGCGGAGCGGGCCGGGAAGAGTCAGCTCCGGCGGGGAGGACCAGCCAGGATCCAATCGTCTGTCCATCGTCGGCGGTGGTCTCTACTCGTTCCAACCGCCCCGACAAGGCTGGTCGCTCGATTGGTCCCCGTAGTGCCGCCACGGTTCGGTTGATGAGGTCAATTGTGACCACCTCGGCGGGAAATTCGTAGGAGCTGCGCAGTGCGTAGGCGGTGTAACCATCGGGGTCCACCACCGCGTTGGTGTACGAGGCTGCGTCGCTGGTCACCCGGGTCACCTCATTGGTGGCTACGTCGATCAAGAACAGCGGCGAGGCGCCCTCCTCATCGGCAGTGACCAGCACTGCGCTGCCATCGGGCAACCACGCAGCCGGGGACGGCCAACGGTCCCACTTTGCGGCAAGGGGAAGGAGATCCCCACCGGCGAGTGGGAGCAGGCCAAGTGTTTGTTGCGGCGCAACCTCAGCGGTGGTCCGCCTGGCCCGGTGGACCACCAGGGTGGCACCGTCAGGGCTGATCGGTCCGGGCGAGAAGTCGTAGCCGGGGTCGTCGAGCAGGACCGAGCGCTCCCCGGTGGCAACATCAATCCTGGCAAGGATGCTTCGTGCGTCCCCCTTACCCACCGGAATACTCACCGCTGTCACCACAACTGAACCGTCCGGGCTGATCACCTGCTTGGCGTTCCTGAGTGAGGTGCCTGCGGCGGGTGTGATGTTGCGGAGCTCAAACCGGGCTGCAGCGTCGGCTGTCTGGAGCGGCTGCCCGGCGGTCCCCTTCCCCTCCAACGCGAAGTAACGAGGCTCTGCCGGACCTAGATCGGCATCCCAATAACGAACCGGATAACCGGAGTGCAGGATGGCGCCCACCTTGGCTTCCTTCCGCAGAGTACGGCGCGCGCCGTCGTCGCCCTCGTCAGCCGAACCCGCGAGGACGTCAGCGACGACGATGGCGGACTCCGCCTCGGAGGACGTCAGTACGCTGCTCACACCGCCCTGGCGAGAGAGCACCAGCTGTGCCTCCCCTCCCCGGGCCGGGAGCCGCCAGATCGCGTTGGTGGGTTCCTTGGCCGCGTCCCCCTCTGCCCCATCCGGATCGGGCCGCGCCGAGGTGAACAGCAGGTCCCCGCCAGCCAGGAAAGAGGCACCCGTTTCGCCCTTGGCGCTGCGCGTAATCCGGCGCGCGGGTTGCTCTCCGCGCGGATCAACTTCCCAGAGCGCCGTCCCGTATTCAGTTGCCTTGGCATTGAGCGTAGCCACGGTCGTCACCAGTCGAGACCCGTCGGGGCTCAGCGCCAGGGCGGCCAGGCGGGGCATCGCGATGAAGAGATCCAGGTCGTGGAAGGGGGTTTCGGGCTGCTGTTCCGATTCGGGTGTCATCGCCCCTGTCTACCACCGTCCCGCAGCGGACGTGGCGTGGTTCACAGCGACTTCTCTGAGAGAGTAATAAGTTGCTTCAGGCACACAAGGTGAGCTTCCGGCCTGGCCTGCCGTGTCGGTAGCTGATAAACCGAAGGCCTCCGGCCAGCACCATGGTGCCGGCCGGAGGCCTTCAGGCTGACGCCACCCGGCGTCGCCACTGTCTACTCGGGGACTGTGGCCTCAATAGCCGCAGGAGCATCCTCGATTTCTTTCGGAGCACCGTGCCCAACGAAGGTGAAGCGGGCTTCGTCCCCTTCGCCTTCGACATCAACGGAGACCAGTTCACCGGACTTCAGTTCACCGAACAGAATCTTCTCGGAGAGCTGGTCCTCGATCTCCCGCTGGATAGTGCGGCGCAGCGGCCGGGCACCCATCGAAGGATCGTAACCGCGGGTGGCCAGCAGTACCTTCGCCGCGGGGGTCAGCTCGATGCTCATCCCCTTGTCAGCCATCCGCTTGCCCAGCCGCTCAAGGAACAGGTCGACGATCTCGACAATCTCGTCCTGGGTGAGCTGTGGGAACACCACCGTGTCATCAACACGGTTGAGGAACTCTGGGCGGAAGTGCTGCTTCAGCTCTTCCGTCACCTTCGCCTTCATCCGGTTGTAGGTGGTGGTGGTGTCGGTGCCGGACTGGAAACCCGTCATGACGCCCTTGGAAATATCCCGGGTGCCGAGGTTGGTGGTCATGATGATGACCGTGTTCTTGAAGTCCACCACCCGGCCCTGGCTGTCAGTCAGGCGACCGTCTTCCAGGATCTGGAGGAGCGAGTTGAACAGGTCCGCGTGGGCCTTCTCGACCTCATCGAACAGCACCACCGAGAACGGACGGCGCCGCACCTTTTCGGTCAGCTGCCCACCCTCTTCGTAGCCCACATAACCGGGAGGGGCACCAAAGAGCCGGGACACCGTGTGCTTCTCGGAGTATTCGGACATGTCGAGGGTGATCAACGCGTCCTCATCACCGAACAGGAATTCCGCCAGGGCCTTGGCGAGCTCGGTCTTACCGACACCGGTGGGGCCAGCGAAGATGAATGATCCACCCGGCCGTTTCGGATCCTTCAGCCCGGCACGTGTGCGCCGGATTGCCTGCGAGATCGCCTTGATGGCGTCGTTCTGGCCGACGACCCGCCTGTGCAGCTCGTCTTCCATCTTGAGGAGCCTCGTGGACTCTTCTTCGGTGAGCTTGAAGACCGGAATACCGGTTGAGTTGGCGAGGACCTCAGCAATGAGTTCCTCATCGACCTCGGCAATGTCATCGAGGCCGCCCGACTTCCAACGACGCTCCTTCTCCATCCGTTCGTCATGAAGCTTCTGCTCCTTGTCGCGCAGTGAGGCGGCACCCTCGAAGTCCTGCGCATCGATCGCCGACTCCTTCTCCCGCTTGACGTCCGCAATGCGGTCGTCAATTTCCTTCAGCTCGGGCGGGGCGGTCATCCGGCGGATACGCAGCCGCGCACCAGCCTCATCGATCAGGTCGATTGCCTTATCGGGCAGGAACCGGTCCGAGATGTAACGCTCGGCGAGCGTCGCAGCCGAAGTGAGCGCCTCGTCGGTGATTGACACGCGGTGATGTGCTTCGTAACGGTCCCGCAGGCCCTTGAGGATCTCAATGGTGTGCGCCACTGACGGTTCCTGCACCTGAATGGGCTGGAATCGACGCTCCAGGGCCGCATCCTTCTCGATGTGCTTGCGGTACTCGTCGAGGGTGGTGGCGCCAATGGTCTGCAACTCACCCCGGGCGAGCATCGGCTTCAGTATCGAAGCGGCATCAATTGCACCTTCTGCGGCTCCCGCACCCACCAGGGTGTGGATCTCGTCGATGAACAGGATGATGTCGCCGCGGGTGCGAATTTCCTTGAGCACCTTCTTGAGGCGTTCCTCGAAGTCTCCGCGGTACCTGGATCCTGCCACCAGCGACCCGAGGTCGAGGGTGTACAACTGCTTGTCCTTGATCGTCTCGGGCACGTCACCGCGGACAATTGCCTGCGCGAGACCTTCGACGACTGCCGTCTTGCCGACGCCTGGCTCACCGATCAGAACAGGGTTGTTCTTGGTGCGGCGCGACAGCACCTGCATCACGCGTTCCATTTCCAGAGCACGCCCAATAACCGGGTCAAGTTTGCCTTCGCGGGCAGCCTGGGTGAGGTTCCGCCCAAACTGGTCAAGGACCACCGAACCGGCTGGGGTGCCTTCCTGCTGCTGGCCGCCCACTGACGCAGGCTCTTTGCCCTGATACCCGGACAGCAGCTGGATCACTTGCTGGCGGACACGGTTGAGGTCGGCGCCAAGCTTGACCAGTACCTGGGCTGCAACGCCTTCACCCTCACGGATGAGCCCGAGCAGGATGTGCTCGGTGCC
>NZ_QDAE01000019.1 GCF_003075455.1 Arthrobacter sp. Bz4
TGTTAACGCCGGCCGAAAGTAGGGCCAGGAACGCCAACTGAAAATAGGGCCACCGACCATGATGGAAGGTGATCAATTTGGATGATTGGGCGAAGATACGCCACCTGTTTTCGACGGGTCAGCACTCGAAGCGTGAGATTGGCAGGATCGTGGGGGTTTCCCGCGGAACAGTGGATCGGGCGTTGGCATCGGATCGGGTGCCGAAGTATCAGCGGGCGTCTGGGGCGTCGAGTTTCGACGCTTTCGCTCCGAGGGTGCGCGAGTTGTTGGTGAAAACCCCGACAATGCCAGCGGCGACACTGGCGGAGCGGGTGGGCTGGTCTGGATCGGCGTCACTGTTCCGGGCCAAGGTCGCCGCAATCCGGCCCGAGTACGCGCCGCCGGACCCGGCGGATCGTCTGGTCCATGAGCCGGGGTTCCAGGTCCAGTGTGATTTGTGGTTCCCGCATGAGCCGTTGCCCGTGGGCGAGGGCCAGCACGACACTCCGCCGGTGCTGGTGATGACGTCGGCGTTCTCGGGATTCATCCAGGCCCGGATGCTGCCCTCCCGGACGACCCCTGACTTACTTGGCGGAATGTGGGCCCTGATCCAGGACGCGCAGGCGGTCCCGGCGCGCCTGTTATGGGATAACGAATCCGGTATCGGCCGTCGCCGGCCTACGGAGCCGGTGGCTGCGTTCGCCGGGTCTCTGGGGTTGGAAGTTCGGTTACTTCCACCGAGGGACCCGGAGTCCAAGGGCATGGTGGAGCGGATGAACAGGTTCTTCCGGCAACGCTTCATGCCGGGCCGGAACTTCGCCTCACCAGCGGATTTCAACAACCAGCTCGATGAGTGGTTACCGACGGCTAATCACCGGTATTCACGTTCCCGCCATGGACGACCCGATGAGCTGATCATCCTGGACCGCCAGAAGATGCGCCCGTTACCGCCGGTGACCCCGGGCACGGTGTTCGCCAATACGGTCCGTCTGCCACGGGACTATTACGTACGGGTGTTCTCCAACGATTACTCCGTTGATCCCTCGTTCATTGGGCGGATCGTTGATGTCATCGCCGATCTGGACACGGTCACGGTCACCCATGAGGGCGTCGTCATCGCTTCGCATGCCCGGGTGTGGGCCCGGCACCTGGTGATCACCGATCCTGCCCATGTGGCCCGGGCCGCGGTGATGCGCCGGGACTTCCATACCCAACGAGCCCACAGAGTCCACCGCCCCGACATGGTGGAAGCCGGGGTGGTGGAGTCCGTGCAGGTCCGCGATCTCGGTGTCTATGACGAGATTTTTGGCACCGATCACGACCAGCAGCCAGCGCTGGCAGAGGTGGCCTCATGACCGGCACGCCAGCCCAGATCGAGTACTACGCCCGGGCGTTACGGGCCCCGCGGATCAGTGACGGGTTCCGCCGGCTCGGGGACCAAGCCAGGGACGCCGGGTGGTCTCACGAGGAATACCTCGCCGCGGTCCTCTCCCGTGAAGTCTCTGAACGCGAAGCGTCGGGTGCGGCGACCCGGATCAAAGCCGCGAGGTTCCCCGCGCATAAAAGCCTCGAGGAGTTCAACTTCGATCATCAGCCCTCCGCGGACCGGAACCTGATCGCGCACCTGGGCACCGGGGTGTTCCTCTCCGAGGCTAAGAACGTGGTCCTGCTCGGCCCGCCGGGGACCGGGAAAACCCACCTCGCGGTCGGTATCGGGATCAAAGCAGCCAAAGCAGGGCATCGGGTTCTTTTCGATTCCGCGACCGGGTGGGTCGCCCGGCTCCAGGAAGCTCATTCCCGCGGGAAACTACCCCAGGAAATGGCCAGGCTACGCCGCTACAGCCTCCTGATCATCGACGAGGTAGGTTATATCCCGTTCGATCAGGACGCAGCGAACTTGTTCTTCCAACTCGTCTCCAGCCGCTACGAACACGCCTCCCTGATTCTGACCTCGAACCTGCCCTTCGCCCGCTGGGGTGATGTTTTCGGGGACCTGACCATCGCCTCAGCCATGATCGACCGGATCGTTCACCACGCCGACGTCATCAGCCTCAAAGGCAACAGCTACCGGCTCTCAAAGCACCAGCCAACAACCAGTACGGCACAATAGAACGAACAACCAGTGGCCCTGTTTTCAATTGGCACTAATGGCCCTGTTTTGGGTTGGCGTTAACACGTGGCGTTGCACAGAACAACGGAGTTCGATAACAGCACGGCAAAGACCCGATGGCGCCGTATCGGGATGTGAAGAAGCACTTCCGGGATCTGGTCCTACAACACCCGAACGTTGTGCCCCTCTTGGTCACCCGACCGCTATCCACCCCTCTGGGCTTGCGCCCTCCCCGCGCGCTTCGCCCCATCGAACAGCTCCTGGCGCCATTCTGAAGGCCGGCTTCGACTCGCGTGGGGCTTTGCACGTATCCCGAGGGGGTCTTGAGAGCAGCCTCAGGAGAACGCTATAGCCTGATTCGCTTGAGGCTGGGCCGCAGGTGGACAAGCAAACAGGTCAGGGCCTTGATCGCGCCCAAGAATTTCATTGGTGAGAGCACAGGAAATCAGGCCGGGTATCTTCGGGAGCATCGGGTCTATGGTTAAGTCAGGACGGAAATCTGAGAGCAAGCTGGAGGAGATAGGGCTGTTATCTATGGGCGACCCACCATGCCACGGTGCGCTGCGCCGGAGGAGTCATGCCTGAGCTATATCCGGCGCTGGGTTCGGATAGTGCCCAGCTATGCGCTCCCTATCTTGAGTTATTGCCCATCACGGGTGCGTCAATCTCCGTGTTCGGTGGATCTATGCACGAGACCTTACTCCATGCCAGCGATGCGGTAGCGGCCAGATTAGACGAACTGCAATTCGATCTCGGAGAAGGTCCTCGGTGGGAGGCTCTTCGTACCCGCCTTCCGGTGCTTCTACCTGATCTACGGTTCGGGGATCAGCATTTATGGCCGGTCTTTGGGAAGGCTGTCGCCGAGACGGGCGTTGCGGCGATGTTTGTTTTCCCGCTGACCATCGGGGCAATCAATGTTGGTGTGGTGGAGCTGTATAGAACCTCACCTTGGACCCTGAGTCGTTCCGATCTAATGACTGCGTCATCGCTCGCAGAAAACACGTCGTGGACGGTCTTGCGCCAGTTACTGAATGACAACGCTGTTGACCATAACGGATCCGTTCCAGGAAGTTCCCTAATATCCCGGCGGGAAATCCATCAAGCCACCGGTATGGTTCTCGCCCAGGCAGCCCTGTCGGCAGCCGATGCACTGCTGCTTCTACGCGCTCATGCGTTCGCCAACGGCAGCACGCTAGCGGAAATCGCTCGAACTGTGGTTGCCCGTGAACTGGATTTCTCCCCGCCCGACGAAAGGAACGATCAGCATGTGCTGGAGTAGAGTGGGCGCATCGTGACTACATCGCGTTCGGAACAGGTCAGCGCCGCGTTTGTGAAACTGGCAGAGACACTTGTCGCCGACTATCACGTCCTGGATCTTCTGCAAACCCTCGTTGAGGAGACAGTCAGCCTGCTCGATGCCGCTGCCGTTGGCCTATTGTTGGCCGATCCACACGGAGAGCTGCAAGTGGTCGCCTCTACCAATGAGGAAAGCCGGCTCGTGGAAATGCTTCAGCTTCAGGCCGGTGCCGGTCCATGCGTCGAATGTTTCAAAACAGGCGTGGTGATAACCATCGACAGCATCGATTCCATGGGCCCACGCTGGCCCGAATTCCAGGCCGCGGCACTCAGCCAGGGGTTTCACTCAATACACGCGGTCCCGCTACGGGTGCGTGACCGAACCATCGGCGCTATGGGATTGTTCGGCCGGGATGTCGGTGCCCTGACTGCGGAGGACTCAGCCATTGGCCAGGCGTTGGCAGACGTAGCGACCATCGGCTTACTCCACGAGCGCACCATCCGTGAAGGCACCCTAATCAACGATCAACTACAACGTGCGCTAACCGGCCGGGTCCTCGTTGAACAGGCGAAGGGGGTGATCTCTCAAACCAAGAACGTGGACTTGGATGAGGCCTTCAACATGATCCGCCGATACTCGCGTTCACACCACCTTGGATTGCAAGACACGGCACGCAAAATCGTCAGTGGTTCTCTCACGCTTTAGGATCGCTGGATTGCTGGTCCCTACGGTCAAGTTCCTCAGTCAGCTCCTCCAGGCGCGTACTTGTTTCGGGGTCCGGCTCGGTATCGCGGACATATTCCATATCAAGTTGACGACCCGTTCTACTGTTGAGGACTTCTACCTGGAGAGTGTCTAAATCGGTTAAGTCCTCGGGGAACTGTTCCTCGGGTGCAAGCCGGCTCGGGGCCGAAGGCTCACTGCTGGCACCCACTCCTGCCAACGGGTCTGGCGCTGTTTCGGAAGCGGCACTGAGACCGGGCGATGCCGGGTAGGTGGCTTGCCAGTTTGAACCTGCAGACAGATGGGCTGCTCTCGAGTCCGGCCCAACCTCCCTGGCGGGCTGCGGGGGAGGCTCGATGACCGACCACGCAGGATAATTACCGAGCCTTTTCACGGCCTCCGGATCGACAGACCGCGCCCCGCTGAGATCGATACTCATGCTGAGATCCGGTGCCAGATAGCTCGTGCTCACAACCATTCGGATCAGGGCATCACTATTAGTCTGCGTCAGTGATCCGCGGACGACCACGGTCGCAAAGTTCAGGTCGGTATTGACCTGGATGAGTGCGCTCAGCCCCAATTCCGGCGCTAGGTGTCTAACCTCTTGCCCGGCGGACAGCCCTTTAGAAATCGCCATGATCTAACCCAACACTAGTAGATGTCCACATAGTCCATGCAGGCGTGCCGGGGTCCGGGGCAACACCCCAACAGTAACGCGCGCGAAGGTGTCAGTCCACCGGTTTCTGCTATCCAGGGCTGACTAGCACTGTTGATAATAAACCCAGCTGACCCAGGTCTTCGACCTTGCCTCGTGCAGCACAGTGAACGGGCGTGAGGCACTCAGCAACGCCGGGCAAAGGTATCCCGGATTGAGCAATCGAGACGCCTCATGTGAACCCAGTACGAGCCGTCCGCAACACCTCTTGTGTTCATATCATAAGCATGCTTACATTGAGTACCGGCGGTGGTTCCCAGAGACGTTCACCGAACGTAGATTTCAGGGACCACGCCAGCACTTGAGATTACCCAACACAAGGTTCCATCCGTATTTCAGGTTTCGATGGCCCAGACCCTGCTACGGAATATGTTTCCGCATCCCAGCGCCGTTTCTGCCACACCTACCCACACTTCAGTCTCAGACCATTTAGCCGCCATTCGATCCAGCGATAGATGGCCGGTGCCCGGGGCAGCAAAGGATGTCGCGCGGCCCGCCGGTAGCGAAGCTAGGAAGCACGCATCTCTCTCTAGGAGGAAAATCATGACCGCTCACAATCACCAGCTCGACAGCACCCGCGAGAAGACAACCATGCAGAAAGCCGCAATGGGCATGGGCGCCGTTTTTCTACTCGTCGGCATTCTCGGGTTCATTCCGGGGGTCACCAGCCAACACGATCAGATGGACATGGCAGGACCCGAATCTGAGGCGTTGTTGCTAGGCATTTTTCAGGTGTCGATCCTACACAACATCGTTCACCTTCTTTTCGGCGTCGCTGGCCTGGTCCTTGCCCGTAGCTACTCGAACGCCAAGAACTACCTCCTCATCGGAGGAGTTATTTACCTGGTGCTCTGGATTTACGGACTGGTCATTGATCAGGATTCCACCGCTAACTTCGTCCCACTGAATGATGCGGACAACTGGCTACATCTGTTCCTGGGCGTCGCGATGATTGCACTAGCGCTGATCCTTCGCCGGAAGCGGGACCACAACACAGGCAACCGCACCTAAAGAAAAAGCAACACCCTCCGACGGGGTCCTGCTCGCGGGCAGGACCCCGTCGGTTCCAGTACCGACCGTGGGGTCTCGTCCAGACAGGAACATCAATCATGAGCACTGAGGCCCCTACCCGTAGCGTGCGCGTTGCTAAGCCGAACGACGTCGTCGCCTCCTATGCGACGCTGCTGAAGCAGGTACGCAAAGAAGGTCTGCTGAACCGTCGCCGCCGCTTTTACGTTTCCGTCTTCGCTGCACTGGCGTTGACCATGGGTGCCGCCTGGACCGGTGTCGCCCTGCTGGGCGACACCTGGTTCCAGTTATTGATCGCCGCCGTGCTCGGCGTCGTCTTCACGCAGATCGCGTTCCTGGCCCACGAGGCCTCCCACCGGCAGATTTTCAAGACCCGCGGGGCCAACGACTGGTCCGGACGGATCCTGGCCGCCGGCGTCGTCGGCATCAGCTACCAGTGGTGGATGAATAAACACACCCGCCATCACAACGATCCCAACGTGGTGGGCAAAGACCCGGACATTGAGATCGATACCATTTCCTTCACTGAGGAAGACGCAGCCAAAGCCAAGGGACTCCACGCCTGGATCACCCGCCGCCAGGGCTACCTCTTCTTCCCGCTGCTGACCTTCGAAGGTTTGAACCTGCACGCCAAGTCGATCGGCACCCTGTTCCGGCCCGGGGCTGTCCAGGGCCGCTGGATCGAACTGGCCCTCCTCGCGATCCGGTTCGGCGCCTATCTCGGCGTCCTGTTCTGGTTCCTGCCCGTCGGCATGGCGTTCGCCTTCATCGGCGTTCAGATGGCCGTGTTCGGCATCTACATGGGAGCCTCCTTCGCCCCCAACCACAAGGGCATGCCGATCATCCCCAAGAACAGCAAACTGGACTTCTTCCAGAAACAGGTGCTCACCTCACGCAACATTCGCGGCGGCAACTTCATCAACAACGCCTTCGGCGGCCTGAACTTCCAGATCGAACACCACCTGTTCCCGGACATGCCCCGCCCACACCTCCGAGCAGCAGCACTGATCGTCCGCGAGCATTGCGAACGCCTCAAAGTCCCCTACACCGAGGTCGGCGTCGCAGCCTCCTACGGCGCAGTAGTGTCCTACCTCAACCGGGTAGGCCTCGCCGCACGCGACCCCTTCGACTGCCCCATGGTCAACAAATACCGGCACCAATAGCCCGAACGACTTCTTGAGGCACCATGACAAGGACCTATAGCCATGTCGGACCTGGATCAATGGCCAACCAGCCGACTCCTTCTCACCGCCACCCGACCAAATGAAAACGCCTGGAATAAGGAACTCGACGGCAGCGGAGTAAAACGACAGGAACTATCCGATGGATGACAGTGAAGCAAACCAAAGGTTCTCGCTCCTTCCCCATAGCGGAGGCTATATCGAAGTCCAGTGGGACCAAGGGGTAACTGTCTCGAAAAATGACGCCATGGAGCTCGTCAGAAGCCTTGCGAAAGTATCGCCAGCTCTGTGTCTACCAATGCTCGTCCACCTCAACAAAATGATCTCCCTCAGTAGACCGGCACTGTACGCCTTCGCGTCGGGGCTCAACGTTTCTGCACTAGCGATCGTCGGACCGACAGCCGTCGACCGCGCCATCACCACCTACTTCAAAGAAGTGCACGAACCGCCCTATCCCACCCAATACTCCGAGGAGGTCATCTCTGCTGAACGCTGGCTACTTGATCCGCACAGGAATCTGTCGGGTTGATGGACGCACGACAGGCCATTGGCGGAGTCGTTGGCGACTGCTCGGTAGATAGAGCAAAATGGGTGAATGCCCACGATTCATCCCCCAACCAGGCCAGTCCTCGAGGGGAAAACCATGATGGCGATTGTCACTACCGGGGTTGGTGGCTACGACCGGCTCGAGGTGAGTCGGGTTCCAGTCCCGGCGCCAGCCGAAGGTGAGGTATTAGTTCAGGTGTTGGCAGCCGGCGTCAACAATACCGAAATCAACACCAGACTCGGTTGGTACTCGTCATCGGTGGCGACAGGCACCAATGACGCAGCAGAGAACGTTTCCGGGCAGACGGTGACGCGGCCGGACGGGGGTTGGAACACGGCCACCCCGTTCCCCCTAATTCAGGGCGCAGACTGCTGCGGACGTATTGTCGCCGTCGGTCGCGGGGGCGACGAGTCCTCGGTTGGGGCTCGGGTACTGATCCGCGCATGTATGCGCACGCAGGGATTCTCCTCGATGGAAACCAGTTGGTTAGGGTCGGACCGGGACGGAGCGTTCGCTCAATTCGTTGCTGTCCCCGAACACGAGGTTTTCACTGTGGACTGCGACTGGAGCGACGCCGAATTAGCCACCATTCCTTGCGCCTACGGAACAGCGGAGAACATGGTCCGCCGTGCAGGTGTCACTTCGGGGTCGCGGGTAGTGGTGACGGGTGCCTCCGGTGGCGTTGGCTCGGCCGTCATACAACTCGCCAAGCGACGTGGCGCTCATACCATTGGCATCGCCAGTGAGGCCAAACAGGATCGGGTCCGGGCCCTGGGAGCGGATACAGTCCTCGGGCGGGACGAGGCGCTAAGCGTGCTGGGATCGGAAAGCGCCGACGTCGTGATCGACAACGTGGCCGGCACCGGTTTTCCCGCGATGCTCAGTCTCCTCCAGAGGGGAGGGACGTACGTATCCTCAGGCGCCATCGGCGGACCTCTTGTCGAACTGGATATGCGGACCTTTTATCTGAAGGATCTCACCTTGATCGGGTGCACAGCGTGGGACGACGCGGTATTCCCTAGCCTCATCTCCTACATCGAGCGTGGGGAGATTCGGCCTCTCCTAGCCAAGGTCTTCCCACTTGACCAGATCGCGGCCGCTCAACGTGAATTCCTCGATAAGGTACACGTGGGTAATTTCGTTCTTATTCCACCCGCTCCCCTGTAATTGAGGCGTATTCTGCCGATCGCCGACGTGCCGTAGCTATTATGATGAAATGTGCAATTACCACCCCAAGGTGAAGGGAAGCTTCGATGCCTACCGGCAGAATGCGCAGAAGCAGTGGTGTGGATAAAGGCTCCCGCGGGCCTGGCTCGGGGCTTGAACGGCGCGTCGTTCTCTCCGGTTTCCTTTTCGGGTGCGGGGTCGCGGCATCGATTATTGACTTGTTTATCTTCCATTTGGGTTTGCAGTGGCACCACTTCTATGACCTGTCCACCACCGAGGTCGCGCTGACCGCTGACGGTTTCTTTCACGCGTTCGGTTGGTTTATTACTATTTGGGGCCTGTTCGTTTTGGCTGACATTCGTCGCCGCGCCGAGGTGAATTGGAAGCGATGGACTGGGGCGCTCATTACCGGAGTTGGGTCTTTCCAACTTTTTGACGGCGTTATTGACCACAAGGTCCTGCGCATTCATCAGATTCGTTATGACGTGGATTTGCTGCCCTACGACGTGATCTGGATAGGGTCTGCCATCGTGCTGTTACTGGTCGGGGTGTTCATTCTGTGGCGGACTCGACCGCCACAGACATCGGACTGAAGGTTCAGCCAGTGGATCTGCAGCATCAACAC
Organism: Arthrobacter sp. Bz4; assembly: GCF_003075455.1. Taxonomy (GTDB): domain Bacteria; phylum Actinomycetota; class Actinomycetes; order Actinomycetales; family Micrococcaceae; genus Arthrobacter_D. Next base: position 9,374 of record NZ_QDAE01000019.1, read on the forward strand.
GACCATAACTCTCCCAGCAGTTAAAACGACGACGTTTATGCTCTCGGATGGATAGCTTTCGATGCCCTGGTTGTGCTGCTCCTGGTTGCGGCCGCGGCGGGTTACGCCCTTGCCCTCTGGGCGGCGCGGGACCGTGGACGGTGGCCCATAGGTCGAGTTATGGCTTGGTACGCGGGTCTGCTCTGCATCGGGGTGGGACTAGTTGGGCCTATTGCCGCTGCTGCGCGCACCACTTTCACTGCTCATATGACTGGTCACCTACTCATCGGAATGGCTGCTCCGCTGCTACTGGTACTCGCGGCGCCCCTTACTCTGGCACTGCGCGCTCTGACGGTGAGACGGGCGCAGGTCCTCACCCGCTTTCTGAGGTCTCCGCCTCTCCGGTTCATCACCCACCCGACGGTCGCAGGCGGGCTCAATGCGGGAGGACTATGGGTTCTCTACACCACCGACTTGTACTCACTAATGCACACTTCGGTGCTGCTTCATGGAGCGGTACATATGCATATCTTTCTGGCAGGCTACCTTTTTGTTGCGGCCTGATAGGTCCCGATCCCAACCCACACCGGGCCTCGATCCAGATGCGCTCCGTAGTCCTCATCGTATTCATCGCCGCTCACTCCATCCTGGCTAAATGGCTCTACGTCCATCCTCCGGCCGGTGTCGAGATCTCCGATGGCCGGACAGGAGCGCAGCTGATGTACTACGGCGGTGACATCATCGATATCACCCTTATTGTTCTCCTTCTGGCTGGCTGGTTCCGAGCCACCCAACCACGGGTAGCTAGACCGGGTTAACTACTGAGGGCGGCCAGGGCCTTACGCAGGCGGCTGCTGGCGTCGTCGGCGACCTCTTTGACCGCTGGCGCATCACTGAGCTGAACCATGGTCTCCGGGTCGATGGCCTCGATTGTGGTGATGTCTGCGGCTTTGCTTCGACGGACCACGACGTTGCAGGGCAGGAGCGCGCCGATTTCGGGCTCGGCCGCAATGGCCCGGCTGGCCAGGGCCGGGTTGCAGGCACCGAGGATGGTGTAATCTCCCACGGCGTCCGCGGCTTCGGTGCCGAGCTTGGCTTCAAAGGTGGAACGAACATTAATCTCGGTGAGTATTCCGAAACCCTGAGCTGATAGTGCTTCCCGGGTAAGTTCCAGGGCTTCAGCCCAGGGAAGCGCAATGGTGGTGCTGAGTGTGTACGTCATGGTGCTCCTGGAGTGACTCGTTGACGGATTCGTCCGATAGGTCACCGGACAAGTTTTCCCACGTTCTTCTAGGGTATTCGACGACACATTCCGACCGCCGGTGATCCTTTAAGGTGATTCTATGTCCACCTCGTTTGTCCTGACCCTCTCTGCCGTCGCATCTCTGCTGCTAATTCTCCGTCTGGCGGTCCCGTTCCTCCCCCTAAAGCGGGTTACCCGACGGTTGACTCCGCTGGATCTGGCCCTGACGGTCGTGGGTGTGCTGGGGTTGATCCTGCATTGCGCGTCAATGTTTTTCCGCTCGGTAGTGGCCGCGATACCAGGCAGCGGAAGTGTGATCGACCAGATCAATTCCATGGGAACGGCGAGCATGATCTGGTACGCGGTCCCCGCCCTCATGGTTCTGATGGGATTGCGCCGCCAGCATTGGATCGCCCTGATTCTCCTGGCCGTATCACTCTTGGCTGTAGGCATCACCATGTACAACGGCACCGCGGTGTCGACCCATCTGGTCACCATCTTCGCCGCGGGTGTGACAATCGCCGCCACAGTCTTCCTCCTCAGCGCGCCGCCCTGGTCCCGGAAACCAACGCCGGACCTTCCCTATCCCCCGGGTTGAGTCCCGGGACGGACCGACCCCCCGAGGCTGACGAGAAGCCAATCAGATAGTCCCCCACGACAAACCCTGAGGAAACGGCAGTACACAGGGCGCCCCAGTTGAGAACCATCCGCATTATCGGTATCTTAATAAGAACGATAATCAATAATGGTGAGCTGGGGTGCGTGGTGAGTTTGGTCTTGCAGGATCTATCGATCCGTATTGCCTCCCAATACCTGGTCAAGGGCCTGTCGCTGACTATCTCCCGCGGTGAAGCGGTAGCCCTGGTGGGCCCCTCCGGGTCCGGTAAATCTCTGACCGCGGCAGCCCTGAGTGGGTCTCTTCCCGGAGGTGCGATGGTCCGGGGCGAGCTGGAGGTTGACGGACAAGCGGCACCTTTGGAAGACAGAACCCGTCCTGGTATCGCCGCTGTACGACAGGACTCGCTCACATCCCTGCACCCGTTGGTACGGATCGACCGCCAGCTCGTCCCTGTGCTTCTTCGGTCGAATGTAGCCACCACTCACGCGGCCGCATTGGCGCGGGCGGAATCGATGCTCGAAGAGGTAGGTTTTACCGATCCCAGACATGTGTTGCGCAGCTTCCCCATGGAACTGTCCGGAGGCCAGAGACAGCGGGTCTGCATCATTCAGGCGCTCGCATGTCGGGCGTCGTACCTGATCGCCGACGAACCAACCACAGCCCTCGATGTTGTCTCCCAGCAGCTTGTCCTGTCCGCTTTGCGCGCGGCAGCTGAAGCTGGCGCGGGAATTCTTTTCATCACCCACGACGTCGTCGCCGCGGTTTCCTTGTGTTCACGGGCCGCGATTATTGACGGCGGGTCGATCGTCGACCAGGGTTCTTTTTCCCACCTGGCCAGCGAAGCGGCCCATCCCGTCGCGGATGCGCTCACCCGGGCAGCTCGACAACCAGCCACATCAGACAAGCACACCACCGCATGACGGCCACTCTTTCGGCCAGGGATCTGCGGCTTTCGCTAGCACGGCCCGGGCAGGCGTTCCGCCGGAGCATGCCCACGAAGATACTTCATGGAGTATCTCTTGAGGTCTCCAGTGGGAGTAGCCTGGGGCTTGTCGGCAGCTCGGGTTCCGGTAAGTCAACGCTGCTCCGAACGCTCCTTGCTCTCGAGGAACCAGCCTCAGGTTCGGTCACCTTGCAGGGCAGACCTGTCCAACCGGGTTCGTTGAGGTCATTGCGTTGGTTCCGGCGCGAGGTGCAGTACGTGCCTCAGGATCCGGCGAGCAGCCTGGATCCTCGGATGACAGTGGGTCAGCTGCTCCGTGAACCTCTCGTTTGTCTGGGAATCGACGGACAGCACTCCACCATCATTCGTGAAGCGCTCGGGCGGGTGGCATTATCCGGGTCCACCGTTGGCAAGAGACCGTTCGAGTTATCCGGCGGGCAGAATCAACGTGTAGCGATCGCGCGTGCGCTAGTGGTACGGCCATCAATTCTTCTCGCAGACGAACCGGTGAGCGGACTGGATTTACCGCTGCGCAATCAGGTGCTGGAAGTCCTGCAGCTACTTGTCAACGAACAGGGCCTGGGAATGCTGTTCGTATCTCACGACCTCGACGCGGTCGCCGCCTTGTGCGCCGAGACTGCCGTCCTCGCCGATGGCCGAATCGTCGAATACGGACACACTGTTCACCTCCTCAACCGCCCCCGGCATGAGGCGACACGAGAACTCAATGCGGCACGGCTAGCGCGGAGCGTCACCGCACAATGATCGACGCCGCCCTTCCGAGGAATCCTGTCTCGGTGTCATTGGTCCTGCCCATCCAATTGGTCTTCAATATTGGCTTCTACGCGGTAGTACCGTTCCTGACACTCGTGATGACGGATGACCTGGGTCTCGGTGCTGCCGCCGTCGGGCTTGTCCTTGGCGCACGTACGTTCAGCCAGCAAGGAATGTTCCTCTTCGGCGGGGTGATCGCCGACCGCTGGGGGCCGCGCCGGAGTATCCTGACGGGTTGTGCTGTCCGCGCAGCGGGTTATTTGGGGCTCGCAACGTCTGAGAGCTTCTGGACTTTCCTTGGCAGCGCGGTGCTGACCGGCATCGGCGGCGCATTCTTTTCCCCAGCCGTTGAAGGACTAGTCGGTACATTGGATCGCGCCCAGTCTACGAATGGCAGCAGGCGCAACCTGTTCGCGTGGCTTGTCTTCGTTGGGGAAATTGGTGCCGTCGCCGGGCCTCTCATTGGGATCGGGCTGCTGCCCAACGGGTTCCCGGTTGTTGCCGGATCGGCTGCACTGCTCTTTCTCGGCGTCGGCATCGCGCTCTGGCTAATCCTGCCGAAACACGGTCCTGCCTCGATAGTCGGCGGCGAACCCCGCAGTCGCGCATCGGCATTACGCGGTGCGTTCGCCTGCCTGGGGGATCGCCGCTTCGTCTGTTTCGCCGGCTTCTTCAGCGTGAACCTCCTGGCCTACAACCAGTTGTACTTCGCGCTGCCACTTGAACTCGCCCACAGTGGAGCAGGCGGCGGCACTTTGGCTGTGTTGTTCACCCTGGCTTCTGTTCTGACTATCGCTCTCCAACTGCCGCTGTCGGATGTAGCTGCCAGGCTGGGGCCCGCAGCCACGCTAAGAACAGGATTTGCCTGTATTGCCGCGGCATTCGCGGTGATGGGCCTGCTTGGCACAACCGGCATGAATCTCCTTCCTGGACTTCCCGCAGCGAGCGGCCCCGTTTCCTTCGTTGTCCTCCTCTGCCTGGGCCACATGCTCGTCGGTCCGGCAGGGATGCAGCTCGTGCACCACTTCGCCGGACAGCGGCCGATGAGTGCCTACTACGGGCTCCTCGCCAGTTGCGGCGGCATCGCGGTACTCATCGGCAACACGCTGTTCGGAGCATTTCGTGATGTCGCCGGCGGCTTATCCAGTTGGGTCCTCCTCGTCGTTCTGGCCACCGTAAGCGCGTCCTTCCTCCCCCATGTTCTTCCCCTTCCCCAGCAGAAAGATCGCTCATGAACCGCCCCACGCCACTAACCGTTCTCGCCGTCTCGACCATCAGTTGCTTTGCGCTCACAGGCTGCTTCTCCCCCGGGCCCGATGGCTCGCCGCCGGCCTCCGGAGAAGATGGCGACGCGCGGATCTCGATTGCCATGCTGCAGCCACCCCGGTCGGGTCTCACCCCTTTGAGCGACGACGCCTTCAAACTCTCCCGCTGGTCCACGGCCGAAACCCTGGTGGTCCTGAACCACCTCGCGGAGGCACAACCTTCGCTAGCCACAGGGTGGCAGCAGACCACGCCGACCGAGTGGACCTTCACTCTCCGCGAGGATGTCACCTTCCACGATGGAACCCCGCTGACAGCCGACGACGTCGCCCGATCGCTCACGACAGCGGCGACCGCCTCACCAACCCCTCGCATCCTCGACGGCGTCGACCTGACCGCCGTCGCCAGCGACGACCTGACGGTGACTGTGACCACGGCGGTAGCCGATCCATTGGTGCCCCAACGGCTATCCAGCCCCCAGCTCTCGATCCTGGCTGCCAGCGCCTACGACGACGACGACGCAGTCGACCCGGTCGGCACTGGTACCGGGCCCTTCATCCTTACCGCCGTGGACGGGACCTCAGGCGCGACTCTGGACAGGAACAACGACTATTGGGGTGATCCCGCCGCTGCTGCAGGAATCGACGTCCAATTCGTGCCGGACGGCACCGCACGAGCTGCGGCACTGCGAACCGGAACGGCTGACGTCGTCGAGGCCATCCCGGTGGGCCAGGTGGCACAGATCGACGAGGATCTGATCTTCGAGGTGCCCATGCCACGAACCAATACTCTCTACCTCAACACAGAATCAGGTCCTTTCGCGGACCCCCAGGTCCGTGCCGCCGCTCGCGAAGCTATCGACCGGGCATCGATTGTCTCAGGGGTCTACGAGGGCCGGGCCGACGTGGCGGAAGGCCTTCTTGGACCTGCACTTCCGTGGGCTGCCGACGCACGCGCCGACGAGTATCGGGAGATTCTGGAGCAGCGTCCTGAACCGGCAACGGTCGACGGCGTCAGCATCAGTCTGGGAACCTTCACGGACCGGGCGGAACTCCCCGAGGTCGCGGTACAACTTGAACAGCAGCTCGAAGCCGCTGGCTTCATCGTTGAACAGGATGTGCGCGAGTACCAGTTCATCGAGGCGGATGCCCTCGACGGCACTTTCGATGCCTTCATCCTGTCCAGGGCGACAGTGCTGGACTCCGGCGATCCAGTGGCCTATCTGTATAGCGACTTCGGCTGCGACGGTTCCTTCAACCTCTCCCAGTTCTGCGATCCGGCGGTTGACGAGGCCCTGCGGGTCGCGGCCGCGCTGCCCGCCGGGCCGGACCGCCGCGAGGCCATTATGGCGGCTGAAGCCGAGATCCTCAGTCGCGACGCAGCTATTCCGATGCTGCACGAAAGGGTCATCCAGGGTGAGGCAGCAGGGACCGAAGGGGCAGCGCGTGACCCGCGGGAGCGGCTGCTCATCACCGGTGACACCCGCGCCGACCGGTGAAGCGGTTTCCTACCAGCGGGCTCCTGGTAAGCCTCTCGCGAGGTGGAGCCCTGCTCGCCGTCGTCATGGTGATCGGTTTGCTGCCCTGGCTCTCCGACCAGAGTCCCGAGTACACCGTGCTGCGGGCCGGCTACGCGGATCTGGAGGTGACGCCTGAAGCGCTGAGCATGGTGCGGGACGAGCTGGGCCTGGACCGGGGTCCAATTCTGGTGTTCTTCACCTGGTTCGTTGGCGCCCTCTCGGGTGACTTCGGTCAATCCTGGATCTCCCATGCGCCGGTCCTCCCGGGCACCCTCGCCGCCCTGGCGGTATCCGTCACTCTGATGATTGGAGCCGGAGCAATTGCACTCCTGGTGGCCAGCATGTTCGCCCTACCCTCCCTTCTGCGCAGCGCTAGGGGCAAACATCGGCGGGGAGCGGGACTGCTTGCGACGACGGCGACATCCCTGCCAGAATTCCTTCTGGCCTCGCTATTCCTCGTTATTGGCGCTGTTTGGCTCGGCTGGTTCCCACCCTCCGGCTGGCTCGGGGTCCACTACGCCGTTCTACCCTCCCTGGCTATGGGCCTGCCCGCGGGAGGACTGATGGGCAAACTCCTCGCTGACGCCGTCAGCGCAGCCGGGGAAGAACAGTGGGTATCAGCATGGCTGTCTGCCGGATTCACACGCCGCCAGATCGCGCTCGGAATCCTGCGCCGAGCACTACCGAACGTCTCCAGTCAGGTAGCGCTCGTCGTCGTCGGCCTGACCGGTGGCGCGGTAGCTGTTGAACGCGTCTTCGCCATCCCTGGCCTCGGTAGGGCAACCCTCGGTGCCGCCACCGCACAGGACATCCCCGTCCTGCAGGCTGGCGTGCTCGCACTTCTGGTGTTGGCAGTTGTGGCGGGCGTCCTTGCGGCACTGACCCGGCGGGCCCTACTCGGTCCCGCCGGGCGGCTGGGGGTGGTGCCGGTCGCTGTTGTTCCACCGTCCTTCCGCCGCCGCGACCTGGCAGTGCCAATCGGGGCGGTATCGCTTCTGGCGGCCCTCGCGATCGCCGGTATGCTGCGCGATCCTTTCACCTCGGCCCACTCCCGGCTCGCCCCACCGAGCTGGCTGCTGCCCTTCGGAGCTGATGCCAGCGGGCGGGACCTGCTCGCCCGGGTGGGACACGGCACCGCCTCCACGGTGGGTACGGCGCTCGCCGTCGTTCTCCTATCACTTCTGATTGGAGTGCTGGTGGGTTTGTTACCGCGGCTGGGAACGGGTCCGCTGGAGGTGGCCAACGCAGCCCCTCCCGTCATCACCGGGATCATTGTTGCCGCGATTGCAGGCACGTCCGCTGGCGGCGCCGCACTCGCCGTAGCGCTCGTGAGCTGGGCGCCTTTAGCTGCGCACACTGCGGCGCTGACCCTCCAGACGAAAAGCCTGCCCTTCGTCGCGGTCCTGCCGGTCCTTGGCGTGGGTCGGGGCCGGATTATTGTTCGGCATATCCTGCCGCACATCGCCGGACCATTGTTCCGGCACGCGATGCTCCGGTTGCCGGGTACCGCCCTGGCTCTGGCAGCATTGGGTTTCCTCGGGCTCGGCGCGAACCCGCCGAGCCCCGATTGGGGCCTGATCCTGGCCGAGGGAATGGCCTATGTCGAACGCGCACCCTGGACCGTGTTCGCCCCGGCCTCGGCCTTGATCCTTTCCTCTGTCCTAGCGGTGTCGGCCTCAAGTATTGCCTTTCCTACCCTTGAACGCAGGCGGAAGCGTACGACGACGAATATCAGTCCAGCTGGATGATCGGCACTGACCTATTGCATAAACGCATGCAGACATGTTTATATATTATTATGGCGGATGACGAGCAGCTGGAACAGGTTGCCGAGCTGTTCAAAGCGCTGGGGGCTGTGTCACGATTGCGAATTCTGACTGCCCTGTCCGACAGAGAGGGGTCAGTGAGTGCGCTGGTAGCGACCACTGGCCTCTCCCAGCCACTCGTGTCACAACATCTGCGGCTCTTGCGAAGTATGAACCTCGTGACCGTGAGCAGATCGGGGCGCGAAGCCGTCTACGCATTGACCGACGAGCATGTTGCCCATGTCATCGAGGACGCGATCGCCCACACGGTCGAAGCGTCCCCGACACCCAGTCACAGCCACTGAATCTGAAACTGCGGGAACTCCCGCACCAAGGAGATACCGATGACCACCGAAACGCACTCAGAACACACAATTCACGAGCACGATCACAAACACGGCTCGTCTGATTGCACCCATGAAACCGTCGAGCACGGCGACCATACCGATTACCTTCATGACGGGCACCGCCACGCGGAACACGGCGATCACTACGACGAGCACTAACGGTCGCTAGACCGAACGGCGCCGCCCCCCACGGGTCGGCGCCGTTCGTTTTAACGACGTTCTAGGCTGGGTTAGTCGCCACGCGGACGGGTGCGCCGGTTCCGAGCACCGCCCCGGAAAGCTTGCCGGGTATCGCACTGGGTCGACCATCCTGTGGATGCCAGCGCTCAACCCAGGCGGCGAGGGTTTTTAGCCGCCCGGGGGCTTCGAGGCCGCCCAGCCAGATTGACGGCCCAGTCAGTTCACTCGTTGGAGCGCGAATGGCAACAGCGGCGACGGCTCCGTGGGCACATTGTTGCAGGCAGGATGCCGAGATAATCACCCCGCCCGACGACCGGGCGACTGCCGCGGCCAGCTCGCCGTCATCGCTAGCTTTAACAAGGGCAGCGCACCGGTGACCCGCGCACAGCGCCACCACGATCCCCGTTGAACCCTTTGTATTTTTGACCATGGCGTCAGCCTTGGCGGGCCTTCATACGCGGATTCTTCTTATTGATGACAAAAGTTTTGCCTCTGCGGCGGACGATCTGGGCTCCCGGGACTTTTTTCATTGCGCGGAGGGAATTGCGTACCTTCATGGTTCTCCTTCAGGGGTTTCTGTTTGTCTTTATCGGCTGGTTTTGTTGGGTGCATAAACAAGGGGCGACCGCAGTTCCTCATCCGTCAGTGCGCAGGCTGCCAGCAGGGTGGTCACCTCGAAGTCATCGATGTCATCGCCGGTCAGAGCGAGGTGAGTGCCGCGGCGCCACTGCCCCTGTGGATCGCTGGCCCAGGGGCCGCCGTTGCTGAGGGCTATGCGCGGGCCAACACCGAACACTGCTACTTCGGTCTCCAGCAGACCGGCAATCCAGACACCGCCCCGAACAAAGCAGCAACCCTCGGAGATGGCACCCAATGCTGATCGAAAGCGATCGGGATGCAGTAAAAGGTCCGTGCGGTATTCGAAAGTGCGGAAGGGCCCGGACGACGTCGACGGCACCGCGACCGCTCCGGGACAACTTCGGGCGCGGGCTGCTTCGTCGTCGTGCGCGCCAAGGTGGGCCGCGATCGCCCCCCGGGCGGGCAGCATCCGCACATGCGGGGCAAGCTGTCCGATGAGCTGAACACCCCTGAGACTCAGTTCCTGATCCGATGGCAGCAGATCACTGACAGTGGTGAGCACCGTGTCAGCAAAGAGCAACTCCCCCATCAGGAATTCGCCAGGGGTCCTGCCATCCTCGGGAACAGCCGTGTAACCAGACTCAAACAACGTGTGGTGGTCCCACAGTTGGTTCTCCACGTCCTCAGGCTGTGCGGCCAACGCTACCGAATCCACAGTAAAATCCCCCCGGGCGATGGCATGAATCCCGTCAATCGCGTTCTCGGCCGTGGTGCCCGGCGGCAGCCCGACGATCGCCAGAGAGGTGCCGGCAGCGGCCAGGCGTATCAGGACGGGGACCAGATCGAACCGGACGGTGCAGCTCAGACAACCGTGTTCTAGGACAGACGACTCTCGTTCCACCAGTTGGTCATTCTGATGGATGCGGCGCGTCACCACTCCATCGTCGAGCAGGTCGTGCAGCACCACTGGAACTTCCGGAGATAGCGCGGCCAACTGAGATGTGGCGTTGTTGCGACTAAGTGCGTCCAGCGAAGTAATGATGATCAAGTGCATTCCACCATCTTATGAGAATCATTCTCAAAAAGAAAGTGGGCGGTCCATTCGGCCCTCCCTCGCGGCACGCAAGACGCACCTAGATCGAAGCGAGAGCCGTCAGAGCCCTCAGTTTCTCCTCCCCTATGGGTTCCTCGGGCAACAACGGAATAAGGGCCACTCGCTCGGTCAAGGCGCGTACCTTTGCCATCTGTTCGATTTCGCTCGCGGCGCGCGCCCGCAGAAACGGCGTCTGCGGGTGTGCGGCGGCAATCGAGCTATTGATCACCCAGGCCCACGGGTGGATTCCTGCCCGTTCCAGATCACTTTTCAACTCTTCGGCTTCGAGGACAGGTGTCGTTTCGGCCAGCGTGACAAGAATTACCTTGGTCTGCGCAGGATCCTGCAGCCGCATCAGGGGCGTCACGAAGCCCATGGTATCTCCAGCCTGGCGGGCAATTTCCCGGTGGTATGAACCGGTCGCATCCAGGAGTAACAGCGTGTGACCGGTCGGCGCGGTATCGATCACCACGAAGCGCCGCCGGGATTCCTGGACCGCCTTGGAAAACTGCCGGAAGACAGCCACCTCGTCAGTGCATGGGGACATCAGGTCCTCAGCTAGGGCGGCACGACCATCATCGTCCAGGTTCCGGCCCTTGGCTTCCATCACGTGGCTCCGGTACTCCTGAATTGCCGCTACCGGATCGATACGAGATACCGTCAATCCAGGGACTGAACCGTGCAGTGTTTCGGTGAGGTGCGCTGCAGGATCCGTCGTGGTGAGGTGGACCGCGTGCCCCCTGCCGGCGAGTGCGACCGCAATGGCGGCAGCGACGGTGGTTTTCCCCACCCCGCCCTTCCCCATACACATCACAAGGCCACGGCTGTCCGATTCGATCTCGTCAACCAAGGCTGCCAGTGGCGCGTCCTCGACCTCCGGTGTCTGTGTCGTCTCGTCAAGGATGGCCGGTCTGGACCCAGTTGCGAACAGAGACCTAAGCGCCGGCACGCCGACCATGTTGCCTGGCTTGAGGCCCAGCACATCGAGGGGCAGCGCGGCGACCGCTTCAGGAATGGCCGCGATGGCGGCAGCTTCCCTGGACCGCAGGGCCACGGCTAATCTCTCGTCGCCGGCGGCTTCCGGCAGGACACCGTTAATGACCACGTACCCGCTCCTGATTCCGATCTGGTTGAGCTCGAGATAGGTACGCTCGATCTCAGCCAGGGACGACGTCTGCGCCCGGCTAACCAGGACAAGCCGGGTCCTGGCGGGGTCCGTGAGTGCCTGCACTGCTTTGGCATACACCTGCTTGTGTTTCTCGAGCCCTGACAAAGGGCCCAGGCATGACGGGTCTCCTTTGCCAGTCTCGAGGAAATCGGTCCATGAACCCGGCAATTGAAGAAGGCGGATCGTATGGCCCGTAGGAGCTGTATCAAAGATGATGTGGTCGTACTCCCCATAGGAGCTCTCGTCTGCGAGCAGGTTGGTGAACTCGTCGAAAGAGGCGATTTCCGTGGTGCACGACCCTGAAAGGCTCTCGGCGATGCTGGCCAACTCAGTCTCGGGCAGGAGGCCCCGAACGGGTGCGATGATCCGTTCCCGGTACGCCTCGACGGCCTGCTCCGGGTCGATCTCCAGCGCGGAGAGACCCGGAACATCCTGAATCGCGGTGACGGTATTGCCGATGACCATACCGAACACTTGGCCAACGTTTGAGGCTGGGTCGGTGCTCACCAGCAGAACTTTCTGACTGGCATTGGCGAGTGTAAGAGCCGCGGCGCAGGCTACGGATGTCTTACCCACGCCACCTTTGCCAGTAAAGAACAAGAATCGTGGTGCGTTCTCGAGAAACTTCATCCCCGGACCTAGCCGCAACTCGTTGAGCCGCCGCAGCAGCCGCCGGACTTTGCGCTCAGGCCAAGTGCCGGTCGTGTGCGCGACTCAACTCCGAGGCTTTGGAGATGACGCACGTCGGCGGTGACGTCCACCAGGGACTGGTCCACATCGGGGCCACACACACCCGTGTCGCGACAAAGCGTAGTTTCGTAAATTCGGATCACAGACATGTGGTTCTCCCTGGCTTCCACAAAGGTTCGATTCGATACCGAACCAACGAGCCCCAGTCACCCCGGCCGTCGCCCGGAAGAGGCCGACCAGCGCAATTGCGGTTCCTCACTATGATATCGATATTCATCGATGTAGAGCCATCACCTTGTCGCCGGACCGTTCAAAGGCCTGACCTACTTATCTGGTGCAGGTGAGATCGGATGCACCGGTCACCAGCCTCGCTTTGAGCTCGTCACCCTGAGGGAGCGCCGCGGGTAGCGGCTGGCCGGGCGCTCCCCAGGCTTCCTCACCGAGTCGCCGTATTGCAGCTTTAGCCGTCCAGTCTCCGAACCAGCGGCTACTCCTGATTGACTCGGATGTCCGTGAAGGACTGCCCGTTGTCATCGGAGACCTGGACACCGGTTTCGGTCGCGACCCATATTCGCAGGGTCAGATCCCCGACCAGGTGCGTGGCTATCGCGGCTGCCTGACCGGGGATCGTTCCTTGCTCGACCCAGGTCAGGCCAGCGTCACGGCTGGTGTAGATCTGGCCCTCGGGTGTAATCCCAGCAGCGGCACCTTCCGAAAGGGCCGTGAACATCAGCAGGGGTGCACCGGGCACGGCATTCCAGGTTTCGCCGTTGTCCGTGGAGCGTTGCAGGCCGTCCTCTGTGGTCGCCAGAACAATACTGTCCCGTGGCGTTGCGGCCAGGTTGAACACCGGAATTTGTTCTGCCACGGATTCCCAGGTGGTCCCGTCGCTACTCACTTGCAACTGGCCGTCAAAACCGACTATCCCGTTGTCGGTTGAGGCGAGGGCATGGAAATCGGACTCCCCTTGCCGGGACAGCGGCTGCCACGTGTGCCCCTCGTCGGTGGACCGAATTAGCCCCACCGGGTCGGGAAGATCAGATCCCGGACCAGGATGTCCGGATGCATAAAACTCGCCGTCCCCTGCTGAGGTGAAACCCATCAGATCGATGGTTGGGCCGATCTTGATGGCCGGTGACTCTGAGACGTCGAACAGGCCATCGTGGGTGGCGAGGAAAACCCGGTCCGTGCCAGGGTCCACGCTCATGCCGTGGACGTGACCCGTTGGGTAACCTTCTGCACTGGCTGACGGGGCAGCGGTAGCGGCCCTGTTGGCTCCCTGCGGGGGTTGTGGCGAGCAAGCGGTAAGTGCCAGAATCGCTGCAATCATGACTGCCGTCGGGGCGGCCCGTGGTGGGTGGGGTAAAGAAAAGTGGAGGAATTTCACGTCAATAGTCCTTGAGTCAAGATGGGTACGGGTAGGGAGGGCAATGGTGCCCTCCCTACCCAGAGCCTGTGGCGGGTTAGAGTTCGGCGAGCAGCTGTTCCATTTCCTGGATTTCGGCGAGCTGGGTTTCCATGATGGTCTCGGCGAGAGCAATTGCCGCAGGATACTCCCCGTTATCGATTTCCTCCTGGGCCATCTCCACCGCCCCGTCGTGGTGTTCAATCATGGATTCCAGGAACAACCCGACCGCGTCGTCACCCTCAGCCGCTTCCAGATCAGCCATCTGATCTTCATCCAGCATGCCGTCCATCCCACCCATCCCGCCCATCTCGTGCCCAGCCATGCCACCGTCGGGCATGACCGGTCGGTCCCACGCTTCGAGCCAGCCGGTCATGATATCGATCTCAGGACCCTGCGCAGCCTTGATCCTGGTGGCGAGATCGGTAATCTCAGGGCTGACGTCGTCTTTGGCAAGCATCATCTCGCTCATCTCCACCGCCTGCTGGTGGTGAGGAATCATCATCTGGGCGAACATGGCATCCGCGGGATTGTGCTCGGCGGACACCACAGCACTGGATTCGGTGGGGGAAGCAGTTCCCTGGGTGGAAGCCGTTGGCTCGGCCACCGGGGTAGTCGTGTCGTTGTCGCTTACGCAGCCCGCGAGTGTGATGACGGCTGCGACGCTCAGCCCTGCGATGGGGAGGTAACGCTTCATAGTGATCTGATCCTTTGTGAATTCATCTGATGAATAGTCTGCAGTGGTGCCCTCGACGGGCATGCATGCCTTTGGCTGGAAGCCTTTGCGCTCACCAGAAAGGCAGGTGCCGGTGTTTTATGTCCGGCTGATACAGAGTTGGATCACTGAAGGAACGGGGATCGATAGGGGTCGTAAACGGATCAGTGGCGGACCGCGGAGGAGCACCGACCCGGGAACGAACCGGCCGGATCGGACCAGGAACCCCAGAATGGCGACGACGATGATCGCCAGGAGACACATTCCCAGGACTGCGCTCTCGTTGCCGCATGACACCACGCAGCCCTGCCCTGATTCGCCGGAGTTCCCGTCCGTAGAAGCGGCGGGGGCAGCATTCGCCTGGACGTGGTGCGACCCGCTCATAGCCGTCGCGGATTCGGTGTCCAATGTCATAGGACTAGCAGAGAACACAGCACCATCAGCCGCGTCGTTCCACGTTGAAGCTCCGTGCGTGGACGGGCCGTGACCGCCCATCCACACATGCATTGCGAGGATCGCGACAATGATGGCGGCAAACCCCAAAGAGGTTAGGGCTGTTCGCGACAGATCGAGCATCGCCCTTAGCCTGATCCTGCCTGACACCGCCATTGCCCTTTCATTTTTCGTTGACTGCTTCCAGTTTAGTGAACTTCACGCAGAGCCGGAGGTCAGGCTGTGCATTGACATGCGGAGCAGCGCTGGCTAGGTTTTGATATTGGTAAACTTTTTCCACCTTACGAGAATCTAAGGGGCGGGCATTATGCCGAACTATTTGGAGATCAACGGCCTCAGCGTCGCCGAGGAGCTTTATGACTTCGTCCGGGACGAAGCTTTGCCTGGAACGGGGATTGAAGAGGGAGCTTTTTGGGCTGGCGCGGCCGCGGTCATCACCGATTTCTCGCCCCAGGTGGGGGAACTGCTAGCCATCCGGGACCGGATGCAGCAGCAAATTGACGAGTTTCACCGCTCGCAAGGGGCGGAACCCGTGCAGGAGGAAGCCTACGAGACGTTTCTCCGCTCAATCGGTTACCTGGTCGACGAGCCCGGAGACTTCGCTATCACGACCGACCGGGTGGACCCCGAGATCGCAACCGTGTCCGGGCCTCAATTGGTAGTCCCGCTCCTGAATGCCCGGTTCGCTGCCAACGCAGCAAACGCTCGATGGGGCTCACTCTATGACGCGCTCTACGGCACGGATGCAGTTGACGACGGCGATGGTCGCGAACAGACAGGTGCCTATAACCCAGTCCGTGGCGCCGCCGTCGTGGCACGCGGGCGGCAGTTCCTGGATGAGTACCTTGGTCTGGCGGGCGGATCCCACGCTGACGTCAACGCCTACCGAATTGCAGACGGCGCTCTCGTCGCGGAGACACCAGATGGTTCGCTGGGGCTGGCCGACCCAGGGCAACTGGTGGGCTATCAGGGAAGCGCGGACGCCCCCGAATCAGTATTGCTGGTACACCACGGACTTCACGTCGAAATCCTGATCGACCGCACCCACACCATCGGTTCTGGGGACCCTGCTGGGGTGAAGGACCTTGTGTTGGAGTCAGCGATCACAACCATCATGGACCTCGAAGACTCCGTAGCAGCGGTCGACGCCGGGGATAAGGTCTTGGGCTACCGCAATTGGCTGCAATTGATGCAGGGCACCCTGACTGCCGAGATTGCGCAAAAGGGAGGCACACATACCCGGCGGCTCAACTCCGACCGCACCTACACAGCATCCGACGGCTCGGAGCTGACTCTGCCCGGGCGCTCGCTGCTTCTCATCCGCCAGGTAGGCCACCTGATGACCAGTGATGCTGTCCTCGACTCTTCCGGAGCGCCGGTGCCCGAGGAGATCCTCGACGCCCTATTCACTGGACTTGGCTCCGTACACGATCTGCGGGGCCCACACGCCGGGCGCAACTCGCGGGCCGGATCGGTGTACATCGTCAAGCCGAAGATGCACGGTCCGGGTGAAGTCGCAGTGGCCTGCGCACTGTTGGCGGCCGTAGAGCCCGTGTTGGGCCTTGAACCGCTTACCCTGAAAATCGGCATCATGGACGAAGAACGCCGTACGTCGACCAACCTGAAGGCTTGCATCTGGGAGGCGCGGGACCGTGTCGCGTTCATCAACACCGGATTCCTTGATCGCACCGGCGACGAAATCCATACCTCGATGATCGCTGGCCCCATGGTCCGCAAAGCCGACATGCGTAACTCCAGCTGGATCGCGGCCTATGAGGACGCGAATGTTGATATAGGCCTGGAGTGCGGGTTCAGCGGGCGGGCCCAAATCGGTAAGGGCATGTGGGCGGCCCCTGACAATATGGGCGACATGCTGAGGCAAAAGGTTGCGCACCCGCTTGCCGGCGCGGACTGCGCCTGGGTCCCCTCCCCGACCGCCGCGACCCTGCACGTTATGCATTACCATCAAGTCGATGTGGATGCCCGGCAGGCTGAACTAGCCGGGAAGCGTCGCTCGACCCTGCGTCAACTGCTCACCATTCCGGTCGGTAACCCCTCTGACTGGAATGCGGATGACCGACGTAGCGAGCTGGATAACAACATTCAGAGCACCCTGGGATACGTCGTGCGCTGGGTGAACGACGGCGTCGGGTGCTCCAAGGTTCCCGACATCCATGGCACAGCATTGATGGAAGACCGCGCAACCTGCCGCATCAGCTCCCAGCACGTCTCGAACTGGGTGCTGCACGGCATCGTAACCGAGGAAGAGGTCGACGCTTCCCTGCAACGAATGGCTGTGGTCGTCGACGAGCAGAACGCCTCGGACCCCGCCTACGTGCCAATGTCCCCGGCGTTCAATACCGAGGCGTTCCTGGCAGCCCGCGAACTCGTTCTAGAGGGCGCCGCTCAACCATCGGGATACACCGAACCCATTCTGCATCGCCGCCGTGCCCTGCATAAGCAAGCCGACAATCGAACGAGGTCATCATGAGCCTGACACTGACAACCGCCCAATCCATCATCGCCGACGCCCTCGCGGCAGGTCAGCAGCAGAACTTCAAGCCGCTGACCGTCGTCGTGCTCGACGCCGGCGGCCACGTCATCGCCGCTGCGCGCCAGGATGGTGCCTCGAATAATCGCTTTGAGATCGCCCAGGGTAAGGCGTACGGAGCGCTGGCCCTCGGAATGGGTTCGCGGGCAATTATGGAGCGCGCCGAGCAACAGGCCTACTTCATTGCCGCAGCGACAGCCACTCTGGGTGGCCGACTCATCCCAGTGCCCGGTGGTGTCCTGGTGCGCGACAATGACGGCACCATCCAGGGAGCGGTCGGCATCAGTGGGGACAGCTCAGACAACGACGAAGCCGCCGCGTCGACCGCAATCAAGGCTGCTGGCCTGACGGCGCAAATTGACTGAAACCACCGTTGCCGGGTGGTAGGTGGCTTACGCTCGTAACCACTCTCTGGGACCGTCAAGGCGCTCGAACGCCTTGACGGTCCTTTCGGTAGGATGCCCTTCCTGTCCCCCATGCTTTCCCGGTTGACTGCCGTAAGAGGCCTTCGGCATAACCGGTGCCCTCATCTTCGGCACCTTGGGAGAATAGAGTGATGGAGTTCAACCGGCTGTTACAGATCCGTCGCATCTATGCCCAACCCGCCGCATTGGAGTTGCCACGAGGGAAAGAGATTGTCCAACGATGGCCGGCAGCCGAAGTTGTGCTTGTCGACAACCACTGGAACATACCGGACCTCCACGGTGATGAGACCAACGTTCCCCGCTGGTCCAGGATCAAGACGGAAGCGCTGGTACTCGGGGTCAAGAAATCGTTGGCCGTAAAGCCGAACGGCCGGTCAGCGGATTTCATTGCGCCCTCAACGGCCAACGGTTGCGCCATGGCATGCGCTTACTGCTACGTACCCCGACACAAGGGATACAGCAATCCGGTAACCGTGTTCGCGAACATCTCGCAGATCGCAGGAGCGCTTGATCGGCACGCCGCACGACAGGGCATGAAATTGGAGCCCAACCAGTGCGACCCGGAACTTTGGGTCTACGACATCGGCGAGAACAGCGACTGTTCAGTCGACGCGCTGATCAGCGATAACGTGGAGGACCTCGTCACGCTCTTCCGCGATGTGCCGAACGCGAAGCTGTCCTTCGCCACCAAGTACGTTAACCCAGCGATGCTCGGGTGGGACCACGGCGGTCATACCAGGATCCGCTTTTCCCTCATGCCCGCGGAGCTGGCGAAATCGATTGACGTCCGAACCTCGCCTGTGGCCGAACGGATGGCTGCGATCAATGACTTCGTGGAGGCCGGGTATGAGGTACACGTCAACTTCTCCCCCGTCATCATCACGGACACCTGGCTCAGCGATTGGGAGGAACTGTTGCGCCAGCTTGATGCCAAGCTAACGCCCGCCGCTAAAGCGCAACTGGCGGCGGAAGTCATTTTCCTGACCCACAACGAGCGGCTACACGAGGTGAATTTGGGGTGGCATCCGCAGGCCGAGAAGGCGCTGTGGCGCCCAGACCTGCAGGAATCGAAGGTTTCGTCCAACGGCTTCACCAACGTCCGCTACCGCTCAGGGACCAAGGCTGGCTATGTTCGACAACTGCTTGCCCTGATTCGGGATATCGCGCCGTACTGCCGCATCCGCTACGCGTTCTGAGCCTGGACGAACGACACATCACTCTGGGAGACCCTGCTTCGGTAGTCGGCTTTCGGTCAATCAGTACCGCGGATCACGTGGTCACGTCCGACGAGCAAACCCGTCCCAGCGAGAACCGCCATGATGCCAGCGGTGACAATGAGTGGAAGCGTCCAACCCCCGCTCACATCGCGAAGGCCGCCGAACATCACCGGCCCGACTGCACCCAGACCGTAACCGACAGACTGCGCCATGCCCGACAGGGAGGCCGCCTGCAGGTGATTGACGGTCCGGAGGCTGAACAGCGACAGAGCAATAACAATGAGGCTCCCGCACCCGATTGCTCCCAGAAGGATCCACAACAAGATGAGGTCCGGCACCAGTGCCAGACCGAGAAACGTCACGAACATGAGAGCCCCACTCATGAAGGATACGAACCGTTGGTCCACGCCTCGATGAATGATCCCTCCTGCGGCAAGACTGGCGAACACGCTGATGAGCAAAAATACTGACAGGTGAACTCCCGCGGTGGTGGCAGGGATTCCGCGACTTTGCTCGATGGAGGGGAGCCACGCCATCAAAACGTAAAAGCCAATAGACTGCAAGCCCATGAAAATCGTCACCTGCCAACCCAAGGCTGAGGCCCATGGCGACCGGTGAGGGGCCTCCGGCATGGTGGCGTGCGGAGTATCCAACCTGTGCCGGCGCAGCCACGGCAAGAGCACCGCCATCGCTATCAGAGCCAGTCCCACCCAGATTCCAAGGGCAAACCGCCATCCCGCCGGAGACATTTGTGCCACAGGCACGACGACGGCGGCCCCGACCGCAGCGAACGCAGCCTGTGTGGCGGTGTAGCTTCCGGTAACCTGGCTGACCCGCAGTGGAAAGTCCCGCTTCACAAGCGACGGCACCAAGACATTGAGAAACGCAATAGCCAAGCCGATCAGCACGGTGCCCAGCCAGATGAAACCGGGCACGGGTAACGAGCGAAGCACGATACCGACGGCGAGGATCAGCAGTGATAGCCACAGCGTACGATCAAGACCCAAACGAGACGCGATACGGGGCGCGACGGGTGAGAAAACTGCAAAAACGATGAGCGGAAGACCAGTAAGGAATCCTGCCGCAGCACTGGATAACTGGAGATCGCCGCTGATGTTCTCCAGCACCGGGCCCACGCTGACAAAGGACACCCGAAGGTTAACTGCGATGAGCAGAACGCCGATGAATGCGAACCCGAACCTAACAGTGCGGTCCTGCGAGTTCCGAGCAGTAGCCAGCATAGACTCTTCTTCTATCCTTCAAGAGGTGTGGGGCGCCATCGCCCTCGGACTCGCATCATACGGGACCGGTCCCGGCCACCACATCCACCCTCCAACAAACAATGGGGGCGCTGCGGCCGGAATCCGTTCAAGGTGGCAAGCCCCGGTGCTCCCTGCCGTCCCTGGGATGTACTCCTTAGAAAATACATCCTGGGGGTGGCTTCTGGTGAGGTAGCGCCAATAGGTAGGAATGGAATTCGTAGGTGTCAAACATTTGCGAAGTGTCTGCAGTCATGTGGAGGCGGGTATCGTCGTCACAGGGCCATTACTGTCCCAAACCAACTCGTCGACGAGCCAGGAAGGGTCATCCCTATGCGCACAACACCGGCAGTTCTGGTCTTTGACGTCAATGAGACTTTGTCTGACATGACGCCGATGAAAAATGCGTTCACAGAATCTGGGTTACACGAGACCCTCTCACGTGTATGGTTCGCCGAATTACTCCGCGACGGGTTCGCGCTCACTACAACCGGCGAAAACCCGGCCTTCCTGGACATCGCATCCGACAGTCTTCACCGGCTCCTCACCCAAACCTTAGGACCGGGCAACTATCAGAACCAGACCAATCACATCATGGGCGTGTTCAAGAACCTCCCTCTGCACCCCGATGTGGCACCCGGCATCAGGAAACTGAACACCATCACTCAACTGGTCACGCTTAGCAACGGTTCTCCTTCAGTAGCGGAATCTCTAACCTCCAGGGGCGGCATCCGGGACAAGTTCTCCCGATTGCTCAGCGTCCAAGATGCGCCATGCTGGAAACCGGCCGCAGAGGCCTACCGCTACGTTTCACGCCAGACCGGCCATGCGCCCGGCGATCTCATGCTGGTAGCGGTCCACCCGTGGGACATCCACGGCGCAAAAACCGCCGGTTTGCAGACCGCCTGGATAAACCGCTCGGCTACTGCCTACCCCTCCTACTACGCCCAGCCCGATGTAGAAGCTCAGGACATTATTGAACTAGCGAGAACACTCCAAACGACCTGATCTCGCCTCTTCTCCTTAACAGCCCACCGAGTTGTAAAACCAAATGGTCCTGGATGCCCTTGGGGTGGTCTTGCTCCGACTCGTCTGGTCACGGACACTCCAATCTGGATCATTTAGGTAGTAGACGAGGAACGCCGCTGGGAGGACAATGGCTCTCCTCCGGCGCACATCAGGTGCACCTTCGGAGGCGATGAAGGAATAACGATGACTGAAACTATTCTCGTCTACGGGGCAACGGGTACCCAAGGGACTCCGGTCGAGGCCCAGCTCCTCACACAGGGGCGGACCACTCGCGTCGTAACTCGTGACGCAAACCGCGCCGCGCACTGGAGCGCTCGGGGCGCTGAGGTCGCAGTGGCCGACTTGGGCGACCCGGACAGCCTCGCAAAGGCGAACGCCGACATCGATCGTGTGGTCCTCCAACTCCCCCTGCAGTATGACTTCGAATTGCATGAGGCATATGGCCGCAATGCCGTCGACGCCGCCCGTGCAGCCGGAGTGAAGCTGGTCGTGTTCAATACCAGCGCGCACGTCATTCCCGGCGAAAACGTTCATGCTTATGAGGCGCGTCAGGAGGTGGTCGATTACCTCCACGCCAGTGGGATCCCGAGCGTCGTGATTCGCCCGACCTTTTACTATGAAATATTTTTGGGTCCATGGATTAGGCCAGGGATCGTCGACTCAGGTGTCGTAGCGTTCCCGCTGCCTGCGCAGTTCCCGATGTCCTGGATTTCTGCGGCGGAAACGGCCGCGTACGCAGTGGCCGCTCTAGACCGGCCTGACCTGGCGGGGAGGGGATTCGACGTCGGCGGACCAGAAGCGCTTACCGGCGTCGACATCGCCGGTCGGTTCGCTGACGTTACCGGACGTCCGATGACCTACGTGTCTATCGACCCCGACGATTACGAGCTTGCGCTGGCGCCCATTTTCGGCGAAACGGTAGCGTTTGAGGTGGCAGCTCAGGTGAGATGCATGATCCGCCGCGGGAGTGGTGCAATAGACATGACGGCGACCAGCGCAGACTTTGGGGTTGAGGCGTTACCGCTTGCACGGTGGTTGAATGGGCATGACTGGGGCGTAGCCTGACGGCCTCCACTCAATTTTTGGCGGCAGAAATTCAGCACTACTTCGAGGGATTTGACGGCACCCACTGTTGCTGGCGAATGCACGCCGATCCCGCCTCCGATAAGACCCAGCGGTCTCCCTTGTTCAGCAGTTTCATGCTCATTAGTGGCAACTCTCCAACCGACCCGTGACACCGACGAAATAGCAGTTCTGATGGTCCGCCCGAGCCCTCGCATGGACACGGCCCCGACCCGTGACATCCGGACCGCGCTTTGCGTTGTCTGGCGCGAAGCTTCCTGCGGCTATGGTCGCGGTGGCTGGGCTGTCCGCGAGGGATTTGCCAACCTCCACCTGCCCAGATGTGATGCTGAATCTGACATGCACCTTGCGAGACCGAACATATGCCGACCTGTGCAGGGGATGACAATCCCGCTGGCAGACAGCGGTGTTTCCGGTGCCGACTGCCACAGCGCGCTGAGAAGCTCGCGCGAGAACAAGCCTGTGGAGTGAGTCCACTACGCCCGCTTACGTCCTCTGGAACTAAGCAGGTTTGGCATATGCGGCTGCGCTCAGAATTTCGTAGCCCACAAATGTTTCATCGTTTTCGACCCAGGCATCATGGCCAGGGGGGATTGAATAGGCTTCGCCGACGCGAATTGTGGCGCGGGTTCCATCTTCCATCTCAACTGTCAGCGTTCCGGCAATACAAAACCCCAAATGACTATTTTGGCAGCTCTCGGTCTGCACCACGGTTTTGACGGTCTCGGACCACCTCCAGCCGGGCTCGAAAGTGAACCTGCCTAAGGTAGTGTCGCCAAGGTTGACCACATCAACTTCGGTCTTAGGCGGACGGCGTTTTTCATCGGGTTCGTTGAATGACTTTGATTCCAGAGCCTTGACACTTATCGCGGACATCTCGTCCTCCCCACTAAGCCTTGCCCAACTGGTTTGACCCGGAGGAGAGATGCTCCGGGATGAGGGTCCGGAGACCTCTGAAGCGTGGCCTTTTCAGGGCTAAACCGGACATTTGCGACCAACGGCTACAGTGTGCTCTCAGCTGTGGCCTATGTCAACAGCTTTCATCGGCATCCTGAAGCCCGGTTCCAAAGTCGCTTCCTCCCTGCTCATCGATGTGATTGTTGGGAAGACTTAGCCCGGCTCGACCGCCGTTTGCCATCCAGTTATTTCACTCAGCAATCACCAAGTCATCCTGATAGCAGAATGGCAGACTAGGAGACGGCTGAGTAGGAAGGAACGATTTCGGGGGTCTCCCCCGCCTGCTTGATGTTTAATAGCTCCTGCCTTGGACTGTGATGTGAGTGTGTACTGTGCGCCGGTCAACCGTGTCGCTGAGTGCGCCTCGCAGGCGCTGATTGCGGCGGTTATCGTTCAACTGGGCAGCTAGGGGCAACTCTTAGGCATTGGCGAGCCAGAGGTCGGATCCGAATACTTCATAGTGGATGCGGTCAGCCGGGACGCCTGATTTTAGTGCCTGCGATCGGATTGAGCGCATGAAGGGTAGCGGTCCGCAAAGGTAAACGGACGCGTTATCCGGGATGGTTATTGCGTCCAGGGACATGAATCCCTCACGCGAATCGCTGGTTGGCGTTTCCAGCCAGAGCTCGAGTCCGGCGGACTCGAGGCTTGCCGCGTCGTTGCTCATCTGTTCCCGAAGCGCCCAGCGGTCGAGGCTGGCTTCAGCATGCAGGACGAGTACCTCTCGACGGGATTCTTGTTGAGCCAGGGACCGCAGAATCGAGGCTGTGGGGGTGCAGCCGATCCCGGCAGACGCCAGAACGAGCGGGTGATCACCGTCAGCCAAGGTGACGTCTCCACAGGGGTTTGAGAGCATTAACTGGTCGCCGACCTGGACGCTGTTGTGAAGCACCGGAGTTACTTCGCCCTCCGTGTCGAGTCGGGCGGTGAATACCCGCACGGCTGTCCCGTCGTCTGCGGCCAGCGAGTATTGGCGTACCTGGTGAACGCCGTCTGGCATCCTTACCTTCACGCCAACGTACTGTCCCGGCTGGGATGGTGTCACCGGGGTCTCATCGGCAGGAACGAGAGTGAAGGTCACGGCGTCGCTGCCCGCAGCTTCTTTTTTGCTCACCGTCCATGGTGCCCAGGGCTTGTCATTGGCGGCTGAGGCATATAGTCCCTTTTCCATTTTGATCAGGGTGTGGGCCATCAGCCAGTAGACCTCAGTCCATGCTCCAGCTATTTCGGCGGTAATTACATCGCTGAGTTCCTCGGCAATAGCGTCGAAGAGATGCTTGTAAACGACGTCGTACTGCTCCGGCACAATGCCGAGGGACACGTGCTTGTGGGCGATACGGGCAAGCAGAATTTCCGGGGCACTGTCTGGGTTATTGACCATGTGAGTGGCAAATCCCGCAATGCTTCCCGCCAAGGCCTGCTGCTGTGTCCCATTTTTCTGATTTGATCGGCTAAAGAGGCCATCAAACAACTCCGGATGCGCAGTGAAGAGCCTGGCGTAGAAGTTCTTGGCAATTTCGGGCATTTTCTCGCCCACCAAGGGAAGAGTCGCCTCGATGATGGGATGGGACTGGGTCGAAAGCATGCCGTCTCCTAGATTTGAGGCTCATTTGCCTACCCTAAAAGTAGCATCTCATATGCTGGTTTAACTATTTGAGCTATGACAAGCGCACCGCTGCGGCACCACCTATTGGCTGCTTATTGTGCTCAAAGCAACGAAGACAGGACCCGTCCCACGGGGATCGGCCAGCCCTGCTATGACAACGTCGTCGAGCTCCGAGTAAAAAGCTTCCCGGGCGCGGCGCAATGCCGTACGCAAACCGCAACCGTGAATGAGCGGGCAATCACCGGCCGGTGTGCGGCAATCCGCGAGATCCTCCCGGGTGTCCAAAGCCCGCAGCAAAGAGCCGACACTCGCACGGCGGCCCTCCTCACTGATCCTTAGCCCACCGGAGCGCCCACGGACGACATCGACAAGACCAAGATCGCGGAGCCGTATTACGGCTTTGCTGACATGGTTGTAGGGGATGCCAATTTCCTCGGCGATAACTCGGGAAGTTTTCAGCTCCGCCGCTGGAGCAAGGATCATCATCACGCGCAGGCAGACATCCGAAAAGGCGTTGATCCTCATGTATCAACAGTAGGCCGAGAAAAGGTACCCGGCGGAATTTGGCCTACGGGTTCCCTTCACAGGTGAACTTTCGCCTTTCCACTGATCAATCTCTGGGCCTACCTGCGAAACGCGGCCGGACACCGGCTGTCAGGAGACTGGCACTTCGACATCAACGATGCCGACGAACCGACTTCCGATTCCCTCGTACTCGCTGCGGACCAGACTCGGCATTACCGGCGGGAGGTCCTCAAGGGTGTGGTGCGCGCAGTAGACATAGGTGAACGGCGGCCACCACTTCTTAGGCCGTGCGGCTTCCGAGAAACCACAGACCGCGCAGGTCAGTTGAACCCAAACGGGGCGCTTACCCGTCCGGTTGTTCCTGGACTGAACGAGCCAGCCCGGTGGACTGTCCATGAGCTCGGATAGCTCGGTGTCCGTCAGCCTTGCAGGGATACCGTGACGGTGCGCCATTTCCAGGGAAATATCGAGGATTTGAGCTGCTTCACGTCGTGTAACCATCAGACAACGATACGGGATGCGGGCCCCTCCCTGCTCACGGATCCGCGTAGGACGCCGATACCCACCAGCACCTCCGACGCCCTTCACAACTGCCGGTTAAAGCCTATTTGGACGTGTCGGCAGTGGACTCCGTCCTCCCATCGACCTCAGAATGCTCGGCCAGCTCGTGTGGACGTACGGCGTCTACCGGTATGCCGTTTACCAGTACCTGCTCGTCCATGTCCTCGGCGCTGCGGGTCTTGAGTAGACTCGCGACGGTCGCTACAACGACGGTGGCTGCGATGAAGAGCAGCGAGAACCAGATGGGGATCTCGGGTACCCAAAGAAGTGGCTCCCCGCCGTTGACGAAGGGGAGCTCGTTGACGTGCAGGGCGTGGAAGACGAGCTTCACTCCGATGAAGCCGAGGATGACGGCCAGACCCTGGGCGAGGTAGACCAAGCGCTCGAGCAGCCCTCCGATGAGGAAGAACAACTGCCGCAGACCCATCAACGCGAAGGCGTTGGCGGTGAAAACGATGTAGGCCTCGTTGGTCAGACCGTAGATTGCGGGGATTGAATCGACAGCGAAGATGACGTCCACAAAGCCAATCGCGATGATTGTCAGCAACATGGGCGTGACGTAGCGCTTCCCGCCCTGCTTCACAGTGAGTTTGTCCTGGTGATACTCATCGGTGACGGGCAGGACCCGGCGGACCAGTGTCATAAACCTACCGTTAGCCGGATTGGACTCGTGGCTGCTGAACGCTTGCCGGTAGGCCAGAACGAGCAGTAGGGCGCCGAAGATGTAAAAGACCCACGAAAAGTTCTCGATCAGGGTCGCTCCGATAGCGATAAACCCGCCACGCAGGATGAGGGCGATGATGATCCCGATCATCAGCACCTTCTGCTGATACTTTTTCGGGACGGCGAATCCGGCCATCACGATGAGGAAAACGAATAGGTTGTCGATCGACAGAGCCTTCTCGGTGAGATAGCCAGCAAAGTATTCACCGCCGAACTTCCATCCCGACACCACCCCGATCCCCACCCCAAACAACAGTGCCAGTCCGATATAGAAGGCCGACCAGCGCGCCGATTCTGCGATGGACGGCTCGTGTGGTTTACGAACGTGGGCGAAGAACTCGTAGACAAAGAAGAGGATCGTCACAGCGATCGTGATGAGCCAGATCAGGGGTGTGACCTGCATAAGATTGCTCCCAAGGGGTAGGCGTTGAACAGATACGCCAAGGTCTCCTCCGCCCCGGACAACACCGGAACCGACGACCCGAGATGCTTCAGTGCATCCGTATTGACGGGCCAATCACAGACGGGAGTACTCCCCTTGATAAAAGAATCCTAACCCACCCGAAACCGGCAGACCAACCGGCATCCACTCAGCGGGACTTATGCTGGGCGGAATCCTTCTTCTTGCCCTTCGGCGCTTTTTTAGATTTCCCGATCTCGTAGCGCTGTGGAACGAACCGCTGGCGATCCAACGGCGGTCGGTCGTAGATCCGGTTCTGGCGCTCGGGCAACTCGATGTCCGGAAACTCCCGGCGCTCGTAAGGCAGTAGCGATAGCAGATGGGCCATCAGGTTAAGCCGGGCCTCCTTCTTGTTGTCGGCGTCGACCACCCACCACGGGCTGCGCTCGGTGTCACTGAACTCAAACATCTTGTCCTTGGCCTCGGCGTAGTCAACCCACCGGGCTTGCGCCTCAAGGTCCAGGGTGCTCAGTTTCCAACGCTTAGCCGGGTTATCGATGCGGCCCTGGAATCGTCGGCGCTGCTCGGAGTCAGAAAGACTCAACCAGTACTTCACCAGGACGATCCCATCGGAGATCAATGCCTCTTCAAGCATGGGCACCGCCTCGACGAAGTCGGCATACTGTTCATCGGTGCAATAGCCCATCACCCGCTCCACCCCGGCCCGGTTGTACCAAGACCGGTCGAACAGCACAATTTCCCCAGCCGCTGGTAGATGGGCGATGTAGCGTTGAAAGTACCACTGTGACCGCTCGCGCTCAGTGGGCGCCGGGAGTGCAACAACCCTGCAGAAGCGCGGGTTGAGCGCCCCGCTAATGCGTTGGATCGTTCCGCCCTTACCGGCGGTGTCGCGTCCTTCGAAAATAACGACCAACCGCGTGCCGGTTGCGCGCACCCACTCCTGCAAGGCGACCAGTTCCTCCTGCAACCGCAGCAATTCCTTGTCGTAGTCCTTCTTGGACAGGACCTGGGGGCTCGCCTCATCAGACGTTTTCTTGACCACACCTCATATTCTGCCCCAGAGCAGAGCATTTCAGGGAGGTACTTCCACTGTTCGGGCCGAGGGCCACGAGAACCGGCCTTCTCCGAGAACCGTTGGCGCTGATACTCGGACCTTCCTGCTCTTGATGTTCATGCACCGCAAGTCGGTGACGGTCGGCGTCTGAGCCGCCGTAATGGCTTGGCGCCCAGCACCGTGGAAGATGTCACAGGCGGGTTTCACACTGGACCAGAACCTCACCATGCCCCGTGCGGCGCCCCCTCGGTTGGTACGGGCAATCCACTGCAGGGCTTCATCGCGGGTTCTCAATGGAGATCTGTTCCAGGTGTTCAGGCATCCGGGCCCGCCAGCCCAGTTCCCGTTTAATACGGATGCGGAGGGCATCCGATGCAACGGGTTCGCCATGCGTAATGTAGGTCATGCGGGGTTCGGTTTCTGCTGCTTTCATCCACGCGATGAGCCCGTCGGAATCGGCGTGGGCAGACAGGCTTTGCATCTGGATAACTTCGGCGCGGATCAAAACGTCCCCACCATAGATGCGGAGCACACGTTCCCCGGCGGCGAGGACCGCACCCCGGGTACCGCTGGCCTGGTAGCCGCTGAGGACGATGGCGTTTTTCGAATCCGGTCCATACGCTGCGATGTGATGCAGGATCCTGCCGCCGGTCAGCATGCCGCTGGCTGAAATGATGATCATCGGTCCGCCTCGCAGGTTCAGCAGCTTGGACTCATCCGCGGTGCGGGTGAGCCTGGCCAGCCTATACATGCCTTCGTAGTCGTCCTGCTTGAGATGGTGTTCCTCGCGGTACCGCTGGTACATCCGGGAAGCGTCGATCGCCATGGGGCTGTTCAGGTACACCGGGATGTCCGGAATCGCGTTCTTCCTGCGGAGCTTGGACAGATACAGCATCAGCGTCTCAGCCCGGCCTACGGCGAACGCTGCAATCATGATCACCCCGCCGCGTTTCGCCACCCGATTAATGATCTCCCCAAGTTGTTTCTGCGGGTCCATGCCTGAGTGTTTCCGGTTGCCGTACGTTGACTCGGTTACCAGCACCCCGACACGGCCAAGCGCCCGCGGCGGGTACATGAAAGGATCATCGGCTCGGCCCAGATCCCCGGTGAAATGCACGGAGTGTGAGCCGATCCGGATATGGACCTGCGCGGCGCCCAGGATGTGACCGGCGGGCAGGAACGTCAGTTCCATGCCTCCGCCAAGCGGCAAGGGGGTGTCGAACCCGTGGGTTTTGAAACTGTTGAGGGACTTCACGGCATCGGCCGCCGTGTAGAGCGGAAGCGGCGGCCTGTGTTGGGACGATCCGCGGTGGGATGCGTACCTGGCCTCTTCTTCCTGTAAGTGTCCGCTGTCCGGGAGGATCAGCTTGCAGAGGTCGAAGGTGCCCTCTGTGGCGTAGACAGGTCCGGCGAAGCCGTCCCTGACGAGCGCGGGTACGTATCCGGTGTGGTCCAGGTGCGCATGAGTCAGGACCACGGCGTCGATGGAATGCGGCGGGACGGGAAAGGGTGCGCGGTTGCGTTCGCGGCTGCGCTTGTAGCCCTGGAAAAGTCCGCAGTCGACCAGCACACGCTTGCCACCGGCCTCAATCAGGTATCGGGAACCGGTAACGGTATCGGTGGCTCCAAGGAACCGGAGGGTCGGCTGCTGGTGTTTCATAATTTCCCGTTCCCGTTGATTTTCCCATACTCTGCCGCCGGATACCGCATTCAGCTATGACCGGCGAGGTAACCAACGAGGCCGTCAACCGTTGCCACCGCCGGATAGTCGCGTTCCGGAATGTCCACACCGGTGGTCTTTGCGATGGTCTCCACGAGATGAAGAAAGTCCAGCGAGTCAAGTTCCAGGTCCTGGCGCAACCGGGCACAGCCTTCGAGATCATCAGGTTCAACATCGGGGGCCACCTGGCTGATTGCTGCCTGCACTGCCTGTCTGGCGTCCTGTTCCTTCATAACTCCTCCGGTCTCTGCAGTAATTCATCGATGCGGGAAAGGAAACGGCCGCCGCGGAGCCCGTCGCTGACGCGATGGTCTGCCGATAGCGTTGCGGCGACAGTGTGGCGGATGCCGAGCATTCCGTTGTGCGCCCACGGCTGCTCAAGGACTTTGCCGAAGCCCACCATGGCCACCTGGGGTGGATAGATTACGCCGTAGACGCTGTCCACGCCGAGGTCGCCCAGGTTGGTCACGGTGATGGTGGGGTCGGTCATCTCGGCGCGCTGCAGCCGGCCCGCCCGGGCTCGGCTGACGAGGCCGCGCAACTTGTCCATAAGTTCATCGAGGGTCAGCGTTTGGGCATCGTGCAGGGCGGGAGCCACCAGACCTCCGTGGCGCAGGGCCACAGCGACGCCAAGATGGACGCTGGCGCTCGGGTGAAACGTCCCACGGGTAAAGAACCCGTTCATCTCCGGCGTTTCCTTTGCGGCCAATGCCGTCGCCTTCAGCAGCAGGGCCGAGGGAACCAGGCGGGATGAGACCGGCCGCTGTTGGTTCTGCGATTGCATCCACGCCATCGCCGTTGCCAGGTCAAGAGTGTTGGCCAAGTAGTAGTGCGGAATTTCCTTCTTCGAACGGGACATGAGGGAGCCGATGGCCTGCCTGAGGGTGGCGGCCTTATCCCCGCCGATCTCTTTCCGGCTCCGCGGTGCAGCGTCGACTGCAGGCTCCGCTTGCCGTGGAGGCTCGGATGCCATCGCCTCCACCCGTTTTCCGGTGGCCGCGCCCGCGGCGCGACGGACATCGGACTCGGTGATGGCGCCGTCGGGCCCGGTACCGACCACTTCTTGAAGGTCGACCCCAACCTGGGTCGCCAGCCGCCGGGCACGCGGGGAGGACCGCATCCTGCGCTGGTACGCCGGGCCGTTTTGGGCTCCGGGAGCTGCCGGCACTCCCCTGGCCGTACTCTCGGCGGCAGCACTTTCGACGTCGGCACGGGTCACCTCGCCATTCAGGCCGCTGCCACGGATCGAGCCGACGTCGACCCCGAGGGAGTGGGCCAGATGCCGGACCGGCGGCGAGATTTTGCTGCCGTGTTTGACCGCCGGAGGTGAAGGGACTTTGGGCTCCACAACGGCTGGTGCCGGCCGGGGTTCGCCAGCCGACGCCACGGTGGGGGTTGGTTCTGACGGGGCCGGGCTTCGGTCGGCGGGTGTCGGAGTGAACCGGGCGATGGGTGTCCCTACGTTCACGGTGTCGCCGATGTCCACAAGGAACTCGGCGACCACGCCTTCCTCGAATGACTCGATGTCCATGACGGTCTTGTCGGTGTCCACAGCGGCCACGATGTCACCCTTGTGGACATAGTCACCGGGCTTGACCAGCCACTCCACCACCTTGCCGTGCTCCATATCGGCGCCCAGGGACGGCATTCGAAACTCAGCCACGGTTTCCCACGGCCTTCCGCACGGCAGCCACGACCCTCTCAACCGACGGCAGCGCGGCCAGCTCCATGTGCTTGGCGTACGGCACGGGCACTTCTTCACTGCAGACCCGTTCCACCGGGGCGTCGAGGTCGAAAAAGGCGTGCTCGCCGATCCTGGCGGCGATCTCGGCGGAGAGGCTGCCGCTCCGCCAGCCTTCATCCACGACCACTGCCCGGTGGGTCTTGCCGACGCTGTTGAAGATGGTCCCGTCGTCGAGCGGCCGGAGGGTGCGCAGGTCAAGGACCTCAGCGTCAATGCCGTCCCCGGCCAAGCGGTCCGCGGCCTCCAGCACGAGGGGAAGGGTACCGCCGTAGGTGATAAGGGTGACGGCGTTTCCGCGGCGCCGGATGGCAGCTTTGTCGATGTCCACAGGCCCGGCGCCGTCCTCCAGCTCCCCCGCGACGTTGTACAGCGACCCGTGCTCGAAGATCAGCACCGGGTCCGCGTCCTGGAGCGCGGTCCATAACATCCCGCGGGCGTCGGCGAGGGTGGCGGGGGCCAGGATGCGCAGGCCCGGAATGTGCGCATACCACCCTTCCAGGCTGTGCGAGTGCTGTGCGCCGAGCTGGCGGCCCGCCCCTGTGGTCATCCGGATCACTATTGGCACGTTGAATTGGCCGCCGGACATGTGCAGCAGGGTCGCTGCGTTGTTGATGATCTGGTCCAGGGCAAGCAGGCTGAAGTTGACTGTCATGATTTCGACGACGGGACGCATTCCGCCCAGGGCCGCTCCGATTCCCGCCCCGACAAAGCCGGATTCGGACAGCGGAGTATCGCGGATGCGCTCCGGGCCGAATTCCTCAAGAAGGCCCAGGCTGACGGCGAAGCTGCCGCCGTAGCGGCCCACGTCCTCGCCCATCAGGAACACCCGCTCGTCGCGCTGCAGGGCGTCCCGGAGGGCTGCCCTGACCGCTTCCCGGTAAGTGGTTTTCATGCTGCCGGCCCCCCTTCGGCTACGTCGTTTCGCTCGCTGTAGACAAACCGGGTGAGGTCCTCCACCGGTTCGAGTGTGCCCGCCTCTGCGAATTCGACGCCGGCAGCCACCTCCGCGTCGACGTCGGCCTGCAGCGCGGCCCACTGCTCGTCCGACAGCTCACCTGCCGCCTCCAGCGCGGATTTGATCAGGACGATGGGATCCCGTTCCATCCACCGGGCCACCTCGGATTTCTCCCGGTACAGCTCAGGGTCGAACATCGAGTGGGCGCGGAAGCGGTAGGTACGCAGCTCCAGGAAATGCGGGCCTCCGCCGGAGCGCACGGCATCAACGGCCCGCCGGGCAGCTTCCTCGACCGCGAGCACGTCCATCCCGTCGACGGCCCAGGCGGGTATCTCATAGCCGGCGGCCTTGAGGGCCATGTCGGTTTGTGACTCCGAACGGAACAGTGCCGTGCCCATGGCGTACAGGTTGTTCTCGCAGCAGAAGAGCACCGGAAGCTGCCACAGCGCTGCAAGGTTCAGGCTTTCGTGGAACTCGCCTTCAGCTACCGCACCTTCCCCAAAGAAGCAGGCGGTCACCCGGCGCCGGCCGGCCATTTTGTCGGCCAAGGCTAGGCCGACGGCGAGCGGCAACCCGCCGGCCACAATCGCGTTTCCACCGTAGAAGCGGGTGGCGGCATCGAAGAGGTGCATGGAGCCGCCCCGGCCGCGGCAGCATCCTTCAAGACGCCCATACATCTCGGCCAGGATGGAGCCGGCGGACAACCCCCGCAGGAGCGCATGGCCGTGCTCCCGGTAGGTGGCCACCACGGCGTCCTCCGGCGCCAGCGTTTCCAGCACCCCGGCGGCCACGGCTTCTTCACCGATGTAGACATGCAGGAAACCGCGGATCTTAGCGGCGCTGTAAAGTTCAATGCACTTTTCCTCGAGGGTGCGCACACGCAGCATCTGCCGCAAGAGATGCCGGGCGTGGCCAGCATCAGGGATGGCCTGCTCCCGCCGCTCGTTCATGGCCGCAGCCCGGCCTGTTCCAGCGTTGACAGGTCGCCCTCGGGCAGGCTCAGCTCGCGCGCCTTGAGCAGCCGGCGGAGAATCTTGCCGCTACGGGTCTTGGGCAGGTCGGTGGTGAACTCGAGGACCCTGGGGGCGACCGCGGCGCCCAAGCGTTTGCGGGCGAATCCGATAATTTGCAGCCGGAGTTCCTCGGAGGGTTCCTGGCCTCGCTGCAGTTCGACAAAGGCCTTGACCACTTCTCCGGCCACCGGGTCGGGGACACCGATGACCCCGGCCTCCGCCACTGCCGGGTGCTCCATCAGGCAGCTTTCCACTTCGAAGGGGCCGATCAGGTGACCTGATGACTTGATGACATCGTCCCCGCGGCCCACGAACCAGAAGTACCCGTCGCCGTCGCGCCTTGCCAGGTCGCCGGTGAGATACCAGCCACCGGCGAAACAGTGGCGGTACCTCTCGTCCTCGTTGAGGTAGCCGCGGAACATGGAAGGCCATCCGGGCCGGAGCGCCAGTTCCCCCATGGTGTCCGGTTCGGTGACGAGCGTGGCCTTTCCGTCCTGGATGATGGGCTCACCGTGGGCGTCCCGCGCTACCAGCGCAGCTTCGATTCCCGGCAGCGCCCGCCCCATGGAGCCGGGGCGGATGGGCATGGAAGGATAGTTGGAAATCATGATGCCCCCGGTCTCGGTCTGCCACCAGTTGTCATGAATCGGCAGGCCCAGGACCTCCTGTCCCCACACCACGGCTTCGGGATTCAACGGCTCGCCAACACTCGCGACGAAGCGCAGGGCAGACAAGTCGTGGCCAGCAGCCCTCTCCGCCCCCGCCTTCATCAGCATGCGCAGCGCCGTCGGAGCCGTGTACCAGACCGTGATGTGCTGTTCGGCGAGAATCCTGTACCACCGGTCAATGTCGAGTTCTTCCTCATCCACCACCACAGTGACCCCATGGACCAGAGGTGCGATGATCCCGTAGGAGGTCCCGGTAACCCAACCCGGATCGGCTGTGCACCAGTAGATGTCATCCGGATGGAGGTCCAGGGCGTAGCGGCCGGTGGCATAGTGGGCGACCACTGCCTCATGGACGTGGATCGCACCTTTGGGGGTGCCTGTGGTTCCGCTGGTGAAGTGCAGCAGGGCCATGTCCTCGGGCTGCGTGACCGCAATGTCCTGGTCCGGCGAGGCTTTGGCCAGGAGCTCGGTGAGGTCCAGGGTGTCCGGTTCAGGGTGGCCGTCAGCATCGGCCAGCAGGACGAAGCGCAGCTCGGGAAGGCTCTCCCTGATGGGTGCGACCTTCTTCCGGTACAACGCCCTGCTGGTCACCAGCACACGGCCCGCCCCGAGACGCAGTCTTTGCTGCACCGGTTCGGGACCAAAGGCCGGAAAGAGCGGGCAGAAGACACTGGCATTTTTAAACGTGCCCAGGACCGCCACGTAAAGGTCCGGGCTGCGGCCCAGGAGGGAGAAGACCCGTTCGCCCCTCCCGACCCCGAGTTCCCGCAGGACCGCGGCAAACCGGCTGGTCTGGCTGGCCAGCTGCGCATAACTCAGTGAGCGGGTGCCGCCGTCTGACCGGATGAAGCGCAGCGCTTCAATGCCGGACCGGTCACCTGTGGCGTGCCGGTCTACTGCCTCGTAGGCGATGTTCAGACCCCGGCCCCCGGGTAGCCCGGATAGCTCTCGCCGCGCCTGGTCCCATGTGAAGGACTTCCGAACTTCCTCGTACTCGCCGAGATTGGGCGGCACGCGAAACGATGCCGGGTCCTTCGCGATGACAGGCCACCGGGTGGGACGTGCGGTTGCTGCTTTCATGGTTCCATCACTCCTATCCGTTAGAAGCCCATGGGCTCGGTTTCGAGCTCAGGTTCAACCGGCAGGTCCTCGTAGTGCAGCGGGCCCTGCACCAGCCCTGTTCGAGAACCCGAACACCGCGGTCCTCATCAGGTTGTCTCTTCCTCGTCCAGGGGAGCAGCATTCGAAGGACTCCACGACATCCTGAGGATGAAATGCGCGTCCCCACTGCTGCGGGCGATCAGCGCCCCCGCATCCCCAGCCAGTTTCACGCCGAATTCGATCTCCACCTTTTCAGGGGTCAGCTCTGCCATGGCCTCCAACGCTGCCCGGGCTGCTGGGCGGATGCTCGCGAGAGCATCCTCCAGACGCCTGCCGACATCCAGGATCCCCTGTTCGTTGCGGGCCGGGTGGTTCACGCCGTAGCTGTTATCTTCAGTCTCGACGAGCACCGTCCCGGAGCCCACTTCATACCGCATTACCTCAGTCATGGCAGCTTTCCTCCGCTATTGGGACGTGCGCATGTTGTGCTGAGCCTGGGTGAAGGACAAGGGCCCCAACCGCCCCCGATACGACTTATCCACGCGATTCCCTCTCTATCCGGTGCGGAAGCGTTCCACTTTCCGTCCCGCTTGTACTTTCAGCCCGCAGTTCAAGTCAACGCTGCCCAAAATCCGCCCGCTAGGGTAGAAAGGCCTGCCCTCCGATGTCATGAACCGCTAGGAAACTGTTCGCACTATTTGTGTCTCGGGCATTTCCGTCGACCCCTGCCCAGCGGACAACCGGGTTGCTCAGGAAGGTGGGACCTTCGGCTCTTCGGGTGCGTTTCCTACCCTGACATTGTTGAGTCCGATGATGTAGGAGGTCTCGGTGCTCGCTTGGTGGGTGGACCAACCCGGTCCCATGAATACCCGACCCATGGTCAAGGGGGTCCGTGGAACCCCTGAACCCGGCCCCAATGAACTCCTGGTGGATGTGAAAGTCTGCGGTGTGTGCCGTACCGATCTCCATCTGGCCGAGGGTGACCTCCAGCCGCGTCGCCCTGCCGTCATCCCCGGTCACGAGGCAGTGGGCACAGTGGTAGCGAGCGGCCCAGGCAGTTCCAGGTTCGCGCCGGGCGACAGGGTTGGCGTTGCCTGGCTGGGCGGCGTCTGCGGTACGTGCCCCTACTGTCGCCGGGGTGATGAGAATCTGTGCGCGGCACCCGTCCTCACTGGATGGGACAAGGACGGCGGTTACGCCGAGCAACTCACCGTCTCCCAGGACTTCGCCTATCTCATTCCGGAGGCTTTCACGGATGAGCAAGCCGCACCACTGCTGTGTTCCGGCATTATTGGTTACCGTTCGCTGAAACGGGCAAATGTGCCATCTGGTGGACGCCTAGGCATCTATGGTTTCGGCAGTTCCGCGCACTTGACCGCGCAGATGGCGATGTACCAAGGCGCATCCGTCTACGTCATGACCCGTTCCGAGGAGGCCCGCGCCTTAGCCAGAAAGCTTGGGGCAGAGTATGTCGGCGATGCCTACGACGAACCGCCCGTACCTCTTGATTCCGCCATTCTCTTTGCTCCGGTGGGCGAGCTGGTGCCAGTGGCGCTGGCTGCCCTGGACCATGGCGGCACGCTGGCGATTGCCGGTATCCATCTCAGTGACATACCGCCCCTGAACTACAACGCCCATCTGTTCTACGAACGTCAAGTGCGCAGCGTGACAGCCAATACCCGTGCCGATGGACGGGAATTTCTAGCGCTCGCAGCCCAGATTCCGTTGGCTCCTTCCATCAGCGTCTACCCGTTTGATGCGGCAGATACAGCCCTGGCTGATCTCGCCGCAGACAGGGTCACCGGTTCCGCTGTCCTTCGCGTGCGCCCCTCAGGATCAACCGGGCAGGGTTGAGGCTCCAAGTCGTTACAGTTTCAACGCCGGCTACCCCTACGGCGGTATCTTCGGTGCCCAGATTTTACTCGGCAGCCGCTAAGGGGAGGCCGTGGGGTGGATTTCCGCTGCCTTCACGTCTTTATTGCGTCCTTGCCTTCGATTACGATGCCACCGTGGAAACTTCGCTGAAGAAGTACGATCCCTACCTCCCGCAGACCCCACCGATGGCCGGGGACGACCCGGTCGTGCAATGGCTGCTCCAAGGCGATCCAGCGATCCGTTGGCAGGTGTTGCACGACCTCCTCGATGCCCCACAGGATGAGGTGGAAGTTGAACGGGCGCGGGTGGCACACGAAGGGTGGGGCGCTGGGCTACTCGCGCTGCGAGCCCCTGACGGACATTGGGCGGGCGGGGCATGCTTCCCGAATACCGCGGCGTTCGCCGAAAGTACCGCGCGGGCCCTGGCTGCCGGCGGGCCACCTCCACCGTTCCCGACCCCCGACGCGGAACCGACCGAGACGCCAGGTGAGCCACCCGGCGAGGAACCGGAGCAACCATGGATCGCTACCTATCCGGTGTTGCTCGACCTGTGCCACCTGGGCGTACCGCCGGGCAGCGCGGTGATGCGGGAGACAGCGCAACTGGTCGCCCACAACTGCCGGTGGGAGTATGAGGGGTTGCCGTTCTTCGCCGGGGAAGTCGACTGCTGCATCAACGCTGGCACTATTCTGATCGGCACCTACCTGGGCATCGACGTCGACCCGGTGGTGCAGCGGATCGTGGCCGATCAGCTGCCTGACGGTGGCTGGAACTGCTGGGCCGAGGCGCGTTCGGCAGCGGGATCGTTCGCCAGCACTCTTGACGTGGTTGACGCCTTGCTGAGGTGGGAGCGACACACCGGTGGATCCGACGAAGTCCGCCGGGCGCGCCACGAGGGCGAAGAGTATCTGCTTCGACGCAGCCTGTTCCGTTCGTTGCGCACCGGGGAACTGGTGAACCCCCGATGGCTGCAATTCTCCTACCCTCCACGCTGGCACTATGACCTGCTCAAGGCGACGAGCTACTTCGCCCTGCGTGGCGGCCCGGCCGATCCGCGGCTGGTTGAGGCGATTGAACAAGTTCGCGCCAAGCGTCAGCCAAACGGATGTTGGCTGCTGGAGGGCACTCACCCTGGGGCGGTTCACTTTCGATTCGAAGGACCCGATGGCACCTCGAGTCGGTGGAACACCCTCAGGGCTCTCCGTGTTCTGCGCTGGTACGACGCAGCAAGTCCTTCCAACGAAGCATGCGTGACACCGTGACAAGGGCGCGGACATGCCGCGTCGCAGTTGGCAGCTGACGCCCCGCAACGTGATGCTCGGGAATGCCTTGGGCATCTCGACTGGCATCTCCGGCACCCCGCTCCAGCCTCAGGTGCGGCCGGTCTCATGAGCCCACATGGCGAGCTCGACCCGATTACGCGCGCCGAGCCACCGTGAGGAGCACTTGCTCCTCACGGGAGGTGAGCGGTGCTATCGGCTGCGCGGATCCACATGCCCCATGTATGGCATCAAGAGTCATATGGAACCTGATTGAAGAAGCACATATTTGGAACCGATGGTTCACAGGCGGCTGCGGGCTGATGTAACGCGCTAGGGGATTCTCGTGTGGGACGGTTCGTTGGCGCAAATCTAGACTTATGGGATGAAGCCGTTCGAAGTCACTATCGATGATGAGCTGTTCCGGATCAGTGAGAGAAGGCAGCCAGATGGAGGCCTCAGCTATGATTTCGCGTGGCTCAACGGCCCAGCAGGGGGAGCCTACGGGTTCACCGTAGGTAAGTTCGCGGCCGGGTCGGCAGGGCATACACCAGATGACACGGCGCGTATGACCGAAGACGAACTGCTCGATGAAGTACGAGGGTTCGTGGAGTCATTCCACGAACTTGGCGGGATAG
This sequence comes from Arthrobacter sp. Bz4, assembly GCF_003075455.1. Classification (GTDB taxonomy): domain Bacteria; phylum Actinomycetota; class Actinomycetes; order Actinomycetales; family Micrococcaceae; genus Arthrobacter_D. The sequence goes on from NZ_QDAE01000019.1 coordinate 48,533, forward strand.
GAGAAGAAGACTTCCCCGAACACATCCCGGCGAGGATCAGCGGACAACTCGAGCAGTAGAGATCCATCTACGCCTCGCGAAGCACCTGCCCCGCAGGAGGATCTCCCACCGCAACACACCTCGTTGAGGTCCGGCGAGATGAGAGAAAGCGCTAAACCCGATTCGCGGAGGTGCAGAGGGAATTATTACGCGCTGAACTATGGCTGTAGCGGACGTTGAGTGTCCTGATCTGTTGCCTACTGCACCGCAACCTATGGGTTAGAAGTGTGGCTAGTTTGAGAATGTTCAAGCGACGGGGCAAAGGCGCGGATCACAATAGCAGCACCGATCAGCGTTGTCCCCATCGGTATCATCGCCCACCGAACTAAGGTGAGGACGATTTCTACTGCCCCAACTCCAATAGCCGCCGTTTGGCCCACGGTTTGCGCGAGAAGGCCGATCAACAACGGGAGCAGAAGCAGCACAAATCCACCGCCGATGATTAGTACGACACCCCATTGAATGCACTTCTTTGCGGTTGACTCCATTGTTCCCCCAATTTCGAGCGACTACGTGTCAGCGAGTCTAATCACTGAGGGCATTAAAAGAACTACCCTCAGCTCTTTTGCGGAAATCCGTACCGCTCCAACGCAGCGGATAGGCGTCCCTAAGTCGGTCCACTACCGCAACCCCCTGGGTCCATCGCAGTGCAGCGTCGGAGCATCGACCCATGAGACGGATACGCCTTTGGCTGGAGCAAGAGATCGGAGACAGGCTCTGTTGCAAGGCGAGACCGGACGCTAAGCTCCCCATATGGGGGAACAAACTACGCCGCTGGCAAGCGCCTTTTTCAGGATGGTCATCTTCGGGGGCATGGTCGGCATCGCGACCAGCCTCGCCCTGCACATCCTGGGCTCCTTAACATCAGGTTTTCCGCACCTGATGACCGTGTTCGGGCAGTCCGGATTGGCGTTCCTGACCGGCTTGCCGGTCGCCGCGTCGGCAGCCGCACCGGCCCTCGGAATGCATAAGTTGGTTGAAGCCAAAAAGTCCGGACTTCGAATCCCTGCCGCCGCCCTCGGTGCTGTGCTGGGCCCGTTGGCCGCGGTCAGCCTGCTTACGGGCGGTCCACCCTTCCAAGCGCCGATACCAGCGCTCGGATGGGTCTTGTTCCTCCCCGCCGCCGCATTGGCCGCTATCCACTTCACCAAACCCCTTCGGCGAAGTCAGGTACCGCCAGATATTGTGATCCCCCCTGCCGCATTGAACCCGCCGGCGAAAGTGTCCGCTGAGGGATCGGTCAGCGGGACGGTCGAAGCATGCGATTGATGCAGTACCCGATCACAACGGTACTGACGATCGCCAAGAGAACACTTCCTGGCCAACCAAGCGCTGGTTCCATCGAGCAGGTGGACGTTGCCTCGGACTCCGGTATGTAGTCAGTGCATCGGCCTGACTGAAGTGCATAATTCAACGCGTTCAGCATGATAATCAGCCCGCAGAGCAGAGCCCATGAGACCCTGGCTCTGGGATTCTCCTCGGCATTCATAATGCGAAGCCTATGGTGTTAGCTCGACAATCACCTTGGGCGAGGTCGGATTGGGGTCGGATCGCAACCTTCGATGGCACATTCGTATGGCAATGGGACCGGCATTCGAAATGCTACGGGCTTTAGGCTTACGGCATGGGCCAAACAGTTTGGATTGTCTGTCAGGACGAAACTCCTCACAATACTGTTCTCGGTGTGTTCGAGTGAACCGCCCTGGGTTTCGATTCAGGCGTGTCCGTAAGCCAGCGCCACCGGGCAGCCACCGGCTGCGTTCAGACGGGAGACGGCGGAAGCTGAAAGATGAACCGGTCATCGGGGGGCCAAGTGTGCTCGTCGTCGCACTGGTAGCCGCGAAGCCACGCTTGGCCGTCTACGACGCGCAGATAGAAGCCTTTCGGATACTCGTCGTCCTCACTAAGCGCTTCAGCGGCCACCGTGAGGGCACCATCGGGCGCGCTCCCCGACGACATCACCGAATCGCGAGACGCTGCCTGCTCATTGAGAGCCATCCGTAAAAAGGGTGCAGTATCCACCGGGCACAGCAACAGGCCCTGTTGATGCGCACTGTCGAAAATCTGCGCGAGCGTCGCCCCATGCGGAAGCCCTAGTTCAGCGACAGTACGCTCTGTGACCACGACCCGCCGAGATGCCTGGTTGCCGAAAATGACGTCCCCAATCAGCGTCTCCGCGTGACCATTAACCAAGATGCCATGCGCGCTCAGGCTGTCCATAAGTTGCCGCCGGGAAAGCCCTCCGACGCGGACTTCGAGTCGTCCGACCGGAGATCTGTCTGACATGAGTCTCCTAGAGATAAGCGTTTGCTACAGGCTGGCACCCAACGCCAAGCTAGACCGGATCGCCGGGCGCAATGAAGCTTATCCAACGGGGTCGCTCAGTTACACGCCGACGCACCCTTTTGCCGATCGCTTATCGGAACGTTGACGACAGCTCAGAAAGCGGGGTCTAAGTGTCGATCCAGTAACGGAGCTTTGCTGTCGTAGCAGTATCAGCCGCCAGAGGCGCCTCACGGACACCGCCGCAGTTCTCAATTGTGGACCTGGACGCGTGATTGTCGGCCTCGCACGTCACCAGAACCTGATCAATTCCGAGTCGCTTTGCTTCAAGAAGGGCGAGCTTTAGTATTTGATGAGCGTATCCGCGCCTCCTGAACTGGGGGCGAACGGCATATCCAATGTGTCCACCGACCGTCCGAAGAAACGTATTCAGATTATGGCGGATCGAAACCCGTCCGACGATGCTCCCGTCAACTTCCGCGATGAGGAAGGTAGCCGGGACACGCCCGACAGAGAGATCTCGACCCTGTCGAATTGCTTCAAGGTCGACCAGGAAGTCCGTCCAGTCGTCCCCGGGGTCATAACTCAAGAGGAAGTCGAATTGGTCTACAGCAAGTTCCTTCTGGGCGAGTAGCGCCTGATCCATATCGGATTCGGAAAGAGAACGTAATTCCATGAGTTCCGACGATACAGACGACGCACCGTCCAGGCCACCCGTTAACCTGCGCAGCACGAAGCTGCGTGGTCCCCGTCTAGCTCACCGGAACGTCATTGAAGCGCCCGTGAGCCGGTCTTGTACCGCGAGACGCTCTCCGGGCAAAAGACTCCCCCGCGCAGGTGTTGCCTCGACCAACAAATCCGGGGTAGCTCAACCGCTACAGAGCGCCGAGCCGGCCGTGGAACCATAATAAAAACCCTCACCGAAGTCATGTACCTTCCTCGTCACTCCCCACGAGAGCATTTCTGGAGGGCCAGTGCAGCCAGTTGAGCACGACCATCGCCCAAGTCGCGAAGCCGAACAGGACGAACAGTGCGCCGGTAAAGCACCCCAGCCCACCGTCGCTAGACGCAGCGAAACTTGGAGAAAAGTGGCCGAGCACGTTGGCGAGCACCCAGGTCACAACCACAGCGAACACCGTAGCCGCGCAGATGATGACAAACCCGCGCAGCGGCCTGAGGGATACGGTCGAATCCCCAGAACTGGGTGTTGAAGCCGAAAAAGACGATGAACAGAATCGCCCAGAACAATGCCGCATTGAACGGCAGCGGATAAAACGCCCAGGGACTCGTAGTCGGGTCTGCAAGCAGATACCACGACGCGAGCGCCAACACCACCACAACACCCAGGTTCGAGATACCGAACAGGAACCACCGTGTTCGCGTCGTGTCTGGAACTCTGTCAATTGGAACCTCAGCGTCGGCATCCCTGCCGACCGTCGTCGAAAAATCCATCTTCACGCCTCATCTCACGTTGCTTTCGTCTTTGAACGCACCGGGAGGCTACGGGTGGACCAGAATCTTCACCGCGGTGTCATTGTGGTTGATCAAGGTATCGAACCCCTTGTCGACCAGGTCTTCCAGCGCGATCCTGCCGGTGATGAATGGCTTGAGGTCCACCTTGCCGTCCTGGACCAGCCTGATCGCCTCGGCGTGGTCGCGCACGTAGGCGATTGTGCCCCGCAAATCGATCTCCTTCAGCACGATTTTCTGCATATCCACCGTCGCCGGATGACCCCAGATGGACACGTTCACCACCACACCGGCGGGCTTTACGGCACTGAGTAACGTATCCAGCACGGCATTGACGCCGGCACATTCGAAGGCCACATCCGCGCCGACGCTATCCGTGATTTCCTGTACCCGTGTCTGGACGTCTTCCTGACTCGGATCGATCACGTAGTCCGCGACCCCGCTGGAGCGTGCCTTTTCCTTGCGGGCCGCGCTGAGCTCGCTGATGATTGTAGTGACACCCCTACTTTTCAAAACGGCCGCCGTCAGCAGCCCGATGGGTCCGGAACCGCCGATCAGTGCGACGTCGCCTGTCTTGGCACCGCTGCGGGTCACCGCGTGGTGGGCAACCGACAGCGGCTCGATCAACGCGGCCTCATCCAACGGAATGTCACCGATTTTATGAACCCACCTCGTGTCCACAACAATTCTCTCGCCGAGACCGCCGCCCCCGCCGGACAAGCCAATGAAGCCCATCTTCGTGCACAGATGATAGTTGCCTGCCTTGCAGGGTGCGCACACGTCGCACACGAAATAGGGTTCGACGACGACATTGTCGCCGACTGCTAGTTCGTCAACACCTTCCCCGACCTCCACAATCGTCCCGGAGAATTCGTGTCCCAGAGTGACTGGGGCTTCTTCTCCGGAGAGAGGATGGGGGTGTCCGGGCGATGGGACAAAGATGGGGCCTTCCAGGAACTCGTGGAGATCGGTTCCGCAGATGCCGCACCACGCAACCTGGATTTTTACTGTCCGGGCCCGCACCTCCGGCTCCGGAACATCCTCGATCCGAAGATCATTGCGGGCGTAAAACCGTGCTGCTTTCATCTTTTCTTCTTCCTTTGTATTGATGTCTGATTCGTCGGGCTCAGCTATACAGGATGCCGCCGTCTACGATCAGCGTTTGTCCGGTGACATAGTCCGAATCCGGGCTGGCGAAGAAGGAGACTACCTTCGCGACGTCGTCGGGCGTCTCGATGCGGCCCAGGGCGATGGCTTTGACGTTCTCACTCAGGTTCTGACCGGCCGGCTTACCGTTGATCTTGCTCAGTTCCCGGTCGATCAACTCCCACATTCCCGTGCCCACAATGCCCGGCGCATAGGCATTTACGGTGATGCCTTTCGGCGCCAGCTCCTGCGCCGCGGCCTGGGTGATGCCCCGGACCGCGAACTTGGATGCCGAGTACGCCCCTAGAATCGGAAAGCCCTTCACGGCCGCAATCGAAGCGGCTGAGATGATCCTGCCACCGTGTTGAAGTTCATCGAACTTTGCAGCGGCCGCCTGGATGCCCCAGATCACGGAGTTCAGGTTAATCCGGAAGACCTGCTCCAGATCCTCCTCCGTGATCTCCAGCACCGGCCGAACCTGGGCGATGCCCGCGTTGTTGACGATTACGTCAAAGCCGCCGAGCTGCTGGCTGGCCGTCTCGACTGCGCCCACAACATCGGCCCGCCGCCCGACGTCGGCGGCGATGAAGACCGCCCGCCCCCCGCCGGCCTCAATTTCGGCAACTACGGCCTCGCCCTTCTCCTGCTGGGAATCAAGATCCGCCACGGCAACGTTGAATCCGTCCCGGGCCAATCTCAGCGCTATACCCCGGCCGATCCCTTGGCCGGCGCCGGTGACGAGGGCTACTTTGTTTTGAACAGTCATGTGGTTAGCATCCTTTCAGGCATGGCGACGGCTGCGCCATGTCGGCGCAGTCGTCGCCTGAATGGGGGGTTATCAGCGGGTGTGGTGCGAAGCCTGAAGCTCAAACACCGGTGTGGGCAGCCCCTCCAGCCGAGCCTTGATCTGCAGTGCCAGGTAGTTGGAATAGTGCCGGCTCTGGTGCAGGTTGCCGCCATGGATCCAGAGGTTCTCCACGTTGGTGGGCTTCCACATATTCCGCAGCTCGCCCTCCCAGGGGCCGGGGTCCTTGGGGGTTTCGGAGCCGAAGCCCCAGCACTTGCCCACCCTGTCCGCCACCTCGGGTGAGACGAGGTCGGCGAGCCAGCCGTTCATGGAGCCGTAGCCGGTGGCGTAGATGATCACGTCGGCTTCCAGCTCGGCACCGCTGTCCATGACCACGGCGTTGCCGGTGATCTTACTGACCTGGCCGTTGGCGAGTTTCACCCGGCCGTCGATAATGAGCTGGGAGGCGCCGACATCGATGTAGTAGCCGGAGCCACGCCGCAAGTACTTCAGGAACAACCCCGAGCCGTCCACACCGAAGTCCAGCTCGAACCCCGCGGCCTCAAGCTGTGAGTAAAAGCCAGCGTCGCGCTTTGCCATCTCCTGGTAGACCGGGATCTGGGCTTCCGGGAGGATCCGGTACGGCAGCGAGGCGAACAGGAGGTCGGCCTTCTCCGTGGTGACGCCGTTGGCCAGCGCCTTCTCCGAATAGAGATCACCAAGCGCCAGGTCCATGAGGGACTCGCTGCGGGCGATGTGGGTGGACGAGCGCTGGATCATGGTGACGTCGGCGCCGTGTTCCCAGAGGTCGGCGCAGATGTCGTGGGCCGAGTTGTTTGACCCGATCACCACGGCCTTCTTGCCCGTCCAGTCGCCGCCACCCGGGTGTTTGGAGGAGTGGTACTGCTCCCCCAGGAAACTCTCGGCGCCGTCGAACGTGGGCACGTTGGGGTAACCCGAGACGCCCAGGGCGAAGACGAGCTGCTTGGGACGCAAGGTGACCGGCTCGCCGTCGCGGATGACCTGGACGATCCATTCCTGGGCGTCCTCGTCGTAGCGGGCGTTGGTGCATTCGGTGCTGGACCAGTAGTTCAGCTCCATGATGCGGGTGTAATTCTCCAGCCAGTCGCCGATCTTGTCCTTGGCCGCGAACACAGGCCAGTCTTCCGGGAACTTCAAGTACGGCAGGTGGTCGTACCAGACGGGGTCGTGCAGGTGCAGGGACTTGTAGCGGTTCCGCCAGGAGTCGCCCGGCTTCTCATTCTTCTCGATGATGATGGTGGGCACGCCGAGCCGGCGCAGCCGGGCACCGAGGCCGATGCCGCCCTGCCCGCCGCCGATGATCACCGTGTATGGCTGGTCCTGGTAGCCGAGCCTGGCTTCCTGCTCTTCCTTCAGTTCCAGCCAGGACTTGCGGCCCTTGCTGATGTGGTGGGCCACGCCCTTCTCACGGTTGGCACCCTTCTTCTCCTCGAAACCCTTCAGCTCCTGCATGGTGGTGAGCAGGGTCCAGCATTTGCCGTTGCGCAGGCGCAGGTGTGCGTAACCTCGGGCTTGTGAGGTCTCGAAGTTGACCCATGCTTCGGTGTTCGCGGCGTCCCCGGTGGCATCTTCGGCGAGGGTCCAGTTGGCCGGCTGGATATTCTCGAGCGTGGCGTCCAGCATGCTCCTGATCTGGTCCTTGCCCTCGAGGGTCTTGAGGTTCCAGGTGAAGGATACGAAGTCGCGCCAATACGATTCGTCCTCGAACAATTCCAGTGCGGCCCCGGTGTTGTGGCTGCGCAGCGCCTCGTCAAACTGCGCCAGCCAAGCCTCGGCTATGCCGTTTGCGGTCTCAGGCATGTTTCCTCTTTCCTTTGCTGACGATGAGTCATTTCCCGGTTCCGTAATAGCCGGGCTGATGGTGACTTTCATCACAAGTAAATGTCGCGGGGGGTTACAATCGGGTTACACGGGCCTCTCCCCTTTTTGCTGTGGGGTTGTCGGGCGGATCGATTCGACGGCGAGTTGGGAGTAGACACATGGGGCACGCGTTGGCGCCCGATCCTGGGCTCCGCTTCTCCTCTCCACTGGAATACGCCATGACGCTCCGCAGTGCCTGGGAGGCTACGCTGGCCGGCTCGCCGGATCCGGCATTCTCGCCGTCGTTGCTGGAGTCATGGCGCCGCTCCCTGGCTTTGGGAATCAATCCCGAGCAGCACAGTCCGCTGCATCTGCATGACGTGTCTGAAGCCCGGACGCTGGGAGCGGAGCATCGTCTGGCATCCGTGGTTCCGGCTCTGTCCCAGCTGCTCGCCGATGAGTCGGCCGCTGGCCGTCACCTGCTGATCGTCACTGACCATCAGGGCGAGGTGCTGTGGCGGGTCGGCAGCGGGTCAGCGTTGAGGCAGGCCGACTCGCTGGAGTTCGTTGAAGGTGCCGACTGGTCCGAGTCCGGTATCGGCACCAATGCCATCAGCGAAGCGCTTATTTCCGGGCGCCCGGCCCAGTTGTTTTCGTCCGAGCACCTGGTCCGGACACACCACGACTGGGCATGCACTGCCGGCCCCATCCGTGACCCTTTCAGCGGGAAAATCGTCGGGGTGCTGGATGTTTCCGGGCCGATCGATTCCATGACGCGGGACAGCCTGCGCATGGTGCGTTGCGGCGTGCGGCTGGCCGAGGAACTGCTGCGGTCCGCGGGCCCGACGGCGGACGCGGCTCCGCGTGCCGCCGTCGGGCTGTCCAGCCCCTACACCGCCTCCACGCTCTTCCTGCGGCTGCTCGGCGACAAACCGACAGCAGAGCTCGACGGCGGCCGCGGCGTTCCGATCACGCTGCGCCGAGCCGAAATACTGGCCTTGCTGGCCTCCCGGACGCAAGGCTGGAGCGCAGAAGAGCTGGCCTACCAGCTGCACGGCGAGGACGGAGCGGCCGCGACAATCCGGACGGAAATGCACCGGATCCGTTCGGTGCTGGGTGCCGTGGTGGAGCCCAATCCATACCGTTTTACCGCCGGCGTGCGTGTGGTGTCCGACGCCGACGAAGTGGCTGCGTATCTGCGGGCCGGCCGCCTCGGAGAAGCGTTGGCCGCGTACCCGGCCCGCTTGCTCAACCGCTCGACGAACCTGACTGTGGAGCTCATGCGTGACGAATTGAATGAGGCGGTTGCGGCCTCGGTCCGTTCCAGCGGAGACGCCGAGATGATGTCACGTTGGTGCGCCAGCGACATGGGCTCGGGCGACATCGCCGCCGCTGCCGCGCTGGCAAGATTGACCGGTCCCGGGGACGCGCGTTTCCAGTTGGTGCGTTCTCGAATGGAACGGATTGATCGGGAGCTGCGGGCGTAAGCTCGGTAGCCCCCGATCGCGAGCCTATCCTGATGAACGCCCCGGGCAGCCCTCGCCTTGGGCGATTCACGCGACAGATACGACCCGTGCCGGTCAGAAGCTAAAAGAGGGGAACTCGGAAGAAACTTCCACCAAAGTCATGTACGTTCACCACCACTCCCCCATGAAGTAGTAAGAAAGCTCGACCAGTGCTCCAGGCGAGAAAGGAGGCGAACCGCCACAGGAAGATTGCAACCCACCCACCCAAACAGGCACACCCTGTTCACGATCTGAGCCGGTTTGTGCACAGTCAGAGGACAAAACAGCCTCTGACAAGGGGAAACGCGTGCCCGAAGTGGGACTTGAACCGGCTTTCACCCCCTGCAAACACGGGCCTCCCCCGAAAACCTCCCCAAACCGGCCCAGTCCGGCACCGATACGACCCAGTCCAACTGAACCGCTCTGGGTTTGTTGGAGACTCCTGATCTTGGAACGAGAATAGAGTCATGGCAAAGAGTCAGGGATCTGGGAAGTCGACGGCACGTCGGTATTCGCCGGAGGAGAAAGCGGCTGCAGTCCGGATGCTTCGGACCTTGCGGGCGGAGCTGGGGACCGAGCACGGAACGGTGCATCGGGTCGCGTCGCAACTGGGATATGGAACTGAATCGGTGCGGGCGTGGGTGCGGCAGGCGGATGTTGATGATGGCCAGAGCCCAGGGGTGAGTACCTCGGAGGCCAGACGGGTGCGTGAGCTTGAGCAGGAGAACCGTGAGCTGCGTCGTGCGAATGGAATTCTCAAGCGCGCCGCGAGTTTCTTCGGGGCGGAGCTCGACCGCCAACATCGGAAATAGTCTCGTTCATCGACGCGAACAAGGAAGACGTTGTCGAGGGACGACGGCTCGGAGTCGAGCCCATCTGTACACTGCTGCAGGTGGCTCCGAGCACCTACTATGCCGCGAAGAACCGCGCACCGTCGGCGCGAGCTGTCAGCGATGCAGTCCTTACCCCGGATCTGATCAGACTCTGGGAGGACAATTATCGTGTCTACGGGGTCCGCAAACTTTGGAAAGCCGCCTGTCGTGCCGGGATCGACATCGGCCGCGATCAGACTGGCAGGCTGATGCGCGCCGCCGGCATCGAGGGTGCGAGGCGTTCAAAGCGTGTGAGGACGACGAGGCCGGATCCTGCCGCGAGGAGGCACCCGGACCTGGTGAACCGGGAGTTCACCGCGGTGGCCCCGAACCGGCTTTGGGTGACCGACCTGACCTTCGTTCCGACGTGGGCTGGGGTCGCGTATGTCTGCTTCATCATTGACGTGTTCAGCCGAATGATCGTCGGGTGGCGGTGCGCGTCACACATGCGCACCGAGATGGTCCTCGACGCGATCGAAATGGCACGGTGGGGCCGCGGCACTCACCATGATGACCTGCGCTGTCACAGCGATGCGGGCAGTCAATTCACGCCGATTCGCTACGGCGAACGTCTCGCTGAAATCGGTGCAACACCGTCGATCAGGACCGTCGGCGACAGCTATGACAACGCGCTGGCCGAGACCGTGAATGGCTATTACAAGACCGAACTCGTCCGAGGCCCCGTCCGACCTGGTCCCTGGAGAACGGTTGAGGACCTTGAGCTAGCGACCCTCGGATGGGTTCACTGGCACAACACCGAACGTCTTCACGGCTACCTCGGCGACATTCCACCCGCAGAATTCGAGCAAACGTTCCATGCTGGCAAAACCAACAACACTAAGCTGGTAGAAATCAAATAGCGCGAGTCTCCATCAAACCCAGAGCGGTTCATTTTTCTATTCGCGGTCGCATTTGAATCGTGCAAAAAAGGACGCCGAACCCGCGCTATGTGTGTAGTTGTCCTTGGCGACGCACAACCCCGTGCGCGACGAGTGCGGCGGCGCCGAACACCATGCCTAGCCCTCCAGCTGCGTACCCAAAAAGCTTGAGGATACCGGCACCAATGTTTGCACCGCCCTCGCCGGAGTCATTCATGAGTGCCCAACTTCCGATGCCGATTCCAAGGAAGCCGATCACTAGTAGCGAACTGCAGAGAAGGTGCAGGGCGGCCTTAGTCCTTCTCGCGGTCATGTCGTCTCGCTTCCGTGGGTTGCATCGAAGACTAACGCGGTATGTGGACATGAGCCGAAGCGACCATACTTCCGTACGTCGACGTGAGGTACCCCTGTTTGCTTACCCGAACTATGGTTTTAGCCATTTCTCACCGCGATCTTGCTTGGGTTGGGATGGGCTGAAAAGCCAAGGGACTTTCCGTGCCTTCAGGAAAGGAAATGACACCTCCAAAGGGAGTAAGAGTGAACCATTCACCCTCTTGCTCGGAAGCGAAAATGATGACCCGGTCCATCGTCTCGAACGGGTCACCGTCCGGGTAGACGGCTTCTCCGGTGCAAGGGTCGGGCATGGCCGTAACACGAATCGCTTGATCTGCCAGGTCTCCTTTGCGAACTTTCTCGATCGATACGCGATAGGTATGCGCTTCGACCCCATAGATGGCGGTTTCCCCGTCTCTTTCAACAATTGAGGAAACAACAACCAGGGTCGCAGCTTCAAAGTGATCCTGAGGGTCATCAGAGATCGCCCACGAAGGACACGCAATATTACTGGTTTCGTGACACCCTCCGAGAGCACCAATTAATAGCAGAACTCCAGTAAGCGGAACAAAACTTCTCATCCTTCGACACTAAGGTGACAGGAGAAGAACCGACACGGTGGCCGCGTAACTGCAATGACACTGAAACCGACAGACGCTTCATCAGCGATCCTTCACAGCGGGCTGGCTCCGTCCGGTGATCCGGTCCACATTGCAATGACAAGTCCTGAAATATATACGGGTCACTGAATCGGTCAGAACTTACCTTCCCTCAGTGCCAGGACGCATTGCTGTGGTGCGTAAGGGCATCCTCAACCGCAACACTTAGAACCTATCTAATATTTGGTTCCAGCCTTGGACGCTGATTGGCCAAGTATTCGCCTCGGCGCGCTACCCTAGCTGCGTGTCTGTGTCCCGCTTCGACATGCCCCCCGGCTCGTTTCTATCCATTCGGGTAGAAGTCGTACCGTTTGGGCCATGAACTGGCGTTTTCTGACGTTTGGCTTCAGGCTGCGGCGTAGCGTGAACGCATGGACTCATTGATTAGTTTTCTCCAGCGCTTTGGTGCCCCAATCCTGGGCGGGCTGTTCCTCGTTATTTGGTGCGCGAATGCTCTTCCAACATATGCGACCTTCGGAGAAGCTGTTCCGGGTGTTATCGCCGCCGTCCTGCTGGCGTCGCTGATCGGAATCTGTGTACGGTTCCCGGCCCAGACCCTGGTGGGTGTTGGGATAGTTCTCCTAACACAACTTTTAACTCCGGTTCTGCTGACGACTGCCAGAGACGTCCACACCTATATCGGCTTTGGACTCGTCCTCTTCTTTGCAGGATTGAGCGCATCACCACGCACCCGGAAATTAGGCTTCACGGCCGCAATAGTATTTGCCCTTCTCGGAACGGGATTGTTCTACACCAGAGTGTTGGAACGTAGCCCATCGCTTCGAGAGGCCGAGACGGGAGAACACCTAGGCATTCTCGTCGGAGACGGCATCCAGTTCACCGTCGTTATGCTCGGCCTATGGCTGTCGGGATTCTTGCTACGGGTTCTGACCGACCGGAACACCCTCTTGAAAGAACGCGCAGCGGCCAAGAGAAATCTTCACGCAACGGAGATTGAGCTCACTCTTGAACAAGAACGCGGCCGGATTTCACAGGAATTGCACGACGTCCTCGCCCATTCGCTAGCCGTGATCGCCATGCAAGCCGACGGCGCACGTTACGCCAACCAAGAACTTCCCGCGCCGGTTGGTGAATCGCTCAATGAAATCGCCCGCGCCGCCAGACACGCCCTCATCGACGCGCAGCTAGTGATTGAAGGCGTCAGCGACAATGGCCAGGATAGCCCTCAGCCCGGAATCCCAGAGATTCCCGGGCTGGTCGAGACGGTCCGTTCCGCCGGCATTGACGTCGCCCTCACCAACGACGGAGACCACCACCGGCTAATGAAAACTCAGGAACTCGCCGTATTCCGAATCATCCAGGAAAGCCTCACCAACTCCGTCAAGCACGCACCCACCGCAAGCGTCACCATCGGTTTGGACTGGGACGGTCCCGGTTTATCCATCCAGGTCATCACAGCGGGCCTCGACACCGATCACCCTCCAACGCAATCTGAAGGTAACGGAGGTCGAGGTATTACAGGGATGAAACAGCGAGCCCGGACGGCCGGCGGATGGCTGACCGCTGAAGCCGACGATCGGGGCTACCGGGTCACCGCGTTCATCCCCTACCGCGATACCGGCGAGGCAATCCCAGGATCGGCCGCAGTCTCGGAAGCCCTGCCGTGACCGAACAGGAACCGGTGGTTATTCGGATAGCAGTAGTGGATGATCAGCCGGTATTTCGTGCTGGCCTTCAAATGCTCATCGATTCTCAAAGAGACATGGTCGTCTGCGGTACGGCCGGCACAGGTG
>NZ_QDAE01000020.1 GCF_003075455.1 Arthrobacter sp. Bz4
TTGCCGTCAGTTTGCCGATGTACCTATCCGACTCACTGACCGCGGTTTAGCTACCATATGGTCACCTTCCAAGCGTCGTTTGACTGTCTCAGAACTCATTACTCATATACCTCCCCGAAATACCGACGATCTTGAGGATTCGCTGCGCTGCCTCAGCTTGTGAGTTGGAACCGGATGAGTAAAGAACGTCCAGAGGGAAGAACCTTTTCGCAGCGAGAGATGTTAAAAGAAATCTGCCCCGTCCGGATACTTCCATGGAATGTTTTTCCACTCAACACGGCGCCGGGGTCTGGGGCAGTACATTCACTCTAGACCCTTGCAGGCAGCGCGTCTATGGCTGCTGAGGTCTATCTGCTTCCACAGTTTCGGGGGCTGCCATTGTCCGGCGGATATCGTCGAACACCGCCCGCGACTCACGCAGCCAGGGGAGCCCCACAAACACGTGGAAGGCACCCGGGTACCGGTTGAACGCTATGACGCGGCCGGCGTCTCGCATCACCCGATCGAACGCGATGGCGTCTGCCATGCAGATGTCCCGGCTCCCCTGATAGAGCGTCACGGGCGGGAGCTCAGCCAATGCGGCGGGCGGGGCGAAGATCGGGCTCAGCAGCTGATGTTTGGGGTCCTCGCCTGCCGCCCACCATTTTCCCGCCTCGACTGCGCCTGGAACCGCAAGCATGGGATCGACCCGGTCGTACTGCGGAATGGCTGGGTTTGTGCCTGTGACGTCCAGCCAGGGCGAGAAGAGGATCAGGTGGCCGGGCTGTGGCAGGCCGAGAGCCGCGAAGTACAAGGCCTGGCCGACCGCCAACCCGCCGCCCGCCGAATCCCCGGCCAGGACGACGTCGTCGGCGCTCGTTGTTGAGAGCACCAGTTCGTAGACGGCGGCGAGGTAGTCGTAGGTTTCCCTGAAGCTGTGTTCGGGCGCCAACCGGTAGAGCGGCACAGTCACCGTTGCCCCAGTGGCTCTGATGAGCGCTGCAATGATCCACCAGTGCGGGCGGGCCAGTTCGTTGATGTAGGTCCCACCATGGGTGTAGATGATGTGGCGTCCGGGGCCCGCCGACCGGGGACGCAGGGTGAGGGTGCGGACGCCGTCGACCGCCAGCTCCTCGACGGTGCAAAGCCGCCGCAGGGCTCGGGGCAACGGCGCCGGAGTGGGGTAGGCGCGCTGCAGGTACCGGGCCCGCATCCATTCGAGCGAGTTGTAGTGCCGTTTCGTCGAAGTCCAACCCAGCAAGGCGTTGACGACTCTCATCGGTGCGCTCGCTGCAGGTTCGGCGGCCGACTGGGGGGTAGGGCTCATAAGCTCAACTTTGTCACGAGCCCGGCCCCGGGCTGGCCTCGGGGCTCGCCCTATTTCCAGCGACGGTGTCTGGCACGGGGTCTGGCGCTGGGGTGCGCCGGTCCATAGGGTATGAGGATGGCAAACCCATCGCACACCAGCCTCCAGCACAGCTGGCAGGGCGAGGACGACCCCGGCCGGCTGGACACGGCCACCATCAACCTCGAATCCGACCGGCTTACCGCTCACGGCACCTCCAGGACCACAGATTATGCGGTGAGCTGGGCGCTCGCCACGACGTCGGGCTGGGTGACCCAGCGGCTCACCGTCACCGTCCATGGCCAAGGGTGGAGCCGTCACCTGGAGCTGGTGAGATCGGAGGACGGCCACTGGTCCAGCGATACGCAGAGCTCCGGTGCCGTCGATCTCCCCCCGCCCGGGATCACGGATCCCGATGGACTGGCCGCTGCGCTGGATTGCGATCTGGGCTTGTGTCCGGTGACCAACACGATGCCGATCCTCCGACTCAACCTGGTCTCGGACGACGACGCGCCGGCAGACGAAACCGAACTCACCATGGCGTGGGTTGAGGTGCCGAGCCTGCGGGTAATCCCCAGCACTCAGGTGTACAGCCATGTGCGGCCGGCGCGACCCGACAGTCCTGCGATGGTGTTGTATAGCTCCGGCAACCGCGGATTCACTGCCGAGCTGACTGTCGACGACGACGGCGTGGTGGTCGACTACCCCGGCCTGGCCCGGCGGATACGCTAGCTCCAATCAGTCGGGGCAACGCCATTTGACTCCACATTGGGAGCCTGCGCTGGGTAAACTCAGACTGGCCGGGATTGCAGCTGGCACGGACCAACCACGCGCACCCCGGACAGTGAGGAACCCATGACCAACGCCGTCGACGTTGCCCTGATGATCGATTTGCTCGGGGTCTTCTTCTTCGCGGTGTCCGGCTCTCTCCTTGCCGCACGCAAAGGCTTTGATCTGGTGGGTTCCCTGCTGCTGGCCTCCCTGGCCGGATTGGGCGGCGGGGTGGCTCGGGACCTGATCATCGATACGGTCCCTGCGGCCTTCTCCAATCCCTTCTACTTGCTCCCACCGGTGCTCGCGACCCTGCTGGTGTATTTCCTTTTCTCCGGCGTCGAACGGGTCAGCAACCTGCTGGTGGTGTTCGACGCGCCGGCCTGGGCCTGTTCTGCATCACCGGCACGGTGAAAGCGCTGGAGTTCGGGCTTCACCCGGTGGCGGGTATCCTCCTCGGCGTGACCACGGCGGTTGGCGGTGGCCTGCTCCGTGACGTGGTGGCCAATGAGGTGCCCCAACTCTTCGATCCCCGGGACATTTACGCGCTTCCGGCCATGCTCGGGGCCGGTCTGACCACCCTGCTGGTCAGCAACGGCTGGTTCAATGTGGCGACCGGCGGCGTCGTCGCTGCATTGGTCTTCACCCTCCGGGTCCTCGCATGGCGCTTCAGCTGGCGAGCGCCGCTGGCAGTCCTGGGCTGGAAGCGCTCGGGCACTGCATAAGCCACCGCACTGTGGGGGCTAGGATGGATGTATCCCCCAATCCCACCCCTGGAGTTTCAATTGACTGAGCTATTCCTGGACAAATTCCGTGCCCTGGTTCCGGCGTACTTCGATGACCAGTGGTCGGCGGAAGATGGCCTGTCGAAGGAAGAACTTCAGGACCTCATGGAGGACCAGGATTTCGATCTTCCCCTCGCTCTGCGCGACTTCTACCTTGCCGTCGGGGCCGTCGAAGACATCATGGAGGCGTACCACTTCTTCTGGGATCCCGATGAGCTCACGATCGAGGACGGACACCTGCTTTTCCTCGAAGACGAAGAGGAAAAGTACACCTGGGGTATCAGGGTGGATCAGTTGGATGTCCCCGATCCCATCATTTGGCGTCGGAACAACGCTCGCGGTACCTGGAAGAGTGAAGAGGGCACGTTCAGCGAATACGTTCTCGACATGTTCGAGTGGGTGTTCGAGGAAGACGCGGTCGAGGAGTGACCGAGTGGGTGCGGCATGCTCCTGACAATTACCGGTGCCCCTTCTGCGACCTCGCCGCCGGGGATTTCGCAAACCCAAAAAACCTGTGCGAGCCCGGCGACCTGATCTACTCAGACGACCTGGTGTTGGCGTTCATTGCCTCCCACGGCTTCGACCCGCAACCCGGCCACGTGTTGGTGACTCCCCGGGCCCACTTCGAGTTGCTCTATGAGCTGCCCGACGACGTCGCCGCCCGCATCATGATCGTCACCCGCGACATGGCGGTCGCCATCAAGCGGGCCTGGTCACCTGACGGCATCTCCACCCGCCAGCATAATGAGCCGGCCGGCAGCCAACATGTCTGGCACTATCACCAGCATGTGCTCCCCCGCTGGCACGACGACGGTTTCTACTTCACCCCGAAGCGACCCGTCGTTGATCCTGCGGTGCGGGCCAGGAAGGCAGCCGAGCTGCGCGCCTGCCTGTAGCGTGCACGGCGCTGCGCTGTCATGCCGCGCCTTCGTGCCTCCTTGGCTGTGCGGATTTCCCCGAGTTGCGAAGTCCCACATGCGTATCCCGGCCCGGCACGACGGTTGCCCGCCGATTTCCGGTCCACTACCTGGGGCATCCTGCGCGGCACCGGCGGATTTCCCTGCCCGAAGACCCCACCATCCAGCAATTGACAGAAATTTCTGGCATACCCTTGTGACCCCGAGCACGCCTGATATAGGATTTGTGTAATTCCTATATTAAAGGTGCTCGATGTTGCAGACCCATCAAAGCTTTGCTGTTACAGATCTTCACCGGCTCGCCGTTTCGATCCTCGTGTCCTCCGGTGTTCCGTCCGACGACGCTGACCTCACCGCTCGATCACTTGTCCAGGCAGACCAGCGAGGTATCTTCTCGCACGGACTGTTGCGTCTCCCCCTTTACGCGGAAGCGATCCGACTCGGCGGGATCAACCCAACACCGACCCTGTCCTACTCTTCGAAGGCCAATGCGGTGGCCGTGCTCGACGCCGACGCCGCACTGGGCCAGGTAGCCATGCAATCGGCCGTCGACAAGGTCCTCGAAATGGGTCGAGTCCAGGGGATCGCGGCTGTTGCTGTGCAGAACAGCAGTCACTATGGCGCGGGTGCCTTTTGGAGTGACCAGCTGGCCGCAGCCGGATTTCTCTCCTTCATCACCTCCTCCACCGGCCCCGTCGTGGCACCCCATGGGGGCACGGCCAAAGTATTGGGAACAAACCCGCTGACGCTCGGGGCGCCCGCCTCCGCCGACTGGCCCCTCACCGCTGACCTGGCCACCAGCAATGGGGCCTATGGCAAAGTGATCGCCGCTCGAAACGAGGGACAGCAGCTTCCAGAAGGCTGGGCTGTCGATACCGATGGAAACCCCACTACCGATCCCGACGAAGCCGCCGCCGGCTCGATGATTCCTTTTGGTAACCACAAGGGATCGGCTGTTTCAGTGCTTCTGGAAGCCTTCGCCTCCTCATTGACGGCAGCTACATACGCCTACGAGACCGTTGACATCTGGTCCAGTCCATCATCGCGGATGAATAACGGACACCTCATCGTCGGTATCAACGCCGAGGCGTTCACGAGCCGCAGTCACACCGAAGCAAGAGTTGCAGACCTCCAGCAACGGGTCCGTGACGCCGGTCCGGCGAGCCGTGAGATACACGCTCCTGGCGATCCAGAGCGTAGCAAGGAGGGTGCGGCCGCCACCTCGGTCCGCCTTCCCGTATCCACAGCGGAACAACTTCGTGAACTGGCACTCAAACTTTCTCTGAACATCAACATCTAATCCATACCCACAACGAAGTATTCCCGGAAGGAATCCAGCAATGAAGCTCGAAAACTCCACGCCCACCAGCCGTCGTCGTTCCACCGCCGCGATCGGTCTCGCTGCCTGCGCAGCGCTCCTACTGTCAGGATGTAACGTCGGCACACCCGTGGACCGCGACGAGGTAGGCCAGGCCGATACTGATGCCAAGACACTGCGCCTTGCCCATGTCTACGAAGCAGGGCACCCTGTAGAAGAATGCGGTGTCGCAGCGCTCAAGGAGGAACTAGAGGGTAGCGGTATTCAGATCGAGAGTTTCCCTGCAGCCCAGCTCGGCAACGAGTCAGAGTCCCTGGAACAAGTAGCCTCTGGCGCGCTGGACATGGCGATCGCTGGCCCGTCCTTCCTCGGCGTGTGGGAAGAGGATGCGGCTGTGCTTGACGGCGCCTACCTGTTTGAAGACGTCGACCACTTCGAGGAAACCGTCGAGGGCGAATCCATGGCAACCGTCTTCGATAACCTCTATGAAAGCTCTGACATCCGTGTTCTCTCAAGCTGGTATTACGGTACCCGACACGTAACCGCCAACACGGAGATCAGTGAGTCTGCTGACTTCAACGGTCTGAAGATCCGTACCCCTAACGCACCGCTGTACCTCGAGAACATCGCGGCTATGGGCGGCACCGCCACACCGATGGCACTGGACGAGGTTTACCTCGCCCTGCAGCAGGGAGTCATTGACGCCCAGGAAAACCCCATCCCAACCATCTCAACGGCCAAGTTCAATGAGGTTCAGGACTACATCAACCTCACCGGACACATGATCCAGGGGGTCATGATCACCACCGGACGCACCGTCTACGAGGGTTTGACCGATGACGAGCGTGAAGCACTAGAGGGCGCGATGCTGTCGCCGCCGATGACACTCGCGTGTGCATCGAGGAGCAGGAAGAGGGCATCCTCGACGAATGGCGCGCGGGCAACGGGATTCAGGTGAACGAGGACGTCGACCGCGAGTCCTTCGCCGCCGCCGCCGAGGAAGCACTCCTGCAGCAGCCCTGGGGTGAGCTGTATCGAGAAATCAAGGACGCCCGATGAGTTCAGACTCTTCCAGGGCTGACGCCCTCAACGAAAACAACATTGCCACCGGGGCCCATGTTCCTCACGAACCCGATCTGCCGGACTTTGCCGAACAGCGCAGCAAGCTCTACCGGGGCTTGGTGAATGTTGAACGGATCGCGTGTTGCACGCTCCTGGTGTCCTTGCTCGGCCTGATCATGCTGCAGGTGGTGAGCCGTTATGTGTTCAATACACCGTTTAGCTGGACTGAGGAACTAGCCAGGTTCATGCTGCTCTGGTTCACGTTCGTCTCTGCCGGTTTTGTCATGGCACGGCGGATACACATCGCCGTGGATCTCTTGGCCAGCAAGTTGGGTCGAACCGGAACGATCGTCCTGGATACGTTCGCCCTTCTTACCGTCCTGGTCACCGCTGGCGTGCTGGCCGTCGCGGGGGCCGAGTTTGCATCCGGCGCCAACCGGCTCCAGGCTCCCGCTACGGGCCTGCCAATGAGTGTGGTCTACTTTGCGGCCGTCACCGGTTTTGCGCTGATTTTCCTGCATGCTGCCCTGCACATTTTCCTCAACATCCGCCACCCCGAAGTTGTCCCCGATGCCATGGAGAACCTCGAACGGGAAGCGGCCTAGGACACGATATGACCCTTCTCATCATGCTCATCGCTCTGCTGGTGCTGCTCGCCCTGCGCGTGCCCGTCTCCTTCGCTCTTCTGATCCCGTCAGTGGCCTACGTCATCATGGACCCGACCGCACGGATTGGTACAGCGGTCCAGCAGACTGTTTCCGGTGTCGATAGCTTTGCTATCCTCGCCGTCCCCATGTTCATCCTCCTCGGGAACCTTGCCAATGTATCCGGGGTGACCGACAAGCTCTACGATGCAGCCGTCGCGGGTATCGGGCATCTCCGTGGCAGCCTTGGCTACGTCAACGTGGCGACGAGTTTTGGTTTCTCGTGGATGAGCGGTGCAGCTATTGCCGATGCCGCTGCCATGGGGCGGGTGCAAGTTCCAGCTATGGTTCAGCGCGGCTACTCCCGTGAATTTGCGCTGGGGGTGACTGGCGCTTCGAGTCTCATCGCACCCATGATTCCGCCGAGCATTCCGGCGGTCATCTACGCAGTCACCGCCGGGGTTTCTGTGGGGGCCCTTTTTATGGCTGGCATCCTGCCCGCTCTGGTGCTGGTATCAGCCCTCTGTTTCACGGTCTGGATTCTTATGCGGAAGCAGAACCATCTGCGCCTGCCAAAGTCGACCTGGAAAGTGCGTGGCCGCACCACGCTTGCAGCTCTTCCAGCAATGGGATCGGCAGTTGTCATTCTGGGCGGCATCCTCAGCGGCGTGTTTACCCCCACCGAAGCTAGTGGGATCGGCGTCGTTTACATCTTCATCCTCGCCATTGTGTACCGCGCGCTCACCTGGCGGAAGCTGTACCGTACCCTGCTAACGACGGTGGAGACTTCCGGCTCAGTGCTCCTGATCGTGGCTGCCGCTGCGTTGTTCGGGTGGGTGCTGGCTCGTGAACAGGCACCCCAGGTGGCAGCAAACCTCATCCTGCAGATCACCGATCAGCCCATTGTGTTCCTGATCCTGGTCAACGTCCTGTTGCTGATTGTTGGCTGTGTTCTGGAGCCCACGGCAGCAATCCTGATTCTCGTACCGGTTTTGCTTCCCGTCGCGGAAACCTTCGGTATCGATCCGATCCACCTCGGCATTATGGTCATCTTCAACCTCCTCATCGGGCTGATCACGCCCCCTGTGGGGCTGGTGCTTTTCGTCCTGTCGAGCGTCACCCGCATACCAGTGCCGACGGTTATCAAGGGAATTCTTCCCTTCTTCATCCCCATGGTCGCCACTCTGCTCGTCATAACCTTTGTCCCGGCGCTCACCGTTGGATTGCCCACGCTACTGGGCTTCCTCTAACCCCAACTGTCTGCAAGACCTGAACCTTTAGGAGTTCCTATGTCCCGCATCACCTCAGTGCGCACGTCCGATGTGCGCTTTCCAACATCCCTGGACCTGTCAGGGTCGGACGCCGTCAATGTCGACCCTGACTATTCAGCCGCCTACGTTGAAGTGGCGACAGACTCCGGCGAGCGGGGCTACGGTCTGGTCTTCACCTGTGGGCGAGGCAACGAGATCATCACTGCCGCCATGGACAGCTATGGGGCGCTGTTGATCGGCCAGGACACCGATGAGCTGGTCAACAACCTCGGCGACGCCTCCAAACGGCTGATCCACGATTCGCAGATGCGCTGGCTCGGTCCCGAGAAGGGTGTTTCCCACATGGCCTGCGGAGGCCTGATCAACGCTCTCTGGGACATCCGCGCACGCCGAGAGAACAAACCCCTCTGGCTCTTGCTCAGTGAGATGCCGGTCGAGGAACTGGTCAGCGCCGTTGACTTCACCCACATATCCAACGCCCTGACCCCGCAGGACGCCACCGACCTTCTTCAGCGTGGACAGGAGGGCAAGCAGGAACGGATCGCCGAGCTCAGGCAGAACGGCTATCCGGCGTACACCACTACCCCTGGCTGGCTGGGGTATAGCGACGAGAAGCTTGTGCGTTTATCCAAGGAAGCAGTGGCTGATGGATTCGGCATGATCAAGCTGAAGGTTGCCGGGAGCATTGCCGATGATCGACGTCGCCTGTCGCTCGCCCGGGAAGCAGTTGGCCCGAACGTCCGGATCGCTATCGACGCCAATCAGCGGTGGGAAGAACAGGATGCTATTGACTGGGTCAACCAGCTGCAGGACTTCAACC
The DNA here is from genome assembly GCF_003075455.1 of Arthrobacter sp. Bz4. Taxonomy (GTDB): domain Bacteria; phylum Actinomycetota; class Actinomycetes; order Actinomycetales; family Micrococcaceae; genus Arthrobacter_D. Next base: position 8,913 of record NZ_QDAE01000020.1, read on the forward strand.
CGTACTGGATAGAGGAACCCACCAGCACCGACGACATCCTGGCCCACGCCGCCATCCGGAAGGCTGTCCACCCGGTCAAGGTGGCGACGGGCGAGGCGGTGCAAAGCCGGATCATCTTCAAGCAGCTGCTTCAGGCCGGTGCCATCGACATCATGCAGATCGACTCGACTCGCGTCGCGGGTGTGAACGAAAACATCGCCAATCTCCTGCTCGCAGCAAAGTTCGAGACCCCGGTGTGCCCACACGCGGGTGGTGTGGGCCTGTGCGAACTGGTGCAGCACTTCTCATTCTTCGACTACGCAGCAATTACCGGAACCATGGAAGACCGAGTCATCGAGTTCGTTGATCACCTTCACGAGCACTTCGCTGAGCCCGTCATCGTGACCGGTGGACGCTATCAGGCGCCGAAGCGTCCGGGTGTGGGTGCTGAGATGCTGGACGCCTCGACCACTCGGTGGACCTTCCCTGCCGGCGCTGGCTGGCAGGAACTCAACGCACGCTGATCTGCAGATCCACCCGAAGGAGAACCATGACCGCTATCACCCTCCCCATCGCAGTCACCACCGAGGACGTCGACCACGCGGCCCGGGCGGCGCATCAAGCCTTCCTGCACGTTGCTACTGAGGCCCCCTCCCTCAGAGCCAACAGATTGACCGCTGTCGCTGCTGCACTACGGGCCCACGCCGACGAACTCGTTGAGCTTGGTCAGGCTGACACGCACCTGGCACCCGCCAGGCTTCAAGGCGAGCTCAAACGCACCGCGTTCCAACTAGACCTTTTTGCCGAAGAGGTCATCGCTGGCATTCCATTAGATGCGACGATCGACCATGCCGATGCTGACTGGGGCATGGGCCCTCGACCTGACATCCGGCGGGTCAATGTTCCCCTGGGGGTAGTCGGAGTGTTCGGTGCGTCCAACTTTCCGTTCGCCTTTAGTGTGATCGGCGGAGACTCCGCCTCGGCGTTGGCGGCTGGATGCGCGGTTCTTCACAAGATCCATGGAGGGCATAGAACGCTCGCCGTGCGAACAGCCGAGATCGTCACCGAAGCTCTCCGGGAGAGCGGCTCGCCAGACCACCTGTTTTCGGTGATCGAGGGCAGAACCGCGGCCGAGGCACTGGTGGACCATTCGCTGGTGAAGGCTATTGGCTTCACCGGGTCCACGGCTGGCGGGCGCGCGCTTTTCAACAGGGCCAGCTCACGGCCGGAACCCATCCCGTTCTACGGCGAGCTCGGCAGCATCAATCCGGTCTTCGTGCTCCCCCAAGCGTGGGAAAGCCGTTCGCAGTCAATCCTCACCGGCTATGCCGCATCGTTCACCGCCGGGATGGGACAGTTCTGCACCAAACCAGGGGTGCTGTTTGTTCCTGACACTTATTCAGAGGAGGACCTCCGCGGCGTGCTCGAACCGGAGTTGGGACATGCAGCGTTGAGCGAGCTTCTCACGCCTGGACTGCGCGAATCCTTCGGTCACGCTCGTGATGAGGCGGCCGCCCACGATGGAGTCACCGCCCTGATTCCCGGATCGGATGACCTGGTACCTGCTCCTACCGTTCTGCTTACTGACAGCACAGTGGTCGCTGCAAATCCTGAAATCCTGCACCTGGAGATGTTTGGACCGGCCACCCTAGTGGTTCGGTATCAGCAACCGGAGGAATTGCCGGGCCTGGCAGTTCTGATGGAGGGTCAGTTGACGGCGTCTATCCATGCGGACGACGCCGACGATGCTGCGTCGCTCATCGACGCGGTCACCGGCATAGCGGGCCGGGTGCTTTGGAATGGGTGGCCGACGGGGGTGACCGTCTCGTACGCACAACAGCATGGTGGGCCATACCCGGCCACCACCTCCCACACCACGTCCGTGGGGACCGCAGCGATCGGTCGCTTCACCCGGCCCGTCGCCTACCAGGACTTGCCCGACCGTGAGCTACCCGTCCCCCTCCAAGAGGCAAACCCGTGGAACGTTGCCCGCCGCGTCGACGGCAACGTCGTCGTCGCACAGTCCCAGTCCCAGTCCCAGTCCGGGAGCGTTGAAGGATGAGCGGCTTGCTGCCCGAGGACGCTAGCGTGGCCCTCCTGGTTGGACGCCTCTGGGACCCAGCGACCGGGGGGCCACGCCCGATCATGGTGGATGGTGACACGGTCGTCGATTTGTTCGACTTTGCCACGACGGTATCTGACCTCCTGAATCGTGAAGATACGACTATGCTCCTCGAGCACGTCCGTCAGTCGGATGCGCAACGCTGGAACCTCGCCGAGGTCATCAGCGCGACCTTCGAGAAGGCTGATCATGACTCGATGAGCGGTGCCTCACCATCTCTGCTGGCACCAGTAGATCTCCAGGCTCTTAAAGCCTGCGGTGTCACGTTCGTCGACAGCATGATCGAACGCGTCATTGAGGAACGCTGCGCGGGCGACTTCACGCTGGCCGAACAGATGCGCACGCTGGTGCTGGATGCTCTCGGTGGGAGTCTTGAAGGACTCCGTCCAGGATCCGTCGAGGCTTCCCGGGTGAAGGCGGTACTGGTGCGCGAGGGATTCTGGTCCCAGTACCTGGAAGTCGGCATTGGACCGGATCCCGAGGTCTTCACCAAGGCCCCGGTCCTATCCGCAGTTGGCACCGGGGCTGACATCGGTATCCCGGGGTTTTCTTCCTGGAATAACCCCGAGCCAGAACTGGTACTCGTGGTGGACAACCAGGGCCGTATCCGCGGCTGCACCCTCGGCAACGACGTCAACCTTCGCGATGTCGAAGGCCGCAGCGCCCTGTTGCTCGGCATGGCGAAGGACAACAATGGCTCGGCAGCGCTGGGTCCTTTCGTGAGATTGTTCAACGATTCTTACACGCTCGACGACGCACGCCACGAGAGCATCCAGCTCACGGTTCGCGGGGCCGATGGGTATGTCCTGACCGGAACCAACAGCGTTCAACGGCTCAGCCGCCCGTTCGAGGAACTTGTCGGTGCGGCCTACGGCAAGCATCATCAGTATCCCGACGGGTTCGTGCTATTTACCGGGACATTGTTCGCTCCCAATGAGGACCGCGAAACACCGGGGATGGGATTCACCCACAAGGCCGGCGATGTCGTGGAAATCGGTAGCGATCGGCTGGGTAAACTGACCAACATGGTGAAACCCACTGAAGATCTGGACCCGTGGAAGTTTGGAATCGGCAGCCAACTCAGCTACATCCTCGCTCAACGAAACACTCACCCGGCTGGTGGGAGATGACCAGTTTTTCCTCCTCGGACGTTGAACACCGCGGGAGATCCGGGGCACACGTGTATTGGAGACTTCGAGCGAAGATCCTGGACCTGCAGCTCCCGCCGGACGCCAAAATAAACATTGATGCTCTTGTTCGGGAGCTCGGTGTGTCTCAGACTCCCATTCGTGAGGCCTTGAGTCAGCTAGAGGGCGACCGGTTGATCGTCAAGACACCCGGCAAGGGTTACCGCACGACGGCGCTACTTGAGACAGCAGAACTTCGGGAGTTGTTTGAATTTCGTCTGCTGATCGAACCGTGGGCGGCACGGGCGGCCGCCGTCAATCGTCTCAGCAACCCGGCGCGCATCCTTCACGCATCCCTTGACGAGTTCGAGGCCGGCGCATCAACCGACGGCAGTATTCGTCACCAGCTGGTAGCGCACGACACCATGTTTCATGATCGGATCCTTTTGGCCAGCAGCAACGAGTTCGCCCTGCATGCCTACCGAGCGACTCACTGCCACCTACACCTTTTCCGTCTCCATCCAGCCGATTATCAGGGAACCAGCACAGTGGAGGAACACCGAGCGATCGTTGATGCCATCGCACTGTGCGACCCCGACGCTGCGGAATCGGCCATGCATCGACATTTGATCGGTGCGTACCACCGCTTCGCGGAAGCCTTCTCTCAGGAAGATTCCGAGCTGAGAGTTCCGCCGCCAGCCAAGCTCTGCTGACCATCCATTCAACGAAGAATAAGGACAACCATGGCAAACACTTTCAATGGCGTGCGCGCTCTCGTGACCGGCGGAGCGTCTGGAATAGGTGCCGCGGTCACCGCCGAGCTGGTGGCCCGCGGTGCCCGGGTCGCTGTGCTTGACCTGCAGCCCGACAATCTGCCTGACGGCGTCGTCGGTTTCACCTGCGACATCGGTGACAGCGCTTCGGTTGACTCGGCAGTGGCGTCGGTGGCCAGTGAGCTCGGGGGCATCGACATCGTCGTCAATAATGCGGGGATAGGCGCAGCCGGGACTGTGGCCGACAATGCTGACGACGAGTGGCTCCGCGTGTTGAACATCAACGTTGTTGGGATCGCCCGGGTGTCACGGGCGGCACTCCCCTACCTCAGGGAATCGGCTTCCGCAGCCATTGTCAACACCGCTTCGGTGGCAGCGACCCATGGCCTGCCGCAACGGGCGCTCTACTCTGCGAGCAAAGGCGCAGTGGCCGCGCTCACCCGAGCAATGGCAGCGGATCATATGCGGGACAACATCAGGGTCAACTGCGTCAATCCCGGCACCGCAGACACCCCATGGGTTGGCAGGTTACTTGCAGCTGCGACGGATCCCGCCGCTGAGCGCCAGGCGCTGGAAGCCCGCCAGCCGCATGGTCGGTTGGTGTCCGCCGAAGAGGTGGCATCATCAATCCTCTTTCTGGCCGACCCGGCCAATGGCTCCACAACCGGAAGTTCCCTGACTGTCGACGGCGGGATGCATTCTCTTCTGCTCCGCTCTGATGCCTAGACCACCTGTTTACTACGCGACAAAAAGGAGACTTAAAATGGAACTAATGCGATTGGGTGAGCCCGGCCGGGAAATCCCTGCGGTGCGCCAGGACGGGGAAACCTATGACCTGCGCGGACTGACCGCCGAGATTAACGGCTTGTTCCTCGGGGAGGACGGTATCGGCCGGGTGCGTGATGCATTGGCTGCCGGCACCCTGCCACCACTTGAGGGGGCCACAGCGATGCGGGTGGGAGCTCCGCTGACTGGTATTAACGCCGTCGTCTGCGTGGGCCAGAACTATGCGGCGCACGCTGCCGAGACCGGCGACCAGCCGCCCAAGGCCCCGATCATCTTCTTCAAGCATCCCAATACGGTCGTCGGGCCGAACGACGACGTCGTCATCCCGCCGGGCGCCCAGAAAGTTGATTGGGAGGTGGAGCTTGCCGTGGTCATCGGCAAGCGGGCGTCCTACCTGTCCAGCGTCGAAGAGGCTCTCGACTGTATCGCCGGGTTCACGATCAGCAACGATGTCTCGGAACGCGACTACCAGATCGGGCACTCGGGAGGCCAGTGGTCCAAGGGCAAGTGCGCGCCGACCTTCAACCCGATGGGACCAGCCTTGGTGCCGGTCGCCGACGTCGCGGATCCGCAGGCACTCCGGCTCTACTCAACCGTCAACGGTGACCCCCGGCAGGATTCCACGACAGCTGACATGGTGTTCAGCGTCGCCGAGATCATTCACAACCTCTCCCAGTACATGGCCCTGGATCCCGGAGACGTGGTGAACACCGGCACCCCCGAGGGTGTTGCCCTGTCCGGCCGTTTCCCCTATCTGGCGGCCGGGGACATTATGACGATCGGCATTGACGGTCTGGGCGAGCAGCGCCAACACGTCGTCGGGTCCTGATTGGCGCAGGTCAGGTCGACAAGAGGAGCCGGGGCTAGACGTCCCGGGTGACGACGGCCTGGGCGAAAGCGGTCAGCGCCTGCTTGACGATGCTTTCCGGCAGTGGTTCGAGGGCGGCGACGGCGTCGTCGGCCCACTGCTGAGCGACCTTCCAGGCGTCCTGGGTTGCCGGGTGGGTACTGACGGCGGCGACGGCGGTAGCGAGCGACTCGTCCGAGGTGAGGTCCCCATCGACCAGGTCGACAACATTGGCGGCCGAAGCGTCCCCGGCAGCAGCGGCCTGGCGGATCAGCAGAATCGGCAGCGTCGGGACGCCCTCGCGCAGGTCGGTGCCTGGTGACTTGCCGGAAGTGACCTTGACGCCAGTGACGTCGATGACGTCGTCGGCGAGCTGGAACGCCACCCCCACCTTCTCGCCGTAGGACAGCATGACGTCGATGACCGACTGCGAGGCCTGGCCGAACAGCGCGCCGAGCTGCCCCGACGCCGCAACCAGAGACCCGGTCTTGTCTGCGATGACCGACAGATAGTGCTCCACCGGATCTTCGTCCTCGCGGGGCCCGACCGTCTCGTGAAGCTGTCCCAGGCAGAGCCGTTCAAAGGTCCGAGCCTGGATCCCCAGGGCCCGGCCGCCCAGCTCCGACACCAGGATGGAGGCACGGGCGAAGATCAGGTCACCGGTCAGGATGGCTACCGAGTTACCCCACACCTCGTGGGCCGTCGGCGCACCACGACGGTACGGCGCCGAGTCCATGACGTCGTCGTGATAGAGCGTGGCCAGGTGGGTCAGTTCGACGACGACGGCGGCCTGCACCACCTCGGGGCGGCTGGCATCCCCGAGGTGCGACGCCAGAATGGTCAACAGTGGCCGGATGCGTTTGCCGCCCGCTTCAACGAGGTGGCGGCTGGTGGCATCGGCGAGCGGATCGGAGCTGGCGATGGCTTCCCGGAGCTGCTTCTCGACCTTGGCCAGGCAGGTGGTGACCGCGGGCCCAAGGTGAGGATCCTCGGCGATCAAGGCAAATCCGGGCGGAAGCCGCAGACCGGTAGCAATGGCTCCGGTGGCAGTGTCGAGCTCGGCGCCGTCGGACAGCGAGTGTCCAGCACGGGTCCAGCCGGGGTTTGCAGATTCTGTCACTGTCTAAGACTAACTAGTAGAGCGCGTGGAACTGGCATGCGTCCGCGCGCGCGGATGGGATTGGTTGCTGACGGCCGGCACCAGCTGCTCCAGCAGGTGAATGACGCGGTCCTCGAAACCTTTGCCACCGGAGTCGGTCAGGTTGGCGAGCATCCGCACCACAAAGCGCATCAGCACCGGGATCGGCATGCCGGTCCGCAACGCCAACCGCAGAATGGCCGGCTTGCCGATCAGCTGAGCGAAGATGGTGCCGAGGGTAAAGTGGCTCCCCCACAGCCCTCTGATGTGTGGCGCGTAACCGGCCAGGACCTGATCGCGGCCCAGGGTTGAAACGACCTGTTCGGCGTTGATGATGAACTCGGCAGCGTACCGGGCCGACTCCATCGCGTAGGAGATACCCTCGCCGTTGAACGGGGACACCATTCCACCGGCATCGCCGAGCAGCAGCATCCCCGGACTGTAGTGGGGTGTCCGGTTGAAGCCCATGGGCAGGGCGGCGCCGCGGATCTCGCCGACTTGCTGCTCGGGAACGAAACCCCACTCAGCGGGCATCCCGGCGGTCCAGTCCCGCAGCACCTGCTTGTAATCCAGCTTGCCGAACTCGGCAGAGGAATTGAGGATGCCCAGGCCCACATTGGACGTGCCATCCCCCACACCGAAGACCCAGCCGTAGCCGGGAAGCGGCTTGCCGGTCGCGTCGGGGAGCTCGAGCCACCCTTCCATCCAGGGGTCCTCATGGCGCGGACTGGTGAAGTAGGTTCGTACCGCGACGCCGAGCGGGCGATCATCGCGCTTCGCCAAGCCCAGGCTGACGGCCGTCCGGGTCGAGTTGCCATCGGCCGCCAGGACGGTGTCAGCGTGAAACTGCCGGGTCTCCCCCGTCTTACGCCCGGACGAGTCCAGGATATTGACGACGACGCCGGTCACTCGGCCGGCGTCGTTGCGGATCGCTCTGGTGACGGAGTGACCCTCAAGGATGACGGCGCCCGCCGCGCGAGCGTGTTCGGCTAGTTGTTCATCGAATCCGAACCGGGTGCGGACCAGCCCGTAATCGGGGAAGTCGGTTAGCTCCGGCCAGGGCACCTCGACGGTGCGGCCGCCAGCTTTGAGCCGCAGCCCGACGTTGCGGCGCCATCCCGCCGTCTCCTCATGGGGCAGGCCGAGCAGCTGGATCTCACGGACTGCGCGGGGCGTGAACCCGTCTCCACAGACCTTCTCACGCGGGAAGACCGATTTTTCCACCACTGTCACGTCTACCCCGGCACGCGCCAGGTAGTAGGCAGCGGTTGAGCCAGCGGGGCCAGCCCCGACAATCAGTACCGACACTTAGTTTGCTGGCCGCGTGCTGCGGCGGCTGAGGCGCGCCTGTGCGGGTGCTGTAGCAGTGTCAGCGGGCTTGGTCGCGCGATGGACGGCGACGATACCGCCATTGAGATTGCGGTAGGCCACGTCCTGCCACCCGGCATCAGTGAGCCAGCTAGCCAGTGCATCCTGATCAGGCCAGGCCCTGATGGATTCCGCGAGATACACGTAGGCGGTCGGGTTCGAACTGACCTTCGTCGCAATCGCGGGCAATGCCCGCATCAGGTACTCCGTGTACATGGTGCGCCACAGTCGAACGGTTGGTTGTGAGAACTCGGCGATCACCAGTTTTCCGCCGGGTTTGGTGACGCGCAGCATCTCCGCGAGCGCCTGTTGTGGACGGTGCACGTTACGGAGTCCGAAGGAGATGGTCGTCGCGTCAAAGGAGTTGTCGGCAAACGGCAGATCGGTGGCATCGCCGGCAATGAAATCAATGTCCGGGCGACGGCGTTTGCCGACCCGCAACATGCCAAGGGAGAAATCGCAGGCGACGACGTACACCCCGTTGTCTGCGTAGGGCTCGCTGGAGGTGCCGGTTCCGGCGGCCAGGTCGAGCACCTTTTGGCCCTTCGCGGCTCCTACCGCATCCACCACAATGCGACGCCAGCGGTGGGTCTGTCCGAGGGACAGGACGTCGTTGACCACGTCGTATTTGGGCGCCACGTCGTCAAACATGGCTGCAACTTCTTCGGGACGCTTTTCCAGTGATGCACGGTTCACCCTTGTATTGTCTCAAACAATTGACAGGTCCATAATCGGGGCGCGGGCAACCGGGTTCCGGGCAACCGGGTTCCGGCAGTGGCACGGCCAGCCCGTCCCTGCCACTGCCGGGCAAGAGTAGGCTTGGAAATCATGAGCACTCCGTCCTCCATCGCGGTCGCGCCGCCGCTGACACCAGTGCGCGGTCTGCGCAGCATCACCATTCCCCGGGGACAGCTCGACGACAGTACCGGCCTGCTCGACTATGTTGCCCGCAATGACGTTCACACCTGGGTGCGCCGCGGCGATGGCCTGGTTGCCTTCGGTGAAAGCGCCCGGTTCACGACGGCGGGCCCCGACCGGTTCATTGAGGCCCAGGAGTGGTGGCGCACCCAACTCGACGCCGCCGACGTCGACAATCCGCTCGCCGTTCCCGGTTCCGGACTGGTGGCCTTCGGCTCGTTTGCGTTCTCCAAGACCTCCCAGCATCAGTCCCGGCTGATTGTGCCGCGCATTGTGGTGGGCTGCCGCGATGGTCACAGCTGGCTGACCTACATCACCGACGACGAAGGCGCTGAAGTAACCGCCGACGCCGCCGAGGCGGCACTGGCTGAATACCTCGACGAGACGGCCATCGAACGTGTTCCTGACGCCGCCGACCGGCTCACCCCGGGAATTCTCTCCGAGGAGCAGTGGATGACCGCCGTGGAGCAGGGGATCGAGCACGTTCGCAGCGGCGAGCTGAGTAAGTTGGTGCTCGCGCGTGACGTCGTCGCCGAGCTCGGTTCTCCGGTGGCGACCGCCCAGGTGCTGCGCGAACTGGCAGTCAGGTACTCGGACTGCTGGACCTACTCGGTGGACGGGTTGATCGGTTCAACACCTGAAATGCTCATTAAAGTTGAGAACTCGACGGCCCAGGCCAGGGTCCTCGCCGGCACCCTGGACCGCAACAATGCACCGGCCGATGATCCGGACTACGCGCAGCGGGTGCTCGCTGGCTCCGAGAAGCAACTGCATGAGCACCAGATCGCCATCGACTCGCTGACCGGCCAGTTGGAGCCATTCACCAGCACCATGACATCACACAGCGAGCCGTTCGTCCTCGAACTACCCAACGTCTGGCATTTGGCTTCCGATGTCACAGCGCAACTGGAACCGGGCGCCGATGGCAGCGTACCGACGTCGCTGGCCCTGGTCGGGGCGTTGCACCCCACTGCGGCGGTCTGTGGGACACCGACGACCGTAGCGGGAGCCCTGATCCGGGAACTGGAGCATATGGAGCGCGGACCCTATGCCGGGCCCGTGGGCTGGATGGATGCCCGGGGCAATGGAGAGTGGGGCATCGCGTTACGCGGCGCGGTAATCGAGAGTCCAACCCGGGTGCGAATGTACGCGGGGTGTGGCATCGTCGCTGCATCGAATGCCGCAGCTGAGCTGGCGGAATCGTGGAGCAAGTTCAGGCCCATGATCGAGGCCCTGGGCATCCGGCGGTAGAATTACCGGTCCTCAGTACTGCCAGGTCCCGATGGTTACCAGTACGCAATACCTGTAGCCTGTGATGCACATCTCCATGCGGCTAGAATTTGAATCGAAGTTTTCCCGTCCACCAAAGAGGTATTTGCATGTTTGCCAAGCGCTCATCCGTTCCCAAGACCCTCGCCATCGCGGCCATCGGTGCGCTAGCACTTAGCGCCTGCGGTGGCTCCGACGAGCCAGCCGCCGATGATTCGGGCCTCGGCCTGATTGCTGAGGGCGCGCTCACCGTGTGCTCGGACATCCCGTACGCGCCATTCGAGTATGAAGAGGACGGCGAATACGTCGGCTTCGACATGGACCTGATGCGCGCCATCGCCACCGGCCTGGACCTCGAGCTTGAGGTGGTCGACGTCGGCTTCGACGGCCTCGCCAGTGGCGCGGTGCTTGCGGCCGGCCAGTGCGACGTCGGTGCCAGCGCCATCACGATCACCGAGGAGCGCGCGGAGAACATTGCGTTCACCGAGCCGTACTACGATTCCCTGCAGTCCCTGCTGGTTCCCGTGGACTCGGATCTTGCCTCGATCGACGATCTTGCGGGCGAGTCGGTGGGTGTCCAGGCCGGAACCACCGGTGAAACGTACACCCGCGAGAACGTCCCTTCCGACACCGAGGTTGTAGCCTTCCCGAGCGACGCGGAACTGTACTCAGCTCTCCAGGCCGGCAACGTCGCAGCCATCCTGCAGGACCTGCCTGTGAACCTCAGCCACACCGAGGACGGCACCTACACGATCGCCCAAGAGTTCGAAACCGATGAGCAATACGGTTTCGCACTGCCCAAGGAAGGCAGCGAGGATCTCCTCGAGGCCGTCAACGAGCAGCTCGCCGAGCTGCGGGACAACGGCGAGTACGACGAGATTTACAACACCTACTTCTCGGAGTAGAAACCCCGGCCCGGAACCGGCCCGGGATCCTCGGATCCTGACGGGTTCCGGGCCGACAGCCCCCGAGAAAGATTGGCTCCCGACTTGAAACGCTCAACCCGCAGACGTCTGACCCGCGGCGCCCTGTACGCACTCTTCATCCTCGCCGTCGCCGTCGTCGTCTGGCTCGCCGATTGGGAGGCGATCCAAAGCAACTTCTTCGACCTGGACGTTGCTGTCGAGGCATTCCCCGAAATTCTGACCGTCGCGGCGAAGAACACAGTCCTCTACACAGCCATCGCGTTTGTCGGTGGGCTGCTCCTCGGCCTGATTCTGGCGCTGATGAAGCTCTCTCCGGTCCTGCCCTATCGCTGGGCAGCGACCGCTTACATCGAGCTGTTTCGGGGGCTCCCCGCTCTGCTGGTGATCTTCGGTTTTGCGTTCGCGGTGCCGATCGCCTTTGGCTGGCGTCCGCCGGGCGGTAGCGCCGGTGCTGGCCTGATCGCCCTGATCATCGTCTCTTCCGCCTACATCGCCGAAACCATCCGAGCGGGGATTGAAGCTGTTCCGCCAGGCCAGGTGGAGGCCGCTCGATCCCTGGGGATGCATCCATCGTGGACCATGATCTCTGTCGTCCTGCCGCAGGCGTTCAGGATCATCACCCCGCCGTTGACCAATGAACTGGTCATCCTGATCAAGGACACCTCACTCCTGTTCATCGCGGGCATGGCTCTGGGCGACCGCGAGTTGACCACCTTCGCCCGTGACATGGTCTCTTCATCCGCCAACGCAACGCCGTTGGTCCTCGCTGCCCTCCTGTATTTGATCATCACCCTGCCGCTCACCCAGCTGGTGGCCAAGCTTGAACGACACAACAAGAGAGGGCGGTGAGCCCTGTGACTGAAGCAGCGCTCCGCAAGGGCGTGCCGGCCATCGAGGTCCGCGACCTGCACAAGAGCTTCGGGGACAACGAGGTCCTCAAGGGCATCGACTTCCATGTGGATCAGGGCGAGGTGGTCTGCGTGATCGGCCCGTCCGGCTCCGGGAAGTCCACCCTGCTCCGGTGCGTCAACCGGTTGGAAGAGCCCACCAGCGGCACCATCCTTGTGGAAGGCGTCGATATCACGGACGACGAGACGGACCTGGACAAAGTACGCACCCGCATCGGCATGGTGTTCCAGCAGTTCAACCTCTTCCCGCACCTGAACGTGACCCGTAACCTCACCCTGGCTCAGATCCGGGCGAAGAAGCGCAGCAAGTCAGAGGCAGGTGAGGTCGCGGCGCGCAACCTCGCCAAGGTGGGTCTGGAGGACAAGGCCATGGCCTTTCCGGCCCAGCTTTCCGGCGGGCAGCAGCAGCGCGTGGCAATTGCACGTGCGCTATCCATGGACCCGGACATGATGCTCTTCGACGAACCCACCAGCGCCCTGGACCCCGAATTGGTGGGTGACGTGCTCGATGTGATGAAGCAGCTGGCCAAGGACGGCATGACCATGATGGTGGTCACCCACGAAATGGGCTTCGCCCGCGAAGTTGGGGACCGGGTGGTATTCATGGACGGCGGAGTGGTGGTCGAGCAGGGCAAACCCGAGGATGTCCTTGGCAACCCGCAGCATGAACGCACCAAAGAGTTCCTCTCGAAGGTTCTGTAACCACTCGGTTGGCGGCAATGTCCTGCGCCTTTGGTCCCCTAGCGGCGGACCGGAGTGCGTGGGACGATAGGTCCACCAGACCCACCTACCCGCGGGAATCCTCATGCCCTCACCCATCCGGACCCCAAGGCTTCGCGCAAGACTCCTCAGCGTCGTCGTGCTGTGCTGCACCCTACTGGGTGGGATGCTCGCAGCCCAGCCCGCAACGGCCGCCGTCCCTGTGGCGAACCCGAACAGCTATCACGTGCTGGTCACCAAGTCACGGCCGCTGAACCCCCTGAACTACATCGCACCGGATCTGGTCTATTTTCCCGGCACCAACTATGTACTCCGGCGTGCGGTCTCGGCGAATCTGGAAAGCCTCTTTGCTGGCGCCCGTAACGCTGGGGCACCACTGAGCGTGGTGAGCGCCTACCGTTCCTACGCCGAGCAGGCATCCCTCTACAACAGCTATGTGGCGCGATACGGGCAGGCAGTGGCCGACACCATTTCGGCACGCCCGGGGCACAGCGAGCATCAGACCGGACTCGCCGTCGACGTCGGCAACGCCAACGGCTCTTGTGGCCTGGGTGCCTGTTTCGGGACCACCGCGGGCGGCAAGTGGGTCGCTGCCAATGCATGGCGGTACGGGTTCATTATTCGCTACCCGGACGGTTACCAATCGACCACCGGTTACACCTACGAACCGTGGCATCTGCGCTACGTGGGGCGACCACTCGCCACCGAGATGAAGACCCGCGGAATCCCCACGCTGGAGCACTATTTCGACGGTTCCAACCCGACCATCAAGAGCCCAACGGACCTCACCGCAGTGGATTCCGCAGGGGTACTGTGGAATTACCCACCCAACTGGACCGGCGGATTCGCGCAGCGCGCCCGGGTGGGCAGCGGCTGGGGCGGTCTGAAGGCCGGATTCACCACCGACTGGAACTCCGACGGCATCCAGGACATCCTCGCCCAGTGGCAGGACGGAAAACTCACGCTCTATCGGGGGCTCCGGGGCGGCGGTTTCCAGTCACCCATCCGGATCGGCAGCGGCTGGGCCAACCATGAGATCACTGTCGGCACCTGGTGGCGGGGGAGCCGGTACCCGTCGGTGGTCACCAAGGACGGCGCAGGACGGCTGTGGCACTACGCAAACAACACCGGCGGAGCCCTGTCCTCGCAGGCCCGGGGGCAGATCGGGTCGGGGTGGCAGAACCTGAAGATCACGCTGGCCGACTTTGACCGGGACGACAACCAGGACGTGCTCGCCACCCGCACCAACGGTGAACTGGTGCTTTACCGGTCCAATGGAAAAGCACGTTTCATCTACGAGAGTCGACGTACCATCGGCTCCGGCTGGCAACACATCGAAAGCGCACAAGCCGTCTCGGGTTTCCGGGGCCCAGACTCCTACGGGTTGACCGCTCGAACCAGTTCCGGCGCCCTCAGGCACTACCCGATCAACTCCGGCGGCTGGGGTGGGTCTTTCACCATCGGTTTGGGGTGGCAGAACTACCGGCTCTTTCGGTAGGCCCACACCGCACGGTTCCGGCCTACACCACCCGGGCGACGCCTGCCTTGATCGAGGCGTGCAGTGCGCGGAGGCCCGATCGGTCGGCCCGGACCTCGATCACCGAGCGCCCCTTGATGGGTGGCGCCAATGCAGCGTCAAGGCCAGCGGCCGAGGTGACCAGTGAATGCCTGACGCCGTACCCATGGGCCAGCGCCTCGAGATCGGCGGTGTGGGGGGTGCCGAAGAGACGCTCTACGACCCTGCTGTGGCGTTCGAGGTTCTTCTCCTCCCCGTGTTCCAGGAGACCGAAGATGCCTCCGCCAGCATCGTTGAGCACCACTATCTGCAGGTCGGCCTCATCCTCGCCGGGCCCCAAAAGCAGCCCACCGGCGTCGTGCAGAAAAGTCAGGTCACCGAGCAGCAGGCGCGTGGGGATACCGGTCGCGAGCGCGATACCGGTGGCGGTGGAGATGGTTCCATCAATACCGGCGAGGCCGCGGTTGGCGTAGACCTCCAGGGGGTGCCAGCCAGGGGACGCGATGAGATCGGCGTCCCGGATGGGATTGGAGGATCCGAGCATGAGGTTTCCGTCAGTGCTTTCCCAGACCGCGTCTGCCACGTGGAGCCCGGTCAGGGAGGCGCTTTCGGCGAGGGTCGACCGAAGAGCGGCATCAGCGCGGGCACTGGCCTGTTGCCACCGCCCCAACCATCCGTCCTCGCCTTGACCGGCGAACTGCAGCAACTCATCGAGGGTGGTGATGATCCGCTCCCGGCGTCGGCCTGCTTCGAACCAGGCCACCGGCCCCGGGAGGTAAAGTGCCTGCTGCACCTCCGGTCGGGACAGCAGGGCTGCTATTGGTCGTGAGAGGGTGGGCCGCCCGAACACGATCACCCGCTCGACGTCGGGCCCCAGATGTTCCAGCAGCAGCCGGTACTGGGCAACCGCATTGGGACCGAACCGGGCGTTCGAGGAGGGCTCGGCGAGCAACGGGAGGCCGAGGTGCTGGGCGAACACCGCCGCCAGTTCCCCGGCGCCGTGGCCTGCGACCACCACGGTTCGGGCGGTTGACGTCGGGAGGGCGGCGTCGTTGGTCGCGGCGTCGTGAGTGGCGGCGGCGTGGGTCGCGGCGTCGTCGTCGTACTGGCTGGTCAGCGGCAGGATGGCGTCGGTGGCAGGAGCGGTGGCTGGCGGGAACCCTGCAGGGGCGCCGTCGTGGCTCACAGCACCGGGGGCCATAGCGCCGGGGACTATAGCGCCGGGGACTACAGTGCCGGGGTCTACAGTGCCGGGGACCAGCGGGTCGCGGAACGCGAGGTTCAGTTGGACCGGACCACGTGGGCCTGAGGCCCCCAGCGCCTCGGCCAGGGCCCTGGCAACGAATGCCGAGGGATCAGTGCTCGCCGGGACGTCGAGTGCGCACCGCACATGCGAACCGTAGAGGTTGACCTGGTTGGTGGTCTGGTTGGCGCCGCTCCCCCGAAGCTCGTCGGGCCGGTCCGCTGACAACACCACCAAGGGCACGGCCGCGTGGTTCGCCTCCATGACCGCTGGCATCAGTTCCCCCACGGCGGTACCCGACGTCGTCAGCACCGCAGCGGGGCGCTGCGATCCCTGCGCCAGGCCGAGCGCGGTGAACCCGGCAACCCGCTCGTCGATCCGGACATGCAACCGCACCGCACCCGCGGCCTCAGCCTCGGCCAGCGCATACACCAGGGGGGCGCTTCGGGATCCCGGTGCCACGACAACGTGGCGGACGCCCGCCGCGGTCAAGGCGGCAACGGCTAGCCGGGCGGCGTCGACGGAGTTCAGCTGCTCATTCACGCTTCAATCCTCACACATCGGGTTCCGCGCTCGTCCCCACCCGGAACGCGCTCCCCCGCCCAGAACGCGCTCCCCCACCCGGATCGAGTCAACACATCTGACAGGATTCCGGCGCCAAACCCGCTATCTGTGCTGACTCGATGCGAAGGGCGGGGCTCCCGGCGGAAAGTGGGGCTAACGGTTGCCTGTTGCCTTCGCTTCCCTGCCGCCTCGATCGTCGTCACTGTGCAGCCTGCCCGCACCGCGGCCACGACCGGGACGTTTGTCTTTACCCGGAAGGACCTGTATCACCGAGGGGCGTGGCACCGCTGCGTCGCCGCGGCGCGGTTTACTGCCATCAGCAACATAGTCGGGAAACAGGGAGGTCTGGTTTCCCCAGACGCCGTTCTCCCCCGGGTGCTGGACTGCAACGAAAACGTGGCGGTCCTTGTCCCTGATGATCGGCCCACACGTCTCGCCGTCCCGTGGTACGGCGAGGAATTGTTCCACCTTGCCGCGTTCCTCCCCGTCGAGGGTGACCTGAAACAAGCCATCGCAGTACCCGATGGTGCCCGGCTGCCCGTCAGTGGAGATCCACAGATTGCCGACCGAGTCGAACGCCAGGTTGTCCGGGCATGAAATCGGCGAGACTTTCTGCGCTGGAAATCCGCTGAAGTACACGGTGGGGTCATTGGCCGGGTCACCGCAGACCATCAACAGGTTCCAGGTGAACCGAGCAGAGGTCTGGTCTCCGCCGTTCTCGGTGATCTCAACGACATGTCCCGACCGGTTAGCGGTTCGCGGGTTCGCCTCGTCAGCGGGCGAGTTGGCGCCGACACCGCGGTTGGTGTTGTTGGTGCAGGCCACGTAAACCTTGCCGGTGCTGGGGTTAGGCTCCACGTCTTCGGCCCGGTCCATTTTGGTGGGACCCACCTTGTCGGCGGCCAGCCGGGTATAGACCGCCACCTCAGCAGCGCTCATTCCCGGCACTGCCGACTTGTTGTTGACGATCAGTGGCAACCACTCGCCGACGCCGTCGAACTTCCCGTCGGTGGGCAGATCGCCGGACCCATCAATTTCGGGGGCCGAGTTGCCCTGGAACCGCGCCACGTAGAGCGACCCCTCGGAGAGGAGCGTCATGTTCTTCCGCCGAGCTGCGGGAGTGCCGGCGGTGTCCATCCGGTTCAGGGAGACGAACTTGTAGAGGTAATCGAACCGCTCGTCGTCACCGGAATAAGCCACCACCCTGCCGTCGCCAGCCACGATCACGTTGGCGCCCTCATGCTTGAAGCGGCCAAGCATCGAGTGCTTCTTCGGCGTCGAGGTCCGGTCGAAGGGGTCCACCTCGACGATGTAACCGAAACGGTTCGCTTCGTTCTGGTATCCCTTGTTCCGGGTATCCAGCCGAGGTTCGTCGACCTCCCAGCCACGGGCCGTCGGAGACGCGGTGAGCCCGTATCTACGGTCCGAGGCACTGGTTCCCGGGCTGACGAAGTAGCCGTTGAAGTTTTCCTCCCCTGACAGGATAGTTCCCCAGGGAGTGGTTCCGCCGGCGCAGTTGCCGAGGGTTCCGAGAATGGTTCGGCCCGCGGGATCATCAATGGTTTTGACCAAATCGGATCCGGCGGCGGGACCCGTCAACTCGTAGGGGGTGTCGAGCAGGAAGCGACGGTTCAACGGTGCGCCCTGAACATACTTCCAGGCCTTCGAAGCGTTTTGACGCTCCAGTTCCACCACTGTCAGACCGTGCGCTGCGCGGCCGATACCCCGCACCTCCGCGGCCGGCAGACTGGGTGGCACCATGATGGGTTCGTTGGTGTACTCGTGATTGACGAACATCACGGCCCGTTTGCCCTTGCTTCCCGGCAGATCCAGAATGTCCGTGTAATCGCAGTTGTAGCCAAACTGCAGTTGCTGTGCGGCCTCGGACTGGTTGAAGACGTCGAACACCGGCGACTCGCGGAACAGGGGATCGCCCCAGCGGATAATCGGTTGCCAGGTGAAGCCCTTCGGCACCGTGAAATCATCTACCAGAGCATCTACCGGACGGATCGGGGCGAACTTCAGGTTGCTCCGGGGCCCCCGCTTTTGGAGGGCGACGGCGGGCGCCAGCTGGGGATCTGTCGGCACCCGGGTGCCTGTCTGTCCACCAACGATGAGGGCCAGCGCCCCGACGGCACCGACGCCAAGCACGTTCCGGCGGGAGTACTCAGAGGAGACGACATCCCTGAAATAGCTGTTGTCGGACGTGTTGCAGACTGCCGAAGCGCACGCATTGTCACACTTCAACGCGCACGTCACCGCGCTGCGCTTTCCATTCGTGTGGCCAAGCATGGGCAAAAAGCGCTTCTTCGTGTCACTCATGTGGTGCCTTCCAGCAGTGGAGCGGGGTGAGCAGCTTCCACACTGACAAGGCCGGGCTAACACTGCGGGCAGTCCAGGTGACAGGAAGGTGAACTTCCGCCTCCGTTCAGCCATTCCGCAGGACTTTTGCCGGTTTCGGCCCCCCGCCACCCCGGATCCAAGAGGCGGAGGGGGTGGGAGATCTAGGCGGAGCCGAGCAGTGCCCGGGTGCGTTCGAGCCGGTCGAGCCACCAGGCGGTCCGTTCAGGATCTGCCGCATAGCGCTCCAGCAGGTCATCGGAGACCTGGACCTTGCCCACCGCCAGCCAGCCGCCGTCGGGCACCAGCGACCGTTCGGTGACGTCGCCGCGCATGAGAGAGACGGTGCCCAGTCCGCAGGCGTACGGCAGCTCCGGCAGCGCGGCCGCGAGCGCCACCCCGGCGCTGATTCCCACCGAGGTATCCAGGGCGGAGCTGACGACGGCGGGAAGCCCGGCCTGCGCAACGATGTCCAGGGCCCGCCGGACCCCGCCAAGTGGCGCAGCCTTGATGACCAGCAGATCGGCAGCATCTTCGCGTGCCACGCGCAACGGGTCGGATTCTTTCCGGACGGACTCGTCGGCTGCGATGAGGACGGGGATCTCCCGACGGCGTAACTCGAGCCGGACGGCGCGGAGCCGGTCAATGGTCATCGCCGGTTGCTCCGCATACTCAAGGCCGTGCTCGGCCAGCACCGTGAGGGCGATCACCGCCTCAGCAACAGTCCAGCCGCCGTTGGCGTCAACGCGCAGCCCTGCAGCCGG
This sequence comes from Arthrobacter sp. Bz4, assembly GCF_003075455.1. Lineage (GTDB taxonomy): Bacteria > Actinomycetota > Actinomycetes > Actinomycetales > Micrococcaceae > Arthrobacter_D. Next base: position 28,221 of record NZ_QDAE01000020.1, read on the forward strand.
TAGCAGCCGCCGCACCTCGGCGACGCGGGCCAGGTCGTCGGCAAGGGTCTGGCCCCGTTCGGCGACCTTCACTTTGACCGCGGTAACCGGACCGAACCGGGCAAGCACCGATTCGACCTCACTGGCTGGGACCGCCGGGACCGTCGCGTTGACTGCAACCTTCCCGCGAACAGCAGCGGGGAAGCCCTCCCAGCTGGCCTCGATGGCCCCCCGTAGCCACGGCGCGGCCTCGGCGTCGTCGTATTCAGGGAACGGGCAGAACTCGCCCCAGCCGGCCGGCCCTTGCACCAGCAGCGCCTCACGGTGCTGGACCCCGCGGAAAGTCACCCGCATGGGAATCGAGACCACACGGGCGACTGCGAGAAGCTCGGCGGTTGAGGGAAGTGTACTCACGGGTTCAGGCTACGCGACCGGGTTCAGGCAGCGCGACGGTGCTCCTCACCGAACCCAGGACGTCGTCGCTCAGGGCACCGGCCGGAGTGCCGACTGGACGATCACCGTGTCCGGCCCGAACTCGCGATCGTAGCGTTCCTGGCGGGTACCGTCGTCATAGTCGACTGCGACAACCAGATAACCGTTCGTTATCGACGAGTAGATCACCGGGTCGCCCGACGCCCGGATGTCGAGCTCGATCCCTTCAAGGGTGGCCTCGTCATTGGATCCGGGGTTCGCTGGGTCCAGTCGCGGATCGAAGTCGGCTATCGGGTCGTACAGCGAGAGTGGGATGGGTTCCTGGGTCCGGGTGAAGGCTTTGCCGTCCCAGGTTCCCTGGACGGCGTAAGTGCCCCACGTCACCCCGGAGGCGGTTTCGAACTGCTCAACGGCGTCCCAGTCCCAGTTGAGCAGGTCCACGGGGCCACCACAGTGGGGCGGATAGGACTCCCCAACCGCGCCAAGGCAAAGCTGGGGAAGACCATCGCCCTGCTGCCAGACGGTCGTTTGGGCCAGCACCTCCCCTGTCGCCGCGATGCCGCTGGACGGGGATGGATCAGGCACCACCGGATCGGCGGGGCTCGAACCGGTAGGCGCCGACGCCGGAACCCCGACCGCACCGCACGCAGACATTGCCACCGCGATCGCGGCGAGCGATGCCGCCAGAGGCCCAGTATGCCAACCCATGTTCTCATTGTGCGTAGCCGGGCCGGCATCACGGCCTGCCGGAAGATCACGATTGGATTGCAGAAGTGCAGCGCCGGTATGGAAGTCTTGCAGGGTGAGCCCACAGAAATCCGCGAACCCGACGGGGAGGAAACTTCCCGCCGCCCGGAACCCATCACTGTTCCTGATGGGTTCGCTGGTGTGTGCCGTGGCGCTGGGCTGGACCTATTGGGCGTTCGTGCGGACCAGCACCGGCCAGTTCGCGGACGAATCGGCCTGGCGTGAGGCTGGTTTCGCGGCCCCCGACTCGCAGCAACCCTTCCTCCAGTTTCTGGACAGCCTGCCGGCGCTGTCGGTGCTGTTCGCAGCGGCGGTCATCCTGTTCGTGACGCTACGCAGGCAGCGGTGGTCGGCAGCGGTGATCGCCCTGGGAACCATTGCCGGGGCCAACCTCACCACCCAGGTCCTGAAGAACCTGTTGTTCGATCGCCCTGACCGGGGCGTGCCGACGCTCGACTTCAACTCGCTGCCGTCCGGCCACACCACTCTCGCCGCGTCAGCTGCTGCAGCGATTTTCCTGGTGGTCACTCCGAGGTGGAGACCGTTGGCTGCCGCAGCCGGTGGCACCTATTCGGTGGCGGCCGGGGCCGCCACCTTCCTCAACCTGTGGCATCGTCCCGCAGACGTCATCGCGGCCTTCCTGGTGGTGGGTGCGTGGACCCTGCTGGGCGGTCTGCTGATCATGCGGTTCGGCAACGCCTGGAATGTGTGGTCCGGCTACGGCGAGCATTGGGCGGCCTCACGGTTGTGGCTCACCTTCTGCTGGGCTGCGGGAGTGGCGGGGCTCGCCCTCGGTGTCATCCTGTACCTGTACGTCCAGCTCATCGGACCAGCACCCGTCCCCGGGACAGCACGCATTCCCCTGTTCTTCTGGTCCGGGCTGTCAATGATTGTTGGGGTGGGGTTCACCCTCAGCGCTGCTGCCAGCTGTCTGTTCAGCCATCAGGCACGGCGCCGCGTGGGCTAGCTCCGGGCGAGCGAAGTCGGCCGGTGCGGTGGCACCCAGAACCACAAGACTGCCGCGGCAAGGAGGCCCAGCCCGCCAGTCGCCCAGATGCCTGCGGAGAGGGTCGCGACGGCGGTGACCGCCGCAAGAACCCCCGGGCCGGTCATGGTCCCGACATCGCTGAGTAGCCGCCAGATTCCAAGGAACTGGGGCCGGCCGGGATTCGGTGAGAAGTCAGCCCCCAGGGTCATCACGATGCCCGAGCCGATACCGTTGCCGAATCCGATCAGGAGCGCCACCAGCAGCAGCCCCACTGCATCGCCGGTGAAGGGCAACAGGATCAGCGCTACGCCCATGATCAGCATGCAGGGTACGGCAACCCACCGCCGCCCCCTGACGTCCATCATCTTCCCGGCCGGGTAGAAGATCAGCATGTCGATGGCGCCGGACAGGCCATAGATCAGGGCAGTGGTGGTGGCGTCCAGACCGATATCCTGCGCCCAGAGCGGCAACACCGCCTGTCGGGTGGCCCGGATGGCGGCGATCAGCAGGACACCAATGCCCACCGTCGCAAAAACCCTGCGGTGGGATCGCAGAATGGACCGGACTGTCGGGGCCGACGACGGCGGGTCCGCTACCCGCTCGAGGGCAGTGGATCCGTTCATGGCCAACCGCCCGGGGGCGACCAGCTCAGGCACCCTGCTGCTCAGGGCGGCAGCAGCGAGAGCGGCCCCCGCCCCCACCCAGTACGCACCAGCCAATCCAGCGAAGCTCATGGCCAGAGCCGCCGCGAAAGGGCCGAGGAAAACGCCGATCCTGGTGACACCGCCGAGCGTGGACAGCGCCCTCGCCCTGAAGTGGATGGGAACGGCTTCGGTGAGGTAACTCTGGCGGGCCAGACCGAAAACGGCACCGGCCATCCCGATCATGAAGATGGCTGCGGCGAACACGGCGAGGTTGGGGGCCAGCAAGGCCAGTACCATCGCCGTCGAGCACCAGAGTGACGCCCCGACCAGGGCCCACCGTTCACCGAACCGGGTGGTCAGGAGCGTTGCGGGCACGTTGGTGACCAGGGAGCCGATCCCGGTGAGGGTGATGATCAGTGCCGCCGTCGCAATGTCAGCCCCGAGGCTGCGCGCCGAGAGCGCTATTACTGGAAGGATCGCCCCCGTCGCCATCCCATAGAGCAGCGACGGGCCGTAAGCGCCGACAGCGATCGACTTGAGGTTGAACGATTCGCCCGGCACGCTTCTACTGTAGCCACCGGCGCCGTTCGCCCTCTTATCGATCAGGCCTCAGGGGTACGCCGCCCCCCGAGAATCATCCCGACGACGGCGAGAACTCCGGCCACCCCCTCAGCGACCGCACTGAGGGCCTTTTCGAAGAACCAGATCGGCTCGTACATGGCGGGGATGGGCCCGATCGCGGGCAGCTGGACGTAGGTCGACACCACCACAGCCGCGAATGCTGATAGAGCCACCACCGCGGCAACGAGGTAGGACAACCGGCTGCCCCTGAGCAGGACGTAGAGGGCAGCGAGCACCGCCGCGGCCGCCTGCAGCCAGAACAGGGTGCCACCGCCCATCCCCCCTGGATACGCGATCTGATAGTTGGCGGCGAGTTGCACATGGACGAACGCATCGATCGCCAGTCCGATGGCGATCACCACGCGGAGACCGACTAGAACCGGGCGGTTGTGGGCGAGTGCCCGATTGCTCATTCCTCGACGACCAGTGTGCTGATCATGCCTGGGTGCGGCGTGCAGAAGAAGGAGTACTCCCCCGCGTCCTCGGGTGCCGTGAAGGTGACAGTCTCGTTGGGGCCGAAGACTGAATCGAACAGGCCATCCTCATCCGAAGTGACAGTGTGGCCGACAGAATCATTGTTAATGACGGTTACTTCGGCGCCCGGTGCCACCGGTCCGGAAACTTCGAATTCAAAGTCTGTGATGGTGATGACCACCTCTTCGGCCGCCTCGGCCGGGGTTTCAGCTGATTCGGTGGTCTCGGCTGGCGCGGCCGCCGGACTGGAGGCCGCCGGACTGGTGGCCGCCGGACTGGTGGTAGTAGTTTCCGGCTCCGGGGCCGCACTGCCAGATTCCTCCGACGCCCCACAACCGGCAACTCCCACCAGTGCACCGGCCAGAAGTACTCCCATAACGCTCTTTCGAATATCCATGATTAGCCTTTCCCTCAGAATCCCGATCAGAGCTGTTTTCCAAAGCCCTGGGCACCGTTAGCACCATGATCCTCTTCATTATGAGGTTCGTCACGGGGTAGGGCGCGGATTGCCCGGCGGGAGCCTGGGATCAGGACTTGGAGGCCTGATGCCACTTCCAGTGCGCGAGGGTCCGCAACCGAATGAGCAGCGCCCGGGATTGTTCGGGACCGTAGGGCAGGATGGGGATGGCCTTGGTCATGTCCACTGATGCTTCATCCATCGCCACCTTGGTGACCCGCACCGCGGTGCGCATTTTATATAGCTGCGCCGTGACAAATTCGACGCCCACCGGGTTGCCGTGCCCCGGAATGAAAACGTCATAAAGGTCCTCCAGCGCGGCGATCTTACCCAGGGTGCGGATCCAGTCCGCAGGATACGAATCTTCAAACCCCGGGTCGCCGCCTTCTTCGACCAGATCCCCGGTGAAGAGTACGTTGCCTGCGCCGATCAGGAGATCGTTATCCGTGTGGCCCGCCCCCAGATGGAACAGGGTTACGCTGATGCCGCCCAGGTCCAGGTCGACGGGGCCACCGTCCACCACCTTGTTGGTGGGGTGGATGGCCGTGTGGGGACCGGCGTCGTCGGCCATGGCTGGCTCGAGCTCTGCCACGAACTGACGCTGCTGCTCTCCTGTCTGCGCCAGGTCTTCCGCGCAGCGTGCGGTGGCCCAGATTTCCTCGACCCCCTGTGCGGCGAAATACGCATTGCCGAACGCATGGTCGAAGTGGGAGTGGGTGTTCACAGCTGTCACCGGCAGGTCCGTGAGTTCACGGACGGCGGCCAGGATGACGGCGGCCTGCGCTGGGCCGGCACCGGTGTCGATCACGAGGGCCCGCTCGGTGCCGACGACGAGACCCGGGTTGATCCGGTATCCGGCGTCACGCAGTATCCAGGTCTGCGGTCCCACTTCCCGCCAACGGGACTCGGTCTCCTTCGACACAGTGTCTACTGTTGGCGTCTCAGACATGGATTCCTCTCAACAACGATGGATGTGCTGGCCGTTCTACGCGCCGCCGGCACCCAGCAGCAGGACAGCCTGCACTGGGGCGTGATCGGACGGCCACGCACCACCGTACCGGGTGACGTTGATTCCTGCCCGCAGGACGGTGAAGTCTGGGGTGGAAAGGATCCAGTCGATCCGCTTGGCGCCGCGCTGCGGCTTACGATAATGGGGGAAGGTGCCCCATTGTTCGGTGAGTTGACGGTGCGCGGCGGTCCAGGTGTCACGCAGCACCCCCGACCCGGTCAGGATCGTGTAGGGCCCGGACGGCGCATCAATGTTGAAGTCCCCCATCACGATGCCCGGGAGTTGGGAGTCCCGCACCAGGTGTCGCAGTGTGTCCGCCGAATAGAGGCGGGAGCGGCGGGACAGATGGTCCAGGTGGGTGTTGATCACCACGAAGTCCTTCCCCGTGCCCAGATCCTTGAACCTGGCACGGACCGCGATCCGGGGGATCCGGTTTCCCCACGACGTCGAACCGGCAACGGTTGGTTTGCTTGAGAGCGCAAACTGCTCCCAGTCGAGCAGCGTCAGCCGGCGCCGGTCGTAAAAGAGCGGGCACTGCTCACCATTGCCATCGTCGTTGCGCCCCCGACCGATGCCGGCGTAGTCGGGTCCGAGCCCGGCCCGCACCGCGTCCAGCTGGGTTGGGAGTGCCTCCTGGACGCCCAACAGGCTGGGCTGCTCATCGCGTAGGAGCCGGGTCACCAAAGGCGCGCGAACCGCCCAGGAATCCCGGTTGGTAGGCAAAAGGTGTGGCATTGACCGTCGGATGTTGAAGGTCATCACGTGCTGCTCAGGGGCTGCTACCGGGCCGATGAGCGGTACGGTCACCGCTGGGCCCCTCGCTTCAAAGGTCTGCAAGCACGGTGCCCGGATTCTCGATCGCGTCCGCCACATACCGCAGGAACCCGCCGGCAACACCGCCATCACACACCCGGTGATCGAAGGTCAGAGTGAGTTCGGTAATTTTCCGCACAGCCAGAGCACCGCCCACCACCCACGGCCGGTCAATGATTCGGCCAATACCCAAAATCGCAGCTTCGGGGTGATTGATGATGGCTGCGCTACCGTCGACTCCAAACACGCCGTAGTTGTTCAGGGTGAACGTCCCCGAGGTCAGCTCGGCGGGCGTGGCTTTGCCGTCCCGCACGACGGCGGTAAGTCGGCGGATCTCCGCATCCAGCCCGCGGGCGCTCAGCGTGTCTGCGCGTCGAACGCAGGGCACCATCAGACCCCGATCGGTTTGAGCCGCGATCCCCAGATTCACCCCGTCGAAGCTGAGAATTTCCTGGCGACCCTCATCGTCGGTGACGATTCGGGTGTTCAGGTCCGGATACTTTGCCAGCCCGGCCGTCACGAACCGGGCCACGAAAGCCAGTAACCCGGGGGTCTGGTCGGGATTTGTTGCCTTGAGTGAGGCCCTGAGGTCCATCAGGGCGGTAGCGTCCACATCGACCCAGACCGTTGCCTCGGGGATCTCCCGGCGGCTACGGGCCATGGTGTCCGCCACAGTCTTCCGCACCCCCTTCAGCGGAGTGCGGGCGGCAATCTCCAGCCCCGACTTGCGATCAGTATCCGCACCCACCGGATCAGGGGCGACGCTTTCGCTGCTGTTGTCGGTGGGCGAACCCGTGATTGTCGCGGAGCCGGTGGCACGGCTGATGGCCTGCTGCACATCCTTTCGGAGCACCAACCCGCCAGTGCCCGAACCGGTGAGATCGGCAGGGGCCAGGCCCGCATCACGGGCCAGTTTTCGGACCAGCGGTGAGATGAAGAGCGGCGCAGCACCAGTCGGCGCGGTTTCCGAGGGTGCAGCGGTCTGCTGCTTTGGCCGCCGCCGGCGCCCGGAGGTGAGTCCGCCGGGGGTGCCATAGCCGATCAGGACGTTGCCCGATCCTTCATCGGCAGCGGGAGCCTCAACCGGCTCCGAGGATTCGGGCGGGGTGATTCCGGCTCGTTCTTCTTCGCGGTAGGTTTCCTCGGCGTCCGTCGGTGGCGCCTCGCCCGTCGGCTCGGCCCCGCTGGGGGCGCCTGCAGGGCGCACCGAGATGAGTGGCTTGCCGACGTCGATGGTTTCACCGGCACGACCGTGAAGTTTCTCGACCACACCAGCAAAGGGTGACGGCACCTCAACCACGGATTTGGCGGTTTCCACCTCGGCGATGGTCTGATCCACCACCACGACGTCACCCTCGGCAACCAGCCAGTTCACCAGCTCCGCTTCGGTAAGTCCTTCGCCCAGATCGGGGAGGTTGAAGACCTGAAGGGCAGTGCCCGGCGCGGGTGCGCTGGTGGTCATAGCACTCATGCCTGATCCTCCCACTGCAGTTCGTCAACGGTGTCCAGAATTCGGTCAACACTTGGTAGAAAGAAGTGTTCCAGCTTCGGCGATGGGTACGGGACATCAAACCCCGTGACACGCCGGACCGGGGCCGCCAGCGAGTGGAAACAGCGTTCCTGGATGCGCGCAACAATCTCTGCCGCGACCGAGGCGAACCCGGGCGCCTCAGCAATCACCACGGCCCGGCCGGTCTTGCGGACACTGGCGCACACGGTCTCGTCGTCGAACGGGACGATGGAGCGCACGTCAATAACCTCCAGCGAACGCCCCTCCTCCGCCGCGGCCGCCGCTGCGGCCATCGCCGTGGGTACCGAGGGGCCGTAGGCGACCAGGGTGGCGTCGGTACCCGCCCGCGCAACGACTGCCCGGCCGATGGACGGCGCGCTGGAGGAGGACTCGAAGTTTTCCCGGAGTTCCTCAAGATCCAGCACTTCCTTGGACCAGTACAGTTTTTTCGGTTCCAGGAAGACGACCGGGTCCGGGTAGCGGATGGCTTCACGCAGCATGGTGTAGGCGTCCCGGACTGTTGCCGGGGCCAGGACCGTCAACCCAGGCGTGTGGGCATAGTAGGACTCCGACGAGTCGCAGTGGTGTTCAACTCCGCCAATGCCGCCTGCGTAGGGGATGCGGATCACGATCGGTAGCTTGACCTTGCCTTTGGTGCGGTTCGGCATTTTTGCGACGTGGCTGACTACCTGTTCAAAGGCAGGGTAGGCGAACGCGTCGAATTGCATTTCGACCACCGGGCGCATCCCGTTCATCGCCATGCCGACGGCCATCCCCATGATTCCGGCCTCGGCCAGGGGGGTGTCAAAGCACCGGTCCGTGCCGAACCGGGCGGTGAGCCCGTCGGTGATCCTGAAGACCCCACCCAGCGCCCCAACGTCCTCACCAAACATCACCACCGATGAGTCGGCAGCCATGGCATCGGCGAGCGCAGCGTTGAGGGCCCTGGCGAAGGTGACCGGCTGGGCGGTGGATCGTTCCGCCTGCACAGTGGTGGCGTCGTCCCGCAGGCGTTCAGTGGTGTCGGTCATGGTGTCACTTCCTCGGCGGAATGTTCCCGGCTAAGTTCCCCGCGCAACAGTTCGGCTTGTTCGCGCAGCTGGCTCGTCTTCTCCGTGAAGACATAGTTGAACAGATCGTCAGGGTCGACCACCGGATCCGTATTGAGTCCGTCCCTGAGGGTGGCCGCCATCACCTCGGCGTCCGCCGCAATGCGGGTCTCGCCGTCGTCGTCGAGCAGGTTCAACCCACGCAGGTAGGTGCGCATCCGGCTCAGCGGATCCTTGGGGATCCACTTCTGAACATCGTCCGGGGATCGGTAGCGGGAGGGGTCATCGGCATTGGTGTGGGCCTGCATCCGGTAGGTGTGGGCTTCGACCAGGGAGGGGCCGCCGCCGTCGCGCGCACGGTCAACCGCCGCGCCGAGGACTGAGAGCAGGGCGGCGAGGTCGTTGCCATCCACTCGCTCGCCCGGCATCCCGTACCCGATCGCCTTATGCGCCAACGACGGCGCGACGGTTTGCGACTTCAGGGGCACCGAAATGGCGTACTCATTGTTCTGGATGAGGAAGACCACCGGGACGTGGAAGACCGCCGCGAAGTTCAGGCTTCGTGGAAGTCGCCTTCGCTGGTGGCGCCGTCGCCGCACAGGGCAAGCACCACGGTGTCCTCGCCCTTCAATTTGGCCGCATGAGCGACCCCGACCGCATGGAGTAGCTGGGTCGCGAGGGGCGTGGCCTGCGTGGCGACCTTGTGCTCCAGCGGGTCGTACCCGGAGTGCCAGTCACCGCGCAGCAGCGTGAGAACTTCGAGCGGGTCCACACCACGGGTGATCACCGCGACCGTGTCCCGGTAGGTGGGGAACAGCCAGTCCTGGCGATCGATGACGACGGCGGCCGCCACCTGGCATGCCTCCTGGCCGTGGGATGAAGGGTAGACAGCCATCCGGCCCTGTCGTACCAGGGCATTGGCCTGATCGTTGATGCGACGGCCGATGACCAGTTTCTGGTACGCGCCCAGCAGACGACTGCTGTCCGGAAACGGGTAGGAATCGTTCGGGACCTTGACGCCGTTCGGGTCCACCAATTGGACAGGAACCGCCGAGGGAAGCATTTCGGCGTCCTGTCGGTCCGAGGTGTCTACTGTGCCGTGTGCGAGTTTATTGCCGCTCGAGATGGTCATCTCCGCCTCCGTCATACCGCCCACTGGGGCGGCGGTTAGCTTGATCCCGCGAACCCGGATGTCGCCGAGCACTGGATGCTGTGTCATCCAATTATGGACTTCGGTTCCTATTCGTATCCACCAAACGGTAAAGTTCCAGACTGATGCTCATTTAGTCCCTAAATTAGTGGACGGATTGTAAATGTGAGCTGCGTTACGTGGAAAGGTGTAGACAAAATGGTGGATCAGCCGTTGGACGAGGTGGACCGGAGAATTCTTGCCGAGCTCACCAGGGATGGCCGCCAGTCGGTCACCGTAGTGGCGGAAAGGGTGCACATCTCCCGCGCACACGCCTACTCCCGCATTGCCCGACTCACGGATTCGGGAGTGCTAACCAAGTTCACTGCGCTAATTGACCCGATCAAGGCAGGACTGCGGTCATCCGCCTACGTGACCCTCAAGGTCCAACAGCATGCCTGGCGTGAATTGCGTGAACAGTTGCGGCTGGTCCCTGAGATTCACCACATCGCTCTGGTAGGCGGGGACTTCGACGTCATTCTGTTGGTGCGGGCTGAAGACAATGTGGGGCTGCGCCGGGTCATTTTCGATCAACTGCAGTCCATGCCAGGCGTGATGGACACCCAGACGTTCCTGGTGTTCGAGGACATTGACACTCGCTGACCCGGGCAGGCGCGCAACCCGGGGTGCCTCGGGGGCGCTGGGTGGTGTGGCCAAGGGGCGGTCTCTGACTGGTGGTGACATCCCGTTCTGAATGTCATCCTCCCCCATGAGACGCTGCGAAACCGCTCCTTGGCCACACCACCAGTAAAAGTCATTGCCTCAGGAAAATACTTTGAATTCGCCATTGTTTCTAAATGTTTCCCGAAAAGTTATAAACTTTTTGCATCCAAACACACTCGCCGGGGCCGGACCGTTCTCCGTGCGGGCGGCGGTCAGCCTTTGAACACGGGTTTACGCTTCTCCTGAAAGGCAGTGAACCCTTCCGCGTAGTCGTCGCTGCGGCACAACTCGCCCTGTGCAACGTTTTCCGCACTGATTGACTCCCAGAGCCCCAGTCGCCGGTCGCGGATGCCAGCTACCAGTTCCTTCGAGGCGCGGAAAGCCCCCGTTGCACCGGAGGCGACCCGCTGGGCGGTTTCGCGGGTGCGCGGCAGCAGATCTTCGGCGGGCATGACCCGGCTGAACAGGCCGGCGGCGACGGCGTCAGCCCCACTCATGAGCTCGGCCGTATAAATCAGGTCCAGGGTGCGGTGGGCGCCAAGTCGTTCGGTGAACAACCAATGCCCGCCCGAGTCGAGGGTCGCTCCAAGATTGGCAAACGGTGACCCGAGTTTGGCGTTTTCGGCGACGTAGACCACATCGGTGGCGACCAGCAGCCCGAGCCCGACGCCGAGGCAGGCACCATGGGCGGCCGCAAACGTCGGGGCGGGGAAGCCTGCCATCTTCTGGAGCAGGGGTGTCACCAGCCCCTCCAGGTAAGCGACGGCGTCGTCGGTCTCAGGATGGACATTTGAAATATCGCGTCCAGCGCAAAACGCCCGGCCCTCGCCGCGCAGCAGCAGTGCCCGCACCGTTCCGTCGGCCGCGGCTGCGGTCGCTTCGTCGTAGGCCCGGGACAAGCCACCGAGTGCGTCTTCATCGAGCGAGTTGAGTTTGGCTGGAGCGTTGAGCACAATTTCCGCGACGTTGTTCTCAATGGTCAGATCAATCATGGTCAATGCCTTCCGGTCTGGTGCCTCCAGCCTAGCGGTGACCTACCCGACTTCGGCTTCCAGCGTGCCACGCAGGACGCTCACTCCTGAGTGCAGCGGGTCACCGTCGAGGGGCTCATCAGAGACGTCGACGATCGGGAAGGCCACAAGGTCCACGTTGTCGGGGATCACCAGTGAACTGGTGCCTCCCCCGATCACACCGAGACTATACATTTGCTGCAGGTCTGGTGCGATCAGCCAAACTTCCTGATATCCGTCGGCCTGATCCTCGGTCACGGTGATCTGCAGGGTGCGCACGCCGTCGTCCGACGTAAACACACTGGCGCTGCCCCCGGCGGTGAAGCCAGCCAGCGGGTCCAGCTGGCTTTGCGCAACCAGATCCGGGGCGGCTTCCGCTCGCACCTGCTGAACCGCCCACACAGCTCCAGCACCGGTCAAGACTCCGGCGGTGACGGCGGCGATCAGGAATTTCGGGGTGAAGGTCCGCTTTTCCGCCCGCAGCTGTGACAACTCGGAGACCGGAGTGGCGTCCTGAACCGGGGAGGGCGACGTCAGAGGGTCAGTACTGAGTGCAGGCTGCAGGCCCAGTTCCTGATGAATAGCAGCCCACACCTGCGAATCCGGCGACTCCAGCGGCGCCGCGGTGATATCGCCACGAGCGGCAAGCACCACGCCGTTCAGCTCCCGCACCTCACTGGCACACGCGTCGCACCCATCGAGGTGAACCTGCGAGTCTGTATCCAGTGGTTCGTCCAGGGCAGCCATGCTGAGGGTTCCCGGGTCAAGGTGTTGCATTCCAGGTCTCCAATCGGCTGCGTAGTTGGGTGAGGCTTCGGCGAATATGGCTCTTGACAGTGCCGAGGGGCAAATCGAGCCGGGAAGAAATTTGTTGGTGCGTTAAGTCTTCGTAGAAGGCGAGCCGAAGGATTGATTGCTGCGGTTCGCCTAAAAGTTCGAGTTCTGAATTGAGCACCACCCGGTTGGCGACGCTCTCTATCTCGTCGGCGCCCCTTTCCTGCTCCCTCGGACCGCCGACGGTGTGGACCCGCTGCACCAGGCTGTCAATCTTTTGCCGGGCAGCCTGGGCATCGGACACCAGGTTCCGGCTAATACCAAGCAGCCACGCAGGGAGGCTCCCCGCGTCGGGGCTATACCCTGAACGAAAGCGCCAGGCCCTGACAAATACTTCCTGGGTGACATCGGCGGCTGCTGACCGGTCTCCCAGTGAACGAAGCGCCACCGTGAAAATCAGTGGCGCAAAACTTCGGTAGGCAAGGGCGAGGGCGTGCTCATCGCCCGCTGAGAATTCGACGTCGCGCTGTGGTGTCCACTCATGGCCTGGAGGTGTCAACTACTCTCCTTACGCCGCGGCCGCGTCTCTTATGCCCCCCGCTGGGCATCCTCTCCGCTGGGTCGCTGCATTCTGACCCGTTCAGAGCGGGGAGGCCGTCAGCACAACATTATCCTCATAATCATCCTTGTCTACTAGCCAGTCTCCTCCGCAGGTAATGATCACCAGCTGATGTTCCCCATCACGCTGGAAAATTTCCGAGGTGTTCAGGGTTGCCTTCGGCTCGTGTCTGACGCCGGTCACTTCATATTGCACCGGCTCCGCGTTCTCGCGACCGACGGTGATCAGGGTGCCTACCGGCACGTTCTTCAGCTGGGTAAAGGGCATCACTTCCGTCCCAATGTCGATGTGGGCCGCGAGAACGGCGTTGCCCGCTGCTGACCCCGGCGCCGGGCCATAGCGATACCAGCCCGCCTCATAGAAGCTCTCCGGTATTTCCATTTCGTTGTCCTCCTCAATCCCGACGTCGATGACGCCGACCTGGATGTCGGTGCCTGCGATATCCAGTGAAACGGGCGACGGCGTCGCCTCCGCCAGAGCGCCGGTGGCCGGGCGGATGGCAACCCCCGAGGTGACGACGTCGCTCGCCGGGAGGTCGACGTCGTCGGGCGGTGCCTGCACGGTCGCCGATCCCGAGGTGGGGGCGGTGGCCGGGGTGGTGGCTGACTGCGCGTCAGGAGTAGGTGACTGGGCAGCTGGCGTGGCGCACCCGCCAGCGAACAGCCCAAAAGATGCGGTCAGGAGGACGGCTACGGAACGACAGGATTTGCGGGGCAACGGCTTGAGCTTTCAACGGGTCCGGTCAAACGGACTGCTTAGAGGGTGACAGACAGGTGGGCAGGGTAAGGAACGAGAGGGGCCCCACCCTGCCCACACTGGCTTATTTGTCGGCGCGGGCGGTCCGGACCCGTGCGGCGACCGCTGCACCCGAGAGGAGCACCAGGCCGAGGGCCCCAGCTCCGATGATGGCTACGGTGTTGTCCTGAGCTGGACCGGCCTGGGCACCGGGTACAGCTGCGGGGTCGGAATGCAAACCCTCGATGACCTGGGTGGCGAGGGCGAGATTGCCGTCCTCAAGGCTTCCCCAGGCATAGACGATCGTCGCGGTGCCTTCGCCGAGGGTCAGGTCTGCTGGACCGATGACCGGATCAGTGGTTCCGGTGGCAGCAACCGAGGCGGAGATGGTTCCTGGATCAGTGGTCAGGGTCGCTTCGTCCGGGTTGCTGAGGTTCTCAACCACTACCGCGTCGCCGGCGAGGACGTCGACAGCTGGGGCGGCAGCGGTATGGCGGACGGTCAGCCGTGACTGTCCGGCCTCGACCGCTGAAACGTCATTCGTGTAGAAGTTGGCGGTCGGGGCGCCCTCGGCATCGAGGTTGGCCGTGGCCGTGTAGTTTCCACCCGCCGCGAGGGTCACCGCCACTGGACCAATGACCGGTGCGCTGGCGTCTGCGGCATCGGCAGCTGTCACGGCCAACTCGTAGTCACCTGCCGGTAGGTTCAGTGGTCCGGCAAGTTCACCGGGGGTAAAGTCGTCGAGGGTCAGGTCACCGTTGACATAGACGTCGACCGTGAGATCGGGGACAGCGTGCAGAACTGACAATGAGGCCGTATCGGCGGTCTCGGTGGCTACCGCCGGGGCGGCAACCGAGGCGGCGCCGAGCACGGCGACAGCACCTACTGCATAAAGACTCTTTCGCATTTTCTTGCTCCTCACTCGGGCCCGGGTGGGCCACCAGATGCTTACACCCGGTACTACCGTCGGCGGGGGCACTTTGGATGCAGCAGGAGCAGATTTTCTGGAAAGACTCAGGCGTCGTAGTCGACCGATACTGCGTCACTGGTCGGCCGGGACTGGCAGGTGAGGACGTAGCCCTTCTCTATTTCGTCCGCCTCCAACGCGTAGTTTTCTTCCATTTCAACCGTGCCGGTGACCAGCTTGGCACGGCAGGTACCGCAGACCCCGCCGGCGCAGGCAAAGGGCACATCCGGCCGGACCCGCAGCGCCGCGTTGAGGATCGATTCCCGCGCGTGGGTGGGGCTGGTGACCTGGCCTTGCAACCCGTCGAGGTTGAACGAGATGGTGAAGTTCTCGCCGCCGTCGTCGGCACGGACGGGGCGGCCAATCTGGCCTTCGGGACGGGTGGGTTCGCCGGTCGAGAAAAGCTCAAACCTGATCTTTTCGGGGGCGACGCCGCGCTCCCCCAGGGTGTCGCGGCACAGCTGGACGAGTTCAAAGGGGCCGCAGAGGAACCATTCGTCGACGTCGTCGGTCCGGATCACGGTGCCCAGCAGTTTTTGCAGCTTGTCCGCATCGATCCGTCCGCTCAGCAGCGGGGAGATACGCTGCTCGCGGGACAGCACATGGTGCAGTGCGAACCTGGCCGGATAGCGGTCCTTCAGGTCGGCGAGCTCCTCCAGGAACATGACGTCCATGGCGGCCTTGTTGGCGTAAATCAAGTCGAAACGCACGGAGGCGTTCGCGGCGAGGACTGTTCGGGCGATGGCGATCACCGGGGTAATGCCTGAGCCGGCAGCCACTGCGACGAAAGTTGTTTCCCCGGCGACAGCCAGATTTCCCTGCAGGTCCTCGGGCCGGTTGAGCTCGTTCATCTCGTGCTTCGAGATAAACTGGCCCATGGGGCTCATCACGTCGAGCCGGTCACCGGCCTTCAGCGACTCGTTGGCCCAGCTGGAAAACACGCCACCGAGATCCTTCTTGATGGCCACCCGGATCTCACCGGGCACCGGTTCGGCGCAGATGGAATAGCTGCGCCGCACCTCCACCGGGGCGCCGTCGACGTCGAGCGTGGTGCGCAGCGCCACGTACTGGCCCGGGAGGTAGTTGTACTTGTCGGCCAGGTGGTCGGGGACGGCGAAGGTCACCTCGATGGCGTCTCCGGTGAGGCGCCGGACCTCGGCGACCGTGAGCTCGTTGAAGGCCGTACGGCGCTGGGTGGATGGGGCTAGCTTGACGGCCATTTAGAGCACCTTGAAGTAGTCGAAGGGTTCCTTGCAGTCCTTGCAGACGTAGAGCGCCTTGCAGGAGGTGGAACCGAAGCGGGTGAGTTCGCGGGTATTCAGGGAGGAGCATTGGGGGCATTTCACGCTGAGACCCACCCTGACCGGGCCCGCCGCGGCCATCCCGGAGGGCGGGGCGATGCCGTACTCGTCGAGTTTCGCTTTGCCGGCGCTGGTCATCCAGTCGGTGGTCCAGGCCGGCGCGAGCGTGAGCTTGACCGATACGTTCTGATACCCGTGGCCGGCGAGCGCGCTGGTGACGTCGTCGCGGATCGCATCCATAGCCGGGCACCCCGAATAGGTGGGAGTAATGGTTACGGTGATGGCGCCGTCGTCGTCGATCTGCGCCTCGCGGAGGATCCCCAGATCCTCGATGGTGAGGACCGGGATCTCAGGGTCCACCACAGTGGCGGCGATATCCCAGACCTTCCCGGCCTCGGCACCGGCGGGCCGGTGGGCGGTGTTGGTACTGGTGTTGACTCCAGATGTATCAATGCTCACGGTTGTCGCCTCCGTTACCAGGTGGCGCCGGGGTGCTCGCGGGCGAGTACCTGCATTTCGGCGAGCAGGTAGCCGAGATGTTCGCTGTGTTTGCCGTGGCGTCCGCCGCCCACCGCGGCAGGCACCGCAGGAATCTCGAGTTCGGCCTCAGCGAACAGAGAGGCGAGAAGGGAATCAACCGGTGCGCGCAGCGTGCTCGGGCGAACTGCCGCGTCGCCGAGCGTGTCGATGAGCTGGTCGTCGACGAACAGTTCCTCCACATAGGGCCAGGTCAGTTTGAGACCGGCAATCATGCGGCGGCGCGACTCGTCGGTGCCGAGGGCCAGGCGAAGGACCCACTGGCTGCTGTGGTCGCGGTGGTAATCCACCTCTTTGACGGCCTTCGCCGCGATGGCGGCGAGGGTCGGATCGGTCGAATGCATCAGCCGCGAGTACAGCTCGAACTGGTAGTGCGAGACCACCAGTTGGCGGGCGATGGTGCGGGCGAAGTCGCCGTTCGGCTGCACGAACAGGTGGGCGCAGCGGAACTCCGGTTCGCGCCTGAAGTAGGCAAGATCGTCCTCGGTCTTGTCCAGGCCGTGGCCAGCGTAGCTGAGGAAGGAACGGGCGTGACCGATCAGGTCCAGGGCAATGTTGCCGAGGGCCACGTCCTCTTCCAGCTCCGGTGCCCGCGAGATCCACCAGCCCAGCCGCTGGGCGAGGATCAGCGAGTCGTCGCCGAGACGCAGCGCATATTCCGCGACGTCGGTGCTCGGCTTCAGGTCCGATGCGGCAATGTCCTCCGGGCGCAGCGCGTTGCCCGGCGTGGTGCGGGTGGCGCTGGCGTTCGATTCGCTCACAGGTGCTTCACCCCATCGCTCTTTGTGTAGTACGTCGCATGCCGGTAATCCTTGCCCTGCGGGGATTCAAAGAACTGTCCCTTGGCATCAGGGTCGCTGGTAATGATTGACGACGCCGGCACCACCCACAGGCTCACACCTTCGTTACGCCGGGTGTACAGGTCACGGGCGTTACGGACTGCCATCTCGGCGTCGGGCGCGTGCAGCGAACCCGCGTGCACATGGGACAGACCGCGTGATGAGCGCACGAACACCTCCCACAAGGGCCAGGGCTGGCGTTTCTCGGGAGCCAATGGAGCCGGCGCTGTCGAGCCGTCGTCGCCTGTTGTTGAACCGCCGGTCATCTAGGCCGCCTTCTGCTGTGCTGTTGCTGCCCGCTTGTCGGCGTAGGCTGCCGCTGCTTCGCGCACCCAGGCGCCGTCTTCGTGGGCTTCCCGACGGCGTTCCATCCGCTGGGCATTGCAGGGCCCCCGACCGGCGAGGACTTCCTTGAACTCGTTCCAGTCCAGTGGGGCATGCTCCCACTGCTGGGTGTCTTCGTTGAACCGGATCTCGTCATCTGGGAGGGTCAGGCCGAGCACCTTCACCTGCTCGACCATCATGCCGACAAAGCGTGAGCGCAGTTCGTCGTTGGAGAACCGCTTGATGTTCCAGGCCATCGACTGCTTGGAGTTCGGCGAATCGTCGTCGGGTGGGCCGAACATCATCAGTGACGGCGCGTACCAGCGGTTGACGGCATCCTGGGCCATTTCCTTCTGGGCGGGGGTGCCGTTGGCCAGTTCCAGGAGGATCTCGAAGCCCTGGCGCTGGTGGAAGGATTCCTCCTTGCAAATCCGCACCATGGCACGGCCGTAGGGCCCGTAGGAGGCGCGGCAGAGGGGCACCTGGTTGGCGATTGCGGCGCCGTCGACCAGCCAGCCGATGGCACCCATGTCGGCCCAGGTGACGGCCGGATAGTTGAAGATGCTTGAGTAGCGGGCCTTGCCGGCGATCAGGTCCTCGGTCATCTTGTCCCTTGGCGTGCCGAGGGTTTCGGCCGCCGAGTAGAGGTACAGGCCATGGCCTGCCTCATCCTGGACCTTGGCCATGAGGATGGCCTTGCGCTTCAGCGACGGTGCGCGGGAGATCCAGTTGGCTTCAGGCTGCATGCCGATGATCTCGGAGTGGGCGTGCTGGGAGATCTGCCGGGCGAGGGTCTTCCGGTAAGCCTCGGGCATCCAGTCGCGGGGCTCGATGCGGGAGTCCTCGCTGATGAGCCGTTCAAACTGTTCCCGGCCAGCTCGCTCGTCCTCGGTTTCAGTCCTTGCCTCGGACCTGTTCCCGGACGGCATCTGGTCAACTGCTGGCGCTGTTGCCATGGTGGTCACCTCACTGTGAGCGTCGAAAGTACGCGGGGTCGGCCGCAAATTAATTACCGACCGTTCGTTCAGGATATCGGGAGGGTGGCCGGACAGTCAACAGCCGCCGTCAGCCTGCCGTCCCCACCCGCGGCGCCACCCACTGTGCCTCTCCGCGCTCGGGTGTGCTGGACTAGGTAGACAGGCTGACTAGTTAGTGCAACTATGTAGTCATGAGCGACAGACAATGGCCCAGCGAGTGGATGAGGGGAGCCTTAGGCATGAGCGTCCTCAAGGTCCTGGAGGCCGGACCCACCTACGGGTACGCGATCGCCACGGCCCTGGAGGAAGCGGGACTCGGCTCGATCAAGGGTGGCACGCTCTACCCGCTCCTCACCCGATTCGAGTCGGCCGAGCTGGTCACCACTCAGTGGCGCGCGGGCGACGGCGGCCCGGGTCGGAAGTACTTCTCACTCACCGACGCCGGCCGCTCCGAACTGGCTCGGCAGACCGCCGAGTGGCAGGCCTTCACCACCCGGACACTGACCCATCTGAACGGAGACACCCCGTGACCGACACCAAAAAAGACCAGCAGTGGCTGACGGATTTTGTCCTCGAGCTCTCGCACCGCGGAGTCGGCGGACGGGACATCGGCGACGCCAAGGCATCAGTCGAATCCCACCTCGCCGACAGCGGGGAATCAGCTGAGGAGGCGTTTGGGAGCCCAGTTGACTACGCCCAGGCTCTGGAGTTCGCCGACACTCCGGACGAGAGCCTTCCACCGGTGCTGCTGCCGGCTCTGCTCGGCATCTTCGGTCTGATGCATTACCTGCCTGCCATCGCCGCAGTCGCACAGGGACAGCCGGTGAGGTTCACCGGCACCGAATTCGCACTGTTCCTCGTCCTCGGGGTATCCATGGTGCTGATCGTGAAGAACATCTTTCGGTTGGTGAAGCAGTGGTGGTGGCTTCTGGCGATCTGGATGGCTGTCGTTGGTCTTGGTATCCTCGCCTCGCTCCTCCCTCTGCTGCTTGACCTTCCCGAGCTGGAAGCCAACGCGGGCGCAGTAGCAACAATCACTGGAGTCCTTCTAGTGGGTGCCGGATTCTGGACCCGAGCGGCGATCAACAACAGCGAGGGTGTCATTACGCCACCCAATGCGGCGTCGACCGACGACAAAGACGGTGCGGTAGAGCGCGTGATGGTCGCTTTGGCTCCGTGGCTGATGGCCATCGGAGCAGCGATATTCACAGTCGGGGCTTTCCTGGCCGCGTAGCTCAGCTATTCCAGGGCCCGGACCAGCTGAAACCTGCACGCCTGACTCTCTGGCAGGATGGTTTCCATGACTGCAGAGACGCACTTCCCCACCCCTCCCGTTGCCAAAAAGGTGCCGACGGAACGCACCCACCACTCGGATACCTTCGTGGACGAGTACGAGTGGCTGCGGGAAAAGGAAAGCCCCGAGGTCCTCGCCCACCTCACGGCCGAGAACAAGTACACCGACGCCGTGACCGCCGGCCAGGAACAGCTCCGGCAGGACATCTTCACCGAGATCAAGAACCGGACGCAGGAAACCGATCTGTCCGTGCCGTCCCGCAAGAAGGGCTGGTGGTATTACGCCCGCACCGAGGAGGGCAAGCAGTACGCCATCAACTGCCGGGTCGCCGCCACTGACACTGGTGATCTCGCCAGCGACTGGACGCCACCGGAGATTGTCCCCGGCAAGCCGATTGAGGGCGAACAGGTGATGCTGGACGGAAACGCGGAGGCCGAAGGGAAGCCCTTCTTCTCCCTTGGCGGGCTGGCGGTTGCCGAGGACGGGAACCTCCTGGCCTATTGCGAAGACAACGCGGGCGACGAGCGTTTCACCCTGCGGATCAAGGATCTGCGTACCGGCGATCTGCTTCCCGACGTGGTGCCGAACATCTTCTACGGGCTGGCCTTCTCCCCCGACGGCACCCAGGTGTTTTACACGGTGGTCGACGATTCCTGGCGCCCCTACCAGGTCAGATCCCACACGCTCGGCACCCCGGTGGAGCAGGACACGGTGGTCTATCAGGAGGACGACGTCGCCATGTGGACCGGCTTCGACCTGTCAGCCGACCGGACCCAACTGCTCATCGGCATCGGTTGCTCCGAGTACAGCGAGTACCGTGTGCTGGACCTGACCAACCAGTCAGCCGGCCTGCTCACCCTGATTCCGCGCAGCGAAAAGGTCCTCTACGAGGCCGATCCGGTAACGGTCGACGGCGAGCGCCACTATGTGCTCACGCACAACCGGAATGCCCGGAACTCAATGGTCAGCCTGGCCGCGGAGTCCGAGTTCGCCAAGCCACTCTCCGACCAGCGGTGGAACACGGTGGTGGCGCACGACGACGCCGTCCGGGTGGGCGGAGTCGCCGTCACCTCCACCCACCTGATCGTCTCGGTCCGCAAGGCACTATCGAACGTGTCCAGGTACTCCCGCTCGCCGGGCTCGGCGCGGCCGACCAGCCCGCCCCCGAGGAGCCAGGGTTCTATGAAGAGCTCTTCACCTGCCACCTGGCCGACGCCGAGTTCGATTCGCCGATCATCAGGCTCTCCTACACCTCCTTCTTCACTCCCCCACGTGTCTACGACTATGTCCTCGACACCGGAAGCCTGCTGCTGCGCAAGGAGACCGAGGTGCGTGGCGGCTACCGCCCGGAGGATTACACGGCGGAGCGGCAGTGGGCCACAGCGCTGATGGCACGCTGATCCCCCTGTCCGTCCTGCGCCGGGCCGACCTCGCCGACGACGGCGCCAACCCCGCACTGGTCTACGCCTACGGCAGCTACGAAATCAGCATGGACCCGGGCTTTTCGATCGCCCGGCTGTCGCTGCTGGACCGCGGGTTCGTCTTCGTGGTGGCGCATATCCGGGGCGGCGGAGAAATGGGCCGCACCTGGTACGAGGGCGGCAAGAAGCTCAACAAAAAGAACACCTTCACCGACTTTGTCGATGCGACCCGGCATGTGGCGGCGTCGCCCTTTGTCGATCCCAGCAGGATCGCCGCAATGGGCGGGTCCGCTGGCGGGCTGCTGATGGGCGCGATCACCAATCTGGCACCCGACCTGTACCGGACGGTGGTGGCACAGGTGCCGTTCGTCGACGCGCTGACCACCATCCTCGACCCCGAGCTGCCGCTCTCGGCACTGGAGTGGGAGGAATGGGGCAACCCGATCACCGACCCCGCGGTGTATCAGTACATGAAGGAGTACACCCCCTACGAGAACATCAAGGCGACCCGGTACCCGCGGATCGCGGCGGTGACGAGCTTCAACGACACCCGGGTGCTCTATGTGGAGCCCGCCAAATGGGTGGCCAAGCTCCGCGAGACCACCACGGGCAGCGAGCCGATTGTGCTGAAGACCGAGATGGACGGTGGCCACGGCGGTGCGAGTGGACGGTATGAGCGGTGGAAGGATGTCGCCTGGGACTACGCCTTCGTGGCGGCGGCCCTTGGTGCCGAGGAGCTCCGGACCACCAGTTCCGCCGGGTAGACCACCGGGTCGGGGTGAGTGCCGGGAGCCTCAATCTCCTCGAGCAGCATGGCGCCGGCCTTGGTTGCCATCTCCACCATCGGCTGGGTGATGGTACTCAGGGCCGGCGACGCCAGGGCGGCAATGCTGTGGTTGTCATACCCCACCACGGCGACGTCGTCGGGTACCCGTAGCCCGCGGGACCGCAGGACCTCCAGCACACCGACGGCCATCAGGTCGGATGCGGCGAAGATCGCGTCGGTGCCGGGGGCAGCGTCGAGCAGCCGCCGGGTCGCCTCGGCCGCGCCCACGGTGGTGAAGTCGGCGAACTCGACGGGGCTTGGCGCCGCCCCGGCGTCGCGCAGCCCGTCCTGCCAGCCGCGGAGGCGGTCGACGGCGGCGGTCATGTCGGCGGGTCCGGCGATAGTGGCGGGGCGCTGGCTACCCGCGGCGAGCAGGTGCTGCGCTGCCTGGGTGCCGCCACCATAGTTGTCGGTGTCGACGTACGTCAGTCCGTGCTGGCTCTGCCAGGGCCTGCCGATGAAGATGATGGGCAGGCCACTCTCCGCCAGCGGCCCCACCCAGGTGTCCCCCTGGTGGTGCGACACCACGATGGCCCCATCCACGTGCCCGCCCCGCAGGTAGCGCACGGTCCGCGCCGCATCGTTGCTGCGGGACATGAGCAGGACCAGCTGCACATCGGTTTCCCGCAGCGACTCGGTGACGCCGGTGATGACCATGGCGAAAAAGGGGTCCATCATGACGCGCATGTCCGGTTCAGGAATGACCAGCGCTATCGACGCGGTACGCCGGGTGACCAGTGACCGTGCCGCACGGTTGGGCGTGTAGGCGAGGGCAACGACGGCGGCGTCCACCGCAGCCTGCGCCTCCGGGCTCACCCGGCTGCCCCCGTTGATGGCACGCGACGCCGTCGACCGGGACACGCCGGCCGCCGCCGCCAGATCCTCCAGGGTGGGGCTGTATTTCGTTCCCGGCGGGTGGGCGAGTCCGGGACGCCCGGCCCGTGGTTGCTGATCATTCATCACCTAGAGAATACGACACGATGACCTGCCAGCGGGGCCTACCTGCTGGTGGCCAGCACGGTGTCCCCCGGGCCAGTCACCGCCTCCGCGGGGCCGGGTCCCACCTGGTGCACCGGTCCGGGGGTCCGCAGCGCGTTGGCCGCGGCGGCCCGGGCATACCAGAGGGCGCTGGCCTTCGGAGTCCGCTGCTGAGTGTCATAGTCCACCCGGACCAGACCGAAGCGCTGGTGATAGCCCCACGCCCATTCGAAGTTGTCCAAAAAGGACCACGCGAGGTAGCCGCGCACGTCCGCGCCGTCGTCGATCGCTGCCCGGACCGCCCTCAGATGACTGTCGAAGTAGGCCAGCCGGTCCTGGTCGTCAACGAACCCCGACCCGTCAGGCACGTCATCGTAGGCAGCACCGTTCTCGGTGACGTAGACGGGGATGCCCGCCGGCCCGGTGTACTCCTCGTGGATGCGGACCAGCAGCCGGCGCAGGCCGTCGGGCTGCACCTCCCAGCCCATCCCGGTAACCGGGAGGCCGCGCGGTGCGGACCGTACCCCGTCGGCTGCGACATACGGCGACGCGACCGGTCGGCCCTGCGGGGCGTGCCCGCCGTCGTCGCTGGCAGGATCGACCGACGTCGTCACCGCCTCGCCGTGATAATAGTTCACGCCCAGCAGGTCAAGAGGCTCGGAGATGACGGCCAGGTCGCCGTCGTGGATGAAATCCTCCAGGCCAAGGTGGCGGACGTCGTCGAGCACGTCCTGGGGGTACTGGCCCCTGAACACCGGATCGAGGAAGATCCGGTTGAACTGGCCGTCGATGCGGCGGGCGGCGTCGACATCGGCGTCGCTGTCCGGGTCGACCGGATCCGGGACGGTGAGGTTCAGCGTCAGCCCCAGCTGCGCTGCCGGGTCACGCCGGCGCAGCTCCTGCGCCGCCAGCCCGTGGCCGAGGAGCAGGTGGTGCGCTGCGGCGAGCGCGGCGCGGGGGTCCTGCCTGCCGGGCGCGTGAATCCCCGCCGCGTACCCGAGGAACGCTGAACACCACGGCTCGTTCAGGGTGGTCCAGATGCGGACCCGGTCGCCGAGGGCTTCATGCAGCACTGCTGCATACTCAGCGAACCGGTAGGCGGTGTCGCGGTTGGCCCAGCCGCCCTGCTCCTCCAGCGCCTGCGGCAGGTCCCAGTGATAGAGGGTCAGCCAGGGCTTGATGCCGGCGGCGACCAGCTGATCCACCAGGCGGGAGTAGAACTCGATGCCCTCGATGTTCGGCGTCACCCCGTCCGGCATGCACCGGGCCCAGGAAGTAGAGAAGCGGTAGGCCTGCAGGTTGAGCTGTTTCATCAACGCCACGTCGTCGGCTGAGCGGTGGTAGTGGTCGCAGGCGATGTCACCGTTGTGCGCATCGGCAACCGCTCCGGGCTCCCGGGAGAACACGTCCCAGATGGAATCCTGCCGGCCGTCCTCGTGGGCTGCCCCTTCAATCTGGTAGGCCGCCGTGGCCGCACCCCAGAGGAATCCCTCCGGAAAGGTGATGTCTGTGTTGGTCATCCTTTGACTGCTCCTTGCATGATTCCTGAAACGAGTTGGCGTCCTGCGAGAACGAATACCAGCAGGAGAGGGATGGTCGAAAGCACTGCACCGGCGAGAACCACAGAGTAGTCAACGAAGTGGGCTGCCTGGAGTAGCTGCAGTGCCACCGGAAGAGTGGGATTGCTGGGGTCGAGCACGATGAAAGGCCAGAAGAAGTTGGTCCAGGTGGCCATGAAGGTGAAGAGGGCCAGCATGGCGGCGGCTGGCCGAGCGGCCGGGAGCCCCACGTGCCAGAACGCCCTGATCATCGACGCCCCGTCGACCCGCACCGCCTCGATCAGCTCATCGGGCAGTGCATCCCGGATGTACTGGGTCATCCAGAACACGCCGAACGCCGTCACGAGGGCTGGGATGATCACCGCCCACAGGGACCCGGTCCAGCCAAACCTGGACATCACAATGAACAGGGGCACCACGCCGAGCTGGGTGGGGACCGCCATGGTGGCGATCACAAACACCAGCAGCCACTTACTGCCCTTGAACTTCAGTTTGGCGAAGGCAAACCCGGCCAGCGTCGAGAAAAAGACCACCGAGAACGCGGTCACGCTGGAGACCAGCAACGAGTTCCCGAGCGCTGTCCAGAAGGGAATGCTGTCCAGCACCTGCGCCGCGTTGGCCAGGAAGTTACCGCCCGGCAGCAGGGGGATCCCGCGGGACAACACGGTACTGTCGTGGCTGCCGACCAGGAAGGACCAGTAGAGCGGGAACAGCGAACCGAGCAGGACGGCGCCGAGGAACCCGTAAGTGAGGAACCCGGGGCGCCGCCCGGTTCCGCCCGGGCCTTTCCGACGACGTCGGTTGCCCCGGCGGGACGCAGCGCGTGCTGCCCCCTTTCCTGCCGTTTGTGCGGTCAAGGGAATGGAGCTCACTTGGTGCCTCCCTGGTTGGCGATGCGCCGGGTGATGAAAAAGTTCAGGACTGCAATCAACACGATGATCAGGAACAGCAGCCAGGCGACGGCCGAGGCGCGTCCGAAGTTGCGTTGGCCCCACCCCAGTTCCCAGATGTACATCGTGAGGGTCTGCCATTGCCGGTCGGCTCCACCCAACCCGTACTGGTCGAACACCCGCGGCTCGTCGAAGATCTGAAGTCCGCCGATGGTCGAGGTGATCACCACGAAGATGACCGTGGGCCTCAGCATCGGCACGGTGAGCGAGAAGAACTGGCGGAGCCGGCCCGCCCCGTCGATGGCCGCCGATTCGTAAACGTCCCGCGGAATGGCCTGCATGGCCGCCAGGAAAATCAGCGTGTTGTAGCCGATCCAGCGGAAATTCACCATAGTGGCGATGGCCATGTGGCTGGCGGTCGGATCGGAGTGCCAGCGCACGCCCTCGAAGCCGAGCGACCTGAGAATCTCGTTGACCAACCCGAACTGGTCGGCGAACAGGTTGTTGAAGATCAGCCCCACGGCCACCGGTGCGACGACGAACGGAACCAGTACCCCCATCCGCCAGAAGGTTTTCGCCCGCAGGTTCGCGTCGAGGAAGGCGGCGATGACGATTGCCGCCACCACCTGTGGCACTGAGGAGAGCAGGAAGATGCTGAACGTGTTGCCCACAGCGTTCCAGAAGAACGGCTGGGACAGGATGAACGTGTAGTTATCCAGCCCCGCGAACTCCCCCTGGCCGCCGATCAGGTTCCAGTTGTGGATGGAAACCCAGGCCGTGTATCCCAGGGGAAAGAGGCCGGTGATGGCGAACAGGAGGAAGAACGGCGAGATGTAGAGGTACGGGGAAAACTTCACATCCCAGCGGGAAAGCCGATGGGAGAAGGTGATCCGCCGGACCTTTTTGGACGACGGCGGGCGCCGGGGTGGGGCTGGTTTCAGCGCCCGGTCGGTGACGGCCATGGTGTCAGAGCGCGTTGACCGCGGTGACGAACTTGTCCCAGGAGGAGGCGACGTCGTCGGTCTGGTCGACGTCGACACGGGTCAGGGCCTGCTGCATCGCATCGTTGATGGGGAAGTACTTCGGTCCCTTGAAGGGGGTGACGTCCACGGCCAGCGCCCGCTCGGCGAGGATCTCCCCGGTGGGTGCGTCGTTGAAGAACTCGTTGGTCGCGTCCAGCAGGTCGGTGCTTTCCAGTGCCTCGACCTGGCTGGGGAAGGTGCCCTTCGCGTTGAATGCCTTGATCTGCTGTTCGGGTGCGGTGAGCCAGTCGGCGAGCTTCTTGGCTTCGGCCTGTTTTTCGCCCTGCACGGGGACCGTCAGGTAGGACCCGCCCCAGTTGCCGCCACCGCCGGGGAAGACATTGGCAATGTCCCATCCTTCGACGCCTTCGGCGTTGCCCTCAATGACACCGAGCATCCAGCCGGGGCACAGCATGGTGGCAAACGCATCGGACTGGAATCCCGCCGTCCAGTCTTCGCTCCACTGGCCCAGATGCGCCGAGAGGTTGTCATCCACCGAGGCAGCGACCACGGTCTCGTAGATTTCCTTGACCTCGGCGTTATCGGCGGCGATGACCGTGCCGTCCTCATTTTCGTAGGCATTCTCGACCTGGTTGATCATGCCCTGGTAGGTGGCTCCGGCTGAATCGAACCAGGCGACTCCGTCGCTGGCGGCGACGAAGTCCCGTCCAGCCTCAAAGTAGCTGTCCCAGGTGCCGCCCAGTAGCGCAGCGACTTCGTCCCGGTCGGTGGGCAGGCCAGCGTCCTCAAAGAGGTCGGCCCGGTAGCAGACACCCTGGGGGCCCACATCGGTGCCGTAGCCGATGAGCTTGCCATCCGGGGTGGTGGCGGCCTCGGTCTTCCAGTCCAGCCAGCGGCCGTCGACCGCAGGGTCGGCGAGGTCGGCGAACTGGTCGGGGAATTCCATCAGCTCCGCCAGCCAGTCAACCTCGATCGCTTCGATGTCGGAGAGTCCCGATCCTGCGGCTAGCCGGGTGGTGAGGTTGTCGCGGGCCTCGTTGGAGGTGGCCGCCTTTTTGTGTTCGATGGTCACGTTGTCGTTGAGTTCTTCGTATTCGGTGAAGAGGTCTTCGTACCCGAACTCGTTGAAGGTGGCAACGGTGAGAGTGACGTCTGACTCGCCGGTAGCGTCGTCGATATTGCCCGCCGGGGTTGAATTGGAACCGCA
>NZ_QDAE01000021.1 GCF_003075455.1 Arthrobacter sp. Bz4
GCGTCCGCCGTCGTCGTCGGTAATGACCACCTCGCACAGGAAGCCCTTGCGAGTCTGCATCTTCCGCTTATTGGCGGACTGAACCCGGGCGATCAGGGTGACGTCCTCCCCCAACGGCACGCTGCTGACCGGAGTCAGCTCGCCCCGCTTGAAATAGGCGCGCGGCACATGGTTGAGCAGATGGCCAATTGTATGAAGGTGGAGATGCTCGGCAAACAGTGTGGCGTTCTTGAGACCAATTCGCCCCGCAAGGGGAACGTTGAGTTCCTCAGTACTGTTATTGTCCACTGGCCTCTTGGGCTTCACTGAGCTGTGCTGATTCGTTGAGTGGGGAGGAGTCACCAAGTGCGGAGGGGTCCTTGAGTTGGGTCACGTCGCCGTATTGCGGCGAGTCGGACTGGCGGGGCGATGCCAGTTGGGTCACCGACACGTTGATTGGATGGCCGGCTTCCTGGATGAGTTTCAGCGCCGGTTCGGGCGTGGGCACGTGGACGTGGACACGCCACCGGTAGCCTTCCTCGACCTCGGTGACGGCGCTCATAATCACTGAGTCCCCGAGTTCATCGAGGTGGAGCCGCAACGTAGCGGCGTCGAGGGGGCTGAGGTTGATGGTGCACATGACTTCGACGCCCTCGGCATCGCCGCCGTTGTGTATGTGGGGAGCCTGGATGTCGTAGCCGTGGAGTCCGTCGAGGAGTTCGTCCTGCAGTTCCTCGCCGAGAGCGGCGGCACGTAGCGCGTCCATGATCAGGAGGAATCCCACTCCCCCGGCATCCACCACCTTGGCCGCGGTGAGGACGCCAAGTTGGCTTTCGGTCTGGATGACGGCTTCCAGGGCGGCTTCGACGGCGGCTTGCAGGGTGAGGGCGAGGGCGTGGTTGCTGTCGTCGCCGTTCTGCGCGCCGTCGGCCATGGCTGCACCGCGGGCTGTCGCCTCAAGGACGGACAGCATGGTGCCGGGCACTGGGTCGCTGAGGGCAGACCAACTGCGGATCTGGCCTCGCTGCAATGCGGTGGCCAGCAAGGGGCCTGAAAGTCTGGTGTGGTGGTGCAGCGGTTCGGCCACGGCTGCGAGGAACACGGCGAAGAGGGTGCCTGAGTTACCCCGTGCGTCTTCCATCGCGGCCTGACCGGCGATTCGGAGCAGTACGCCGAGATCGGCGGTGTCGGATGCCGAGGCGGCGTGGGAGGCGGCGCGAACGGTGAGGTAGAGGTTGGTGCCGGTGTCGCCGTCTGCCACTGGGAAAATGTTGATGGCGTTGAGGCGGTCGCTGTGGTTGCCCAGGGACTCTTCGGCCTTGCTCAACCATCGCCTCATCGCAGCTGCGTTAGCGGTGATCTTTGTCTGCAAAGTGATCCCATCCCACGTTGGCGGGTGACTGCGGCGCTGCGGTCACGCCGGGCAATCCGGCACATACCGAGCCTACCGCAGTGAACCCTTCAGGGAGAGTAGCGGTGGACGGAAACGTGGCGAGCAGCGAGTAGTCCTCTCCCCCACCGAGCACCCAGTCCATTGGCTCCACGCCCAGGAATTTGCCGAGTTTCCGTAGCGGCTCAGCCAACTTCTCTAGCGCGTCTTGGTCTAACACAAAGCTAACCTAGCTGGCTTGTGCCAGTCGTCCAGCATCTCTGAGCAATTCGTCCGACACATCGAGCATTAACATTGCTCCCGCTTTTGCCGCGGTTGGCCCAGCTTCGACTCGAGGTCGAGGACAGTTGCGACACCGCTAACCTACGCTGCCGTGTTGCCGACCGTATTCGGGTCAAGTGGCAATCTAGGGAATCTCGATACTGCCATAAATTCCCGCCGCACCTGCCTGCGGCTCCCGGTCTCCCAAATGAGTCGTAACGGAGCGTCCTTTTATAACTGAGATTAGCTGCACATCAGGGTACCTATCTAGTCGCCAAGTATCGCATTCTTGAAAATGGGGAATATTATTTGCTCGTCAAAGCTCTCAGATGCGAATTGCTTGCATTGAGCGGCGCTCTCACGCCATACGTGCTCGGTTGAAGTCTTCGATAAGATTTGCTCGACCATACTGGAAATGTCGGGCGATATCCAGGATCCTGGGTAAATCAGGTCCGCTCCAGGCCAGTTCAGGCTTGTAGCGACCGCCCCACTCGCGGCGCCGTCCGCCAATGTAAGGTGGAACGATTCGAAATCACTTAAGGAGATGACTACTCCAATCTTTGTGTACCAATCTGACATGTCATCTCCATGAGGTTCGAAGGTCACAGCGTTTTGTAGGAGCGGACTGACCTCTACCCGCGCGCGCTGGTCATCATAAAATGACACTTCTTTCTTCCGAGTCATCATCCAAGGCAAATCTTTTGGACTTTTACCTTTCACGAATAATTGGAAACGGGGTTCCCGGATCCGCAACGCCTCTAAGACATCCAACGCCTTATCCAGACGCTTATTTTGAGGAACCGCCCCCACCATCCCGATATTCCAGCGGCTACTGCTTAGTTTTGAATAGGCTAATTCGCCCAAATCAACCGAGTTTGGAATAACTTGCGACTTCGACGGCGGAATACCAAATTTCCGTTTCGCGAGTTGTTCGGTATATTTGCCAACGAATATAAAGCAATCCACCGCGGCCATGTTCAACAATCCAAGATGAGGCTGAAACAGTTCCTGCGAATGCACTCGCACCACAAGTCTCTGAGATGGGTGCTTATTTTTTGAATACCAAACTGAATTGCCCAATGCCCATTCGCAGAAGATCACATCTGCTTTGCGCAATAGAGACATGCTTTGCACTTCGTCATGACGAGTATGACTTTCCCATCTGTCGATGTCGACTTGATATCCATCGGCCTGAAGTTGATGAATGATGGCGTGTGCGAACTTCAAGTCATGTCCAACAACAAGAATTTTCTTATTCTTGATTTCGTAGGAGTGCAGACCGCTTGTCATTCAATTCCCTTCTTGAAAGGCTTCACATAGACGACGAGACAAATCAAAATTACGATTTCTCTCGACTTCTTCTCCATGAACGACAAACTGATCTACAAGACCATCGCACAAAATCACCCGCAAACCCTATAGCTACCGGTAATTCTTGCCCTCAAAGTGATCCCATCCCATGATGGCGGGTGACTGCGTTCCTATGGTCACGCCGGGTAGCCCGGCACATACCGAACCTACCGCTGTGAACCCTTCAGGGAGAGTAACGGCGGGCGAAAAGGTGGCGAGCAAGGAATAGTCTTCACCCCCGCCAAGCGCCCATTCCATCGGATCAACGCACAGGAGCTTACCCACTTCGCGCAGGGGCTCGGCTAATTGGTTCAAAGCATACTGATCCAATTCGATTCTCACCGAGCTGACCTGCGCCAGTCGGCCCACATCTCTGAGCAATCCGTCTGATACATCGAGCATTGACGTTGCTCCCGCTCTTGCCGCGGCTGGCCCAGCTTGGAGAGGCGGCCGTGGACGCTTCTGAATCTCCACAAACTTCAAGAAGTGTGGATCCAACGATTGGGCTGGATGGTCCGATTCCATCAGAGCTAAGCCGGCCCCAGCGAATCCCACAGTTCCAGCGAGCCCGACGACGTCCCCCACCTGAGCGCCCGCGCGCAGGATCGGTTCACCGCCGTCGAGGGATCCCGTGATCGCGGCTGTGACTACAATCTCTCGTCCACCGCCAAGGTCGCCGCCTACGACCCCGCACCCGTCGGCTCCCAGATCAACAATCGCCGCACACAGGCCGTCTGCTAGTTGTTCAACCCATTGCACCTCCGTCTGCCCTGGAAGGGTAAGGCTAACGACCATCGTGGTAGCACGGCCCCCCATCGCATTGATGTCGCTCAGATTCTGTGCGGCAGACTTCCAACCTACGTCATACCCGGTAGTGATATGCCCATTCGGTCGTTCCAGTCTGAAGTCCTTCTCCTCGACCAATGTGTCAATGGAGATCACCACCCTGCCGTCGGGCACTGCAACTACGCTTGCGTCATCGCCCGGTCCGAGAAGTGCACCGGAAGCCCTCGGGAGTCGAGGGAAGATGCGCTTTAGGAGATCGGCTTCGCTAACCTCTGAAACTGTAGTGAACATAGCTACACGGTACGTTGTCGATCCCAGCGGGGGCGCCCCGGTAGCTTCCTTTTTAGCTCGTTCCCGTTGCAGGGTAAGGGAGTGCTAGCCTGCCTGGCCCGGCATGACTGCCGCCCCAGTCACCCAGAATCCGAATCTTCGATATCGGTAAAGCCGTCCTCGGGACCATGTCGAAAGCGGTGTGGAGCGCGTTCATGCAGGATAGAGGTGGCTGGCGAAATTTCTTCTGAGGATGCGACTGATCCCGCGTGGATTCTCACCTTCGGATTACTTGCTATCGGCATAGCCCCGGGCACCAGGGCCGTGGGCCGTCCTGAACACCTTCAGCTACTTGACGAGAACCATAGCGGCACACCGATGGACATAGCTGACTACCGTCAATTAACTCACACAAGCACAACGATTATAATGAAAATTGGGTCTCATAGCAGTGAGCAACTGAATGTCAGGATGGTGTCGGTGTGGGCGGTAGAACGGATAATGGTCTGCCTGCCGCGCGCCACCTCGTGGCGGGATCGAAGCCAGGCACACCCCCGTCCGAACAGCGGACCGAAAGAATTCCAAGGAGACCAGCCCCTGAGACGGTTTTCCGGCCTGCTGAACGCGCCACGGGGAGCAAAAGCTATCGACGAAAAAAGATCGTCGCTCTCGCCTTCTTAGTAGCAACCTGTGCAGCCATACCGTCACTTATCCTGCTGCTCTTGCTATTGGGCTAAGATGTAGGCGTTATGGTTCATAAACCACCAAGGGGAAAATTTGCCTGTCATCATGCCCATCTACGGTACTCGCCCGGAGGCCATCAAAATGGCCCCTATTGTCGAGGCACTTAAGCAATCAGAGATTTTCGATTGCGTAGTTACCGTTACCGGCCAGCACCGGGCGATGCTGGATCAAGTTAACGACCTCTTCGGCATAGTTCCCGACTATGACCTCAACATTCTGCAGCAGGGTCAGACATTAAACTCGATCATGACGAAAACTATCGATGGCCTAGATCGAATGTTTTCCGCCGCCAAACCAGATGCCGTAATTGTGCAAGGCGACACAACCACTTCGACTGCTGCTGCAATCGCTGCGTTCTACCACAGTATCCCTGTGATCCATGTGGAAGCCGGGCTGCGGTCGGGCAACATGTTCTCTCCGTTCCCTGAGGAGGCGAACCGGAAAATGACCTCGCAGATTGCAAGCCTTCATCTCGCACCAACCTCCACTAGTAAGGCGAATCTGCTTGCCGAGAACATCAGCGAAGGGGACATCGTCGTCACGGGGAATACGGTAATCGACGCCCTGCTTGAGACTGTAGAGAAAAAAGTCCCATTCACGGACTCCGCACTTGAAACCCTCGTCTCACACGGCAGGAAAATATTACTCGTAACTACTCACCGGCGTGAGAACCAAGGCGATGCTATGCGGGGCGTAGGACGCGCCTTGGCACGAATTGCTGACACTGAGCCAGAACTGCTAATTGTTCTGCCAATTCACAAGAACCCCATTGTCCGAGAAGCAGTTTTGCCCGCGTTAGATGGTAAGAAGAATGTATTTGTGACTGAGCCTCTCGCATATGGTGAATTTACAAGAATGCTCTCACTGTCGCACGTTGTGCTTACTGACTCGGGCGGAGTCCAAGAGGAAGCTCCTAGCCTGGGCAAGCCAGTATTAGTCATGCGCGAGAATACTGAACGGCCAGAGGCAGTTCACGCTGGCACGGTAGCCCTTATTGGAACTCACGAGGATCGCATTGTAGCGGAAGTTGGCCGGCTCCTAAATGATCAAGAACACTTCGACTCGATGGCGAACGCAGTGAATCCGTATGGAGATGGCCTAGCGGCCAAGCGAACCGTCGCCGCTATCGCGTGTCTCCTCAACAAGGGACCTCGCATTGCAGACTTTGACTATCAATCAGCAATAAATTCCAATAAAGATTAGAAGTTTCCAATACCTGTTCAACCGATGTCCCGCGAACTGTTGACGCCCAATGCGGACCAGTTCAAGAACGTGCACCCTTCACTTAAAATCAAAGCAAATCCGGAAAGCATATCCAAAGATAATGGCAAAAGAGTACCTACACATAGGTTCAGAGAAAGAAATTTCTGACCCACCCAGATACGAGAGCCTACTCTTCGCCCGAGGCTATGTAATTTCGAAACACCCAATTGAGGTGCCCGATGTCAAATGGGAAGCTTGGCGTGTGGGCGATTGGACCATAAACCGTCATCCGTTGCTCGAGATAACCAGTTATTCCGATGCAGGCACGACGATCGTCATACTGGGAAAATTCATGCATTTAGTGCTAAACGATTGGGATCCGGTTAGAGTGGCGGCTCACCTGCACTTGGCACGCTCTCGATCAAGAAGAGAGTTTATCCAAGCATTGGAACCGATGGTCGGTCGCTTTATTGTGATCGACACCGATGGCAAAGATACATGGATTCAGGGTGACGCTTCAGGAACCCTGAGCGCTTACTATTCTAAAGAGCACCAGGTAGTTGCATCTCACCAAAATCTGTTGTCCGAAACTTTAGGTAATCTACCGCTTTCAGTCTTCGGGTCCAAAGAATGGAAATTAAACAATAGGGCTTTCGCTCCTCCCGGGTTGGAAACGATCTATCGAGGGGCGCGAATACTTACGCCGAATACAGAACTATCCCTGCGAACCTTCGAAATTCGTCGCATACCTCTTGCCCCTCCGGAAACTCTACGCACTGATGAGGTCGCAGAACAACTTCTACATTATATGCGGTTGCAGGTACCTTATCTGGTAGATGTCGGGCCGACCGTCGTTTCCCTCACTGCGGGACAAGATACACGCACGACCCTGGCTGCTATCGGAGCGCGCAAGAACGACTTCCAATATTTTACCTATGCCCTGAATTACTCAACACGACTAAAATACGTTATCGAGGACGTTCAAGGCACAAAAAAACTAGCCGACTATGCAAAGCTGCAAGAATATTCGGTCCTGAACATTAATGAACCACTGAAGGACGGCCTATTATTTGATGTCCTTAAGAGAAGCTCTCCGTTTAATAGCGGACGGGGAGTAGCAGCTGAGTATTTCAGGAGTTTCTCCCGGGCAAAAGTGCACCTCCGTTCAAGCATTGCCGAGGTGGGCGTTCTCTATTATCGCGCTAAATTTGGCGACAAGCCGTCCACCGCTGAGTACTTTTCCGATATCCTGACCCAAAATAGAGGCGGATATACTCAAGAGACCCTTCTTGCGACTCAGCAATACATGGAGGAAACCGGAATTCTCGAGGTTGACGGCTACGATCCTATTGACTTGTATTTTTGGGAAATACGAAACGGTTCGTGGCTAAGCAATATAAACGCAGAAAGTGACATTGCTATTGATACGCATTCGCTTTTTAATAGCAGACTTATACTGAGACTGAGTCTTTCACAGAAAGCCGAAGATCGGCTGTCCATGAAACACTATCACCGCCTGATCCAAATAGCCTGGCCCGAACTTTACGACGTTCCGGTGAATGGAAAAATGCAAAGTTTCCCAGCCTGATACCCTTGACGAAACGGGTGCCTTCCAGTCGAGATGGTATCCGAGATATTGAGGCCTAGTATATCTAAACGTAGCAATAAATCAGAGGATGAGCATTACCTGACAATTTCATCGCAGACCTTCCTGAGTCTATTATCTGAGATACTCTGCAAAAGATTTTTTTTGGCATACTCCCTGCCAGATACCGAAACATTTTTATAGAAATCAGGACTACCAAATAGAGTCCTTACATCTGCTCTAATACTCTGAAATCGGTCCATAGAGGAGGGCATTCCTCCGAAGTTTCCCCATGCGCCAGCTTCAAGGTTATTCCCGTACTGCAATCCCGCAATTCCTTTGCTCCCTGCGGCTATTACTGGTGTTCCCAAAGCTAGGCTCAGGGCAGCGCCCCTTCCGGATGCCACTACCATACTGGAGGAACTTATCAGCGAAGGCACTTCAGCAGGTGGAACCCACCCCAGCGACTCCATAGTTACGTTCGCGTTGTCCTCGACTAGCCCTTTTATTCGTTCCTCAAAACCAGTGACAGCAGTACCGCCCCCCGCAAGGCGCACAACCCAATGAAGATCTGGACGAATAGCAACGGCTCCCGATATTGCTTCAGTCAAAGCATCCAAAAGATAATACTTGTCGGGATCAACTCGCGATAATACCAAAATTTCGCTTTTGCCATCCGAGGTACGCGAATCCAACGAATCCATCTTGACTTCAGCGAACTTGTCTAGGACTCCATTTCTCACCACTGACACTGTATGATCGGCTACGTCCGCCCCGGCTTGCATATACTTCGCGTGTCCTTCGGAAACACATATTACTCTTGACACCTTATTCTTCCACAAGGAAATACTATCGAGGTACCGTCCATGGAAATGCGAAACCATTGGAATACTCTGATACTGGGCTATATTCATGCCGAGCTTGCGCGAACGAAAAGGATGCGTATACACCAAATCAAATGATCTATCTCGCACTTTTCCAACGGATGACTTCCAATCATCCCAATCGATACCGATAGTATCGACTGAAATTTTCGTTAGGGCATCATCAAGCTGACCGTGGGGGCAAGCAACCGTTACCTGGTATCCGCCATTTTTCAAAGCAAGGGCTGAATAGTAAACGTTCTCGTGTAGGCCGCTCCAATAGGACAGAGGGGCTGCCGTCATCAACACGCTCGGAGACGAAGTACTCAAGCCGACGGCTCGTTATCTGCTTTGGGGCCATCCGCCGCACCTAGATTGCAGCCAAGTGCCCTTTCTAGGTGAGCGAAATAGACATCGTTTGAAGGCGTAAGATGACCCTCGCCCCAATCTTCTAATATCCAGGCTGCGTCCACTCCTGATGTTTGGGAGACGAGTTGGCTAAAGGGCTGCCGATGCCTTGTCTCATGGAAGACATCACCAGTATTCTGCACGTAATAGATAGATGTATTGCTCTTATGGTTAATGATGCGAGTTCCCACATCCAAACGCTCGATAGGCGCTAGGTCGGATAATCTGGGGTTTCCAAACACTGAAGAAAGCGCTAGATCTGTGAATCTAGAATAGTACTTCCGGATATCTGTCTGAGGATTGAACGCAGCCACCCTGCTTCCCTTGATAAGAGCCCCTATTTGCAAAGCAGCGAAACCCCCTCCGGAACTTCCTGCCAGTACGACCTCCGTATACCCGCCCGCCTCCATTCGTTCCATCACAAAATCAGCGATGACCCGATGAAGATCGGTATCATGAGTTCCCAGATACCAGCCCAGAGTTAGATCAGGCGAAAGGTCCAGCGTCGGATCTCCTATTAAACAACTAGCCCAGCCCCGTTCTGAGTATCCTGTAAGGCGCTCAAATCGCGGAAGGCTGTACTTTGATCGATTCAGTGCACCATGGAACCCCACGTGTAGAACCTTTCCCGGGCCCGGAGTACTGAAAATAGGTAAGGTGAGAGCGCCGATACCCACTGTTTGCATTCCACTAAAATACGCATGCTGACCCGCTTGTCGGATACTTGCATAGGTCCGTACTTCCCCACTGCTAGTCTTCGTCTTGAGGGGATTCCAGTTTATAATTGGCCGACGCTGGCCGCCGGTCGGGCGAATATAACTTGGGAGCTGCAACTCGTCACCAGCGATATCAATCGCTGCTGCTAATAGCCCTCCGCCGTGATTACCTTGATTAGATAACGGAATCATGAACCGAGAACTAGGATCCAGTACTTCTAACCGATCGGGTAGTCTGCTGCCCTCCTGCCTGATTTGTTTTATCGCATCATCAGACAAAGTCTGCAACTCTAAAGTTGAATTCAGTTCAACGACTTCGGGTATTCCCTCCCCTGATGTCGAAATATTCTCAAACGGTTTAAGAGACATCGCAACAGATTTAGGCGTAACTAGTACGTGCTCGGCTCCAAATGGAGACTCGACTCGGAGCCGAAAGGCTCGGTCTTCGGATTCCTCGTACGATGCAATTTCGCTTGTCTGGCCAGTCGACAGCGAGATTAGCGTGAGAAATTTCATTTGTGTTCCGCTTCGAACGGACCGCAGGACAGGAGCGGGTTCCTTTTTTCTCCAGCCAACCGAGGTCCATCCATCTAACGGGTTATCTTGACCCTTGACCACCTCAATCTTCCCGGGATTTCCAAACCACTGAACTTGCGCCGATAGGTCACCTTGAGTCAAATAAGCCGTTGCTCCTGCGACTGACAACTCGCACTCAGGATCAAAGTGCCATCGCTGTTCGGCTGTCACCTTATCGTTCGAGGACACAGCATCTAGGATAAGCAAGTATTCCCCGAACTTGGAATAGATAACACGTCGACTGATTAGAACGCCAGAATACCCGGTGTCACGAATCATGTATTCAAGATGGGTGGGCGTCGAGACCTCCCTTGTGAGCGTGACATTTGTATTCCTGTCATAGTCACGGTTCCTGAGCAAAATAAGATTGTGCCCACTACGCTTCAATACATACGAGCGCATCGGATCTGATCCGTAAGTGTATTTCCCGGTATCGATCAGCCACGCGCCTCCGCCGGCGAAGTACGTGAGCGACCCCCCGTCCTGGTGTCCGTGGATTTTAGCCTGACTACCAAAACAGAACGAGAAAAAGGTCTCTTTCTCGAAGGCCCGATCAGTCTCACCCCAGCCGCTACGTGCATAAACATATCCGGCCGAATATTTCTTGACTAAATCCTGGGGGGGTACGCCCTTCAAACCCTTAGAGTAAGCGTAGTCCGTCTCGGGAGACCCTACGGCGCGGGCATCACCTCCGTCGATATCCCCTATTCTGACGTATTTTCCATTGGGCTGTGTCGCATGAGCTAGGGCGACTGGCGCAAGCGACAGCCGATGTATCCCTTCAGGGGGCTCAACATTCTCGAGTTTGAGCCGTCGCAAAGCCTCGAGCCACCACCGGTAGTTTTGCTCTTGATACCCAACGCTTCCCTCTTCATTCACGCCCTCAAGGTCGTAGCTCGAGGTGAGCAAGGCCCCCAAGCGTTCAACGGCCAACCTCTTTTTGTCCGATAGTCCTAAAGCGCTAGCTACGACGAACAATGCTTGATGCTGATGAAAAGCATGATTCCCGTGCCCGAGATTTTCCTCATCAGACAACCAATCCGCGTGTTCGATTAACGAAGCGAGAAGCCAGCCCTTTTCGCCAAATATAGGTAAGGCAAACGTGAGCTCGAATGTACGCAACGCATCACCCATGTCAATCCATGCCCATTTGCTCGTTGAGCGACCGGGGGGGTTGGTCTCAATCCAAGACCGGGCGTACCGTTCCCAAAGCTGCGCTGATTCCAAGTCCCCCTGTTCTGCCGCGCGACGTAGAGGATCTAACCATCTTAGTGAATGGAACTGGAACTGCCAGTTACCGTCGTTGAATGGATTCTCGCTCCAGTCTAGAGACTCAGGTAGTTTCCATAATGAATGGGGAGACATCTGAAGTTCCGCCGATTTGAGCGCCCTTACCAGTTCGGCGTCCTGCCGAGTGGCCTCGTAGCGGGCACCAAAAGATTGCCGCCTGGCCGACTCCATAGAAACTTCCACTAGCTATCAAACCTTTCGGACGCTTGGAAAAAGGAGCGTACCTCACTATCGCGCCATTCGATCGGACTGTAAAACTCAGCAATCCGCCGAACCAACGATTCGCACTCCTCCCGATCCGAAGGGGATACCACAGAAAGCTTTTTCAGATACCAACCCTTCATAAAAGTTTGTGCTCGACTCTCCTTATATGCATCCATGAGTCCGACATCTTCCAACCAACCTACTCTCGCCTTCTCTAGGGGTAGATATTTCCGGAAAAAACTTGGACCCACTACATTGACCATTGAATTACTGACCGCACCGTAATAAACATGTATGGGGACACTCATTCCACCAAAACGACCCGCGTGAAATAATATTTGTTGGAAAAAATATGAATCCTGCCCCAGTGCTCCTACCGGCTGAACCAAGTTCAATGACTTCAGCCACCTCGCATCAAGGACCATCGCCTGTATGCTCATCGGGTGAAACTGTATACGTGTTAGAGCTGCTCTCCCCGATTCGCTATTTTCCAAAACCAACCCGGTCGCTCCCATAAGCCGTTCCGAATTCTTCGACAGGTGAGTTCGATCAGTAAGCTTGACCATATCTCCAATCGCGAATTCCAACTTGCGCTCCGAGGCTAGGGCGACCAGCTTCGAGTAACCATCATTAACCGCTTCGTTGTCCGGGTCTAGATAGGTGACCCACTCGCACGAGGCGAGCTCAAGGCCCTTGTTTCTTGGGCGAGAGGCGCTGCCAGATCCTCCCTTTTCAAAACGATACAGCCTTACGTTCGAATGACTGCTCGACAAGAAGTTCAACACCTCAATCGTCTCGTAATCTGAAGAGCCATCATCTACTAATATGATCTCCATTTCGCCAAAAAGGGAGGACCTCTTCAATGACCTGAAGCACTTGTCGCGTAAGAACCGTCCGTTGTTATAAACGGGTATTATGACGGACAATTTCTTCCTCAGAGGGTAGTCAATAGGAACTTCCGTCTCCGCACGTGCTGAATAGCCGAAATGGTCCATCACATAGCCGGATCCTTCGATCTGTTCATTGCTAAGGAACAGATCGCAGGGTGAACTGTTCACCCACAAAGCTCCAATTTGCGGATTTGAGAGATTATGGATCGGCGCGTGCCCGAGAGGACCGTCACCTTCAGGATCCCCCTTAGTGACAAAGTCAACATCCGCGTAAGCGAAGGCATTCACCATATCTTCGAAATGAGTGGCGGCATAGCGCATGGCCGAACTAATCGGGATGTATATGTCGAAGTCTTGCTTTCTCACCCTCGCTTCAGAAACAGAGAGCAATGGAACATTGGAAATAGTCTGGGTTTGAACTACTTCACGGTTCTCATCACTATCCTCACCCACCGCTGCAACTCGT
Organism: Arthrobacter sp. Bz4; assembly: GCF_003075455.1. GTDB lineage: Bacteria > Actinomycetota > Actinomycetes > Actinomycetales > Micrococcaceae > Arthrobacter_D. The sequence continues at coordinate 12,982 of NZ_QDAE01000021.1, forward strand.
GGCCGAGAAGATCTTGCTGGCAAGCCTGCAGTCCTCAAAATCTCGCCCATTCGATCAAAAGATAGATGATTCGTGAATACGTTTCTCAGCCCATCCATTTGCGAGCGATACGCTTCATCCGACGTGATATTGTCAATGAAGTCCCGGACCTCTAGTGCATTCTCCGATATAAAAACGTTTGGAAATTGATCGTTAACTCCAGGACTGTAATTTGAAATTACTAGAGATCCCATGGCTTGCAATTCAACAACCCTATTCGCATACATTGACATACTAGAAGATACCGAATTTAGATTAATACTGAAGTCAGTCATCTTCTGGATCTTCAGAAGGGTGTCATGATTTATGGAGGGGCTGACGTACGGTAGCAAATACTCCGGGAAAAAATATCTATCATTACGAAGTTCGCTGTTGCGATCAATAATCACCAGTGGTCGATTCGATAAATTCACACCCTCGAAAATCTGCTCTGCGGCCGCTCTGCGTTCCTCGTACTTATGTGTGTGCCAGGAGCCGGCAAAGCTTACTTCAGCACGACGATACTTTCGAGACCCCACCGGATTATGGTGGTGAGGATTTACCCCGAACCTTAGCGTGCGAACCGCCTTCACGCCCGGGCAGTCGGCCCGATACCTATCGATTACCTCGGCCGCACTAGTGAAAATGAAATCGGCATTTTTAGCTATATCGACAAACAGTTCATAGTTAGGAGGGTCTTCCTTTGAATAAAACGATATAGGTACACCCGCCAACCTAAAAGCAGGAATCAATTGATTAATTAAAATGTTCCGAGCTCGAGATCTTTCGCCCGACAGCCCCTTCCACTCACCAGCTAATCCCTTCCAAGTGCTCGCTATAATCAAAAGATCTAAGGAACCACTCAGATCCATATAGTTTTCAGGTGTTATCGCGACTATATCAGCAGTGCGATGGAAGCTTTTGAACAGGAACTCATCCGCGATGATGCCTACTCGAGCCGGATGAGGAGCCAAACTCCGGCTACCCATTGAGATGGGGATGTCCTCAAGTATGGTGGCAAAGGAGTCAAGATAATTTCTAGTAATTAAACGATCAGATCGAGCGAGATACTCTTCACTGCTTGAAGCAGGGCTAAGAGGGGAACCGCTGAGAACGGAGTCGACGTAATAGTCTGACGAGTAGAATTTCACATCACCTTCATACTCGGCGCAACTACGCTCCAGTTCTTTAATCCGAGCCTCTACTGTATTCGCCTGATCGCTCGTTGACACTCTAGACCTTCCTTATAGATGTGGCGATTTTCGCACGCAGGCGCCAATATTTGATCTGGGTCCGACCTAATAAAGAGTTCGAAAGAGCAAACAACTTCCCAGTCGTTTCCGATAGTTGGGAAAGGGTCTGTGCATGCCGGCTCTGAAGCTTTTTCAATTCCTTCTTCTTCGCATAAAGCTGAGAACTAAATACACGTCGTTCCACAGCTATCGTGCTGAGTTCCAACTCGTTGTCCGGCGAGGAGTATGATCCGGGTTCTGTATTTAATGCGACTCGGTAGGCCGCGAGAAGCTCGCGGGAAAGCTTATGAATTTCTTCACGTTGCCTCACGGCCGATACTCGGATCGCTTCCCGAGCCAAATCGCTCACGAGAGCCGACTCCGTCGTTTCAGTAGACAATTGTTTCATCCCCTACCTACAGCTCAAGACTTTCTACTGCTTGACTGTTGCGCCAAATCCCTCTCGTGTCGATAATTCTTTTGCTCTCAAGAACTTTAGGATCCACATCTGCGAAAGAATCGTGGTTGACGAGCAACAGTATCACCTCGGCATCAGCGATGGCTGATTCAGTACTATCCACTAGGTACACGTTTGAAAGATCCCCCAGCACGGAAGGAAGGCCATTTATATGTGGCTCCGACACCAGAATGCGCGTATTCGGAAGCCGGCTAGCAAGGCTGATGACAATATCAATTGCGGGTGACTCGCGCAGATCATCTATATTTGCTTTGAAAGACAGACCAAGAGCGGCAACCGAAGCACCGGGAGGAAGATCTTTAACTTCAGTTACTACGCGTTCAACTACCCAATCCGGCTTAGCGTCATTGGTCAGTCGCGCCTGCCTTATAAGGGTGGCTTCCTCGGGCGCTGCTGCAACAATAAACCATGGATCGACTGCGATGCAGTGGCCCCCAACCCCGGGTCCTGGCTGCAAGATATTCACCCGTGGGTGATAATTTGCCAATTCAATAAGTTCCCATACGTCAATATTCAGTTTGTCACTAATAATCGAAAGCTCATTTGCAAAAGCAATATTGACGTCCCTAAAGGAGTTTTCTACTAGCTTAGCCATCTCGGCTGTCGTCGCATCAGTGAGGTGGATTTCTCCCTGGCAAAAAGTCTCGTAAAGTGCCTTCGCCGAAAGGGCCGCATCACGTGTGATGCCACCGATAATTCGGTCGTTGGTCACCAGCTCAATCATGACCCGCCCGGGCAACACGCGTTCAGGGCAATGAGCTATCAAAATCTGGGGCCGACCGAGCCCCTGCTCAAGGCTGAGGTCGGGACGTAGCCTAACTAGGTAGTCGCCCAGATGCTGTGTTGCTCCAGGGGGCGATGTAGATTCCAGGATAATCAGTTCTCCACCGGACAGCTGAGGTGCGATACCACGGGCGGCTGCCTCAATATAAGATAGATCCGCGCTCTTATCAGCATTGAACGGCGTGGGCACAGCCACAATATATGCCTCAGCTTTGGGTGTTTCTTTGGTTGCCTTCAACCGACCCTGCGCCACCGCGCCCGCGACGTGGACGCTCAGGTCCGGTTCAACAAAAGGGACTTCCCCCCTATTCACCGCTTCTACCGTCCTCGTGCTGACGTCCACGCCGACAACATTGATCCCGTTTGTGGCCAAGATGGCTGCCGTTGGAAGCCCTATATAGCCTAGACCTATCACAGCCACGTTCTGAATAATATTCATGATATCTCCCTCATACTGTTACATGCTGATCGGGACGACCAAATAGTACGACCCTGCCCGAGGCCAAAAGCTCATTTGAGCTAATTTGCCAGGTGTGATTTTGCGATCCTCTTTGTTGAAAAAAATTGAACCTGTCCGCGGAATAGACGGACGCTCCACCTGATCTGGCGTCTGACAAGAACCTTGTGTCTTCACCGGCGGCTAGGTCGCGGAAAGGAAACTGTACAAATGCTTCGCGACGGGCAGTCAAAGTCGGTCCCATAACAAAATCTGTAAACCTATGTTCTAAACCTGCGTACCTAAGAATAGTTGCGTTGCGGTCCTCTAGATACATATAATGCGCCTGCTTACCTACCACATCCGCTTGCGAGAACATTAATGCATTCACTTGGTCTTTCAAATAGTTCTTTCCGTAAAAATCATCATCGTCCATTTTCGCCAACACGTCACCGTCCGCAACTGCGACGCATTCGTTCAGACACTGACCGAGACTAACTAGTCTTGAAGCATTAAGCAGAATGCCATTCTTAAGCCCATACAAGCGAGACAGGCGGTCGAACTCGCCTCGGCCAAGTTCAAATCCATGAGTCATTAAGATTAGTTGGACCGAGACTCCGTCTTGTTCTGCAACCGTGCGCATGAGTTGTTCGACCTGATTTGGCCGAACGGTCGAAGCCAACACTGAAATCGAAGGTAACCGAACAGGAAGCACCTTATCGGGGAGAACCTGCTCAATCACAGATTCGACCCTGTGTGCATAAGTATGGCGGTCCCAGATTTTCCTCTGGGTTTTGTGAACCATTCTTTCTGATAACTCGGGGCTCTCCAGCAATGCTTTAGTCATTACCACTGCAGAATCTTTGGAACTCACAGTGGGAACTTCATCTTGATTAAACAATAAAGAGATTGCGGCGCTGGGTGCACTAAGAACGGTTGTTCCGGAAGCATTGATCTCGAACACTCGGCGTGCGCACATGCTTGGTGAGTCAACGACCGAGTTTACATTCAAGAACAACTTGTAAGCTTTATAGGCCGTCAACATTTGAACATAAGGAAGACTACCCACCACATGCTCGGACAAACCGTCGGGAAACCGGTATCGCTGATCTTTGCCGGCAGAACGCGCGAAGATCTCCAGATCCGCTTTCTGGCCCTTCAACGCGCTGACAGCCCCCTGCAATAGCATATCCATCTGTTCCCGGCGTTCTGGAAATTTATGTGCGAAGTACATCCCAGCGAAAGCGACCTCTCGCTCATGCCAGCCAGTTGACGGTCGGACTGGATTATGCACTCTAGGTTGCGCCGCAAAAGAAAAGGGGAAGACCCGTTGGTGGCCTAGGTCCTCGACATATCTAGGAATCATGTTTGAGTCGGATGTGAAGACGAAGTCAAACTCCCTTGCAGCAGGAAGGAAATCCTCGTAATGTGGCGGGTCTTCTTTGTTCCAAATTACTGTCTTAATTTGTTGCGCTCTACACCAACGAATCATCTCTAGGAAATCGGACTTTGGACCCGAGGTGCCGGTTAGCTGATACTTCCAGTTACCACTATTTCCCGACCACGCGGATTCCACAAATATAAAGTCTATTTTCTGGGAAGTGAGTTGTTGACGCCAAGTTTCCCGCTTTAGAACGATGGAATTCCATTCGTAATTCAAAGCCAGACTTGAAAACTCATCGAGTATTACCCCGACATTCAAATCATGCCTCCTAGGCAATGACTCCGGAAGATTTGTCGAGTCAAATGCCAGCGATCTTCCCTCGAAATTCCGCACCAGCCTCGCCCGAGCACCAAGCGACCCTGGCACAGAAACATCACCTGGCGTCGTAAGTTTGCGAGACCTGAAAACATGTAATTGGGCCATCCCTCCTTGGCGAAAATGCCAAATCGCTCGCCGCAGGGGAAGCATAACGTTACGCATCATGCACTCCGCCTTCCAGGCAATCGATCCCACACCTCGGTAGCGACGAGTTTCGCCCTTGCTTCCGAGCGCAGACGTTCTGCATAAGGGTGGTGGCCCTTAGTTAAATGCCAAGTAAACGCCTTGTAAGCACTACAAACTTCCTCTGGATCGCCGTCCATGAGGAGATCTCCTTTGTCTAGCCAAACGACTCTCGAGCACATTTCCCGGATGGTCCCGAGACTGTGACTAACGAGAAAGACCGTGCCCGCCTTCTCGCGAAGTTCATCCATTCGTTCCTTCGACCGATCTCGAAACTGCGCATCGCCGGTGTTCAAGGCTTCATCAATTAGCAATATTTCGGGATCTATGCTCGCTGCAATTGCAAATCGTAGTCTTGAAGACATCCCGGAAGAGTAAGACTTCATCGGCAGATAAATTGCACTATCTAGCCCGGACAGCTCAACGATCGAATTCATTTTCCGATCTATTTCGGATCGCGGCATTCCCATTGCAAGACACCCCAGAACTATATTTTGCTCACCAGCGAGCTCTGGAATGAGAGCAGCATTCACGCCGAGCATAATCGGCGTGTTGGATGCGTACACCGCACCTTTAGTTGGCTGAGTTTGCCCACTGATAAGTCGCACCAGCGTACTTTTTCCCGAACCGTTACGACCTATTACGCCAACTGACTCACCGTGAGTAACGATCAAGGAGAGTTCATTCAACGCATTGATCGCCACCCTGTTATCGGTGCGGCGCAAGACACGTTTCAAAACAGTAGACTTCGATCGGTCTGACTTATTGGATCTCACCTTGTAACTCATCGATACGCGATCGATGACTACGGTGACATTAGCCATCTCACCGGTTGCCGGATGATTAGTCCTTCCCATAGGTTTCCTCACCCCTCCAAAAATAAATAAGTCCGATGACAAGCGCCCCTAGAGCCCAAATCGATAGAATTAACCATGAACGAAGGTCGGGAACTGTCTCATAGAGAATGCAGTCACGCGCAATATCCAGGACTTGAAACATTGGATTCCATTGCACTATTGACAACAGAACCTCGTTCCCAATAAATCGCTCATACGAAAAAAAGACTGCCGACCCATACATCCACAGACGCATCGCAAAACTCAAAAGGTTGGCTACATCTGCTATTTGGGATACCAGTCTGGCTAGGAGAAGGCCAACCCCGAGATTGAACACGGCCTGAAGCGCAACTACCGGTATAAGAAAGAACCAAAGCCACGACACGGTCTCTTCGGGAGGTAGCGCCAAAACCAGTACGAGCATCGTTAGTAGTACAGGAACGATAGCAATCATTTCCCGTATATTTACTGACAGAAGTAGTGCCGCACGGGGGAATTCGAAAGCCTGTATTAGAGCGAGGTTACTCCGGATACTTTTTGATCCGCCCATTATGCTTCTAGAGCTAAATTGAAATAGAAATACTCCGACGATGAGATAGCCAAGGAAGTTCTCTATTCCCCTGCCAGTCTGTAAAAGCAGTCCGAATATTAGATAAAACGTCAATCCATTAAAAATTGGATTTAAAATCATCCATGCGCTACCAAGTCGGTCCTTCCTGTTTCCAGTTTGCACACGAGCTTTAGCATCGTAAAAAACAAACGCTCGGTGATCCCAAATCTTTACCAAGTACTCTAGAAGTGGCGGACGGGCTCCAACTCTGACCAGCCCTCTGGTGTCCACCGGCAGTGAAATTGTCTGAGCAGGGCCAGGCAAATCCGTCCTTTTGCCGGTCATTAGGATACCGCCAGCTGATCATATGCCTCGATGACAGCAACTGTTGACCGAGACCAGGTGCGTTGCGCCAGAACCCTTCGACGGCCGGCAAGCCCCATTTCGCGACCCTGAAATGAGCTTCTCGCCTGGCTTTCATCAATCAAATTACACAACGCTTTAATCATCGGCTCAATCTTTTCGGGGGGCACCAAGGTTCCGGTCAACCCATCAACAATAATTTCACGTAACGCCGGTAAGGCACTTGCTATAACCGGTCGGGCACATGCCATGGATTCAACGGGCTTCAACGGCGTGACTGCCCGCGTGACATCTGAATTTTTTCTCGGAAGCATAAAAATATCTAGCGCCATATGGTGGAGCCTGGCTTGTTCTCGAGGTATTCTTCCTGTGAACGTAACGAGCCCGGACACTTCCAGATGCTGAGCCAGGGTTTTCAAGGAAGGCAGCGTTACCCCATCGCCGACTATTAGGCACCTTAGGCCGGGATAGCGGGGCACCAGACCTGCGAACGCACGGAGTAGATATTCCAGTCCCTCGTAGTCAACGATGCTGCTAACGGTACCTATGTATACTCCTTCATGCGGTAAACCCAGCATCTTCCGTGCTTCGGCTGGCTCTATAGGCTCGTCGAGGTACTCGTCACTTACACCGTTGGGACACAGCAGGATGCTGTCAGGCTCCACTCCCTTACTGACGATGTCCTGCTTCATAGCCTCACCCAACGTCACCACCAGGCTGGCACTCTGCATAACCTGCGCTTCACTTTCGTTGAAAAGCTTATAGCGCTCGCTCTGCTTTGCCGCATCCGGCCGGCTCGACGCCCAGGTGTCAGCAAGCTGGCCCCGCACCTCGTAGACCCAGGGGATCCCGAGGACCCGCGCGACTTCGCGCACGACCACCCCGTTAACAAAGTGAGTTGTGGTGTGTAACACCGCGGGACGGACCCGTAATGCAAGAGCTAGCAGTTGCTCCGCCTGCTGCTGAATCCTGGCATCAAAACCCTTCGCAAGTCGCCCAGGAAGCAATCGGTGGTAGACGACACCATCGATGACATCGACGTCTGCGGCGAACAATTTGCCCACCTGTACCGGGTAGCCGACCCGTGTGGCAGCGTGTACGGACCAGCGTGCATCACGCTGAGCCATAAGGATTGAATGCGACCGTTGAGCGTAGCCGCTACCGGTATGGGGCAAGGAGTTGGTCAGCACATGCAGCACGGTGCGTGGAAGGGGAGCATACCCATTCACCAGGGTGAGCGTGGGCGTCCACCCCTCAAAAACCCTGCGCTCGGAGGCTAGACGCTCCGCGGCGCTGAATCGGTCAGCAGCCTGAAGCGATTCAATGGCACCGCTCATGTCGCCGTCGTACCAACGCCGTCGGGCAACCGTTCGGCTAACATCCCGGGCACCAGGAACCTGTGCCAGAGTAATGAACTTGTCTGCCAAGGCGGTGTATCCAGCTGCCAAGCTACCTCAGCCAGCAACGCGGGCCGGGACGGTGGCTCACCGGCCTCAAGCACCGCTGTGAGCACCTGCTCGGTGCGCGCCCTGTCCCCTTGGAGGTAGGACGTTACGGCCTGCACCAAGGGGCCACGACCGACGACCGAGGCCAATCCCGCCGCGCGATCAACGACACCGCTGGGCAGTCTCCGCGAAACCTGCAAGAAAAGCAGGAAGGGGTCGTCTCCCAGATGACGGATTACTGTGGCACCCAACAACCGAGCATTGCGCAATACCGCTAGTGGCCTCACCGGTGAGGACCGCCGGCAACCTCAGCCAACAGGTCGATATAGCTCTGCCCTAAAGCCTCTACATCTGCGTTGTTTTCCACCCAGGCACGCCCGGCACCGTTCACCTGAAGCAGCGATCGATCGGCCTGAAGCGCCTTCCACATTCCAGCGAGTTCTTCGGGCGAGGATCGGACGACATGACCTGATTCTGCGTCCTCGAGAATCTTCCTCGCCTCGCCCAGCACGATCCCCGTGATGTGCCGACCTAGCGACAAAACCTCGTAGGTTTTGGAGGGAATGGTGGTCTCAAAGGATTTCCAGTCGTCCCGTAGAGACACGATGCAGCTATCGGATCGATCGTAAAACCCCATCACTTCGGGACCATGAACGGGTGGGTGGAAGTCGACGGGTGCGTTCAGTTCCTCGGCCAGGAGCATCAGGTCGGACCGCTGCACTCCGTTGCCCACCATGGTGAGTCGCATCTGCTTGCCCACCAGCGCAGCGGCCCTGATCGGTACATCCAGGCGCTGGCTCTCACCATGGTTTCCGAGGTAGAGCACTTCAAGCCGGTCCGATTTGATCGGACGTGGCGGAAGTTTGTCCAGGGTGTGCAGGTCAACTCCGTTGCTCACAGTGGCGACGTTCTTCAGGCCACGCTCACGCAACGTCCGAGCGAATCCATGGGTTACGGTCACCACGAGTTCGGCTCGGTCCTGGATCGTCATGATAATGCGCTCCACAACGCCTTTCGCGCTGCCCTGAATGAGTCGCGCATCCCGGGCAATGTCCGGCCAGGCATCCCGCATATCGACAACGAGCGGTCGTTTCAGGATCCGAGAGACAACATAGCCGGCCCCAAGGATAGGGAGGCTGGGCACAGTGACGACAACGACGTCGGGCCGCTTGGCCATCAACGCGGCTGGCACAGTGCAGGCCGCCGAAAACAAGTGGTTGCCCAACCGGCCCAGGCGAGTGTTGCGATGCCAAAGAAACGGAACCCTACGGATACGTTCGCCATATTCCCCCAAGGAACAAAGGAATGGCCTTCCTGCGACACTGCGGGGCAGAGTTCGTCGGCCGTGAGGCGCATGCGCCACCGGAGCAACTACATCGACATCCCATCCGGCGGCACGGAAGGAACGAATGAACTGAGTCCATCTTCTTTGCGGCGGGCTGTGCTCCGGGGCATAAGAATGCGTCAGCAATAAAATGCGCAACGTACACCCCCAAAGTGTTCAGGTTGCCTTGTGTCAATCAGGATCAGGATCAAGTGTAGACCTCAGGCAACCATGCCCCTGCTCCGCAGTCTTTTGGCATGGTCTTCGCTTACGACTGCGTGTTAGTCATTAGGGCATACCGCTTCATGAAGGCGGCCATGGCGTCACGATTGATCGCGGCATAAGGCTTGAAGATGCTCGTACCGTCAGCGGAGGTCCACCCTCGACTGATGCCGGTCGAAGCGAGCCAGGAGATCTGTTTGAAGTAGACATTGTCAGTTGGTACGTCTTCAAACGGCGCAGCCGCGGTGTCCTCAAGCGCCCCCCGATCGGCAAACCGGTAAAGGAAGACGGCCATAGCGTCCCGAGCCACCGGGCTCAGCGGCCGGAAGATTCGGGAACCATCATCCTGGGGCCAGCCAGTGCTGATTTTTTCGGCAGCTAGCCAGGCGATCTCTTTGTAGTACACGTTGTCCGTCGGCACATCGGCGAACGGTGAGATTGTCGGTGGCGTGTACTCCGGGGATCCAGCCAGTCGATAGATGAACACTGCCATCGCGTCCCTCGCGATGGGTGTCACCGGTCGAAAGGTTGATGTCCCGTCGCGCCCAGTCCAGCCTGTACTGATGCCAGTCGACGCTAACCATGAGATCTCCTTGGAGAACTGCAGCGTCGGCGGAACATCATTAAAATACCGGGCAGGGAATGCGGTGGTGCTCGGCGCGACAACCGATGCGCCAGCTTCGACAGTCACTATCTGAGCCGAAGTTTTGAGGACCTTGCCGGGAACCCACTGAGACGCACCCGTAACCGTTGATTCATCAGGTCGAGGATCATCAAGGTAGAGCCGGTAGGCACCAGGTTCAAGCGCTTCAAAGGTGTAAGTACCGTCAACTACCAGTTGCGACTCCACCGCGAGGGGCGTATCAGCGCATGGTCCTTCGGTGGAAGGCGGCACGATAGGTTGCAGCTGCCCGGTGGACGGCGAGACACCAGGCTCCGAGTTTGTAACAGGAGCGGGAAGCGCATAAACACAGAGCTGATCGTCCGACCCCAAACCAAGCACCGTCCCGGTGACCTGACCGAAATCGTCAGCTGCAGAAACCGGAGAAACCCCCACACCCATCATCAGGCTTGAGACGACGAGGCCCGAGAAAACGGCGGTGGTTCGCCGACTGGCGCTTCGTTGAATTGATGCCTGATTGCCTGGACGCGCCGGTTCGACACTGGTCATACTGTCTCCCCTACAGATACGAATGATCGATTCATCGTATGGGTGAGATTCCGGCTAAATGGGACGTAAGGGGCTATTGAGGCGAAGCGTAATCAAAACGTCACTCGCGAAACGGACTATTTACCCGGTTTTGGACGAGCGGTATTCCCGCCTCGAAGCTTCGCGTAATAGAGGACGCCCAGGCCAACAAGACCAATGATTACCAGGCCCCTGGTAATCGGGCTGGAGCCAATTGAGGTCTCTTCGGAGGCGGCGCTGGCATCGACAACGGCCGCCTCGCTTGTGGAAGGAGAGGGCGACGGCGTTGCTGAGCGGGTGGGCGTCGGCGTCGGTTCAGGCGACTCGGACTCTTCAGGCTCAGCCGACTCGGATTCCTCGGGTGCGGGTGTCTCTTCCGGTTCCTCGGTCTCCTCGTTCAGGTCAACCACGGCGCCGGTCTCCGCAATCCAGCGGAAATTTGTATAGAAATAATTCGATGGATCGATGAGATTTCCGGTGCCCGGTTCAATCAGATAACCCGTGGGCGGGTGGATGAGGTATCCGGTCACTGGGTCGACAGTGAAACCAGTTGCAGGATCGACAGTTGGAGCGGGATCTTCCTCAGGAGCTGGTTCGGGCGCGGGCTGCTGCGGTGCGGGGGCAGGCGCTGGTGCCGGCGCCGGTGCAGGTGCGGGCTGCGGGGCAGGTGCTGGCGCCGGCGGTGGAGCCGGCTCGGTGGTCGGAGTGACCGGCAATGGCGGCTCTTCAGTAGCGTGCGCGACCCCAACACCCGCTCCGACACAGAGCGAGGCCGCGGCTAGACCGGCGAGAGCACGGCGCATCAATAATCCCATGGGTCCTAATTCTACGATGCAGCGGTCTGGAGATAGTCACCCAGGGTGTCGTTGTCCAGCGCTTCGGCAATGTCCGCGATTGCGGCGTCGTCCTTCAGAATAATCGACTGACCATCCGCGGAGGTGCCGATTCCCAGGTTCGGCAACGTGAAGAATTGCACATCATCACCACGGATATTCCGCAACGACAGCGCCAATCCGCCGGCGGTCGTGGCGTCCAGACCCTCGTCAACACTCAGGTACGGCGATGCCTGATGGACAATCTCATTGATCTTGAGCGGATTCGTCAAAGTCTCAGCGGTGAGGAACTTGCCCATGATGGCCTTGATGAACAGCTGCTGATTCTTCACCCGCTGAAAATCGCCGTCGGTAAACGCATACCGCTCACGGACAAACTTCAACGCTGACTCACCCTGCAAATTGATCTCGTCCTGGTCGAAGAATTCGCCGTCGGCACCGCGCGACTGGAACGCGATCTCGTTGTTCACCGTGACCCCGCCCAACGCATCAGTGAGTCCGGTGAACCCCTCAAAATCGAAGATGGCGACGTGATCAATGGGCGCATCGAACATGCCCTCCAGCGTCTGCACGAGCAGCGGCACTCCCCCAAGCGCTGTGGCCGCGTTGATCTTGTGCTCGCCGTGGCCGGGAATGTCAGTCCAGGTATCCCGCATGATCGACATGACGGACACACCCTCGCGGTTGGCGGGAAGGTGCATCAGCATCATGGTGTCCGAGCGGCCAGCATTCGGCACGCCGGGCAGGTTCTCGGTTTCGCTGCTGCCGCCGTTCTCATCACTGCCGAGGAGGAGAATGGTTTGAGCTCCCTCGGCTGCTGCAGTCCGAGTGGGACGATCCGTGCCTTCGGGGAAGACTTCCTCAATGGTCTTGGTCTGCGTGTTGTACGTGTTCGCGAGGTTGAACAAATACGCGCCGGCAACGAGGCCTGCTACCAGCACCAAAGCGAGCACGGAGATGAGCACAATCCGTACCGGGCGCTTCTTGCGGCCGCCCCGCTGGACGGATTCTTCGAGATAGTTTGACACGTCTGGTTTCCCCTGACCTGAGACAGCTCCCCATCCTAACCATCAACCGTGGGAAGAAGCTGGGAGGCGCAACCAGAAGGATCGGCCGCCGGTGTTGTGACTACTAAACTGGCACCATGCGTGCCTTCCGTCTCTTAGCCCCGCTCATCGTCGTCGCTCTAGGCCTGACGGCGTGTTCGCCGATCGTTGGGGTGGAGGCAGCCGCCGACGCCGCCAACCCAGAGTGCGCGTCGGTCATGGTGTCGCTGCCGGACCTGGTTGCCGAGAACGAGTTGCGCGAAACCAACAGCCAGGCGACCGCGGCGTGGGGCGACCCCTCGCAGGTGCTCCTCCGGTGCGGCGTCGCCGTTCCCGGTCCGACCACGGATGCCTGCGCGTCAGTGAACGGCGTCGACTGGATCATCCAGGAAGAGGAAGAGGTCTGGCGAGCCACCACCTACGGCCGCGACCCGGCGGTAGAAGTGCTGTTCAACCCGAACGAAGTGCCGTCGAGCACCATCCTGGTTGATCTGGGCACGGCCGTCTCGGTGGTCAAGCAGGATTCCGAATGTCTCAGCGTCGACGACGAACTGGAACTACCCGAAGGTTCATGATGAATCACGCCGCCCCCACTCCCCTGTCCGGACGCCAACTGCACCTGACTCACGGTGACTACAGCGCCGTCGTCGCCAGTGTGGGAGCGTCGCTGCGTGAACTGCGGTTCGGCGGACGCGACCTGATCCGCTCCTACGACGCCGACGAGATCCGCCCCAACTACCGCGGCGCAATCCTGGCCCCGTGGCCAAACCGGGTGGTCGATGGTACCTACACGTTCGACGGCGCCACCCATCAGCTCAGCCTCACCGAACCCGAGCGTAGTCATGCCCTGCACGGGCTCCTCGCCTGGGAGGACTGGGAGACAGACGACCAGAGCGGCTCCTCCGTCCGGCTCCGCGCGACAGTGGTGCCGCAGGAGGGCTACCCCTTCCGGCTCACCCTTGAGGTCACGTACACACTCGACGACGACGGCCTCACCACCACGGTGACCGCCACCAATACCGGCCCCGACGCTGCCCCCTACGGTGTGGCACCCCACCCCTATCTGGTGGCCGGTGACGGACTGGTGGATGAATGGACCCTGACCATTCCCGCCGACACCGTCCTGGAAGTGACTAAGGACCGGCTCATCCCCACCGCTCTGACTGGCGTGTCCGGCCACTTCGACTTCCTTACGCCGCGACGGATCTACGACACGTTCCTCGACCATGCCTTCACCGACGTCCAGTACGACGACGACGGCGCCGCCACGGTTTCCGTGACCGGTCCGGATGGGCACGGCGCAGCGGTCTCGTTTGGTAGCGGCTGCCCGTGGGTGCAGGTCCATACCGGAGACCTGCCCAAAGATCCGGCCGACAGCAGACGGGGCCTCGCCGTCGAACCGATGACGTGCCCGCCGGATGCGTTCAACTCGGGAACCGACCTCCTAGTGCTGCAGCCGGGCGCCAGCCACACTACGCAGTGGACGATCCACGCTATCCAGGCTGATTCCTGAACCTTTACGCCGCAGGGACGGCTCGAATAAGGAACGAATGTATGATTTTGGTTGCTTCCGTCACGTCAGCGGCGTCCAGGAGAGCACTCCGAGCCGAAAAATTGGAATGCAGCATCCCGGAAGCCTCAGGATTTGAACGCTGGGTGAGCTGCCGATGAAGGACAAGCAAGGCGGAAAGAAGAGGTCCCAACTCATTCTCTCCCGCGGCCGTGGCGCGAAGGAGCCGCGCGTAGGCATCCAGTAGGACGGTCCCTGGAGTACAGCCCAATTCCCGGGCGAACGTCAGACGGCACTGTTCGTAGCACAGCAGCCCTTCAGCGAACTGGGAATTCTGCTCCAGCCCGAGGATTAGTGCAGTCCATGCGCGTTCATTAAGCTGATCCGCTGCTAATGCTTGCTTGGCCCAGGACACGGATTCATTGGCCCGTCCCAGAAATGCCGCGGTTTCGGCGGCGAGCACAAATGCGTCAGCAACTCGCGCGGCATGATCCGCTCGTGCCTCATCTGCCCACGTAGGCTGAAGTTCGTCGCCGAGTAGCGGCGAATGATTCAGAAGCAGTGCGCTGCAAAGCAATTCGTACGCCGCGGACGGTTCGGTGCATCGGTGGGCTGCACTGATCTGTGAAGCGAAATGGTCAAGGTCGAGATCAACGAGTTCTTTATCCATGACGTATCCGCCCGTAACGGTGCGCAGGGGCCCAGCTTTCCGAGCGCCTGGCTGGATGTGACGGCGAAGAACGCTTACGTAGCTTTCAAGGGTCGATAATGCTTCAGCCGGCTGATGTCCGCCCCACAGTCGCTCGATGAGCCGATCTTTCGAGACTGGGCGTCCGAGTTGCAGGAGTAACAACTCAAGGATCTGCCGAGGCTTAGGTCCGCCGAGCTGCCGCGCGTCCAGAACTACGTCACCACGCCTGACTTGCAAGCTTCCAATGATCTGGATTTTCAGGCGGCACGGATGGGCGGACGGCACATCCAGTGGTGGTTGAATCGCGGCGAAATCAACTGACTGAACCATAATTGAAACCCCTAATTCGGTATAGATGTTCACAAATCCAACCTATGAATTCCTTGGGGTTCTTACACGAGTGGTCCATACCCGTCTTTCTCAGGATCAACCCTCGGACTACTCGGTTTTCACTCGGAGTGAGGGAAACCTCTATCGAGTAGTCCCAAGTAGTCCACTGCCAGCGTGTCTCAAAGGTGCCGGGCAGCCGACCGCTCGAGGGCCACCACGTCCCGGCCAAAGGACACCGCCAGCAACAGCAGGGAAGCGGCCGTCACCGGGACCGCGAGCGCGATGGGAGTCACCGGGACCAGGATGATTACCAGCACCACACCCTGGGTGGCGGCGACGACCCGCCGGAAGCTGCTGAACTCCAGTTCGCTTCTGAGCGCAGGGCGTACCCAGGACGCCGCGACATAGAGGTACCTCATCAGCCCAATCAGCAACGCCCACCAGCCGACGGTCAGTGCCACCGGGATCGACAGCACCAGCAGCAGGATTGCGTCGGTTTCCATGTCCAGGCGAGCGCCA
This sequence comes from Arthrobacter sp. Bz4, assembly GCF_003075455.1. GTDB lineage: Bacteria > Actinomycetota > Actinomycetes > Actinomycetales > Micrococcaceae > Arthrobacter_D. The sequence continues at coordinate 28,732 of NZ_QDAE01000021.1, forward strand.
GCCTTGGTGGCTGTGCCGGTGCACCGGGCCACGGCTCCATCTACGGCGTCCAGTAGCACAGCGGTCGCCGCCAACAGCACCAGCCACCAGGACCTGGTGGGCACAGTCCCCCACAACGACAGCACCACGATGGTTGCGCACCCGCCCGCGAGCACCGCGCGGAACAGCGTGACCCGGTCGGCCGGGCCGGAATAGGACGGCCGACGGCGCACCACGCTGAGCGCCGCTACGGTCACCAGCGTGAGACCGGCAACAACCGCCGCGAGGTTGGTGACGTTGTGGGAATCGTTCAGGGCCAGCAGCGTGATGCCGACGCCAATCGATCCCACGACAGCGCCTGACGCATCGAACAGGGCACGCCTGCTGACTTGAGCCACTGGCCTACCTGCCGGAACTAGACGAGCGAGTTCAATTTGTCGCGCAACCCGTTCAACGCCGGGTCGCGCAGCGTGTTGAAAGCCGGCTTCAGGAAAGGCTGGGCAATCCGCCGGAATCCGTTGAGCTGAAACTCGGCCGTGTACGTGACATCGCTGCCCGAACCGGAGGGGACGACGTCGATCGAGTCGAACGAGACCAGCGTCTTGTTTTCGCCCCGCAGCTTGATGTGGCCTTCGCGCAGTTCGGTCACCTCATACCCGATGGACTGGCGCTTGCCCCGGAATTCAGCTTCTGCATGGTACCGGTGGCCCACGGCTACCGGGCCGATGGAGCGCTTCTCCACCACTGGCGTGCCCGGATCCCATTCGCTGGTGTTCTCGAACTCTTTCAGGAAGGCGAAAGCCCGTGCGGGTGAGAGGGGCGTGCTGATGGTTCCCTTGACAGTAATCATCTGCCCAGTCTACTGATGAGCTGTGCAGCAAGCTGGGGCGCGTCCTTCAGGCTGCAGGGCATAATCGAGTTATGTCTTGCACCTCCTCCGAGCACAGCCAGTCGTACTGGACCACCCGGCCCGGACACGGCGAACTCCGCACCGCTCCCCTGCCCAAACGGGAGACCGAGCAGGCACTGGTTCGCACCCTTTATTCCGGGATCAGCCGAGGCACCGAGACGCTGGTCCACGACGGCCGCATCCCTCCCGGGGTGGCAGCCCTCATGGAGGCCCCCTTCCAGGAGGGCACCTTCGGAGGCCCGGTGAAGTATGGCTACCTCTCGGTCGGCGTCGTCGAGGAAGGACCCGACTCGCTGGTGGGCCAGCGGGTGTTCTGCCTCTACCCGCACCAGGACCGCTATGTGGTCCCGGTGTCCGCTCTGACGGTGATTCCCGACGACGTCCCCAGCGAGCGCGCCGTGCTGGCGGGCGCCGTCGAGACCGCGGTCAACGCCCTGTGGGATGCACGGCCCTGCATGGGCGACCGGATCGCCGTCGTCGGCGGTGGCATGATCGGCGCCGCACTCGCGACGCTGCTGCGCCGGTTCCCGCTGGGACGCCTCCAGCTGGTGGACCCGGATCCCTCCCGCGCCGCGCTCGCAGCGGAGCTGGGCGTGGACTGGGTGCATCCCGTCGACGCGGCCGGCAACTGCGACATTGTGTTCCACTGCTCCTCCACAGCGGCCGGCCTGTCCCTGGGGCTGGGCCTGCTCGGCGACGAGGGTGAAGTGATCGAAATGTCCTGGTACGGCACCCGCTCCCCTGAGGTGCCGCTGGGAGCCGATTTCCACGCGCGTCGGCTGAGCATCAGGGCAAGCCAGGTGGGGACCATCGCCGCCCCGCGTCGCGCCCGCCGGACCCATCAGGATCGGCTCGCTACCGCCCTGGACGCGTTGAAGGACCCGGCGTTTGATGCGCTCCTCAGCGGCACCTCGCCGTTTGAGGACCTGCCGAACGTGATGCGGGACCTCTCCAGCGGCACTCTGGCCGCGCTGTGCCATGTGATTGCCTACCCTGGCGCCGACGAACCGGCCACCTAAGTCCTCCGCACCGCGCACTGTCCTCACCTCACCACGACCACCACGACCACCACGACCACCACGACCACAGGAGACCCATGTACCGTCTGACCGTCCGCGACCACGTGATGATCGCCCACAGCCTTCCCGACCCGTTCTTTGGCCCAGCCCAGGGACTGCACGGCGCCACACTCGTGGTGGAGGTGACCTGGCGGCGTCGGGAACTGACCCAACACGCCGTCGTGATCGACATCGGCGAGGCGACCGCGATGCTCGGCGAGGTGCTGGACGGGCTGCGGTACAAGAACCTTGACGAGCACCCTGACTTTGCCGGTGTCCTCTCCACCACCGAAGCCGTGGCCCGCTACATCGCCGACCAGCTGAGCACGCGCTTCGACACCGCGCCCTTCGCCGGGCTGGACGTGGTGCTCCGCGAACACCCCGATGCGTGGGCCGGCTACTCGGTGGAGTTCGACTCAGCCGACGTCCAGGGCTAACTCCGGTATGGAGTTGGGTCTGGTAATTCCAGGCGGCCTGCCCGGACCGAGTGGCGGCAGCATCTACAACGACCAGCTGGCCGCCGCGCTGGGTGAGGCCGGGCACCGCGTCACCATGACACCGATCCGTGGTGACTGGCCCAATGGTTCGCCGGCCGATCACCAGAAGCTCGCCGAGGCACTCGGGAAGACGTCCGGCAGAACGGACGGCCCGGTGGTGGTCGACGGGCTCATGGCGTCGGCGGCCCCCGAGGCGATCCGGGCAGCGGTCGACGCCGGCGGTACCGTCTGGGTGCTGCTGCACCTGCCGCTCCCCGCTGAGACCGGTCTGACAGATCAGGAGATGAAGGCTTTCGCTGCCTCCGAGGAAGCGGCCCTCCGACACGCCTCCGGGGCGATCTGCACCAGCCAGTGGGCCCGGGACGACCTGATCCGGCGCTATGGGTTGGACCAGGTCCACGTGGTACCTCCGGGCACCGAACCGGCGGGGCTTGCAACGGGCAGCGCCCCGCTGCACCTGGTGATGCTCGGATCGCTCACGCCCCGAAAGAACCATTCAATGGTGCTGTCGGCGCTCGCCGACCTTGCCGACCTGCCGTGGACCGCTTCCCTGGTGGGCGGTGCCAGCCCGCAGGGCAGCTCCCACGTCGCCATGCTTCACGATCAGGCCGCCGCCTTCGAGCCGGGTCGCATCACCATCCCGGGCGTACTCCAGGGACCAGCGCTTGACGCCGAATGGGCACGGTCTGATCTGCTGCTGTTACCGTCGCTGGCGGAAACCTTTGGGATGGTAGTCACCGAGGGTCTGGCCCGCGGCATCCCCGGCGTGGTGGGCCGGGGCACCGGGGCCGTCGAAGCCCTCACCGGTGGCACGGCAGGTCAGCTGCCGGGCGCCGTCGTCGACCCCCACGATCCGCAGGAACTGGCTGCGACGCTGCGGGACTGGCTCACCGACTCGTCGCTGCGCCAGTCCTGGCGGGCCGCCGCGCTCAGCCGCCGCGATACACTGCCGACATGGGCCAACACAGCGACAACGCTCCTGGAAATCATTCACCCGTGACCGACGCCGACGCACCGCGCCCGATTGCCAGCGACTGGCTCTCCCTGCGCCGTCCCGCCGACGAAGCCGCCCGACAGGCAAGCCTTCCCCTCCTCACGGAGTTACAGGCTTTTCTGGCCCCGGGCACGGCGCCCTCCGATGCAGAGGTGAATGACGCTGACGACCAGGCGGTCCGGATCTTTGACCTCGGTGCTGGCACCGGTGCCAACCAGGCATGGCTTGCACCGCACCTCCACATGCCGCAGCACTGGACGCTCATCGACCATGACCCGGATCTGCTGGAACTCACAATGGGTGCACCAGCGATCGACGGCGTGGTCGGCACCGAGGCAGTGGTAGCCGGCATCGAAGACCTGGGAGAAATCCTCGACGCCGATCCCCAAGCCTCCCGGCAGCGGTTTGTCACCTGCTCGGCCCTGCTGGATCTGCTGACGCCGGACCAGCTGGAGACCCTCTGCTCGGCACTGGTCGAATCCCAGACAGCAGCACTGTTCAGTCTGAGCGTCACCGGCACCATGACGATCGAGCCTGCGGATCCGCTGGATGCCGCCCTCAACGACGCGTTCAACCAGCACCAGAACCGTGGCGGCCGGGCCGGGGCACGGGGCGTTGACCTGACGGAGCAGTTCCTGACCAAGGCCGGCTTCACCGTCACCACCGTCGACACGCCGTGGGAGCTCACCGGGGATCACTCGGAGCTGATCACCCGGTTCCTGAACGACCGGGCGGACGCCGTCCTCGAGGAGGAACCAGGCCTCGCCGGGGACGTCAGCCAGTGGCTGGAACGGCGATCCGAGCAGGCCGCCGACGGCACGCTGCAGCTGACGATCGGCCACCGGGACCTGCTGGCCCTGCCACCCCGACCATGACGATTCAACAGTGACACCCCGACCGTGACGATTCAGCCGTGACGATCCAACAGTGATACCCCGACCATGACGCCCGTGCCGTGAGACGCCGCAGCTGGCTCGCACTCCTCCAGGCCCTCTGCGCCGCTGCCCTGATCTACTACCTGGTAATGGTCTTCGGCACCGGACCCTTCACCGCCGGGCTGGGAGCTTTGACAGTCCCCTCGGTCGCCGCCGCGCTGGCCCTCGGCCTGATCGGGACGGCAGCCCAGGCCCAACGGTGGCGGCTGGTCTCCAGCGGATTCCAGATGCACCTCCCCCGCGGCGGCGCCTTCGCCCAGTGCTACGAAGCATCATTCCTCAACGCCATCCTCCCCGGCGGTCTGGCGGGGGACGCCATTCGCACCGCCCGGCAACGGGCGGCTCACCGGTCCAGCTGGCTCAGCAGCATCGGCTCGGTGTTGGGCGAACGCCTCGCCGGCACGGTGGTTGTGCTCCTCGCTGCTGCTGCAGCGCTGCTCGCCGCTGACTGGCGGCTTGCCGGCATCGTCGCCCTGGGTGCAGTGCTGGTGCTGCTCGCTGCCCGACCATCACTGCGGCGCCTGCCCAACCGGACCGTCGCCGCGGTGTGGGCGCTCTCGGTGCTCGGCTGGGCCTCGTTTGCGGCCCTGTTCGCCGTCTCGGCCGCGCTGACCGCACCCAACCTGGCAGTGGTCGACGTCGTCGGGCTGGCTGCGATCAGCCTGGCCGGAATGTCCATTCCCCTGAGCCTGGGCGGTTGGGGTCCGCGGGAGGGTGTCACAGCGCTGGCGTTCATGATGTTTGGCTATCCGGGCCCGCTGGGGATTGAGGTGTCGGTGGGCTACGGACTACTGGCCCTGGTGTCGGTGCTACCGGGCGCCGCGCTGCTACTGGTGCTGGCTGTCCGCGGGTTCCTTGGCGACCGGGGCGGGAACGGCAGCCGAAAAGTCGAACTCCGTGCAGATGTCCCTGCCAAACTCGAAACGCCGCACCGGAGCGGAGAGGGCGTCTGACAAGGCGTCGCTGCCGGTGAACCGGATGCCCGGGACGCCGTCGCCGACCAGGATCGGTGCGCAGGTCAGGTACAGCCGATCGAGCGCGCTGGCTTCGAGGAAGCGTGACACGGTGTGCCCGCCGCCCTCCACCAGGACCCGTGAGAACCCGCGATCCGCCAGCAGGCCGAGGAGACGATGTGGTTCAAAGTCCCCAGCGGCCAGGCGCCGGACGGTCACATGCTCGGCGAGGCCGATCGGGACGACGGCCTCGAGGCCGACCAGCCACAGGGTGGGTGCCGAGCCGTCGGTCAGGACGGCGGATGCCTGCGGGATGCGGCCACTCGGATCTAGGACGACCCGGACGGGGTTGGGTCCCTCGACTGCCCGGACCGTGAGGAGGCAGTCATCGGCGGTGACCGTTGAGGCACCGATGATGACGGCATCCACGAGGGCCCTGAGCCGGTGCAGGTGCTCCCGGTCTTCGGTGCCCGTGACGAAGCGGGCGTCTCCGGTGCGCGAGGCGATGAATCCGTCGAGGCTCTGGCCGAGCTGACCGATCACGAGCCGGCCGTCGGGACGGGTTGCCTGGACCAGCGGTCCGTACCGGGTGAGCAGTTCAGCTGCCAGGCCGTGCACTGACCCCTGCGGGACTGTTCCTTCGGTGAGGTGACGCCAGACATCCTGGACCGGTTCGCCGTCGTGCCTCATCCTGGCGCGCTTGGTGGCGATATAGCCGGCGTTCTCGGGGCGCTGGGCGATGTTGAGCCCGCTGCGTGCCATGACGGTGATCCCGCCGCTTTCGAGTGCCTCCTGCTTGGCCGGATTGGAGGAGAGCAGGCGGATGCGGGTGACGCCGAGGTCGAGGAGAATTTCGGTGCTCTGCTGATAGTCGCGCGAGTCCACCGGGAGGCCCAGCGAGGTGTTGGCGTCAACGGTGTCGGCGCCCTGGTCCTGCAGGGCGTAGGCGCGGAGTTTCTCAAGCAGGCCGATCCCCCTGCCCTCGTGGCCCCGGACATAGATCACGACGCCGGTGCCTTCTTCGCTGATGCGCTGAAGCGAGGCATCGAGTTGTTCACCGCAGTCGCAACGATAGGAGCCGAGCGCGTCGCCGGTGAGGCACTCGGAATGCACCCGGACCAACGGGACGGACCCCGCAATGTCGCCCTGCACCAACGCGACATGCTCGTTATTCTCGGAATCGCGATATCCGACCATCCGGAATACGCCGTGACGGGTTGGTAACACCGTCTCGACAACACGTTCTACCTGTGAGGCGCCCCAGCCGGGAGCCGAATTGATCGACATAAATCCACAATAGGCGACTTGGCGGACCTGTCATCCCCAGACGCAACATCCACCGGTGAGCCCATCTCCAGATTCAGCACAAACGGGCCCAGATCGGTTACAGTCATATAAAGAAAGCATGCTGACTATTGAAGGGTCCTGCCGGACTCGCTATGGTCGGAGGCAGGAACCGGCTGGGCATTCGGGACGTTGACCCCAATAGCTAAGCCATCCGGCAACAACTGATCATGCCGGTGATGTACGACGGTCAGCCCGCTGGGGTGCTGACTCAACTCGACGTAAGGCAGCATGGAATCGAAACGGCCATCACCGGACACTGGACGCCGCCTGGCACGGTCCTACGCAGCACAGGCAGGCAGCCTGGCGATCCGCGCTGACGCCCCCGATTTTCCGACGGCTTCGCGGATTCAGCGTGGCCGGAACGAGACCCCCGAAAGGCGACTTTCCGGGCTGGAGGCGTTGCGCAACCCGCTGGTGCAGGCAGTCATGGACGCCCGCGAGTTGTGCGAACGAACCGCAGAGGCTCCGCTCGACCCCGTGGCCTCGAGTGCGGTTGGCAGCGCACCCGTCCTCGGAACCCCAAGCTTTGGACAGTTGCTGCTCTGCGCGGCGGTCAAGGATCTTGAAGAACTCGACGACCGGCTGTACCAGGCACGCCTGCGGAGTTGAAGCTCTGGTAGGAGTGTTCCGCTCTGAGGAGGGCGCGCTCCTCCTGTGCCGTCAGCGGCTCGAACAGGTCGACGAGGAGGGCGCCGGACCGGTCCGCGGACCGGCGCCAGGTGCCGGTGACTCGGCCGTTCACCACCACGGTTGCCTTGAATACCCCATTGCCGCCCGGGACGATGGCCTGCGCGTACTCAGGCCGGAGCACCGGTGTGCGGTCCTGATAGCCGATCACGTACTCGTCGAAGGCCGGCAGCAGGACCAGGCCTGGAGCGGGAGGTGGGTCCCCTGAACGGTCCGCAGCCATCCAATAGGTGGTGTCATCATAGGTCAGCTCTGTCAGCTGGTCGCGGGCCAGCGCCAACCCGATCTTCGCGTCGGCAACGGTCACCTTGGACCACCAGACAAAGTCCCGCAGTGTTGCTGGACCGTGTCCGGTGAAGTACCCGAGAACAAACCGGCCCAGCGCTTCGTCGCGCTCCGGCTGGCCCGTATCCGGCACCCATTCATCGAGGAGCACCAGCCCCTGTTGGGTGCCGGCAGGCGGCCCCCAGCAGAGTGTGCCGGTCTGCGCGAGATACCAGATCAGGTGGTAGCCGCGTTGGTTGGCCGTATCGATGCCTACCTCATTGAGCGCGGCGAGGAACTCGTTGCGGACCAATTGCCCGCCGCCCGCCAGCACCGTCATGGCCACATTGCGCGCGTTCTCAAACGTCGTTTGGTCAAGCCCCAGCGCCCGATGCCGGGTGGCCGCGCCAGCGAGCAGCCGGTGGGTGGTGAGCCCGAGTATCCAGCGAAGATCGGCCGGCAACACAAAATGCAGGGTCCCGCGCATTGGCCACGACCGCACAATGTCGCCGCGTTGGAGCGCCGAGAAGACGTCATCCCGGGTTGAGCCCGGCGACCGCAGACCAATGGCCCACAGTGCCTGGTTAAAGTCCTGCGCCTGCATCGCCAGCAGACGCTCGACGACGTCCCGGGCATCCGGCTTGGCGTCGTCGTCGTCGCGGATCAACTGGGCGGCCAGGCGATACTGCAGCAGCCGCTTCCGGTCCACCACGTTGCTCATCGCACCCAGGGTCGGTCAGCCGGTCAGCCGGTCAGCGCCGGGATGATGGCGCCCGAGAATACCTGCCAGGCGAGAGCGGTCTTGGCAATGAGGCTGAGCGTGATGTACACCCGTTCGCCGAAGAGGTAGTCGCTCCACGGCCCCACCTGGCGGTACTGGAGCCACTGGTTGATCGCGAACGTGTTGAAGAAAAGGAACAGCGAGATGATGATGCCGTAGACGAACGCGGGCGGCTCCACTGTGCTGGTAGACCCGGGAGACAGGAAATAGATCAGGATGGCGATCCACGGCACCAACCCGACCAGGGACCCGAGGGTGAAAGGCAGGAAATTGCCGCTGCCGGGCTCCTCGTATTTTTCCTGCAGGGCCCCAAACCCGATCATCGCCGCATTGGCGGCGAACAGGGAAATGAGTGCGGCGACGTCGGAGATCCCCGTCGTTTGGGCAATCAGCCAGATCATCACCGACGAGCTGAGCGCGTACTCGACCCATCGAAAGTAGTTGCGGTTTGCCCTCAGCCCGGCCCCGTAGCGCGGGAAGAACACCGGCGATGCGACGGCAAAATGGAACAGCGCGGAGAGCGCCAGGAACAGGACCACTCCGGCACCAACATTCACTGCGAAGAGATCCACCCGCTCGGGGGGTAGCGGGAAACCCGGTGGACCAGCCAGATAATCGGCGGTCACACCGAAGGTGACCTGGGTATCCAGCATGGCAAGGATGACCCCAAAGCCGATGGCCTGCACAAGATGCAGAGACCCAGCCACCAGGTTGTACGGGCGAAGACGACGAATCCTGTCGTCCGGTGTACGGGTTGTGCGCGCCATGGGGATCTCCTCAACCAGTGGACGTTCACCGTCCGTGGTGATCACGGTAACACTTACAGGTTTTCACCGGGGATCAATAACCTTGGGGAATGGGCGCCGTCGTCGTGCTCCTTGCCGCGCCGTTCATTTCACTGACCCCCCTCACCTCGACCCCACAAGTGGTGATTTCGATGCTGGCGCTTGGCGCGTTGAGCACGGGATGGCGTACCTGTGGAACACGCGGGAATCTTGGTGCTCGGTGAATCCCCGTCATGGAACCAGCCGGTGGGCGGGTTTATCATCATTGCCAGCGTCGCCCTGAGCAGACAACGCGAGCTGCGGGCCGCGCTGCGGCGCTGAGAGGGGTGGTTTTGAGGCTGTTCCGTAGTGACGGCGGGCTCAGTCCGTCGCCAGCGGGTCACGGGGTGAGATCGAAGCGAGGGCTACCTGGGCGTAGCCGGTGACGTCGGCACCTCCGTCCCCCATCAGCACTGCATCATGCGGCTGCAGGAGCCGGCCCTCAAATCTGAGCTCACCCGACAACAGGACGACGACGGTGTGACCCGCGGCGGTGCCCACAAGATCGTCTCCGGTCATCTCCCCAAACCGCAGATCCCCGGAGAACGCCTCACGCCGGATCATCAGGTTTAGGTCAAGGGTCGGACCGGTAACGTCCACCGCCGCGACGTCGTTTTCACCCCAGAACTGGTGCACGTCGTACTGGCAAAGGGTGACCGGATTTCCGTTGTCGACCAGCGCCAATCCCTGGGGAGACAACGCCATCAGCGACCGGCTCACCCCGGGAAATGAAGAAAAGCCGCCGTCCCGGTCAACGGTGGCGATACTGAGCCGCCAATCAAAGGCAGAGCTGCCCGCGGCAAGGGCAGCGCCGTCGTCGGGCATCACCACCACCTCTGCTGTGTGGCCGCCGCCGTTCTTCCATGGCACCCGCTGGCGCGCTGACGCGGGCAGGAGGAGGGCGCTCATTGCTGGGTGTGGGCCCAGCGCTCGACCAGTCCCTCGTGGGCCTCGAGCAGTTCCTGGGTGCGGAGCGGATCACGGGCGGCGAGGGTGTCCAGCAGCGAGCTGGAGAGGACGACGGCGGCCGCGTGGGAGTCGAAGACGAGGTCGGTGCCGACCGGGGCGACCAGGAGGGCGTCGACGTCGTTGGCAAACGGGACGAGCGGGCTGTCGACGATCGCGACCGTGGCCATGCCGAGTGACCGGGCCTGCGCCAACGCCCGCACCGTCGCCGCGGGATACCGGGGCATCACGAACGCCAGCACCGCGGTGGCGCCGTTCCGGTGCAGCTGCAGGATCGCGTCATCCATCGACGCCGCGTCCGACAGGACATGGACATCCGGTAACACCCGGCGGGCGAAATAGCCGAGGTACTCTGCGAGCGCCGCCGAGACCCGCAGACCGATGATTCCGAGCGGCTGGGTGTCGGCCAGGAGGTCGACGGCGCGCTGCATCTGCTCGCTGACGACCGTGCGTTCCAGTGCGCCGATGTTCTGCTGCTCGAATTCGAGAATGGCGGGCCGCTCCACCCCCTCGCCGTTCAGCGCAGCGGACTTGCCGCGCACGATGTCGCGAATGGCGCTGCGGAATTCGGGATAGCCGGGGTAGCCGAGGGCGGTGGCCAGCCGGGTGACGGTGGGCTGGCTGACTCCGGCCGCCTCGGCGACGTCGATGGTCGAAGCGAACGCCACATCCGGCAGGGAAGTAAGCATGTACTGGATCACGCGCCGCTGGGTGGGTGAGACCCGATGCTGATGGGCCAGGTTCACCAGCCAGTCATGAGCGCGGTCAGCCGATGATTGGTCGCTCAGCACGGTCGGCCCCCGGTTTCGGTAACATCCTTGTTTGGTGATCCCGCTCACTATGAATAGCATGATACACAGTCGAATCCTGTGCATGAAACAATTCATTTTGGGGAGGTTTGGATGTCGCAGCAGGCTCAGCGCGAAATCTGGTTGAGGTTCCTCTCCGGCCCGGATATTGATTCGCTGCAGCTGACGCGCCCAGAGATCATCAAGGCAGTGGACGACGTCGTCGCCGCGCATGGCAGGGGCGAAACCGTCTTCGAACCGCGCATGCATCTGATGCCCAACAACGGCGGAATCGGCCACTTCAATGTGCTGCGCGGCCACGTGTCCAACCTGGGCGCAAACGGCGTCAGCGGCGTCAAGGTGGTGGGTGACTTTGTCCCCAACTACCTGCAGGGGCTGCCCAGCGAACTCGCGATGGCCACCCTGTATGACCCGACAACCGGAGTCCCACTCTGCGTCATGGATGCCACCCTGGTGACCGAGGTCCGGACCGGCGCGATGACCGCCGTCGGCGCCAAACACCTGGCCCGGAAGGATTCGAAAATTCTGGGGCACGTGGGTGCCCGCGGCACCGCGTTCTCCAACGTGACGATGCTGGACAGCATGTTCGACTTCGACGAAATCCGGGTCACCAGCAAGCGGCCCGAATCCCGGGAAGCATTCGCGGTGCAGTTACGCGCCGAGATCAGCACCCCGGTGCGGGTGGTGGACACCGCCGAGGAGGCGTTCGATGACGCCGACATCCTGGTGGAGGCTTCCCGCCTGAACGAACCCACCCCACTGCTGCGCACCGCTGCCGTCAAGCCAGGCGCCTTCGTGGTTCCCTATGGCACGGTGAGCGCCGTCGAACTCGACCTGCTGGACGTGATGGACAAGGTGGTGGTGGACGACTGGCGTGAAGCGCAATCGGGCAGGTTCGGCGCGCTCCGACCACACGTGGACACAGGCCGCCTCTCCCCCGAAACGCTGTACGCGCAGCTCGGCGACATTGTCAGCGGACAAAAGCCCGGCCGCGAATCCGACGACGAGCGGATCCTGTTCTGGCACCGCGGCCTGTCCATCCTCGACGTCGCCGTGGCGCACCTGATCCTCACCAAGGCGGAGCACGCCGATACCGGAACCATGCTGAGGTACCGGTAACCATCATGCATCTCCCGCATACCAACGCCGCCCACTTCCCGGTGCTGCGGCTCGCCAACCCCGAAGAGCTCGACGCCGTAGCCATCGCCGAAGTTGCCGCTGGCAGGCCCCTCCGACTCGAGCAACAACTGCTGGACCGGGTCTCACTGCGCCGACGGGAGGTGCTTGAGCTGCTGACCGACGGCGATCCTGTCTACGGGGTCAACACCGGAATGGGCGCAGCCAGCGAGGTGCGCCTCGACCACATCGCCCAGTCCCGGCACCAAAACAACCTCATGCTTGGCCGCGCCGTCGGGTCGTCACCCTGGCTGACTGACCCGGAAACCCGAGCTGTCCTGGCAGTGCGGCTCCGCACCTTCCTCGCCGGGGACGCCGGGGTATCGGAGCACCTTTGCGTCCGGCTGGTCGAACTCCTGACCGCAGACATGCTCCCTGCCATCCCCCGCACCCGGATCGGCGCTGCCGGTGAGATCATTCCCCTCGCCCACCTGGGTGGGGCGCTCACCGGATCGGGGGAATTCCTGGTAAACGGTGCGGCCGTTGACGCCGTCGACGTGCTGTCGGCCGCCGGAATGAAGCCGTACTCGTTGGGGACCAAGGAAGGTGTGGCGTTGATTCAGGGGATACCCGTCACCACTGCCCTCGCCATCCTTCGAGCGAACGACGCCCGGCTGCTCGCCGCGCAGGCTGTAGCCCTCACCGCCGCCGAGGTCTGCCTGGTCGGGGCCAGCCGCGACCCCTTCGACCCGGCGCTGGCCCGCGCCGACGTCGAGCTCGGCACCGTACTGGCCGCTATCCGTCAGCTCACCGGCGTCGACCCGCACCCCCGTACCCTGCAATCGCCGCTCTCCTTCAGGGTGCTCGGGGCGGCGGTGGCTCAACTGCTGCGGTCCATCGCCGCGGTGGAGGCGTCTGTTGAGCGGGCGTTGAACGGTGTCACCGATTCGCCGGCCTATCTGGACGGGCGGTTCATCGGGACGGCCGGGTTCGACGGGTTTGATCTTGCCGCGGCACTGGACGGGCTGAGGCTGTCAATGATTCACGTCGCCGAGACGTCTGCGGCGCGTGTGCACCGCCTCCTGGACGAGAAGTTCACCGGACTTCCGCGGCAGCTCTCCGGGCAGCCCGGCCTGCACGCAGGAATGGTGGTTGTGCACAAACGGACGGTCGGCGTCGTCCACGAACTGGTGGCGGCCGCCCGGCCCTCGAGCCTGGGGGCCATCGAAACGTCCTTCGGCCAGGAGGATGTCCAAAGTTTCTCGTCCGAGGCGGCGGAGGCATGCTGCCACGCTGCCACCGGGCTGCGCGACGTGCTTGCCTGTGAATTGCTGACCGTCATCCAGGGGGTGAGACTGTCCGAACGTCCGTTGGCCGCCGTCGACCCCCGCCTCAGAACTTTGGTGGGGGACGCCTCGGAGCTGCTGCCCGCCGGCACCGACGACCGTGCGTTCGGCAAGGACATCACCGTGCTGAACGATCTGTTGGCTAGCGGCTGGGGGCGTTGGGTCGCGACGGACGGGTTGTCGATGCCCGGGCGATAAAGACCGGCCTGAACATCATCTGGCCGCCGGCAGTTCCGGTGCCCTCGGGCGAGGTCAGGGCGCCGACTGCGGCGTCGACAATAGCCTGCTCGTCCCAGCCGAAGGTGGTTAATTCGGGGCTGACCAGCGACGCTAGCTCGCTGTCATCGAAGCCGAGAATCGACAGGTCGCCCGGCACCGACAGGCCGAGGTCCCGGGCGGCGCGGTAGGCGCCGAAAGCGATCGAATCGCCGAGGCAGAACAGGGCGGTGGGCCGGCGGTCCCCCACCAGCAGCTGTGCAGCGGCCTGCGCGGCGCCGTGGACCGACGACGGCGACGACGACACGGTGACCGTCAGGCCCATCGAATCCCCGAGACTTTGCGCCAGCAGTTCGGCGGGCCGGCCCGGAGTGGACGGCAGGCTGGGCGCGAGCAGGCCGACTGAGCGATGCCCCAGATCGGCGAGGTGCTGCAGCGCGGTGCCCACCCCGTATTCGTTGTCGAAGAGGACACTTTCCGATTCAGGGCGGGCCGTGAGCGCGTCTCCGATCGATACGATGCGGGTTTGGCTGGGGACATCGGCCCAGTAGCTCGCCGATGGATCCACCGGCAGCGCAATCACCCCGTCGACGCGCTGGGCCGCCAGGGAGCGGAGCACTTCCTCTTCGCGCTGGGGCGAGCCGTCGACGTCGGCAATGATTGACGACAGCTCCTGCGCCCTGAGGGCCTCGGACAGCATCACGGCCAGCCCCTGACGCCACAGGTCGCGGAGTGATCCGACGATGGCGACGTTGCCGCTGCGCCCACTCGCGAGGGCCCGGGCAATGGGATCGGCCGAATAGCCGAACTCCTCGGCAATGGCACGCACCCGCGCCTGCGTGGCCTCCGAGCCCCGCAGGCCACGCAGCGCATAGGACGTCGCGGCCTTCGACAATCCGGCGGCGTCGGCGATGTCCTGGAGTGTTTTGCGTTGGGCCCCGGTCATCAGACCAGCATACGTGCGACCCGAACCGCGGTGCCCCCGGGCGTTCTCCCCGGGACTCGGTTGACAAAGGCTCGTGTGAACCGGTTCAATGAATGATGTGAACCGGTTCACATCATCAGTTTGCTGAGCACTTCACACCTCATCCGATCATCTCCCGCGAAAGGGCATCATGCGCACCGATTGCCACCAGCACCTGTGGCCGACTGCGTTCGTCGATGCACTCCGCAACCGCACCCAGACCCCCCGGCTGAACGGCTGGGAGCTGCTCATCGACGGCGAGGCGCCCTACGCCGTCGACCCCCTCGCCCATGACACCGACGTCCGCCGGACCCGCGAAACCCGCGAGGGGAAGGACCAGGTGCTGCTGTCGCTCTCGAGCCCCCTGGGAATTGAGCACCTACCCTTCGACGAAGCACGTGAGCTGATCGAGATCTGGCACAGGTCGGCGCTGGAACTCGGCGACCCATTCCTGGTCTGGGCGGCGACACCGGTGAGCGAGTTCGATCTCGACGGTCTGGCCCAGATTCTGGATTATGACCGGGTGGTGGGGTTGCAGTTGCCCGCCACCGCACTGGCCGATCCTGAAGCGATCCACCGGATGCGGCCAATCCTTGACGTGGTGCAGGCGGCCGACAAGCCGCTCCTGATCCATCCCGGGCCGGCCCCGGTCACCGCCGGAACCCCGTCCTGGTGGCCAGCCCTGGTGCCGTATGTTGCCCAGTTGCACGCCTCCTGGCTGGCCTGGCACGCGGTGGGCCGCGCCCAGCACCCCACACTCCGGGTCGCCTTCGTGGCCCTGGCCGGGCTCGCGCCACTGCACCACGAACGTCTCGCTGCGCGCGGCGGCACGTTTGGCGCCGTCGACCCGCTGGTCTATTACGAAACTTCCTCCTACGACACCCGGGCGATTGATGCGACCATCCGGGTGGTCGGCGTCGACCCGATCATTCACGGCTCCGACCGGCCCTACGCCGAGCCACGCGACCCGGGCCTCGGGCATGCCTTCACCCACGCGCTTTTTTCCGCCAACCCTCAGCATCTCCTGAAAGGAACTCCACGATGACCACTGCACCTCCCCAGGGCCTCGCCCTCACTGAATCAGACGTTCCTGCCCTGCCCGGGCGCACCCTCAGCCAGAAGGAACTGCAGGACTGGGTCACCACCCTCGCTGCCCGCCCCGAGCTGTGGGAACACCACATCAACCACGAGGGCGGCGAACGCCACTATGCCTCCGTGTACCGGGACTCCAACATCGACGTCTGGCTGCTGTGCTGGAATACCCAGGACGACACCGGCTGGCACGATCACGACATCTCCTCCGGCGCCGTCGTCGTCACCCAGGGAGCCGTCACTGAAGCCAACCCGCGGATGAATGGCGAACCCGTCCGGCGCGTGGTGGAGGCCGGCAGGTCCTTCTCCTTCGGACCTGACCACGTGCACCGGATGGGCGGGTCCGTGGACGGGTCCGTCTCCATCCACGCCTACTCCCCGCCGCTGTGGCGGATGGGACAGTACGCGATCGGCCGCAACGGGGTGATCCGCCGCATGTCGATGAGCTACGCCGATGAGCTGCGGCCCATGGACGACGAAAGCGTCATCGAGAAGTACAAGCAGCTCCAGTCAGTCACCGACGAACTGGGGCGCTAGGGTTCGATCGCTTCCTGACCTAGAACCCGGCGAGGCCTGGCAGTAGCGCCTGCGCTGCGGCCAGGTCCTCCCCCAGCGGCCGGTCCTCCTGGCTCGGGTCCAGCCCTGCCGCGAGATAGTCAAACGCGGCCCGCGCCGGAGCGGTCCCCAGCCGCTGGGGTGCCATCCGCAGCGCCCTGACCGCAGCAACTGCTTCGAGCGCGACGACCACGGGAGCCTCCGCAGCGAACTGGCGCAGCAGGCGAGCGCCCTGCGTGGCGAAACCGGCGTGCTCCTCAAGGCCCAGCGAGACGTTGATCCCCGGCCCGTTCACCGGCGTCGCCGCGGTACGCAGGATCGACAGCACATCCTGGGCGACGTACTCGGCAATCATGAGGCCAGAACTTCCCCGGGGACCCGTCGAGAGGAAAGACGGGAGACTGCTCAGCTCCGGTCGGAACAGGTGGGACAGCCTGGCCGCGGACAGTGAAATCACCGGGTAGACAGCCGTTCGGGTGCTGTCCAGCGCCGCCGCCAGCATGGCCAGATGGAATTGGCCGTGATGGAACAGGCCGTCAGTGGTCAGCAGCGGGTTCTCCCCCGCACCGTTCAGCTCGGTTTCCAGGATGGAGCGCAACCGCTGGAGGGCATCGAGCGCCGGGGCGTGCACCTGAGGCAACGCCCTGAGGGCGAAAGGATCCTGCAACCTGGCCGGCGCGGCCGGCGTATCGGGTCCGGTCAGGCGCCGCATCGCCGCCGCCACCGCCACCTGATGCGGGTGCACCCTCGCCCGGTGAACCGCCTCGGCATACGGTTCGGGTGAGCCCTCCAGCGCCAGCATGGTCAGCGACGCCACCACCAGCGCACTCTTCATCAGCTGCTCCATGGCAACGGCACCCTGCGTCGCTGTGGCGAGGGTCAGTGCGCTGGAGCTCATGAACGGCAGCGAATCGGTGTCCTCGAACTGCACCGGGGCGATTCCCCCCAGCTGCCACGGCCGGTCCCCACTCAGGGTCAGTGCCAGCTCAGCCATGGCCGCCAGATCCCCGGTGCCGAGGCCGCCCAGACTGTGAATGGTGGCGACCGATCCATTGTCGAGGGCTTCCAACAACCCCTTCACGACACCGGGGCTGATACCGGACCCGCCGGCGAGGAACTGGTTGAGCCGGACGACCATGGCAGCACGAACCGTGGTCTCCGCATCGACCCGACCAGCCCCCGCACAGTGGCTCAGCAACAGGCGCCGCGCATGAGCTGCCCGCCGCTCAGACGGCGACCCGCCCGGCTCCACATTCAGGGCGCGATTTGCGCCGACGCCGGTATTGGCGCCATATACCCGCCCCGATTCGCGGGCCTGAACCAATTGTTCCCGGGACCGCTGCAGGCCGTCGATAATGCCGTCGGGAACCTTTACCCGGGAGGAACCAGTTGAAATAGTAATAAGATCGTCAAGTGTCAGCGAGGCGCCGTCCAGCACCACCCGGTCGATGTTGTCCTCGGAAGTCATGGGTGAACCGTCGTCCTTTAGCTATCGATATGTAAGTCTTCTCACATCTCGGGGTGACTGTCTATTCATTCGCTGAAACTATGAATCAACTTATTCACTGCCTGCTATTGAGGCTGGTGCCAAGGAAACTGGAGAGCCACCGTGATTACGTTCGACAAGGTAAGCAAGACTTTTCCGGATGGCACCCTCGCCGTCGACAACCTGAACTTTGAATTGCCCACCGGCAAGATCACCGTCTTTGTGGGCCCCTCCGGCTGTGGCAAAACCACCTCACTGCGCATGATCAACCGCATGATCGAGCCGACCGGCGGCCGCATCCTGATCGATGGTCAGGACGTCACCCAGCAGGACGCGGCCCTGCTGCGCCGATCCATCGGGTACGTCATCCAGCATGCGGGTCTCTTCCCGCACCGCACAGTGATTGAAAATGTCATGACAGTGCCTAATCTGATCGGAACCGACAAGAAGAAGTCGCGGGCCACTGCCATGGAGCTGCTGCTTCGGGTGGGGCTCACCGAGAGCATGGCCAACAAATACCCGGTACAGCTCTCGGGGGGTCAGGAACAGCGCGTGGGAGTTGCTCGCGCCCTGGCCGCCGATCCCCCCGTGATGCTGATGGACGAACCCTTCAGCGCCGTCGACCCCATTGTCCGCGCCGGCCTGCAGACCGAATTCCTGCGGCTGCAGGGCGAGCTGGGCAAAACGATTGCGTTCGTGACGCACGACATCGACGAGGCCATCAAGCTCGGTGACATGGTCGCCGTCTTCAGGGAAGGCGGGCATCTTGCCCAGTACGCCGCCCCGCAGGAGCTGCTGGAAAACCCAGCCAACGACTTCGTGGCCGATTTCGTGGGCCGGGACCGCGGCTTCCGCAGCCTGTCCTTCGACTCCTCCGAGGTGCTCGAGCTGGACCCCGTGGATTCGGTACGGGTGGGCAATGAAGTGCTGGTCCTCGACGACGCCGGGCGCCCCCGCGGCTGGGCCGGCCCGGGGATCGCCGACGAAAACTCGCCCCTCTCGGTCGCTGGCACCTTCACCGCTGAGGATTCCCTGCGGGTAGTGACCGACCTCGCGATCAGCTCTCCCGTCGGCATCGCGGTCCGGGTCAACGCATCGGGCGTGGCCGACGGCGTCATCCGGCACCCGAGCCTGGTCCGCCAACTGGATGAACGACGTCGGCTGCGCGCGGGGACCACCGCATGATCGACTACATTTCCGGCAACCGTGACATCATCTGGACCGCCTTCCAGGAGCACCTGTACCTGGCGTTGATCCCCGTCATCCTGGCGGTCATCATCTCCCTGCCGCTGGGGTATCTGGCGGTCCGCTACAAGAAGCTCTACTATCCGCTGGTCAACATCAGCAGCATTCTCTACGCAATCCCCTCGCTGGCCCTGTTTCTCCTGTTGCCACCGATTATCGGTACCGGCGTCCTCTCCCCCCTGAACATCATCATCGCCCTCACCGTCTACAGCGTTGCGCTCATGGTCAGAGTGGTGGCCGACGGCCTGAACTCGGTTGATCCGGCCATCACCCAGGCCGCCACCGCCATGGGTTACCGCCGGGTCAAGCGCCTCCTACGGGTGGAACTGCCGATCGCCCTGCCGGTCATGCTGGCCGGACTCCGGGTTGCGACGGTTGCGAACGTGAGCATCGTCAGCGTTGGTGCGCTCATCGGCGTCGGTGGCTGGGTGCCCTGTTCCTCCGCGGGCTGCAGCTCGATTACCTGGCGCCGATATGGGTGGGAATCATCCTGTCAGTGCTGCTGGCGGCCACCTGCGACATCATCATTGTGCTGGTTCAACGACGATTCACGCCATGGGTGCGTGCGGGAGGACGAGCCTGATGGACTACCTCGAATATCTGCTGGATCCCGAGCACTGGGATCTCGCCATGAACGGGAACATCCCGTCACTCGTCGGCGAACACCTCTATTACACGGTCCTGACGCTCGTCATTGCCGCACTGATCGCCATCCCGGTGGGGCTGTACATCGGCCACACCGGCAGGTTCTCGTTTGTGGCGATCAACGCGGGGAACGCCGGCCGGTCACTGCCGACCCTGGGCCTGATCATCCTGCTGGTGACGGTGATCGGCTTCGGGCTACTGCCGGTGGTGATTGCCCTGGTGATCCTCGCCATCCCGCCCATCCTCACATCAACCTACGCGGGGCTCCGGGCGATCAACCCCGCGTCGGTGGACGCCGCGAAGGGGATGGGCATGCGGCCCATCCAGATCCTGTTCCGGGTCGAAATTCCGATGGCGTTGCCGCTGATCCTCAGCGGTCTGCGCAGCGCCACCCTGCAGGTAGTCTCGACCGCCACCGTCGCCTCCTATGTTGGCCTCGGCGGACTGGGCCGGCTGCTGGTTGACGGTCTGGCACTGAATCAGTACGACCGGGTGATTGCCGGCGCCGTCGTCGTCGCCCTCTTGGCCATCATCCTGGACCTGATCGCTTCCGGTCTGCAGCGGCTGGTGGTATCCCCCGGCGTATCCGGGCGCGCACTGACCCGATCCACCAACAAACCCTCGACCACCCCCGCGGAGACGTCACCAGCGCCTGCGGGATAAGCTTGTAAAACCTGACCGAAAGGCACGACCCATGATTAAGAAACGCTCAACCAAACTGATGAGTAGCGTTGCGCTCTTCGGAGCAGCGGCCCTCGCTCTGTCCGCTTGTGGCGGCGATCCGCTTGAGTCCGACGCCGGCGGAGAGTCAGTTGACGCAGAGACCATCGCAATTGGCTCAGCAAACTTCCCCGAAAGCGAACTCCTCGCCGAGATGTATGCGCAGGTGCTGGAAGCCGAAGGCATCGAGGTGGAGCGTAGCTTCAACATCGGTGCACGCGACCTGTACCTGGCTGCGCTCGAGGACGGGTCAATCGACCTGCTCCCCGAGTACAACGGTGCACTGTACTCGTCCCTCGTGGAGGGTGGCGCCCCCGAGGGTGTGACCGGCCCCGAAGAAGTGTACGACGCCATGGTTGAGGTGCTGCCCGAGGGCATCATCGCACTGGAACAGTCCGAGGCTGAGGACAAGGACACCCTTGCGGTTCTCCCGGAGACCGCCGAGGAGTTCGGCCTGGAAACCATGGACGACCTGACCGACATTGCTGGTGAGCTGACGCTCGCGGCCGGTCCTGAATTCTCCGAGCGCTTCCAGGGCCTGATCGGCCTCGAAGAGGTCTACGGCATCGTGTTCTCCGAGTTCCGTCCCCTGGACGCCGGTGGACCGCTGACCCGCGAAGCGCTGCTGAGCGGCGAAGTTGATGTAGCCAACATCTTCAGCACCGACTCGACGATTGAGACCGAGTCTCTGGTGGTCCTCGAGGACACCCAGAATCTGTTCCTGTCGGAGAACATCGTGCCGATCGTGCGCGAAGCCAAGGTGACCGACGCGGTAACTGAATCGCTCAACGCGGTGTCGGCTGCCCTCACCACCGAGAACCTTACCGAGTACCTCGCACGGGTTCAGGTCGACAAGGAGTCCAGCGCGACTGTCGCCACGGCCTTCCTTGAAGAGTACGACCTGCTGTAGGTAGCGATTGCCCATCCCGGCTTCGGCCGGGATGGGCCTTGCTCTTTCTGTCAGCCCTTTCACCCGAGCGCCCTGAAAGTAAACCAGTGACCACACAGCGCTCGGCCGCCACCGCGGCAGTCATCAACCTGCTCCCCGGAGTACTGGTCATGGCCGCCGCCGTCGCCCTCTCCCTCTTCATTGCCAGCCTCCAGGGCTTCATCGGCGCCCTGGTGGTTGCCCTCGCCCTCGGCCTGCTGGTCCGCAACACCGGGCTGTTCCATCCGCGGATCCGGCCCGGCATTCAACGGGCCACCAAACGGTTCCTGCGGCTCGGCGTCGTCGTCCTGGGCCTGCAACTCTCCCTTCCCGAGATCCTGGGCCTCGGGTTCCCCGTCCTCGCCCTGATCATTGCGTCAGTGTTTATCAGCTTCCTGTTCACGCGGTACATCGGTGAACGGCTGGGACTCAGCCGGGCCGCGTCGACCCTGATGGCGGCCGGGTTCTCCATTTGTGGCGCGTCGGCGATCGCTGGCATGCAGAGCATTGTGAACGCCGACGACGACGAAGTGGCCAGCGCCATCGCCATGGTCACCCTGTATGGGTCGGCCGTGATCCTGGGGCTGCCACTCATCAGCAACCTGCTGGGGCTCTCCCCCGAAACGTTTGGTATCTGGTCCGGGCTCGCCGTCCACGAGGTGGCCCAGGTGGTGGCGACCGCCAGCACGGCGGGGGCTGTGGCGCTCGCCGTCGCGACCGTGGTGAAACTTGGCCGGGTGGTGCTGCTGGCCCCCGTCGCTGCGTTTGTCTCCATCGGTATCCGGCGGGCCGAGGGCGCCCAGCCGTCAGTTCCGGGGCGGGTGGCACCGATCGTGCCGCTGTTCGTGGTCGGATTCCTGGCCCTGGTGCTCCTGCGCTCCACCGGGGTGGTCCCCGAGCCCGTTCTGGACGCCGCCTCCCTGACGGCCACCCTGCTGCTGGCCGCCGCGATGTTTGGCCTCGGCACCGGGATCGACATTCCACACCTGGCACGCACCGGCGGGAAAAACCTTGCGCTGGGCGGCATCTCGACCGTGTTCCTTGGCGGCATCACCCTCGCCGGCGCAGTACTCGTCACCGCCTAGGTTCTGGTCTGGTCCGTTCCTGGGTCCCACCTCGGCTTTGGTGAGGAACCTGGACATCGGAGGCCAAGAT
>NZ_QDAE01000022.1 GCF_003075455.1 Arthrobacter sp. Bz4
GTTCCTGTACCGCTTGTTCTGACTCACGGCGTTGCGGCCAATCTGCTAACTCTCAGAAACGAAAAATAGGCTTTGAAGCGAGTCGAGTCATCGAGAGTCCTCGGTTCACCGTGCCGGTGTCCTAGAAGATCCCCCAGTTCCCTATGACACCGCCACCATCAAGTTAGGGCCTAGGGCCTAGGGCACTGGGCCAGGTCACCGGTTCCCCGGCTGCCTGCCAGACCCGGCCTAGCCACCGCATCGCCAGAAGGGGCGCCGCTGCAGCCGAACGTCACGTCTACCGGTTCGTTGACCGTGCGTGGCTTCGCTTCCGTCGTTTGTGCTGTCATGTGTGCGCCACCCTTCACCCGGTGATCGGTTCTATCGTCAGGGTTAAACTTAGAACCCATGTTCGATTCACGGGAACCCTCAGGGGTGCGGGAGGACGAGCCGTATGCGCGGAAGATTCGTCGTGGCCGGAAGAAGGGGCATTATCTAACTGGACGCCACAGTTTCTTGCTGACCGCGGCGTGAACGAGACCTGCGTTAACCTCTCAAGCGGTCACATGGCGCCTATTGGCTGCCTTCGAGCGATAGATGATGCGCGTAAGAGCTTCATGGATGTGCGTGAGGCATCGAGCCTTTGGCGTCGGCGCCTCTACAAGCTGAGCCGGTGTGTGCCGGTGCTGCCGTCTGAGTAGGTGACTGCGACATCGAGCCCGCTGCTGGCGTCTCTGGGTTCATCGCCAGGTAGCAGAGAGCTGGGGGAGTGGCAGGGACAGGCGCGCGGCACCCGGGCCGAACACTGGGAACGACGCTTTGCTGGGCTGGTCGGGTTCGTGACGATTACTGAGTGATGCCTCTCTACCGGCAGGATAGGCCGGTAGAGGTGAGGGTACTTGCGGTACGGGTGGGGTGCAGATCACTCATGTGGCAGAAACCCACATCCACAACGACTACGTCACCGGCGGACTACAGCTGGCCAAAGACCACCAGGCCGTGTATCTGGCGTTGGCGGCTTCTTTTCCACCCTGTCCGTGTCGCGTTGCGGGTCGATCACCCCGGCCACTTACCCGTCGTGGACGAGGTAGCTGCCGTCTCCGAGCGGCGGGGTTTCGATAGTGATCACGTCCATGCCGGATTCCTCCTTGAATGCTTCGGCCGATGCACACCACAGTACCGGCAGGCCCGTTGTCCGGGCCAGCATGCGGGCTGTACTGTCTGGAGGATTTGGTCCTGAAGGGCGCGGGGGCTTAGGACCCATAGGGCGGACACGGATTTGGGAACGCTAAACGTGAGGTCGAAACTGACGACGGTCCGGCGCTTTTCGGTTCGGCCTTGGCAGTTCTGGACGACCGCGGGTTGACCGTGCTGACGGCCTAGGGGAGTGCCGGTATCCGGGTGGAACGTGTGGTCGAAGAGAGCTTTGGCGTCGGATTCCGTGACGACGTCTCCGCTGATTTGGCTGATGCGGCTCGGGGTGCGGTTCGCCGCACGCCCGGTGGCGCTTAGCCCACCGCTTACCCACCGGAAACAACGAGCAAGGACGAAAGATAATGATCAGTTGGAATCGCTCGATTGGCGCTATTGCTGGGAATTTGCGGGGTGATGGAATCCACCGGAAACCAACGAAAGACCGGAGTTGCTAATCCCTTTGTCCTGGGTTTAAGCCCCAGCAGCCCTACCCCCTTTCAAAGTCCCCGGAACGCTTCTGTTCCGGGGACTTTGTCGTTCCGCGCTCCAGATGATTGGCAAGGAAGTTACTCGTGGGTAACATAGAGCGAAAGAACCGCTGGACGACGCAAAGGACACCCGCATGAGCAAGCCAGTCATCGATGTAAACAACCTTCCCTATGCCGACGGCGACTTCTACTCTTTCGAGGCGCTCCTGAGTCAAAAAGAGCGGGATCGGCTCGAGGAGATCCGCCAGTTCCTGCGGACCGAGGTGAAGCCGCACGCCACCGGGTGGTGGAACGATTCAACCTTCCCGAAAGACCTCATTCCCAAGCTTGCTGAGCTGGACGTGATGAGCCCAGTCCGCCGGCAGGGGTACTCAAACCTGTTCGCCGGGCTAATGCACGCTGAGATCACCCGCGCCGATACCTCAATTGCCACCTTCCTGGGTGTTCACGACGGTCTGTTCACCGGATCGATCGAGGAGCTCGCGTCGCCGGAACAGCAGGAAGCCTGGCTGCCCGATATCTACTCGATGAAGAAGATCGGCGCTTTCGGGCTGACTGAACCCCTGGGCGGATCTGATGTCGCAGGCGGCACCCGCACCACGGCCCGCCGGGAAGGCGATAGCTGGATCATCAACGGCGCCAAACGGTGGATTGGCAACGCCACGTTCTCCGACTGGGTGGTCATCTATGCTCGCGATCTCGCCGATAACCAGGTCAAAGGCTTCCTCGTTGACACCACGCTCAAGGGCTATAGCGCCACCAAGATCGAGAATAAGATCGCGCTGCGCACCGTTGAAAACGCCGACATCATCCTCGACAACGTGGTGGTCCATGATGACTTCCACCTCAAAGCCGCCAACAGTTTCAAAGACACCAACAAGGTACTGAAGGTAACCCGCCTCTCGGTTGCGTGGCAGGCGGTAGGCCAGCAGCTCGCGGCATTTGATGTGGCACGGCGATATGCCGTCGAACGCCACCAGTTTGGCCGTCCGCTGGCCTCCTTCCAGCTGGTCCAGCAACAACTCGTCGAAATGCTGGGCAACACGGTCAGCTCAATGGGCATGATGGTCCGGCTGGCCCAGCTCGAGGACGAAGGGCAGGCCAAGGACGAGCAGTCGGCACTGGCCAAGGCTTTCACCACGGCGCGGATGCGCGAAACCGTCGCAATGGGCCGCAGCCTGCTGGGTGGAAACGGCATCGTCACAGACTACGAAATGGCCAAGATCTTCTCCGACGCCGAAGCGGTGTACTCCTACGAGGGCACCCACGAAATCAACACCCTCGTGACCGGGCGGGCCATCACCGGGATCGCCGCGTTCGTTTAGGCGGCTGGAATATCAGGGGCGCCTGAGCCTTCCGGGTGCCTGTCGCAGGACGTGCTGGATGAGGCCTTTCGCGTAATGACTGGGACGGGACGTCAGGGGCCGTGCAGCGGCAGCAGGACCGACGGCCTGCGGTCCAGCACATAATTGAGCGGATTGACGTACTGACCCCTCAGTCGTACGCCCCAATGAAGACATCCCGCGGGGCAGTGCGACCCGGCCGTTAGCGAAGCGACCGTCCCCAGCGTCTGGCCCCCCTCGACCGCCTCACCCCGGTCGAGGAGGGCGGCGACCGGCTCAAGGCTGCTCAACAGCCCGCCGCCATGGTCGATGGTCATCACCGGGCGATCGACAACCCATCCGGCGAAGACCACCCTGCCCGGCGCCGGACTGAGTACCACCGCCCCGTCAGCAGCGGCCAGATCGACGCCACGGTGTCCCGGCAGCCAGCGCTGCGCTGGTGGATCGAAGTGCCTCAGCACTACCGGGGTAGGGGCAAGCGGCCAACCCCACGGGGGATCGTAGGTCGCCGTCGCCGTCGCCGTCGCCGCCGTGGCCATGGACCCGGTGGCCGTGCACCTGGTCGCCATCGATCCAGTGCTACCCAGCGCCGTGACCACTAACACTGCGAGAATAATTGCTCGTCGACGGAAGAGTTTCGTGCTCATGCAACAACTGTTCCGCCGTTTCATTCCGCGTGGGTCGCTGTCTGCACCTATGTGGGTAACCGCACTCTTCTGACTGCCAGAGCCCCGAATCCCCGTCCCGGTCGACTCCTGCCATGTAGTAGACTCAACACAGCAGTTTGCTGCGATGCCGCGTGCCCGGAGAACATTTCTGGCACACCTCGGCTCGTCGCATCTGACTACGCGTACCTCGACCCCAGCTATCTCACGGATAGCGAAGGGCATGGGTCCAACGGTCCGGATACGTTTCCGGTGATGGACTCCATGGGTGAAAACCAACCGGTACCAGGAGTGACGTTCAACCCGAACGGAACACTAGCAACCGTCAACAGGCAGAACAGGCGCCCTGCGCCCTGCCGATAGAAAGGAACGACATGCCAGTCGTTACCATGCGCCAGCTGCTCGACAGCGGCGTACATTTTGGCCACCAGACCCGTCGCTGGAACCCGAAGATGAAGCGTTTCATCTTCACCGAGCGCAACGGCATCTACATCATCGACCTGCAGCAGTCACTGTCCTACATTGACCGCGCCTACGAGTTCATCAAGGCCACCGTCGCGCACGGCGGCACTGTCCTCTTCGTCGGTACGAAGAAGCAGGCACAGGAAGCCATCGCCGAGCAGGCTACCCGTGTTGGCCAGCCCTACGTCAACCAGCGCTGGCTCGGTGGCATGCTCACCAACTTCCAGACCGTCTCCAAGCGCATCCAGCGCATGAAGGAGCTCGAGGAAATCAACTTCGACGATGTGGCCGGCTCCGGTCACACCAAGAAGGAACTCCTCCTCCTGCGCCGCGAACTCACCAAGCTGGAAACCAACCTCGGTGGTATCCGCAACCTGACCAAGGCTCCTTCAGTCGTGTGGATCGTTGACACGAAGAAGGAACACCTGGCCATCGACGAAGCCAAGAAGCTCGGCATCCCAGTGGTCGCGATCCTCGACACCAACTGCGACCCCGACGAAGTTGACTTCCCGATCCCCGGCAACGACGACGCCATCCGCGCCGTTCACCTGCTCACCCGCGTGGTAGCAGATGCAGTGGCAGAGGGCCTGATCGCCCGTCACAACCGCTCCGGTGGAAATGACACCGAAGCAGCAGCCGAGCCAATGGCCGAGTGGGAGCGCGAACTGCTTGGCGATAGCGCCACACCAGCAGCCGACGCCGCGCCAGCCGAGGAAGCTGCACCAGCAGCCGACGCCGCGCCTGCAGAGGCAGCAGCCGAGGAAGCTCCAGCAGCAACCGAAGCCGCAGCCGACGCTGCTCCCGCCGCTGAGGAAGCCCCAGCAGCCGAAGAAGCTCCAGTAGCAGACGACAGCAAGTAACTGGATTTGGGGGTGCGGGTGAAAATCCGCGCCCCCTTCTCCATGTGCCCAGGCGTCACCGCCTGCAGGCATAGCTCTTCTTAGACACAACATACCTAGGAGTTCAGATGGCGAACTACACCGCCGCCGATATCAAGGCACTGCGCGAGCGCACTGGCGCTGGCATGATGGACGTAAAGAAAGCCCTCGACGAGGCTGACGGCGATGCCGGCAAGGCCATGGAGCTCATCCGCATCAAGGGCTTGAAGGGTGCAACCAAGCGCGAAGGCCGCTCAACCGCTGAGGGCCTCGTGGCTGCCAAGGTCGACGGCAACGTCGGCGTCATGGTTGAGGTCAACTGCGAGACCGACTTCGTCGCCAAGGCTGGCCCCTTCGTTGAATTCTCCAACAAGGTCCTCGCCGCAGCGATCGAATCCGGCGCAGCCGACGTCGACTCCCTCCTCGCGTACACGGTTGACGGCAAGCCCGTCTCCGAGCACGTCATTGAGGCCGGCGCCCTGCTGGGCGAAAAGGTAGCAATCCGCCGCCTTGCACGCATTGAGGGTGGCATTGTTGACGCCTACCTCCACAAGACCTCAAAGGATCTTCCCGCGCAGGTCGGCGTACTCTTCGCAATTGAGGGCGAAGGCGATGCAGCCAAGGAAGCCGCTCACGACATTGCGGTTCACATTGCTGCCTACTCGCCGACGTACCTGGTGCGCGACGACGTACCAGCGGAACTCGTTGAGACCGAACGCCGCATTGCCGATGAAACGGCACGCGCCGAAGGCAAGCCAGAGGCCGCACTGACCAAGATCGTTGAAGGTCGCCTCACCGGCTTCTTCAAAGAGGGAGTGCTTGTGGACCAGGCATTCGCGAAGGATGCCAAGAAGTCAGTCGCTCAGGTGCTGACTGAAGCCAACGCAAAGCCAAGCGCATTCGCCCGTTTCCGGGTCGGTGCCTAGGTCCGCTAGGACAAAGTAAGACACAGGAGAAGGGGTGGTCGCCACGGTGACCACCCCTTTTTCCTGCCCAAGTGTCCTGTCCCCCTTTCCTGCTAGGGACCATTCCCGTCAGCACTGCAACGTATTCTTTTAGCAACGAACCCCACAACCGCCCTGGGAGGCACCATGGACAACTCTGATTTGGGCACGCAAGGCCGGGAAACCCGCCGACGCCGGGTGCTCCTCAAGCTCTCCGGCGAAGTTTTCGGTGGCGGAAAGCTCGGCGTCGACCCTGAGACCGTGCGATCGGTAGCCAAACAGATCGCAGCGACGGTCGGCCAGGTCGAGGTCGCGATCGTGGTCGGCGGGGGTAACTTCTTCCGCGGCGCCGAACTCTCGCAGAGCGGCATGGACCGGTCCCGGGCTGATTACATGGGGATGCTGGGTACGGTGATGAATTGCCTCGCCCTGCAGGATTTCCTGGAACAGGCCGGTGTCGAAACCCGGGTGCAAAGTGCGATCACGATGGGACAGGTGGCCGAGGCCTACATCCCGCGCCGCGCTATTCGCCACCTCGAAAAGGGCCGCGTGGTCATTTTCGGTGCCGGTGCTGGACTTCCGTACTTCTCCACGGACACGGTGGCGGCTCAGCGTGCCCTTGAAGTGCATGCAGACCTGGTCCTGATGGCCAAAAGCGGTGTCGACGGTGTCTACACCGCGGACCCGCACAAGGATCCCACCGCGAAGAAGCTTGAGACGTTGTCCTACGACGACGCCCTGCGCCAGGACATCCGCGTCATGGACCAGACCGCCATGACCATGTGCAAGGACAACGACCTGTCGATGGTTGTCTTCGGCATGGAGGGGGAAGGGAACGTCACCCGCGCAATCCTTGGAGAAAAGATTGGAACCACGGTAACCACCTAGGCACGTCATGAGCCTGCCCCGGATGGGTGGCTCAGGTGAACTAGGATTGAAAACTGAACCGGACGACGCGCGGCTGTTGCTCAGCTGACGCACAGCTTAGGAGTTACAGTGATCGACGAGACATTGCTAGAAGCCACCCAGAAGATGGACAAGGCTGTGGAAGCGGCGAAGGAAGACTTCGCCACGATTCGCACCGGACGCGCGAATGCCTCGCTGTTTTCCAAGGTGATGGTCAACTACTACGGCGCCCCAACGCCTCTCCAGCAGCTGGCCTCATTCCAGAACCCTGAGGCACGTACGCTCCTGATCACCCCGTTCGATAGGGCAGCACTGAACGATATCGAGAGGGCCCTGCGCGATTCGGACCTCGGCGCCAACCCCTCCAATGATGGCAACATCATCCGGGTGGTCCTGCCCGAGCTGACCGAGGAACGCCGCAAGGAGTACGTGAAGCTGGTCAAAACCAAGCTGAAGACGCCAAGATCGCCATCCGGAATATCCGGCGTAAGGCGAAGGACGGCATCGACAAGGCGGTCAAGGATGGCGACGCCGGGGAAGACGAAGGCGCGCGCGGCGAAAAAGAACTCGATCTGCGGACCAAGTCCCACACTGACACCATTGACGAGCTGCTCAAGCGCAAGGAAACCGAGCTGCTTGAGGTCTAATGAGCGACACCCATCACTCAGCTAACACTGCGGGACAGCCAGTCTCACACGGGGACGTAGGTTCCGCGCCAGGTGAGGGCGCCCCCACAACGGGGGCAGCGACGGAGCCCGACCGGGCGAAGTCACCAGAAGCGGCTCAGCCCGTGGCCGGCGTTGATGCTGCCAGAAGTGGCCGGCGCGCCCAACGCGCGCCGGGCACTCGCCAGGTACGTCGCAGGCCAGCCTCCAAGAGCGCGGGGGCGCCCAAGGTTCCGTCCCGGGCGGGACGGAACCTGCCCGCGGCAACGGCAGTCGGCGTTGCCCTGCTTGGTTCGGTGCTGGGCGGAATCCTCTACCTGCCGATAGCTTTCGTGGCGATTACCACCGCGTTCGCGCTGGTGGGTGTCTGGGAAATATCCCGGGCACTCGAGGTGCGTCAGATCCGCCTGCCCCTCGTGCCCACCATCGTCGCGACGATCGCCCTTCCGTTCTCCGCTTACCTCGGCGGACCGGAGGCGCTGGCCTACGCCGTCGCCCTTTCCACGACAGCCCTGGCCCTCTGGCGGAGTTTCGACCCGGCCCCCGATGCGGCCCGATCCATCACCGCGGGCATTTTTGTGGTGCTATGGGTGCCCCTGATGCTCAGCTTCGCCATGCTGCTCCTGCAGGAACCATCCGGAAAACTGCTGGTGGCCACGCTGCTGCTGCTGGTCGTCGCCAATGACACGTTCGGCTATCTGGTCGGCGCGTTCTTCGGCAAGCACGCCATGGCGCCCAAAATCAGTCCGAAGAAGTCCTGGGAAGGGTTCGCCGGATCAGTCGGTGGCGCAGTCGTGGTTGGAACTCTCGCCACTGTGTTCCTGCTGGACCGGCCCTGGTGGTTTGGCCTCGTCCTGGCGGTGGCAACCGTCTCCGCGGCGACCGCCGGCGACCTCGCAGAGTCAATGATTAAACGTGAGCTCGGGGTCAAGGATATGGGCAACATTCTGCCCGGGCACGGCGGGATGATGGACCGGCTCGACTCCATCGTGTTCGCCTCCCCGGTTGCGTTCCTGCTGTCAGTTACATTGGTACCGGGATTTCTCTAGCTCGCAGCCGCCAACCCCCAAAGGATTCAGTAGACCATGGATGAAGCTCGTCAGAGCACCTCTCCCTTTGCGCGCGTAGGCCGCCGGGAGTACGGCTACAACCTTCGGCAGGTGGATAGTTTCCTGACCCGGGCGCGGGCCTACTACAACACGGAGGACCCCTCCGGCGGTCCCGTGACCAGCGCCGACGTGCGATCCATGGCGTTCGACCCGGCGAAGGGCGGGTACGAGCCGCAGGCCGTGGATGCTGCGCTCGACCGCCTGGAAGACGTTTTCGCCCAGCGGGAACGCGACCGCCTGATCGAATCGAAGGGCGAGGACGCCTGGCTGATGCAGATCGGCCGGTCCTCGGCGGTGCTGCGGGGCAGGCTGCACCGGGCCCCGGGCGAACGGTTCAGGCGCCCCACCAAGCGGAAGACCGCCAGCTACAACGTCGACGACGTCGATGCCCTCTGCAACGAACTCCTCGGCTACTTCGAAAACGACGTTCCGCTGAGCGTGGACGTGGTGCGACGGTCGGTGTTCCGCGAAGCTGTGGGGGCCGACGGCTACGAGGAAACCCAGGTTGACGCCTTCATGGACCGGGTGGTCGAACTGATGGCGGCTATCGACTAGGTCAGGTCCCGCCCCCAGCGCCGGCTGACGCAACCTGCTACGGCCGCTGCACCGGTTCGGGGGTGTGCAGCCGTGCCAGCACCCGCGACACGCTACCCGGGGTGCGGCTAACGGTAAGCCGCGACACCAGTATGGTGACGGCGAACGCCGCCGGCACCGTCCACAGTGCGGGCTGTTGCAGCCATTCATAGCGGGCCGACGCCGGACCGAGCGCCGCTGCGGCGAGAATCGATCCGCCGCACAGTACCGCTCCGGACAGCATCCCCGCGACCGCTCCCACATCGGTCAGGCCCCGCCACCAGATCCCGAGGAGGAGCAGCGGGCAGATGGTTGACGCTGTGAAGGCGAACACCATGCTCACGCTGCCCGCCAATGCCAGCGTGTTGGTGGCTAACGCCAACAGCAACGGGATCAGTGCCGAAATCACTGCGGCCCGCCTGAATCCCTTCACGCTGCCCTGGAAAAATTCCTGGCTGACCACCCCTGCCAGGGACACCACCAGACCACTGGTCGTCGACAGGAACGCGGCAAACGCGCCTGCCGTCACCAGCGCCGACAGCAGGTCGCCCACGGCCCCGTCGAAGATGCGGCTGGGCAGCAGCAGCACTGTGGCGTCCGCTGCCCCGTCCGCCGCCAGATCGGGGGTATAGATCC
Source organism: Arthrobacter sp. Bz4 (assembly GCF_003075455.1). GTDB lineage: Bacteria > Actinomycetota > Actinomycetes > Actinomycetales > Micrococcaceae > Arthrobacter_D. Next base: position 9,843 of record NZ_QDAE01000022.1, read on the forward strand.
GGCCGAGGATGCCATACATGGTGGGAAACAGGTAGAAGACCGAGAGCAGCCCCAGGACAATCAGCGTGGTCCGGCGGGCCGACGCACCATCGGGATTCGTGTAGAAGCGCACCAGGACATGGGGGAGACCCAGCGTGCCGAACAGCAGGGCAATGACCAGTGAAATATTGCGGTAGAGCGAGGCATCCCCGCCGATGTTCAGCTCGGCAGCGAAGACGGCGCCGGCGTCGGTGATCGGGCTCCCGGTCGATGACAGGCGCAGCAGGATGAACACGATCGGCACTGCCAGCGCGGTGAGCTTGAGCCAGTACTGGAACGCCTGCACAAAGGTGATGGATCGCATCCCGCCGGTGACCACGCTGAGGCAGACCACCACCACCACCGCCACCGCGCCCACCCACGGCGGGAGGCCGGTGGTGATCTGGACGGTGAGGGCCGCTCCGTGCAGTTGCGGCACAATGTACAGCCAGCCGACGACGACGACGAGCAGGCTGGTCACCCGCCTGACCATCAGTGATTCGAGCCGGGCTTCAGCGAAGTCCGGGATGGTATAGGCGCCGGACCGCCGCAGGGGAGCGGCAACAAAAAGGAGCAGCATCAGGTATCCGGCGGTGTAGCCGACCGGAAACCACAGGGCGTCAACGCCGGAGAGCAGAATCAATCCGGCGACACCGAGGAAACTGGCCGCCGACAAGTACTCGCCGCCGATTGCCGAAGCATTCCACCAGGGCCGTACGGTCCGGGATGCGACATAGAAATCGCCTGTGGTGCGGGAGATGCGAAGCCCGTAGATGCCAATCAACACGGTGCTCAGGGAGACCAGGATCAGTGCCACATAGCCGACCACCGGGTTCAGCTCGGCGTTCACAACCTACCCCTCATCGATCAGGTCCCTGAACCGCATCTCGTTGCGGGAGGCGCTACGGACATACAGCGCGGCGCAGCTAATGACCAACGGGTAGACGCCCAACCCCAGCAGCAGCCACGGCACCGGAACCGTGAAAACGGACAACTCGCCGATTTGCGGGAAGACGGCCAGCAGCACCGGAATGCCGATCAGGATGAGCAGGAAGCCCGCGGCCACCACCAGGGCAAGCCGGAGCTGGGAACGGATCAGGGAGCGGACGAACAGTTCACCGACCTCGGACTGTTCAGCCATTTCCCGGGCAACCGGGTAGGATCCGGGCGTTGGCCGGCCGGCGCTTCGCGGCGCCGTGACCCGGACGCGTTGGGGAGGATCGTCAGCGGGATTCACTGAGGGTGCCTCACTGCTGTCGGGGTCGGAGGCGGGTCGCCTCAAGCTTGTCCCGGACCACGGGTAGATGCCTGCGGCTGACCGGTAGCTCCGCGCCGCCCACCATGAGGGACGCCCGCCCTGCCCCGATTTTGACCTGCTGGACCTGACTCATCGCCACCAGGTAGGACCGATGGATCCGGAGGAAACCGGCGTCGGCCCACTGGCGTTCAAGATCGTTCAGGGGAATCCGGATCAGGTAGCTCGATTCTGCGGTGTGTAGCCGAGCATAGTCGCCCTGGGCCTGGACATAGCGGATCTCGTCGCGTCTGATCATCCGGCTGACCCCGCCCTGATCAACAGTGATGACCTCGGGCTGGGCCGCTGTCCCATCCTGACCGGTTTCCATCAGCTCGCAGATCCGCCGCACCGACTCGGCCAGGCGTTCCATCCGCACCGGCTTGAGGAGGTAATCCACCGCGCGAAGGTCGAAGGCCTCCAGCGCGCGATCCTCGTCGGCGGTGACGAAGACCACCGCAGGGGGCCTGCTGAACCGGGAGATTACCCGGGCGATGTCCAGGCCCGAGAGGGCCGGCATGTGGATGTCGAGGAATAATGCGTCGACGTCGTGGGTCTCCAGGGCGCGCAGGGCCTCAGCGCCGCTGGAGGCGCGGTGGATTGTTTCGATCCTTGCATCCTTGGCGAGGAGGAAAGCCAGTTCCTCGACTGCGGGGAGCTCATCGTCGGCGATGACTACATTGACCATGTGGTCCAGATTACGCGCATCGCGGCGTTGACAAGTGAACCGGACGTCCGGCCGAACCGTGGGGGACGCTACGTCTGGTGATCCGGCTGAGACTTGGGGATCCGCAGGGTGATCATCGTGCCGGCGCCGACGGCGGTGTCGATCGTGAGCCCGTGATCCTCGCCGTAGACCTGGCGTAGGCGCTGGTCGACGTTCCTCAGGCCCACATGAACCCCCTCGGTGTGGCCGGCCAGGACCGAGCGCAGGTAGTCCGGATCAATGCCGACGCCGTCGTCCTCGATCGTCACCTCGGCGAATGCACCGGCGTCGTGGGCGGTGATGGTGATGTGCCCTGACCCATCAGTGGACTCAAGCCCATGCCGGACGGCGTTTTCCACCAGCGGCTGGAGGCTCAGAAACGGGATCACAGTGCTCAGCACCTCGGGGCCGATCTCCAGGGTGACTTTCAATCGCTCCCCGAACCGGGCACGCTCCAGCAGCAGATAGCGATCAATCGACTGGAGCTCCTCGGCGACCGTGGTGAAATCACCGTGTCGGCGGAAGGAGTACCTGGTGAAGTCAGCGAACTCCACCACCAGTTCCCGTGCACGTGCCGGGTCGGTGTTGATGAAGGAGGCGATGGCGTTGAGGGAGTTGTAGATGAAATGCGGACTGATCTGGGCGCGCAGGGCGCGCACCTCTGCCTCCATCAGCAAAGTCCTCGACGAATCGAGTTCGGCAAGTTCCACCTGCGTTGCTACCCAGCCAGCTACCTCGTTGGCGGCGCGTACCAGGCCGGCGTTGACGTGCGGGGCGAACGCCCCCACGGTGCCGACCACCCGCTTGTCTACGCGGATGGGGGAGATCACCACCTGCCCGCTGCCGGGGACGGCCGTGGGGTCCAGCTGTGCTTCCCTGAAGATCTGGGTGCGCCCACTGGTGAGGACTTGCTGGACCAGCTCCATCACCGGCTCGGGCATTTCGCGCCCGCCGTCCCAGGCGAGCACAGCATTTTCGTCGGTGATCAGGAGGGTGTCACACCGGAGCAGACTCCGCAGATGCTTGCTGGCCTTCGAGGCGCCGGCGGGCGTCAGCCCAGCACGAAGGTGCTCCGAGGCGAGCGCCGCGGTATGCAGGGTGGCGTAGGTGGCGCGGTCGGCGTCGGACCCCAGATCGCGGTAGGAACGGGAAAGCTTGAATCCGAGGGCGGCAACCACCGCGATCGTGATGACCACGATGGCGCCCACCAGGGCGGTGTCGACGGCGGTGCTGAACATGGCTCAACAGTAACCGTCCGCGCCGGACTTCGAGGTTGCTGGTGGTCCCATTCGCCGCAGGACGGGTCCACTCACCGCAACTGAGTGTCGATTCGGCGATACACCGTGCTGCGGTACTGGAGAACCGCGCCCGCAGGACGCAAGGTGATGGGAGTCACATCTTTACGTGCCTGATGCTGCTCCCGACCCTTCGGAGTTGGCCCGGCGCGGAAGACGTTCTCAACGAGGAGGAATCATGGCTACCGAGCCATCGCCGCCGGATGCAGGCACAGCAGCGCCCGTCGACTTCACCGCATATCAGCAGAACCCCCAATTCAAGGAACTGCGCAAACGCCACCGCAGTTTCGTTTTCCCCATGGCAGTCTTTTTCCTGCTCTGGTACTTCCTGTACGTACTGCTGGCGTCCTACGCCACCGACTTCATGTCCACCCCGGTGTGGGGAAACATCAATATCGGACTCATCATGGGTCTGCTGCAGTTCGTCACCACGTTTGCCATCACCATGGGCTATGTCACCTACGCCAACCGGAAGCTTGACCCAATCGCCGCGGACATCCGCCACGAGCTTGAGGCCACCGCTCCGGAGGTCTTCACCGAAAAGCCAGGAGCTACCAAATGATGCCCCTCTCCCTGCCGATGCAGACGGTCGAAAGCACCCAGGTCGGTGAACCGTGGCTCAACATGACCATCTTCGGCTTGTTCGTCGCCGTCACCCTGGTGATCGTGCTCCGGGCTAGCCGCAACACCAAGACCGCGGCCGACTACTACGCCGCGGGCCGGTCCTTCAGTGGACCACAGAACGGTACCGCCATCGCCGGTGACTACCTTTCCGCCGCTTCGTTCCTCGGAATCGTCGGCGCCATTGCCATCAACGGCTACGACGGGTTTCTCTACTCGATCGGTTTCCTTGTCGCCTGGCTGGTAGCCCTGCTGCTCGTGGCTGAGCTGCTACGCAACACCGGCAAGTTCACCATGGCCGACGTCCTCTCCTTCCGGTTGCGCCAGCGTCCCGTGCGTATCGCCGCCGCCATCACCACCCTGGCCGTCTGCTTCTTCTACCTCCTCGCGCAGATGGCTGGCGCCGGCGGACTTGTCTCCCTCCTGCTGGGCATTGATGACCGGCTCGGTCAGTCCCTGGTCATCACCGTCGTCGGCGGGTTGATGATCCTTTACGTACTGATCGGTGGCATGAAGGGCACCACCTGGGTGCAGATCATCAAGGCCGTCATGTTGATCACCGGCGCGTTCGTGATGACCATCTGGGTTCTCGCTATCCACAACTTCAACCTGTCCACCCTGCTCGGTGCCGCCATGGAGACCGCAGGAAACCCCGAAATCATCAACCCTGGCCTGCAGTACGGTGTCAGCTCCACCTCGCAGTTGGACTTCGTCTCGCTCGCTCTGGCGCTGGTCCTCGGTACCGCGGCCCTGCCCCACGTCCTGATGCGTTTCTACACGGTTCCGACTGCCAAGGAAGCCCGCCGCTCAGTGGTCTGGGCCATCTGGCTAATCGGTGGGTTCTACCTGTTCACCCTGGTCCTCGGTTATGGCGCTGGTGCCCTCATCGGTGCCGATCGCATCACCGCAGCCCCGGGTGGCGTCAACTCGGCAGCACCGCTGCTGGCGTTTGAACTGGGCGGGCCAATCCTGCTCGGGGTCATTTCGGCAGTCGCGTTCGCCACCATCCTCGCGGTGGTTGCCGGCCTGACGATCACCGCGGCAGCATCGTTTGCCCACGACATCTACGCAAACGTGATCCGCAAGGGCAACCTCGACCCCGACGGCGAGGTGAAGGTTGCACGCCGCACCGTCGTCGTCATCGGTATCCTGTCCATCCTCGGCGGCATCGGCGCGCAGGGGCAGAACATTGCCTTCCTGGTGGCGCTGGCCTTCGCAGTTGCGGCAAGCGCCAACCTGCCGACCATCCTCTACTCGCTCTTCTGGAAGCGCTTCAACACCCAGGGTGCGATCTGGAGCATGTACGGCGGACTCGGTTCCGCAATGCTGCTCATCGCCTTCTCTCCTGTCGTTTCGGGCCGGGAAACCTCGATGATCCAGGGCGCCGACTTTGTCCTGTTCCCACTGAACAACCCGGGCATCGTCTCCATCCCGCTGGCGTTCTTCCTCGGCTGGCTCGGAAGCGTCCTTGCCAAGACCACCGAAGATCCGCAGAAGCAGGCGGAAATGGAAGTCCGGTCCCTGACCGGAGTTGGTGCGGAAAAGGCAACGGAACACTAGCCGCCCGCTTCGACACCTATTTCAACGGCAACAGGCCGGCCCGAATCCGGGCCGGCCTGTTGCCGTGTACAGGGTCTTTCCGCAAGGGGGCATGCCGCGCACGGGGCGGGAATTCCGGTGTTACGTGTGCCCCTTCCTACGCACCCGGCTGCCGTGGTCCACGTTCCAGGAGGGGCTCAACCCGGAAAGGGACCAGTTCCCCCATGGCCAGGGAGGTGTCACAGCGTTCCACTCCGTCGCAACCGAGGATTTTCCCGTTGATTCTGAAGAGGTCCTCGGCATCCGCGCAGACCACGCGGACCAGAATGTCCGCCTGTCCGGTCAGACCATACGCTTCGAGCACCTCGGGAATACCCGCGAGCTGCTCGGTGATGGCCGCGAGTTTCTGCTGTTGCACATGCACATGAATGAAGGCCATCAGGGGGTAGCCAAGGGCAACCGGATTGATCCGCCGCTCAAAAGACAGGAACACCGACTTCTTCTCCAGCTGGGCCATCCTGGCCTGCACCGTATTGCGGGACAGGCCCAGTTTCTGCGCCAACGCGACGACGGTGCGCCGGGGGTCCTTCGCCAGGGCCATCAGGAGACGAGTGTCAGTGGAATCCAGGGGTTGCATAATGCGCAATGCTAACACGGTGCAGGCTGCATAAATTGGGCAGGATGCTCAGCCAAACGGGGATCGGTTGTGCTCCTTGGCCTCTGTGAGTAGGGTCACAATATCTTTGGGTAAAGACGCCCGAGGGTCAAGGTCCGACGACGCGACCGGATCAGGGTGATCCGTTGGCGGGTCGGTGCACTCAATGAAGGTTGTGTAATTGTGCCCCTGAATGACACCGCTTCCGCTGGAGAAAACTCACTGATCCAGCTGCTGACCCCCTCGGGTGTTCGGCAGTCCAGCGGGGACTACGACAGGTGGGTTGCCGACGTCGACGGCCCGGCGCTGCAGGCACTCTATGAAGACATGGTGGTGGTCCGCCGGATCGACGCCGAGGCGACCGCGCTCCAGCGGCAGGGCGAACTCGCGCTTTGGCCGCCCCTGCTGGGACAGGAAGCAGCCCAAATCGGCTCAGGCCGGGCACTCCGGGAGGACGACTTTGTCTTCTCCAGCTACCGCGAGAACGCTGTGGCCTACTGTCGCGGCGTCGACTTCACCGATATCCTCCGGGTGTGGCGGGGCAACGCCTCCTCCGGCTGGGACCCGTTCTCCATCAACATGGCCACCCCGCAGGTCATTATCGGTGCGCAAACCCTTCATGCCACGGGTTATGCGATGGGCATCCAGAACGACGGCGCTGATTCCGTGGCCGTCACCTACTTCGGCGACGGTGCCACCAGCCAGGGTGACGTCAACGAGGCGATGGTCTTCGCCGCCAGCTACCAGGCGCCGGTCATCTTCTTCTGCCAAAACAACCACTGGGCCATCTCGGAGCCGGTGGGCCTGCAGGCCCATGTCCCGATTGCCAACCGTGCGCCAGGCTTCGGGATCCCGTCCGTCCGGGTGGACGGCAACGACGTTCTGGCCTGCCTGGCCGTGACGCGGGAAGCGCTCGACCGGGCACGGACCGGCGGTGGGCCGAGCTTCATCGAAGCGGTCACCTACCGGATGGGGCCCCACACCACAGCTGACGACCCCACCAAGTACCGCGACGCGAACGAACTCGAGGACTGGGCGGCTAAGGATCCGATCGCCCGACTGTCAGTGCTCCTCGATTCGCTCGGTCTGCTGACACCAGATTTCCTTGCCGCGGTGAACACGAAGGCCAACGACGTCGCAGCCAGGCTCCGCGCCGGGTGCATTGAAATGCCGGAGCCCGCGCCCATGGACGTCTTCAAGCACGTTTACAGCACCCCCAACTCCTGGCTGGACCGGCAGCAGGAGAACTACGGCCGCTACCTCGCCTCCTTCGACTCCGAGCCTGTTGGATCCGAGTCGCAGAAGAGCAGTGGAACAGCCACGGAAGGAAGCCTCTGATGTCCACCATGACATTTGGCCGCGCCATCAACGCCGGCATGCGTCGGGCCATGGAAAACGACCCGAAGGTGATCCTCATGGGTGAGGATATCGGCAAGCTCGGCGGTGTTTTCCGGATTACCGAGGGCCTGCAGAAGGATTTCGGGGAGCACCGTGTTCTGGACACTCCATTGGCGGAGTCGGCCATTATGGGGACCGCCGTCGGCATGGCTTACCGCGGGTACCGGCCGGTGGTGGAGATCCAGTTCGACGGATTCATCTACCCCGCTTTTGACCAGATCGTCTGCCAGGTGGCCAAACTGCATTACCGGACCCAGGGTGCAGTCAAAATGCCGATTACCATCAGGGTGCCGTTCGGCGGCGGCATTGGTTCGCCCGAGCACCACTCGGAGTCGCCCGAAGCCTATTTCACCCACACCTCGGGGTTGCGAGTGGTCAGCGTTTCCAACCCGCAGGACGCCTACACGATGATCCAGCAGGCCATCGCCTGCGACGACCCAGTACTGTACTTTGAGCCGAAACGGCGCTACCACGTCAAGGGCGAGGTGGATGAGTCGATTGAGCTCGCAGCATCATCGATGGAAGACGCCCATGTGGTCGCCGAGGGTGACGAGGTCACTCTGGTGACCTACGGTCCGCTGGTTCCCACCGCCCGTGACGCTGCAATCGCGGCGTCGGATGAAGGTATTTCCGTCGAGGTCATTGACTTGCGGTCGCTGGCTCCCATCGACTTCGCCACCATCGAAGCCTCGGTGCGTAAAACCGGGCGGCTGGTCATCACCCACGAGGCAGCACAGTCGGGTGGGCTGGGTGCGGAAATCGCTGCCAGCATCACTGAACGCTGCTTCAACTATCTCGAGCATGCACCGGTCCGGGTTACCGGCTTCGACATCCCCTACCCGTATTCCAAACTTGAATTCCATCACCTGCCCGATCTGGACCGGATTCTTGACGGCGTTGACCGCGTCATGGGACGAACCAATTCGCTGAGCGGGATCGAAAGGTAGTGGCAACCGTGATTAAGGAATTCAGGCTCCCGGACCTAGGCGAAGGTCTGACCGAGTCGGAAATTGTCAGTTGGCACGTAGCCGAGGGCGACGTCGTCGAACTCAACCAGATCATTGCCGATGTGGAGACCGCCAAGGCAGTGGTCGAGCTGCCGTCCCCCTACGCGGGAGTTGTTGCGCGGCTGCACGAGCAGCCCGGCACGGTGGTGGAGGTCGGCGCCCCGATCATTTCCTTCGACGTTCCAGCCGCTGCGGGTGCGGAGGGCGGCGTCGGCGTCGGGGGACCTGCTGCGGCGGATTCCGAGGGGGCCGTCGCTGTCACGAGCCCGGCCGACGACGTCGCGCCCGCCAAACGCGAACCCAACCTGGTCGGTTACGGTGCAGCAGTAGAGAAGGGGGGCCGGCCAGCCCGGCGTGCCCGCGGCGGATCCGCTGTCAGTCCTGCGGCACCGGCTCAGGATCAGGCACCGGCTCAGGATCAGGCACCGGCGCCGGACCGGGCGCAGTCGCCCGCGGTTAGTGAGACAGCACCGGCTCCGGCAGTGAATCTATCGGCGTCCGAACGGCCCCGGTCCACTCCGCCGGTGCGGAAACTCGCGCGAGACCTCGGGGTCGAGCTGGAATCAGTGGCCGGGACCGGCCCCGGCGGACTGATCATCCGCGACGATGTGCTTGCAGCCGCCGGAAGCCATACGGAAGCGTCCTCGGCCTCCGGTGCTCCGGCGACAGCCGCTGCCGTGCCGGTTTCAGCGGCCCCCGCACGGTCCGCCGACCAGCGTGAAACCCGGACGCCGATCAAGGGAGTCCGCAAGCACACCGCGGCGGCGATGGTGGCCAGCGCGTTCACCGCGCCGCACGTCACTGAGTTTCTGACCATCGATGTAACTCCGACCGTGGAACTTGTCGCGCGCTTGAAAGCCAGTCGGGCGTTTGCCGATGTGAAGATTACGCCGCTCACAGTGGTGGCCAAGGCGCTCTGTATCGCGGTGGCCCGAAACCCGACGGTCAACTCCCGGTGGGACGACGCCAGTTCCGAGATTGTGCAGCACCATTTTGTGAATCTTGGCATTGCAGCGGCAACACCGCGGGGTCTCATGGTGCCGAACATCAAAGACGCCGATCGGCTCGGCCTGAAAGAGCTCGCCCAGGCGTTGACCGGTCTGGCGGAGACAGCGCGAGCCGGCAAAACAACCCCGGCAGACCTCTCCGGCGGCACCATCTCCATCACCAACGTGGGGGTGTTTGGGATCGATGCGGGGACGCCGATCCTCAATCCGGGGGAGGCAGCCATCCTGGCGATGGGAGCAGTCCGTCGCACCCCGTGGGAGTACCAGGGCGAGATCGCCTTGCGCTCAGTAATGACGCTGAGCCTGTCCTTCGACCATCGGCTGGTGGACGGCGAGCAGGGATCGCGGTTCCTTGCCGATATCGGAACCGTCCTGTCCGATCCCGGCATGGTCCTCACCATGATCTAGCGTGGGCCGCGCCCCGGCGGGCGGCGCCCCGACGGGCTTCGGCGTTGGCCTGCTTCGACGTCGGCCTGCACCGACGCTGGCCTGCACCGACCTCGGTAGTCGGGCACCGGCGTCGCAATCACGCGCCACGGAAGCCTGGACGTGGAGCTAGCGGAGCTCGAGGACCAGTTCCTTGACGACCGCGCCGCGGGCGTTGGCGAATCCCTGTACCTCACCAATGTGCTCGAAACCGTAGCGCTCGAGGATCCGGATGGAGTTGACGTTGTCGACGACGGCGCGGGCACGGATCGGCCGATCGGTGAACTCCTCAAGGAATAGCCCGACGGCGTCCGTGGTGATGCCCTGGCCCCAGCTGGCCTTGTCAATCCAGTAGCTGATCTCGGGGGTCTCGTCATTGCGGTAGGCGAGGATGCTGCCCACCACTGCGCCGTCGTGAAGGATGGTGCGCACGGTGATCTGGGGATCGTTCAGGATGTTCTGCCAGTGATGGTTGAACACCCCGCGGTCCGCTGGGTTCTTGGCCGTGAATGCGGCCATGTGGTTGGCACTGGGATCGAGTTGATGGGTGAAAAACTCGTCCAGGTCGGAGGGTTCAACGGCGCGTAGTGAAGTCACATCGAACTTTCGGTTAGATGGCGGGTAGGAACAGGTTACTAGGCAATGAGCTATGCATTAAGCGCCGACCATGCCATTTTCTCCAGCAGGAGCCGCAGGTCGGCAATGTCGCTGCTGCTTTTCCGGCGGGGAGTTGTGTGCGGAGTCGAATTGATCAGTCCGAAGGCCGCGTGAGCCTTCCGTCGAAGTTGGGCGGGGTCGTCGTCGGGCAGGAGTTTGGCCATGACATCCACCCACACTTCCACATATTGACGCTGCAGGAACCGCACGGTGTGCTCATCTTCGGGGGTCAGGCTGTTGAGGTCCCGGTCCTGCACCCTGATCACATTGGCATTTCGCAGCGCGAAGTCCACCTGGAACTCGATCAGCCCGCGAAGCGCCGACGCCGGGTCCGGAGCATTGGCGACCACCGCGTTGCTGCCATGGAGCAGGTCTTCGCTGACCCCGGCCAGGAGGGCACCAAGCACTGCCGGTTTATTGCTGAAGTGACGGTACACCGCCGGACCGCTGACGCCGGCGGCGGCGCCGAGGTCTTCGATGGAAACGCCGTTGTAGCCGCGATCGGCAAACAACTGGGCCGCGGCATCCAGCAGCGCGGCGCGGCGGGAAGCCTTCGCCATGCTGCGGCCGGTGATCCGGCTCGGAGCAGAAGCTTCCATTGATGCCCCCATCTCGTACGGCCTGGTGGACCGGTCATCCCATTTTGGTGGACAAGTCGGTTATTAGCTACTAACCTAATCTCAGTTAGTACATACTAACTGAAAATGCTTCCAAACAGACGGTCCGCTCGCCGACGAGCAACCAGTCAGGGAAAGACCCCATGCAGACGCTGACATCCCAGGTAGATCCCACCAGCCCCGGCTTTCGCGAGAACGATACTGCACAGCGCCAACTGGTCACCGAATTGCGCGAACGCCTCGCAGAGGCTTCCCTCGGCGGACCGCAGCGGTCTCGGGAACGTCATGTCGCCCGCGGCAAGCTCCTGCCGCGGGAGCGCATTGACCAACTGCTCGACGACGGCAGCCCCTTCCTGGAAATCGCACCGCTGGCTGCCAATGGACTGTACGACGACGAGTGCCCCGGGGCCGGGGTAATCGCCGGCGTCGGCCTGATCCACGGGCGCCACGTGCTGGTGATTTCCAACGACGCAACCGTCAAGGGCGGTACCTACTACCCCCTGACGGTGAAAAAGCATTTGCGAGCCCAGGAAATTGCGCTGGAAAACAACCTGCCCTGTGTCTACCTGGTGGACTCCGGCGGAGCGTTCCTGCCCAAACAGGACGAGGTGTTTCCCGACAAGGAGCACTTCGGTCGGATTTTCTTCAACCAGGCCACCATGTCCTCCCGGAAGATCCCCCAGATTGCTGCGGTCATGGGGTCCTGTACCGCCGGTGGAGCGTATGTTCCGGCCATGAGCGATGAGACGGTCATCGTCCGTAACCAGGGCACCATCTTCCTCGGCGGCCCGCCCCTGGTGAAAGCGGCAATCGGCGAGATCGTCACCGCCGAGGAGCTGGGTGGGGGAGACGTTCATTCGAAAATTTCGGGGGTCACCGATCACCTGGCGGAGAACGATACCCACGCGCTGGAGATCGTGCGTGACATCATCTCGACCCTGCCGCGGAACCCGCAGGCCTGGGAGATTACGGCCTCCACCGAACCAGCTGTCGACCCCGACGAGGTCTACGGAGCGGTTCCCACCGACGTCAACGCCTCCTATGATGCCCGCGAGGTTATTGCCCGGCTCGTCGACGGCAGCCGGTTCCACGAATTCAAGAAAGAATACGGCGCTACCCTGGTCACCGGTTTCGCGACCTTGCACGGCCATCAGGTGGGCATCGTCGCCAACAACGGCGTCCTGTTCAGCGAGTCGGCACTCAAGGGCGCCCACTTTATCGAGCTCTGCGACCAGCGTGGAATCCCGCTGATCTTTCTGCAGAACCTGTCAGGGTTCATGGTTGGCCGCGATTACGAGGCCGGGGGCATTGCCAAGAATGGCGCCAAGATGGTGACGGCGGTCGCCACCTGCCGGGTCCCCAAACTGACGGTCGTCGTCGGCGGGTCCTTCGGTGCCGGAACTACTCGATGTGCGGGAGGGCCTATTCGCCGCGATTCCTGTGGATGTGGCCTTCCAGCCGGATTTCGGTGATGGGCGGGAACCAGGCCTCTGCGGTGCTGGGCACAGTGAAGCGGGATCAGCTTGAGGGCCGCGGCGACGAGTGGAGCGCCGAGGACGAAGAGGCGTTCAAAGCCCCGATCCGCGACCAGTACGAGGAGCAGGGAAGCCCCTACTACTCGACGGCCCGACTCTGGGATGACGGCATTATTGACCCCGCGGATACCCGCACGGTGCTCGGCCTCGCCTTGGACATTTGTGCCAATGCGCCGGTCCGGGACACCTCCTTCGGCCTTTTCCGGATGTGAGCGAGATGTTACCCATCGAACCAACCACTGACGCTGCCCTGTTCGATACCGTGCTGGTCGCCAACCGCGGGGAAATTGCGTGCCGGGTGATCCGCTCCCTCCGGGCGCTGGGCATTCGCTCGGTCGCGGTCTATAGCGACGCCGACGCCGGTGCCCTCCACGTGCGTGAAGCTGATGTGGCGGTGCGGATCGGGCCCGCGTCGCCAGCGCTGAGCTACCTGTCCATCGACGCGATCCTCGACGCCTGCCGCCGCACCGGCGCGCAGGCGGTGCACCCGGGCTATGGGTTCCTCAGCGAAAACCAGGCCTTCGCCCAGGCCCTGAGCGACGCAGACATCGCCTTCATTGGTCCTTCGGTGCATGCGCTGAATGTCATGGGCGACAAGATCAGGTCCAAGAATCATGTGATGGATTATGGCGTGCCGGTGGTGCCCGGCATCGCCCGGCCCGGCCTGACCGATCAGCAACTGCTGAACGCTGCAGCCGACGTCGGATACCCGCTGTTGATCAAACCCTCGGCCGGCGGCGGCGGGAAGGGAATGCATGCCGTTGAACGGGAGGAGGACCTCGCCGGGACCCTGCCGACCGCGCGCCGCGTTGCCGCCTCAGCTTTCGGCGACGACACCCTGTTCCTGGAACGCCTGATCCTCACGCCGCGACACATCGAAGTCCAGATCCTCGCCGACAACCACGGGAACGTGATTCATCTGGGCGAGCGGGAGTGTTCGCTGCAGCGCCGGCACCAGAAGGTCATCGAAGAGGCTCCATCGCCGCTGCTTGACCAGGCGACCCGGGCCCGGATCGGCGAAGCTGCATGCAACGCGGCCCGCAGCGTTGATTACAGCGGAGCGGGAACCGTCGAGTTCCTCGTATCGGCCGATGCGCCCGATGAGTTCTTCTTTATGGAGATGAATACGCGTCTCCAGGTGGAACACCCTGTCACCGAGATGGTTACCGGCGCCGACCTGGTGCAGTGGCAGGTGCGGATCGCTGCCGGTGAGAAACTCACCCTGTCCCAGGACGACGTCGTACTCACCGGCCACGCGGTCGAAGCGCGGGTCTACGCCGAAGATCCCGAAGCCGAGTTCCTGCCGTCGACCGGCGTCGTGAGCCAGCTCGCCGAACCGGACGGCGAAGGGATCCGCGTTGACAGTTCGCTGCTCGGCGGACTGGAAATTTCGGCCAGCTACGACCCGATGCTGTCCAAGATCATCGCCTGGGGGCGCAACCGCACTGAAGCCCTGAACCGTCTCGACCGGGCGCTCGCCGACACCGTGGTGGTGGGGGTCAAGACCAACATTGAGTACCTCAGGCTTCTGATCAACGACGACGACGTCCGCGCTGGCCGGCTCGACACCACCATGATCGAACGCAAGCTGCCCGGGCTGGCGTTCCGCCACATTTCCGACGAGGAAATCGCAGTCCTCGCAGCAGTCGAAGCTGGCAGCTCGACGTCCGAACCGGCGAGTTTCCACCCAGTCGGCTCGCCCTGGGCCCGCCGGGACGGGTGGCGGATGGGGACGCCGCGACCTCGAACGCTGCATCTCGCCGTCGCGCCCGGCGATGTGCGGGAGGTGCTCGTGCAGCCCACCAGTGCGGGGTATGACGTCCGTCTCGGCGACGGTGGCGACGATCCAGTACGGTCCGTCAGCTATGACCGGGCACGGGGCACTGCAACGGTGGATGGCATCCAGCGTCGGACGGTAATCGAACGTTCAGCGTCAACCGACCACCACGGCAGCACCCTCTGGTATTCCGACGCCGGATGGTCGACGTCGGTACGGATCCTGAACCGGACCGAGCGGCTCGAAACCCAGCTTTCGCAGCTTGCTCGCGCTGAGGGGACGGCCGACCCCGAAATTCGCTCAACCATGCCGGGAACGGTCACCTCGGTGTCGGTTGCCGACGGTGAGACGGTCGAGACCGGCCAGACGTTGCTCAGCGTCGAGGCCATGAAGATGGAACACCAGCTGACCGCCTCGGTCGCCGGAACCGTATCGATCCACCTCCAACCCGGCGACCTGGTCAAAGCCAACCAGATCGTTGCACGCATCCACGCGACAGAAATTCAGCCCGACGCTGCAGGAACACCCGAATGAAAGAAGAACGCAAGTCATGAACTTTGAACTCAGCGAGGAATACCAGGATCTGGTAGACACCGTCCGCGATTTCGCCGACGAGGTTGTTGCGCCAGTATCGGCCAAGCATGACGAGGAGCACAGCTTCCCGTACGCCGTCGTCGACCAGATGGCCGAGATGGGCCTGTTCGGGTTGCCCTTCCCCGAGGAATACGGCGGCATGGGTGGGGACTACTTCGCCCTCTGCCTCGCCTTGGAGCAGCTCGCCCGGGTCGACCAGTCAGTGGCCATCACCCTCGAGGCCGGCGTGTCACTCGGTGCGATGCCGGTCTACCGGTTTGGCAGCGAGGAGCAGAAGCGTCAATGGCTGCCGCTGCTGGCCAGCGGAAAGGCGCTCGGCGGCTTTGGCCTGACCGAGTCGGAGGCCGGTTCGGATGCGTCAGGGACCAAGACGACGGCGAAGCTCGAGAACGGCGAGTGGGTCATCAACGGCACCAAGGAGTTCATCACCAACTCCGGTACCGATATCACCCAGCTGGTCACCGTCACCGCGGTCACCGACACCACCACGCGCGATGATGGCTCCGTCAAGAAGGAAATCTCGACCATCCTGGTGCCGACCAATACGCCAGGCTTCAAGGCCGAGAAGGCCTACAACAAGGTGGGCTGGAACGCCTCGGACACCCACCCGCTCACCCTCACCGATGTCCACGTTCCCGAAGCGAATCTGCTGGGTACCCGCGGCCGCGGCTATGCGAATTTCCTGCAGATCCTCGATGAGGGACGTATCGCGATTGCGGCGCTCGCCACCGGTGCCGCCCAGGGCTGTGTCGAAGAGTCAATCAAGTACGCCAAGGAGCGTCAGGCCTTCGGCACCAATATCGGATCTTTCCAGTCGATCCAGTTCAAGATTGCGCGGATGCAGGCGCGTGCGCACACCGCGCGGTTGGCCTATTACGACGCCGCCTCGCGCATGCTCGCCGGCAAGCCGTTCAAGACCGAGGCTTCCATCGCTAAGCTGGTGGCTGGTGAGGCTGCAATGGACAACGCCCGCGATGCTACCCAGATTTTCGGTGGATACGGGTTTATCAACGAGTTCACCGTGTCACGTCACTACCGCGACTCGAAGATTCTCGAGGTGGGTGAAGGCACGACCGAGGTTCAGCTGATGCTGATCGCTCGGGAACTCGGTCTATAGCAGCACGCCCCACGCCAGTACCTAAGGAGTTACAGTGATCGACAAAGTTGTTGCGACCGCCGCCGAGGCAGTGGCCGATATCCCCGATGGTGCATCACTGGCCGTGGGCGGGTTTGGGCTCTGCGGGATTCCGGTGGCCCTGATCGACGCGCTGCACCAGCAAGGCACCACCGATCTCGAAACGATCAGCAACAACTGCGGGGTGGACGACTGGGGCCTCGGCGTCCTGCTGTTTGACGGACGGATCCGTCGCACCATCAGCTCCTATGTGGGGGAGAACAAGGAGTTCGCCCGCCAGTACCTTTCGGGTGAACTCGAGGTCGAGTTGACTCCGCAGGGCACGCTGGCCGAGCGGCTGCGCGCCGGCGGCGCCGGGATTCCCGCCTTCTACACTCCTGCTGGCGTTGGCACGCAGGTGAGCGAAGGTGGCTTGCCGCAGAAGTACGACGACGCCGGTCACGTCACCGTCGCCTCAGCGCCAAAAGAGGTGCGCACCTTCGGCGGGCAGGACTATGTGCTTGAGGAGTCGGTCAACCCCGATTTCGCTCTGGTTCATGCCTGGAAGGGTGACCGGCACGGCAACCTTGTCTTCCATGCCACAGCAATGAACTTCAATCCGCTCTGCGCCCAGGCCGGGAAGACCACCATCGCGGAGGTCGAGGAGTTGGTTGAACCCGGCGAACTTGATCCGGCGCAGGTACACATCCCTGGAATCTTTGTCCAGCGGGTGGTGCTTGCTGCTGATCCGGAGAAGCGAGTCGAAAAGCGCACGGTGTCGCTTGCGGCCGAGCAGTCAGAGCCTTCCGGCCCGGCACAGTCTTCCGAGCAGGCGCTGTTCTCCGAAGCATCCGATAGTTCCAACCCGGCGAAGGCGGTCTGAGACATGGCACTGACACGTAACGAACTAGCAGCGCGCGTTGCCCAGGAACTGGAGAACGGGCAGTACGTCAATCTGGGTATCGGCATGCTACCCTGATTCCCAACTACATCCCCGCGGGCGTCGAGGTGGTGCTCCACTCCGAGAACGGTATTCTCGGCGTCGGGCCCTATCCCACCGAAGCGCAACTTGACCCGGATCTGATCAACGCCGGCAAGGAAACCGTGACCGTGAACGCCGGGGCTGCCTTCTTCGATTCGGCTGCGTCCTTCGGCATGATCAGGGGTGGGCACGTCGACGTGGCTGTGCTCGGCGCCATGGAGGTTGCGGCGAATGGTGACCTCGCGAACTGGATGATTCCCGGAAAGATGGTCAAGGGCATGGGCGGAGCCATGGACCTGGTCTTTGGCGCGAAGCGGGTCATCGTGATGATGGAACACGTCGACCGCAGCGGCAAGCCCAAGATTGTCAGCTCCTGCTCACTTCCGTTGACCGGAAAGGGGTGCGTCAACCGGATCATCACCGATCTCGCGGTGATCGACGTCGACCCCAACCGCAACGGTGGCACCCTGGTGCTGCGTGAAACGGCGCCCGGAGTGAGCGTCGAAGAGGTCATCGCCGCCACTGGCGCTCCACTGGAGGTCGACCTGAATGGCTGAGCAGCCGGCGGACCCACAGCGGACCGTCATTGAACAGCGCGGGCTGTACTTCGAGGAGCTCGACACCGAAGTGATCTATTCGCACAAGCCGGGGCGGACCCTGACCGAGACTGACAACGTGCTGTTCACGACCATGACAATGAACACCCAGGCCCTCCACCTCGATGCAGCGTGGAGTGAATCCCAGCCTTTTGGCCAGCGTCTGATGAATTCAATGCTGACCCTGGCAACTGTTGTCGGGCAGTCGGTTCCGCAGCTGACTCAGGGGACCATCGTCGCGCAGCTGGGTATGACCAATGTGCGTTTCCCCCACCCGTTGTTTCATGGCGACACCCTGTACACGGAGACTGTGGTGATCGAGAAGCGGCTGTCGTCGTCCAGACCCGGTCAGGGTATCGTCACGATGGAACATACCGGCCGCAATCAGGAGGGTACCGTCGTCGCGACGCTGACCCGGAGTGTGCTGATGTGGACCAAGGAAGGACACTCGGATTCATGACCAGTTTCACCATGGGACCAGCCCTTTTGTTCTGTCCGGCGGACCGTCCGGAGCGATTTGGCAAAGCGGCCGACCGGGCAAGTGCGGTGATCCTCGATCTTGAGGATGCAGTGGCTCCCGGGGATAAGCCGGCGGCGCGAGAAGCGGTGGCCGCAAGCCGGCTGGACCCGAAACGTACCATCGTCCGGGTCAACCCGGCGTCGACAACCGACTTCGCTCTGGACATCGAGATGCTAAAGCACACGGCGTACCGCACGGTGATGTTGGCGAAAACCGAATCTGCGGCCGATCTGTGGGGGTTGAGTGCTTTTTCGGTGATCGCTCTGTGTGAGACGGCTACCGGTGTGCTCAACGCGCAGGCGATTGCAGCCGAACCCAATGTGGTGGCGTTGATGTGGGGTGCCGAGGACCTGGTGGCATCGTTGGGCGGATCCTCGAGCCGTAACGAGGACGGGTCGTATCGTCAGGTTGCGTTGCATGCCCGGTCCCATGTGCTGCTGTCGGCTGCAGCTGCAGGCAAGGCGGCAATGGATGCGGTCTATATCAACATCGGCGATCTTGACGGGTTGGCTGCTGAGTCGCGGGATGCTGTCGCTTCAGGGTTCGGCTCGAAGGCGTGTATCCATCCAAGCCAGGCGCCAATCATCAGCGAGGCTTATCTGCCGTCTTCCGAGGAAGTCGACTATGCCCGGTCCATCCTGGCCGAGGCAGCCAGCAGCGGCGGTGTCTTCCAATTTCGGGGTCGGATGATTGATGGTCCGATTCTCCGTCACGCCGAGCAGACCCTGGCGAGGTCCGGCGACATTCTGGCTCCCGGGAATTAGTCGGGCCCCATTGGCCGTTACCCCAGTATGAGAACAGTGATAGCAGGAGCCCACGGAAAAATTGCCCGCGAACTCACCCGCCAACTTGTTCAACAGGGTCACGAGGTTGTCGGATTGGTGCGCAATCCGGACCACAACAAGGACATTGAGAACGACGGCGGCACGCCAGCAGTGGTCGACCTCGAGTCGAGCACAGCAGACGAGCTCGCCAAAGTGCTATCGGGAGCAGACGCAGTTGTCTTCGCAGCCGGAGCTGGTCCAGGAAGTAGCGCCGAGCGCAAGGACTCAGTCGACCGCGGAGCATCGGTGCTGCTGGCCGATGCAGCTGAAGTCGCAGGGGTCAAACGATTCGTTCAGGTCTCATCGATGGGAGCCGACTCCGTTCGAGACGGTCAACGCCCCGACGGCCTTGACGACATCTTCTACGCCTACCTTCAGGCGAAACTAGCCGCAGAAGAGGATCTGGCGGCACGCTCGTCCTTTAGCTGGACCATCGTCCGGCCCGGCGGACTCACCGACGACGCAGCAACTGGTCGGGTGCGCCTCTCGTCAAAGACCGGGCAGGGATCGGTGCCGCGCAAGGATGTGGCAACCGTCATCGCGGCTCTGCTTGAGACGAAGCTGGGGGACCGGCAAGTACTCGAGGTGATCTCCGGCGAAGAAACCATCGCGGACGCGCTGGCGTCCATCAACCGCTAGGCCAACCGGCCAAGTAAACGCCCGTAGCCAAAGAAACGGCCCGTAGGCTCAGAAACTGCCCTTCCAACCGGCGGTCCTGAGCCTGCGGGCCGTTTCTGCGGCTGAGGGACTCCGCCGGCACGGCACATCCGCGTGCGCGATACTTAAACCATGGAATTCACTGCCCCTGACACAGGACGCCGCCGGATTGTCATCCTCGGATCCACCGGCTCGATCGGAACGCAGGCCATCGACGTCATCCGCCAGGCGCCCGAACGATTCATCGTCACAGCCTCGCAGCCGGTGGTGGAAATCTGCCGCTTCTGGCCGAGCAGGCCGTCGCTACCAACGCCCAGGCAGTCGCCTCAGCCACCAGCACCGAAGCTGAACTCAGCGACGCCATCCGCACAGCAGCCGCCAAAACGTCGTCCGCCAAGAACTATTCTCCGGTCCTGTTCACTGGCCCCGATGCCACCACCCACCTCGCCGCCTGGCCCGACGCCGACGTCGTCCTCAACGGCATCACCGGATCCATCGGGCTTGCCCCTACGTTGGCGGCGCTAAAGGCCGGACACCTACTCGCCCTTGCCAACAAGGAATCCCTCATTGTCGGCGGTCAGCTGGTCCAGGATGCCGCAGCCGACGGCCAGATCGTCCCAGTGGATTCCGAACACTCGGCCATCGCCCAGTGCCTCCGCTCCGGCGCAGCAGGCGAAGTGGACCGGCTGATCCTCACCGCTTCCGGCGGCCCTTTCCGCGGCAAGGCGAGAAAAGACCTCGAAAATGTCACCCCGCAGCAGGCCCTGGCGCATCCCACCTGGGACATGGGCAAAATGGTCACCACCAACTCCGCCACCATGGTCAACAAGGCGCTTGAGGTTATCGAGGCGCATCTGCTCTTCGGCATCCCGCTGGAGCGGATCGACGTCGTCGTTCATCCCCAATCGATCATTCACTCAATGGTGCAGTTCAGCGACGGGTCAACGATCGCCCAGGCCTCGCCCCCGGATATGCGCCTGCCCATCGCCCTCGGCATCGGCTGGCCACACCGCGTCCCGGGAGCGGCAACCCCCTGCGACTGGACCACGGCCGCGACCTGGACTTTCGAGCCCCTCGACGAAGAAGCGTTCCCCGCCGTTAGGCTCGCCAAAGCGGCTGCACAGCGGGGCGGAACGGCAATGGCGGTCTACAACGCAGCCAACGAGGAAGCTGTCGAGGCTTTTCACAGCGGAGCAATAGGTTTCACTGAGATTGTGGATACGGTAGAGGCCGTCACCGCCGAGCATGACGACGGCGGGCCGCTCACTCTCGGCAGCGTGCTCGACGCCGAGAAACGGGCACGCACACTCGCCCGAATTCGTTGTGGTGTGCAGGATCAGTACAGCTAAGCCAAAGGAACCACGTTGTCCATTCTGCTCTTCGTTCTGGGAGTGCTTTTCGTCGCAATAGGTATTGCGGCGTCCATCGCGCTCCACGAAGTGGGGCACCTTGTCCCCGCCAAGCTCTTCAAGGTCCGGGTCACCCAGTACATGATCGGGTTCGGTCCAACGCTCTTCTCCCGCCGCCGCGGAGACACCGAGTATGGGCTCAAGGCCATTCCCCTGGGCGGGTACGTCTCGATGGTCGGCATGTTCCCTCCCGCCAGGGTCGACGACGGCGACGGCACCGGCACTGCCGTCCGCCCCTCCAGTACGGGAATGTTTCAGCAGCTCACTACTGACGCACGACAGGCGGCCGCGGAACAGCTCCGTCCTGGCGATGAGGACAGGGTTTTCTACAAGCTGCCGATCTACAAACGCATCATCATCATGCTCGGCGGGCCGGTGATGAACCTGATCATCGGCGTGATCATGTTTGCCATCCTCATCATGGGGTTCGGTTCGCCACAGGCCACCACCACGGTGTCCGAGGTCTACGAGTGCGTGGTGCCAGCCAGCCAGCAGGCCTCCACCGGTCAAACTGCCTGCACCGACGAGGACCCCGCCGCCCCCGCGTTCGACGCGGGCCTGCAACCCGGTGACCGGGTGGTGAGCTACGACGGTCAGGATGTGACGGACTGGACCCAACTGTCCGCCTGGATCCGCGACACGGCGGGCGACGAGACCGCCATCAGCTACCTCCGCGACGGCGAAACCGTCAGCACCACCATCACCCCGCTGCTGACCGAACGGCCCGTCCCCGACATTGACGGACGGCCTAAACTCAACGCCGATGGCACCCAAGTCCTCGAAGCCGTCGGGTTCATCGGCGTCGGCTCACAGCAGGAACTGGCTCCGGGTCCGCCAAGCGACGTGCTTCCCGCGGTGGGGGATAACATCGTCGCAGTAACCGGTGTGGTGATTAATCTCCCGCAGCGTGTTGTCGAGGTGGGGCAGGCAGCGTTCTCCGATGCACCCCGCGACCCGGAAGGCCCCATCAGCGTGGTGGGCGTCGGCCGGATTGCCGGTGAGGTTTCGGCGATGGACGAGATTCCTGTCGAATCCCGCCTGGCAACCCTCGTGGGGCTGGTGGGCGGTGTCAACATTGCGTTGTTTGTCTTCAACCTCATCCCTTTGCTGCCCCTCGACGGCGGACACATCGCCGGGGCACTCTGGGAAGGCGTCCGCAGGACCGTCGCACGGTTGTTCAAACGTCCGGATCCCGGTCCCTTCGACATGGCCAAGCTCCTGCCGCTCACCTATGTCGTTGCAGTTCTTCTAATGGGAATGGGCGCGCTGCTGATCTACGCGGACATTGTGAAACCGGTGAATCTCTTCGGCTGACGGGCACGCGGGCCAAAGTGGTTGTAAATCAATTTGAGCTCTAAATAGGTTGTTATTTGATTTACACCCGCATAAGGTTGAACCATGTTTGTGATGACAATCGATCAGAAGGGGAGCTCACAGGCCGACGACGGCGTCCCCGGCCTGCTCGACCTGTTACGCCAGGTCCCATCCGTCGTACCCTTCGAACGCTCCGTGGGCGATGAAGCACAGGGTGTTCTCGACGCTCCAGAGGCAGTGGTCGACGCCACGCTGCTCTGCCTGCGGGCCGGCAACTGGTATGTGGGGATCGGGGTAGGCGACGTCGAACTGCCGCTACCAGCCACCGCGCGGGAGGGGAGGGGCGACGCGTTTGTCGCTGCGCGCGCGGCGGTCGAACGGGCCAAGAAGGCAGGGGATCGTGCCACTGTTGCGGTGGAGGGTGGTTCCGGGACGGCCGAAGCCGAAGGCGTCCTGATGCTGATTGGGCTACACGTCATGAAACGGACCGCAGCCGAGTGGCGCATCCTGGACCTCCTGGAACCAGGCAAGTGGGGGACCCAAACCGTCGCAGCGCGGCACCTCGGCATCACGTCCCAGGCCGTCAGTAAAGCCGTGGCCCGCTCGGCATGGGTGGAGGAATGGGCAGCCCGACCCGCAGCCGCCGTGCTCCTGCGCCGGGCTGATGCTGCGCTCCGGAAATAGCTCCGGACGTGGAACGTCAGGCATAGCCCCGAAGAGGCTCCGGAAGTAGCTCCGGAAGTAGCTCCGGGAGTAGCTTCGGAATTTGGCTCCGGAAGTGGAATGTCGGACGCGGACTGTAGAGTCCCGGTGTAACGACAGGAAGACGAGGGCCGACATGGAAGTGCTGTGGGTGATACTGACCCTGCTGGTGGCAGCCGGCGTTGGCTGGCCGGTAACCGTAGGCGTGCTGAAGCTCGCTCGCTCAGTCGACGAACACGAGAAGGCGCCGGGTGGCGAGGAAACGGCTGAGCGCCAGGAAACGGTAGATCAGCAGGGGCCTGCAGCGCCTGTCGTGGTTGAAAAGACCCCGGGAATTGTGATTCCCGACCCGCCGGAAAACGACCCAGTGACACCGGCGCCGGCAACACCGGCACCAGCAAGACCGGCACCGGCGACACCGGGGGGCCTGCCGGCACCTCGACCGGGTGTTCTTCGTGGCGGGCTCGTCATCGGCATTCTCGAACGTCTTGGTGTTGCGGGGGCCATCCTCGCCAACGAACCGGTGGCGATCGCGTATGTGGTGGCCATCAAAGGTCTCGGCAGGTACGCAGAGTTGAAAGAAACCCCTGCAGTTGCCGAGCGTTTCATCATCGGGACCCTGACCTCGCTGTTATGGGCCGCCGGGGTTGCTGCCTTCGCGGCGGCGTACCTGTTGTAATCACGTATAAGGTGGTTCTATGAGTGTTTTCGCAGTGGAATATGTATACGGCCCTGATAGCTCCGACCTACGCGACGAGCACCGACCGGCTCACCGCGACTGGCTCAATAGCCTGGTGAGCGACGGGCGGGTGCTCTCCGCCGGCGCCTTCACCGACGGAGCAGGAGCCCTTCTGATCTTCACCGCCGACGACGAGCAGTCGCTCAACGACCTCCTCCGCCAGGATCCGTTCGCGCTCGAGGGCGCTATCGCCGCAGTCAAGGCCACCGAGTGGAAGCCCGGCATCGGCCAGTTCTCGCAGTATGCCTGAGCCCACAAAATTTGTTGTACCGATGAACTACACATGGAGGATCCTTTGACCTCGGTCAGTTTAGGAATGCCAGCCGCACCACCGCCCGTCCTTGCCCCCCGCCGGAAAACCCGGCAGATTAAAGTGGGTTCAGTGGGGGTGGGATCGGATTCGCCTATCAGCATCCAGTCCATGACCACCACCCCGACCACTGACATCAACGCGACGCTGCAGCAGATCGCTGAACTGACTGCCACCGGGTGCGACATCGTGCGTGTTGCGTGCCCATCGGCCGACGACGCCGCAGCACTGCCGATTATCGCCAGGAAGTCGCAGATCCCCGTCATCGCCGACATTCACTTCCAGCCGAAGTACGTCTTCGCAGCGATCGACGCCGGCTGCGCGGCGGTTCGGGTCAACCCCGGCAATATCCGCAAGTTCGACGACCAGATCAAAGAGATTGCCGCCGCGGCCAAGGACGCCGGCACCTCGATCCGCATTGGCGTCAACGCCGGCTCGCTCGATCCTCGTCTGATGGAAAAGTACGGCAAGGCAACACCCGAGGCGCTGGTGGAATCCGCGGTCTGGGAAGCGTCCCTTTTTGAGGAACACGACTTCCACGACTTCAAGATCTCCGTCAAGCACAACGACCCGGTGATCATGGTCCGCGCCTACGAGCTGCTTGCCGAACGCGGCGACTGGCCCCTCCACCTCGGCGTCACCGAGGCAGGCCCCGCCTTCCAGGGCACCATCAAATCAGCCACGGCCTTCGGAGCGCTCCTGTCCAAGGGCATCGGCGACACCATCCGCGTGTCCCTGTCGGCCCCTCCGGTCGAGGAAATCAAGGTCGGAAACCAGATTCTGCAGTCGCTGAACCTGCGCCCCCGCAAGCTGGAAATTGTGTCCTGCCCTTCCTGCGGCCGCGCCCAGGTGGACGTGTACACCCTCGCTGAGCAGGTGACGGCGGGCCTTGAGGGAATGGAAATCCCGCTGCGCGTGGCAGTGATGGGCTGCGTCGTGAACGGCCCAGGCGAAGCGCGTGAAGCCGATCTCGGCGTCGCCTCCGGCAACGGAAAAGGCCAGATCTTCGTTAAGGGACAAGTCATCAAGACTGTTCCCGAAGACCAGATTGTTGAGACACTCATTGAAGAAGCAATGAGAATAGCTGAGGAGATGGGGGAAGCCGATGGCGAGACTGCTGGCCAGGGTGGCCCCATGGTTACCGTCAGTTAGGTCACACTCCGGGCAGCTCGACACTTCCGGGCGGGTCGGGGCACCCGATGCGGTTGTGCCCGACGGGTTCGTGACGCTCGACAAGGAACACAACGAAGCACTCGGGCGCCTGGTCGACCGTGATCCCACCGCCAACGTGTTCATCGCCTCGCATCTGGAAGCCTCCCGCGGCCTCTCGCCGTCCTACGCCGGGGGCGAGGTGATCGGCGTTTTCAGGAACGGCGACCTGGTTGCAGCGTGTTGGGCGGGCGTCAACCTGGTACCCATCGGGGTTTCCGAGGCCGATGGCGCAGCGTTAGGCACCCACCTGGGCAAGTCGGGGCGGAAGTTTTCCTCCATTTTCGGGCCAGCCGAAGCCGTCCTGGCCATTTGGTCCACGCTGCGCGAGTACAGCCCCGAGCCATTTGATGTGCGCCCCTCCCAGCCGTTGCTGGCGATCACTGGGACACCCAAGGTGGAACCTGCCGCGGGTCTCAGATTCACCCGGGATGACGAACTGGACGTCATAGTCCCGGCGTGTGCCGCCATGTTCGAAGAAGAGGTGGGATATTCGCCGTTCACTGGCGGGGGAGAACACTATCGGCGTCGGGTGGCGTCACTGGTCAGACGGCAGGCGTCGCTCGCCGATTTCGACGACGACGGCCAGGTAATCTTCAAAGCCGAACTGGGTACTGTCTCAAGCACCACCGTCCAGATTCAGGGTGTCTGGATGAACCCGGCGTACCGCGGACAGGGCCTTAGCGCCAGCTACCTTGCTGCCGTCGTCCTCGCTGCACAGCAACGCGCCCCGGTGGTGAGCCTGTACGTCAACTCATTCAACACCCGGGCCCTGGCCGCCTATCAGACGGTTGGGTTCCGCGAAGTGGGGACCTTCGCAACGGTCCTCCTGTGAGCACCGCAGGCCGGCGTTGGCTGACTGTTCTATCCTGCGCCGTCCTGATCGTCGGCACCGGCTGCACCGCGGATGAGGGAACAGATGAACTGCCCGCCCCTGCCACCCTGCCCGCCGCACCAACCCCAGCAGAGCCGACTGAAGACGCAGACCCGCCGGTCGGCGCCGACCCGGGCAGCGACCCGACGCCCGGCCAGGACAACGAGTACACGGCAACCGAGCTAGAGATGGCACTGGAAGCGGTCGATGAGCAGGAATCCCTTGCCGGGGTTATCCTTGACGATTCGGCCATTAGGGAGCTCGTCAACGGGGCCGACGATGGGACAAGCGACCTGACCGTGACCCCGGAGGAATGCGACGTGTTCGCCGATCCGAACCTCGCCGGGCAGGCCCTGAGTGCCACCCTCGGCGTGATGACCTTTGCCGGGGCCTCTTCCCTGCAACCGGATTCGGTCAGCCTGACCAGCCAGAAATCGGACGAATCAATCCAGGATCAAATCGAGGCCAACCGGACCCAGCTCGCCGAGTGTTCGGCGTTCGACATGGAGATCAGGGGAGAGGAGGTCTCGGTGGCGGTGACGGAGCTGACGGCCAGCACCAATGCCGATGAAACCTTCGCGGTCAGGACCGTGGTGCAGGTTCCCGGGACAATTCAGGAGACCGTGTCACTGACCGCCTTGATCGGAACCACCACCATCAACGTGACGATCGGCAGTTCGGGTGACGTTGCGCAGGATCTGGCCCGCGGCGAAAGTCTCGTCGACGCGACAATAACCGCACTGCGATCCCTGTAATCGCCTGCGGCGAGGGTGCGTGTCACCGGGCGCTGCCCGAAACGGATAGATTGGTATCTGATTAAGCTGCCTTGGCAGCCAGTGCTGAAGAAACGGATTTAAACGCGTGGTCCTTCGACTCTCAACCCTTTTCCTGCGCACCTTGCGCGAGGACCCCTCCGACGCCGAGGTAGCCAGTCACCGGCTCCTCGTGCGTGCGGGCTACATCCGCAGGGCTGCCCCCGGAATCTACAGCTGGTTGCCGCTCGGCCTGAGGGTGCTCGGCAAGGTGGAGACCATTATCCGTGAGGAAATGGCAGCCATCGGCGCCCAGGAAGTGCATTTCCCTGCGCTGCTCCCCAAAGAGCCCTACGAGGCAACCAACCGTTGGACCGAGTACGGCGACGGCATCTTCCGGTTGCAGGACCGCAAGGGCGCGGATTATCTCCTGGCCCCAACCCATGAAGAGATGTTCACGCTGCTGGTCAAGGACCTGTACAACTCGTACAAGGACCTGCCGGTGAGCCTGTTCCAGATCCAGTCCAAGTACCGGGACGAGGCGCGGCCGCGCGCCGGCCTGCTGCGGGGACGCGAATTCATCATGAAGGACTCCTACTCCTTCGACATCGACGACGCCGGCCTGGAGCGCAGCTACCAGCTGCACCGCAGCGCCTACCTGCGGATTTTCGAGCGGCTCGGGCTGACAGTGGTCCCCGTGGCCGCGACTGCCGGTGCGATGGGTGGATCCAAAAGCGAAGAGTTCTTGCACCCCTCCGAAATCGGCGAGGACACGTTCGTCGCATCTGAAGGCGGTTACACCGCGAACGTTGAGGCCGTCACCACCGTCGTGCCCGAGGACATAGATTTCTCCGACGCGGCCCCGGCAGAAATCAGGGACACACCCGACACCCCAACCATCGACACGCTGGTCAGCCACGCGAACGAGGTCCTGGCGCGGGACGCCGGCCCCTGGACGGCTGCTGACACCCTCAAGAACGTCGTATTGGCAGCAGTCCTGCCCACCGGTGAACGCCGTCTGGTTATTATCGGGCTGCCCGGTGATCGCACCGTCGATCTGAAGCGCGTCGAAGCGAATCTCGCGCCGCACCTCGAGGTCGGTGGCGAAGTGATGGTGGAGCCGGCCTCCGATGAGGACCTGCGGAAACACCCGGGCCTGGTCAAGGGTTACATCGGGCCGGGCCTGAGCTTGATGCTCCGGTACTCGGCGCGGACGGGCTCACCGGGATCCCCTATCTGGTGGATCCACGGGTGGTCTCCGGCACGTCCTGGATCACCGGTGCCAACGTCTTCGGCAAACATGTGTTCGGCCTGGTCGCGTCCCGCGATTTCGCCTGGGATGGGGTCATCGAGTCAGTCGAGGTTCGCGACGGCGACGAAGCGCCCGACGGCTCCGGACCGCTGAAGGCCGCCCGCGGCATCGAAATGGGCCACATCTTCCAGCTCGGCCGCAAATACGCTGAAGCGCTAGGACTGAAGGTCCTGGACCAGAACGGCAAACTCGCCACCGTGACCATGGGCTCCTATGGGGTGGGGGTGACCCGTGCGATTGCGGCGCTTGCCGAATCCAACCGGGATGACAAGGGCATCATCTGGCCTCGAAACGTAGCCCCGGCCGATATCCACCTGGTCGCTACGGGCAAGGGCGAGGAAATCTTCGCAGCAGCCAATCAGCTCGCCGAAGACCTGACGGCCGCCGGTCTTGACGTCATGTATGACGACCGCCCCAAGGTGTCCCCGGGGGTAAAGTTCGGTGATGCCGAGCTGATCGGTGTACCGACCATCGTCGTCGTCGGGCGCGGTCTGGCGGATGGAGTGGTGGAGGTCAAGGACCGCCGCAGTGGCGAGGCAGGGAACGTAGCAGTGGCTGAGGTCGTGGAATACCTTCGCCGCCTCGTCAGCGCCTAGCAGGACAGCTTGAATTCCGGGCTGGAGGATATCCAGCTCGCGACGATCCTGCTGGTGGTGGTTGCAGGGTTCGCTGCGGGCTGGGTCGACGCGGTGGTCGGCGGTGGGGGGCTGCTGCAACTCCCCGCCCTCCTTTTAGTACCCGGGATTACCCCGGTGCAGGCGTTGGCCACCAATAAGATGGGTTCGCTTTTCGGCACCACCACCAGCGCAATCACCTACTATCGACGGGCCAGACCCGATCTCAGGACTGCGTTACCGATGGCAGGAATCGCCCTGGTCGGTGGGTTCGGTGGCG
This sequence comes from Arthrobacter sp. Bz4, assembly GCF_003075455.1. Lineage (GTDB taxonomy): Bacteria > Actinomycetota > Actinomycetes > Actinomycetales > Micrococcaceae > Arthrobacter_D. The sequence continues at coordinate 39,197 of NZ_QDAE01000022.1, forward strand.
CGATCATCGCGACGTCGCTGCCGTCGTCGGTCTTCAAGCCCATCATCGTCGCCGCTCTCATCGCCGTCGCGGTGTTCACCGCGTTCCGTCCAACCGTCGGCACCCTGACAAAGTTGCGCCACACCGGCGGGCGACACTATGGAACAGCCGCGGCGATCGGGCTGGTCATTGGCTTCTATGACGGGCTGATCGGCCCCGGTACCGGATCCTTCCTGATCATCGCGATGGTCACCCTGCTCGGCTACAGCTTCCTGGACGCCAGCGCCAAATCCAAGATCGTGAACCTGGCCACCAACTTTGGTGCGCTGATGTTTTTCCTGCCCAACGGGTCGCTGCTCTGGGGTCTCGGGCTGGTACTCGGCCTGGCCAACATGGCCGGCGGCTATCTCGGATCGAGGATGGCCATCACCCAGGGCAGCAAATTCATCAGGATCGTCTTCCTCGTGGTGGTCGCGGCGCTGATCGCCAAACTCGGTTACGACGTCTGGGTCGAGAACATCCGACCGGCACTGTAGCTCCAGTCCGGGTGCGGGCTAGGGGCTGACCAGGTCCGCTGGCGACGGCAGCTCGGGCAGGGTCCGACGCAGCAGCGTACTTGCCACCCAGAGGGAACGCTGCGCGTCGTCACGGTTCCCCGACTCCACGGCCGAAAGTGCGTTTTGCACCTCACGGACCACCGACCAGTCCCTCGCCAACAGCGGGTCAAGATCAGCGGCGAAAGCCAGATCGGAGCACCGCTCCCGCAGATGGCCCGCAGGATCACCCGGAAACAGGTCTCCAATCCGGTTCCATAGCATCGGTGCGACGGCGAACTCCGCGTCCCCGACAACCGGCTTCGGATCGATGGCCACGTAGCTGGGAGCAGGCGCCGGGGCATCCGCCGGACCGACCGGAACGATCGCGTCGGCGGGGGAAGGGCGGGCCCGGATATTGAGGTAGTGGAGGTCGGAGTGCAGCAGTACGTCCTGCTCAGAGCGTCGTCCAACAGCTCCGCGCACCTGGCAGACCTCCAGGGCACACTCAAGAAGCCAGCGTTCAAACGGACGGCCCAGCCGGTCCCAGTCTGCCGGGAGAGTGTCCGTCCACATTTCCGCTTGGGCGGCCACCGATGGAATGTCCTGCCAGAGCTCGCCGCTACCCGGAGCCAACGCCAAATCCTTCACCAGGCCACCCCAGATCCCGGCTGTCTCTGCCAGCGGCACCCCTGCGAGAGATTGGTCCCCGTCGAGTCGCTCCAGCAACAGAACGTAGTCCTCCCGGCTGGCTTCCAGCAGTTTGACGGCCCCGCAGCCAGCCCAAAGCCTCAGAGCGTCGGGCTCGGGGAGTGCGTCATCGTGGGGGACTGTGACCTTCAGGACCGCCCGGCTACCGTCAGCCCGGTGCACGGGCAGCACGACGGCGGCGCTGCCGAACCAGGGGCGTCTCCCGCCGGGTAGATCGAGGGTCAGCTCCCATTCAGCCAGCGCGCTGTGAACCAGGTCCTGCCACCGGCTCAGCCAGGCGCGCCCGCCGGGCAGCCGTGAGGCGTTGCGAACCAAGGCCGCCGGGAGTTCAATTCCAGGGAGTTCCACGAGGCCAAGTCTAGGCTTCAGGTGTTGCCCGGTGCGGCATTGCCCAAGGCTGGTCGCACCGCGGGTTGCCCTTGGCAGGTCAGTTGCGAATGCCGGGAAACGCTTCAACAGCGTCGGTGGCCAGGTGTTGATGGTGGGCAAGATCACTGAATCGTTGGACGGCCCAGCGCCGGGCGGGGCCGTCGGTCAAACCCACCATGTCGACGTACATGGTCATGAGCTCAGTGTTCAGGGCGGCGAGCGTCGCCTCAGGGTCGTCGAAGAACGCCGCGTCGAGGGCAAATGCCGGCGCCTGGGGGCCGGGTTGAGGGCAGGTGATGGTCCGCAGCAGGGTCTCGCCGGCGCCGGCAGCGCTGGCGTGCTCGGCCGCGAACTCGACCAGGGTCGACGGCTCAGCCCCACGGGCCGCAGCGACCTCGTACGCATAGGCGGACCGGTGTTCGGCGGCAACCGCCTCGCCAAGCAGATCAGCCTCCGGATGATCTTCGGGGCTAGTTCCAGCGCGCGGGGTGGAGCCGCCCGCAGTCCCGTTTCGGGGTATCGGGGCAGGGCAGGTGGGCGACGGCCCAGCGGCGACGCTCGGCAACGGTCCCGGTGGCGGCGATTTCAGGCCCTGCAGGTCGGCGAGAGCTAACGCCTGGCGTCGTTGACTGGCGCCAACCGACGCGAGTAGCCGTGCGATCCCTGGTTCCGCCGTCACAGCAGCGTTGAGGTTCTGCTGTGCGGAGCTGAACAGGTCTGCCACGAAACCGGCCGGGGTGGGTGTCGGGGTGGGAGCTGCCGTTGACTCGGCTGCGACGGTGGGTTCCGACAAACCTGCGGCAGTGGGAGCGGAGGTGACGGGCGGGTCCGAAAGTACCGGGTGCCAGAGGGCATCGGCTTGCTCCTGAAGGATGCCAGCCGTTTCGGCATAGGTGCCGCTCAGTTCGGATTCGGCACCGTTTGAAGAGGCTCCGTCTGAAGAGGCACCGCCCGAAGAAACAGCGACCGAAAGCGCTGTCGCAGCAGCAGCCAGGTCCGCTGCCCGGGATTCTGCACCCAATTGCGCTTCTTCAGTGAAGGACAGCGGTGGCGGACCATCAGCGGGGGGACCATCCAGGTTCAATCCCAGTGCAACCACCAGAGTGAAGGCGAGAAGGAGCGCGACCGTCCGTAGGGTTCGCCGTGCGAGAGTACGCAGGGTGCCGCGGAAGCCGGAACGCCGGGTGTCAGCAGAATCCTTCACAACTCTTGATGATGTCATGATCCCCGGTCGTTCTCCGGCTGATACACCGTACGCGCCGGAAAGTCGGTACCCTAGAGCTACAACATCATCGAGTGGGAGGCAGTAATGGCGGTTCGGCCGGGCAATGACAGTCCGCCTGCGGCAAACACGCTGCAGCAACAAGCTCCTGACGCGGACGTCGAGGCGGAATCGGTGAGGCTCACAGCGCTGCTGCTGCCCACGGTCGAGGGGCACGGGCTCTTTCTGGAGGCCGTAGAGATCAAATCCGCCGGATCGGACCGTATCGTCAACGTGGTGGTAGACCTGCCGGAGAATCAGACTGGGTCAGTCAACCTGGACCTGATCTCGGAAGTGGCCCACGACGTCTCACTCGCGATGGACGCCGACCCACACGACCATGGGCGTCCGTACAGCCTCGAGGTGTCTTCCCCGGGAGTCTCCCGCCCCCTCTCGCAGCCCCGGCACTGGCGGCGCAACAAGGGACGCATGGTCACGGTCCGCCGGCTCAAGGGCGACGACGTGACCGGCCGGCTGCTGGAAGTTGACGACGACGGCATCCGGTTGACCCCACAGATACCAGTGAAAAAGGGGATGAAGCCCAAAACCGGCGACCCCCTGACGCTCTTGTTCACCGAGATCCGTAAGGGCACCGTCCAGGTCGAGTTCACGCACCTTGACGACACGCATCTTGACGACACGCATCTTGACGACACCGGGGACGAAGGCATCCAGCACGATGCCCGCCCCACCAAAAATACAGTTTCGGAGGCCTAAATGGATATTGATATGAGTGCGCTAAGGCTGCTGGAACGAGAACGGGAAATACCGCTTGAGCTCCTGATTCCGACCATCGAGCAGGCCCTCCTGGTGGCCTATCACAAGACCCCCGGATCGCAGGATACTGCGCGGGCGGAACTGGATCGCAAGAGCGGCCACGTCACCATCTGGGCAACTGAGACCGACGACGACGGCGCCGCCGTCGGCGAGTTCGACGACACGCCCACCGGTTTCGGCAGGATCGCTGCGAGCACCGCCCGCCAGATCATCCTGCAGCGGCTCCGGGACGCCGAGGACGACAACATCCTTGGTGAATTCCGCGGCAAGGAGGGCGAACTGGTTGCCGGCATGATCCAGCAGGGCACCAACCCCCACATGATCCAGGTCAACCTCGGATCGGTCGAGGCGTTGCTGCCGCCGCCGGAACAGGTGCCAGGCGAGAAATATCTGCACGGTTCGCGGCTGCGAGCCTTCGTCGTCGACGTTCACCGCGGTATGAAGGGCCCCTCGATTACCCTGTCACGCTCGCACCCGGGGCTCGTCCGCAAGTTGTTCGAACTGGAAGTGCCGGAGATCGCCGACCACACGGTCGAGATTGTGGCGCTGGCCCGCGAAGCAGGACACCGCACAAAGATTGCTGTGAAGGCTCAGGTGCCAGGGGTCAACGCCAAGGGGGCATGCATCGGCGAGATGGGCTCACGCGTGCGGGCAGTCATGAACGAACTCAATGATGAGAAGATCGACATCGTTGACTACAGCGACGATCCGGCCACCTTCATTGCCAGTTCCCTCTCCCCGTCCAGGGTGTCGTCGGTGACGATCACAGATGAGAGCACCAGGTCGGCACGCGTTGTTGTTCCCGACTATCAGCTCTCCCTGGCGATCGGCAAAGAGGGGCAGAATGCACGGCTGGCAGCGAAGCTGACCGGGTGGCGGATCGACATCGTGTCCGACGCCGCCAAGGCCTGAACAACCCGGTAGTGCCGCAGATGCGGCCTTGCCAGCTGAAAAGCGCTAGAATGGAAGAGGCTTAGGTCATTGCCATCCCAACAAACCGCCATTAGAACGTGCGTAGGTTGCCGGAAGCGTGATGACCAGGCTGTTTTGCTGCGGTTGGTGAGAGGAAATCTGGACGGCTCCAATGCCGTTGTGATTGACGATCGCCGCCGACTCTCCGGTAGAGGTGCGTGGTTGCACCCCCAGCCGGCGTGCATGGAGCAGGCCCTCAAACGCGGTGCGTTCAACCGTGCCTTCCGGGGCCAGGTTGAAACTCGCGACGTTGAGGATCGACTTCACGCACTCAAGGAAGCTTCACTAGGAAGCCACCCTAAACAAACCGTCCTCCCTGAAAGCGGGTCAGAAAACTGATGGATTCCCGATGAGTACCCAGCGATGAGTGCCCAACGATGAAAAATCTGTTGAGCTTTGCAAATGGCTTTTCGGTTGCTCCGGCAACTGTGGTCTGCAGTAGGAATTAGACGGTTCGTGCCTGACTCGGTGCGGACCGAGACAGGAGAAATGTGGCTAAGGTCCGCGTACACGAGCTCGCCAAAGAGCTCGGAATTACTTCAAAAGATGCAGTAGCCAAACTGCAGGAGCTGGGCGAATTCGTCCGTTCCGCCTCATCAACGATTGAGGCGCCCGTCGTGAAGAAACTTCGCGGCGCTTTCCCAGCAGCGGCACCGGCAGCAGCTCCAGCCGCACCGGCACCAGCCAAGTCTGCGGCCGACCCAGCGCCCGAAAAGGCAGCTTCGGCGCCCGCAGCAACCCCGGCGTCCTCCACCCCCGCCGCACCGAAGGCTGCCACGCCGAAGGCAGCAACATCGGCCACTCCAGGGCCGAAGGCACCGGCGAAGGATCGCCAGGAGACCCCAGCAGCGGCTCCCGAGCCAGCGGCTACGGCACCAGCGGCTGCGGCACCAGCGGCACCGCAGGCGCCGGCAGCGGAACAAGCAGCCCAGCCAGCGGCCAAGGAAGAATCGTCGGCAGCCAAGCCGGGCGCTCGCCCGGCACCGAAGCCAGCCGATGCGCAGGCTCCAGCCGCGCGTCCCGGTGCGGCTCGCCCCGGCGCACCGCGGCCAGGCAACAACCCGTTCGCACCCTCACAGGGCATGCCCCGTTCAGGGCGCGGCGACGGCGATCGTTCAGGCGGACCCCGGCCAGGCAACAACCCGTTCGCACCCTCACAGGGCATGCCTCGCCAGGCGTCGCGACGACGAGCGTGGCCAGCGCCCAGCAGCGGGTGCAGGTGGCCCACGCCCAGCGGCCGGTGCAGGTGGC
>NZ_QDAE01000023.1 GCF_003075455.1 Arthrobacter sp. Bz4
CCTGACAACGCATTTTCACTTAAAGTGCACTATGCCTGCCTGACGCCTGCCTGACGCCTGCCTGACGCCTGCCTGGCGCCTGCCTGGCGCCTGCCTGACTGTTACGGTCTGGCTACAGCGACAATGACCGATCGACGATCTGGGTCGCCGTGTCGTGCAACGTGAGGTGGTTCCGGCGGGCATGGTTGCGGATCCGGGTAAACGATTCATGCATATCGACATTGCTCAACTGGGCCACCACGCCCTTGGCTTGTTCAATCAGGATCCTGCTGGTCAGGGCGCGCTGGAGCTGATCATTGATGACCCCGGCTTCGCGGACCGCGCGCTCCTGCAGAATACTGATCGTGGCAACGTCGGCGAGTGCCTGCCCAATCGCTGCATCTTCCACGGACAGTGCGCCAGCATTCACACCGAAAAGGTTGAGGGCACCGATTGTCCTGCCTCGTATCCGCATGGGGATGGCATGTACCGAACGAAATCCCTGCGACAGAGCTGCCTGCTTGAAATCGGGCCAACGGTCACCGAGGTCGGCAATATTGTCAACCGTGACAACTTTTCCGGTCTGGAAAGCCTCGACGCAGGGTCCAGCGCCAGCTTCGCGCTGCAGTACCTCGACCAGCTGGCTTTCCTCGCTGGTGGACGCCAGGACCTGGAGCTCGCCGTGCTGGTCCACGAGCAATAGCCCGGCCGCAGTCGCGTTGAGAATGTCGATCGACTCCTCCACGAGAGCATGGAGAAGATCAAGAACGTCGTAGTCGTCGACCAGCGTGTCAGCGATCTTTACGAAAGCAGCGCTGACGCGTTCTGCGCGGGTCGAAGTCACCATGAATAGAGTTTACTCCGCTATTGAGGTTTCGGCGTAAAGTCCAGCCGGCGTTCGATAACCGCAGCTGCTACCTCTTTTAATTGGAGCCCCTCGGCGAAGGCGTATCCCCGCAACAGAAGGAGAGCGTCAGTGGCTGTGATGTTCGCCTGCGCCAGGACCATTCCGGTGGCTTGGTGAATCTCGCGGCGCGATAGTGAGGTGTCGTCATTGCCCCCAAACGATTCGTCGTGGCCGGGTTCCCTGGTCAACATCCGACGCAGCAACCTCCACGAGGTTTGATCGGTGAGGACTGCTGCCGCCGCAGCGTTCGCTCCGCTGAGCTTGCCTGGGTTCGTCCGGTACAGCTCGACGACTCCAATATCGATCGCGCCAAGAACAAGGGGAAAGACGAACATCGCCTTCACCTCTGTGGCACGGACCGCGTTACCGAAAATAGGCCACCGGGTGTGCAAGTTTTCTGCGGTATCCGGGATCAGTACCGGGACTCGACTTGAGGCTGCTTCCCAGCGGGGACCCTCCCCAAGTTCGAACTGCAACTCATCGAGCCTGCGCGCAATGTCATCACTGCAGCAGATCGTTTCCTGAACGGCTCCGCCGAAAACCGAGATGGCAGCACCAGTGATCGGGAGTTCCGTAAGGTACGGGGTGCACAGGGTCGCACCGTTGCTGTTTGCTGTGGAAATGCACCGCTCAACCATAAGTCCCTGTCGTTCTTGCCGCGCCGCCAGCTGGCCGGGCGGTTCTCAGCCGAGCGGCAATCCCAGGTAGCGGGACGCCGGCAGTTATTAGGATAGACGATTCGCTGGTCGACTCCGAAGAATTGAACAGGTCCTGATCTCCCGCAAATATTAGCGGTGGTCGACTGCTCTCCCTTTCCATGGGGACTGGACTACCAGATGGAGCTCCACCCGGGTGGGTTGACAACCGAATCACTCGCCCGTCCCGTCGTCGACCGGGGCCGGTGACACCGTACTATTGCGCCATGGCAGCCGAGACAGACTTTGAGCCTTACCGTCCGCGTCTGCGCGCGGAGCTCGCCCGCACCCGCGCGAGTTTCGCCGCACTGGATGCCGATAGCCGCTCGGTCAGCGCGGCCCGGGACAATTCAAACGTCGACGACGAACACGACCCCGAGGGGACCACCATCGCCGCTGAACTTTCACAGATGTCAGCTCTGGCCCGGGACGCACGAGGCAGGGCCGAAGAGATTGAAGCCGCGCTGGCAAGGCTCGACGCCGGCACCTACGGCGTGTGTGCCAGCTGCGGCCAAATGATTGCGGGTGGACGCCTTGAAGCCCGGCCGTGGACACCGTACTGCCTCGACCACGCGACCGGTAAATAGCTGGGCGCCTGCTCGGCTACACCAACTGGAGCATCGTCAACTGGACCAGCTCCGTTGCGGCCAGTTCCGAAGCGGCGGGCGCAGCGATCGCCGCAGCATACCCAACAGGTGGGCCGACCCAGGTCAGTTTCAGGTGCTCCGCGGCGGCCAGTCCCGTGCAGGAATTGCCTGCGATGGAAAAGGTGGAGGGCTCGATGCTGAGCCCATGCCCGGTTGCTTTCAGTACCGCCTCCTTGGCGACCCACAGCCGGAGCCGCGCATCGACGTCGTCGGCCCGGAGCTGTTCCCGCTCCGAAACCGAGAGGGCATAGGCGTCGAACCCGTCGAAGACGGCGTCGGGGATGTGCTCGATATCGGCACCGATGGGGTGTCCGGCGGGAGCCGAGGCCACCAGGAGTGAGCCCGCGGAACGGGACAGGCTCAGCTCCACTCCCTTGATGGCCGGTTTGCCATGCAGGCCCGAGCCGCAGATCCGGCAGGAGCGTGTTACCGGCAGCGCGGGGGCCTCCGACGGGGTTGCGCCGAGCAGCTGAGCCGCCATGAGCCGGAACACGGCGTGAGCCGCACGGTAAGTCAGCCGGTCCTGTTCATGCTGAAGGCGATCGGCAGCAGTCCGGACCGTAGCCGGAAGGAATCGGTCAAGTCCTCCCAGCGGCTCAAGCGTCCGGGCAACCCCGGACGCGGTAACCGCAATGTACTGAACCGGCACGACTTCTAGACGCTGCCCGCAGGGCTGGCCGTGATGACCACGTTTTTGCCCCAAATGTCTTCGGTGTAGCAACTGATCAGGACCAGACGGTTGGGCACGATATTCCAGATCTCGCTGTCCTTCAGGGTGTTCTTGTCGTGGGTGGTCACCGAATCGATGACGTAGTCGAGAACGCCCGTTTCGGTGGTGAGCACAATCGAATCGCCCACGTTGGCGTCGGTGCTCAGTCGGTTGAAGGGGGCGTCACGGCCCTCCCAGCTGTGGCCGGTGATGTAGGTGGTGTCTTCCGACGCCAGCCCGGGTGTCCCAAAGGATGTCAGCCAGTAGGCATCCTCGGTCAACGGCGGCACGATTGACTGCGATGCAAACTCCTCCGCCGAGGGGGTGAGGGGCAGGATGGATTGGTCGATCCCTGCGGCCTCCACAGTGAGCCAGCCAGGCGGTGACGCGGCTGGTTCCGGGGCGGGAACCGATGGTGCAGCCGTTGCCGTTGCCGCTGGCGGTTCGGCCGGCTGGACTGGAACGAAGGCAGCGGCTACGGTCTGGCGGTCGAACGTGACAGGTTCAGATGAGGCTTCGCCCGCCACCGACGTAGCGGCAACGATCAGGGCAGCAGACAGCGCCAGACCGGCCCACCGGGCCGGGGAGCCCCGCCAGCCGCGCATGCTCAGGCCCGGGTGGAGCGGCGGAGCCACACGCCAGCACCTGACAAAAGCACCAACGCCGCTCCCGCCGCCCCGCCAAAGGTCAGGGCGCCTGCAGTGTCGGGTGCTGGGTCAGCAGCTGCGGTCTGGATGTTCAAACCCCTCCCGGCTGCCGCAGTGGTCCCGGAGCCGATCGGGCCGGGCGCCGCCGGGGCGGTGGGTGCGACAACGACAACCGGCACCTCGAAGTCCTCGCCGGCGCCCTCTCCCGTGCCCGGCGCAGCGCAGGCAGCGAGCGCAGCGTTCACCAGCACCTGGACCTCTTCGATACTGGTACCGGTGCCGGCGCCGCCCAGAGCGGCAAGAACTGATTCGATGGTCTCGATTGCGGCGTAGTAGGTGTTCTCGGCCGCGACTACTGCTTCGGTGTAGAGCGCATCTTCCAATGCCAGCTGTGCTTCCATCAGCGCTTCATCAGCCGCAGCGAATGCCTCGGGTGCTGTGTCCCGTTCCGCCTGCCGTGCAGCCAGCACGGTTGTCGCCTCGACCTGGAAGGCCCGGGCGGCGGCGAGCTCTGCCTCAGCGGCGAGGCGAGCGACGTCGTCGCCGTCTGCCACGTCAGCGAGCGCCAGCGCGGCAGCCACAACACGGTCATCGGCGAGGAACTTCGCGGTCTGTGCCGCGTCCAGAGCAGCCTGGGTTGTTTCCAGGGCCATCGCCGCCGATTCAAAGGCCGCAATCGCGGCGTCGTACGCTGCGTATTCATGAACTGCTGCGATGTCGGCGTCTATCCAGCTGATCGAGTGCCTCGGAAGCGGCCTCGATGGCGGCCAGCGCGGTTTTCAGATCGTAGGCCAGGCCGATGTCCACCGACGCGGAGTCCAGGGCAGCCCCCAGCGCAGACTGAGCAGCAACGCAGGAGGCCGAGGCGGGCGCGGCTACTGCGGGTGAGGCAGCTAGAAAGGTAGAACCAGCGATGAGTGCGGCACACGTGCCGAAGGTCATCAGTCGATTACGGTGCGTCATGAGACCACGTCTCTTCCTTGAGAAAGGCCCTCAAGTCCCCCTTGAGCGGCATCCGCCGGATGCGCGACGCTGGGAGCGGTGCTGTCTGGCTGACGTAATTTGACCACGCCGTCTGACGAAAGACCAGCACTTTTCGGACAATTTGTGTCACCGCTGCCCGGCTATCGGAGTCCCCGCACGTTCAGGGCGAGGTACAAGTGAACCCGGTCGGCGGTGACTCCCGGGTCGTAGCCGCTCAGGTCCTGGATCTGCTGCAACCGGTAACGCACGGTGTTCCGATGAAGCTGCAACGCCTCAGCGACCGCCGCGACCGACCCGTTCAGCATCAGGTACCGCTCAAGCGTCACCATCAACTCGGCGTGATGGCGCTGGTCAAACGCCACGACCGGATCCAACGCTTCAGCAGCGAGATCGGCGAGTGGCACATCCTCGCTGGCCATCAGCAGGGAGGTCAGACTCAGCCGGTCAGGGGTGTTCACGGGCAAGCCCCTGGTCAACGATTCCCGCGCCTCGAAATAGCTCCAGCGGAAGCCGCTGGCCTGCGCATAGGCACCCCCATACCCCACCTTCGCGGTCAGCCCGGCACCGTGGAGGTAGGCGCCCATCTGCTGACTGAGAACGGGTCCATCACCGTCAGGAACGGCGATGACCAACCGCTCGTCAACCAGCGCTTCCACTCCCGACGCGAACCCTGCCGGTGTCGGCAGGGTTCGCAGCGCCCTACGCTGCCCGGAGGCCACTTCGACGATCACCACCACTTGGCGCAGTGCGGTGTCGATGCCGGCGCCACCCAGGCGCGCGACGGCGTCGGGACCTGCCAGGGTGCCGCGGACCACGTCCTGGCAGAGCTGCCCAACCACTGCGCGTTCACTGGCCCGCCGTCGGGCCTGGTTGCTCAACTCGACGCTGATCAGGCTCTGCGCATAGGCGACGATGGCGTTGGGGTTGTAAGGCTCCGCGATGGCAAGCGTGCAGCGGTCTTTCAGGCCGGTGGCCACCGGGAGCCGATGCCAGTGGCCGCCGGGGGCGCCAGACCCGACTCCTCCGGTCGTCTCAGTACTGAACAGCTGGGCGCCGTACTGGGACAGCACGACGTCGGTGCCGAGCATCGTGGCAAGCTCCCGCAGCAATTGGGGGAGGCCACCCTCCCCGAGCAGGGCCGACGCGAGAACCTGATGACCCTTCAACAGGCTTTCGAGCCTGGAGTAGTGGTCGGCTGAGAGCGAGTCAGCGACAATCTTCCCGATGGCGATGAACGGGGTCTCGTAGGGGACGCGGAACACGGGCAGCCCCAGGGAATCTGCCTCGTCGACCAGTGCGGCGGGGACCTGCCGGTGCCCAAGCCCAGTGCCGAAGCCGATCCCCAGCGCCCCCGACTCATGGACTCGGCGCACGAAGGAGCGCTGCGCCGTCGTCGTTTTCTGCCGGAGGCCGGTGGTCAGCACCACCTCGCCGCCGCTGAGGAATGGAAGAGGATCCTCAAGCTCGGTTACCGCGACCCATTGGATGGGGATGTCCGGCACGACGGCGGCCCCCACGGTGTGGAGACCGAGGCCGGCGGCCGTAAGCAGGGTGGGAAGGTTGATGGCCATGCCTCAACTATAGGACCGTGACACTGTGCGGGTGCATGACAGGCGCCCCAGGTTGTTGTGCGCATCACCCTAGGCCGGGGAATAAGAGGAGGCGTAGGGTCAGCAATGGATTTACGCTGTGATGGATCCGCAGTGATCCGTCAGCCCATCATAGAAAAGGGATGAATACCGTGGTAACCACCCTCCAAAACTTTATCAACGGCGAGTTTGTCACACCGGCCGGCACCGAGCTGCTCGACATCGTCAACCCCACCAATGGCGAGGTCGTGGCGAAGGCGCCAGTATCGCTGAAGTCGGATGTCGACGCCGCCATGACGGCGGCCGCTCAAGCGTTCAGGACGTTCAAGCACGTCACCCCGAGCCAGCGGCAGCTCATGCTGCTGAAGCTCGCCGACGCGCTTGAGGCGGCCAGCGATGAACTGGTCGATGCGCAGCACCGCAACACCGGGCAGGTGCGCGATCTGATTGCCGCCGAGGAAGTGGCCGTGGGCGCCGACCAGCTGAGGTTCTTCGCCGGCGCCGCTCGCCTGCTGGAAGGGAAATCCGCTGGCGAATACGTCGAGGGCCACACCTCCTATATCCGTCGCGAGCCCATTGGGGTAGTCGCCCAGGTTGCACCCTGGAACTACCCGCTGCTGATGGCCATCTGGAAGATCGGTCCTGCGCTCGCCGCTGGCAACACGGTGGTCCTCAAGCCCAGCGACACCACACCCGAGTCCACCCTGGTGTTGGCGAAGCTGACCCAGGGCATCCTTCCACCGGGGGTGTTGAACGTGGTGCTGGGCACCGGGGAAACCGGGGCCGCGATGGTCGACCATCCCGTGCCAGGGTTGGTCTCAATCACCGGATCGGTCCGTGCCGGTATCGCCGTCGCCACCGGAGCGGCGAAGTCGCTCAAGCGAGCTCACCTTGAGTTGGGAGGCAAGGCACCCGCCGTCGTCTTCGCCGACGCCGACATCAAGAAGACCGCAGCAGCGATCGCTGAGTTCTCGTTCTTCAATGCGGGCCAGGATTGCACGGCGATCACCCGGGTGCTGGTCCAGGATTCGGTCCACGATGACCTGGTGGCCGCCATGGTGGCGCACACCGAAACGCTCAAGACCGGCAACGCCGACGACTCCCAGAACTACTTCGGCCCGCTGAACAACATCAACCACTTCAATTCGGTCAATGCGGTGATGGACGCCCTTCCTGAGCACTGCAAGGTCGAGATTGGGGGCAAGCGCTCCGGGGACAAGGGCTACTTCTACGAGGCGACCATCGTCACCGGTGCCCGCCAGACCGACGACATTGTCCAGCAGGAAACCTTCGGCCCGGTCATCACCGTGCAGAAGTTCACCACCGAGGACGAGGCGGTCGAGCTGGCCAACGACGTCGAGTACGCGCTGGCGTCGAGCATCTGGACCACCGATCATGGCACCGCCATGAGGGTGTCCCGGGACCTCGACTTCGGCGCGGTCTGGATCAATACCCACATTCTTCTCACCGCCGAGATGCCGCATGGAGGCTTCAAGAGCTCCGGTTACGGCAAGGACCTCTCGATGTATGGCGTTGAGGACTACACCCGGATCAAGCACGTCATGAGCGCGCTTGATGTTTAGAAAGGCAGTTTCACTATGACCACCCAAGCGATCCAGCCGCAATTCCGGCTCGAGCAAAAGCGCAAGATCATCGCCGACTTCCCAGGCCCCAAGTCCACCGAGCTTGCCGCTCGTCGGGCGGCAGTGGTGGCCAAGGGCGTTGCCTCAAGCGTGCCGGTGTATGTTGCCGACGCCGACGGCGGCATCATTCACGACGTCGACGGTAACTCGTTCATCGACCTCGGCTCCGGCATTGCGGTGACCAGCGTTGGCGCGTCGGATCCCGCCGTCGTCGGCGCCGTCAAGGAGCAAGTGGAGCACTTCACCCACACCTGCTTCATGGTCACGCCCTACGAGGGCTACATTGCCGTGGCTGAGAAGCTGGCCGAGCTGACCCCCGGCGACTTCGAGAAGCGGACTGTGCTGTTCAACTCGGGCGCCGAGGCTGTCGAGAACGCGATCAAGGTGGCTCGCCTGGCGACCGGTCGCACCGCCGTCGCCGCCTTCGATCATGCCTACCACGGCCGCACCAACCTCACGATGGCCCTGACCGCCAAGTCACTGCCGTACAAGGGTGGGCCCTCGGGTGACTTCGGCCCGTTCGCGTCCGAGGTCTACCGGCTGCCAATGAGCTACCCCTTCCGCGAGGAAAACCCCTCGATCACCGGGGCTGAAGCGGCTCAGCGCGCCATCACGATGATGGAGAAGCAGATCGGGGCCAGTTCACTGGCCGCCATCATCATCGAACCCGTCCAGGGGGAGGGCGGTTTCATCGTCCCCGCCGAAGGATTCCTGCCAGCATTGGCCGAGTGGGCCAAGGCCAACGGAGTGGTCTTCATCGCCGATGAGGTGCAGTCCGGCTTCTGCCGCACCGGCGCCTGGTTCGCGGTCGACCACGAGGGCGTTGTGCCCGACATCATCACCATGGCCAAGGGAATCGCCGGCGGCATGCCGCTTTCGGCAATCACCGGCCGGGCCGACCTGCTCGACGCCGTTCACCCCGGCGGTCTCGGCGGCACCTTCGGTGGCAACCCGGTGGCCTGCGCTGCCGCGTTGGCCGCTATCGAGACGATGCAGGAACAGGATCTCGTTGCCCGAGCTCAGGCTATCGAGGAGCTGGCAACGTCACGGCTTCGGGGCCTGCAGGAGGATCTTGGGGCCGAGTCGATCATCGGTGAGATCCGCGGCCGGGGCGCGATGCTTGCCATCGAGTTCGTGAAGCCGGGGACCAAGACACCAAACCCGGATGCGACGAAGGCCATTGCTGCCGCGTGCCTGCAGGAGGGTGTCATCATCCTGACCTGTGGCACGTACGGCAATGTGGTCCGGCTGCTCCCGCCGCTAGTGATTGGTGATGAGCTGCTGAACGACGGGCTGGACGTCCTCGAGGCTGCTATCCGCGCCGCCAAGTAGAGCACACGCTGTTGCCGCCGGGGTCGGCGCCGTCGACCCCGGTCTGCGCCGCAGTAACCCGCTAGCGCTGCAGAAAACCTCTGCTGCGTTTGGCGGGAACGACGGCTTCGGCGCGTAGGGCAAGGGCTGTGCGGCAGGGGTCGACGGTGTCAGCCCGCCACTTGCGCTTTCAGTCCGGTGATCAGAGCTTCGAGCCCGACGGTGAACGCGGCGTCGGCTGAGTCGGCCTGGGACCCGCCCCGAAGGCGGACGGCGGCCGTGAATAGAGGGTAGTCAGGCCCCAGGCTGCCTGACTCAAAAATGTCTTCGGGGGCGGCGACGTCGAACGCTGATCCGAAGATGAAGGACTCAAGGGCGACGATGGCGGGGATAATCCGATCCGCCGGCCAACCGGCGTCGAGGAATCCTTTGGTGACCGCTTCGTACATGGCAAGCGTTTCGGGTGCGCCTGTGACGGGCAGAATGGCGATGACCGAGATGAGCGGTGCATGAGCTGCGAAGACACCGCGGTAGGACCAGGCCCAAGAGCGAACCGCCTCATCCCAGGGGGCCGCGGCGAAAGCGCTGAAGTCCACCTTCGCCATCACCTCGTCTTCGACCCAGCGCAGCACTTCCTGCTTGGATTCAGCGTGGTTGTACAGGGCCGACGGTGCCACTCGCAGGCGCTGGGCTAGGGCAGACATGGTGAGGCCCTCGTAGCCCTGGCTGGCAATCAGGGCAAGTGCTGCATCAGTAATGAGGTCCCGTGACAGCAGTCCGCGCGGCGGACGGCCCGCCCGACGGCGGCTGACCGGCGCTCCCACACTTCCCATGACCGCCCCTTCACCGTCTCTTCGCTGCGGATTCATTCTACTGCCCCGCCATTGCTGTCGTTCCTGCCGGTGGGTCCAGCACCCGCCCGGATCGAGTCAACACTAATGACAAGTTTCCGTCGCCAAACACGTCATGTCTGTTGACTCAGCCGGAGGGTGCGGGGTGTGCCCTTTCCAAAACTGCCGGCTATCGCTACAGTATCCCTAATAAATGAATGGCATTCATTTTGTGGCGTGGACCATATTGTCTGAAAGGTAACAGTGGAGAATCTAGAACGCGACGTCGTAATCATCGGGGCGGGCCCCTCGGGCCTCACCGCGGCGTGGGAGTTGAAGAGGGCAGGGCTGAGCGTCGCTGTCCTGGAGGCACGAGACCGGGTTGGCGGACGCACCTGGACCGACACCATCGACGGCGCGCTCCTGGAGATTGGGGGCCAATGGGTATCCCCAGACCAGACCGCTCTCAAAGGAATGCTCGATGAGCTGGGACTGGAAACCTACGACAGGTACCGGGAGGGGGACTCTGTCTACATCGGAGCCGACGGCGCCCGCACCCGTTACACCGGAGACATGTTCCCCGTCTCGGCCGCCACTGAAGGGGAAATGAATCGGCTGATCGAACTGCTGGACCGCCTCGCAGCAGAGGCCGGCCCGGAAACCCCGTGGAACCACCCGGAAGCCCGGGCACTGGACACGATCTCCTTCCACCACTGGCTACGGCAGCAGTCCAGCGACGAGGAAGCCTGCAACAATATTGGGCTCTTCATCGCTGGCGGAATGCTCACCAAACCCGCTCATGCCTTCTCAGCCCTGCAGGCTGTGCTGATGGCTGCGTCGGCAGGATCCTTCTCCAACCTGGTCGATGAGAACTTCATCCTTGACCAGCGGGTGGTCGGCGGCATGCAGCAGGTGTCGGAACGCCTCGCGGATCGTCTGGGGGATGACGTCGTGCTCAGCAGCCCAGTCCGAACGCTGCGCTGGCACGAAGACGGCGGCAACAACAGCAGCGGCAGCAACGGCGGCGGCGTCACCGCGGTGTCCGACACCGTCACCGTCAAGGCGCGCTACGCAATCATGGCGGTTCCGCCGAACCTGTACTCGCGGGTGTCCTATGAGCCACCGCTGCCTCGCCGCCAGCATCAGATGCACCAGCACCAGTCCCTGGGGCTCGTCATCAAGGTCCATGCCGTCTACGCGACACCGTTCTGGCGCGCCGATGGTCTCTCCGGGACCGGGTTCAGTGCCTCCTCGATCGTGCAGGAGGTGTACGACAACACCAACCACGAGGATTCCCGCGGAACGCTGGTCGGTTTCGTCTCGGACGAAAAGGCCGACGCCGTGTTCAGGCTGTCACCCGAAGCCCGTCGGCAGATGATCCTCGAGTCCATTGCCGGTTTCCTCGGCTCCGAGGCACTCACCCCCGAGGTGTACTACGAATCGGACTGGGGCTCCGAGGAATGGACCAGGGGCGCCTACGCGACCAGCTACGACCTCGGCGGCCTGCACCGTTATGGCCCTGACCAGCTCACCCCCGTCGGGCCGATCCACTGGTCCTGCTCGGATCTGGCTGCCGAGGGCTATCAGCACGTCGAAGGTGCCGTCCGGATGGGTCAAATCACAGCCCGGAACATCGTGGGCCTCTCGGCAACCGAAGGAGCATGACCGATGGACTACATCGTCGGGTACACAGCAGATGAACGCGGACGCGATGCCGTCAGCCTCGCCGTCGCCCTGGCTCGACGCCAGGATGCGAACCTCCAATTGGTGATGGTGATGCCCGAGCATTCCCCATTCAATGCGGTCTATCCACCAGAAAAAGGGTTCGAGAGCATCCTCTCGGCCCAGTTGCAGGAATGGCTGGCTGAAGGGCTCGCCCTGATCCCCGACGACGTAACCGCCCGCGCGCACGTCATCAGCGCAGATTCACAGGCGGGCGGGCTCATCGACGCAGCGGTTGATTCGGGCGCTTCGCTGATCATCATCGGTGCCAGCTCACGAGGCCTGCGAAAACGATTCAACGTCGGTAGCGTCGCCGGAACCCTCCTGCATGCATCGCCGGTACCCGTTGCCCTGGCACCCCAGGGCTATCGACGCCTCGATCCAATCACCCGGCTCACCTGTGCGGTGGGTACCAGGGAGGGTGCGGATGCGGTGATCGCGGTGGCCGTCGACTCAGCCACCCGACGTCGACTCCCGCTCAGGCTGGTCTCGCTCGTGGCGCTTGACCCGGCAACGGGCACCGATGGGGGAGCGGACGCCGCCGCGGTGGATTCCGCGCACCAGCACGCCAACACGCGTCTGGCCGAAGCGGCGTCGTCACTCGCCGCCGGCGGGCAGGTCAGTGTGGAAGTGGCGCAGGGAGCCACCGTCGAGGAAGCGATCGGAGCGCTGGCCTGGGACGAGGGCGAGGTCCTCCTGGTCGGTTCCAGTCGTCTGGCGCAGCACAGCCGCCTGTTCCTCGGCGTTACTGCAAACAAGATCCTTCGAGCATTGACGGTGCCCATGGTTGTGGTGCCACGAAGTTACACAGCTGTTGAGGACCAGTCGCACCAGCCGGAGCGGTCTGTTACCAAGCGGTCCGATGCCGGTGAAGGCAAGGACGTTCAATCCACCGAGGTGAAGCAGTGAGCACCATACCAACGAAAGATCCCTCCACCGGACTCAGCCAGAAAGGTCTCAACTCCGGGTCGGTCGGCCTGTTGGGCGCGGTGGTGATCGGTGTATCGTGCATCGCTCCCGCGTACACGCTGACCGCGGCGCTCGGTCCCACCGTTGCAGAGGTGGGGGTGCAGTTGCCCGCCATCTTCCTGGTCGGCTTCATCCCGATGCTGCTGGTGGCCCTTGGCTACCGCGAATTGAACAATTCAATGCCCGACGCCGGCACCTCCTTTACCTGGGCCACCCGGGCTTTTGGGCCGTGGATCGGCTGGATGGGTGGTTGGGGTCTGATCGCCGCGACAGTTATTGTCCTGTCGAACCTGGCAGCTGTTGCTGTCGACTTTTTCTACCTGATGCTCGCCCAGCTGACCGGAAACGACTCGCTGGCCGATCTGACCCTTAACCTGCCATTGAACATCGTCACCACCCTGGTGTTCATCGCGTTGGCTTGCTGGGTTTCCTACCGCGGTATGGAAACCACCAAAGCCGTGCAGTACGTGCTGGTCGGCTTCCAGCTGTTGGTCCTGGGCTGGTTCGCCATCGCGGCCTTTGCCCACGTCGCCAATGGGACAGCCTTCGACGCGACGGCCATCAGCCCCGACTGGTTCAACCCGTTTGCGGTGGAATCCTTCTCGGCTTTCGCCGCTGGTGTGTCCCTCTCGATCTTCGTTTATTGGGGCTGGGACGTCACCCTGACCATGAATGAGGAAACCAAGGACCCCGAACGTACTCCCGGCCGGGCAGCAACCCTCACCGTCCTGGTCATTGTGGTGATCTACCTGACGGTTGCGTTGGCGACCCTCACCTATGCAGGTGTGGGTGACGGCGAACTCGGCGCCGGAAATGTTGACAACCAGGGAAGCATTTTTGCGGTTCTTGCAGGCCCCGTGATGGGCCCGTTCGCCATCCTGATGTCCCTGACAGTTCTCAGCAGTTCCGCCGCGTCCCTGCAGTCCACCTTCGTGTCGCCTGCCCGCACCCTGCTGTCGATGGGTCACTACCGCGCACTGCCGGCCAGCTACGGCAAGATCAGCCCCACCTACAAGTCGCCCAGCTACGCCACTATCGCCGCCGCGGTCGCAGCTGCCGGGTTCTACGTAGTCACCAGGGTGGTATCCGAGAACGCCCTGTATGACACCATCACGGCGCTCGGCATGATGATTTGCTTCTACTACGGGATCACGGCGATGGCCTGCGTCTGGTATTTCAGGGCTGTCGCGTTCAGCAGCGCCCGCAACTTCGGGCTGAAGTTCCTCGCGCCGCTGCTCGGCGGCGTCATCCTGCTGGTCATGTTCGTGAAGACAGCCACCGACTCGATGGACCCGGGCTACGGTTCCGGCTCGTCCATCGGAGGGGTGGGGCTGGTGTTCATCCTCGGGACCGGGGTCATCCTCCTCGGGGCTGTGCTGATGTTCATCATGTACCGGGTCAACCCTGGCTTCTTCCGCGGTGAAACACTGAAGCAGGGGAGTGCTTCAGCCAACGTGGTGCAGTAACCCTCCGTGCCGTGTGACGGCGGGCACTTCGGTGCCCGCCGTCCACGATAAGGTTGCCTGAGCAGATCTGCGGCGGTAACCCCGGGCGCCGGTCAGAATTCGATCCGGAAGGCACGCCGTATGCGTTATGTAGTTGGCTTTACAAACAATGATCGTGGCCGTGACGCGCTGGCGTTGGCCACCTCGCTGGCTCGGACGCAGGGAGCCAGCATCGATCTGGTAACCGTTCTCGACCGCCCCCAGGACGGCAGCGTCGGCGCCGGCACCAACCGGGCCCTTGCCGCTTTGCATGAGGCGATCGAGGGGATTCCAGGGGGCGTCGAAGTAGTGCCGCACGTCAAACTCGCCGACTCTTTCGCCGAGGGACTCCTTGAGGTCGCCCATGACCTCGATGCGGGGCTGATCGTCATTGGAGCCGCCGGCAACGGCCTGCTCCGTCGATTCACCGTCGGCAGCGTAGCGAACGCGGTCCTGCACTCGTCGCCAGTGCCTGTCGGGTTGGCGCCGCGCGGGTACCGGCACCGCGACCGGATGACCAGACTCACCTGCGCAGTCGGTACCCGTGCGGGTGCCGAGGCTGTCCTGGATGTAGCGGTCGACTCCGCCGCGCGCCGCGGGATGCCGCTGCGCCTGATCTCGTTGGTGGCGCTGGACGTCAACGAGCAGTCGGATACCGGTGAAGCAATTAATCTTGCACACCGGCACGCCAACTCAGTGCTGGCTCGGGCGGGGGAGCAGCTTCCCGAAGGCCACGAAACCACCATCACGGTTGCCCACGGGCGTACCATCGAGCAGGCAATCGACGACATCGAGTGGGATCCAGGCGAGATCGTCTTCGTCGGATCGAGCCGGCTCGCGAAGCGCAGCCAACTGTTCCTGGGATCGACAGCCAACAAGATGCTACGGGCGTTGCCTGTGCCAATGATCGTTGTGCCGCGGGACTGGAACCTTCCGGCAGCCTAGGAGTTCCTGGCCTTAACCGGGCTAGACCGCGGCGGTCTCCTCGACCGGCGTGGCATCACGGGAGCGGCGCGGTCGGGAGTTCTTTCGCACGGTGTGCAGCATGTCGACGGTCAGCATCGACAGGGCAATCCAGACCAGCCCGAACCCGATCCAACGCTCCAACGGCATCTCTTCCTGGAAAACGAAGAGCGCCAACAGGAACTGCAGCACTGGCGCGAGGTATTGGAGAAGCCCAATCGTGGTCAGCGGCAGCCTCCGGGCTGCGGCGCCGAAGAAGAGCAGCGGGACCGCGGTGATGATGCCCGCCGCGGCCATGATCCAGAAGTGTGCGGGGCCCTCGGTGAGCACTGTCGCGGATCCCGACACCGTCAGCCAGATCATCACGGCACCCGCGATCGGGGTGAGAACCGCGGTTTCGATACTCAGGCTGGACAGTGCTCCAACCTTGGAACCCACCCGCTTCTTGACGAACCCGTAGAACCCAAAGGAAAAGGCGAGGGTCAGAGCAATCCACGGCACGTTGCCGTAGCCGATGGCCAGCACCACCACCGCGATGATGCCAACGCCGACCGCCGCCCACTGCAGCCTGCGGAGCTTCTCCCGCAGCACGACGACGCCGAGCAACACGGACACGATCGGGTTGATGAAGTAGCCGAGGGCCGCCTCAATCGCGTGGCCGTTGGTGACCCCGTAGGTATACACAAACCAGTTCACAGCGATCAACAGCGCTGCGATCGCCAGAGTGCCGAGGATTCGTGGGTTCGACGCGGCGGACCACATCGTCCGCCAGGACCTCATCACGGTCAGCAGCAGCGCGCAGAACACCAGGGACCAGAGCACACGGTTCGCGACAATCTCGATTGCCGTCGCAGGCAGCAGGATCATGAAGTACAGCGGGAGGAGACCCCAAAGACCGTAGGCGCCGATGCCGTAAAGGATGCCCGTCGAGTTTTCGCTTCGGGGCTGGCGCGGGCTGGTGATATCGGTGGGGGTCACGTGGGCTCAAACGCCGCTGTCTCAGATTTTATTCCACGCTCCTACACTTCCAGCCGGATTCCTCTCCGCGCGGCACCGGTCGACGGAGACGGGCATCACAGGTTTAGACTGCATCAGCCGGTGCATTTAGAATAGGAAACTGTGCGCTAAGTGTACGTTTCGGTTGATCACTAGGGAAGAAGGCCAATCAGTGTCCACCTCAGCTGCGGGGCGTCCGCTGCGGGTAGCGATCATCGGTGCCGGTCCGGCAGGGGTCTACGCTGCCGACATTCTGACGAAGTCCCAGGAGGTTCAGGGCGGTGACTTCGCGGTCAGCATTGACCTCTTTGATCAGCACCCCGCCCCCTATGGCCTGATTCGCTATGGCGTAGCGCCGGATCACCCGCGCATCAAGGGCATCGTGAACGCGCTGCACAAGGTGCTGGACCGGGGGGACATTCGGTTCCTGGGAAACATCAATTACGGGCGGGACCTGACGCTGTCCGACTTCCGCAAGTTCTACGACGCAGTCATTTTCTCCACGGGCGCGATCAAGGACGCTGAACTGAACATCCCCGGAGTGGACCTTGACGGGTCCTTCGGCGGCGCCGAGTTCGTCTCCTGGTACGACGGTCACCCCGATGTGCCCCGCGACTGGCCACTGAACGCCACGGAGATAGCGGTGATCGGCAACGGCAACGTTGCCCTCGACGTTGCACGGGTGCTCTCCAAACACGCCGACGACCTGCTGACCACCGAAATCCCCGACAACGTGTACGCGGGGTTGAAAGCCTCACCCGTCACCGACGTTCACGTGTTCGGCCGCCGTGGTCCAGCCCAGGTGAAGTTCACGCCGCTGGAGCTGCGCGAACTGTCCCATTCCCGGGACGTGGACATTGTGCTCTACCCGGAGGACTTCGACTTCGACGCCGCCTCCGAACAGCAGATCGCCAGCAACAACCAGACCAAGACGATGGTGAAGACCCTCACCAATTGGCTGGTCGACGACGAACCAACAGGTGCCTCCCGACGGCTGCACCTGCATTTCCTGCACTCGCCTGTCGAGATCACCGATTCACCGGAAACCCCCGGCAAGGTCGCCAACATGAGGTTCGAACGCACCGAGCTCACCGGCGAAGGCACAGTTCGCGGCACCGGCGAGTTCATCGACTACCCCGTGCAGGCGGTCTACCGTGCGATTGGCTACTTCGGGTCCGAGCTTCCTGAAGTTGGATTCGATAGTCGGCGCGGTGTCATTCCCAACGAAGGCGGCCGGGTCATCGACCAGGCGGGCAACCCGGTTCCCGGCATCTACGCCACTGGCTGGATCAAGCGCGGACCGGTGGGCCTGATCGGCCACACCAAGGGCGACGCGTTGGAGACGATCGGGTTCCTCCTCGAGGACCGCCTGAACCTCCCACCGGCCCAGGACCCATCGGAGCAGGCCATCATCGACCTCCTCACCGAGCGGGGGATTCGCTACACCACCTGGGACGGCTGGCTCAAGCTCGACGCCCATGAACTGAAGTTGGGCGCCAACTTTGTGCACGACGGCGGCGCCAATGCGGAGCTCGTCAGGGAACGTGTCAAGGTGGTCCCCCGGGACGAGATGATAGCCATCTCTCGGGACGAGTAGGTCCGCAGAAGAGCTGCGCCGCGGCCGGGATCGGACGACGGCGACGGGTCCCTGGCTGTGTTCAACTCGCTTCGCCCAGCCTGGCTCCGCCCAGCCTGGCTCCGCCCAGCCTGGCTCCGACCAGCCTCGCTCCGCCCAACCTTGTTGTGTCGCGCCTAGACTGTGGCAATGACACGTCAGATCCTCTGCTTCGCCTTCGCCCTGACCGGGGTGGTGCTCACCGTCGGTTGCAGCGGCCCGTCCCCTCAGCCCGACAGCGGTGACCAGCCCTTCGCTACCTACAGTCAGTCGGGTGCGAGCGGCGACGGTGCGGGAATCGCTGGTCGCCTGATTCTGGAAGACGGCTGTGTCTACTTGATCAGCCCGGAATTCTCGGGGCGGTGGGTTCCCGTGTTTCGCGCCGAAGCCAATCCTGAGTGGCGTGATGGCACCCTGGTCTTCGATGGCGAGGAGTACGCGGCGGACCAGACCGTCGGCCTCGGCGGAAGCGGTTGGGAGGGCAGCGAGGACCCGCTGACCATTCCTGAATCCTGTGATGACTCACCGCGGTGGACCACCTGGACGGTCGGGCCCGGGGACGCCCTCTAACGTCCCAGCGGTCGCCTCCCCGGGGCATTTCGCCACGCCGAAATGCGCCGCCAAACCCTGTGTCAATATCCTGTTCCGGAAACTCCTCGACAACACCCGCGACAGACGGGCGCCGACGGCACTAGACTGATGCCACCCCACCGGCGGGGAGACCAGAAGCGGGGTGTCGATGACGCAGCAGCAACTGCCGATTCCGGGGGGACTCACGTCGAGATCCCTTCAGCAGTGCGCCCACCGTGCTCACGAGCGGCTCGGCAGCGCGCCGCCCTCGGGCGTGCGCACACTGGTGGGCGAATCCTGGCTGCGTTCCCTGAAACACTTTCCCGATCCAGACGCCGCTCAGGCGCCCCTGTTTTACAGCGATGAAGAGCTTGATGCGTACCGTAGAGGCCACCCCCTGGCGGCGGTACTGCCGATTATCCGGAAGCTGCTGGTGCAACCCAGCGCTGACAGCGGATTGCTGGTGGCGGTCGGCGACGCAAATGGTCGGCTGCTCTGGGTCGAGGGCGATCGGGACCTGCGCCGGCGTGCTGAGGGAATGATGTTCGTCGCGGGGTCGGACTGGTCGGAGGCTGCCGTAGGCACAAGCGCCCCCGGCACGGCGCTGGCCCTCGGGAGGAGCGTCCAGATTGCTGGGGCGGAGCATTTCAGTCCCCAGGCTCACCACTGGAGTTGCACAGCGGTCCCCGTCCATGATCCGGATTCGGGGATGGTGCTCGGCGTTGTGGACATTACCGGCACCGACGACGCTGTGGCAGTACACACGCTGTCTTTGGTCGAAGCGACTGTCGCTGCCGCTGAGGCGCATCTGAGCCTGCACCGGCTGCAGGATCAGCAACCAGCGCGAAAACTCCCCGCAACAAAAACGAATGCTGTCGACCGGGAGGGCCTGCAGATACTGGGACAGGACCGCGGGGTTGTCCACCTGGGACGTAAATCGGTGGAACTCAGTGCACGGCATGCGGAACTCATCACCCTGCTCGCCCTGCATCCGGCTGGCCTCAGCGCCGAACAGCTCGCCGTAATGGCCTACCCGGAGCATGTGTCAGTCACCACCGTGCGCGCTGAGATGCTGCGGCTGCGGCGCGCCCTCTCCTCCCACCTACCGTCGCTGGTTCCGCGCTCCCGGCCGTACCGGCTACCCCGAGAGTTGCCCGTCGATGCATCGCAGGTGCTGGATTACCTGCAACGCGGCGCCCACCGGATGGCACTCAACCTGTACCGAGGGCCAGTCCTGCCAAGGTCCGAGGCGCCGTTTATCGTGAGGCTCCGTACCGAAGTCAGTTCCCTGCTCCGCGAAGCCGTCCTGACCGATGGCGCCGTCGACGCCGTCCTGCAGTATCTTCAGTTGCCCGAGGCCGCCGACGACGCCGAGGCGTGGACTGCCGCCCTGAAAGTGCTTCCGCCGCGGTCGCCGCGGCGGGCATCCGTCGTCGCGCACGTTGAACGGCTCGAGGCGGAACTCAGTCTTTCCTGACTGACGGACCGACCGGTCTGCGGGCTGGGTGCAGGGGCCTGGTGCAACCTTCGTGCAACTTATGCGTACCTACACTTCGAAAACACGACGACGACGTCCTGTTTTCGAACCCAAGGAGTTAAACAATGACTGTTTACGCCCAGCCCGGCCAAGATGGATCCAAGATAACGTTCAAGCCACGTTACGAAAACTGGATTGGCGGTGAATGGGTGGCCCCCATTAAGGGGCAGTACTTCGAAAATATCTCTCCAGTCAATGGCAAAGCCTTCTGTGAGGTTGCGCGGGGCACCGCCGAGGACATCGAGCTGGCCCTCGACGCCGCCCACAAGGCTGCCCCCGGGTGGGGCAAGACGTCAGTGGCTGAGCGCGCAGCGATCCTCAACCGGGTAGCGGACCGGATCGAGGAGAACCTGGAAATGCTGGCGGTCGCCGAAACCTGGGACAACGGCAAGCCCATCCGGGAGGTGCTCGCCGCTGACCTCCCGCTCGCAGCGGATCACTTCCGCTACTTTGCCAGCGCTGTCCGCGCACAGGAGGGGCGCCTGTCCCAGCTGGACGACAACATGACCGCCTACCATTACCACGAGCCACTCGGCGTGGTAGGTCAGATCATCCCCTGGAACTTCCCGATCCTGATGGCCACCTGGAAACTTGCCCCCGCGCTGGCCGCAGGAAACGCCGTCGTCCTCAAGCCAGCCGAGCAGACGCCGACGTCGATCCTGGTGCTGATGGAGCTGCTCAGCGATATCCTGCCCCCGGGAGTGCTCAACGTGGTGAACGGTTTCGGTGTGGAGGCTGGCAAGCCACTTGCGTCGTCGAAGCGGATCCGGAAGATCGCGTTTACCGGTGAAACGACCACCGGCCGGTTGATCAGCCAGTACGCGAGTCAGAACCTCATCCCGGTCACCCTGGAACTCGGCGGGAAGAGCCCCAACATCTTCTTCGGCGATGTTGCCGACAAGAAGGACGCGTTCTATGACAAGGCCCTTGAAGGGTTCGCACTCTTCGCGTTCAACCAGGGCGAAGTATGCACCTGTCCTTCCCGGGCGCTGATCCAGGACTCGATGTATGACTCCTTTATGGCCGACGCCCTCGCGAGGACCGAGAAAATGGTGCAGGGCAACCCGCTGGACACGAACACCCAGGTCGGCGCCCAGGCATCCAATGACCAACTGGAAAAGATCCTCTCCTACTTCGATATCGGCAGGCAGGAAGGGGCGAAAATCCTCACCGGTGGTGAACGGATCACCCTCGACGGCGACCTCTCGGAAGGCTTCTATGTAAAGCCGACCATTTTCGAGGGCACCAACTCCATGCGGGTGTTCCAGGAAGAGATTTTTGGACCCGTTGTGTCGGTCACCCGCTTCAGCGACTACACCGAAGCAATGCAGATCGCCAACGACACCCTCTACGGGCTCGGCGCTGGTGTCTGGTCCCGCAACGGGAATGTCGCCTACCGTGCCGGCCGCGAGATCCAGGCCGGACGGGTCTGGGTGAACAACTACCACGCCTACCCTGCCGGGGCTGCGTTCGGTGGCTACAAGTCCTCGGGCATCGGCCGTGAAAACCACACGATGATGCTTGACCACTACCAGCAGACCAAGAACCTGTTGGTCAGCTACAGCGAAGACAAGCTGGGCTTCTTTTAAGGAGCGGCGATTCCTGAAGGAGCGATGATGACAGTCGAAGCCACCGTAGAGCTGCCCGGGGAAGATTTCTCGCGGGTAGCGCTCACGGAGTCAGCGGTGGAACTGCTGAGGAAGCTGTGGGATCTTCACGGACCCCTGATGTTTCACCAATCGGGTGGCTGCTGTGATGGGTCCTCGCCAATGTGTTACCCGGCGGATGACTTTATTACGGCGGAAGCCGATGTGCTGCTCGGAGTCCTCAACGTCGGTGAGGGGGCCGAAGCCGCCCAGCTGATCGAGTTCTGGATGTCCCGTGAACAGTTCGAGTACTGGCGGCACACGCACCTCACGGTCGATGTGGTCCCAGGGCGGGGGAGCGGGTTCTCCGTCGAAGCTCCGGAAGGAGTCCGGTTCCTGATCCGGTCCCGGCTGATGTCCTGACCAGCTGTCCGGCCCATCTTCACGTGGGCCGGACAGCTTCAGCAGGCCCATCACGGGTGAACGTGATGAGTTGCACACCGAATCTGGTTGCACAGAATGCAAAATTGCACTTAGTGTAACAATGTGAATGATCCAACCGTAGCGATGAGTGCCGTCCTCGCGGGTACGCCCGGGCGGCGCGAGCAAAACAAGCTCGACACCCGAAGGGCCATCGCCGTATCCGCGCTCGAGTTTGCCCGCACCCACGGGCTGGGCAACTTCACCGTGGATCAGGTAGCCGCCGAAGCAGGCGTGTCACGCCGCACCTTCTTCAACTACTTCCACAGCGCCGAAGAGGCGCTCACCACTTCCACTGATGCCTTTCTCGAACTGGCTGCCGCCGAATTCATGGCCAGGCCAGCGGACGAGCCCCTCTTTGACGCCATGATCGCGGCGCTCGCGGCCATTGCCAAGACCGAGAATCTCAGCGTCTGCGGGGAACTCTTCCGGATGGCCGAGGAAAGTCCCGAACTGATGCGCAGTCAACTGCATGCCTGGGAGCGAGCCGAAACCCGGATCCGCCAGGCGGTCAACGAACGACTGGGCGGCAACCTCGATCCCCTCTACCTGCTCGCGCTCGTTGGTGCTGTGCTCTCCTGCGTCAAGGCCGCAATGCAGGTATGGGCCGCCGCATCCAATGCACCACCCGCCGATTCAGCGAGTGAACTGGAAGACCAGATTGTCGGCGCCCTCTCGATGTTGCGCGACGGATTCAGTAACCCCAGCTAAGCCGGCCGCAACCGCCAGGCCGATCAACGCCGACCGGTCCGCCCACCCTTATTGCTTTCCAACAACCGAACGAACCGAGGAACACTTCATGGCACACCTGCTGTACCGCTTAGGCAAGTTTGCATCACGACAGCGCTGGTGGATTGTTTCCGCGTGGCTTGCCATTCTGTTGGCCGTGGGGGGTTCAGCGGCCGCGTTCTCGGGCACGTTGAGCAACAACTTCACCATTCCCGGCACTGAGTCACAGCGTGTCCTGGATGAGCTGAGGGACACCATGCCTGAGGCCATTGGCGGTATGGGAACCATTGTGTTCACGACCCCCGATGCTGCAATGACCGACGAACAGCAGACCGCTGTCGAGGACGCGCTCGCTGACCTTGAACAGGTTGAGGGCGTCGAATCAGTCATTAATCCCTTCGACATCTCCCGGCAGCTCGAGGACGGCCAGGCCGGCATCGACGAGGGCCGCGCTGAGATCGAGCAGGGCACCACCGAGCTCGAAGCCGGTGCCGCGCAGGCAGAAGCCGGTCAGGCCGAGCTGGATGCCCAGCGCGCCGAGTTTGAACAGAGCCGGGATCTGCTCCCACCCGAGCAGGCGGCGGCAATCGAGGCTCAGCTGGCGGAAGGCCAGGCCCAGCTCGACGCGTCGCTTGCCGAGATTGAAGAAGGCCGGGGTCAGCTTGAGGAGGGCCTCGCGGAGCTCGACCTCGCCGAGCGAACCCTCGAGGCGTCCTCCGGAATCAAGTTCGTGTCCGACGACGGCGCCGCAGCGGTAGCCAGCGTCCAGTTTGATTCCCAGATTGACGCCGTCACCCCGGAAACCCGCGAAGCGGTCCAGGTTGCAGCCGACGCTGCCACCGAAGCGGGCGTTGAGGTCAATTACAGCAAGGAAATCGTCCAGGACATTTCCGAAATCTTTGGGATCGCAGAGATCGTCGGCCTGCTGGTCGCTGTCATCGTGCTGATCGTCATGCTCGGCACCCTGGTTGCTGCCGGGTTGCCGCTGCTGATGGCCATCGTCGGCGTCGGGGTCGGAGTGGGTGTGACCTTTGCACTGACCGGCGTCATCTCGATGAGCTCCATTACCCCCGTGCTCGCCTTGATGCTCGGTCTCGCTGTCGGCATCGATTACTCCCTGTTCATCGTGAACCGGCACCGGACCCAGCTGCTTCGCGGCATGGACCTGCAGGAGTCGATTGGCCGGGCCACCGGTACCGCTGGCAACGCCGTCCTGTTTGCGGGCATCACCGTGATCATTGCCCTCGCGGCCCTAGCAGTACCGGGGCTGCCGTTCCTGACCCTGCTCGGGATGTCAGCCGCCGGTACGGTTGCTGTCGCGGTCCTCGTGGCGCTCACCCTGACCCCGGCGTTGCTCGGGTTCATGGGCCGGAAGGTGATCTCCCGCCGCCGGTGGGCCAAAGCGGAGGCTGAATCCGACCTTAACTCCTCCCACGAGCAGTTGCAGCTCGAGGCTGACAAGCTGTCTGCCAGCGGTCGTGGCTGGGGAGGCTTTGCCACCCGCAAACCGATCCTCACCCTCATCGCGGGCGTTGCGGCCCTTGCAGTCATCGCACTCCCAGCCCTTGAACTTCGGGTGGGCCTGCCCGACGGCGGCTCGGAGCCAGTGGACTCGACGGCGTTCCAGGCGTACGAGCTGGCGGGGGAGTATTTCGGCGAGGGGACCAACGGTCCGCTGCTGGTGGTGGCTAATCTTCCCGCCACCGACTCTGACGCTCAGCTAAGCGAGCTACAGCTCGAGGTCGCCGACCGCCTTGCCGCAGTGGACAACACGGCCGCTGCCGTTCCGGCGGGCGTCAGCGACGACGGGCGGACCGGCATTTTCCAGGTGATCCCCACCGAGGGGCCCGCCAGCGAGAGCACCGAAGAACTGGTCCGGGAGCTCCGCGACTCAGCGCCGGGCATTGAATCGGACACCGGCGTACTGATCTCGGTGACCGGTCAGACGGCAGCCAACATCGACGTCTCAGAGAAGCTGATGGAAGCAATGCCCCTCTACCTGGGGATCGTCGTCGGGCTGTCGCTGGTGCTGCTGCTCCTCGTGTTCAGATCGATCCTGGTTCCCCTGATCGCCACGGCAGGTTTCCTGCTGTCCCTGCTGGCCAGCTTCGGTGCCACCGTAGCGATCTACCAGTGGGGCTGGTTCGGTGACATTTTCGGGGTGACCAACCCAGGACCAATCCTCAGCTTCCTACCCATCATCCTGATCGGCGTCCTGTTCGGGCTGGCAATGGATTACCAGATGTTCCTGGTCTCGGGGATGCGTGAGGCCTGGGTCCACGGAGGCAGCGCCAAGAGCGCCGTCCGGGTGGGCTTCAGCCACGGTGCACGGGTGGTGACCGCTGCAGCCATCATTATGGTCGCGGTCTTCGCCGGATTCGTGTTCTCCCACCTGACCATGGTCCGGCCAATCGGGTTTGGTCTGGCCTTCGGGGTGCTGATTGACGCCTTTGTGGTCAGGATGACCCTGGTGCCTGCCGCTATGTACCTGCTGGGAAGGCACGCCTGGTGGCTGCCGAAGTGGCTGGATCGTATCCTGCCGGACGTGGATGTCGAGGGCGCCCGACTAGCCCAGTCAGTACCGGCCTCGGAAACTGACGCCTCGGATGATGTCGATCAGGTAACAGTCAAGGGGTAAGGTGTCGCCGCTTGGTGCGCTGGTCTTGCCTGAGAGGTAAGCCGACGTACTATTCAAGACATGGCCAGACCACCCAACCCAGAGCGCAAGACGGAACTGCTTGACCAGATCCTGGACTACTTGCTGGATAAGACCTTTGCAGGACTCAGCTTTCGTACCCTGGCAGATGGCCTTGGTATCAGCAGTTACGTGCTGGTCTACCATTTTGGCAATCGCGAGGAGCTGGTCAACCAGATCGTCACCCACATTGAGCGTCGCGACGAAACGGTGAAAATGCCTGACCCGGCTGAGCTCAGCGGGAGGAGTTCTACGAGTGGTCACTAGCGTCCTGGAAGTGGACTCAGATCGAACGCAACCGGCAGTTGCAGCGGCTGGAGTTCGAAGCATCCCTGCACGACGCTGTGAGCCCCACGCCGAGGGAGAGCGCGGTAGCGAAGTTCGACTACTGGCATGGCTTCATTCGCGACTGGCTGTTGAACCAGGGTGTGCCGGCAGACCGGGCTGATGCCGTCGCGCGGGTCCACATTTCGGGCATCTATGGATTGCAGTATGACTTCGTCGTCAACCGGGACCGGCCGGCTGCTGAGGCTGCGCTGCTGCTCTTGATGGACTACTTTTTCGATGGGTTGGACCGGGCACTTGACCAGCAACAGTAGTCCAGTCAACAATTTCTGACTTGAAGCAGCGCACCAACCGAAAAAGGCGGGCACCGTGAGGTGCCCGCCTTTTTCAAACCCATTAGTGGGTGAGTCGGTTAGACCTTGTTGGCTGCTTCGGCCTGGGTGCTGCCACCGGAGGCGTCGGCGCCAAGTGCCGCACGAAGCTTGGCACCGAGTTCGACGTCGACGTTGGTCCAGTACTGGATGGCCCGTTCCCGGATGGCGTCGATGGTGACGCCGCCGACGGCACCGGTGATGGTCTCGAGGAAGCGAGCCCGCTCACCGTCGTCGAACACCTCGCGGTACAGGGTGCCGGCCTGGCCGAAGTCGTCGTCTTCAGCGTGGAGGGAATGCGCGGCGCGCACCAGATCGCCGTCGTTCTCCCAGCCGCCGTGTGGACCGTACTGCGCCGGGTCAGCCGCGGGGCCGCCCACCGAGTTTGGGGCGTAGACCGGGGTGGAGGGCGAGTTGAAGTCGTAGCGCGCTGCTCCGTCCTTCGAGTAGTTGCGGACCTCGTTCTTCGGCGCATTCACGGGCAGCTGTGCGTGGTTGGTGCCCACACGGTAGCGGTGTGCATCAGCGTAGGAGAAGATCCGTGCCTGCAGCATGCGGTCGGGGCTGGCTGCGATACCGGGGACGAAGTTCGACGGCGCGAAAGCGGCCTGCTCGATCTGCGCGAAGTAGTTCTCCGGGTTGCGGTTCAGGGTGAGCTTGCCGACGGGGATCAGCGGGTAGTCGCCCTGCGGCCAGACCTTGGTCAGGTCGAACGGGTTGAAGCGGTAGTCCTTGGCGTCGTCGTACGGCATGATCTGGACCTTGAGGTCCCAGCTGGGGAAGTTGCCAGCGGCGATGTTCTCCGACAGGTCGCGCAGGTGGTGATCGGCGTCCGAGCCAGCAAGCGCCTCGGCCTGGTCTCCGGTCAGCACCTCGTGGCCCTGGTTGGACTTGAAGTGGTACTTGACCCAGGACTTCACGCCGGCTTCGTTGATCCACATGAAGGTGTGCGATCCGTAGCCATTCATGGTGCGCCAGGAGTTGGGCAGACCGCGATCGCCCATCAGCCAGGTCACCTGGTGTGCTGACTCGGGGCTGAGGGTCCAGAAGTCCCACTGCATGTCGGCGTCGCGCAGGTTGGTGCCCGGCAGGCGCTTCTGTGAGTGGATGAAGTCCGGGAACTTGATGCCATCGCGGATGAAGAAGACGGGGGTGTTGTTGCCGACCAGGTCGTAGTTACCCTCGTCGGTGTAGAACTTCAGGGCGAACCCGCGGGGGTCACGCCAGGTGTCGGGTGAGCCCTGCTCGCCGGCAACCGAGGAGAACCGCAGGAGCGTCTCGGTGACAGCACCTGGCTGGAACAGTGACGCCTTGGTGTATTCGCTGACGTCCGAGGTGACCTCGAAGGTACCGAACGCGCCGCCACCCTTGGCGTGGACCACGCGCTCGGGGACACGCTCGCGGTTGAACTGTGCCAGCTTCTCGATCAGGTAGTGATCGGTCAGGGGAATGGCACCGTCGCGGCCGAGGCTGGACGAGTTGGCGTCATCAATGACTGGTGCTCCGGATTGGGTGGTGCTGAAGTTCGAAGACATAAGGCTCCTTTGTTGGTGCGGTTAGTGACTTTGGGGTGGTCTGTGAGGGGTGGAACTAGCGACAATCGGCGCAAAGGCCCTGGTAGACGACGTCGGCAATCTGGATCGTCATCGGGCTGGCGCCTTCCGGCCACTGCGGGGTCAGGCAGGGCGCGTGGCCGACGGCGCAATCGACGTCCTCGATGCGGCCGCAGCCGGTGCAGACGGCGTGATGATGGTTATCGTCCACGCGGGTCTCGTACCGGGCGGGAGAGTGGGGCGTTTCGATCCGGCGCAGCAATCCCAGTGCGGTCAGATCGGCCAACACCACGTACACGGATTGCACGGTGATGTCGGGTAAATCGACGCGGACGCTGGCGGCGATGTCCTCGGTGGTGGCATGGGGGGACAGGTCGACGGCGGCCAGCACCGCGAGGCGCTGGCGGGTCACCCGGCGCCCGTTGGCACGCAGGGCGGTAGCCCACTGCGCCTCAGCGACTTCCGGTTGTGTTGCCATCTCGGTCATGACCTCAGTCAACCATTTATTCTGAGAAACTCATAATAGGCGCGCCGGTGGCGTTGGGGCGGCCGGGCGTTGGGTACCGTTAGTAGATCACTGAGAGGGATGTTCATGAGCCGATCCATCTGGGAGCACTCCCAAACCGTCGTAGTGGACGGAGTTTCCTGTTCGGTCAGGACCGTCGGAACTGGCAGCCGCGAGGTGGTCCTGATTCATGGGATCGGGGTCTCCACCCGCTATTTCGAACCGCTTGCCGAACGCCTTGCCCGGACCTGCACCGTGCACGCCATTGAGCTGCCCGGGTTCGGGGCGATGCCCGCGCCGCGGCGCCGACTCACGGTCAAGGAGTTTGGCGGTATTGCCGCTGCTGTGATGCGGATCCTCGGAGTGCGCGACGCCGTCGTCGTCGGACACTCAATGGGCTCCCAGGTTGCCTCGGAGGCGGTGCGTGCTGCCCCCGAGTTGGTGGGCCGGCTGGTGCTGCTCGCGCCCACCATCAACGATCGGGAGCGGACCGCTGCCACGCAGATGATGCGTCTGGCGCAAGACACCCTGAGGGAGTCGCCGGTGGCTAACTACATTGTGATTTCCGACTATTTCCGGGCCGGGATGAGGTGGTATCTGAAGACTCTGCCTTCCATGCTGGAACACCGGCTGGAGGACGCGCTGCCGGAAATTGCCTGCCCGGTCACTCTGGTGCGGGGAAGCCGCGACCCGATTGTGCCCGCCGACTGGCTTAGTCGACTGGCGGCCACCGGTCAGGACGTGACAACCGGGGAAATCCAGGGGGAGCCCCATGTGATGATGTATCGCTCACCCGAACCCACCGCCCGATTCTGCCTTGGCGAAACATCACGTGTTGCTCGCTAAACGAGCCTGGTCGTGGGTGCTGGACTACGTCTACGTAGGATATTGGCAGGTGCACGGGTTCCTCTTCCGGGAGGATCCAGCCAGATACCTGACCCCCGACCGAGGTGCCGACCGTGAGGCCGGTCCGCCAGTGCTTCTCATTCCCGGCATCTACGAAACCTGGCAGTTCATGCGCCCGGTCGCAGCTCATCTTGCGTCGGCTGGCCACCCGGTCCATGTGGTCCAGCAGCTCGGGTACAACCGGGGCACCGTCCAGTCCATGGGAAGGTACGTTGCTGAATATCTGGCGGCCCACGACCTGACCGATGTTGTGCTCGTGGCCCACAGCAAGGGCGGGCTTATTGGAAAATACGTGATGACGCAGCCCGACAGCGGAGACCGCGTGCGGCAACTGATTGCCATCAACTCGCCGTTCTCGGGCTCCATCTACGCGAATTTCTTCATCCTGCCGAGCATCAGGGCGTTCTCACCGGGGAACAAATTCCTCCGCACCCAGCTGGCCAATATTGAGTCAAACGCCCGGATCACCTCCATCTACAGCAGCTTCGACCCCCACATTCCGCGGGGCAGCCAGCTGCCAGGAGCCGAGAATATTCAGCTGCCGACCATGGGGCACTTCAGGATCATCGGCGACAAGCGGCTGCTCGGCGTCGTCGACCAGTCGATCGCCGACTACGGCTCCAGTACGGGCTGAGCGGCAGATAGCTCGTTCGACCTAAGCGCTCCGGTCCTTGCCGAGAGTCCGTGCCCGGTTCGTTTGCCTAGAGCCCCCGACCCGCGGCACGCCCGGAGTCCCGCGCCGGAGAGGTTCGCCCCCGGTTCCGGCGAACGCAGCAGATACCGGCGAACGCCCCCGATATATCGGCTGCGTTCGCCGGTTTGGGGCGCGGCTGCGGGTTTCGGCCGCGATGGAGACGCAGTGGTTGCTTAGCCGGGTTCCATGCTCCGGGATCGTTGGTTGCTGGAGGAAACCACTTCGCCGTTACACTTCATAAGTGCCCAGACTCCTCGCCGATATCACCCCTCTGAAAGAGAGCCCTGCGTTCCGGAGACTGTTCTTCGGGATGGCGCTTTCAGCGGTCGGCACCCAGCTGACCCTTGTCGCTGTGAGCCTGCAGGTATACAGCCTGACCGAGTCCAGCCTGAGCGTTGGCCTGCTGGGGTTGTTCGCCCTGGTTCCGCTGGTGGTTGCCGGACTTTACGGCGGTGCGATTGCTGATGCGCATGACCGGCGCAAAGTGGCTCTGGTCTCGGGATTCTTCCTGTGGGGCAGCACCATGGCGATCGCCGCGCAGGCCTGGGCGGGCATCGAAAACGTGTGGCTGCTCTACGCCCTGGTGGCAGTCCACTCGGGCGCGGCAGGAATCAACCAACCCACCCGGACCGCAATCATTCCGCGACTCGTCCGTCCCGAACTGCTGCCGGCCGCCAACGCGCTCAGCATGATCACCTTCGGATTGGCGATGACCGTGGGTCCATTGTTCGCTGGGTTGCTGGTTGCTCAGGTGGGATACGGCTGGACCTACACGGTCGACGTCGTCACCTTCACCGCAGCGCTGTGGGCACTGTTCAAGCTGCCCCCGATGCCCCCGGAAGGCAAGGTCCGGAAAGCTGGCCTCGCCACGGTGCTTGAGGGATTCAGATATCTGGGTACGCGGCCCAATATCCGGATGACGTTCCTGATTGACCTCGCAGCCATGGTGATGGCCCAGCCGCGGGCGTTGCTGCCAGCGATCGGGGCGGTACTCATTGGCGGCGGCGAGCTGACAGTCGGGATCCTGTTGGCCTCTGTTGCCGTCGGGGCTGTCCTCGCGGGGTTGTTCTCCGGGCCGTTGGGCCATATTCACCGGCAAGGTCTGGCCGTGATGTGGTCGGTGATTGGGTGGGGAGCCTCGGTGAGTGCCTTCGGGCTGGTGGTGGTGATGGCGGCCAACTCTCAGGCCGCCGCGCCCGACACCCTGTCCCCGTGGATCATCCCGGCGGCGATCTGCCTGGTCTTCGCCGGGATCTCCGATTCCATCAGCGGCGTTTTCCGCAGCACCATCCTGCAGTCGGCTACCCCCGATGCGATGAGGGGCCGCCTGCAGGGAGTGTTCATCGTCGTCGTGGCCGGTGGCCCGCGGTTGGGTGACATGGTGGCTGGCGGAAACGCCGAGTGGCTGGGGGAGGGCTGGACTGCAGTTTGTGGCGGGTTGCTCTGCATTGTGTTGGTCATCATTTTGATGAAGCGCCAACCACGCTTTGCGCAGTACGATTCACGTAACCCCGAACCGTAGCCGCGGGCCAGAACATCATGGTCCGTGAATAGGGCCGGATGTGGAACAGTCCAGTTATTCGGTGCGTTGTACGGGATGAACGACCGATACTCAAGGAGTTGGCAGTTTCAGTGCATAATCATTTCAATGGCGCCAAGACGGTAATGCTGTTTGGCGCCCTTATGGGTATCTTCCTGGTCTTTGGTGCTGTTATTGCCGGTGCCACGGGCAGTTCAGCCTTCATCTGGATCTTTGCGCTGATCGGCGTGGGTTCGGTGGCGTACAGCTACTGGAACAGCGACAAGCTCGCCATCCGGGCGATGAAGGCCGTGCCGGTGACCGAGCAGCAGGCCCCGGCCATGTACCGCATTGTGCGCGAGCTCAGTACCAAAGCAAACAAGCCAATGCCGCGCCTGTACGTTTCACCCACCATGGCGCCCAATGCCTTTGCTACCGGCCGTAACCCCGAGAATTCAGCGGTCTGCTGCACGCAGGGCATCCTGAATCTGCTGAATGAGCGTGAACTGCGCGGTGTGCTGGGACACGAGCTGATGCACGTGTACAACCGCGACATCCTGCTCAGCTCGATGGCAGCCGCGGTGGCCGGTGTGATCACCTCGGTGGCGCAGATGTTCGCGTTCACCGGCATGATGGGCGGCAACCGGAACTCCGGCGGGAACCCCATCGCTGCGATCCTCCTCGCGATCCTGGCGCCCTTCGCCGCCGTGCTGGTGCGCTCAGCCATCGGCCGGACCCGCGAATACGACGCCGATGAGGATGGCGCCAAGCTCACCGGCGACCCGCTCGCCTTGGCTTCGGCGCTGCGGAAGCTGGAGCGCGGCACGCAGCAGGCACCCCTGCCGCAGAGCCAGCAGCTCGTCAACACCTCGCACCTGATGATCGCCAACCCTTTCAAGGGCGGTGGCGTCCAGAAGATGTTCGCCAGTCACCCGCCAATGGACGATCGCGTCCAGCGACTCGAGCGGATGGCCGGCCAGACGCTGCGGTAGTTCTTCTTAACCTACG
>NZ_QDAE01000024.1 GCF_003075455.1 Arthrobacter sp. Bz4
TCACCCAGCTCAGGGCCGACGTTCTGGTGGATGTCCTGACCAGTGCCGGACCCACCGGCGATCATGAAACGGGCGCCGAGGACAACGGCGGCAACGATGGCAAGAGCGACAGCAAATCGACCGGGTCCAGCGGATCCAGCCAGTCGGGGGAGGCCAGTACGTTTTGGGGTGTGCAGGCGAAGGTGTTCGTCACCGTCCCGGTGATGACTCTCCTCGGTGGGGACACACCGGGTGAACTGGAAGGCTACGGTCCGATTGATCCCGAGACGGCACGGAAGCTCGCCGGGCACGCACCATCGTTCACCAGGATCCTCACCCACCCCTTCACCGGGGCCAGGCTGGGTGCTGATGCGACCACGTATCGGGTCCCGCAGGACCTGAAGGATGCGGTCCGGGTTAGGGATGGGACGTGTCGGCATCCGGGGTGTAACCGGTTGGCGGTGTTCTGCGAACTCGACCACACCACCCCCTGGTCCCAAGGCGGGACGACCAGCTACGGGAATCTGGCGGCCCTGTGTAAACGTCACCACATGTTCAAAACCGAAGGCTACTGGCACTACCAACAACCCGAACCCGGGACGATCATCGCGATCTCGCCTGCCGGTGAAACCTACCTCACCACAGCCGACCCACCACCAGCACCACAACCCGACATACCTCCGCCCTTCTAGCCAAGTCAGTTCTCTCCAGTGCTGCCCAAGTGCCTCGATCTACTGAGACAGACCTGACCGCACAGCCAGGGGACTTCACCGTCGGTTCAGGAGCGTCAGTGCCCCCAGCCCCAGTTCATCCGCCACCGTCCGATGCGGCTTTCGCCTTCGGGATTCTGGGGCCGGGTGAAGGTTCTAGGCTGAGATTGACGGCATTTTGGGTTGTGGATAACGGTTTGCAAATCTTTGGATTCGGTTATTCTGGTGTCTTCGATTGGTTCGACTCGCACCGTTTCTCGGGAGTCACAGTGCCACAGCCTCGCAGCACCTTCGGTTCGCGGCGTACGACCGCCGCGCTGGTCATGATCCTTGGTCTTTTGACGGCTGGGTGTCAGGGCGATCCCGGTGCGCCGGGGCCGTCAACTCCGGTCGTCACTACTTCGGCCGACACGTCGCCGAGCCCCTCCCAAGTCCCCACCATCACGGCACCCACCACGCCCGAGCCGAGCCCCGCATCGTCTGATGGCCCGGCGGCGAACATCCCGGTGCCGGAGAAGCCGCCCCTGGCCGATGAGAATTCGGTCGAGGGCCTTGAAGCCTTTACCGAGTACTGGTTTGAGCTTTTCAGCTACGGATATATCACCAACGACTGGGCTGAGTTCCTGGAGATCACTGACACTGGGTGTGGGACATGTATGAATGTCGTCGAGGGCGTAGAGGACCATTTTTCTACTGGCGGTTGGGTAGCTGGTGGTGACGCAGAGGTCATTAGCTTTTCGTCTGAATTCGAAGCCAACACAGCTGGTTCGATCAATTCATTTGTCGAAGTTGGGCAGGACCGGGTGACGATGTTCTCCCCGTCTGGTGGTGAAACGGGGGAGTCACCGCCGTCCGATCCGAGCATCGACGTCGTGATCGCTATCTATGAGGAAGACCGATGGATCATGCTCGACTTTGGATCCCCCGAGGGGACATGAGTCTAATGAAATCAGTGTTTCAGTTTGGTGCGATTGCGGTGTTGGTGGGGCTTATTTTCTCGCTTTTGACGGCGGCCCCTGTTCGAGCCTCCGAAAGCGAGTCGGGGATCACGTTCGACGAGTCCGATGTCAGCGCGAGGAACGTTACCCGTCAATCTGTATCGGGTTCGGAAGGAACAAAGTCGACCGAGTCCTCGGACGCCTCGAGTGCCAATCTTCCGGTGGATGACGGGGTGGATTACACGTATGAGCGGGTGTGTACTGCTGGGGCACAGGATTTTATGGACCCTGCGTATTGCGTGCAGTTGAATGCCCAGTGTGATGCGCAGGCGGATGGGGTGTTGGTGCAGTGGATTGAGGTGAATCGCAATGTTAGTCCGCCGACGCGGACCGCGACGGGTCGTAGTGGTTGTTTGTATCCGGGGGCCCCGCCGACCGCCCCGACGGCGGCGACGCTGGAAGAAGCCCCTATCGTCATTACGTTGACCGAGTTTGAGAGCCAACCGATTATCGCTGCCGGCGTGTTTTCCCAGCCGGATCATTTCGGACTGCGGAATGCGCACAGCAATCTTTATGCCGTGGCGCAGGAGCAGGAGTTCACGTTTGAGTTCCAGAACGCTCAGATTCGGCTTCGTGCGTGGCCAGTGTCGTATGAGTGGTCGTATGGTGACGGTTCGAGCCTGGTCACCACCGATCCTGGGTCGGCGCTGCCCGGGGACGGCATCGACGTTGAGACTTTAACTAGCCACAGGTATTCCGAAACGGGCGACTACCTGGTCGGGCTGGATACGCTCTTCGCTGGGGATTATTCGGTGGATGGTGGTCCGTGGTTGCCTGTTGCGGGTCAGGCAAGGGTTACTTCGGAGCTGCATTTGATGAGCATTTGGCGCAGTGAGCGGCATAGCGTGGCGGAGACCTGTTTGGAGAACCCACAAGGTATCGGCTGCTGACCCACAGATCTTCACCGGCCGAATCGTCCTGCACCGCAAGTGCCAATACTGGAGGTGCCAGCATTTATGGTTAGTCAGGGCTGTGGGGCGGAATCCCGTGTGCAGGTGTTGCGGGTTCGAGGCGTCTAGGCCAGCCAAGTCGAACGTTTCAGTGGGGGAGGGGCGGCCCAAAAGCCAACCCAGTTAGTGTCCACTAACTGGACGAGGTGTCCATATAGTGAGACGCCAGGTGTCGCCGTTTGACACCCCCAAAAGGTGAGTGGAAACTACAGATATGCAGTTCGAATCCGTAGTAGTCCTTCTTACCAAGCGCGTGGCCTAAAGCCCGACTGGTAACACTACGTCACGCGCAACCCCTCACGGAGCCAACCAGGCTGAGGGGTTTTTTTGTTCCCATCCGACGCAAAGCGCACGACACCCGCATTACACGAGCAGTATCGATTCATCAAGGAAGTCACCAATGTCCAAGGGATCGCCCTCCAGCCCCGCGCTGATGGCCAAACCAACCGCTCCGGCGGCCCCGGCGCGCAGCCACACCCGTGACTCAGTGCAAGCCGTCCAGCCCACTGCCGTCCGAGGCCCCAACACTGTAGTTCCGCCCACAGAGATGCTCGGATCGGAAGCGATCGTCCGCTCTCTCGAGGAGCTAGGCGTCGACGACATCTTCGGCCTTCCCGGCGGAGCCATCCTTCCGACTTACGATCCATTGCTCGCCTCCACGAAACTCCGGCACATCCTGGTGCGCCACGAGCAGGGCGCCGGGCACGCGGCCCAGGGCTATGCCATGGTGACCGGCCGGCCGGGTGTCTGCATCGTCACCTCCGGCCCCGGCGCCACCAACCTGGTCACCGCCATCGCCGACGCCCACATGGACTCCGTTCCGATGGTCATCATCACCGGCCAGGTCAACAGCGCAGTGATTGGCTCGGACGCGTTCCAGGAAGCCGACATCGTGGGCATCACCATGCCCATCACCAAGCACTCCTACCTGGTCACCAAGGCTGCCGACATCCCTCGGATCATTGCCGAGGCCTTCCATATCGCATCCACCGGCCGCCCCGGCCCGGTGCTCGTCGACATCTCCAAGGATGCGCAGCAGGCGACGACGACGTTCTCCTGGCCGCCGAAGATCGACCTGCCCGGCTACCGGACAGTGGTTCGCGGTCACTCGAAGCAGGTTCGCGAGGCAGCCCGGCTGATCAGCGAATCCCAGCGCCCGGTGTTCTACGTGGGTGGCGGTGTCATCAAAGCCCACGGTGCCGCTGAACTGTTGGAACTGGCCGAGCTTGTTGGCGCACCCGTAGTCACTACGCTGATGGCGCGCGGCGTGTTTCCCGATTCGCACCAGCAGCACGTCGGCATGCCCGGCATGCACGGCTCAGTGTCAGCCGTGACCGCGCTGCAGCAATCGGACCTGCTCATCACACTGGGCGCCCGGTTCGACGATCGGGTCACCGGTGTCCTGTCCACCTTCGCACCCGGTGCCAAGGTGATCCACGCGGACATCGACCCCGCCGAGATCTCCAAGAACCGCACCGCCGACGTTCCGATTGTCGGCTCGGTCAAAGAGATCATGCCCGAGCTCACCAACGCCCTGCGCGAGCAGTTCGCCGCCACCGGTGCGCCGAACATTGACGCCTGGTGGACCATGATCAACCGGCTCCGCGAAACCTACCCCATGGGCTACACCCAGCCCGACGACGGCCTGTCGGCACCGCAGCACGTGATCAAGCGGATCGGCGAGATGACCGGACCCGAAGGGGTTTACGCCGCGGGCGTGGGCCAGCACCAGATGTGGGCTGCACAGTTCATCAAATACGAGCGCCCTCACGCCTGGCTGAACTCCGGTGGCCTCGGCACCATGGGATACGCGGTGCCCGCGGCAATGGGTGCCAAGGTGGGTAATCCGGACCGGGTGGTCTGGGCGATCGACGGCGACGGCTGCTTCCAGATGACCAACCAGGAACTGGCCACCTGTGTGATCAACAACATCCCCATCAAGGTGGCAGTCATCAACAACTCGTCCCTCGGGATGGTCCGCCAATGGCAGACTCTCTTCTATGAGGGCCGGTATTCGAACACTGACCTGAACACGGGTCATGACACTGCCCGGGTACCCGACTTTGTGAAGCTGGCCGACGCCTACGGGTGTGCGGGCCTCCGCTGCGAACGGGACGAAGACATCGATGCCACCATCGCCCAGGCGTTGGAGATCAACGACCGTCCGGTGGTCATCGACTTCGTTGTCAGCCGCGACTCAATGGTGTGGCCGATGGTCCCCTCGGGGGTCAGCAACGACCTCATCCAGATTGCCCGTAATATGACCCCAGACTGGGAGCAGGAGGACTAACATGGCTCGTCACACGCTTTCCGTTCTGGTGGAGGACGTTCCCGGCGTCCTGACCCGCGTCGCAAGTCTCTTTGCGCGCCGCGCGTTCAACATCAATTCTTTGGCAGTTGGCCCCACCGAGATCCAGGGTATGTCCCGGATCACGGTAGTGGTCGAGGCCGAGGGTGACCTGCTGGAGCAGGTCACCAAACAGCTGAACAAGCTCATCAACGTGATCAAGATTGTTGAGCTGGTTCCCGATTCCTCCGTGCAGCGCGACCACATCCTGGTCAAGGTACGGGCAGATGCCGCAACACGGCTGCAGGTAACCCAGGCAGCCGACCTGTTCCGCGCATCGGTGGTCGACGTCTCAACCGACGCCTGATCATCGAAGCCACCGGCACCGCCGAAAAACTCACAGCACTCCTGTCAGTGCTGGAGCCGTTCGGGATCCGCGAAATTGTTCAGTCAGGAACCCTGGCCGTTGGCCGCGGGGCAAAGTCCATGAGCGACCGCGCCCTACGCAGCGCCTGACACCTAACGGCAGTTCCACCCAAAAGACCACAAGCTGGACTCCAGCAAGAAAACACACAGGAGAAAACCAAGTGACTGAGTTGTTCTACGACGACGATGCAGACCTTTCAATCATCCAGGGCCGCACCGTGGCTGTTATTGGCTATGGCAGCCAGGGGCACGCGCACGCGCTGAGCCTCCGCGACTCCGGCGTCGACGTCCGTGTTGGCCTCAAAGAAGGCTCGAAGTCCCGCGCCAAGGCGGAGGCCGAGGGTCTTCGCGTGCTGAGCGTCGCTGACGCCACCGCCGAGGCCGACCTCATCATGGTTCTCACCCCGGACCAGGTGCAGCGCCACGTGTACGCGGAGGACATTGCCCCCAACCTGCAGGCCGGCGACGCCCTGTTCTTCGGCCACGGTTTCAACGTCCGCTACGGCTACATCAAGGCACCCGCCGACGTCGACGTCGCTCTGGTTGCGCCCAAGGGCCCCGGCCACATTGTGCGCCGCGAGTTTGAAGCCGGCCGAGGCGTCCCCGATCTGATCGCCGTCGAGCAGAACCCGTCCGGCAAGGCCCGCGAACTGGCGCTGTCCTACGCCAAGGCCATCGGCGGCACCCGCGCCGGAGTCATCGAGACCACCTTCACCGAGGAAACCGAAACCGATCTCTTCGGCGAGCAGGCAGTCCTCTGCGGTGGCGCATCACAGCTCATCCAGTACGGTTTCGAAACCCTGACCGAGGCCGGCTACAAGCCGGAGGTCGCCTACTTCGAGGTCCTGCACGAGCTGAAACTGATCGTCGACCTGATGGTTGAAGGCGGCATCGCCAAGCAGCGCTGGAGCGTTTCCGACACCGCTGAGTACGGCGACTACGTCTCCGGCCCCCGCGTCATCGACCCCTCGGTGAAGGAAAACATGAAGGCTGTCCTCGCCGACATCCAGAGCGGTGCCTTCGCCAAGCGCTTCATCGACGACCAGGAAAACGGCGGCAAGGAATTTGCCGAGCTGCGCAAGAAGGGTGAGGACCACCCGATCGAGGCCACCGGCCGCGAACTGCGGAAGCTCTTCTCCTGGATCAAGACGAACGACGACTACAACGAAGGCTCAGTAGCCCGCTAGATACGGTCGTTTCCTCGACACAGCAACAGCACTCGGCCAGGGCCCTTCGGAGTCCTGGCCGAGTGCTGCGCTGTGGCGTCGTCCGGCCCGCTGAGTAACAAAGCGGGCCCGGGCGCACCGCCCATTTAGACTTGCCACATCCCCCCGAATTGTCTAACTCACACAGCACAGCAGCGAAGGATCACCCCCGTGACCAGCAAACCCGTAGTTCTCCTTGCCGAAGAGCTGTCCCCAGCCACTGTTGAGGCCTTGGGCCCCGACTTTGAGATCCGGCAGACCGACGGTTCGGATCGGGCCCAGCTGCTCGCCGCAATTGTCGACGTCGACGCCATCCTCGTCCGCTCCGCCACCCAGGTGGATGCCGAAGCCA
Organism: Arthrobacter sp. Bz4; assembly: GCF_003075455.1. Taxonomy (GTDB): domain Bacteria; phylum Actinomycetota; class Actinomycetes; order Actinomycetales; family Micrococcaceae; genus Arthrobacter_D. Next base: position 6,908 of record NZ_QDAE01000024.1, read on the forward strand.
TCGCCGCAGCGCCGAACCTGAAGGTCATTGCCCGCGCCGGCGTCGGCCTGGACAACGTCGACATCAAAGCCGCCACGCAGGCGGGCGTCATGGTGGTCAACGCGCCCACCTCCAACATCATCTCCGCCGCCGAGTTGACCGTCGGCCACATCCTCAGCCTCGCCCGCCACATCCCGCAGGCCAGCGCAGCGCTCAAGGGCGGCGAGTGGAAGCGTTCCAAGTACTCGGGCATCGAACTGTACGAGAAGAAGGTCGGCATCATCGGTCTCGGGCGCATCGGCGCCCTCGTCGCGGCCCGCCTGCAGGGTTTCGATACCGAAATCCTCGCCTACGATCCGTACATCACCTCGGCCCGCGCCGCCCAGCTCGGCGTCCAGCTCGTCACCCTGGACGAGCTCCTTGAACAGTCAGACTTCATCACCATCCACATGCCGAAAACCCCCGAGACGCTGGGCATGCTTGGCGAGGCCGCCTTCAAGAAGATGAAAACCTCGGCTTACGTCGTCAACGTGGCCCGCGGAGGCCTCGTGGATGAGGCAGCGCTGTTCACCGCGTTGCAGTCCAACGAGATTGCCGGCGCCGGCGTCGACGTTTTCGTCACCGAGCCCAGCACCGACCTGCCGTTCTTCACCCTCGACAACGTGGTGGTCACCCCGCACCTCGGCGCGTCCACCGATGAGGCGCAGGAAAAGGCCGGCGTATCGGTTGCCAAGTCGGTCCGCCTCGCTCTGGCTGGTGAACTGGTGCCCGACGCCGTCAACGTGGCCGGCGGCGTCATCGCACCTGAGGTGCGCCCGGGAATCCCGCTGATCGAAAAGCTGGGCCGGATCTTCACCGCGCTGACCCACGACTCGCTCACCCAGATCGAGGTCGAGGTCGCCGGCGAAATCGCCTCCCTGGATGTGAAGGCGCTGGAGCTCGCAGCCCTCAAGGGGGTCTTCACCGATATCGTCTCCGAGCAGGTTTCCTACGTGAACGCTCCGATCCTCGCCGAACAGCGGGGCATCAACACCCGGCTGGTCACCACCCCCGAATCGGAGGAGTACCGCAACGTGCTCACCATCAGGGGCGCGCTGTCGGACGGATCTCAGATCTCGGTAGCGGGCACCCTGACCGGCCCCAAGCAGATCGAGAAGCTGGTGGGCGTCAACGGCTACGACCTGGAAATCCCGATCAGCGAGCACCTGCTGGTCCTGCTGTACCAGGACCGTCCCGGCGTGATTGGTACCCTCGGTCGCCTGCTGGGGGAGAAGGAAATCAACATTGCCGGCATGCAGGTGGCCCGCAACACTGAGGGCGGCCAGGCACTCTCTCTGTTGACCGTCGACAGCGCGGTTCCGCAGGACGTGCTCGACGCCCTCAAGGAAGCGATCGGCGCGACGGTGGCACGCGAGGTGGATCTGCAGAGCTAGCCACCCAAATGCTTCAGGGCCTCTCTCCGCGACAGCGGCGAGAGGCCCTTTTCATTGTCCTGAACGAAGGCCAGCACCCAGCCGGGATCCGTCTTCGCATACTCCCTCAGCGCCCACCCGATCGCTTTGCGGATAAAGAATTCCTTGCCGTAAAGACTGTCCTCAAGGTTCACCCCGACGACGTCGGCCAGCAGCGCAGCGTTGGTTTCCCCCTTGCTGGGGAGCTGGCACAGGATCGCCGTCCGGCGTACCCAGAGGTGGCCGTCGCGGGCCCAGGACCGCATCAGCGGCGTCACGGTTTCCGGCGCGGCCCGCAGGATAGGTCCCACACCGCGACTGGCGATCACGTCGATGAAGTCCCACCAGGCGCCGGTCTCCACCAGTTGGCGGTACAGCGTGAGGGTCTGCTCATCCTGATAGCCGCTGTAGCGGCGGTGGGTCAGAAGGGCGACGGCGGCGTACCGTTCCTCCCGAAAAGTTGCCCCGTCCCACAGTTGGCGGACCGCCCACTCCCACTGGGCCCGGTCCGGAAGCGGGTGCGCAGTGAAGACTTCCCGGCAGATCACTTTGAGCGGCTGGGACGACACCCCGAGATAGGGCATCGCGGATTTCATGTACGCCTGCATCCGGGGCGCCTTCGCGGGGTCGGCAACGGTTCGCAGCCGGTCGCGTACGGCAGCGACCAACTGTGTTGCTTCAGACGCCGGCCCGGGGGCGGAACCGTCGTCGTCGTGCGCCAGATCAGGGACCATGCCACGGACGTTACCAGCGGGCTGCCCGGTCACGAAGCGACAAGGGACAGGAAAACAGGGTAATTTCTTTAGGTGACATCCACAGAGCAGCTGCCCCCGTATTACCTCACCACCGCGATCTCCTACCCCAACGGGATCCCGCACATCGGCCACGCCTATGAGGCGATCGCCACCGACGCACTGGCCCGGTTCAAGCGCCTCGACGGCTACGACGTGATGTTCCTGACCGGCACCGATGAGCACGGCCTGAAGATGCAGCAGACCGCCGACCGCGAAGGCATCCCCGTCCGTGACCTAGCCACCCGCAACGCCCAGGCGTTCCAGGCCATGAACGACGACGTCGGCAGCTCCTATGACCGTTTCATCCGCACCACTGACGCCGACCACTACGCCGCTGCCTCCGCCATCTGGAAGCTGATGGAAGCCCGCGGCGACATCTACCTGGACAAGTACGCTGGCTGGTATTCGGTGCGGGACGAGGCGTTCCACAGCGAGGACGACACCGAGGTGCGCGACGACGGCGTCCGCTACGCCACCGAAACCGACACCGAGGTGACCTGGACGGAAGAGGAAAGCTATTTCTTCCGCCTTTCCGCCTACCAGGACAAGCTCCTTGCCCTGTACTCCGACCAGCCCGAGTTCGGTGCGCCCCAGTCCCGCTTCAATGAGGTCATCAGCTTCGTGAAGCGCGGCCTGGAGGACCTGTCCATCAGCCGCACCACCTTCGACTGGGGAGTGCCGGTCCCCGGCAACAAAGACCACGTGATGTACGTCTGGGTGGACGCGCTCACCAACTACCTCACCGGCGTCGGGTTCCCCGATACCGAGTCGGAACGCTTCAAAAAGTACTGGCCAGCCGACGTCCACGTTATCGGCAAGGACATTTCACGCTTCCACGCCATCTACTGGCCTGCGTTCCTGATGTCCGCAGGGCTCGAGCTGCCGAAACGGATCATGATCCACGGATTCCTGTTCAACAAGGGCGTGAAGATGTCCAAGTCGCTGGGCAACACGGTCGCGCCGAAGGACTGGGTGGAGCAGTACGGCCTCGACCAGGTCCGGTTCTTTCTGCTGCGTGAGGTGCCCTTCGGTGCTGACGGGTCCTACAGCCATGAGGCGATCGTGGGCCGGATGAACTCCGACCTCGCCAACAACCTGGGCAACCTCGCCCAGCGATCATTGTCGATGGTGGCCAAGAACTGCGACGAGCAGGTGCCCTCGCCGTCGTCGTTCGCGCCGGCCGACGAGGCGATCCTGGCGCAGGCCAACGGGCTCCTGGAGTCGTCCCGTACCGCGTTCGACCGGCAGGAATTCTCCCGCGCGCTGGAACTGAGCTGGGGAGTGCTGGGCGACACGAACGCGTACTTCGCCGACCAGCAGCCCTGGGTGCTCCGGAAGACCGACCCCGAGCGCATGAACACGGTGCTGTACGTGACGCTGGAGGTGCTCCGGATCGTCTCGATCCTCGCTCAGCCGGTCATGCCCGACGGCGCCGGACGGCTCCTCTCGGCGCTGGGCCAGGGCACCGGGCCCGACGACGTCGCCCGCCAGTTCAGCGCAATCGCCACGCCGCTGGTGGCCGGCACGGCGTTGCCGGCACCGGCGCCGATCTTCCCGAAGTACGAAGAGCCCGCCGAGGGCTAACCTCGTCGAACAGCGAGAGCTGGCGACTCGCACGAGCTTTGGGGCGGGTTTAGCGGGCCGCCAGATCTCGCGTCTCGGCGGGTTTGTTTGGCAGGCGGCTAGTGGTCGCCGGAGAGAAAACGCTCGGGCGCCGTCTCCCGCATCACGTTCGCGAGTTGTTCCTGCTGTTTGCGGGCCCGATCGGCCAGGTGGCGCAGCTGTTCGGCGTCCAGTTCGGTCGAGCCAGCCTCGGTGAGGGCGCCCAGGGTTTCCCACATGCATTCCTTGCCGCGGACAATACTCTGCAGCGCCTCAAGTTCCAGCTGTGCGCCGCCGCCCTTGTCCGAGCGGCGGAGGTTCAGGGGATTGAGTTTGCTCAGCTGCGCGCCAACCTGCGCGATGACCATCTTGACCTTGCTCGGCGTGTAGCCGAGGGAGCTGATGATCTGCGCGAGTTCGTCCCGTTCGCCCGAGATCTCCTTGGTCAGCGAGGCGAAGGTCTGCTCATGCTTGGTGCCGCGCCAGGATTCCTGGGCCGTCGAAAACAGTTTCACTCCGGAAGCAGATGCCACCAGGTGGTCATCCAGGTAGGCCGACAGCCTGCTGGAGTCAGCTGGGTTCGAGTTGCTGCGGGGGGTCGGGGAGTGATCCATGGATAAACCTTTCGAACGGAACCTGCAAAGAATAATGACCCCCATCTTCGCAGGTTCCGCCCGGCTTGGCCCGGCTCGGCACACCCGGGATTCACGCCGTCAGGGTCACGCCGTCGCGAGTCCCTCGACCGGTGACAGCCGAGCGCCCGGCGGGCCGGCAGCACCGACGCCAACAGTGCCGCGACGACGGCGACGGCGACCACCCCTACCAGCTGCGCCCAGGGGATCGACGGCGTGACCGGGGTGATTGCACCAAGCGCCGACTGCACGCCCAGCCACCCATACACCACCCCGAGCAGGCACCCGAAGGCGGCAGCGACGCCGGCAATGAGGACCGCCTCGACGGCGAGCATCCCGCGCAGCTGACCACGGGTCAGGCCCAGCGCGCGCAACAGGGATGATTCCCTGGTGCGTTCGAGCACCGACAGCGACAGTGTGTTCGCGACGCCGATCAGCGCAATCAACACCGCGACGGCCAGCAGTGCCGTGACCACCAGCAGGATGACGTCGATGATCTCGTTGAAGGAGACCCGTTCAATAGCAGCGCCATTGACCTGATATTCGGAAACCCTCAGCGCCTCGACAATCTCGGACCGCAGCCCAGTCACTCCGGCAGCATCAAGTGAGTCATCGAGTTTCAGCCACAGAATGCTCGTCTCATCGCCCAACGCCGCAACGCCCGGCAGAGGAGCCGCCCCGAGCGCCGCCGCCGTGGCCTCAGTGATGGCCGGAACGAAAATCTGGGTCTGGGCTTCCCGGACCGGGAGAGTGACGGATCCTGTCGCACCCTCGAGCGTCACCTCGGTGAGCCCGGAGTCCTGCGGCATGAACACCACGTCGTCCACCAGCTCAAGTCCAGTATTGCGAAGCACGGACTCCGCCTCGTCGGGGGAGATGGCGTACACGGGCAGGGTGCCGGCTGCCTCGTCGGAGACAGCAGCGACCGACAGCGCCATCGCCGCATCCACGCCCGCCAGCTGCTGAACTGTTGTCACGGCAGCGTCAGCAGCGGCAGCGTTTCCGACCTCCTGGACCGCGAGGTCCACCGGGTAATTGGCGCCGAGCTCGGCTTCAAACGCGGCCCGCGAGGTGTGGGCGCCGGCCATCATCATGGTCACCAGGGTGACGCCCACCAGCAGTGCGCTGGCGGTGGCAGTGGTCCGGGCCGGGTTGCGGACCGCATTGAGCGCCGCGAGCCTACCCGGCACTCCCAGCGGTGCCGCGAGCCGGCCGACGGCTGTCACGAGGGCAGGCAGGAACAGGGAGGCGCACAGCAGCACGCCCACAAAGGAGAACACACCGCCGGGTAACGCGATCAGCAGTGCCGATGAGACGGCGCCCACCCCGAGCAGTCCGGCGCCGAGCAGCACGAGCAGCAATCCAATGGCCAGCCGTATCCTGCCCTTGCGGGTCCCGGTCGTGGCGTCCTCGGCGGGACGTAGCGCCTCGAGGGGGGCGACTGCGGTCGCGGCCCGGGCCGGGACAAAAGCGGCAGCCAGGGTCATCGCGAGGCCGACGATGAGGCTCACCAGGATGGCCGAGACCGGGATGGCCAGGGTGGCGAACTCGGTACCCTCCTGCGCGGCTGCAACAGAGACGAGGGTAAACATCACTCCTGCGGCGAGAAGCACCCCGAGCACCGAGGACACGAGCCCCACCACAGCGGCTTCGAGCAGGACCGAGTGGCGGATCTGACGCCTTGAGGCGCCAATGCAGCGCAGCAGCGCAAGGTCACGGGTTCGCTGTGCCACCAGTACTGAGAACGTGTTGGAGATGACCAGCACGGTCACCAGGACGGCGACGACGGCGAAGGCCAGCAGGATCACCGTCAATTGGTCAGTCCCTCCCGAAAGAGCCGCCACATCTGCAGTCACCTGTTCGGCGCTGGTGCGAACCTCGGCCGAGACGCCTGCTGCTGCGAGCGCAGCTGTGGCATCGGCACTGACGGCTGAGGGATCGGCAGTTCCGAGGAGGGCCAGCTGGGCGGTGGTGGCCTGGGGCGGTTGCTCGCCGGGGGACAGGACGCTCAGGGTCTGCACCAGGTCCGGCGCGGCGTAGACCTGCGGCAGACCGGAGAGATAAGGGTCGGCCGAATCCTCGGTGATCCCCGTGAGCGTCACCGTGACGGTCATGGGAGGGGGTGCGTCGCCGCCGACGGGCGAATAGTAGGACTGCTCCAGAGCGTAGGTGTCGCCCACCGTCATCCCCAGCTCGGCGGCCGACGTCTTGTCGATACTGATTCCCGAACCGTCGGCGGGGAGGGCCCCCTTGACCATGGTCGAGTTTTGAAGTTCAACCGGGGCGGTGCTCAGGACGAATACGTCCGCCGGCCCCGAAGGAAGCTGCAGCGTCGAGAGGGTCCGTTGCGCGGCGTGGACGGCCGACACCCCGTCAATACCGGACAGCAGCTGCTCGGTTTCCAGCGCTGACTGACCGCCGTCGCCGACGGTGACCACCAGGGCAGCCTTCGCGTAGGTGGCCCCGATGCTTTGTTGAAGGGTCGCCTGCGTAGTGCCTGAGACCATCAGGGTCGCGGCCAGGAAGCCGACGCCGAGCATCACGGCCAGCCCCACCGCAACAAACCGCCTGGCGTGAATCCGGAGTTGGGCAAGTGCAACCTGCAGCATCGCCTAGGCCCCCAGTCCGGCGAGAGCCTGCGAGATGACGTCGGGTGTGCTGCGGTCCAGCTGACCCACCAATTCGCCGTCGTTCATCAGCAGGACGCTGTCGGCATAGGAAGCGGCCACGGGGTCGTGGGTCACCATGATGATACTCTGCCCCATTTCCCGCGTACTGCGGCGCAGCAGGGAGAGCACCTCGGCGCCTGAGCGGGAATCGAGGTTGCCGGTGGGCTCATCGCCGAACAACACGTCGGGGCGGGTCAGAAGGGCGCGGGCCACCGCCACCCGCTGCTGCTGGCCACCGGACAGCTCATGCGGCCGGTGCGTGAGCCGGTCGGCCAAGCCCAGGGTGGCACAGACCTCGGTCAGCCACTGACTGTCCACCGTGCCACCAGCAAGCGCCATCGGCAGGGTGATGTTTTGTTCGGCGGTCAGCGTGGGGATCAGGTTGTAGGCCTGGAACACGAAACCGATCCGGTCCCGCCGCAGCCGGGTCAGCTCATTGTCGGACAGCCCGGTGAGTTCGGTGTCCCCAATCCGGACGCGGCCGGAGTCCGCGGTGTCCAACCCTGCCAGGCAATGCATCAGGGTGGACTTGCCGGACCCCGAGGGGCCCATGATCGCCGTGAAGCGGGCGCATTCGAAGGTCACGCTGACCTCCTTCAGGGCATGCACGCGGGTGTCGCCACGCCCATAGGTTTTGGAAAGCGAGTCGGCTGACGCGGCCGGCTGGGAGGCAGCGGACGACGTCGAAGGGTGGTCGGCGGTATTGGCGGAAATTCTCATGCTTCAACGCTAGGGCGGCAGTCTTCGTGGCGGATCAGCCTACGGTCCGGTCTCCGCTGCTGCCTTCCTCATCCCGCGGGATGAGTCATCCCAATGCTCCGGGACGAGGAGGTTCAGGGCTAGGGGTGCACCACGCCGGTTTCATAGGCGATCAGCACAGCCTGCACCCGGTCCCGGGCCTGCAGCTTCGCCAGAATGTGGCCCACATGGGTTTTCACTGTCGCTTCGGACAGGTAGAGGCTGCCGGCAATCTCGGGGTTGGACAGGCCTCGTGCGATCAGTCCGAAGACCTCCCGCTCACGCGCCGTCAGGGACTTGACCGACTCGGCGTTGGCGCCCGCAGCGGGGGAGGACCGGCGCAGCATCGGAGCCACATGATCCAGCAGCCGTCGGGTGGTGGAGGGAGCAATCACCGCGTCACCGCGATACACGGTGCGGATCGCCTCCAGCAGTTCCTCCGGCGGCGCATCCTTGAGCAGGAAGCCGCTCGCACCCGCCTGGATCGCGGCCAGTGCGTACTCGTCGAGATCAAAGGTGGTCAGAACCACAATCTTCGGACCGGTCCGTTCCGCCGCCCCGGTCAGGCGCGACGCCTGCTCCAGGATGCGGCGGGTTGCCTCGATGCCGTCCATTCCGGGCATCCGGACGTCCATCAGCACCACGTCGGCACTGGTGGCGTTCAACGCGGCCACCGCTTCGGTCCCGTTTCCCGCCTCGCACACGACGCGCAGGTCGGGCTGGGAATTGATCAGCATGGTGAAGCCGCTGCGGACCAGCCGCTGGTCATCCACGAGGGCCACCCGGATGACCGGTTCGCCGGTCAGCTGGTCATCCGTCAGCTGGCAATCCGTCACTGGGTTATCCGTCACTGGGTAGTTTGTCACTGTCATGCTTCCGTGTAGGGGATGAATGCGGCGATGCGGTATCCGCCGCCAGCAGGGGCGACGGCGGTCAGCTCCCCGTCGTAGAGTCCGAGCCGTTCCTGCATGCCCTTGATGCCCTGCCCTGCGCCCGCAGAGGTGGGATCGGCGCTGGCTCCGCGACCGTCGTCGTCAATGGTGAGGTTCAGGCCCCGCGGGGTCCAGGCCAGGGCGACGACGGCGCGAGCGTCGGGTCCCGCATGTTTCAGCACGTTGGTGAGGGACTCCTGGACCACGCGGTAGGCGGTCAGCTCGGCCCCGGCGGGGAGCTCACGTCGGCTGGTGCCGTCCACCGAGTAGGCGGTGGTCAGCCCGGCATGCTGGACCGTTTCGATCAGGGCCCGGACATCTGCGAGGGTCGGGAGCGGCCGCGTCGATGTTTCCTCATCGCCACGCAGGACGCCCAGCAGGCGGCGCATCTCCCGCAGTGAGGCCCTGCCGGTGTCGGCGATGGTGCCGAGTGTCGCTGGCGCCACCGTGGGGTCCTGCACGCTCGCGTATCTGGCGCCGTCGGCCTGGGTGATGATGACCGAGAGGGAGTGGGCCACGATGTCGTGCATCTCGCGGGCAATGTGACTGCGTTCGTCGGCGGCAGCCAGATCCCGTTCCTGCTGGCGCTCCACCTCAAGGCGTCGGGTGCGGTCTTCCAGGGCCTGCAGGGTGAGTCGGCGGTTGCGTGCCAGATCGCCGAATGCCCAGCACAGGAGAACCAGAGACTGGACCAGGACGGCGATCACGACGAACAGGGGAAGTGACGCGTCCCGCATCTCGAAGGGGCTGATTCCGAAGTAGGCGCTGTACCTGAGTAGACCGGCGAAACAGCCGACTGAAGCCACCGCAAGTCCGCCCAGGCTCGCCCAGCGGGGAGCGTAGGCAGCCAGGGCATAGAGGGCTATCAGCACCGCCGCCTGAGCTGGAACTGGCATCACATAGAAGATGAGTTGCAGCACCGAGACGGCCGCGATCAGTCCCGCAGCGTGGACGGGTCGGGACCGCCGCCAGACGAGGGGAAGAACCAGCCCGGCTGCGGCGAGCATTTCGAGCGGCACGGCGGAGGAGAGCAGGGTTGGCCCGACGAGGATCACCAGCAGCACCGCCGTAATCGCCAGGTCCACGCGGCCCGGGTGGGCGCGCAGCACACGAGCGAGACGGTGGTGGAGGTCCATGGGAGTCAACTCTAGGCGGTGCTAATCCCCCAGACATCAGTCCCTGGGTGGAGAACACCCGGCGGGGGAGCTGTCAGCGCATCTCACTAAGTGAGACGAGTTGTCCATCATATGAACCCTGAATAATCTGTTCCTATGAGCGAACCATCTTCAACAGTCCAGCTGGCAGTCATCCCGGGCGACGGAATCGGCCCCGAGGTCATCGCAGAAGCCGTCAAGGTACTCCACAGCGTCACCGCGAACCTCGACACCACCTTCGCCTTGACCGAATACCAGCTCGGTGCCGAACACTGGCTCGCATCAGGTGAGACCCTGCCCGATGAGACCCTCGCAAAGCTTCGCGAACACGACGCGATCCTCTTCGGTGCGGTCGGTGCTGCCCCGGGCGACACCCGCATCCCCTCGGGCATCATCGAACGCGAGATGCTGCTGAAGCTCCGGTTCTCCCTCGACCACTTCGTGAACCTGCGCCCCTCACGGCTCTACCCGGGCATCGCGAGCCCCCTCGCCGCACCCGGCGACATCGACTTCATTGTGGTCCGTGAAGGAACCGAGGGGCCCTACGCCGGTAACGGCGGCATTCTCCGCGGTGGCACCCCCCACGAAATTGCCACCGAAGTCTCCCTCAATACCGCCCACGGCGTGGAGCGGGTAGTCCGGGACGCGTTCCGCCGGGCCAATGACCGTCCCCGCCGCCACCTGACGCTCGTCCACAAGCACAATGTTCTTGTCTACTCAGGCCACCTGTGGCGCCGGACGGTCGAAGCGGTTGCCGCCGAATTCCCCGACGTCACCCACGATTACCTGCACGTTGACGCCGCCATGATCTTCCTGGTCACCGACCCGGCGCGGTTCGACGTCATCGTCACCGACAACCTCTTCGGCGACATCATCACCGACCTCGCCGCGGCGATCACCGGCGGAATCGGGCTGGCAGCCTCGGGCAACATCAACATGGACCGCACCGCCCCGTCCATGTTCGAACCGGTTCATGGGTCGGCGCCGGACATCGCCGGGCAGCAGAAGGCCGATCCCACGGCGGCCATCCTGTCCGTCGCTTTGATGCTCCGCCACCTCGGGTTCGACGACGCCGCCGCGCGGGTTGAGCGCGCAGTGGACGACGACGTCGCCTCCCGTACCGGTGCGCCCCGCACTACGGCCCAAATCGGCGATGCGATCGCCGCTCTGGTGTCCTAAGCTGGTTAACCATGACAGCCACCGACCTGGAATTTAGCCAGCACCCCTCTGCCAACCCCAAATCCGATCAGGAACGGGCCGAGATTCTCGCGGACCCCGGGTTCGGAAACCACTTCACCGATCACACGGTTGTGGTCGATTTCAAGGCGGACACCACCGGTGCCGGCGGCTGGGGCAACGCGCGTCTGGAAGCCTACGGGCCTATCGCACTGGACCCGGCGGCGGCAGTGCTGCACTACGGTCAGGAGATCTTCGAGGGCATGAAGGCCTACCGTCACGAGGACGGATCGGTCTGGACGTTCCGGGCGGACCAGAACGCTGCGCGGTTGAACCGCTCTGCAGCACGGCTGGCCCTGCCACAGCTGCCCGAGAACATCTTCCTCGAATCCCTCCGCCAGCTGGTGGCGGCGGACCAGAACTGGATCCCCACCCGCGAAGGGGAGAGCCTGTACCTGCGGCCCTTCATGATTGCCACCGAGGCATTCCTGGGGGTACGGCCGGCACGGGAAGTATCTTTCCGCGTCATTGCCTCACCGGCCGGAAACTACTTCGGTGGGGAACTGGCGCCGGTCGACATCTGGGTCTCACGCAACTACGCGCGCGCAGGGCGTGGCGGCACCGGCAACGCGAAGTGCGGTGGCAACTATGCCGCGTCCCTCGCAGCGCAGCTGGAGGCCGAGGCCCAGGGCTGCAAGCAGGTCCTGTTCCTGGACCAGTTCAATGACAACGCCGTCGAGGAACTCGGCGGAATGAACGTCTTCTTCGTGTTCAAGGACGGCTCACTGGTCACGCCTGCGCTATCCGGGACCATCCTCGAAGGTGTCACCCGCTCATCGGTGATCCAACTGGGCAAGGACCGTGGACTCACGGTCACCGAGCGGAAGATCACGCTCGATGAATGGCGTGATGGGGTGGCGTCCGGAGACATCACTGAAGTGTTTGCCTGCGGTACCGCCGCGGTTATCACCCCGATCGGTCAGCTGAAGGACGGTTCGGAAGTGATCGGTGCCCCTGATTCCAAGGCCGGTGCGGTCACCATGTCCATCAGGGAACAGCTGCTGGGCATCCAGACGGGTACTTCGCCTGACACCCACGGCTGGTTGACCCGCCTGGTCTAGCTCGCGACCATCCGATAGCCCCCACCCCGCAGCACGGGGGTGGGGGTCATTGTGGTGAGCCGGCCGCTAGGAGGCGAGCGGCAGCTTCGCTGAGGAACGCAGGAGGGCTGAGGTGTCCTCGACGGTCAACGGTTTACTGAAGTAGTAGCCCTGGCCCCCCACGCAGCCCATTTCCTTTAGCTTCTCGGCCTGCTCAAGGGTCTCGATTCCCTCAAACACTGCCTCCAGGCCCGCTGCCCGGATGAGTTGCAGAATCGCAGCAATGAAGCCGAACTGGATTGAACCGGTGGACAGCTCGCTGAGCAGTGAACGATCAACCTTCACCATGCTGACGGGAAGTTTCCGCAGGTAGCTGATCGATGAGTAACCGGTGCCGAAGTCGTCGATCTCGATGCACACGCCAAGCTGTTTCAGGCTCAGGAGCGAATACGTTTCCACCTCGCCGCCCGTTACCAGAGCTGTTTCGGTGATTTCCAGTACCAGCGCGACGGGCGGGATGTCGAACCGGCGCAATAGCCCCCGCACATAGTCCACCAGGTCGAGCTGCTGCAGTTCGACAGCCGAAAGGTTCAGGCGTAGCTGGAAATCGTCGTCGAGCTCCATTTCCGCGCGCCACAGCGAGTACTGGCGGATCGCCGAAGCCATCACCCACCGGTCCAGCTCGATCACCGCGCCGATTTCTTCGGCCAGCGGGATGAACTCATCCGGCATGATGAAACCGCGGGTGGGATGGTTCCAGCGAACCAGGGCTTCCAGGCCGAGCACCCGGCCGTCACGCAGGTCGACCACCGGCTGGTAGTGAAGGCTCAGCTGATCCGACCGGATGGCGTCGCGGAGCTCGGAGGCAATCTGGCTTCTGAGCTGCCGCTGCAACAACATCACCGGTTCGAAGACCTTGATGGTGCTGCGGCCCTCCCGCTTGGCCACGTACATGGCGGTGTCCGCGTCCAGCAGGATGCTCTCGGGACTCTGGCCAGGCTCGGCCAGCCTGACCCCGATGCTGGCACGGGAAAAGACATGCAGTTCGTCCAGCGAGATGCGGTCGCCCAGGGCGGCAAGAGCGCGGTTGGCGATCCGGAGCGCGATTTCCAGGGTCGCCTCGGGGACCAGGATGGCAAATTCGTCCCCGCCCAGGCGGGCGACGGTATCGGTGTCCCGGATGACGCCGACCAGACGGTTGGCGACCTCCTGCAGAACCCGGTCGCCGGCGTCGTGCCCAAAACTGTCATTGACGTCCTTGAAGGAGTCGAGGTCCAGCAGGATCAGGGCCGGCGGCGTGGCATCACCATCGGCCGCCAGCTCATCCTCCAGTTTGGCGAGGAGTGCAATCCGGTTATCCAGCTGCGTCAGCGCGTCAGTCATGGCCATGGCGCGCATGTCCAGGTGCGCCTGGTGGAGCATCGCAGTGCGGCTCTCCACCCGATCCTCGAAGTCACGGTGCACCAGTTCAAGCTCTTCGGCGAGCAGGTTGAAGCCGGTGATAACGGCGTCGACGTCGTCCCGCGCCGCGGAGGGCTCCATCCGGGTGCTGAGATCGCCGCGGGAGAGCCGAACGATCCCATCGACCAGCATGGCCAGTCGGGGATCGGTTTCATTGTCAGGCATGCGGGCAACTACCTAACCAGGCCATTGCCTCGGACTCAGTGGTGAAAAAACGGGTGGGGCAGGGCGGCGGGTCACCGCCCAATAAAAAGTTGGCCATAACGCGGTCCACGGGGGAGGCACCCAGCACGGCTATCGCCGAGGAAGTGCGGGAGCTGGTGAAGACTGCCCGTGCATCGCGGCTGATCGACCCGACCCCCGAGATCTCCAGCAGCACCGGTCGTAGACTGCCATTGGCGATCGACCGCGCGCGCGCAGCGTGCGTTTCAGCGATCTCACCGGTGATGTCCACGCCCTTCGGCATGACCAGCCGGATGACGTTGCCCGGGTGGCCTTCGCCTGATTGATCGCTCTGCACATTGATAGCCGACATGTTCCCCTTCACTTCGACTGCGACTGCCCTCCAACCAGGTAGGTAGCGGATTGACGGCTACCTCGAAGAAATGCGTCGGCGGCGGTCGTTTGATCCCCGGAGGTCACGGTTGAGGCGGCGGTCTCCGTGGTACAGGATGGAGGACCAATCTGCTTCTTCAGGTGACTTTTCAATAACCGGTGACTTCGTCTCGCGCTTCTTGCGAGGCGGTACGTAGAGCCAGTTTAGGACGCCGAGAACCATGTCCACAATTGAATTGTTTACCCCAATGTAGGCGCGAATTGCTCCAGCCGCCAGCACCGCGTTCAAAGCAGCGAATGCAGCGTTGCCCCAGTTCCCCTGCTGCACATCGCGCCACAGGGTCAGGAGGGAGAACGCGACAATCGCGTAGGGGATGAACACGTAGAGGGCAGGGGCGGCGGTGCGGTCCTTGACCTTGGGCGTGCGAACAAACGGGATCTTCTCGCCGGTGAACGCCTGCTGGATGGATTTCAGGACCCCGGCCAGGTTCACCGGAAGCAGCACAATATTGAAACCATAGATCCTGAAGATGTCGCTGAAGCGGTGCCCGCAATCGCGGAGATCGCTACCCATCGCGAGGAAGTACGGCATGGCGGTCATGAAGACCAGTGGACTGAGGAGCCTGCTGTCGTAGGGGTACCCCAGGAGGAACAGCAGGCCGAAGCTCGCCCAGGCGATTGACGCCATGTAGTTGACCCGGAGCAGTACCTCGCGGACCAGGATCCGGTCCCGGCGGTAGCGCCGGTCCTGCAGCTGGTTCCACAGCTTCGGAAGGATCAGCAGCCCGCCGTTGGCCCAGCGGCGTCGTTGGACCACCAGGGAGCCAAAATCCGGGGGAGTCGCGCTGTAGCTAAGGCGCTCTGGGTAGTTGACCAGCGTCCACCCGTGGGCACCGAGGTCAACACTGGACTCGGTGTCCTCGATGACGGTGCGGTCCTGGATGTAGGTGTGGATCTCGAACCCGCCAACATCCTCGACTTCGAGAATGTCCATCAGCGCTTCCTTGCGGATCACGGCGTTGGCACCCACCCAGAAGGTGGCGCCGTAGTAGGACATGCCCTGGTGCAGGATGTGCTGGATGTCGGTGGTCGCGCCGGCGACTCGTTCAATTCGGGTCGGGGCTCCGCGGAAGGAGGAGTAGGGGGTCTGCGTTACTGCGACCCGCTCGTTTCCGGGGGATTCCAGCAGGTAGACCAGACGCAGGCAGTAGTCCCGGAGAAGTAGCGAATCCGCGTCGAGCGTCAGGAGGTACGTGGAGTCTGGTACGTCCAGATCCACCTGGGCGGGGCCTTCGGCGGGGCGCAGGATGGTTCCGCTCGGGGACTCCTCGCGGTGCCACCGCTTCCCCATCAGGGAAATGTAGGAGTTGAGGTTCATCGCTTTGTTGGCTTCGTGGGACAACGAGGCGAACATCTTGCGTTCGAACGTTTCCAGCCGGGCGGTGAAGATGCGGCACAGCCGGAGGTACAGCTCAGTGACCCGGTCTTCGTTGGGCTGCTCGCCCTGCGCACGCGCTGCGGTGAGGCCGAGCACCGTCAGGCGGAGCTCCCGGGCGAGGCCCATCAGCACCAGGTCGACGAAGAACTCATCCACGTGGTCTTCAACCCGCTCGAGGGCCGCCATGTCTTCCAGCCAGGTGGCCGCTGCAATGTACTCGTTGGTGAGGACTTCGAGTTCGTCCACTCCGGTTGGGCCCGGCGACATAAGTCGTTCACGGTAGCTGGTCAACGCGTCGTTGAAACGGGTGGAGGGCTCAAGCAACTGGGACTCGATGCCCTCAGACAGCTCGCGGGTGATTTTCAGGCGTTCGGCCACCACCGGATCGGTGGGGTGCGGGGGGTCATCGAGGAGCAGGACAACGCGTAGGTCGGGAAACTCCTGGAGCGCAGCCGACCAGAGGGTTGCCCGCACCACCTGTGGCTCTTCGGCGTAGGACGGCACCAGGACGGTGATGCCCTCGTCGTAGTGGGCGAAGTGGCGGTCAAGCTCGCCGCGCGGCACCCGCTTGTGGTCCCGGAACCGGTACAGGGCACCCTGGCGTGCCACCAGGTACAGCAGGGCGGAGAAGGTGAGGAAGGTGACGACAATCAGGTACGACACCGCTTCGAACTGGAAGCGGAAGCCGGCGGTGGGGTTGTCGATGAGCTGTCGCAGGATGGTGGTGACAACGTAGGAGCCCCACCCAACCATGGTGGCCACAATGGCCAGGCGGCCTAGCGCGATCTTTCGACGCGACGGCGTGGGGTGGACGATGGAGAGCGGCTCGGACCGCTTCTCTGCGCCCACTGGCGCTTGCGCGCGGCCGGGACTGATTCTTTACTTTGTTGCTCAGAGGCAGCAGCCACTTTGTGATCCTTCATCTCGCTCCCCAGCGACTCGATTGCAGGATCGGACTTTGCCGCTCCCATCGCAGATGCTTTCGCCTTTCCACCCGACGAGTGGGATGATCTACGATCATTGAGCGACTCCACGCAGCGGCGGTGCGCCGGATGCAGTCGTCCTATGACGGTGCAACACTAGCACTACGATTCGACACTATAGTGTGTTAGTGACGTAACAGTTTATATTTCAACTTTCCCTCGGTTGGCGGGGGCCACGACCCTGGGGAGAACACATTGTCAAGGCACTTTCCGGGTCGGAAACTCTCGTTTGTTCGACTCGTGCTGGTGATCGGTGTCGTGGCAGCGGTGGTTGCCGGATCCGTCACCGGCTGGAGCCGGTTTGAGGACGCCCGGGCCGCCGAAGATAGCGGCTCCTGGTTCGCCGGCTACGTCGATGCGACTGCCACTCCGTTTTACGCCTTTGAACGCCCGCAGACCGAAGAGGGCGGCAGTATCGTTCTGTCGTTCGTCGTTGCCGACCCGGAAAGTCCCTGTGAACCATCCTGGGGTGCGGCGTACTCCTTTGATGAAGCCGAATCCACCATGGACCTGGATCGTCGGATCGCCCGTCTGCTGCAGAGCGGCGGGGAAGTAGCAGTGTCCTTCGGTGGTCTGCTCAATGACGAGCTGGCTACCTCCTGCACCGACGTCAACGATCTGAAAGATGCCTACGCCTCAGTGGTCGAGCGGTACAATCTCTCCACGATTGACCTCGACGTCGAGGGCGAAAACCTCCTCGACACCGAAGCAGGGGAGCGGCGGGCTGAGGCTATCGCGCTGCTGCAGCAGGAACGGTTGGCGGCCGATGAGCCCCTGAACGTCTGGCTGACATTACCGGTTGCTCCGACGGGCCTGACCGAGCCGGGGACCACCGCAGTCACCCAAATGCTCGAAGGCGAAGTGGACCTCGCCGGGGTGAACATCATGACCATGGACTTCGGTGAAAGCCGGCCCGAAACCATGAGCATGCTTGAAGCGTCGATTGCCGCCGCCGAAGCCACCCACTCACAGCTGTCCACTCTGTACAGCCGCGCTGATCTGCCACTTGGTCCGCAGGCGCTCTGGACCAAGCTCGGCCTCACCCCGATGATCGGACAGAACGACGTCGTCAGCGAGGTGTTCTCGCTCGATCACGCTGCGGGTCTGAACGCCTTCGCCGTCGAAAAGGGTATTGGCCGGATGTCCATGTGGTCCCTGAACCGTGATGCCACCTGCAGCGACAACTACGCCGACGTGACTGTGGTCTCGGTTGGGTGCAGCGGAATTGACCAGGACGGCCAGAGCTTCGCGCAGCTCCTGGGTCAGGAGTTCGAGGGAACTTCCGAGACCATTGCCACCACTTCGGCCTCGCCCGAACCCACTCCGGAACTGGTCGAGGACAATCCCGAGACCAGCCCGTACCCCATCTGGTCCGAGGACGCCACCTACGTGGCTGAGCAGCGAGTGGTCTGGCATGGCAACGTGTATGTGGCCAAGTGGTGGAACGAAGATTCCACACCGGACAACCCAGTGCTGCGAGCCGATGAGACGCCGTGGACGCTGATCGGGCCAGTTCTGCCGGGTGAGAAACCAGTCTCCGCGCCAACCGTTCCCGCCGGAACCGTCGACGAATGGGATCCGGAAGAGGTGTATGAGAGCGGTGATCTCGTCAAGCTCGATAATCACGTGTTCGAATGCAAGTGGTGGAGCCAGGGCGACAGCCCGGAAGCTGCCCTGCAGGGTTCGGCTGGATCTCCGTGGGATCGGCTGTCAAACGACGACGTCATTGAGCTCCTCGAGGGTCTTGAGGATGAAGACGCCTCAGGGCCCACCCGGTCGGCAACACCCACCCCGACGGCAACTCGCAGCGAGTCCCCGTAAGGGCTGAAGCCTGGCTCTTATGTAGTGGTTGATTCGGGCTGCATGAGGGATTCGATCAATTCTGCGACGTGCGCCGCCCGATCGTGGGCTCCTGACTGGATGAAGTTCGCTTTGGCGGCGTCGAGGTAGTTCATTGCCTCAATGTCGTCGCCGCGCCCGGCCAGCGCACGTCCGAGCAACAAATTTGCTTCACCGGCAGTCTGCGAAGCCAGGATGGTGCTGTCGGCACAGATCGGTTTGAGGCGCTTGACTGCCGCGTTGAGCTGGCCCGTAAGTACCAGCCAGTGAGCCCGGGTCAGGGACAGCTCCAGCTGGTCACGGTCGTTACCGCCCACAATTGAGCTGGCGGTCTCAGCGCGTTCGATGCACTCGAGAGTTTCAGCGTCAACGACGCCGGCCGCCAGCCTGAGTGCAGCGGATGCTCGATTGAACCGGGCCCACAGGTCGAGGTCATTATTTGGCGAGAGGTTGCCCGCAGCCAACGAGTGGAATTTTGTGCCGTCCGCCACCTCGTGCCGCATGAAAGCTACGTTGCCGATAGCCCAGTGTGCTTTCCCCGCGGTCTGGGACCGCATCTCGGTGGAGAGCAGTACCGACAGAGCGAGGCACTGGGCCCAGGCCTCATCCAGCCTGTCGCTCTCGGCGAGCGAGGCAATCAGGGCCTGATGGGCTTCGACGCGCAGTTCAGGAGCATCGACCGCGCCGGTTGCCACTTCTACCGCGGCTGCGGCTTGGCGTACAGCTTCGGGGAGTTGCCCCAACCCCTGAAGCCCGACAGCAAGCAGGGTAAGCACCCGGACCGCCAGGGACGGCGATTGGCTGGTCAGGGGATGGTCGCGCAATTGTTGCGCCACCAACACTGATTCCTGGACTGCGCCTTCTTCACGCAAACACTCGGCTTGCAGGAAGGCCATGTTCCACCATGCCACCTCGTTGTTGTCCTCACGCGCGAGATCAACGGCCTGGCCTGCGATGACGCGGGCTCTCTCATAGTCCCGCTGGCTCCATGCTTCTCTGGCCCGCAGCTCGTACAACAGCTGGTCGCCGGGCTGATTTGTTGCCATGGGTTGGTAGCCCCTTCGTGCAGTTTTTAGTGGACCTCGCGTCGTTCGGCAGAGTCCACTTGTTGAGAGGGGACCCGACTGCCTAAGTTTAGGGGATATTCGGCGGGTAATGCTCCCAAAAGTTCATCTTTCCAAACGCTTGGTTTTTTGTTTTTAGTTCGTATACTGATAAAACTGCGTGAGGTTCGGTGCCTCACGCTTTCTCATATAAGCAAAGGACTCTCGTATGAAAAGACTATTTGCCTCGCTCATGGTTGTATCAGTGCTCACAATCGGCGGTGTCTCCACAGCGACCGCTGCTGACGCCTCGACCGGGTTCCAGAGCACCATCACCAAAATTGGAAACTGGCCTCACATTGGAAACTGGCCTCACTAAGCTCCGATGATGACATTTAGCGCATTAACGCGCTGAATGTTTGCCGGATGACCGTGAACTTGCCCACTGGGGACAGGTTCACGGTCATTTGCTTGTCCGGGGCAATTCACTGTGGAATTACTACCCGCTGAGCGCCTGATTCCTGCACAGGCGCTCAGGTCACGGTAACGTGGGATTCATGCGTATAGCCCGATTTGTCGTTGACAGTGACCCAGCATTCGGAGTGGTTGAAGGAGAGGAAGGCCAGGAAGAGATCGCAGTCATGGCTGGCGACCCCTTCTACTCAGGTGTACAACTCACCGGCGTCCGCCACCAGTTGGCTGATGTCCGTCTGCTCGCCCCGGTAATCCCGCGCAGCAAGATCGTGGGGATCGGCCGCAACTACGCGGAGCATGCCAAGGAACTCGGCAACGCGGTTCCGCCAGCACCACTGATGTTCTTCAAGCCCAACACCTCAGTCATCGGCCCCGGCGATCCAATTGCGCTGCCGGCCTTCTCCGACGAAATCTCCTTCGAATCCGAGCTTGCCGTCGTGATCGGGCGGATCTGCAAGGACGTGCCGCTGGATCGGGTGGACGAAGTGGTCTTCGGCTACACCTGCGCCAACGACCTCACCGCCAGAGACGCCCAGAAAACCGACAACCAGTGGGCGCGCGCCAAGGGTTTCGACACCTCCTGCCCCGTTGGGCCCTGGATCGAAACAGCCCTGGACACCGAGAATCTGCGGGTCAGCGGCCGGCTCGACGGCGAACTCAAGCAGGACGGCTCAACCAGCCAGATGATCTGGGGGGTACGGGAACTGGTGTCTTACGTATCCCAGGCCTTCACGCTTCTGCCAGGTGACCTGATCCTGACCGGGACACCAGCCGGCGTCGGGCTCATTAGTGAAGGCCAGACCTACGAAGTCGAGATCGAGGGTATCGGGCGGTTGTCCAACCCGGCGCGTCGCTGACCATGAGGCGGGTGCCGCGGGGTCCGGTGGAAAAGGGGAGCCCGAGCGCTGAGCGCCGCCGGCTGGGGCGCTACCTTGCCATCGCGGCCTGTGCATTGCCGCTGGTGTTGGCCCGTGCGGCCTCCATCGGTGGTGCGCCCCAGATGTGGATCTCCGCTCTCGCAGCGCTGGGGTTCGGTGCAGCCGCCGTCTTGCCCATTCGCTATTTCCGGCCAAAGACACCGCTTCGGGTTCAGCTCGGTGTCGGCGCCCTTGTTGCGGTGCTGATCTTCGGCGCCTGGTGGTTCGTCGCCGGCTAGCGCTTCGCTCGGGGTCGGGGACCAAAGCCCCGTAGACTTGGACCCATCATGATTAATGCTGCTGAGATCCCCCTTGTCACCGATCAGACCCCTGTGCGTGTGCGGTTTTGCCCGTCACCCACTGGAACCCCGCACGTCGGACTGATCCGCACTGCCCTGTTCAACTGGGCGTACGCCCGTCACACCGGGGGCACCATGGTGTTCCGGATCGAGGACACTGACGCGGCCCGCGACAGCGAGGAAAGTTACACCCAGTTGCTGGATGCCCTGAAGTGGCTCGGCATTGACTGGGACGAGGGCGTCGAGGTGGGTGGACCCCACGCCCCTTACC
>NZ_QDAE01000025.1 GCF_003075455.1 Arthrobacter sp. Bz4
CGGTTGTTTAGGTCTTTACAGTCCGAAAGTAGAGAGGTCCCTTTGGGTTTGCTGTCAGCGTTCAGATGTTGAACCCGATGGCGATGACGCTCGGAGTGGTAAACCTGTTGTGCACATATGAACTGTGGGGCGCAGGATCGAGGTTGGAGCGGGCTACCACGCTCAGGGGGTTGTATGTAGCTGCAGGACTGCGGACACCAAGGCACTCCGCGATGGAGCCCGATGGTAAGTAACCTGGTCTTCCAACCAGGCGATCTGCCGATCATCGAGGCGAAGTTGAATCTGTATCCCTGCAGTCCCTCTAGGTCGTCGAATCCGGCGTGGCATTACCGAAGCGGTGGATTCTGTTTCCGGCCTAAACATTCGGCTGATTTCATCTGGTGTGACGGCGTTGAAAGCGTCAACCAGGAGATCGCTGTAGGTGATCTGTTCGGTCTTGGCGGCGTTCTTGACTCGTTCCAAGACATCTGGCGGCAGATAGACACCGACGTTGCGAGGTGCCCCTGCGACAGTCTGGGACGCTGGCGTTGAACTGTTCCTCGGTTGCACCTCTGGGCTTTTGACGGCTGGTGGCTTCGACTCAGACAGGGCCCCGACTTCGGCTTCACTTGCGGAGCCCATTGATGAGGTGCCGGAATTTTCGGCAGAACGTACTCTCGGTTTCAAGAGTCCTTGCAGGCTAGTTCCGCGCTTTATTGATGTTTCTTGGGGCTTGAAGGCTGCGGCCAGGTTTGGGCGGTCGGCGCTCATGCTGCTTGTCCACTTTCGATCTCATTGAGTCGGGAGAGGATCTCTCCAGTAAGGGCTTCGTATTCTTCAGCTAGCCCGCCGGCGTTGCGTGAAAAGAACCCCTCGCTGGGCTTCTGGCCCGCACGTAGGGCTTTCAACCGGTCTTTCTGAGCTTGTGTAACGGCACCTTCCAGTTCATGGAACAGTAAGCCCTTCTTGCGGGCGTCAGCACTCGCGCTCTCTAAGTTTCGGATACGAGTAGTGAATACCGGTGCCACGGTGCCGAGCATTTCTTCCAAGGTGCTGCGGACGCTGCGTTCCAGGCGTAGAGATCGCGGCCCAACCGCGAAGAGTACGATTCCCGCCAGCTCGAGAGCCGGGTTGCGATCGCGGACTGCTAGGAACCGGCGGGCTACGCGTTCGACGCCGTCAATGCTGGCGTCATCAGACTTGGTGGGTATAACGACTGCTGCAGCAATAGCAAAAGCACCTTCGACGAGAATTCGCTCGCCGGGCGGTGTGTCGATAATGATCAGGTCATAGTTGTCGGACAACGGTCGAATCGCCCGGTAGAGCATGTCTCCGAAGTCCCCTGCATCAGCGCGGTTAGCTCGAGAGAACATGAGTCCCTGGATGTCTTCAAGTGCTTGCCCACCGGGTATGACGTCTAGGTTCTCACGAACGTTTGCCAAAATTGGTGCTGCGGTGCCAGTGACAAGTGCGTTGAAAAGTCCTTGTCCGTCGTTGTGTTCGTAGCCGAGGTCTCGTGCCAAATCGCCTTGGGGATCAAGATCGATCATGAGAACTTTTGCGCCCGCGATTGCTGCGTATCCGCCGATGTTCGCAGCCGTGGTGGTCTTGCCCACACCGCCCTTGCCATTGGCGAAAGCTATGGTTCGCTCAATTGAAGTCGAGGCGGCAGCTGGTGCTGCCTCTGGGGTATGGATCGAACGTGCCACAGCTGTCACTTCTTCTCTGGATTGGCGAACTCTTCAAGCATCATTGCTCAAACTACTACCGAACCAGCGGTTGCAACGGTAGGTAACGGGGCGTGTCCCTTCATTACATTAACCGTCTTACTTCTAGTACACGTTACTACTCCTTTTCCTATATGCCTTATGGCATGCGTTATGGCATTACGAACACCGTGAACATAAACCTCATGCGTTATTGATGCAGGCATGAGTCGAAGGACGATACGTATCCTCAGAGAGATGGCTTTTTATGCTGACCTATCAACTATTTGCTTCGTCGTCCGGCCAAGAAAAAGATCGGTCAGTGTGTACCCGTTGTCATCAGGCGCTTCTCTATCCCAAAAGGGATACGGCTCGTCAGGTTCCAACAGCTCGAGAGTCTTACCGGCCTGGCGATTGTCGAGCCAATTCCGCCATTGCAGTCGTTCGACACGATAGCGAGCCAGTTGGACAAACAGCTCTTCAAGAACCCCTAGATACTCGGCAATTGCCTTAAGGCTTGTGGCCCCAATCAATGACCAGTGACCATCAATTTTCTGAACGAGATTCCATGCTGCAAGGGTTTCTAAGGCTGAGGCGGTAGCTGCGGGGGAGAGGCCACTGGCTTGGATGATCTGTGACGTGCTTAACGGGACATCGCTGAGCTCTATGGTTTCGTAGGTGAAAGCTGCAGTTACTCCGAGACCTCGAAATGCTGGACGTAACGCATGGGTGTGCCCTTTGCGCCACTTTCGATTCTCTTGCGCTCTTGTGCTGTGGTCTGGAGTCTGAAGTTCATAAAGGTCACCTCGTGTGCCTCGGCCTTCTGCGGCAAGCCTGATGGGGGCATCCTTTGAGTTCGTCAGCCTCCGTAGTAGGCGAGCAACTGTCGTGTGATGGACACCTACTGCAAGAGCTAAAGAACGTACGCCGAATTCAATGAAGCGACTCCCTGCCTTTGCGGCTGCTTCTCCCAGTGCTCGAAGTAGCAAGCGCAAAGTTAGTCCTTCGCGAGTTCCCCTTAACTTCAGCTCGTATGTTTCCCTGGCGAGGTTCCAGTCTTTCAAGAATCGGTATTCGTCAGCAGAGCCAGGTTGCGCCAGGGGAGCAGGACCCCCCTGTGTATTAGGCAGGCTTGTGTAGCTTTTATGGTCGGACTTTTGGTGTGCAGGAAGTCTTCCGTGTTTTTTGCGGCATTCTGCGACGTAGCTAACGGCTTTCATCCAGTCGCGCCGGAGGGCGGCCGACCTCTGTTGGGATGTGTATCTGCTGTAGAAGCTCGTCATGCCAGCCCAGGTGTTGTTGTGCATGAGGCGCTGGACATCTGTGAGTTCCCAGCCGGCTGCCACAGCAGAGGCCAGCACCGCTTGTCTAGCTTCGCTGGGGGAGTCGTATGTTCCGGTGTTGTAGAGGCCGGTGCGGGCGAGTCTGTTTTTTCCCGATGGGAGATTCCGAGGGCCGTTCGAAAGAGGGAGATATTCTGTGTCTTCGATAAGTGCCTGTGGGGCGTTGCGTTGTTGTGTGACGACCGCGAGCTCTTCTTTGAGGGATCCTCTGAGTGCTTCCCAGATTGTCGGTGCGTTCCGGATGATTGCAGCGGCGTAAGCGTCGCTAAGCGACATGGTTAGCACTTGGTAACCGCCCCGTTTATGGGGGCTGCCAGGTGTACGGATGCATCCAACATCAGCGCTGCGGTGTGGGCCAGGGTCAATGCTGGTATGCCGCAGGGACATCGCTTCGACGAAATGGCGGGCCTCAGTGAATCCCACTCGTTTCGTAAGCGGAATGTAGACGTGCCGGCCCCCCGTGGGGGAGCAGTCTTCGATCCAGAGGGCTCCATGGCGGGTCAGCCAGCGTTGGACTGCGGTGACGTCGGTATTTACTTTTGACGTGTCCCCGTTGCTGACGTCGAAGTCGAGAGCGATGGTGGCGACTGTGCCGTCAGTCCCGCAGAGCCTGACGGCTGCGGGCACAGTTGGAAGCGTGTTTTGTAGACGTCGTTCGCCTGCTGTGGGGTAACTTTTGCCGCCGTCTTTGGACAGACGGACGCGGGGCTGACCGGCAATGAGCGTCGCGAGTGCCCGCCATGCGGTCTGAGCTGCTTCCTTGGCGATCGTGGGATTCCGCGACACGCCTCGGACAGGATTTGGGCATGAAGAAGGTGCGCTAAGGGGTGTGTGTATGATTGGATCAACTCCATAGCCGTGAGGGCATAGAAATAGCCCTTATGGTGGACGTTCAGAACCGAGGATCTTGGCGGATAGACGGAACTGAATGAAGACTTCGGGAGGCCCGTTTAGCGACGGGCCTTCTTTGTTTAACTGGCTCGGCTGATTGGCAAAGCCTCCTGACCGTACAGTGTGTCTACGTCGACGTTAATTAGGTGTTTGTGGACTAGGTCAGCGAGGTAGTCGCTGACACTTAGGCCTTCCGCCGCGGCTACGGCTCTTAGTTTTTCGGCCTCGTTTACTGGCATGCGGGTTCCGACGAGATGGCGTGCACCCTTGCTGCGGCGCCCGCCTCCACGATTTCCTGAGATAGCCATGGGTCCATTCAATGTGTAACTGTTTCCATTAAGTGGGAGGTAGCTCACTCGGGCGTGTCGCTTCATCACAGTCCTTCGGCTACGGCGGCTGCTGCTGCCAGCCAGGCGCGTTGCGTGGCTGGTTTCAGGGCGGTGTGTCGGATGCGTCCGGCTTTGAGTGCCTGGTCATAAGGAACGGTAACCACGCGGCGGACCAGTGGTGCGAAGCCGTCAGCGATACGGCGGGCTTCGTCGCCGTCCTCGGCTTTCCATTGGGAAATGATGACGACGGCGTTTTCGTCCAACTGGGCTGAGTGTTCGTCTCGTGCGACCAGGGCTTGCAGGGTGAGTTTCGCGGCCTCGGCGCGGTCCTCCATGGTCGTTGTGGGGATCACGAGCTGATCAGTGTGGCCGATCATGGCACGCCAGTTCGCGGCCCTTGCGGTGTTCCCGCTATCCATCACGATCATGCGGTAATACTTCGCGGCCACGGTATGAACAGCATCCACTTCGTCAGCGGAGATCTCGTGATCTCCTTCGTCGTTCTCATCCGAGCGCAGCACGTCGTACTTGTCCTCGGTCTGGTGATGCACGTAGTGCGCCAGCAGAGCGTTATGGGCCAAGGGGGAGAGCAACTGGTCCTGATCGCGCAGCAGATCCAGCACGCTTGACGTGTGGGGGCCTTGCTCGGTGCGCCAGCCTAGAGTTCCTTGGTTCTCGTTGTTGTCCCACGCGAGCACACCGCCGCCGCCGTAGCGGGCGAACACAGCCGCCAGGGCTGCAACGGTGGGGGTCTTGTTCGCGCCGCCCTTGCGGTTCACGACGGCGATAGTGCGCGGTCCCGGCCAGTGCTGGGAGACGGCGTGAATGTCGGCGCGTTCGGCCACTTCAGATTCAGAAGGGCTCATACGCAAACCCATCCGGCTCATAGCACCACGGAATCCCAGGGCGCTGGCTGAACCACGGGATCACAGACCAATCTAAAGCCGGGCCTAGGGGCGACGTGTCGCGTGGTACTTCCCGGCGCAGTTGGTAGGGCTGCATCTGTCTCCTTATCGAGTGAAGGACTGTACCAATATGGCACAGTCCTTCGATTCACAGCAATTAGTTCGACACTAGCTCTTCCATGCCCATTGAATCAGCTTCTCCTTAGCATCCTCTGCTGGGACGTCGATCGACCTTGAGTGGAATGCCTCTCTAAAGAGGGTTCTGACCGACTTAGCGGTACGGAAATACTGGCCATGTCTGTCGATTCGACGGGCAGAGACGCCGAGGTACCGGGCGGTCTCCTTGCGGTTCATGCCGGCCTCGATGCAGATTCTGACGGCACGGAAGATGACGGCGTAGGAGGCCTCGTTCTCGGAATTGGCCTTGGTCAAGATGCGCTCTACAGCGATCTTGGCCTCTGGTGGTGTCTGACTCATGTTCTACTCCTCACTTGATCGACAGGCCGGTGTCGAATGTCTTGCGTGCCAGCTGGCGTGACCTGGCGAAGGCGAAAGCCCACAGTCCGAGGACGACGCAGGCTGTCGATACGTGCGTGACCAGCTCGAAAATGTAGAACGCTTCGGCCCCTGCTCGTAGTTCCAGCGGGTAGCCGATGACGCGTGCCATCGAGAGGACGAAGCCGACGAAGATCAGCCTCGAGGCCAGCCGGCCGAAGCGCAGCGGGTTCCTGCGGCTGTCCCGGAGGACCGGCAGCAGGAGGGGCCCGAGCACGTAGGCGGTGTAGGCGAGGACGATCCCCTCGTTCCATTCCACCGCGGGCTGCTCTTGGTATAGCTCCAAGCGGGGTGACGCCTCGGGAGTGTCCGCCATGAGGAGCGTGATGAGCACCCCGGAGGCCGCAATCACGCCCGCTAGGGCGCCGCGCTTTCCAATGATCCAGCTGGTGGCCGTCTCTGAGCCGTAGGCGATAGCAAGGTGAAGGCCGAGGACCGCTACGGCTGTCATGGCACAGCATTTGGCGATGAGGTCGGTGCCGTTGGAAATGGGCACGAAGATTTCTAGGAACTGGTAGATGCCGGGCATGGAGAAGACGTAGGCCGCGGTTAGCAGGATTCCCATGAGGGCCAGCCGGCCGCTGGGTCGCAGCAGTGCCCGCGCCCCTTCTGGGGTCGTTTTAGACGTCAGTCGGTGGAATGTGAGGCCGCCGAGCAGGATCAGCATGAAGCTGACTGAGATGGCGTAGATGCTGTCGTTCATCCGATCAGATCCGTAAGTTTTTCCGCGTATTCGAAGGCTTCCTTGCGCTGCCGGAGGCGGCGCTGGAGGAGATTCAGCCGTTGCTGGATGAGTTCGACCAGGTCCTCGTTTTTCATCACCATCAGGGCCGTCTCCCGGACGTCCTCGGGCCAGTCGCCCTCTTTCATGGTGATGAGTCCGACGACGACAAGCCCCGCGACCATCGACGTCCCGCTGACCCGGGCAGCAGTAACCGCCTGGATGGGGGTGAGCTTGTTCTCCGAGATCTGGCTGAACAGGTAGGTGATCGCCGTTCCCGTCTTCTCGGTCACGTCGTGCCGGACGTCGCCGGTGTCGATGGCGTCGATCCACGCGCGATGGGAGCCGTCGTGGGGGAAATCGATCTTGACCTTGTCATTCCGTGGGAACAGGTCTTCGTGGAAGCGGTGCTGCAGCTCGACCATGAGGTCGGCGTGGTGGACCTGGCTCAGGACTTCCGCGGCCGTTGGTGTGCGGGGCCGACTGTCGAGGTCTTGGTACTCCTTGAAGTCTGCCAGTGCCGCGATGGGATCAATCCCGACGCTTCGGGCCACACCGACGACGGTCGATTCCGGGACGTTACCGCGCCGGATCTGGTTGCCCACCGTGACGCGATGCAGCCCGGTCAGGCGGCCCAGCTCGCTCGCTGATGTGGTGATACCGCGTCGTTCGAGCCATTGCTTGAAGTCAGAACCAGAAACAGCCACGGCACCTCCTTCAAGAGAGCACTAGATGGGCACGGCATACACGTATAGCCGTGATGTCAGAATCTAAGCTATTATAAGAACTAAGGAATTGGCATCAGCCTTCTTCCTCACCGTCTCAATTTTACCGGGCAAGTCCTAACCAGTCTGTGCCCGTCACACCCCGGGGAGGTAATCGTGGACGAAGACGAGAAGCGCGGAGCGTCACCGCTACTGGCCCTGGTGATCCTTGTACCTCTCCTGGCGGGACTGCCTGTCGTCGGCATCGCGGGAGCTGCGATACTCATGCAGACCGAGGAAATGCCTGCTGGGTGCGCCGTCTCCGCAGTAGGTGAGACCGCCGGGGGCATTACTTCGACACCGGCGATCCCGAACGGCTGGGGTGATCTGGTCGACGCCGCCGCGAAGACTGCCGGTCTGCCGGTGAGTGTGGTGGCGGCGCAGTTGAAGCAGGAATCAGGCTGGAACGAAGGTGCACGGAGCCCTGCAGGGGCTCAGGGCGTGGCTCAGTTCATGCCCGGCACCTGGGCCATGTACGGGGAGGGTGGGGACCCGTTCTCGGCCGAGGACGCCATCCCTGCCTACGGCCGCTATATGGCGGCCCTGAAAGAGCAGGTGCAACCGCTGGCAGGTGACGACGCCGACCTACTGGTGCGCCTAACCCTCGCCGCCTACAACGCCGGCTTCGGTGCTGTGCAGGCAGCCAAGGGCATTCCGGCGTTCACGGAGACCCAGCAGTACGTCGAGAAGATCCTTTCCTCCGGACAGAGCAAGTTTTCTGCCGACTGCACGGCGCCTGCGGGCACTATCGCCTGGGACGGCGACCTCGGCGATGGCGAGTGGACCAACCCACTACCGGGTGGTGTTTTCACCTCCGGATACGGACACCGAAATATCCCGGGCCTGCCCGCGTGGGCGCAGGACCACGTCGGGGTAGACCTCGCGACCCCGGGCGCCGGAACCGGCACTGGCGGCCCGGTGATCGCACTGACTGACCTGCGGATCACGGGTTTCAACGACAAGGACGGGTGTGTGATCGCCAAGGAGGACGGCGACGATCCCGATTTCGGGTTCGCGTTCTGCCACCTCAACGCCTACAGCGTGGCTGTGGGGGACAGATTGAAGCGCGGCGACGTCGTCGGCACCGAAGGCAACAAGGCCGGTCTCGGGCTGGTCGCCACGCACCTACACTTCGAGATTTACAAGCCGGAAGCACCGGAGGTCGTCTACCCGTACCAAGGCTGGAACCTCGACCCAGAGCCGATTCTGAAAGAGAAAGGAGCGTGGGTACGATGACCCGTCGCTCACACACCTACCCGTACCGGGCCACCGCTCTCGCGGTCTCGATGATCGCCCTGACCAGCTGCGCTGCTGACGCACCCGCATCGGAAGATGCAACCCCAAGTTCCGCGCCGACCACCGTCTATGGGGGCTCCTACATTTCGCTCCCTGCCGATGAGGTTCTGGGCGGGAACACGTTCGCCTCCCCGGAGGACGCCGACCGTTCCGACGTCGACTCGACCGCCCGCGTGGCGGCGCTGATGCTGCACTCGTGGGATACGACGGTGGATCGCACGGAGACGGCGGCCGCGGTGCGCGCCATACCCCTGATGAGTGCGGAGTGGGCGGCGAACCAGGTGGAGCCTGAGCGCAACGCGAGCAACGGCGAATGGCTGGAACCAGCCGAACACGGTGCTTACAGCGTTCCCCGGGCAGTTCCCGCGAT
The DNA here is from genome assembly GCF_003075455.1 of Arthrobacter sp. Bz4. GTDB lineage: Bacteria > Actinomycetota > Actinomycetes > Actinomycetales > Micrococcaceae > Arthrobacter_D. Next base: position 8,860 of record NZ_QDAE01000025.1, read on the forward strand.
CGGTGACGCTGCGCAGGACGTCGCCCCGGACAAGGCCATTCGGGTCCTCGACGTGACGTGGCGCTGGGTCGCCCACGACGAGACGCTACTAACGAGCGGCGGTCACCGGCAGGTAACCATCTACCTCGAGAAGACAGAGGACCAATGGGACGTCGTCGGACACCAGACCCGTGACATGACCGCCTCAATCACCGGGGAGGGCAAGTGACTCCTGCAGTACATTCCTGGCCCGTCATCCGCCTCATGATCGGCGAGGGCCAAATCGTCGCGGACGCGAACGGCGACGTCTTGACCTACCCGGTGCTCGACGAGGCGTCCGTAGCCGACGTCGCAGCCGACGCGGCAGCGGAAGCGTGCCGCCGTCTGGGCCTAGCCGCCTGCCGGGTGCAGGGCCACACCGACGACGGCGAGGTCTACGAAATGATCGTCGACGCCGAACTGGGCACCCTCGAGGAACGCGAAAACAGCACCCCCGCCGCCGGCACGGGCACTGCACGTACCGAGTCGAAGGCTGCACGCCCCCGCACTTCTGCACGCCGGAAGGCTGTGTTGTGGGGGAGCGCAGGCGTCCTGGCGGTCACAGTCGGGTTCAGCGCCTTCTACACACTGCAGGACAACACGGCCGAGCCTGTGGCGACCGTCTACACGCCGCCTCCCGCGCAGCTGCCGGTTCCGGCTCCTGCCGGGTGGGACACCTACGGTGACTGGACGACGTCGATGACCGGCTCGACCGTTCGGGCGATCCTGGATTCCTCCGGCCAGCCCGTGAGCGTGGACGGCTCGAAGCTAATCGGCCATGACCCTCGGACGGGCGTAGAGCGATGGACGCGCACCGCACCGTTCACGGTCGAGCAGCTCGCCCTGTTCACCCTCGACGGACAATTTAGGGTCGCAGCCGCAGCCGCCCGCGAGCTGGTCCTGTTCGGCGACGGAGCAGACCCGATCCGCGTCGACGTTCCAAAAGACGGAACGATCGTCTTAGACGGCGGTACAGCTCCTCGCGTGGACCTGCCGAACAAGCGGACCCTAATCGTCGCAGCCGACGGCAGTACGGCGGCGCGGGTGGTCCCGGCGTCCGCGGAACCCATAGAAGCCCTCGGCGACGACCTGGTGGCGGCCGACTCACGCTCCGGACGGATTTGGCGTGTCACGCAGGACTCGGCAGCCCTCCCAGCCCCGGCGAAACTGCCTGCACCGTCAGCCGGAGCGGAACTGGTCACGGTCCTCGGATCCGTGAACGGGACGGTCGTCGCGGCATGGAAGACCGACGACACCACCACCATCGGCTTCTATGCCCTCGGGGACACCACCGACGCGACAAAAGCGACGCAGGTGGGCACCGTCGACGTCGAAGGAACCGACGTCGCCACCTCCGGTATCCAGGTGGACCGGGAGAACGGCCTGCTAATGGCCGGCACCATCCTGGTCGACGTCGACGCGAAGCAGGCCCACCGCCTGCCCGGAGCCGGGAAGCTCGCCGCCGGCTACGCCTGGGTGACCACCAACACCGAGCAGCTGCGCATCAACGCGCAGGGCGTCACCGAGACCACAACCGATGCGGCCCGTGCGGCGATCCCCGACGTCATCACCGACAACGGCAAGGCAATCACCCGGGCCGAAGGATCCTCCACCGGCCTGCTGTACGCGCTGACACAGGTCGCACCCCGACCCACCGCAACACCGAGCCAATCCCCTAACCCGTCTTCTACTGCGACTTCTACTCCGAGCCCCACCTCAACCGTTTCCCCGAAGGAGAACCCCTGATGAGAATGACCGCTGTCATCGACCCGGCCGGCACCCTCGAGCTTGACCTGGGAGGCGAGAAAACCACCTCCCCATACCCCTCGGTCATGGACGCCCGCCGCTCCGTCATGAGCACCGCAACCGACCTCGCGGCCGAGACGAGCACCGCAACCGAACTGCACATCGAGGACCCGTCCGGCTCCCGCACGATCCTCGTCCAGACCGACGGCGTCATTGTCGAGCAGGCCGCTGATAGTGAACCGACGGAAAGCGGCCCAGTACAACCCGCCGAAGCAGTCGAGCCTGCGGCGTCCCCGATCACGCCAGAAGTGCCGACCGTGCCGGAGGCCGCGGTGGAAGCAGCAGCACCCGTCGCCACTCCTGTTCCTGTCCCTTTTCCCTCTCCCGTTGAGGTTGAGGCTCCGGTAGTTCCTAAGACCACCGCACCGGAAACGGTCGCTTCATCAGCCGTCGTACCGGTAGAGACGGTGGATCCGCTGCCGACCCGCAGGACGGCGATGCCCTCATTCGTCGACCGGCCGGACGCCGATTCACCGGCACAGGTCGGGGTACGTGGTCTGCTGAATCAGTTCGGGTTGAAGCTCGCACCGTCTCCAGTGGAGTTGGAGCAGCGCCGGGACGAGAAGACTGTCTCTCAGCACTGGGCCGGTCCCCGCACGATCACGGTTCTGAACCCCAAGGGCGGGGCGGGCAAGACGCCGACGGTGATCTGCCTGTCCGCTGTGTTCGCCCGCCTCGGCGGTTCCGGTGTCCTTGCGTGGGACAACAACAACTCGCTTGGCTCCCTAGGTTGGCGGACTTTCGATGCCGGCCACGAGGCGACGGTGGTCGACCTCCTCGAGCAGACGGACTACTTCATGACCGCCGGCGCACGGGCCGGGGATTTGGCGTCCTACGTCCACCACCAGCCCTCGGACCAGTACGACGTGCTGAGAAGCGATGACCGGTCGGCTGCGAAGAAGCGGCACGAGGTCACCGGCGACGAGGTCCACCGCCTCTACTCGGTGGCCGCGAAGTATTACCGGCTGATCCTCATGGATTCGGGCAACACCGAACGCGGGGACAACTGGGAGGCCATGATTGGGCACTCCGACCAGGTCGTCATCCCGGTCAAGTCCGTCGATGACGCCGCCGAAGGCGCGTCCCGGGTGTTGAGCGCCCTGCGGGCGGGCAACGAGCACGCGCAGTCGCTGGCGGACCACGCCGTGGTGATCGTCCTGGGCTGCACCCCGTCTCACGGTCCGGCGAAGCTGAATGAGCTGGCGGAGTCATTCCGCCCGTTCGTGAAGTCGGTCGTCACGGTGCCCTATGATCCGTCGCTGATCGAGGGCCGGATCCGGTTCTCCTCGATGCTCCCGCAGACCCGCCGCGCATGGCTCCGGGCCGCCGCGCAGATCGCGGAGGGACTGTGACCGTGACCCCGCAGCGCAATCCGTTCGTCCACGAGCCGGGGGTCGAGCCGCAGGAAGACCCGATCGACGATGACCCGATCCTCGGGCAACGCGAGTCACTCAGGGGCCCGAAGAACATTCAGCAGACCCTCGCCGCAGAGCCTGTCGAGGAAGAGGAACCAGCGGCCCCTGTCGCGGTGACCAACGCGACACTGTGGCTGGTCGGTGCGTCCGGTGGTGTCGGCACCAGCACCCTCGCGGGTCTGTGCTCCGAGAACGTCGTCGATGAATCCGAGCGGAAGCCGACCTGGGCAGGCCGGGCCCTGTTGGTCTGCTCCACCAGTGCATCCTCCCTCGAGGCCGCGCAGCAGCTGGCGCGTAAGTCCGCTTCGGGGCAGCTGCCCTATGAACTGGTCGGCCTGGTGATCGTCCACGACCGACCCAAGAACCGGCTGACGAAGCCGACCCTGGACTTCGCGCGCGGGGTCGCGCGGATGTTCCCGGTTGCCATGACGGCACCGTATGAACCCTCGTGGCGCGAGGTTGGCGTCACCCCACAAGCTTCCGGGACACGGGTGAAAAGCGTGCTCCGGAAAATCGAAAAGATCGCCCGCTCCGGGCACTGAGAAAGGGAACTCCCATGTTCGGAAACACTCTGGCAGCACACACCCTGACCACCATCAACGCGCTCACTCCGGTTCGTGAAGGATCGCTCTCGGCTCAGACCTTCACCCCGACGCAGCCTCCCGGCACCGAGGGCCTGACGCAGGTTATCGGATGGGTCTTGTGGGGCGCGGGCCTGGTCCTGTTCGTGTTCTTCATATTCGGTCTCGTCTCCGCCGGTAGGAACCGCCGGCAGGGCAACGAGATCGAGGCACCGATCTGGCCTATGGTCGCTGCCTGCCTGCTGGGCGCTTCGGGTGCAGTGTGGACTGCAATCACCTGAGCGAGAACGCCCACCCATTTGATCGAGAGAAGGACACACGATGAGCACACAGGACACCACACAGGGACCGAAGGCCCGCCCGAAGTGGTTTGGCGCCGCCGTGATGCTGCTGGCCCTGGTGCTGGTCGGCCTCCTCGCGTGGGGTTTGCGGGTATTCCTCTTCCCCAACAATGACGAACCGGCAGCAGAGCCCACTGCCTCTGCTTCGCAGACAGCGCCATCGTCTGCCTCGGCGTCCGCGACGGCAGGACCTGTCGTGGACGCGGACGCCGCGTGGGACTGCCAGTCGGACCTCAACAACGACGACGTATCTGTGGCTGACACTGCTCCGGCGGTCGAGGAGTGGGTAGTCGGGGGTTACAACGTGATCCCGTTCTCGGAGTTCGGCGGGTGCGAGAAATTGCCCTCTACCTTGCGTGTTGGTTACGCACCGACTGAAGCAGGGTCACTGGTGGCAGCGGCCACGTATGCGGTCGCTCTGGACCCCTCGGTCAGCGAGGAAGCGGCGTCTGACCTTGAAGTGGCGGTAGCGGAAGGACCCAACCGTGTGCTGTTGGGAGAGCGAGCACAGCGCATTCGGGACGGCCTTGAGCAAAGCGAAGACACCTCCGTCATCGCTCGATTGACCCTGCTGGGATACATCCAGAACAGCTACACCGAGGACGCAGCGTCCTACCGGCTGATCTATTCAGCACCTGATGCGTCGGGTCTGGAACAGACACTCGTTGCTCAGGTCGATCTGGTGTGGGAGGACGGCGATTGGAAGCTTGACCCGGCGTCGGGGAACGACTTCAACACATGGGCCCGCTACCAGGGACAGCAATACGTCCAGTGGGGACCTAAGTCGTGATTGGGGATTTGGCAGGAAACTTCCTAGAAGGCGTTGCAGGCAGTGCGATTCAGAAGCTGATCCAGTTCCTTGCGAGCTGGCTGGTGCAGGTCCTGACGGAGATGATCAACTTCGTCGGTACGTGGTGGTTGAAGATCGGTGCACCGGATATGAGTGCAGGGTCCGCGACCGACCGCATCCAGCAGTCGACGTTGGTCTTCGTCGGCATGGCCGGTGTCATCGGGACAGCGTTCGCGCTCATCAAGCTTGCCCGGGACCAGGACCGTGCCTCGACCGAGAATCTGATCATGGGCATGGTGCGGACCGTCCTGACTACCGCCCTGGCCGTTCCGATGGTGGGCCTGCTGTTCGGCGTGACCGACGTCCTCGCACCGTGGCTGGTAACCACGATTTCGGGCTCCGCGCAGGAGGACGGGCTCGGGTCCGCGATGGGCCTGGATGCTATCGCGGGAACCACGATGACCATGCAGCTCGCCGGCATCGTCCTGTTCGTCGTGCCGCTGGCCCTGCTCGGGGCGATCATCAATGCGGTCATCGTCATCTTCTCTTACGGTGCGGCGATCGCCCTGTGCGGGATCCTGCCGATCTTCGCAGCCGCATCGCAGACCGAGCGCGGCCGGAAGTCCTTCGACAAGGCTGTGGGTTGGTTAGCGGCCGTCGTCCTCTTCAAGCCTGCCGCAGCGATCCTGTACGGGGCGGGACTCGCGCTCCTGAAAGGCATCAACGGCAGCGCGGACAACGAGCTCGGGAACACCGCGATCGGCCTGATCACCGGCCTCGTCATCATCAGCAGCGCCTGCATCGCGATGCCGGCCCTGGCGAAGGTTCTCGTCCCTGCCGTCAGCGCAGGACCGCAGGGCATGGGAGCCTCCGGCCTGGCCATGGTCGGCGGCGCCGTCGCCCTCGGAGCAATCACCGGAGGCGTGGGTGCGGCCGCTGGTGCAGCGGCCGCAGGTGGCGGTGGAAGCGCCGCAGCAATCACCGGTGGAGGGGCCGCAGCGACGGCCGGGGAAGCGGCCGCAACGGGTGGAGGGGCCGCAGCAACTGGCGCAGCCTCAGCGGCGGAAGCTTCTGGCACCGCCGGTACAGGGGCAGCAGGGGCAGCAGGAGGATCCAGCAGCAGTGCGGTCCCAGCAAGTGGAGGTGGAAGCGGCGCAACGGGCGCCGCGACGCCTGGTGGTTCAGGTAGCACCGGCGGCGGGGCTGGTGGCACCGGCCCGTCCGGGGCAGAGCAGGGGCCGGAGCAGCCCACCGCGCCGGCATCGGACTCAGGTGGAGGGGCATCTGGAGGAAGTGATGGAAGCCCCGGTGGAGGTTCTGGTGGTCCTTCAGGCGCAGCGCAGCGGCTGGAACGATCCGGGGCAGAGACGTCTCCGGACGGCGATGCAGGCAGTGCCGGCAGCGGTGCCGGTGGTGCTGGCGGAAACAGCGGGCCCGGTTCGAACGGACCAACGGGTGCACAACCTCAGGCGGAACGGACCGGCGCACCTTCGGAAGCACCATCCGGTGCAGGCGATGGCAGCTCGTCAGCTGGAGGACCAAGCGGGGCAGAGCCCGCAACATCAGGTGACAAGGCTCCGACGGAAGCACCTGGGGCCGCACCCGCGACCTCGCCGACGGCTGAGGGCTTCCGGGCCGGTGCGCTCTCCGGGGCGGATAAGTCCCCCCAAAGCCAGCAACGCCTCGAGTACGCACTACGGGAAACAGCAAGAGACATGGAACGCGCAGTGGAAAGTGGGGATGACCAGTGAGTACCGAACAGACAATCGTCCGGCAGTACGGCAACATCGCAGAAGACCGGACGGCAGGTCTGATGGGGTTCTCGATGGCCTCGACCGTCGTCCTGGGCACGGGAGCGGTCGGGGTGTTCATCGCCATCATGGCCTCGCAAATTTGGGTGGCCGTCGGCATCGCCCTGGCCGCGTTCATCGCAGCCACCATCCTTGGCTCCAAGGACCGTCACGGCCGGTCGAAGCCTGAGCGCTGGCTTGCGCGCAGCATGCACTCCAAGGCCAAGAAGGCGGGGAAGACGGTCTACAAGTCCGGGCCCGTTTCGCAGATCCCGGACGGTTCATTCCGCGCTCCGGGCCTGCTGGCCGCAACGGAGCTGATCGACTTCCTGGACCTTTTCGGCAACGAGGGTGTCATGCTGTGGCACCCGAAACTGAAGACCGGCACCGTATTCTTCTCCACCAACTCCTCCGGGCTGGGCCTGCTGGATCAGGACCGCGTGAACCGGCTCGTCGGCTCGTGGGCCGCGTTCCAGCGCGACGCTGGCTCCAACGCCCGGGTCGAGCAGATTTCCGTGACGACGCAGTCGACCACCGATCCGGGCGAACGCCTGCCTGACGCTATCGCGGTGGCCCGGCAACAGGCCGGATCCCGCGAAGTCCCCGATTTCGCCCGCATGGTCATGGACGACGTCGTGAACAACCTCAACCACAACGTGCCCAAACTCGAGCAGTGGGTGGCCCTGACATTCAGCGGCAAAGCCCACGACAGCGACCGTGTACCGGAACGCTCGGCCGAGGAACTGGTGGCCGATGTGAAGTCCCTCCTGCAGGGGTTCAAGGAAGAACTCGAGGACGTCGGCGCGGGCAGCGTGTCCCTGATGCGGGCCGCTGACCTCACCGACCAGACCTACGTCGCTTTCAACCCACGCGCCGCAGCCGCCGTCGAACGCGCCCGTCTTTCCGGTGACGGGACCGGCCTGGGCTGGAACGAGGTCGGCCCCTCAGCCGCCCGGACCATCGGATACCCCGGCAGGTATGACCACGCCGGGGTGACGAGCAAGTCATGGCAGATGTTCCGGCCGCCGGCCGGGACATTCCGCGAGAACGCACTGGTGGCCCTGCTGGGTCCCGACGCAAGCATGCTCCAGAAGCGCGTGACAGTGTTCTACCGCCCACAGCCGCCGGAGAAGTCCGCGCAGCAGGTCGCGCAGGCACTCACCAATGCGCAGTTCGCCACGAACCAGAAGGGCCGACGCCCCACCAGCTCGCAGATCATCGCCCTCGAAAAGGCACGCAAGGCAGAGCGGGAGCAGGCCGAGGGCGCTGCACTGGTGCGCTTCGCCATCGGAGTCACCGCGACGGTCGAAAGCCCGGAACAGTTGCCGCAGGTCGAGGCGATGATCATGCGTAACGCGGCGACCGGCATCCAGATCCGCATGCGGTCCTGTGACTACAACGACGACGCCGCGTTCTCCTTCAACCTTGGCCTGGGGCTCGTCCCCGAGCACCTGGCCACCATCTCCTCCGACATCAGGAAGGCCCTCTAATGTCCGCGTTTGATCAGCTCGTCGATAAGGTCATGGACCGATTCCTGGGACGGTCCGAGGCCGCGGCCACCGTTACAGCCTCGGCGTTCCCGCAGCTCACGGAGAAGGGCATGCGGGTCCGCGATGGCGGGATGGTGACGTGGGTAGAACCTCCGCCGGAGTTCACGGCCACCTCGAACCAGACCGCGGGCCTGTGGCCGTTCTGCGTCGGTACATCCTCGCCACTGGTTGGCGCGGTTCTGGGTCGGAACCTCCTCAACGGCTCCGTGGTGTGCGGGGATCCGATCAGCTTGTTCCTGCACGGCATCATCTCCTCCCCGTCCGGGTTCATCCTCGGCCTGAACGGGCGCGGGAAATCTTCGGTCGCCGTCCGCATGGCGTTGGCGCTGATCGACCAGGGGTTCCTGATCCTGGTGGCAGGGGACCTCAAGCCCGACTTCGCCGGCGTCGTCCTGGAAACCAACGGGCAGGTCGTGCAGGTCGCCCCCGGTGTCGGAGCTATCAACCCGCTCGACGCCGGTCCGCTCTGGCGGGAACTTGAACGCCTGCCCGCCCCGATGCAGCGGCAGATGCGCGCCGAGATCCACGCCCGACGCCTGATGACCCTCACCGGGCTCATCGAACTGGTGTTCAAGGAACCGTTGGATGCGAAGAAGCAGGAACAGACGGTGCTGTCCATGGCGATCGCCATGGCCGCGGAGAAAGCGGAAGCTGAGGACCGGCAGCCGCTGGTCGGCGACGTCGTCGCCGCCATCAAGTCCGCGCCGCAGCAGATCCAGTCGGCGTTGCTCATCGAGGAGTCCACGGAGTACCTGCCGCAGGTCAAGAATCTCCTGGCGGGACTGAACGCCCTCGGCGAGCACGGACCGTTCGGGGACGTGTTCTGCCAGCAGACCACGAAGGAAATGAAGATCGACACCTCCGTGGACTTCGATATTTCCCTCATCGACGAGTCCCAGCTGACGCTCCGCGCCGCGGTGCAGACGGTGTGCTGGTCCCACGGGCAGGCCGGCATCTCGGCCGCGAAGACCCTCGCCGATGCCGGTCTCATGGAGGAACGCCATCACCTGATGATCATGGACGAGCTGTGGCAGTCCCTGCGCGCCAGTGAGCTGCTGGTCCACCAGATCGACTCGATCACGCGCCTGAACCGGACCAAGGGCTTGGGTCAGCTGATGATCACGCACTCCATGAAGGACCTACAGCTGTCCACCGACGAGTTGACGAAGATCGCCACCGGCTTCGTGGAACGCTCCAGCGTAAAGATCCTCGGCGGACTCGCGCAGAACGAGATGGACCTGCTGGAAACCGTGTTCCCCGTCTCCGAGCGGGAGAAAGCGATGCTGGTCGGCTGGTCGGCCGAAGGGTCGATGAACCCCAACACCAATCAGGTTTCACCTCCTCCCGGACGTGGCCGGTTCATGCTGAAAACTGGGTCCGAACCCGGTGTGCCGTTCCGGGTGAACCTCACCGCCGGCGAACTCAGAGCCCACAACACGAACCAGGCGTGGGCTGCTGCGCAGGCGAAGGTGAACCGATGAAGAACGAGGAGAACGGCCCAGTCATCGCGTTCTCGAGCGTCGTCCTGGCCGCGTTCGTCGCCGTCGCCCTGATTCACCTCGGGGAAGCCTTCACACCGGTTCCCACCGACCTGTCATGGAACCCGATCACATTGGGGATTGGTCTTGCCACGGGGGATCCCTGGCCGGTGGCCGCGAGCTGGTTGCTCGGCGTGGAAGCGGTCGTGGTCATCGCTGCCTTTGCGTGGTGGAGCACCCGCCCGGTGTCGAGGACCGCGGAGGCGTCGCGGCGCATGAGTCCTGGCGGGAAGATGCGTCCGGCGATGCTCGATGCCCGCCTCACTGAAGCGGCCCGCCTACACCCTGAGGCGAAGGGCATCGGCCCGGGCCTGACGATCGGGTACGCAGGGGAGACCGGCACCAAGGCAGTTATCCAGGGCTGGCGTGAGTGCTCGACCCATGTCTGGGGTACAGGGAGGGGCAAGACGACGACACAGGTCGTCCGTCACGCCACCGAAGCCCCCGGCCCGTACATGATGACCAGCAACAAGGTCGACGGTGTGGCTGAGGTCCTGGCCGCCCGCTCCGATACCGGAACAGTGTGGCTGTTCGATCCGCAGCGGATTTGGCGCGACAGCCACCGGCCCGCGATGATCTTCAACCCGCTCACCGCCGTCACCGATACCGTGAGCGCAGGCGAGGTCGCATCGATCTTCGAAACCTCGTCCGCGCCGAACGCCGGTCAGGGCAAGGGAGATGCCCAGTTCGACTCGCAAGGGCGTGACTTCCTGTCCTGGTGCCTGCTTGCGGCCGCGAAGAACGGCCAGACGATGAAGGATGTCCTGCGATGGGCAGCCTCAGCGGACTTCATGGAACCAGCCGAACTCCTGGAACGCGCCGGCCACGCAGGCCCTGCGTCGGCGTTGAAGGGCATGAGCGCCCAGCCGGAGGATACCCGCGGGTCCGTGGCAGCCAGCGCGCAGCGCATGGCTTCCGCCCTCGTGCACGACGAGCTGGTCGCGTGGTCGACGCCGACCCCCGGCGTTCCGGTATTCGATCCGGTCAGCTTCGTCACCAGCAAAGACACCTTGATCCTGCTCTCACAGGACGCCGCCGGCTCCGGTGCCGCGTTCGTCTCCACCCTTGTCTACGCCGTGTTCACCGTAGCCCAGCACACAGCCCGGCGGGCGGGTGGCCGCCTGGAGGTACCCCTTGTCGCTGATCTGGACGAGGTCGGGAACGTCGTCAAGCTCAAGCAGCTGCCTGAGTGGTATTCGTTCTTCGGGTCCATGGGAATCGTCGTCAGCGCGTACTTTCAGACCCGCGGGCAGGGCGTGGCCATGCTTGAACGCACCGGCTGGGACACCCTGTGGTCCGCAGCCGCGATCAAGATCTACGGTGGAGGGTCCGACGACACACAGTTCCTCGAATCCTTGTCCAAGACCATCGGCCAGTACGACGCGAAAGTCCGCAGCTCCTCCACCTCGAGGAACGGGTCATCCCGTTCGGTGCAGACTCAGCGGCGCGACATCATGTCCGTCTCCCAGCTCTCCGAGCTTCCGGCTAACCGCGCGTGGGTGAAGACCTCCAACGGGGGAGGGACGATCGTGCGTACCGTGCCCTGGTTCCGGGACAAGACCATCAGCGCGCGTATCGGCTCCACGGTCGAACGTATCAAGACAGGCACAAGAGGACACCTCTCATGACCGCACCCCATGACGATGATGTAGCCGATGCTGCCGCCGGTATCGACCCTAACGGTCAGGGCGGGGGAGAGGACTTCGCGTTCACTCCGGAAGAGTTGGTGGATTGGGTAGAGGGCCTTGCAGCGATGCTGGAGTCAGTGGACCGATCGCAGAACCAGCACTGGTGTTCCCTGTGGTGGAATCACCCCGAGGCCGTCGACAGGTTCCGAGCCCTCTATGAACAATGGCTTGAAGCCCAGGCCAGCGGTGGGATGTCCTCGTGGTGGATTGATCACTTCGACCGCCACGCTACTGTTCTTTTCACCAAGCGAGGCCCATTCGGTGAGTGCGGGACTACGCACGCGGAGAAGACGGCTCGTCGCATCCTTGCTACAGAGCAGCCACCGCCCGACTGGGCGTGGTGACCTTCGGCTGGGATGCTGTGCGGGTAGCTCGTAGGCCGGTGAATCGTATTCGAGTCCGTAGGTGGACGGGTGGTCTGGCATTTCGGGTCCTAGATGGAACGTGGAGATCCCGGACCCGACGAACAGCGAGATGATGGCGCTGAGAAACAGCACATAGAAGATGCGAACCAGGATGTTATTCATGCCCGCAACCATGCGTAGACGGGGGTCGGTGTGGGGGACCGGTGTGTCCGCACATGGGAGATGACACGCCCCGATGCGCATCCAGGCTAGTCGGGTGGCTCGCCCTACAGGCACAAAACAGGCATAGTGTAGGCACACCTCTGGCATCGAGCGGGCAGCGCTGGTAATGTGGGGGCCTAGGAAGGAGCGGTTATGTCACTCGCACCAGGCGGACCCCGCCACAGGACTGATTCAGTCATGATCGACACCGCGGACATCGTCCGTGAGCTCAACGATCTACTGACCCCGCGGATCGTCGCCGGAATGGCTGGCAAAAAGGATCCCGGGCAGGCTCGCAAGTGGGCCAACGGATCACTGGCTGTGCCACCGCCCGAGCAGGAACGCCTCCGGTTTGCCTATGACTTGTTGAAGCAGATCGAGTCGGCCCATCGGCGAAGCGTTGCCCAAGCGTGGGCGATCACCGTCAATCCGAGGCTGGGCTACACCACGCCCGTCAAGGCCATCCGCGAGGAACGGTTCAATGAAGCCGCAGCAGCCATGCGAGCACTTCTTGAGGAAGCCTACGACGGTTGATCACGCGCACATGCGCAGTGACCGGGATGGCCTTGCTGGAGGGGCCGGTCAATATGTATCGGGTTTCACAGGCCAGGCTTGACCGCGGCCCCTTGAACCCGCGGCCGCGGCCGGACACACCAGCCATGTTCCGGACAGAATGGAACCGCTTCGACACCCCAGGGCTGACGATTTATGGTGCCGAGAAGCGGGTCACTGCCTTCGTGGAGTCGCTGGCCTACAAGGCGCCGTCGGCCAATGATTTCGCTGGCCTGCATGAGGAGGCAAAGTTCCTGGGCGTGGAGTTGCACGTCCTGCTTCAGGAACTGCGCGACGCCGGCGTGCCCGTGGAGGGTGTCGATGCGGACTGGCGGTCCGAGCGCGCCATGTACGAATTACAGTACGGGACAGCGACCTGGGTGGACCTGGCCAACATGGATACGCTCATGGCTATCCGGGCGTCCGGCATCTCAGGTGCACCGAAAATGACCATCTCTGACCTCACCGGCGATGACCGGGAGGTGACCACGCGCATTGCCAGCTGGATCCGCGACCAGAAGCTCGACACCGGCGGGTCAACTCAGGGCTTGCGTTACCCGTCAAAGTTCGGCGTTTCCGAGGGCAATCACTGCTGGGCGGTGTTCATGGACAAGCCCAATACTGGCTGCAGTCCTATCAAGAAAAACTTCGCGGCTGACGACCCGGATCTGCTGCACGCCATCAGGATCACAGGCGTGTCAGTTCCCTGAAAAAAATCTTCTGACTAGGCGTTTCTTTTGAGCCGATAACCTAGATTATGTCAGGTAGTGGTTTCGGGAGGGGTGAGAACCCCTCCTATTCGGTGCTCTTCGCCCAACTTGATCGAACGCCGCCGTGGGTTCGTCGGCTATAGGCAGGGCGCGCTACTTCGCGTCTGGAAGCCCCTCCAACGCGTAAGCCAACACAAGTCGGGTAGTGGAACATCAGTCGGCGAGCAATTGACTGCGGTCGCGGAGAGCTTCGTTCATTGCGATGAAATCCGGGCGCGTATTGTTATCCAGCCAATCTGAGAGAAATGGAACCGCAACTCCGCGGAAGTACTCCGACTGAACCAGACGCGTGCCGCCATCGGCAATTGGTTCGAGCTCGAAGACGTGCTCGCCATCGAACAGGCCGGTGACCAGGAGGCTACCCTCCCATCGGAGATGCTCGTTCGGTCGCACCTCCCGCACTACTGGTTCAAAGGTCAGTGCATCCTCGGTTGCGTCAGTCGAAAACTTGAGGCTGCGGCCGGCCTCCAGCTCACCAGTCATACCCACCATCGAGGGGTTCCACTCCGGGTAGGCGCCGAAGTCGGTCAGCACACTCCACACCACCCGGGGCGATGCATCGATCTCAACGGAGGTCTCGATGACGAAAGGATTAGCACGCTGCCACAAAATGGCACCCAAAAGCACTACAAGCAGCACACCAAGTACCACGAATAGTCGTGTACGTCGTTGACCACGATCCGGAACTGCTGGGCTCCCTGATGTCGCTGCTGTCATGCCGAGAGGCTACAAGCCATATATGAACACGTCATGACTTAACCCCATACCGTTTCCGCGGAAGTCTCCTCATTGCCGTTCACAATGCTTACCGCCGGTAATCCACGTTATGTCAGGCAGCGGTTCGAAGAGAAGCGCAATCCCCTCCTACTCAGCGCTCTCCGATGCAATCTGGTCGAAGGCGGCGGTGAGTTCGTCGGCTGCCGGCAGAGCGCGTTGTTCCGCGGCTGGCAGGTTCTCGTACGTGTATGTGGACACGGCCATCGGTGACTCGGAGCGGCCGAGAGCGTAGCGGACGGTGTGGTCGTTCTTGCTGCTGCAGATCAGGATCCTGACGGTGTCGTTGTGGGTTGCGCGGCGGAGCTTGTCGTCGACCAGGGCGACGTAGAACTTCAGCTTCCCGGCGTATTCTGGCTGGAACTTCCCGGTCTTGAGTTCGATGACGACGTAGCGCAACTGCTCGACATGGAAGAACAGCAGGTCAATGTAGAAGTCGTCGCCCTCGACCTAGAGGTGTACCTGCCGGCCGACGAACGCGAACCCGGGACCCAGTTCCCGAAGGGTGTCGCAGATACGGTCCATGAGGGCTTGCTCCAGATTCCGCTCGGCCACCTCGCCGCAAAGCTCATGGAACTCGAAGGCATACGGATCCTTCGCTACCTGCTGGGCTGGCTCGGAATCAGCGGCTGCCAGCTGGCGGCTGAAGTTCGACGGCGCAGCCCCGGTGCGCTCCATCGACTTGTTCATGATCATGTTCATCAGTACGTTCCTAGACCACCCGTATTCCACTGCCGCCGCGGCATACCAGTTGCGGGCGTCAGAGCCGAGGTTCTTGTCAAGGATCGCGCGGATGTGGCCCCATGGCAATCGCGCCACAGGTTGTGGCGCAATTGACTCCCCCGGCGACTGCCTGGCGAAGGTCGTCATGTACTGCAGGTTCCGTGGCGAAAGACCGGTCATGTCCGGGAACTCACCTCGAAGGTCGGATGCCAGGCGCGCGATGACCTTACTCCCCCATCCGTCCTGCTCCTGGCGCGCGAGGACGTCTCGACCGATGCCCCAGTACAGCTCGATCAGCTGCGTATTGACGGTCCGCTGGGCGGTGTGGCGGGCACTACGTACTCGATCTTTTAGCGCCTGCAGCGCCGAGCCGTATTCATCAGGCAGTGCGACGTCGGAGGCTGGGCTATCTGGCTGTCATCCTGGTCGCCCTTGGTGTCGGGCTCCTCATAAAGGAACAGCCTCCCCTATCCATCCTTGGTACCCCGCAACTACTTAGTAGCAGGACCGATAGTTGATCCTCTGCCGACTTAAGTTGACCAAGAGTAAACCCAAACGGTATGCCAATTCAAGGGTTTGAAAGGGCCTAAGTGGCCTCCTACATTGCATCTCCTACGGAGATTTGGTCGAACACTGCAGTGAGTCCAACAAGGGTAGGCCGAGCGCGCTGTTCCGCGGCGGTCATCGTGCCGAATAACAGGGACGCCGACGTCGCGCAGCGTTCCTAGCCCCTAGACCGTTCGACTTCATGTCGACGGCTTTGCCTCGAATGCCTTCGTAAACTTGTGGTGCAGCGAAACGAGTGATTGCTTTCCCCTGGCGGTGAGGCGTAACGAGTCGTGCCGCAGCAGTGCGTAAGCGACTTCCACCTTGCTGGGCGTCCGAACTCGGTTCTTCTTCGCCCAATCTTGGAACGTCTTAGCGATCGGCTCACCCTGTACGAGGTCGTCGACGCCGAATCTCAGCTTCTGACCCATGATGTCTAGGAATCCGTTGACGACCTTGAGATAGGCGGTGGGCTCGATGAGGTCTTCCACAGCGTGGCCTTCAGGAAGCGAGCAGGTTCGCTTCCGGTCGACACCGGCAGCCACGAGTAGATCTACATGGTCCGCTCCGCCTTGGTCTCCGTCGACGAGGTAGACAACCTTAGCTGCGACTTCTTCAACTCTGATGCCGGATCCATGCGCGTTGGCCAACCCCTGGGCTATCTGATAGTCGAGGTCGGAGAGGCCGGTCGCCTTACGAATGAGGGTGGGAAGGAGCACCATGTCCGATGCTCCCTCGGCCAGAACCGCCTGGCGGCACATTGAGAATGCAGCGGCGCTTGCGCCCATGGCGAAGAGGAGCGGAGAGAACCCTGGGCCCTCCCCCTCCCAAAAGTTGTTCCTGATGACGCTTGCGTTTGCGTGCTCCGGGTCGCGAACGACGACGCGGATGCCCGTTCCTAGATCGCTCGGGAGACAACCTGGCGAGTGCGTGGTGTAGAAGACCTGTGTGGCGTTGATGTTCTTCAGGAGCACTCCGACTAGGTCGGCTTGAGCGTCGTAGTGCAGGTGCGTCTCCGCCTCGTCGATGAGAAGGATGGGCGGTACCGAAAACTCACCGGCGGCCAAGAACGCGACAAGTGCAACGAAGGTTCGTAGCCCGTCGCTGCGTTCGCCGATGTTCGTTACGTCTCCGCCTTCGTAAAGTTCGCGGACCATAATCTCCAACAGTGTGCCGTCGACGTTGAGTCGGACAGTGATCCCCGACTGATTCCACGCCTGCGAAAACAGGTTCTGCAGTCGCTCGTTCCCACGCTCCAGGAGCGTCGCGCGGTTAGTGCTGTCACCGTTCTGTATGTGCGTCCACAGGACGTCGAGATCGACACCAGCGATGTGCAGCAATGAGTTGACCGCAGGCGGTATTGCTCGCTGCGGTGGGGTCAGTTCATAGGTCGACTCAATGGTTCGGTGCTCATCCTTGAAAAGAACGAACTGAGGCATCCGAAGACGCAGCACCTCCCAAATCTCGTCTGTCGGGTGGACGCGCCTCGCAAGGTTTCCGGCCGCCTCAAGCAACGCTACGAGTTTGGCGTCACGAGGCGTCTTGCGTCGGTCAGGGACAACAAGTAGCCAATCACGGAGCTCTGCCAGGGCCGTGAAGTCCGCACTGTCCCAACCACGATCGGGGTCTTTCAAAGCCGACGCAAGCGTGGATGCCCACTCAAAGGGGCCATCATCTTCTTCGTCATTCTTCAGTTCGAGGTCCGTGTCGGGTTTGATTGGCAGGGAAGCCATGGCCCTTTCCAGGCGAGCAAGCGCCAATGTAAACGGCATCCTAGGACGTTGCGGCCACGGCCTCAGCGTGTAAGAGCGCTCATCGTTGACTTTCCGAGCCAGAGAAATCGAAGTTGGCGGCGTCTCACATGGAATGTCAATAATCGCCTGCTTGTCCTCCTTACTCAGTTCAAAGAAGATACGCACAACTTCTGAGGTATCGCCCTGCGGTGGACGAGTTCGGTTCTTGTCCGTCACGCGTAAGGCACCGCCCGCGCTGAACCAGGCGAGTCCCGACAGGAGGGTGGTCTTGCCCGCCTCGTTGAAACCAACAAAGGCTGTGATGTCACCATCGATGTTCGTCGACGCGCTAGCCAGCCGCCGATACCCCTCAAATTCAATGCGCGAGCAGCGCATCAGTTGACCGCCGAAGAGAACGGGGGCTGGGAACTACCCTGAGGTAGACGTCGCTGGCTTGCTTGCGGATCAATCATGGTTCCGTCCTTTACTGGGCTTCCGATCATCCTGCCTTTGTTCAACAGCATCGCAGTGGATCCGACACGGTGTTAACATTTAGGCTACCGAGAGCAGCGTCGTCGTGCGCTCACTGCTCGTGGCGTGGTCGACGCCCGCCTCTGGCCTCCAGGTGGTCGAATTAGGAGTGCCAACGCAAAGCTAATCGAAGGCAAAAAAGTACTTTAGCGGCGCGCCGATCACCGAAAAGGCTCTGACTGGTCCTTCCAAAGCGCCGAGGTGGAGCTGCGGAAGCTACAGCGATCTACCTCTACTTCGATCTGCGGCTTCCGCGGCCTTACGGGCGGCGGATGCCGCTTCTTTTTGCGCAGACTTCGTTGTGGGCTTCTCAGAGGCGGCTTTTTTCCGCTGAACGGCTTCCTCGGCTTTCTTTCCCCACCCTGAGTTGCGGTTGGTGGAATGGGTGGCATCCTTGGTCTCATTCACGTGGGGCTGCTTCGTGTTCTGGTCCTGTGGGCCGCGGGCGGAATTACCGTCGATCTTGGGCGTCTGCGGCATTGCCGTATCTGCAGCAGCGGCCGCCGCCTGTGCGCGGTGCCTGGTGAGCACACGGGCGACCGCGGCCGACATATCGTCGCCCTGCTGCGGAGCTGATTCGGCCTGTAAGGCGTCCACGATGCGTGCCTCGCGCTGCTGCGGCGCCGGCAAGGTGTCGCTGGCTGCGGCGCGTTCTGCTCGCATCCGGTCGATGACGCGGCGGGCTGCTGCCTGCTCGGTCGTCATGCGGTCAGTAATCGCGGCCTCGTCCGTCCCCTGCTGGATCTGCGTGGCCGTCCGCGGTGCAACGGTAGTGAGCTCGCTGTGCTTGTGTAGGGCGGTGGCGCGTTCGATGAGGCGCTGCGCGGTCGGATCATCCCGGTACTGCTGGGGAATCAACGCAGTCTCATGGGTGCCGATGTTGTACCGGTTCCGGTATGCCTCGGTCTCGGCCGCGATGCGGTGCCACTCGGCTGCCTTCGCGTCCTTCCCGGGGACGGGCCCGAGCGCGTTCGTCCAGACTGGCTTCTCTTCCGCGAGCTGCGCGCCCCGGACCATGAGCCTCCGCCCGAGGTGCGCCCGCAGCCGGTCAAGCTCAGTCCGGTAGGAGACCGGCACCAACTCATTGCGCAAGAGCACAGACGGTGCGAGGTCATCGCTGACCGACGTGGCGGCCGCTGGCCGCATGCTCTCCGTGCTGGCCTGTGGCAGTGCGACGGAGCGGAGTTGCTGCTCGTTCCTGATGGCGTCGCCGATGGTGACCTGGTGTGCGGAGCGGGGATCCTCCCCGCGTGCGGTGCGCTCGATGGTGGCCTGCGTCGGGGAAAGATTTTGGCGGCGTTCCAGCTCGACGGTCATTGCCTGCACCGTCCACTGTGCCTTGTTTTGGGCATGACGGGTGGACGCGTCGACTGTCTGGGTCGGGTCGATGGCCTGCATCCGGGACAGGGCATCGGTGAGCTCGTCGGTGCGCATGAGTGCGAACGGGCGAGCCGCCCACTGCGTGTCCATCGGCCCTTCTCCGGGTGCCCGGCGCGGCAGCTCGGTTCCTGCTGCGTACTTCGTGGCTTGCTGTGCGAGGCGGGTCAGGTGCTCGTCAGGCACGGCGCCGAGGGGACGCTGGTCGGCGTTGGCGAGGAGGTTGTGGGCGGCGTCGATGCGCTGCTCGAGGCGGTAGGCGAGGACGGCTGCCGGGTCCTGTGCTCCGTCGAACCCGCGCAGGTGCCCGTCGTCGGCGTGC
>NZ_QDAE01000026.1 GCF_003075455.1 Arthrobacter sp. Bz4
ACGAATGACCCTCGATCCGGAACTTTCCGAGGCCGCCAAGGAAATCCTCAGCAGTCTCGAAAGTGGTCACTAAGCCAAGTGGCACGAGTCAGGGGCCTTTCGCACTTAACCCACCACACCCCAAACACACACCACACGAAACACCCCAGCCGGCGGGGCTGCCCACAGCCGGTACAGTCGCTGGTATGAGTGATCTATTTTCCGATGCTAGCCCCCCGCCGCCGACGCCGGAGCGGATCTCACCGATCGAGTTTGAGGTCACGGTGCCGGTACCGCCGGAACATGCTGCCGCGGGGTTCGCGGAGCACATCCACCTGTGGTGGCCGGTAGAAGACCTGAGTGTCTGGGGCGCCGGTAGCTTCTTCGACCTTGAAGACAATGCACTGG
This sequence comes from Arthrobacter sp. Bz4, assembly GCF_003075455.1. GTDB lineage: Bacteria > Actinomycetota > Actinomycetes > Actinomycetales > Micrococcaceae > Arthrobacter_D. Next base: position 388 of record NZ_QDAE01000026.1, read on the forward strand.
TGGAAACCTCGGTGGACGAAGTTGAAGCAGTGTGGGCTGAGGTTAGCCGAACCGAGCAGAGCACGCGCCTGGAGATGGTGTGGCGGCACCACCCCGACGGTGGGACCCCCACAGACCTGACGATTGAGTTTTTGCGCGGTCCTGGCAACGGGACCACGCTCTCCTTGGTACATGACGGCTGGAACACCGAGGCCAGGTCCAAGACCGAGCGGGAGCTCTACCAAAACTTCTGGCCCCTAGCCCTCACAAAGTTTCAGCGCTTCATGGGAGGCACCCCATGACCCGCGCGACGATGGCCGAACTGGCCGCGCTCCTGCCCTCCGGGGCAATTCTGACCGAGCCTGCCGACGTCGAGCCGTATGCCCGGGACCAGGGACCGGTCCTGGAACTCCGTCTGCCCGACGCCGTTGTCTGGGCGGAGACCGTTGATCAAGTGCAGCAGGTCGTTCGCTGGGCACACACCCACCGCGTCGCCGTCGTTGTCAGAGGAGCTGGCACCGGTGTGTCCGGTGGGGCGCACGCCACCGCCGGGTGCATAGTCCTGAACCTTGAACGGATGAACCGGATCGTGGACATCAGGCCCCTGGATGAGATTGCGGTGGTCGAACCGGGCGTGATCAACGCTGACCTCAACGCCGCCGCAGCGGCGCATGGGCTGATGTACGCACCCGACCCAGCCAGTTACCGAATCTCCACCATTGGTGGCAACGTAGCCACCAATGCCGGCGGGCTCCGGTGCGCGAAGTACGGGGTGACCCGGGATTCGATCCTGGCCCTCGACGTCGTTCTCGCTGACGGTAATCTGATCCGGACCGGTGTACAAACCTTCAAAGGGGTGGCCGGGTACGACCTGACCTCGTTGTTCGTTGGATCGGAAGGGACACTGGGGATCGTCGTCGGCATCACGGTCCGGCTGAGATACCTTCCCCATAGCGTGCAGACCCTGGCAGCGTTCTTTCCCGACGTGCAGGCTGCTGCCGCGGGTGTCCTCGCAGTGGGACAGGCGCGGGTTCAACCGGCAATCATGGAGCTGCTGGACGGGATGACCCTGACCGCGCTGGACGGGGCGCATGGCTCCAATTTGCGGGGGAGAGGGGGAGCCCTGCTGCTGATCCAGACTGATGGGTTCGGTGCCGATGCGGAGGCTGCCGTGGTCCGACGCGTTCTGACATCGCTCGGGGGCACGGTTGACGCGCAGGACGTCAGCGAGGCGGCCCGGCTCATCGATCTGCGCCGGCACAGTCGGGGCGATGAGGTCGACGACGAATTCCGGGTTGGTGAGGACGTTGCAGTTCCGCGGTCTCAACTGGTGCACTACATCGCCCAGCTCGAGAGGGTGGCGTCCGATCACTCGGTGTTGCTGAAGGTTGTTGCCCATGCCGGTGACGGCAACCTGCACCCTACGTTTTGGGTATCCACTGCTGAGGGTGAACAGGGGGTGGCCCGGCTTGAGCTTGCACTCGATGAGTCTGTGCGTCTGGCCCTCGCAGTCGGCGGCACCATCACTGGCGAACACGGGGTGGGCCAGTACAAACTAAGGTGGCTACCCTGGGAGCAGGGCGAACAAGTGCTTGAGGTGCAGCGGCAGATCAAGGACGTGTTCGATCCTCGTGGCATCCTCAATCCCGGAAAGGCAATTACCGCGAGAGCCTAGCGATGGTGGATAGAATGAGTCCAGTATTCGCTGCCAGCGGGCGGCGTCATAACCATGAATGGGGATTCAACGTGTCGGAAAATTACCCGGGAAACCAGCCTGACCAGCAGGGCGGCCAGGGCGACGACTCGAAGAAGTACCCCGCGGGCCAGCAATGGCAGCAGCCAGCACCGAGTAGCCAGCCTACCCCTTACGGGCAGCAACAGCCTCCGTATGGTCAACAAGACGCAAGCCAGCAGCCACCCTACGGGCAGCAGTCCCCCTACGGACAGCCCGTTGGCTACGGGCAGGGCCCTTATGGGTCCGGACCGGGCTATGGGCAGACGGCCGAAAATCCAGGAAAAACCCTTGGCATCGTTGGCTTCATTTTGTCGTTGATTCCGCTCTTGAATGTTGTCGGTCTGGTCGTCAGCATCGTGGCTATGGTGAAGTCCCGCAAAGCACGGATGGGCAATGGCTTCGCGTTGGCAGGCATCATCATCGGGGCGCTGGCGGTTATCGCGACCGTCGTCGTCATCATCGGGATCGTCGCATTCATTCCACTGATTTCTGAGGTCGCTGAGTTCTGCGAGCAGGCTGGCTCCGGCCCCCAGACCTTCCAGGGCGAGACCATTCAGTGCCCGTAATCGCCGGCTAGGGCGAGTCCCGGGCACCGCCGCCGAGGATGTCCATGGTCTTCGTATCAGCCGTCAACATGATGGCGGCCTCATCGCGGCGGTGGACCAGGATCGAGTCGAGATAGGACTGGACTGCTTCGGCCATCGGCACATTGCGGTCCTGCTTCTCCGACATGTACCAGCGGTGCTCCAGTACCTCGTGGACCACCTCGGCCGGCTCCAGCTTGCGGCCCAGCTCCCGAGGGACAGCCCTGACAATCGGTTCGAAGACCTGAGTGACCCAGAGATGTGCGCTGAGTTCCTCGTCGACGTCTGGATTGTTGTCTGCCCGGTAGGCATCCATGTCGTTGAGGAGCCGCCGTGCCTGGTTTTCCTGGGCGTCCAGCCCCGTGAGCCGCAGCAGCCGCCGGCTGTGGTGACCTGCGTCGACCACCTTGGGCTGCAGCTTGATCTGGGAGCTGTTGGCTGCGGTCTGGATGGCGTATTCCTCGACGTCGAAGCCCAGCTCGTTGAGCCGGCGGATCCGCGCGTTAACCCGCCACCGGTCGTTAAGGTCGAAAGACTCCTGATCGGTGAGTTCGGCCCAGAGCCGGCGGTAGCTGTCCATGATGAGCTCACTCGTAGCGAGAGGATCGATCTTTTCTTCGATCAACCCGCCCTCGGAGAGATCCATGAGTTCCCCGGCAATGTTTACGCGAGCGATCTCGAGGTCGTATTCGCGCTGACCGGATGACAGCCCGGGGTAGAGTTCACCGGTTTCTGCGTCGACGAGGTAGGCAGCGAAGGCGCCGGCATCACGGCGGAACAGGGTATTGGAGAGGGACACATCGCCCCAGTAGAAGCCGATCAGGTGCAATCGGACGAGGAGCAGCGCCTGCGCATCGATGAGCCGGGTCAGCGTGTCCCGCCGAAGCGTCTGGGAGAACAACGCTCGGTAGGGCATCGAGAACTTCAGATGCCGGGTCACCAGCACGGTATCCAGATCGGTCCCGTCCCGGGCCTTCCGCCCGGTGATGACGGCGACCGGCTCAACGCTCGGCACATCCAGCCGTCGCAGTTTCCGCAGCATGTGGTACTCGTGCCGGGCGATGTGCTCGCTGGTTTCCTTGATTGCAATCACCGATCCGCCCAAGTGAGCGAAGCGCACAATGTGTCGGGAAATACCGCGTGGCAGGGCTGCCAGATATTGGGCTGGCCAGTCCTCAAGGGCAATGTGCCACGGCAAGTCCAACAGTTCGGGATCGGTGGCAGCGGCCGTGATGTTCAGGGAACCAAGGGTGCCGGGGTCCGGGGCATCCTTGGTACGCGGCAGTTTGCCCGGCTGGTCCCAGTCGGTCGGCTCGTCGTGCCACTCGGCGTTTGGCGCATCGTTCATGTGTTGCCCTTTGTTGTAACTGTGTACGTGTTAACGAAGTACGGTGGCCCCTGAATTGAAAGTCAATCCACAGACCACCGTACTCGGGTCAGTTCCGCTCGGACAGCGGAGCCAGGCTAGACGTGGTCCGCCAGGCGCAGTCCGTCCTTCATGTCGAAGAGGTGCACGTGGCCCTTTTCTGGGGTGACGTAAATGGTGTCACCCTTCATTGGTGGGCGCCGGCCGTCGACTCGCGCCACAATGACCTGTTCCTCCCCATTGAGAGTGGTGTGGCCGTACACATAAGCGTCTGCGCCGAGCTCCTCGACGACGTCGACCTCGACCTGGAGGCCCTGATTGTCCTCGGCAACCTGCAGGTCTTCCGGCCTGACGCCCAGCGTGACCGTCCCGCCGTGCGCTGCGTCGAGCACCTCATGGGCAACCGGGTAGGTGATTCCGCCGAACTTGACGCCACCGTCGGTGACGGGCAGTTCAAGAAGGTTCATCGCGGGCGAGCCGATGAAGCCTGCGACGAAGACGTTGACTGGCCGTTCGTACAGGTTACGGGGGGTGTCGACCTGCTGGAGAACGCCGTCCTTGAGGACCGCGACGCGATCGCCCATGGTCATTGCCTCGACCTGGTCGTGGGTCACATAAACGGTGGTAACTCCCAGCCGGCGGGTCAGCGAAGCGATCTGGGTGCGGGTCTGCACCCGGAGCTTGGCGTCGAGGTTCGAGAGGGGCTCATCCATCAGGAACACCTGTGGGTTACGCACAATGGCGCGGCCCATGGCGACACGCTGACGCTGACCACCGGAGAGCGCCTTGGGTTTGCGGTCGAGGTACGGCTCGAGGTCGAGCAGCTTGGCGGCGTCGCGAACCCGCTCAGCACGCTCCTCCTTGGAGACGCCGGCAATTTTCAGCGCGAAGCCCATGTTGTCAGCGACCGACATGTGAGGGTACAGCGCGTAGTTCTGGAAGACCATTGCGATGTCGCGGTCTTTCGGGGGGACATCGGTGACGTCGCGGTCACCAATGAGAATGCGGCCCGAGTTGACGTCTTCGAGTCCGGCGAGCATCCGCAGGGATGTGGACTTGCCGCAACCGGAGGGGCCTACGAGGACGAGGAATTCGCCGTCGGCGATCTGAATGTCGAGCTTGTCAACCGCGGGCTTATCTGTGCCGGGGTACAGGCGTGTTGCCTGGTCAAACGTTACCGTTGCCATTTTGTTTTTCCTTTTCACGGGCAGGTACGTGCCCGACGATCCGTTGTGAATGGAGAATATTCAGTTATCCGTGCAGCAACCACTGGCCGCGCTGCTATGAGCTGGCAGGTGGCATGCGTCACACAATCTGAGTATGGCAGATAAATCAGATTTGCGCACCGGCGCCGCGGAGCACCAGGAGGTGCTCAAGGACGGCGACCAGCTCCTGAGGTGATCCGATACGGTGGTGCGCCTGAGTTGGTCCGTCGCCGATTTTGATGCCGAGGTCCTGTGCCTCCAATGCAGCGAAGGCGTGCTCGTCGGTGACGTCGTCGCCCGCGAAAAACACAGCCGTCGCGCCGGTGTACTTTCTCAGTGATCTGACCCCCTGCCCCTTGTCGGCGCTGATCACCGAAGTTTCCAGCACCCGCTTGCCGTCGGTGATGTGAGCACCTTCGAGCTGATCCAGGGCCGTGCGGGCGGCATGGGTTGCGGCGGCGGCGACGTCGTCGGCGGCGGTGCGGGTGTGGAGTACAACGCCGGCCGGCTTGGTCTCGAGCACGGTTCCTGCATGTGCGTCCACCACCCGCTGGACGGCGTCGGTGGCGCGACGCAGGAGGTCAGACTGCTGCTTGGTGAGGGTGAGGGGTGCGCCGTCGGGGCCGGTCCAGGTTTCGGCTCCGTGGCTCCCGATGAGGAGAGTCTCGGGGTCCGGCGTCGCGACAGCACGGAGGCTGTCCAGGGCGCGACCGGACACGAGGGCCGTCGTCGTCTCAGGCAGTTGACCCAAAGCCGAGAGCGCCGTGGCAGACCCCGGCAGTGGCCTGGCGTCTGCTGCGTGGGGAACCAGCGGCGACATCGTCCCGTCGAAATCGAGGGCGATCAGCAGGTGATCGGCTCCAGCGATGGTTTCCAGCGCGGTCAATAGTTCGGCGCTGAGCTGCTCAGGCATGGGGTGTCTCCTGGGAATTCTCGTGGTTCCCTTCCTGCAACGCTGCGAGGAAGGCTTTGGACCAGCGTTCGACGTCGTTCTGGAGCACCTGACGGCGCATGATGCGCATGCGACGAGTCGATTCGGCGGGGCTCATGTTGACCGCGGTGACGATAGCGGCCTTGAGGCCATCAATATCATGCGGGTTGATCAGGACCGCCTGACGCAAGGTATCCGCCGCGCCAGCGAACTCACTGAGGACCAGGGCGCCACTGTTACCGGTCCGGGCGGCCACGTACTCCTTGGCAACCAGATTCATGCCGTCCCGGAGCGCGGTGATCAGCATGACGTCCGCGGCCAGATACAGAGCGACCATTTCTTCGACCGGGTAGCTGTGGTGCAGGTAGCGGATGGCGGTGTTCTTGATGGTGTCGTAGGTGCCGTTGATCCGGCCGACGGCGCCCTCGATCTCCTCGCGCAGCAACCGGTACTGTTCAACTCGTTCCCGGCTGGGGCTGGCTACCTGAATGAGTGCAGCGTCCTCCACCTTGACGTGGCCATCAGCCAGGAGCTCTTCATAGGCCTTGAGCCGGTGGCCGATGCCCTTGGTGTAATCCAGGCGGTCGACACCCAGCAGGATGTGCTTCGGGTTGCCAAGTTCACGGCGGATTTCCTTGGACCGTTCGATAATGTCTTCGCGGTTTGCCAGGGTGATGATCTGGTCGACGTCGATGGAGATGGGGAATGCCTCGGCCCGGGAGGTGTAGGTTGGGCCGCCTTTTTCGATTTCCACCTGAACCTGCTGCTGCCTAACCGTGTGCCCGACGAAGCGGCGAACGCAGCGCAGGAAGTTGCTCGCATCGCTGGGACGCTGAAAACCGATCAGATCGGCGCCGAGCAATCCTTCAATCACCTGGCGTCGCCATGGCAGCTGGGCGAAGATCTCCAGGGGTGGGAACGGAATGTGGTTGAAGAAGCCGATCTTCAGGTCCGGGCGCGCGGCGCGAAGCAGCTTGGGGACCAGCTGCAGCTGGTAGTCCTGGACCCAGACGGTGGCCCCTTCGGCGGCAACAGCCGCTGTGGCCTGGGCGAAGCGTTCGTTGACCCGGCGGTAGGAGTCGTACCAATGCCGGTGGAACTCGGGTGGGGCAATGACATCGTGGTACAGCGGCCACAGGGTCGCGTTGGAGAAACCTTCGTAGTAGAACTCCACCTCGTCCGCGGTGAGCGGGACAGGGACCAGACGCATGTTGTCGTGGTCGAAGGCGTCGAGGGTCTCGTCGGGTGCTCCGTGCCAGCCCACCCAGGCGCCGTCGGCCTTGGACATCACGGGTGCCAGGGCGGTAACAAGCCCGCCGGGGGAGCGGCGCCAGGTGCTGCTGTCGTTGGTGGAGACGCGGTCGACAGGCAACCGGTTGGACACCACGATGAACTCGAATTCGCCGTAGGCGGTGGTCTTATCTGGCGAGGGTTGAGCTGAAGGCACGCTGACTCCTGAACATAGTAGGCCTACTTAGCACTTTACCGTTTAGGCGGCGTCGCCCGGTCCGTAGTCGTCGGCGGGGATGGATCGCTAAACTTGAGACTACGCGTACCCAACCATGACGAGGACTGATGACCCCCAGCTCGAGCCATAGACCGACTAAATCGCAGCGATCGTCGCAGGCCCGTGAGCAGGCGAGGCTGCTCCGCGAGGCGCAGGAGCGTCAGGAGAAGCGCAGGGGACTGCTCATTCGCTGGGGTGTGGTGGCGGCTGTGGTAGCCATTCTGGTGGCTGTGGCGTTGATCGTGACCAACACGATCCGCGGCCAGGTTCCCGATGCTGGTGCTGCCCCCGCCGGGGGCAATGAGTTTGGCGGGATTGTGTTGACCTCAAGCACGGAGGTCGAATCCTTCGAAACGGGGACCGTTGATCTGGCCACGCTGCCGTCGGAGCCGCGTCCAGCAGGCGAGTTGCCCCCTGGTATCGCCGAGTCAGCTGACGGTGAGCCCGTGCAGGTGGTTTCGTATGTCGATGTCAACTGTGTGTTCTGCGCCGAGTTTGAGAGTACCCATGCCGATCAGATCAAGGCATGGCTTGACGCTGGCGAGATCAGCATGGAGCACCGCAACGTGGCGTATCTGGACCGCAACTCGTCGACTGACTATTCCTCACGGGGCGCCAATGCGCTGGCGTGCGTGGCCGAAGAATCCCCTGAAGCGTATTTCGATTTTTCGACCGGGGTGTTCGCCAACTATGAGAACGGTGAACTGGACGACGACGGGCTGACAGCTCTGGCGTCGTCGGTGGGTGCCGCTGACATCGCCACCTGTCTGTCGGAGGGGGCTTTCAGGCCATGGGTCAACTTCACGACCGAGGCCGCCGAACTGGATGGTATCGCGGGAACTCCTACCATCTATGTCGACGGTGAAGCGGTGCCCGAGGCAATCGACAACTTCGCTGTGTTCACCCAGGAAAAGATCGACGCCAAGGGCTAGTTTTCGCTGACGCGCTGGCTGGGCTAATCTTGTCTTTGCGCATTCGATCGGTTTCATCACGACGACGGCGCTCGCTGGTTTAGCCAGTTCGCCTCCTTAGCTCAGTTGGCCAGAGCACCTGTCTTGTAAACAGGGGGTCGCCGGTTCGAATCCGGCAGGAGGCTCAACGAACCCCTTCTGACTAGGCAATACGCCTATCTGGAGGGGTCTTCTATGACCAGCAAATCGTTGAACCGACGTTTGTCGGACGTTTTAGCGTCCATCTTGCCGGGAACATCAATGCGGGATACATGGTGTCCATGTTCAGACAGCCTAATAGGATAGGCTGCCCGTCCCCGAGCCGAGATCAATGACATTGCAGGGACGATGGAGCTCGACCGGCGCGGAGCCGAACTCCTCTGCCCAGCATCCTTATTTCTCGTGGATGTCCTGATCTGACGCGCGGGCCAGCGCGGAACCGAACCGTTCGAGCGCCTGTTCTCCCACGATGTCTCCAGGCAGTAGGGGCACTTGCAGCAGCGGGATATCAGGCAGGGACTCGCGCAGCGTCACCAGATGGTCGTCCTCCAGTGCACGTCGATCCGCAAGGAAATCGCCGGCGTCGGAGGGGGATCGTTTGTTGACCACCAGCGCGCCCACATGGACGCCTGCGCGGACCAATTGCTGGTGCAACTCCACGGTCTCAAGCACGGGAAGCCTCTCGGCGGCAAGGACAATGACAAAGGCGCAGCGCTGCTCATCCATCAGGACCGTGCGCAGCGACTCGAACCGCTCACGCCGACGCAGGAGAATCCGACGAATTTGCACATCGCGCTCCTCCGCCGGCTCTGGTGACCGCCCGGTTCCCACGACGGACTCAGCTGAATCACGATCCTCCAAACCGCGCAACGCGGCCCCGAACCGCTCTGACCGCCCACGACGCCGCAGCAACCCTTCGGTCCAGGCAGCCATGATTTCGGGCAGCGCCATCAGGCGCGCAGTATGTCCTGACGGTGCGGTGTCAAAGACCACGAGGTCATACTCGCGCAGTCCAAGGTCAACCAGCTCTGCGATGCGTTCCAGGACCGCTGACTCGTGCGCTCCCGGGGAGTCCCGGGCGAGTTGCATGTGCTTGTCGACCTCACCGGCGAGATGCTCGGGCATGAGCCTGCGGATGGAGGTCCCCACAGCTGCGAGGTGTGCCTCGGTGGTGGCGATTGGGTCTACTTCAATCCCATCGAGGGCGCCAGATGCCCCCGGGCCGACGTCTATCCCCCGCGCGAGCGAAGTGATTCGGTCCCCGACGGCGCATCCCCACAGGTGCCCCAGGTTGTGGGCTGGGTCCGTGGAGACGACGAGCACCCGCCGGCCCGCACGGGCCTGAGCGAGCGCGACAGCGGAGGCGACTGCGGTCTTGCCGACGCCGCCCTTCCCGCCCACAAAGAGCACCCGACGGGCAGCGGCCAGGTCTAGCAGCATGAGATGTGGTCGAGTGGCGAACGCTCCATGCCCATCCGGCGGTGCCAGTCGTGAAACCGGTCATACACCACTGGCAGCAACTCCACCGTGTAGTAACTTGCCGGGTTGGGCACGCCCAAAGCCTCCGAGAGGACCAGCATCATGAAAAGATCCTCCTCATCCCGCTGCGCGCGAGCGAATGTTCGCCGGTAGGGCGCCACGTAGAACTCGTGCAACCCGGCCCGCACATGCTCCTGCACGGTGTGCAGCCGGTGCAGGAGCATGTGCGGTTTCACGGTCAGGAGCGCGTCCGGGTGCTAGCGCGCTCGCGCTCATCGTCTTCCAACTCCGGCGGGTTCTTCTTTGCCTGCGACATAGCGATCGCTGACTCGAAAATAACCCACACCGCGGCAACCAGTATGATCACGTCAAGCACGAGCAACAGCCAGTTTTCGGCGGCGTAGAACTGTCCCATCTGAACGATGAGCGCGTAGACGGACATCGTCAACAAAAACAGGAGCGGCACGAGCACAGGGGTCACAGGACGGCCCTTGCGCAGGAGGATCACGGCGATCATCGATAGCGTCAAACCTGCCAGCAACTGGTTGGTGGTGCCGAACAGCGGCCAGATCAGCATGCCGCCCGCACCGTCTGCGCCAGCGCCGAAGGTCAGGCCCATAGCAATGGCCAGCACAATGACCGTTGCCAACAACTTGTTGATATTGACGCCCATAATGCTCGCGGCTTCCTGCACCACAAAACGTTGCAGACGGATGCCGGTGTCCATGGTCGTCGCGGCGAAGAGGACAGCCATGGTCGCGAGGATGGTGGCGCTCAGTCCTGCAGGAATACCCAGGCCGCTGTTGACGATGGCGCCGCCGCCCTCGACGAACGCGCCCACCCCACCCTGGCCGAACGCACTGTAGACCTGCTCCCATTCCGCGACGGTGCGGAAGCCCGCCGTCGTGGCGATGATGGCACCCAGTGCCAGCAGGCCCTCTCCAACGGCCCCGAAGTAGCCCACGAAGCGGGCATCCGTTTCCTTATTTAGCTGTTTGGAGGACGTGCCCGAGGAGACGATGCCGTGGAATCCGGAGATCGCTCCGCATGCAATGGTGACGAAGAGCAACGGGATGAGGCTCGGTGTGCCCTCCGGCACGGCCTCATTGAACGCAGGGGCCACCAGGGTCGGGGCCGAGATCAGGATCGCACCGTAGAGGATGCCGAGCGCGATGAACAGCTGGAGGCCGTTGATGTAGTCGCGAGGCTGCAGGAGCATCCATACAGGCAGGACCGAGGCGACGCCGGCGTAGAGGAAAAGAACCACGATCCAGAAGGAGGTGGCCGAGAGCCCGAGGATTGTCTCCGGCAGGACCACTGGTACCTGGTCCCCGATCAGGATCAGGGCGTAGAGGGCGACGACGCCCACAACGGAGACCACCGCGAGGTTCCACTTGTAGCGGTAGATGGCCTGACCGATGAGGAGGGCGACGACGATAGCACCCCAGGTGGGTATGACAGCGGTAGGAGTACTGGTAAGCAGGCCGGAGATCACCACGGCGAATGCGGCATTGACCATGAGCAGCACAAGGAAGATGATCACGAGGAACAGATTGCGCCCGCGCGGACCAATGTATTCTCCGGAGAGCGAACCGATGGACTTGCCCTTGTGCCGGGCGGAAGCCCACAGTGCACCTAAGTCATGGGCGCCGGCGAAGAAGACTGTGCCGATAGTCACCCATAGGAAGGCTGGCAGCCAACCCCAGATGACGGCAATGGCGGGGCCCACGATGGGCGCCGCCCCAGCAACCGAGGTGAAGTGGTGGCCCCAGAGGACGAATTTGTTCGTGGGAACGTAATCGACCCCGTCACTCAGTTCATGAGCGGGAGTGACGAAAGACTCCTGCAACTTGTAGATACGACGGCCAAGGAACCGTGAGTACAAGAAATACCCAAGAATCATCATGGCTACGCCAGTCAGCGCAAGGACAACGGAATTCATGATGCTCCGATCTAATGGGCCCCCAGCGGGTGTGACCAAGACTATATAGAATTTGCCCCGTAGTTGCCAAGAGCACCTACCCGATACCCGCGACGTCCTTACCCGATGCAGAATCCCGGAACCGCGCTAGGTCGGATTCGAAATGTCTCTACGCGTCCCGAACGGGGGTTCGGGTAGTTGCTGCCTGGCATCATCCGTCACAGGGAGTGTATACACCCTCAGGACTGGAACTACGAGGAAGCGACGGACAAGGCACTGAACCAGGGGCTGGAGGAAGCGTTCCCCGCCGGAGCTCCCTCCGTGATCGAACGACGGATCGTCCGTGGCAACCCATGCCAGGTCCTCATCAAGGAGAGTGCAAACGCCTCCATGGTTGTCGTCGGCTCGCGGGGTCATGGGGGATTCGCCGGCCTATTGTTGGGCTCCGTCAGTTCCGCAGTCGCTGAACGGGCCGCCTGCCCGGTTCTCGTATCGCACGGCGCACCCCGACAGGCTGACGGCGACGTCGACGCATCGCCTATCGAGGCCACCAAACAGTAACGAGAGGGCTGTTGTTAACGCCAACCCAAAATGGGGCCATTAGTGCATTTGAAAACAGGGCCACTGGTGGTTCTGAAATCCGGCAGGAGGCTCCACGCGCCCCAGGTATGCCCCAAAGCCGCATCTGCCATAGCAGATAGAACGAAGCTCGCCGGCTGTGCACTATTGGCTTTTTTCAGCCTGCTATCGGTTCAGGTTGTCGTCACGGAAGGAATAGATGATGGGCACAGGGCACTCGGCCGCTGGGCATTGCATCTCCTGAACCACGGGGTTGAGTGGCTTGCCGCAGACAAGGCCGTTTGCATTGCCCTCGGAGTCAATCACCCCGGGGAGTCGGTAGCCATTCGCGAGGAGTTCCGCTACGACCAGGACCTGGTTGCTGGCGGGACATCCGGTCGTCGACGCAGGTTGGGCGAAGGACGCCGTCGACGGAATTAGGGCGAACGCCGCAGTTGCCGCGGCGATGAGGACGAAGCGTTTCATCGGATTCCCTTTCGGCAGGGCCGCACCATTACGGCCATCTTAAGTGTGTCCCTCCGCAGCCCAGCCCGCAATACAACAACGCATATCTGAACAGCGCTTCACCGTAGAGGTTTATGGCAGGCCAACCGATACCCCGGGAAACACTAGAACCGCCAGAGACAAGCCCGAGCAGCAAAGAAGAAGGGTGAGGGCCGTTGCACCATTGAGCGGATTTTACCTAGTCAACGGCCCGAGGCGGCCTCCGCAGGAAACTGGGAGAATCCCCGGCGGGGCCATCGGCGAGATTGCAAACCGGCCGGAACCCTGTATGTCAGATCGGTTCGAAATGATTAATGGGCAGTGTAACTAGTGACCCGCGCCGAGCTTGCCGGCGAGCCGTTCGCGCATCAGTACGGAGGCGTCGTTCAAACCGATGACCCGGACGTCTTTCCCATGGTTGTGGTATTTCTCGGTGATCGCATCCAGGGCGGCAATCGTTGACGCGTCCCATAGGTGTGAGGCGTGCATGTCGATGACCACGTGGTCTGGGTCGGTCGCATACTCGAACTGCGTGTAGAGGTCGTTCGAGGACGCGAAGAACAGCTCACCGTCCACGGTGTAGGTAGCTGTCTCTTCACCGTTGAGTTCGATGACCGTCCGGTCAACGGTGACGAAGTGCGCGACGCGGCGTGCGAAGGCGATCATCGCCACCAATACCCCGACGCCCACACCGATGGCCAGGTTGTGAGTCCAGACAACGACGACGACGGTACTCACCATTACCAACGTCTCGCTCTTGGGCATCCGCCTCAGGGTGGTCGGCTTGATGCTGTGCCAATCGAAGGTGGCTATGGCGACGAAAATCATCACGGCGACCAGGGCTGCCATGGGGATGAGTGCCACAATCTCGCCGAGAGTTACAACCAGGATCAACAGGAAGATACCGGCCATGAACGTGGAGATCCGGGTCCTCGCGCCGGAGGCTTTCACATTGATCATGGTCTGACCGATCATCGCGCAGCCACCCATCCCGCCGAAGAATCCGGTAATGATGTTCGCCGCGCCCTGCCCCCAGCTCTCGCGGGTTTTGTTGGAGCGCGTATCGGTGATGTCATCGACGAGCTTGGCTGTCATGAGTGATTCGAGCAATCCGACCAAAGCCATGGCGAAGGCGAACGGCGCAATGATCTGCAGCGTCTCGAGGGTCAGCGGAACATTGGGGAAAAACAGGGTGGGTAGGCTGTCGGGCAACTCGCCCTTGTCCCCGACGTCGGGGACGGCGATGTTGGCAATAACGGCGAACACGGTGAGCACCACGATGGCGACCAATGGGGCTGGCACCACCATAGTGAGCCGCGGCAAGCCGAAGACGATCAGCAGCCCGACTGCGACCATGGGATAGACCAGCCACGGGACGTCAATGAGTTCCGGGACCTGGGACATGAAGATCAGGATGGCCAGTGCGTTCACGAAGCCCACCATCACCGAGCGCGGGATGAAACGCATCAGCCTCGCGACGCCGATCAGGCCAAGTACTACCTGAAAGATCCCAGCGAGGATGACGGCCGCAATGAAGTAGTCAACTCCGTGGCTGGAAACCAGAGGGGCAATGACCAGCGCAATGGCACCGGTTGCCGCAGAAATCATCGCTGGGCGTCCGCCGAGGAACGCAATTGAAACAGCCATCGTAAAGGATGCAAAGAGACCAAGCCTCGGGTCCACACCTGCGATGATCGAGAATGCAATCGCTTCAGGAATGAGAGCGAGAGCAACCACCAAACCCGCCAACACCTCGGTTTTGAGGAGGCGCGGATGCCGGAGTGTGCGCATCACCGACTGGCGTTCGACAGGAGTGGGTGCCAAAGTCGGCGTGGTCATAGGGATAGTCCTTTGTAAACGGAGCAGGCTAGGTGAATCCCCACGGTTCGGGGGTGTCCGGTCTGGGCCGGTAGGCTGAACGGCAATGTACACATCGATCCGCGCAACGCAGATCGGTCGATCTAAATTCTAACTTAACGTCACGAGAGGTTAACGCCGGTGGGGCACAGGGAATCGAACAATGGGTGAATCTTCGGAACCGGCACGGACTCGCTCCATGCATATCGGCGAAGTAGCTGAGCGGACCGGTCTCTCGCTCCGCACGATCAGGCACTATGACGAAGTGGGACTACTCCCGGCATCCTCGCGCACCGAGGGCGGGTTTCGTGTCTACACAGACGGTGATATTGAGCGCCTCTTGGTAGTGCGGAGAATGAAACCATTGGGATTTACCCTTGAGGAAATGGGAGATTTGCTCTCGATCGTGGATGGTCTGACCGCTGCCGGCAATGACGAGGACACGAGCAGCCTGCGGGAACGGCTGGCTGGTTACTTGACGTCGGCAGCCGCCCAGCGAGAGAAGATGGCCGAGAATCTCCGGCGAGCAGATGAATTCATCGCGACGCTCGAGACCTACTGACCATTAGGTCAGCGCTAGCCTCCACTCCAACCAGTCTCGGCTAGGATCCGTCGTTCCAGGGCCGGAATCAACGTTTCTACATAGCTTCGGTTCAGGTGGTCGAAGTCGCGGTACACAAAGACGTTGCCGATCATCGCTGGGCAGGTGGTGTCCGTGCAGATTCGGTCAGTCAGGTCCACCGAGTGGAACAGCGGTTCGGTCTCGGCGATGGCGTCCGCCGGGTTCTCGGGCAGTAGCACCTCGGCCCGGTCAGGATTGCATTGCGGAGCGTCGACGCCCTGCAGCTCCGCGCACTCAAACATATTGAATGGGAACCGGGGATTGTCTCGGATGGAGATCACCTCTACGCCCTCATCGAGGAACGGCTGGATTCCAGCCTGGTAGTCCGGCACCAGAGATTCGCGCGGCTCGTCTGTGTAAGTGATGGTGCCCAAGGTCAGGATGGCATCAGGATTCTGGTCTTGCGCATACTCTCGCGCAGCGGCGTTGAATGCGTTGCATTCGTCGTCGCGCTCAGCCGATTCGCCCCCGTAGCGACAGGCATCCTTCAGCAAAGCAACCACTCGCCAGTTGTTTTCAAGGGCGATGGGCCCAATGGCTGACATCAGCTGGAGTGCGTGCGAGTCGCCGATGACGATGATGGTCTTGTCCGGTTCCGCGTCGGGCTCAATCTGGTGGCAGCGTTCGAGGAGCGGGTCTGAGGTCAGATAGGGCGGGGTGCAGCCTGGTCCAGCATTACCCCACTCGTTCCCAAGGTCTGTAGCCGCAGGGATGGGGTCGGCGTCGGGAACCCCGCCGGCCGGGTAGTCCGGGGCTAAAGCCGCCGCCCCTGGGTTCAGTGCGTCCGGCTGGGACTCCAACTGGTGTTCGTTGGACGAAATCTGGGTCTCCCAACCGGTCAGTGGCACTGCGACGACCAACGCAAGCGCCACGGTCAATGTTGCATTACGACGACGACGTCGGTGCACCCAGCGCCACGACCGTATGGGTCGCTCAACCAGACGGGTCGTTACCGCCGCCAGTAGGATCGATGCGCCAATAATCACCGCGCCAACGCTGAATGAAGCTCGCTCGGCCCCAGAGACCACCAGATAGGTAATCAGGATGGGCCAGTGCCACAGATAGAGCGCGTAGGACATGCCTCCAAGGCGAAGAATCGGAGGCGCTGAGAGAAGCCGATCGATACCCCACCTGCTGCCTGTCTGACCGGCGGTAATCACAAATAGAGCACCGACGGTCGGAACCAGGGCTATGTAGCCCGGAAAAGCGTCTCCGACGGGAATGAGGATGCCGCAGAGGGCTATTGCCAGAAGACCAATCCACCCCATCAACACGCGCGGAATCTTGTGTGGCCGCAACCAGGGTAGGGCGAGGGCTAGGAGGGACCCGAGTGCGAATTCCCAGAGACGTGCCCGCGTATCGAAGTAGGCGAAGGCCTGGTTCTGGATCGTCTCGCTCACCGAAAACGACAGCGACATGATGAATATCGTGGTGAAGACTGTGCCCGCTACCACCCGGAAAGGCGACCGTAGCGCTCTGGCGGCGGCTGCGCAGCCGGCGAGCAGCAATGGCCACAGGATAAACACTTGCCCCTGAATCGATAACGACCAGAAGTGCTGCATCGGGCTGACAGCAGCGCTCGCTGCCTGGTACTCAACAGCTCCGAGCGCCAATGACCAGTTCTGAAAGTACAGGAGGGAGGCCCAGCCATGGTCGATGATCTCTCCCCACCTGGCCTGAGGAAAGACGAGCAGGGCGGCCGCGATGGTGGCCAACAGTACGATCACCGCTGCCGGCACAAGCCTTCCAAACATCCGTACCCAGCGCCCCAAGAGGTCGAGTGGTCGCTGGGTCTCGACGCGCCCGGTAAAGGACAGTGTCAGCAGGAACGCGGAGATCAGGAGGAAGACGTCGACGCCGCCCGAGACTCGATCTAGCCAGATGTGGTAGACGACCACCATAAGGACAGCGACCGCCCGTAGTCCCTCTACTTCAGGACGGAACGCCTGTTGGCTCTTCCGTGGTTCCGCGGCCGAGCCCAAAACCAACCTCTTTCATTGCTATCTGCGTGGATATTTCGCCCATGAATGAGCTGCGGAGAATCTTTTCGTTCAGCGCAAAGGGGAACCATGAGCGTAACTACTCCAGCAGCCAACGTCGAAGTGTGCGAAATCCGTCGGGTCTAAGCGGGGTAGAGCTGGTATGGGGGGAAGTGTCAACGTGAGTCCCTGGCTTGATCGGTCATTGTTGCGATGAAGTCGTCGGCGCGGTCAAGATTCACCGCCATGGCTTTGCGCCGAACCCGCGCCTCTTCAAGGAACCTGATCAGCGTTTTTTCTGCTGGCCCTTCAGTACCCTTGCTCCGACTGATGGCGTCGAGCAGATCGGCGACTTCGTCGAGACTAAACCCCAACGCGCGTGCCTGTCTTATTAGCACCAGCCGCTTGAAGTCGTCTTCTGAATAGATTCGGAAACCACCGTCAGTTCGGGCTGATGGGTGGAGTAAGCCGATCTCGTCGTAGTGCCGGATTGTCCGCAGAGACAGCTGCGCGCGTTCGGCGAGTTCGCCAATCTGCATCATGCACCGTCTTTCGTAGGAAAAGTAATGGATTTAACTCTACCATTACGTTAGGGTAAGGTCAGTAGTGGAGCTGGCGAATCCGCACCTCCCACCTTCTTCTTTGGCGCAGTGCAGCGCCCGTTTTCCCTATCAAACCGGAGGCACGATTGTGTCCGCCCGAGCACGAAATGGAGCCCGCATGGCGACCAATGCCTATGCCACCAATCTGGATACGAAGTTAACACCCGAACAAACCCAGTCCGTCTGGCGCACCCTGCGCTCACCCCGGCGTCTGCGGACCGAAGTCCTCGCCGGTTTGGTAGTCGCTCTCGCCCTGATCCCCGAGGCCATCGCGTTCTCGCTCATCGCCGGAGTGGACCCCCGCATAGGCCTCTTCGCCTCCTTCACCATGGCCGTCTCCATCGCTTTCCTTGGTGGACGACCAGCGATGATTTCCGCCGCTACCGCTGCTACCGCCCTAGTGATTGCACCGCTGGTGGCGAGTCACGGGCTGGACTACTTTATTGCAGCAGTAATTTTGGCAGGTATTTTCCAGGTGGTTCTGGGACTTGTCGGCGTCGCGAAGCTGATGCGGTTTATTCCGCGCTCGGTCATGGTGGGGTTCGTCAATGCACTGGGTATCCTGATCTTCACTTCTCAGCTTCCCGAGCTCCTTGGGGTACCTTGGCTGGTTTACCCGATGGTGGTCGTGGGCCTACTGGTGATCTACCTTCTTCCCCGGCTCACCAGAGCCGTTCCCGCCCCGCTTGTCGCGATCGTGATTCTTACCGTTGTCGCCGTCGTCTTCGCTCTCAACGTGCCAACTGTCGGCGATAAGGGCGATCTGCCGGAGAGCCTGCCTTCCCTCTTTTTCCCGAATGTTCCACTGACTTTCGAGACCTTCCAGATCATCGCTCCCTTTGCTCTTGGTATGGCTGTAGTTGGTCTGATGGAATCTCTGATGACCGCCAAGTTAGTTGATGACATCACTGATACCCGGTCCAATAAGGTTCGTGAGTCCTGGGGCCAGGGCACGGCAAACATCATCACCGGCTTCTTCGGTGGCATGGGTGGCTGCGCCATGGTGGGGCAGACGATGATCAACATCAAAGCCTCGGGCGCACGCACCCGAATCTCGACATTCCTTGCGGGAATATTCGTTCTGATCCTCGCCGTTTCGCTTGGCGACATCGTTGCGCTCATCCCGATGGCCGCCCTGGTGGCGGTAATGATCTTTGTCTCCGTTGCAACGTTCGACTGGCACAGCGTCAAGATCGACACGCTCCGTCACATGCCAAAGAGCGAGACCACGGTCATGGTGGCGACCGTCGTCTTCACGGTCTTCACCCATAACCTGGCCATCGGTGTGATCATCGGTGTGCTCGTAGCGATGGTTGCTTTCGCACGCAGGGTTGCCCATTTTGTCAGCGTTGAGCGGACGATCGAGGAACACTTCGGCGTCACCTTCGCCAAATATGTTGTCAGCGGGGAATTGTTCTTCGCTTCTTCCAACGATCTGTACATGCAGTTTGAATACGCCGAGGATCCAGAGAAGATCGTCATTGACATGTACCAGTCGCACCTTTGGGACGCGTCTACGATCGCTGCACTGGACGCGATTATTGAAAAGTACCGCCATTACGGCAAAGAGGTCGAAATACAGGGCCTTAACACTGCCAGCGCCGCCATCCGGGATCGCCTCGCAGGGCGACTTGCAGGAAGCCACTAACGGAGCAAAGGTGTCCTGCGGAGGGCCGAGAGTAGCTGGCAATAGATGAGGAAACAGTGAAAAAGCCAAGGGGCACCGGATCATGGTCCGGCACGGTACTTGCCGCCGCACTGATTACCGCCGCTACGGCGCCGGGTCAGACTGCGGGGCTCTCACCATTCACCGATCCGTTGATCGAGCAGCTCGAAATCTCCAGGACGGACCTTTCGTTTAGCTACCTCATCGGTACGCTCGCCGGTGCAGCAGCCCTCCCATTCATTGGGAGGGGGCTGGACCGGTGGGGTGCACGAAAAGTGATTACCGTGGCGGCGCTGGTATTCGCGGGTACGCTGCTGGCTCTGAGTTTCGCTACCAACATTGCCGGTCTGACTGTCGGGTTCGTATTCCTTCGCATGGCCGGGCAGGGGGCACTAACCCTGGCCGCCACAACTGCGGTGGTGAAGGCTCTAACCACCCGACGTGGTCTCGCGCTCGGAATAACCGCAGCAGTCGGTTCAGCCGGTATCTCCTTGACCCCAGTTCTCGTGAATCGGCTGATCAGCGCCGGTGGGGTGGAAATGGCATGGCGCTATCAGGCAGTTGCCGTGCTCGTGATTATCCTGCCGATGGTCCTCCTGCTTCCCAGACACCGGAAAACGGCGCCCCCAAGGCTCGCTTCCGGGGAGTCCCAGCCCCATCCTGAGACAATTCCGGGCGCCGACTGGTCCAGCAGCCAGGCAGTTCGGGCCCCCATTTTCTGGGCCATAGCTGCAGCGCTGGCTGCAACCGGAGTGCTCACCACCGGTCTCGCTTTTCACCAAATCTCTATCCTCACCACTCAGGGCCTAACCAGCACCGAAGCCGCTGCGAACTTCATCCCCCAAACCATCACTGGCATCCTCGCGACTTTGGTGGCGGGGGCGCTTTCTCTCGCGTTGACCCACGGTTTGCACTGGCTGCTTCGATGGCGCTTCTTGCTGCAGCGCTAGGTTTCCTGCAGGTTGTCAACGGACTACCTACCGCACTTATTTATGGCTTGATACTTGGTGCGGCATCCGGCTCGATCCGAGCTATCGAGCCAATCGCCTTGTCGCACTACTTCGGCACAGAGAATATCGGCGGTATCCGAGGCATCATTACCGCCATCAACGTCGGGTCGACAGCTCTGGGTCCGATACTTTTCTCACTCGGGCGCGATCTGACAGGGAACTATTCTGTGCCTAGCCTGATATTTGCGCTATTGCCGGTGTCGGTAGCAGTATTTGCGCTGCTGTGTCCCGCTCCCGGCCGGAAAGGCAAACTAATGGCCAGGGGTGCCAGCCGCTAGTATTCGGATGCCCTGCTGGTGAAACGCATTGGGGCGTTGAAGGTATTCCTGTGGGCCCAACCGTTGGGGACCGCCCAACACGACCCTCTGGGGGCTGATCGGATTCACGGGCCCGGCTGCTGGTTCCGGGACTTTTATCGCCTCTGCTTGGGTGGCGCCGGACACCCAGTCTCAATGTGGCGAACCCGTTGGTGACCCGTCGGGCGAATGAGGGCTAGGAAATTCGATGTCGTGTGTAGTAACCGGGTGCAAGGAAAAAGTTAGCGGAACCAGTGTGGTCCCCCAGTCGGTCGCTGGCGCCCAGCCCGGTGATCGGGCGGCTCAGCGCTCAGGCAGCGTTTTGACTGAATTCCTCGGTGCAGTCCTCGCAGAAGACTTCGTCAACTAGTTCGCCGCAACACTGACACCTGTGATTAATGTTTGTCATGGATAGACATTACGAAACGTACCCGCCGGGTCACGAGTAGGGAATACTCGTTTTCCCCATCCGTGATGCAGGTAGAGAGTGCCAAATCCACAAATGAGGCATCACCAACCTTGCAGACGGTCTAGGGTTTTGCCGCGGTCGCATCGTCTGCCGGTACGACGACGGTGTCCTGGTGGTTGTCCATGTCGTCTATCTCGCCATTTGAATCGGCGTCTGACTCCTCTTGACCATCGCAGGGGGGAGCTGGAACGGCCGGATCGCCGTCCCCGGCCTCTTCCTCAATAGCGTCATCCGCCTCAGTAGTGCCATCCACAGGAGTGGCCGAGGCATCGGAGGCAACCTGTTCGTCGTCGGTCACTGGTATGGGAATCGGTACCGGGAACGGCGACGCATCCTGTCGGGGGCCGTGTCCCGGCGTCGAGTCCTCACCGGATCCACTTCCAATAGCCTGGACTGTCTCAGGTTCGGTGCAGACCAGAGCTGGGTCAGGGTCCGGTTCAGGAGCGGGTGAAGGCTCAGGTTGGGGTGTGGGCTCGGGGCCGGGAGCGGGCGGGGGAGTAGTTTCATTTTCTGGCTCAGGCCCCGGGGAGCTGGGCGACGGTGCAGGTTCATCCTGTGACGGTGCAGGTTCATCCTGTTTCGTTGGGGCCGCTGACGGACTTGGGCTCGAAGAGTTCGGGCTCGAAGGACTCTGGCTTGCCGGCCCCGGCTGAGGCTTATCCTGTTCTGACAACTTGGGTTCGGATGGTCTGGCAGTGGGTCGGGGAGTCGGCTTGGAATCATGAGCAACCGGGTAAGAGTGCCGTGGCGGGGCCGAGCCGGCAGCAGGCTTCGGAACTGCTGGCGCGGCAACAATCGCCGGTCCATGCACCCCTTCGATGCGACTGTCACCCGTATCGTGTGACACCTCGTGAGGCATGGCAATTACCCATGGCACTGCATTGCTTGATGCACCCCCACCCGGTGCGTAGGAGGTCATGTCCGGTGTTCCCACCTGGGATGCGGGATTCAGCGGTGTGAGCGTCCATCCTCGAGGATCAACGTGGGACCCATCGCGAATGGTTTCAAAATGCAGATGACAGCCCGTTGAGGACCCGGTTGACCCGACGGCCGCCACAATCTGGCTGACTTCAACGGTGGCTCCGGCTTCAACCGAAATCCCCTCAAGATGGTTGTAGGTGGTGATCAGCCCGTTGCCGTGATCGATTTCCACTCGATTCCCGCCACCCCAGGGGTGCCACCCGACTGCCCGAACCGTTCCGGCATCCGCCGCATGAACCGACGTGCCGCAGGGTGCGGCGAAATCCAGTCCGTAGTGGAACTCGCCCGCCTCGCCGGTGAGCGGGTTAATGCGCTCGCCGAATGGGGAACTGGGGCTCAGCGTTCCTAGCGGTGACATGAGTGTGCCCGGTCCGGGGCGGGACGGGCCGTCGGAGGGAACGCTGGTGACCTGGAGTCCGTTGTCAGCACCCCTGGCCTCCTCCGACGCAATACCGCTGTTGGGTTGACCGGGAACCAGGAAATCCTGCAGTCCGGGAGTTGGGGTGGCCAGCAGTTCGCGGCCCACCCATCCGGTGGGCACAGCTGCCGACACGGCAGAGTGGGGTGCCGCGGCTGCCAACTGCCCCGTCGTGCCAGAGAGGGAGCTTTGATACCCGGACCCACAGACCGCTGCCACGGCTACGCACACTGCGAGAGTTGCCCGCGTTGCGGACTTGCGCGGTCCCGGGGTTCTCGGGGCAGTAATTCGTCCGACAGGTGTCACGAGCAGCTCCAGGCAGATCCCCGCTGAGCGAGCTGACCGGCATTTGAAAACCCGTCGGGGCGGAAGCGAATTGGCCCCCACCCACTCACCCCTATGCGGGGAAGTTCTTATGTACCCACTCAGAGTGACGCACCACACCCGGATACGCAACGGCTGGAGAGCATGCATTTGAGAAATCGAATGACTTCCTAGGGTTTTACCAAGCTAGCTCTCTTGAGTGGGTGTGCATATCCTGGACGGCCGGGACTCCTAGGCTGTAGCTTCGGCCAGCACATCCTCGTAGAACGGGTAATCGATGTATCCCTCGGCGCCGTGTGAATAGTAGGTCGCAGGGTCGGGCTCGTTCAGCGGTAGGCCTTCCTGCCACCGGCGGGCCAGATCCGGGTTCGCGATCGCCTGACGGCCGACGACGACGGCGTCTCCGAGCCGGGATGCGAGGATGCTCTCGGCTTCGTCACGGTCGGTAATCACGCCGAAGCCGCTGTTCACCAGGAAGGGTCCGCCGAAGCGCGAACGGAGTCCCTGGATCAGTGAACCGGCTGGGTCTTCGTGGAGGACGCTCAGGTAAGCGAGGTTGAGGGGTGCGATAGCGTCGACCATTGCGCCATAGGTAGCGAGGATGTCGTCGGGATCTGCGGGTAGCACGTCCCTGCCGCTGGTGCCCGGGGAAATCCGGAGTCCCACCCGCTCGGCGCCGACCGCTGCAACTACCGCCTGGACTACCTCGGCCATGAAACGGGCGCGGTTGGCGGGGGAGCCGCCGTAACCGTCGTCGCGCTGGTTGGTTTCCGGGAACATGAACTGGTGGAGGAGGTAGCCGTTGGCCCCATGAAGCTCAACACCATCCATACCAGCGTCGATCGCGTTCCGTGATGCCTGGACAAACTCATCGATGACGCCGGGAAGTTCGTCAGTGGTCAGGGCGTGGGGAACCGGGTACGGCAACTTGCCATCATAGGTTCGGGTTTCGCCATTGATCGCCACAGCGCTCGGAGCAACGACCGTGTGCCCGCCAGTGGTTGCCTCGTGTGTGACCCGTCCGGCATGCATGACCTGGGCAAAGACCCGCCCACCGGCGTCGTGCACAGCAGTAGTGACATTGCGCCAGCCGGCCAACTGTTCCGCCGTCACTAGGCCTGGCTGGCCAGGGAAGCCTCGGCCGGCGTCACTCGGGTAAGTGCCCTCGGTGACGATCAGCCCCAATGATGCGCGCTGCCGGTAGTGCTCAACCACGAGAGGGCCAGGAACGCCCTCCCTGCTCGAGCGGACCCGGGTGAGGGGGGCCATGACGATACGGTTGGGCAGTTCCATGGCACCAATGGTGAGCGGGGTGAAGAGAGTCACAAGCAGCACTTTCCGTTGAAAATAGGTTCTGCAAGGGGCAACCCCGTCCAGGTCCGACCTATTCCAGGGCCGGTGTAGGCGGGAATAGCTAGCCACTGATATCGCTTACCTAGCTGTCACCCCGTAGGCCCTTTCGGGATGCTCAGAGGGGGCCCAATTATGCGTAATCGTGCAACAATATCTCCTGCACATTGGTCAGGAATTTCATGGTTATACTCGGTGGCTGCATCAACCACACAGCTTCAGCGATTTTCAAGAGAACGGCACCGGAATGGCAACGGATTACGACGCACCACGCAACAACGATGAGGACAAGGAAGCCGAGTCCCTCGAAGCCCTTCAGGCTAACCGTGGCAGCAAATCCCAGTCGGCTTCAGTTGACGTCGAGGATGCCGACACTGCCGAAGGGATTGACCTTCCTGGTGCGGATCTTTCGGGTGAGGAACTCCTGATCCAGGTAATTCCGCCGCAGGATGATGAGTTCACCTGCTCCTCCTGTTTCCTGGTCCGCCACCGCAGCCAGGTTGCCCGCCAGAAGGGCGACCTCCTGTTCTGCCGGGAATGCGAAGGCTAACCACCAGAAGACTTCTCCACTGCGCCGTCGACGGACCACCCCTCGGTCTGTCGACGATGCAGCGTGAGGATCGGGTGTGACGGCTAGTGGCCCAGCAGATCCTCATCGGCATGGCTGAGGGGCGAACCGCCAAGGTTGGCGCTGTCGTCGCTGCCATCGATCTCTGATTCGTCAGCGGGATCGCCGAAATCGACGTCCGCGGCGGCTTCGCCCAGCGTCGGCACGGCGTCGTCGCCCTCAGATCCATCGCGCAGTACCTGCTCAGCAACGGTGCCTTCCGCGGTCACCGTCGCAGCCGGCTCGTCCTGAAGTAGCGGGTCGTTTCGCCACTGGTCAGGGTTGTCTTCCGCAGCGCCCGGGTAGTTGTCGGGCTGTCCCGCAGCCACCGGATCCAGCTCCTCGGCTTCCGCTGTATCGATTGCGTCGGTGATACTCAGTTCCTCTTCGGGGAGGTTTGATTCAGTCATGACATGCACCTTTCGAGTCAACACGTGAACTACCCAGCCTACTGACCTCTTGGCGGAGGAGATAGTTTTATCGCGGTCAGACCGGTTCAATAGAGGTATGAGAACCCACACATCAAGCAAGGAAAAGACCAGCGCTGACCTGTATCGCCAGATAGCTGTCACTGCCAGCATGATCTTCTGCCTGGTGGGATCGATGATCGGTGTCGGAGTCTTCGGCGGGACGCCCATTGCAGAGGCGGCTGGCGGGGCATTGGGCACGGATGCCACCCTTCTGGCCCCGGCGAGTGCGGCGTTTTCCATCTGGTCAGTGGTGTACGCGGGCTTGGTGGCTTACACCGTCTGGCAATGGTTGCCGTCACAGCGATCCGCGCAACGGCAACGATCGCTCGGCTGGATGGTCGCAGTGTCAATGGTGTTGAACGCGGTCTGGATTCTGAGCATCCAGGCCGGGTGGCTCAATGTGAGTGTGCCGGTGATTCTGGTGCTGCTTGCAGTCCTGACCGTCGTATTTCTGCGCTACAGCGGCCGGCCAGCATCATCGTGGTCTGAGGCAGTGATTGTCGATGGCACGCTGGGCCTGTATCTTGGCTGGGTCTGCGTGGCGGTGTGCGCGAACATCGCTGCTGCGCTGACCGCTGCAGGCTTCGATGGGTTTGGCCTGAACGAAGAAGTTTGGGCTGTCGCTATCCTTGCCGTCGTTGCACTGGTTGGCCTAGGGCTGGCGCTCAAAGGCAAGGGTCGTCTCGCCGTCGCGGCGGCTATTGGTTGGGGACTCACCTGGATCGCGGTTGGGCGCACCAGCGGCGACATGGAATCGGCGACGACGTCGATCGCTGCCGCCGTCGTGGCGGCAATCGTCCTGCTTGCAACAGTCATCATCAGGGTGCGCTCCCGCAGCCATGCAGGAGCGGCGACTTCCGCGCTGCGGTAGAGCTTCGCGCCCCGCCTCTGGCTGCGCCGCACCCCTGGCCGCACCCCGTCCAGCCCAGCCCCGTATCCTCTGGCCGCACCCGCCCGCCAGAGGCCCCGCATCCTCTGGCCGCACTCCGTCCAGCCCAGCCCCGCATCCTCTGGCCGCACCCACCCGGCCAGAGGTGACATGTGGTGGGCCGACGGCTTTTTGAATCACCAGATCTCACGTCTGGGGCGGAGCTGCGAGGCACGCTGAGGCTGCCTAGGGG
>NZ_QDAE01000027.1 GCF_003075455.1 Arthrobacter sp. Bz4
GGAGCCAAGCGTCAGGGACCAGCCCGTGGCAGCGCCGCGCGAGCCAAGCCAGGCCGCGACGGTGCACCCCGCGATGGTGCACCCCGCGACGGCGGATACTCCCGCGACGGTGCACCCCGCGCTGGCGGTCGTCCCACTGGCGGTCGCCCCACTGGCGGTCGCCCCGCGACCGGCGGTTACCGCGGTTCGTCGGAGGGTTCAGGCGAGGGCCGTCCCTTCGCCAACCGCACCCCCAAGCAGGCCGGCGCCAAGCAGGGCGGCAACCGACAGAAGCCAACCGGTCCCAAGGCCTTCGGCAGGGAACGCTTCGGTCAGAGCCTCGGACCGGTCCGTCGGCCCAAGGCACAGGGCCCCAAGGCACTGCCCGTCGATCGCCTCGACGTCCACAACCCCGACGGTGTGCGCCTGCAGAAGATCATGGCCTCGGCAGGAGTGGCGTCACGCCGGGTCTGCGAGGAAATGATCGAGGACGGCCGCGTCGAGGTCGACGGCACCATCGTCACCGACCTCGGTGTCCGGGTCGATCCCACCCAGGTCGCCATCCACGTTGACGGCATTCGTCTGCAGCTCAACGACCACCTGGTCTATTACGTCTTCAACAAGCCCAAGGGCGTCATCTGCACCATGGAGGACCCCGAGGGCCGTCCCTGCATCAGTGACTACCTGAAGAACAAGAACGAAAACGAGCGGCTCTTCCACGTGGGTCGTCTCGACGTCGCCACCGAGGGCCTGCTGCTCCTGACGAACGACGGCGAACTCACCAACCGCCTCACCCACCCGTCCTACGAGGTCCCCAAGACCTACCTGGTGCAGGTCCGCGGCCCCATGGCCCACGGCATCGGCGCGCAGATGCGAGAGGGCATCGAACTTGAAGACGGCATCGCCAGCGTCGACTCGTTCAGGCTCGTCGATTCCACCCCGGGACACATCCTGGTGGAGGTTGTCCTTCACTCGGGCCGCAACCGTGTGGTCCGTCGCCTCTTCGAAGCTGTCGGCCACCCGGTCGAGCGGCTGGTCCGCACCCAGGTTGGCCCCATCCGGGTCAACGACCAGCGCCAGGGCAGCATTCGTGTCCTGGGCAACCAGGAAGTCGGACACCTGTTGGCAGCGGTGGGACTCTAAACCATGCCTGGCGTTAACAACGGCGGCACCCACCTGTCTGGTCCCGTGCTCATAGTGGGCACGGGGCTTTTGGGCGCCAGCATTGGGCTGGGGCTGAAGGCACGTGGGATCGACGTCGTCCTCACCGATATCTCTCCGTCCACCCAAGCTGTGGCCGAGGATATTGGCGCGGGCCGGGCCCTGAACCCGGTCGAGACGTTCGAACCGGAACTGGTCGTCATCGCAGCGCCACCGGACGTCACGGCTGACTTGAGTGCCAAGGCGCTCACCGAGTACCCAAACGCCGTCATCGTCGACATTGCCAGCGTCAAAGCCTCGGTGCTTGACCACCTGACCACCGTCGTCGACGACACGGCGCTAGGCCGCTACGTGGGGACCCACCCGATGGCTGGCCGGGAGAAATCCGGGCCGGTTGCCGCCAGCGCCGAACTGTTCACCAGCATGCCGTGGGTGGTCTGCGCTTCAGAGCACAGCACCGCCGTGGCCATCCGCACCGCCGAAGCGTTGGCCATCGATCTGGGCGCCGTCGTCGCGCGCATGAGCGCCGAGGATCACGACCAGTCGGTCGCGCTGATCTCCCACCTACCGCAGGTCCTTTCCTCGCTGGTGGCCAGCAGGCTGCAGGATTCACCACCCCACGCGCTGGCCCTGGCCGGCAACGGGTTGCGCGATGTGACCCGGATTGCCGCCAGCGACCCACGGCTCTGGGTGCAGATCCTCTCCGCGAACGCGGACCGTCTGGTGGAGATCCTGTATGGGGTGCGCGAGGACCTGAACCGTTTGATCGGCACCCTTGAGAATCCCACGGGGGCAGGCTCGCGCCTCGACATGGCCCAGCTGATTTCCGAGGGCAACGTGGGCCAGGCCCGCATCCCCGGCAAGCATGGCACCCCGCCCGAAGCGTTCGCCCGCATGACGGTGCTCGTCGATGACGTGCCGGGGCAGATTGCGCGGCTCCTCACCGAGATTGGCGACGCCGGCATTAACCTTGAGGACCTGAGGCTGGAACACTCGCCCGGGCGTCAGGTGGGTATGGCCGAAATTTCGGTGGTGCCCGGCAAACGGCACGATCTCCTTGAATTCCTTACCGCCAACGGATGGAAAGTGGTCCAGTGAACACCCCCCATTCCTTATTCCGCATCGGCAAGTCCCTTGTCGTCGCCATCGACGGGCCCTCCGGGTCCGGTAAGTCCAGCGTGAGCCGTGAGGCTGCACGTCAACTCCATGCCGCCTACCTGGACACCGGTGCCATGTACCGGGCAGTCACC
The DNA here is from genome assembly GCF_003075455.1 of Arthrobacter sp. Bz4. Lineage (GTDB taxonomy): Bacteria > Actinomycetota > Actinomycetes > Actinomycetales > Micrococcaceae > Arthrobacter_D. Next base: position 2,391 of record NZ_QDAE01000027.1, read on the forward strand.
TGGCATTGCCTCGCGGAAGGGGTGGACCTGGGTGACGGCGCCGCCGTCGAACACGCCGCCCGCACGATCGAGCTGGATATCAGCACCCGTCCCGACGCCGAGTCAGTGACGGTCGGTGGTCAGGATGTCACCGCCGCGATCCGCGAACCGCGCGTCTCCGAGGCCGTTTCGGCGGTGGCCACCACCCTGGGCGCCCGCAGCGAACTGATCCGCCGTCAGCGGCAGATCATCGCCGACTCGGGGCACCGCATCGTGGCCGAGGGCCGGGACATCACCACCGTGGTCGCCCCCGACGCTGAGGTGCGGATCCTGCTGACCGCCAGCGAGGCCGCCCGCCTGCGCCGCCGTGGCGACCAGCTCGGTGGCACCCAGACCGACGCGCAGCTGCAGGAACAGGTCATCGGCAGGGACACCAAAGACTCGAAAGTCGTCAATTTTCACCAGGCCGCAGATGGCGTGGTTACCGTAGATTCATCGGAACTCGATTTCGAGCAGACCATCACGGCTGTGCTCGACGTCGTTCGAACCGTTGCACACTGATAACGAAGGAATGCACTCATGACTGACAACCAGGCCCGCCCTGACATTGAAGGGGCAGAAGAGTTTGAGCCGACCGGCGAGGACTCGATTGCGGAGCGCCTGGCCGGAATCGACGACGACGAAGCCGAGATCCGCGCGCGGTCCCTCCGGGCCGGACTCGACGACTATGACCTCGACGAGGAAGACGCTGCCCTGCTGGCGTTGGAGCCCGAGGACTATGACCCCGACGCGCCCCTGCAGCTCGACCCGGTACTTGCGATCGTTGGACGTCCCAACGTCGGCAAGTCCACCCTGGTCAACCGCATCCTCGGCCGCCGCGAAGCGGTAGTCGAAGACACCCCCGGCGTCACCCGTGACCGGGTCATGTACTCAGCGACCTGGAACGGTCGCGGGTTCACCCTCGTGGACACCGGCGGCTGGGAGCACGACGCCCGTGGCATCCACGCCCGGGTCGCCGACCAGGCCGAGATCGCCGTCGACATGGCCGACGCTGTCCTGCTGGTCGTCGACGCCACCGTTGGCGCCACCGCCACCGACGAAGCCATTGTGCAGATGCTCCGCAAGAAGAAGAAGCCGGTCATTCTCGTCGCCAACAAGGTCGACGACATCCAGAATGAAGCCGACGCCGCCACCCTGTGGGGTCTCGGCTTCGGCCAGCCCTGGCCCGTTTCGGCCCTGCACGGCCGCGGGACCGGCGACATGCTGGACCAGGCGCTCGAGGTGCTGCCGAAGTTCTCGGCGCACGGCGGACTGGAACGCTCCGGCGGTCCTCGTCGGGTTGCCTTGATCGGCCGCCCCAACGTCGGCAAGTCCTCGCTGCTGAACAAGCTCGCAGGCAGCGACCGGGTAGTGGTGGATCCGCTGGCCGGAACCACCCGCGACCCGGTCGACGAAATGATTGAGCTCGACGGCCGTGTCTGGCGGTTCGTGGACACCGCAGGCATCCGCCGCCGTGTGCACATGGCACAGGGCGCCGACTTCTATGCGTCGCTGCGGACCCAGTCGGCCCTGGAAAAGGCCGAGGTGGCAGTGGTGCTGCTGGCCGTGGACGAGGTGCTCAGCGAACAGGACATCCGAATCCTCAACCTCGCCATGGAGTCCGGCCGTGCCCTGGTGCTGGCGTTCAACAAGTGGGACCTGATGGACGACGAGCGCCGCAAGTACCTGGAGCGCGAGATCGAGCAGGACCTGGCCCATGTCGACTGGGCGCCCCGCGTGAACATCTCGGCGCTGACCGGCTGGCACAAGGACCGGCTCACCCCGGCCCTGGACCAGGCCCTCGAATCGTGGGACACCCGGATCCCGACCGGACGCCTCAACGCGTTCCTCGGCGAGCTGGTTGCTGCCCACCCGCACCCGGTCCGCGGTGGAAAGCAACCCCGGATCCTCTTCGGCACGCAGGCCTCCTCGCGTCCGCCGAAGTTCGTCCTCTTCACCACCGGGTTCCTGGATCCGGGCTACCGCCGGTTCATCCAGCGTCGCTTGCGGGAGACCTTCGGCTTCGAGGGAACGCCCATCGAGGTCGCCATGCGGGTCCGCGAGAAGCGCGGCAAGAAGAAGTAGCAAGGAACGACCCTCAGGGTCAGGATTGCCGCTTCCTAGCGGCAATCCTTGGCCCGGTGGCCGTTTTTACCTGAGAAACCTGTTTACGGCTCGTCTGGTTCGTCCGGAGGCCTGGCATGCGATAGGATTCTTCAGGTGGTTCGGCCTTCATTGGCCGGCCAATCGGGATGTGGCGCAGCTTGGTAGCGCACTTGACTGGGGGTCAAGGGGTCGCAGGTTCAAATCCTGTCATCCCGACAGCGAAAAACCCGCCGATCTAGGCTTTGCAGCCCGGATCGGCGGGTTTTTCTTTGCCCGTGGGTTATCTGCGCCGGGACTATTTTCGTTCCAGAACCCGCCGACGCACCTTACTGGCATCCACCCAGACGTACCGGGCGAGGCTCTTCTCAACCCATTGGATGCGGACGGCTGCGTCGGTCCACCCGAGGGCGAAGGCCTTGACCGTGGCTGTGTCGCCGTCAGCGTAGGTAAGGTCGGTCCACAGCGGGATCGTTGCCTTGGTGGTATGCACGTCCGCCGGGTCAGGTGCATTCACCTGCAGGGGCCGCCGCCAGTTGCGGGCACCGGGAGCCAGGCCCCAGCTGTCGCCGTGAAACTTATGCCCCATGGGCACGAGGATAGCCCCGGCCAATGACAGGCGGGTCTCCCGGGTTGAGGCACCACCGAAGGTCTGGCGTTGCGGCTGATGTGTCGGCGCCCGAGGGGTTAGGAGGCGGTGCGGGGGATTCGGCGCAGTCCTTCGGCGTCTTCGATGCTGCTCCGGCCGCGGCCTTGCCGGAGCAGTTTTTTGGCGGCGAAATCGGACATCTACTGCTCTTAGAGGGTGTTTACCGCAGACGGCGCCCTATCCGCCGCCTGCGGTGATTGGCTTATTCGGCTAGGGCGTTGATGACGGCGAGGGCGACGTCGTGGCTGGATTGGGGGTTCTGGCCGCTAATCAGGTTGCCGTCGCGCACCACGAAGGATGACCAGTCAGGGCCCAGCTCCACTACGGCGCCCTGCTCCTGCAGTGCGGTCTCCACGAACCACGGAGTGTTCTCCCCGGTTCCCCCGGATAACTCCTCCTTGTTGGTGAACACGGTCATCCGCCGGCCCTCGAAGGCGAACCTTCCGTTTCCGTCCACTGCACTGAGCAATCCGGCAGGACCGTGGCAGAACGGAGCGATGATTCGCCCGCTGTCGTTGGCGGCGATCAGGATGCGGCCAAGGTCCTCGTTCTGAAACAGGTCAGCCATCGGGCCGTGCCCGCCTGGCAGGACCACAGCGTCGTAAATCGCGGCGTCCACTTCGGCGAGGACCAGCGTTGCGGATAGTTCATCGTCGATGGAGGTGATGTACTCCCGGAACTCATCGACTTTCTCCTGCCCTCCGGCCATTTCCGGGGCGAGGCTGACCTGGTCGAACGTCGGCTTCACCCCGCCAGGGGAGGCGATGTGGACCGTGTGTCCGGCGCCGAGGAGGGTCCGGTGGGAAACCACCAGTTCCTCGGCCCACACCCCGGTAGGGTGCTGACTACCGTCCTTCATCGTCAGGGAATCAGCGGCCGAAACGACCATCAGAATCTTTGCCATGGTGTTTTTCTCCTTTGTGATAGCAGGTAGGCCCACGCACGGACCTGTAAAAGGAACCTGTGCTTGGACCCCCGTACGGGTTCTTTTGAGGGGTCATGCGGTGAGGGCGGTCTAGTCTGTGGGGGCGTTCTCGGGAGCCCTGTGCGGTTTATCCGTAGCAGGTGCTGGGACCGGCTTTGCAACGTCCACAATCAGTGGGTGGCATAAGGTTTGCCTGCGAAGACCTGCAGGATTACTAGGCGGGCGTGGTCAGGCGGCTCCACGCGGCTAGGCCAAGTTCAGGTACGGGCTGCGTGTGAAGAAGTCTCATACCCCGCACAACCAGCCCCGCAACGTGGGTATTCCCCGTTATCCGCCGTCACCGCTCAACCACTCGAACGGTGACCGGCCCCGGACCCAGGTGATGGAGCAACGTGTCTATTGAGCAACGTACTTGGGTCCAGTTCGACGCGTCGTTGTCTTCGACCGAACCCCGTCAGATGCGGCGGAGAAGACGTTGGGAGGAAGTAGCGCGGCGCTACCGCTGAGGTGAGCAGACCACGGACTAAAGACCCTAATCCAATTGGGCCCAACGGAGTTAGATAGCAGATGAGCAGGAAAGTCCCTCAACTTGCGACTCGAGAGGTAAGGGCAAAATCATGAGCGGGAGCATCATCGCGAGATGGCGTGCGGGCGCGGCGGCTGCGAAGCGGAGCGTCATCGTGGGTGGCCTCGTGTCAGGGCTCGTACTGACCGGTGTGATTCCCACGGGGACCGCGGTCGCAGCGCCGGCCTACACCGCTCCAGGGATGACCGTCGAGGAGTCACCTGCCGCACTGCCAGCGCAGACTCTGCCGTCCAACCCCTCCAACAGTTTTTCGGCGCCCTACCAGATCGGGAGGGGATGGACGGCCTCACGCACGATCTCGGTCGGCGACTGGGATGGCAACGGCTTCAGCGATCTGATGCTGATCGCGTCCGACGGCCGACTCCTCTATTACGCGGCCAACGCTCGGGAGCGTTTCGCGTCCCCCCGCCAGATCGGGAACGGCTGGCTGGTCGCCGAGAGCGTCCAGGGTGGCGTGGACTGGAATCGTGACGGTGCCCTCGACCTGATCGCACGCTTCAAGGACGGGCGGTTGATGCTGTACCCCGGCAACGGCTCGGGTGGATTTCTCGCTGCGCGCCAGATCGGCCATGGTTGGCTGAGCATGCGGACGTGGACGCCGGTGCAGCAGTCCGTCAACGGGTATCCCGCTGTCGCGGCCACCGACAAGGCCGGCTTCATGCACGTCTACCCGACCAACGGCACCGGTAGCTTCCTTCCCCGTATCAGACTGGGTGGAGGCTGGCTCCCCATGCGCCAGGTCGTGGGAGCGGGCGACTGGGACAAGAACGGCCGCTCTGACCTGCTCGTTGTGGACAGCGAGGCCAGATTGCGCCTCTATGCCGCCACGTCCAGCGGCACATCGTTCCCCATGACACAGATCGGAACGGGGTGGTCCGCCTTCCCAAAGATCTTCGCCACTCAGCTCGATCCTCGCGCCCAGACGATCTGGGCGGTGCGGACGGACGGCGCCCTGTATGCCTATCCCGCGAAGTACAGCGGGCCCAACGCCGCATTCGTGCCATGGCCATCCGTCCCCACCAGATGGGATGACACCGACTGGGAGACCTTCCCCACGACGCGCCCCGTCGTGGCCCTCACCTTCGACGGCGGTGCCTCCAATGCGGGGGTGACCTCCATCCTCAACACTCTCGACCGGTATGACGCGACGGCGTCCTTCTTCGTGACCGGCCAGTTCGCGCGTGCATATCCTGCCAGCGTGCGCGCCATGGCAGCTGACGGATACCCCGTCGGCAACCACTCCAACACCCACCCGCATTTCTCGCAGCTCACCAACGAGGCCATCCGGCTCGAACTGGCGCGAGCGGAGGCCGCCATCTGGCCGCTCACCGGCAAGACGACCATGCCCTACTTCCGGTTCCCCTACGGCGATCGGACCCAGCTCGACATCGACGTCGTCAACGGTTTCGGTTACGTTCCGTTCCGTTGGACGGTGGACACGCTGGGCTGGCGAGGGACATCCGGCGGCATCACCGCCTCGATTGTGTGCCAGCGGGTCCTGAACACGGCCCGTCCCGGCCAGATCGTTCTGATGCACGTGGGTTCCAACCCGAACGACGGCACCACCCTCGACGCCGCCGCCCTGCCCTGCATCATCGAAGGGTTGCGCGCCAGGGGCTACGGCTTCGTCACGGTGGAGGCTCTGCTGGACTGATGGAGTGCCGCATCACCGGTCCGCGTCACCCGGCCGACTTGTAGCCTCCCTCGGCGGTGTGCATACGACGAACTGTGACGCCGCCAGGTTCAGTCCGGGGTATGCGGTCGTATCTTAGAAGAGTGAACCCTTTCGTGGCCGCCGCTATCGTCGTTGTGCTGGTCCTCGGTGCCCTCGGCATCGGACTGGCCATGCGTCACCGGTCTGGCGGCAAGCGCTCCGTGCAGGTGGGGGAGATCGCCCCGGCGGACGTGGACCTCGCGGTCCTGGGCGAACGCGCGACAGTGGTCCAGTTCAGCACCGCTTACTGCTCCCGCTGCCCTGGCGTACGACGGGCCCTCACCAACACGGTCAGGGATTACGACGGCGTCGTGTACACCGACGTCGACCTCACCCACCGGCCACATCTCGCCTCGCGGCTGAAGGTGATGCAAACCCCTACCGTGCTCGTCGTCAATCCGAACGGCGATGTCGCTGCACGCTACGCGGGCGCGGTATCAGTGGCGTCCATCCGTGCCGAAATTGACACCCTGGAAGGACCCGGCGATGACCGCCTTGCCTCATAACCCCTCGACCACACCTCTCCCCGGTATTGACCCTCGTGGCCCACGGTTCGCGGCCGCGTTGACGGCCTGCCTGCTGCTGGTCGGCACCTTCTTCGCTCTCCTGACGGCGGACGCGACTCCGAGCATGAGTCTCGCGGAAAGGGTGTCCGACCCCGGGTTCATGATGCTTGCGAGCACCGCCTTCCTGTTCGCCTGGGGCTTCACGTCCCCACGAACCGCTCTCTGGGGCGTGCTGTTCCGCAAGGTTCTCAGCCCCCGGCTCACACCGCCGGTCGATCGTGAAGACCCTCGACTGCCACGTTTTGCTCAGGTGGTCGGCTTCATTGTGGTGACGATGGGACTGCTGCTGCACCTCGCGGCCGTCCCATGGGCGCTTCCAATCGCCGGAGGTGCCGCGTTCGTCGCCGCGTTCCTGAACGCAGCGTTCGGACTGTGCCTCGGCTGCCAGTTGTACCTGGTCCTGGCGCAGGCCGGGCTCATCCGGCCACGAGGCGGACTCGCCGGCGCCTGAGCGAGGCAGCTCAAACGAATCACCGTCTCACGACCGGTCCTGACACCTTCAGCGGACAAGGCCGGTACCCCGGAGTATGTTGGAGCCATGGCATCTGAGGCAACAGTCCTGTCCGTTGACGGACCCCACGGCACCCGCGACGTGCGGATCTCCAGTCCCAGCCGGGTGCTCTGGCCCGATCTCGGTATCACCAAGCTCGACCTCGCCAAATACCTGGTCGAGGTGGGGGAGGCCTTCGTCGCTGCCAACGGTGACCGCCCCCTCGCCCTGCAGCGGTTCAAGGACGGGATCGACGGCGAACAGTTCTTCTCCAAGAACCCGCCCAAGGGTGCACCCGACTACATCCGATCGTGCCCGTGATCTACCCGAGCGCCCGATCCCACCCGCAACTCGTCATCGATGAACGTGCCGCCGCCGTCTGGGCAGCCCAAATGAACACCATCGTTTTCCACCCCTGGCCGTCACGGGCCGAGAACTCCGACAACCCTGACCAGTTGCGCATCGACCTGGATCCCCAGCCGGGAACCGATTTCGACGACGCCGTCCCCGCCGCAATCGAACTGCGCAAGGTGCTCGAGGAGGCCGGACTCAACGCCTTCATCAAAACCTCCGGCAACCGGGGGCTCCACGTCTTTGCCCCGATCGAGCCGGTCCGGGAGTTTCTCGACGTCCGCCATGCGGTGATCGCGGCAGCCCGCGAACTGGAACGCCGCATGCCCGACGCCGTCACCACCGCGTGGTGGAAAGAGGAACGTGGGGAGAAGGTGTTTGTCGACTTCAATCAGGCCAACCGGGATCGCACCATCGCCGGTGCCTACAGTCCGCGGGCCCTGGCCCACGCACCGGTCTCCTGCCCGATTGGGTGGGAGGAGCTGGAGAGCGCCGACCCGAAGAACTTCACCGTCCTCACGGTGCCCGAACGGCTTAAAACCGTCGGCGATCCGTGGGCCAGCTTCCACGAAAAGCCCGGCACCATCGACAAACTGCTCGACTGGTGGCAGCGCGACCTCGACTCCGGTCTCGGCGAGCTACCCTTCCCGCCGGACTACCCGAAGATGCCGGGCGAGCCCTCCCGCGTCCAGCCCAGCAGAGCGAAGAAGGACAAGTAGGTTCTCGGGTTTTATTCTCTAGGCGAGGACCTCATTCAGGTCATACGCCACCGGGACCTCCAACTGGTCGAAGGTGCAGGACTCGGGGTCGCGGTCCGGCCGCCACCGGGAAAACTGGGCCGTATGACGGAAGCGCGAGCCCTCCATCTGGTCATAGCGCACCTCCATCACCCGCCGCGGGTGCAGCCGCACAAAGGACACATCCTTGCCGGAAGCGAACCGGCTTCGATCGGTTTCCCCACGGACAGGCTCACCTGAAGCATCGCGCACGACGTCGGACGCCAGCTCATCGACCAGCTCCAGCCGGCGTTTGTTGGTGAACGCCGACGCGCCGCCCACATTGCGCAGTTCGCCGTCGTCGTACAGCCCCAGCAGCAGGGACCCGACACCGGCGCCGCTGGTGTGCACCCGGTAACCGAGGACGACGACGTCGGCGGAGCGGTGATGCTTGATCTTGAGCATGCGGCGCTTGCCAGGCTCATATCCGGCGTCCAGCGGCTTGGCGACGACGCCGTCGAGTCCAGCTCCCTCAAACTCGACCAGCCAGCGGCGGGCGAGCTCTACGTCGTCGGTGGTTTGAGACACATGGACAGGGGCAGCGAACGCACCAGCAATGCCCTCCAGGGCGGCCCGACGCTCAGCGAACGGTGAGCTCATCAGATCCTTCGACCCAGCAGCCAGCAGATCGAAAGCGACGAACGAGGCGGGTGTTTCCTCGGCCAGTAACCTGACCCGGCTGTCGGCGGGGTGGATGCGCTGCGACAGCGCCTCCCAGTCCAGCCGCTCATTGCCGGGGGAGCCGGTGCGGACCACAATCTCGCCGTCGACCACGCAGCGCTCCGGAAGGGACACCTTCAGCGCCTCAACCAGTTCCGGAAAATACCGGGTGAGCAGCTTCGACCCGCGGCTGCCGATCTCCAGGGTGTCGCCATCGCGGTGGATGATGGCTCGGAATCCGTCCCATTTCGGTTCGTACAGCAGGCCGCCAGCCACACTGTCCGGCTCGGGCACATCGCTGACGGCTTTGGCGAGCATGGGCTGAACGGGGAAGGGGAGATCGGTCATGAACCGATCTTTCCTCACTCGGCGAGCTGAGGGTAGTCCACCCCTGCCCATCGTCCAATCACTATGCCTATACTCGATCAGTGGCATCCAGCGGACGTCGCGCCCAGTCACACCGGAGTACGACGAAAGGCTGCCCATGAGCAACGTTCCAGATAACCTTCACTACACGGCTGAGCACGAATGGGTGACCCCGCGAAGTACCGACGGTGTGGTCCGCGTCGGCATCACGGACTTCGCGCAGGACGCTCTGGGCGACGTCGTCTACGTCCAGATGCCGGAGGCCGGCTCGCCGGTGACCGCGGCCGACGTCGTCGGTGAGGTGGAATCCACCAAGAGCGTCAGCGACATCTACGCGCCCGTGACCGGTGAGGTGGTGGCCCGAAATGAGGCCCTTGAGGACAATCCCGCGCTCATCAACTCTGATCCCTACGGTGAGGGGTGGCTCCTTGAAATCAAGGTCGCCGATCCATCCGTCGTGGATGAGCTTCTGAGTTCATCGGATTACTCACAGCAGGTAGGCTAGGGGTACCGGCTCGTCCGGCACAACTAGGCAAGATCACCGTTGCAAGGACACGGTGGCCAACCGGTCGTTCGACTGGTTGGCCACATATTTTGGGGAGGAACACCATGGTTGGCAACGAGAACGCGGCCACGTATGGCGGAAGAGAAAATCAGGCTCCGTCGCCGGAGACCACCACAATTGGGATCCCGGCGCTAGCCCCCACCGCAGTGGACCCAAAGCTGTCCCCGGAAGAGCAGGCGGCGGTCGCCGCGCTGCCCAGCACCTCTGCCTTGCTCGTGGCTCATACCGGCCCCAATTCCGGCGCCCGCTTCCTCCTGGACCAGGACGTGACAACGGTCGGACGCCACCCCAACGCTGATATCTTCCTCGACGACGTTACGGTGTCCCGCAAGCACGCCCAGTTTGAGCGGACCGACACCGGATTCACCGTGCTGGATACCCGTAGCCTCAACGGCACCTACGTCAGCAACGACCGGGTGGACAAGGTTGCGTTGCGCAACGGCAACGAAATCCAGATTGGCAAGTTCCGCCTGACCTTCTACAGTGCCCGGACAGCAGCGCCACAGCAGTCACCAGTTCAGCCTCTCGGACAGGAATAGGTCCCGCTGCATGCCCTCACCCCAGCCAGCTCGGCGCACCGTAGGACTCGCACCAGAACGAGTCCACGGCAATGTGCTCAACATCGGCGAGGTCCTCACCGAACTGTCCGGGGACTTCCCGCAGATCACTGCGTCCAAAATCCGGTTCCTGGAGGAAAAAGGGCTGATCTCCCCTCAGCGCACCCGGGCCGGATACCGGAAGTACGCGCCGCATGATGTGGAGCGCCTCCGCTTTGTGCTGGCACTGCAGCGGGACCAGTACCTGCCGCTGAAGGTCATCAAGGACTACGTGGACGCGATCGACCGCGGTGAGAAGCCGGAATCGCTGCCCGGCGGTATGACCCTGTCCCCGCGGATGGTCTCGGACCAGATGTCCCGCGACCTGCACTCCCACACCCGCTCCCTGACCCTCGAAACTCTGACGGCCGAGGCCGGCGCCAGGCATGCCTGGTGCTCGATCTGGTGGGCTTTGGCCTGATCGCCCCGGTTGACGGCCGCTTTGACGAACATGCCCTCCGCGTCACCCGGGCATGCGTATTGCTGGAGGGCCACGGGATCGAACCCCGGCACCTCCGCCCTTTCCGCGCCGCAGCTGACCGCGAACTGGGCCTCGTTGAGCGGGTTGTGACACCCGTCGCTTCCCGTCGGGACGTGGCCTCCAAGGCACGCGCCGCCGAAATGGCCCGCGAAATCAGCGAGCTGTGCCTGAACCTGCACACAGCGTTGGTACAGGGCCACATTTCCCGCATGGATAGCTAGGGGGCCGCAATGCTTGAAGTAGAAGTCGTCGGAGTCCGAATCGAACTGCCCTCCAACCAGCCCCTGGTGCTGCTGAAGGAAACCAAGGGGGAACGCCACATCCCGATCTGGATTGGCGCCCCGGAAGCCAGCGCAATCGCCTTCGTTCAGCAAGGCATTGTCCCGCCCCGGCCCATGACCCACGACCTCCTCGTCAGCGTGGTCAGCGCCCTCGGCCGCGAGATCAGCCAGGTCCGGCTGATCTCCGTCGAAGATACCGTTTTTCACGCAGAGCTGGTGTTCGACGACGGCACGGCGGTGAGCTCGCGCGCATCCGATGCCATCGCGGTCGCCCTCCGCGTCCCCTGCCCCATCTACTGCGCCGTCTCTGTCCTGGACGAGGCGGGCGTGGAGATCACCGAGGCAGCTGACGACGACGACGATACTCCCGCTGCGCCACCAGTCAATGCCGAACGGGAGTTGCGCCAGTTCCGCGAGTTCCTCGCCGACGTGGAACCCGAGGATTTCGAACGTTAAGGTTCCGACACGCCAGACTCTTTATGCCCTGCATCTTTGACCTGGAGTGCCCGGCGATCTAACGTCGAAGCATACGGTTTCATTGCACTACCCATTAACTCAGGGCAGACTTGAGAGCAAACCCTGAGAATCCGGTGCGTGCCCAGTGCCTACCGTCCAAGTATTCCCACGGTTATCAGAACGAGGAGGCAGCACGTGAGTCCGAAAGGCGACGCCGGCACGGGTTCCAACGCGGTTGCGTCCGGATCCGGGATCCCGGCCAGTGCGCAGGGCCTGCTGTTCACCGAAGATCTCCCCGTCCTTGATGAAGATGCTGGCTACCGCGGCCCCACTGCCTGCAAAGCGGCCGGCATCACGTACCGCCAGCTCGACTACTGGGCCCGGACTGGCCTCGTGGAACCAGCAGTCCGAGGCGCCTCCGGTTCGGGCACCCAGCGACTGTACGGTTTCCGGGACATCCTGGTACTGAAGGTCGTCAAACGACTGCTCGACACAGGCGTCTCCCTCCAGCAGATCCGCGCCGCAATTGAGCACCTCCGAGAACGCGGCGTCGAGGATCTAGCCCAGATCACCCTGATGAGCGACGGCGCCAGCGTCTACGAGTGCACCTCGGCCGAGGAAGTTATCGACCTGGTCCAGGGTGGCCAGGGCGTATTTGGCATTGCTGTCGGCAAGGTCTGGCGTGAGGTGGAAGGCAGCCTCGCGGCCCTCCCCAGTGAACACGCAGCCGATCAGGACTTCCCCGACGATGAACTCAGCAAGCGCCGGGCCACCCGCAAGATCAGCTAGGGCCGAGCTAACCCACCCATAGATTAGGCGAGGCCCCCTTCGAGCAGGCGAGAGCCACTTGAGCCAGGCGAGGCCCCTTCGAATGAGGCGAGAGCCACCTGAGCCAGGCGAGAGCCACCTCGTTCCCTCAGGCGCGTCGGGCCACCCGGCTTCTCAGCCGGCCGGAATCCACCAGGTTTTTCAGCAACTCATCAAAGTAGCCGGCGGCATTGCGCGCCGATTCGCCCGGCCAATGGTGCACCGAGTGGGCGGCACCCTGGATCTGCTGCCAGTTCGCCTGCTCAGTAATGGTGGGACTCAATAGGAGATCACCAAACATCTGGCGCATTTCCGCGAGGCGGAACGCGTGCTCGTTCGAACCGGGACGTACCCGGTTGGCGACAATCCCTGCGGTGGACAGATTCGGCGCAAATTCTCGTTTGAACAGCTCGATAGCCCGCATGGTCCGCTCTGTGCCTGCCACCGAGAACAGGCCCGGCTCGGCGACCAGCAGCACCCGGTTGCTGGCGGTCCACGCCATCCGGGTCAGCCCGTTGAGGGATGGCGGGCAATCGATGAGGACCAGCCCATAACCCTCCAGACGCGACAGCAGGGTGGTGAGCCGTCGCAGATCCCGCCGTCCCAGATCTGGTCGGTCGTAAATACCCGAGTAGGCGGAGCCCACTGCGACGTCGAGAACAGGTGCCTTCCCCGACAACGGCGGGTTCTGTTGGATGGCCGAAGCCACCCAACCGCTGGGCACCACGTTGGCTCCGAGGTCGCCGCGACGCGCAATCTTCAGCAGACGGCCGATATCGAGTTGATCAGCGGATCTCACACCCAGACCGGTGGTGGCGTCAGCATGCGGGTCCAGATCAACGACCAGGGTCGGGATTCCAGCGGCAAGCGCTGCCGAGGCCAATCCGAGAGTCACGGACGTCTTGCCGACACCGCCCTTGAGGCTGCTGATGCTCACTACTTGCACTTGTTAAACCAATACCTAACATCTCGTGTGCGCGGCTGCCGGACGTCGCGCCAGCGGGAATCCTGGGCCGCAGTTTGAGCCGGCGGCCCCTATTTCGTCTGGGTTTGGTCAGTTCCGCATCAATGGCGGTCGACCTACCGTTCCATCATAGGTGAGCGGTAGGGGTTCCGAAGTCAGCGGTGCCCGGGACGCCGGTCAGATGTTGAGAAAGGTTAAGAGGTCGACGTCACAGCGCGGTAGGGTGAGGATTGCCGTGATGCAGGACACGGACGCACGTATCCATTGGTGAGATGCACGGACGCAGGAGAGCAATGTTTTCGAAGATTCTGGTAGCAAACCGTGGCGAGATTGCCATCCGCGCCTTCAGGGCTGGCTTTGAGGTGGGGGCAAAGACGGTTGCTGTGTTCCCGTACGAGGACCGCAACTCGATCCACCGGCAGAAGGCAGACGAGGCTTACCTCATTGGTGAAGAGGGTCACCCGGTCCGCGCCTACCTGGACGTAGACGAAATTGTGCGCGTCGCCAAGGAATCCGGGTGTGACGCCATCTACCCGGGCTACGGTTTCCTGTCGGAAAACCCGGGACTCGCCCGGGCCGCCGAAAAGGCCGGCATCACCTTCGTCGGACCGCCAGCCGATGTGCTGGAACTGGCGGGCAACAAGGTCCACGCGCTGGAGGCCGCCCGCAAGGCAGGCATCCCGGTCCTGAAGTCATCCCAGCCGAGCGCCGACCTGGACGAGCTGATCGCCGCGGCTGACGAGATCGGGTTTCCCATCTTCGCCAAGGCGGTTGCCGGCGGTGGCGGTCGCGGAATGCGCCGCGTCGACAAGCGGGAGGCGCTGCCCGAGGCCCTCGAGGCTGCCATGCGGGAAGCCGACTCCGCGTTCGGTGATCCGACCATGTTCCTGGAACAGGCGGTGCTCCGTCCCCGCCACATTGAGGTGCAGATCCTCGCGGACGCGCAGGGCAATGTGATGCACCTGTTCGAGCGGGACTGCTCCATTCAGCGCCGGCACCAGAAAGTCATCGAGATTGCTCCAGCTCCGAACCTTGATGAGGGCATCCGGCAGGCCCTGCATCGGGACGCGGTCGCTTTCGCCACCGCCCTGGGTTATGTCAACGCGGGCACCGTCGAGTTCCTCGTCGACACGGTGGGGGAGCGGGCGGGTCAGCATGTCTTCATCGAGATGAACCCCCGCATCCAGGTGGAGCACACGGTCACCGAGGAGATCACCGACGTCGACCTGGTGCAGGCGCAGCTGCGCATCGCCGCGGGTGAGTCCCTCGCGGACCTTGGCCTGAGCCAGGACAGCGTCCAGGTGCGGGGTGCTGCCCTGCAGAGCCGCATCACCACCGAGGACCCCGCCAACGGTTTCCGGCCCGACGTCGGACAGATCACCGCCTACCGGTCCGCTGGCGGCGCCGGGGTGCGGCTCGACGGCGGCACCGTCTACGCGGGCGCTGAAATCAGTCCGCACTTCGATTCGATGCTGGTGAAACTGACCTGCCGTGGTCGCGATCACAAGTCGGCCGTGACCAGGGCCCGACGCGCCCTGGCCGAATTCCGGGTCCGAGGGGTGTCGACCAACATTTCCTTCCTGCAGGCCGTCCTTGACGATCCCGACTTCATCGCCGGCGACGTCGCGACCAACTTCATCGACGAACGCCCCGAACTGCTCACCGCCCGGGTCTCCGCAGACCGCGGGACCAAGCTGCTGACCTGGCTGGCAGATGTGACAGTCAACAAGCCCCACGGTGAGCGGCTCGTGGAAATCGACCCCGCCGACAAGCTGCCCGTTGCTGGTGAGGGCGAGGCGCCCCCAGGGCCGGGGTCGCGTCAGCGGCTGCAGGAACTCGGTCCCGAGAAGTTCGCTGCCGAGCTCCGCGCCCAGAAAGCCGTCGCCGTCACCGACACCACTTTCCGCGACGCGCACCAGTCGCTGCTCGCCACCCGGGTCCGCACCCGTGACCTGGTGGCCGCCGGCGACGCCGTCTCCCGCCGGACACCCCAGTTGCTGTCCGTTGAGGCGTGGGGTGGTGCCACGTACGACGTCGCACTCCGGTTCCTCGGTGAGGAACCGTGGGAGCGTCTCGCAGCCCTGCGCAAGGAACTGCCAAACATCTGCCTGCAGATGCTGCTGCGAGGCCGGAACACGGTCGGTTACACCCCGTACCCCGAGGAGGTCACCGAGGCCTTCGTGAAGGAGGCAGCCGAGACCGGCATCGACATCTTCAGGATCTTCGACGCACTCAATGACGTCTCCCAGATGGAACCGGCCATCCGCGCGGTCCGTGCAACCGGTACCGCGGTGGCCGAGGTTGGCCTTTGCTACACCTCCAACATGCTCGACCCCGAGGAGAAGCTCTACACCCTGGAGTACTACCTCGAGCTGGCGCAGCGGATCGTCGACGCGGGCGCCCACATCCTGGCGATCAAGGACATGGCCGGCCTGCTGCGGCCAGCGGCAGCCGCCCAGCTCGTCACTGCCCTGCGTGAGCGTTTTGACCTGCCCGTTCACCTCCACACCCACGACACCGCCGGTGGCCAGCTGGCCACGCTGCTCGCCGCTGTGGACGCGGGAGTGGACGCCGTCGACGTCGCGAGCGCCTCCCTCGCGGGGACCACGAGCCAGCCCTCGGCGTCGGCCCTGGTCGCGGCCCTGGCCAATACTGAACGGGATACCGGGATTTCGCTGGCGGATATCTGCTCGCTGGAACCCTACTGGGAAGCGGTCCGCCGGGTGTATGCCCCGTTCGAGTCGGGGCTGCCAGGACCTACAGGTCGGGTGTACCGGCATGAGATTCCGGGCGGCCAGCTGTCCAACCTTCGCCAGCAGGCCATCGCCCTGGGCCTCGGGGAACGGTTTGAAGCTATCGAGGACATGTACACGGCGGCGGACCGGATACTTGGGCGGCTCGTGAAGGTCACCCCGTCGTCGAAGGTGGTGGGGGATCTCGCGTTGCAGTTGGTGGGGACCAACGTGGATCCCGCCGACTTCGAGGAGAATCCGCAAAACTACGACATCCCCGATTCGGTGATCGGTTTCCTCAGCGGGGAACTCGGGGATCCTCCCGGCGGGTGGCCAGAGCCCTTCCGTACCAAGGCCCTGCAGGGCCGCGAAATCAAGGTCCGCGACGCGGAGATCAGTGCCGAGGACCTGGCTGCGCTGACCGGGGATTCGAAAGTCCGACGCGCCACCCTCAACCGGTTGCTGTTCGCCGGCCCCACCAAGGATTTCCTGGCCACCCGGGAAACCTACGGCGACGTCTCGGTCCTGGACACCCGCGACTACCTGTATGGCTTGCAGCAGGGCAGTGAGCACGTCATCCCGCTCGAAAAGGGTGTCCGGCTGATCGCCACCCTCAGCGCGGTGTCGGAGCCTGATGAGAAGGGGATGCGCACGGTGATGTGCACGCTGAACGGGCAGATGCGGCCCGTCGTCGTGCGTGACCGCAGCATCCACAGTGATGTCAAGGCGGCGGAGAAGGCGGACAAGTCGGCGCCGGGCCAGATCGCTGCGCCTTTCGCCGGTGCTGTCACCGTCACGGTTGCCGAGGGGGACACCATCGAGCAGGGCGCGACGATCGCCACGATCGAAGCGATGAAGATGGAAGCCGGAATCACCTCGCCGGTGGCAGGCACGGTCAAGCGGATCGCCGTCGACGCCGTCTCCCAGGTGCAGGGCGGGGATCTGCTGATGGTGATCGAGACCGCCTAGCCGGTACGGCCGTGCGGGGTCTGGTGCGCTAGTGTTTGGCTGGAGACCACGGCGCATTTGGCGCGCCATCTTCGAACCTGTGAGGAACTATGGCCCCGCAAGATCCGTCCGGTACCGGCCCGGACATTGACCCATCCGACGACTCCCAGTCCGACCTACCGGAGACTGATTCTCCTCACGCCGAGGACAACGCGGATGCTTCCGTCTCCGTGGGTCGTGATTCCGAGGGTCGAGGATCGGTTGACCACGAGTTGGCGACCGATCATGGAGCGTTGACCGGCCTTCCGGTCGACTACACCTCGGCGCTGCCCCTCGGGAACGCCGACGCCCCGGCACTGCCATCCGCGGTGCAGTCGGTGCTGGCCGCGCCTGCGGCTAAGGCGCCGGTAACTCCTGCGATGCCTTCAGTTTCCGCGACGTCTACAGTTTCTGCGGCGTCTGAGCCGGCGGCGGATCTTGCGGGCTGGTTCCCCTCGCTACTGCCACGCCCCCGGTCGAGCGGCCAGCCGCTGAGACCACTGAAGCGCGCAGCGCCCGCCGGCAGAAGGAAACCGGTCCTGAAACCGCCGCCTCACTGACGGCTGAGCGGCTCCTTGAGGTAACGAAGCGTCCCCCTGTTGACGGCTGGCGCAAGCTTCTCCATACGCTGAGCTTTGGCTATCTGAACCTCGGCGATTCTGACGCCGTCCGGATCCGCCGCGCACTGGAGCACCGGATTTCGGTGCGGTTGGGGGAGCGCACCCGCTATGTTCCCGTGCTGTCGCGGAAAGGCGGGGTGGGAAAGACCACTGTCACCACGCTGCTTGGCATGACGCTGGCCCAGGTCCGCGAAGACCGCATTATTGCGATGGACGCCAACCCGGACCGGGGGACGCTCTCCGACCGTTCGCCCGGCAAGGCCGACTTCACAGCCCGCCAGCTGGTGCAGAACCGGTTCATGGTGGATTCCTTCGCCCAGCTCTCCAGCTATGTGGCTCGCGAAGGGTCCCGGCTGCATGTGCTGGCCTCCGATACGGACCCGGCAATCGCCCAGGCATTCGACGACGCCGACTACCGCGCGGTCACCGATATCCTGAGTCGCTACTACTCGATTGTGCTGACCGATTCGGGCACCGGCATGGTGCACTCGGTGATGAAGGGAACCCTCGAGAAGGCCGACGCCGTCGTGCTGGTTTCCGGTGGAAGTGTGGACGAGGCCCGGCTGGCTTCCGAAACCCTGTCTTGGCTCGAGGCACACGGACGCCACGACCTGGTGGCTAGTGCCATCGTCGTGATCAACCTGTCTTCCGGGAACGGAACCCAGGTGAACGTGACCGAAATCGAAGAGCACTTCCGGTCCCGAGTCAGCACCGTTGTCCGCATTCCCTACGACCGTCATCTGGCAGAAGGTTCACAGGTGGACCTGGCCCGGCTGAAACCGGCAACGCGGGATGCTGTCGTCGAACTTGCGGCGCTGGTCGTCGACGAACTGCAGTGACTCACTACGACCTGGCGATAGTCGGTTCCGGTTCCGGCAACAGCCTGATCACCCCCGACTGGGATGACCGAAAAGTGGCGTTGATCGACGGCGGCGTGTTCGGCGGGACCTGCCTGAACGTCGGCTGTATACCGACGAAAATGTTCGTCTTTCCTGCCGAACTGGCCACCGGGGCACAAGAGGCGCAGTCACTCGGTGTCGACCTTGAGCTCCGCGACGTCAGGTGGAGGACCATCAGGGACCGCATCTTCTCCCGGATCGACGCGATTTCCCGGGACGGCAGACGATACCGGGCAGACGAGCTGGACAACGTCACCCTGTACCAGGAATACGTGCGGTTCACGGGGGAGAAGTCCTTCGTCACCGCGACGGGCGAGGAGATCCACGCGGACCAGGTCGTCATCGCAGCGGGATCACGGGCGGTGCTACCGGACATTCCGGGAATCACCCTTCCGCAGGTGCATACCTCGGACACCATCATGCGGTTGGATGAGTTGCCGGCGCGGATCCTCATCATCGGCGGCGGCTACATTGCCGCCGAATTCGCTCACATCTTCGGCGCGTTTGGCTCAGCTGTCACCATGGTTAACCGCTCCGGCAGCCTGTTACGTACCCTCGACGACTCCGTCTCGGAAGCGTTCACCGCGGAGGCGCTTCGCCGGTGGGACGTCATCCTCAATCACACCGTCGCCTCACTGACCGCCAACGACGACGGATCCGTGCACGCGGTAATCGACGGACCCGAAGGTCAGGAACTGGACGTCGACGTCGTGCTGGTGGCCATCGGCAGGGTGCCGAACACCGACCGGTTGGGAGCCGCCGACGTCGGGCTCGATCTCGATACTGAGGGTCGCCTGGTCGTGGACGGACACCAGCGGGTCCTCCGCGACGGTTCGCCTATCGACGGGCTATGGGCCCTGGGTGACGTCAGCAACCGGTTCCAGCTCAAACACGTCGCCAACCATGAGGCGCGGGTCGTCTCGCACAACCTGATCCATCCTGGCAGTCTGCGCACCAGTGACCACCGGTTTGTTCCGGCGGCGGTGTTCACGCACCCTCAGGTAGCGGTTGTCGGCCTGACCGAAGCTGAAGCACTGGCGAAGGCCGAGGCTGAAGGCTTTGAGATCACTGTTTCCGTCCAGCAATACGGGTCGACGGCGTTCGGCTGGGCGATGGAGGACACCACCGGTTTTGTGAAGCTGATCGCCAACCAACGCACCGGCATGATTCTCGGCGCCCACATCATGGGCCACGAGGCGTCGATGATCATCCAGCCGGTCATCCAGGCGATGTCCTTCGGACTCGATGCCCAGACCATGGCCAGCGGACAGTACTGGATTCACCCGGCCCTCACGGAAGTAGTCGAGAACGCTCTACTGTCCCTGAAGACCGGGTAAGTCAGCTACCGATCTCCGGCTGCGCTAGGCGCGAGGGGCCGAGTAGATGCCCTCGACCACCGAGGAGTAATCCTTCAGGACCTGGGCCCGCTTGATCTTCAGGGATGGGGTCAGGTGCCCGCTGGTCTCGGTGAAGTCGGTGGCCACAATTCTGAACGCCTTGATTGACTCGGCTTGCGAGACATTCGCGTTGGCCTGATCCACCAGTTGCTGCACTTCGGCGGTAACCAGTGGGTGTTCGGCGGCCTGAGCCACGGTGGTGTTCTTGGGTAGCTGGTGGCGCTCAAGCCAGCCCGGCAGAGCCTCTTCGTCAAGGGTGATCAGGGCCGAGATGAAGGCCCGGTGATCGCCGACGACAACGCACTGCGATACCAGGGCGTTGGATCTGATGGTGTCTTCCAGCTGTGCAGGGATGACGTTCTTGCCACTCGCGGTGACGATGATTTCCTTCTTGCGACCGGTGATTTTCAGGAACCCGTCGCCATCCAGCTCGCCGATATCGCCCGTGCGGAACCAGCCGTCGGCGAAGGCTTCTTCGGTGAGATCATCGCGCTTGTAGTAGCCGCGCATCACGCAGACGCCCTTGGCGAGGATTTCGCCGTCGTCGGCAATCTTCACTGCGTTGCCGGGAAGCGGCGCCCCGACCATGCCGATCTTGATCTTCTTCGGTGTGCTCACGGTGATCGGTGCCGTGGTCTCGGTGAGGCCATACCCCTCGAGAACCATCAGACCAATGCCGTGGAAGAAGTGGCCCAGCCGGTCGCCCAGTGGTGCGCCGCCGGAGACGGCATGCTCCACGCGGCCGCCCATGGCTTCGCGGATCTTGCTGAAGAGGATCCGGTCAAAGACCGCGTGTTTTACCTTGAGCGCCAGCGGTACCTTGCCGGCCTGGTCGGCTTTGGACCATTCGATGGCCACCTTGGCGCCGGCGTGGAAGATCTTGCCCTTGCCGCCGTCCTCGGCTTTGAGCATCGAGTTGTTGTAGACCTTCTCGAACACGCGGGGGACGGCGAGGATGAAGGACGGCTTGTAGCTTTGCAGATCCGGGAGCAGGTTCTTGACATCGGGGGTGTGGGCCACGGTTGCGCCGACAGACACACACAACACGGAGATGAACCGGGCGAATACGTGGGCCAGGGGGAGGAACATGATGGTCTGGGCACCCTCGTGGGCTACCTCGGGGAGTGCCGCCCCGGCGTTCACCGACAGCTCGACGAAGTTCCCGTGCGTCAGCTCGCACCCCTTGGGCTTGCCTGTGGTGCCCGACGTGTAAATGATGGTGGCGACGTCGTCGAGCCCCGCGGTCCGACGGCGGTCTTCCAGCGCTTGATCATCGATGTCGGTACCGGCGCCGCGCAGGGGATCCAGGCCGTTGTTGTCCAGCTGCCACACGTGCTGAACACCGGGGATGTTCGCTGCGGCTGCCGCCTGGCGCACCACGTTCTCATGGCGGGCCGATTCGACGAAGGCAGCGACCGCGCCCGAATCCTCAAGGATCCAGCCCACCTGTGAGGGTGATGAGGTTTCGTAGACGGGTACTGAGATGGCTCCGGCAAACCAGATCGCGAAGTCCACCAGCGACCACTCGTACCGGGTGCGAGCCATGATCGCCACGCGGTCGCCGGCCTGGACGCCGCTGGCCATCAGGCCTTTTGCGAGGAGCTGGACGTCAGCGAGGAATTCAGTCGCCTGGATGTTCTGCCACTCTCCGGCGTTGTCCTTTTTGGAGAACAACGCTGGGTTGGACGGCTTTGCAGCCTGTTTGACAACCAGCTCCGTGATATTACTGTCACGGGGCGTGTCCACCATTACGGGGACGCTGTATTCGCGCACGACTATCTCCTTTGATATCTCCAAAACTTGCTGGATTTCATTAGCCTATAGGTTCAACCGACGTTAATACTCTCCAGTAATGTACGAATCGGTAACGGTAGGGCAACGCCGATGGCAATCCAGCGGAGGACAACCAATGATCAGGCAGACGGACGCCCCGGCAGTGCCCCGGCTGCGGGGTCAGCTCCGCGCCCCCGGTGGCGGGGGTCTGGGTGCCCGACGGCGGCCTGTTGGCTTCACCGCTGGCTACCCAGTTTCGCCCACGTTCCTGCGCCGTGGGCTTGCGATCGGGATCGATATTGGTGGGACCAAGGTGGCAGCCGGCGTCGTCGACATCCACGGCAACATCCTCGCCGAAGCCCGCAGGGATACGCCCGGGAACGATCCGAGGCACGTCGAAGCGATCATCGCTGAACTGGTAGCCGAGCTGTCGGTGGGCCACCGGATCCGGTCGGTGGGGATCGGCGCCGCTGGCTGGATGGACCTGACCAACGGGACCGTGCTCTTCAGCCCCCATCTGGCGTGGCGCAATGAGCCCCTACGCCACAATCTGGAGCGGATCCTTCGGCGGAGGGTGACCGTGGTCAACGACGCCGACGCCGCCGCGTGGGCCGAATGGCGGTTCGGTGCAGGCCAGGGGGAGAGCCGGTTGGTCTGCATCACCCTGGGCACCGGCATCGGCGGAGCCATGATCATGGACGGCGCCCTGGAGCGGGGACGTTTCGGGGTGGCTGGGGAGTTTGGCCACCAGATCATCGTGCCGCAGGGTCACCGCTGTGAATGCGGAAACCGGGGATGCTGGGAGCAGTACGCCTCAGGCAACGCGTTGGGGCGGGAGGCGCGGGAGCTTGCGACCGCCAACTCCCCGGTAGCCCAGGCATTGTTGAGGGAGGTCGACGGCGACCCGCAGCTCATCACCGGGGCCGTCGTCACCAAGCTGGCGCTGGAAGGAGACCCGGCGAGCCGGGAACTGGTCGACGACGTCGGGCAGTGGCTCGGGCTTGGGCTCGCCAACCTGGCTGCTGCGCTGGACCCGGGAACCTTTGTGGTGGGCGGCGGACTGGGTGCTGCCGGAGATGTGCTGCTGGAACCGGCCCGGCGAGCTTTTGGCCGCAACCTGACGGGTCGAGGGTTCCGCCCGGCTGCGCGGGTGGAAGCTGCAGCGTTGGGGCCTTCTGCCGGGTTGGTGGGGGCGGCGGATCTCTCCAGGTTGAGTCCACGGTTGAGCCGCGGGCGCGCTGGCCGGAACTAGAACGGGGCTTCTTAGGCGTTCCTGTCCTCCTGAGCGATAAGCGGCAGGCTATTGGTTGCGTTGCGCAACTATGAACGGCTGAAACTGCAAGACGCATCGACTCTTTTGAGTGGAACCGCAATGAGCACCGGACGATGGGCGCTCTTTGTACTTGCCGGAATACTCCTGATCATCTCGATCATCGGGACGCTGCAGGGGTCTGAGTACCTTTGGGCTACCGGTCTAGCATGGTGATCACGATGGGAAGTGTCCTTTGGGAACGGCACTAGGACCGAAAGAAGAAAGCCCTGGCCGCCAGCCAAGTCGCGGTGTCCCCAAGTTCGGCTTTATCGGGCCCTGCTTCGCTGAGTACACTGCTGCAACCGGTGGACTCCAGCGGACTCGTGGACCTTGATGCGCTGCATCTCTCGGTGCAGCGGGTGCCCAGGGGGCGGTCCGGTGATGGTTCTGTGGGCCCGAAAAATAGTTGAAAAAGTTTTTCGGGTGACCCTGAATCGGCCCCTATTTTGTCAGTGGGCGATGATGGAATAAAGATATGAAAGGCAGCGACGCTTCTGCTCCCGGATCGGGATTTTCCCCCGAAACCGGCCCCGGTTCTGGCCCGGATTCTGGCCCCGGTTCCGTCTTCGAGAGCGGGTCCTCGAACACTGCTTCGGGGAATGCGGGTGGGTACGGTCCGGGCGGTCCGCTGGGCGGGGAAGCGAGCTGGACCGCTCCGACCGGTCCGGGGGCTCCGGTGCCGTTGTCTGGCCAGGTATCGGTCGCGGCGATGGTGACGTTGAACGCTGACCAGACCATGAACCTACTCAAGACGCTCTCAGCGTTGCGGTCCTGGGTCGATGCGCAGGAAGCCAAAGCGGCCACCCATCTTTATGACCTGATGGCCGAGGAACACCCCTGGGTCGAAGACCTGGACCGTGTTCATGCCCTGGCTGCGTCGGAGATCGGTGCGGCCCTGCGTCTGCCGGAGCGCACTGCTGGTTCCCTGCTTGACCATAGTGAGCTGCTGGTCCGCGATTACCGGGCCACCCTGACCGCGTTGGAGGATGGCAGGTTATCGCGCCGTCATGCGTGGGCGGTGGT
>NZ_QDAE01000028.1 GCF_003075455.1 Arthrobacter sp. Bz4
CCTGATGCAGGCCCTACAATGGGTAGGGCGGCGAAGCATGCCACCCACACAGATTCATAGAGAAACCGAACGGAAACCGCACCAGTGCCGGCTCCGTTTGTAATGAGAGGAACCGCGTAGCCATGGCCGACCAAGACCGCAATCACGGAGCGGACCGGGCAGACCGACGGCCCGATCGATCAGGTACCCAGGGCGGCCGGTCGGTTGGCAAGCAGAGCGACGCCCCCCGGAGCTCGGCCTCCCGCGATGATAGGGCGGGTGGGTATCGGGGAGCACGTCCGAACACCGGCGGGTCATCAGCCGGCCGCGGTGCCAGCCAGGGCAGGGGCAGCGGTCCACGTGACGAAAACCGTGGCGGCTCCGAGCGCGCCGAGAGTGGGAAGCGTTCCTTCAACGCCCGGGACCTCCGCAGCGCCAACCGTCCAGACCGCGAACGGTCCCCAAATATCGATGAGGATGTCACTGGCGCTGAACTGGATCGGGTGACCCGGGCGCAGATCCGCAACCTTGAAGAAAAGAGCGCCGAGTGGGTGGCCCGCCACCTCGTGATGGCGGGCCGTCTGCTTGAGGATGAGCCCGAACTGGCATTCCAGCACGCCCTGGCGGCCAGCCGCCGCGGTGGCAGGCTCGCCGTCGTGCGTGAAGCAGTGGGCCTGACCGCCTACGCTGCCGGACACTACGGTGAGGCGCTCCGTGAGTTCCGCACCTATCGCCGGATCAGCGGTTCGAACGACCACCTTCCGGTCATGGCCGACTGTGAACGTGGGCTGGGCCGCCCCGACCGCGCCCTTGATCTTGCTCAATCAGAGGAGGCCGAAGGGCTGAGTTCTGCGGGCAAGGTGGAACTGGCCATGGTGGTCTCCGGGGCTCGCTCAGACCTGTTGCAGCACGATGCCGCGGTCGCCGCACTGGAAATCAGCCAGCTCGACCGCAACCGTGCGTTCAGCTACAGCCCACGGCTGTTTCGCGCCTACGCTGAGGCCTTGGCGGCGGTTGGCCGTACCGCCGAAGCAGAGCAGTGGCGCCGTCAGGCCGGGATCGCCGACAGCGCTCTGGGGTTGGGCGAGTTCGCCGAGCCGGACATCGTTGATCTCGGCGGTGACGATGAGGAGGTCCCCGATGCCTCGGCCGCCCGTCGGCGGGTTGCTTCGGCTCCCACCGGCAGTCCCGGGACCACCTCGCTGACTGAACGCCGGCCGGGAACAGGCGACGCCCCCGCAGCCGACAGTGAGCCGGACACCGTCACTGGGTCGGACGCCGTCACTGAGTCGGAGGACGAACCGCGTCTCGAAGCGAAGTCGGCCGGTCAGGAAGCGGCGGAAGCGGCAGCCGCCCAGCAGTCCGTGGAAACGCCGGGCGCCCCCGACGACGTCCCGGAGGAGGAGGTGCGCCGCGCACCTGCCACCTGGCGTTCACTCAACCGGCCCGCTCCAATTCGCACCAGCCCCGAAGGCGGGCAGGACACCGAAAGGCACCATGACTGAGGCTTCCCTGATCTCGTCCTACGATGCACTCTTAGCCGATCTGGATGGTGTCGTCTACGCGGGACCCAACGCCATTCCTGGTGCGGTGGAGTCCCTGGAACGTTTGGCGGACATCGAAGTCGCCCTCGCCTACATCACCAACAACGCGTCCCGGTCAGCCGAACAGGTTGCAGCACACCTGCGCGAGCTGGGTGCTCCGGCGACGGCGGCCCAGGTGTTCGGGTCGGCGTTTGCCGGGGCTGAGCTCCTGGCCACACTGGTGCCCGCCGGGTCGACCGTCCTGGTCACCGGCAGCCAGACCCTGGTCGACCAGGTCAAGGCGCAGGGTTTGGTCCCAGTCACCTCCGCTGAGCCAACTCCTGATGCAGTCATTCAGGGCTTCGACCCCAACCTGGGGTGGAAGGATCTGGCTGAGACTGCCTACGCGGTGGCGGGTGGTGCGGTGTGGTAGCAACCAACACGGACCTGTCCATTCCGCAGCTCCGCGGAATCGCCCCCGGCAACGGGTCGCTGGTCGCGGCGGTCACCGCCGCCACCGGTAGCACCCCCGCGGTCGCCGGCAAACCCGAAGCGGCGTTGTTCACCACTGCCGCCAAGCACCTCGGTGTCTCTCGCCCACTGGTGGTTGGAGACCGGCTCGATACCGACATTCTGGGCGGAAACCGTGCCCGGATGGACACTGCCCTGGTGCTCACCGGCGTCGACACGGTGCGGACGGCGCTGGCGGCTGTCGCCGGTCAGCGTCCCAAGTACCTCCTGGCCGACCTTGAGGGCCTCTACGAGCCGTACCCGGAAATCAGCCACAGCGACGGCGTGTACCGGTGCGGGGCGTCGTCGGCGATGGTCGACGACGGAACGGTCCACCTGACCGGGGACCTGGCGAACCTCGACACCTGGCGTGCCGCCTGCAGCGCCTGGTGGAGCGCTAATCCTGACCCTGCGACCGCCGCACTGCCCGCCCTGCAGTCCGCGGGCAGCCCGGTTCTCGCCGATTCCGCAGGTCGCTGATGACTGGCGCTGCCCCGAGTGTGCCGTCACCTGAAGACAGCGTGGATCACGCTGCAATAGATGACGCCGCAATAGACGACGCCGCAATAGACGACGCTGAAATAGACCATGCCGCAACGGTTGGCGAGGGCCCGGACTTTCCCCGCAGGGCGGAGACCAGCGGGGACACCAGCGTGGATGGGCTGACCGCTCATCTGGCCGACATCCCGGGCCTCCCCATTGACGACCACAACCGCCTGTACACGGGGCTCCATGACGGCCTGCTTGCCGAGCTCAACGCCGATCCGCCCAAAGCCCATGACGCGCCTTGACCAGGCTCTGGTGGCCCGAGGGCTGGCACGGTCCAGGTCGCACGCCGCCCAGCTCATCGCCGCCGGCCGGGTGCGCCGCGCCGGCGTCATCCAGGCCAAGGCCGCCAGTAAGGTCCAGGATTTTGAGGAGCTGGCAGTCGACGACGGCGGTGCCCCCGACTTCGTGAGCCGTGCCGGGGTGAAACTTGACGGGGCGCTGCGGTCTTTCACCGGGGTCGCTGTGGAGGGGAAACGGTGCCTCGACGCTGGCGCCTCCACGGGCGGCTTCACCGAGGTGCTCCTGCGCGCTGGCGCCTCCCGTGTGGCAGCCGTCGACGTCGGGCACGGCCAGCTCGTTGCGGACCTGCGCCGGGACCCACGGGTCGACGTCGTCGAGGGGCTAAACGTGCGTCAACTGGAGCCCGACGCCATCGGAGGCCAGGTCGATCTGACGGTCGCGGACCTGTCCTTCATTTCCCTCACCCTGGTGCTGCTCCCACTCGCCCGGGCCACCAAACCCGGCGGTGACATGGTGCTGCTCATCAAACCCCAGTTCGAAGTGGGCAAGGGAAAACTGAACTCCAGCGGGGTGGTGGCAACCGAACCGGAACGGCGCCGCGCCGTCGGGCAGGTGATCGGGAGGGCCCTGGCCCACGGACTGACCGTGTCGGGGCTGATTCGCAGTCAACTACCGGGTCAGGACGGAAATGTTGAGTTCTTTGTGTGGATAACAGTGCCGACCGGCCCGTTGGTGCCTAGGATCGAAGGGGAGCTTGATCGCATGACCCGGCAGGTGCTGGACTCCAGCACTGCTTTTACTGATGCCCGGCTAGTTACCGGCACGCCAGACGGCGCACGGGATACGACGGAGCTTCAATGACACGACGGATACTGGTCCTTGCCCACACCGGGCGGCACGACGCGATGGCGGCTGCCCAGGAAGCCTGCACGCAGCTGCACCAGTCAGGGTTGGTCCCCGTCATGCGGGATGAGGAACTGAAGGACATCCAGGACGAGTACGGGGTGCTCACCGCGCCCACCGAAACCCTAGGCGTCGACGTCGGACTCGACGAGGTTGAGCTGGGGATGGTCCTGGGCGGCGATGGGACCATTCTCCGCGCCGCAGAACTGGTCCGCGGCTCCGAGGTCCCCCTTCTCGGCGTCAACCTCGGGCACGTCGGGTTCCTCGCCGAAAGTGAACGGGCCGACCTCACCGAGACGGTGCGCCGGGTGGTGGACCGTGATTACACCGTCGAAGAGCGGATGACCATCGACGTCCAGGTGTGGCGCGGTGACGTCCTCGCAGCCCAGACCTGGGCGCTGAACGAGGCGGCCGTCGAGAAGGCCAGCCGCGAACGGATGATCGAGGTGGTGATGGAGGTTGATGGGCGACCCCTCAGCTCGTTCGGGTGTGACGGTGTGGTGATGGCAACACCCACGGGGTCGACCGCCTACGCCTTCTCCTCCGGCGGACCCGTGGTCTGGCCCGAGGTGGAAGCCCTGCTGATGGCGCCGATCAGTGCCCACGCCCTCTTCACCAAACCACTGGTGATCGCGCCGACGTCGGTCCTCGCCGTGGAGATCCTCACCCGCACCGACGCGGCGGGCGTCCTGTGGTGCGACGGGCGGCGCACCGTCGACCTGCCGCCCGGCGCCCGGGTGGAAGTCCGCCGTGCAGCTACCCCGGTCCGGTTGGCTCGCACCCAACTCACCCCCTTCTCCGAGCGACTCGTGAAGAAGTTCTCGCTCCCCACCCAGGGCTGGCGTGGCCCGACCAGTCATGCAGGAGGTACCGGCCAGTGATCGAAGAAATCCGCATCCGCGACCTTGGCGTCATCACCGATGCCACACTGCACCTGGGCGGCGGTTTCACCGTAGTGACCGGTGAAACCGGTGCCGGCAAGACGATGGTGATCACCGCTCTGGGGCTGCTGCTCGGCGCGCGGGCCGACGCCGGTGCCGTACGTCTCGGAGCGAAAGCCGCTTCGGCCGAGGCGGTCCTCCGGATCGCCCCGCACAGCACCGCCGCACTGCGTGCCGCGGAAGCGGGCGGGGAATTGGACGAGTCGGAGGGCTCGGCTGAGCTGATCGTCGCACGCACTGTCAATGGTGATGGACGGAGTCGCGCGTACGTCGGCGGCAGGTCAGCCCCGGCGGGGGTGCTCGCTGAGCTGGGATCGGCGCTGGTGGTAGTCCACGGCCAGTCCGATCAGCTACGCCTGAAAACCACTGCGGCCCAGCGGGAAGCGCTGGACAAATTCGCGGGGGCCCCACTGGCTGAGGTGCTGGGACGCTATCAGGTGAGTTACCGTCGCCTGCAGGAGGCGGCCGCCGAGCTGGAGCAACTCCTGACCGACTCGCGGGAGCGGGTCAGGGAGGCCGAATCACTGCAGGCCGCGCTCGAGGAAATTGACGCCGTCGCACCGCAGCCGGGTGAGGATGACAACCTGAAGGCGGAGTCCATCCGTCTGGGCCACGTCGAGGAGCTTCGGACCGCGGCGTTCAAAGCCCACCAGGCGCTCGTCTCGGGTGAATTCGCCGACGACCAGGACGCCACAGTGCTCGTGGATGCCGCCAAACGCCAACTGGAATCGGCGGGGGACCATGACCCAGCCCTGGCCGCGCTGGCTGGGCGACTCGCCGAAGTGGGCTACATCCTCACCGATATTTCAACCGAACTGTCGGGCTATAGCGCCTCCCTCGACAGCGACGGACCCGGCCGGCTGGCCGAAGTCGAATCGCGACGGGCCGAACTGGCCGTCCTCATCCGCAAGTACGCGCCCAGCATCGACGAGGTGCTTGACTGGGCTGCGGCCGGGCAGCTCCGGCTCGGTGAGCTAGGCGACGACTCCACCCGGATCGAGGCGCTGGGGAAGGAGATTGCCGCCCTTGAGCAGACGGTGGGTGCGCAGGCCGAGGAACTCACCGCCCTGCGCACCGTCGCCGCCGCCACGCTCGCAGAGCGGGTCACCGACGAACTGTCGGCACTCGCCATGGCGGCGGCCAGCCTGGTCATCGACGTGACGGCAGGGGAGCGCACCCTGTTCGGCGCCGACTCGATCGCGTTCCTGCTACAGCCACACCCCGGCTCGCCGCGCGGCCGCTGGGGAAGGGCGCGTCGGGCGGTGAACTCTCCCGGGTGATGCTCGCAATCGAAGTGGTGCTGGCCGCCGTCGACCCCGTACCGACCTTCGTGTTCGACGAGGTGGACGCGGGAGTGGGCGGCAAAGCGGCGGTGGAAATCGGGCGACGACTCGCCATGCTCGCCGAACACGTCCAGGTGATTGTGGTCACCCATCTGCCCCAGGTGGCGGCGTTCGCGTCCCAACACATCAGGGTGACCAAGAACGTGTCGGCGACCGCCGCCGGCGACGGTGTCACGGCCAGCGACGTCGAAGTCCTGCCCGAAGCGGAGCGGGTGCGGGAGCTGGCACGCATGCTTGCCGGGCAGGAGGAGTCGGCGTCGGCCCAGGCACACGCCGAGGAACTGCTCGCAGACGCAGCGCGGACCGCCTCGAAGTGCTAGGCTCGAACTC
Organism: Arthrobacter sp. Bz4; assembly: GCF_003075455.1. Classification (GTDB taxonomy): domain Bacteria; phylum Actinomycetota; class Actinomycetes; order Actinomycetales; family Micrococcaceae; genus Arthrobacter_D. The sequence continues at coordinate 6,319 of NZ_QDAE01000028.1, forward strand.
CGTGGTGCAATCAACAAATTCCCGGTTCCAGAAGTCCGCCAAGACTACCAAGCACGTCTTCGTGACGGGTGGCGTAGCCTCCTCCCTCGGGAAGGGACTCACCGCTTCAAGCCTCGGTCATCTTCTCCGTGCGCGTGGCTTATCAGTCACGATGCAGAAGCTCGACCCGTATCTCAACGTGGACCCGGGCACCATGAACCCGTTCCAGCACGGCGAGGTCTTCGTGACCGACGACGGCGCTGAAACGGACCTCGACATCGGCCACTACGAGCGTTTCCTCGATGAAAGCCTTGACGGCTCGGCGAACGTCACGACCGGCCAGATCTACTCGACGGTCATCGCCAAGGAACGCCGCGGCGAATACCTCGGCGACACCGTCCAGGTCATCCCGCACATCACCGACGAGATCAAGCGCCGGATGCGGTTGCCTTCCGAACCCGTCGAAGCCAAGAAGGCGCCCGACGTCATCATCACCGAGATCGGTGGCACCGTCGGCGACATTGAGTCGCAGCCGTTCCTTGAGGCTGCCCGCCAGGTACGCCAGGACATTGGCCGCAACAACGTGTTCTTCCTGCACGTCTCCCTGGTGCCCTACATCGGCCCCTCCCAGGAACTGAAAACGAAGCCAACCCAGCACTCGGTGGCGATGCTCCGATCCATCGGCATCCAGCCGGATGCCATCGTGATCCGCTCGGACCGCGAAATTCCGGACGCCATGCGGGAAAAGATCGGTCGCATGTGCGACGTCGACGTCGACGCCGTCGTCAATGCCGCCGACGCCGCGAGCATCTACGACATTCCGAAGACCCTGCACGCACAGGGCCTCGACGCGTACATTGTGCAGGCCCTTGACCTGAAGTTCAAGGACGTCAACTGGACCAAGTGGAACAAACTTCTCGACGCCGTCCACCACCCCAAACACACCGTCGAAATTGCCCTGGTGGGCAAGTACATCGACCTGCCGGACGCCTACCTGTCGGTGACTGAGGCGCTGCGCGCTGGCGGTTTCGCCAACAAGTCCAAGGTGATCATCCGCTGGGTGCCCTCGGACGACTGCGACACCCCCGAAGGAGCGGCGCAGGCCCTCGACGGAGCCGACGCCATCTGCGTGCCGGGCGGCTTCGGTATCCGCGGCCTCGAAGGCAAACTCGGTGCCCTCAAGTACGCCCGAGAAAACTCGGTCCCCACGCTGGGACTCTGCCTCGGGTTGCAGTGCATGGTCATCGAATACGCCCGCAACGTGGTGGGCCTTGAGGGCGCATCCTCGAGTGAGTTTGATCCCGACACCGAGTTCCCGGTCATCGCGACCATGGCCGAGCAGTTGCACATTGTCGACGGCGACGGCGACATGGGCGGCACCATGCGCCTGGGCCTGTGGGAGGCGAAGCTCGACGAAGGTTCAGTGGTGGCCCGCACCTACGGGAAGACCACCGTCAGCGAACGCCACCGCCACCGCTACGAGGTCAACAATGACTTCCGTGAGCAGATCTCGGCCGCCGGCATGGTGTTCTCCGGAACGTCCCCCGACGGCAAGCTGGTCGAGTTTGTTGAACTGCCAAAGAGCGTCCACCCGTACTATGTGGCCACCCAGGCGCACCCCGAGCTGAGCTCACGCCCCACCCGGCCGCACCCGCTGTTCGCCGGACTGGTAAAGGCCGCACTGCTCCGCCGCGGGGTCAAGGCCTAGCATGAGCCAGGGGGCGGACGTGGACGAATCGGCGCAGCCGCTGGGTGACCAGCAGAGCCCCCGGCGTTTGCTGGACTCCACGGTGGTCTACGAGGGCAGGATCTGGAACGTCGTCAGCGACACGTTCTCCCTCACCGATGACGGCCACGGCGAACCGCTGGTGCGCGACTATATCGAGCATCCCGGTGCTGTGGCGGTATTGGCCCTGAACGACGCCGGGCAGGTGCTGTTGATCAACCAGTACCGCCACCCGGTGCGGATGACGCTCTGGGAAATCCCGGCGGGCCTGCTCGATGTTCCTGATGAGGACTTTGTGGCGGCTGCAGCGCGGGAGCTCGCCGAGGAGGCGGACCTCACTGCTGAGCGGTGGAACGTCCTGACCGACCTGTTCCTGTCTCCCGGGTCCTCCAGTGAAGCGTTGCGCATCTATCTGGCGCGGGGCGTCGCGGAGATCCACCCTGATGCGCGCCACGAACGCACCCACGAGGAAGCCGAAATTGAGCTGGCGTGGGTTGACCTGGATGAGGCAGTCGCCGCCGTCCTGGCCGGGAGGATCCACAGCCCTTCGGCAATCGCAGCGATTCTCGCCGCGTCAGTGGCACGGAACTCCGGCTACGAACAGCTGCGACCCGCCGACGAGCCCTGGCCTGAGCACTCCAGCCAGCACCACACCTGGCCCAACGGATCGGTCCTGAAGGGCTGACGATGGCGGTTCCTGCAACGAGGACCGCAGTGGACGAGCTGCGGGAGACCGGCCCCGGACGGCTCATGAGCGAATACCTTCAGCACATGGCAGTGGAGCGTGGCCTGTCGGTCAACACCCTTGCCGCGTACCGGCGTGACCTGTTGAGGTATCACCGGTTTCTGGCGGCCCGTTCAGTCACCGACGTGCAGCGGATCACCCGGCATGACATCTCGGCGTTCGCGCAGGCCCTGTCCACCGGTTCTGATGGCCTCGCCCCGTTGAGTCCGCGGTCCGCCGCGCGCACCGTGGTCGCGGTCCGTGGCCTGCACCGGTTCTGGGCCCTGGAGGGCATCTGTACCGCTGATCCCGCCCACGACATTCACCCTCCCATCGCCGGTAAGCGGCTCCCGAAAGCCATCTCGGTCGATGAGGTGACCCGCATCCTCGAGGCCGTGAACACGGACACCCCGGGTGGACAGCGGGACCGGGCGCTGCTGGAATTCCTGTACTCCACCGGCTCCCGGATCAGTGAGGCGGTCGGGCTCGACGTCGACGACGTGTCGGTGGATGCGGCTCTGGAGGGCCCCGCCGTCGTCCGCTTGTTCGGCAAGGGGTCCAAGGAGCGGATGGTGCCGTTGGGGTCGTACGCGGCGAAGGCCATTGACTCCTACCTGGTCCGGGCCCGGCCAGCCCTGTCCGCCAACGGTCGGGGTAACCCGGCACTGTTCCTGAACCTGCGCGGTGGGCGACTGAGCCGGCAGAGTGCGTGGACCATCCTGAAGTCGGCGGCCGAGAAAGCCGGTGTGACCCGCGAGGTGTCGCCGCACACCCTGCGGCACTCCTTCGCGACCCACTTGCTGGAAGGCGGCGCTGATGTGCGGGTGGTGCAGGAGCTGCTCGGCCACGCCTCGGTCACCACCACCCAGGTGTACACCCTGGTTACTGCGGATACCCTCCGCGAGGTATATGCTGCTGCGCATCCACGCGCTCTCTGATCCGCGGAGTCGATGTAACCTCAGCGAGCCAGCTGGAAACTAACTGTGCATGAACAGGTTACTCACTTCAGGGGGGCCAATGTTGCAGCATGACGAAGGTTTTTTTGCCGCAATCCACAGAGAGCATCGCCCGCGCGTTTTCAACTACATTCACCGCAGGGTCAACAGCCGTGAAGCCGCTGATGAGCTGACCAACGACGTCTTCCGCGTCGCCTGGCAACGCAACCCGGACCCTGCAGATCTGACCATCGCGTGGCTGCTGGCCGTCGCCCACCACCTGATTGGCAACGAGTACCGACGGCGTGAGCGCTCCGAGCAGCTGATGCAACGGATTCGTTCCACGGCGGTGCTGCAATCGAGGACCGCGCAAAGCGCCCAGCAGCACACGGTGGCCGAGGCACTCCTCGGGCTGCGGGACAGGGAACGGGAAATCCTGCTGCTCGCCTACTGGGATGACCTGAGCTTGGCGGATATCGCCCAGGTACTGGCCTGCAGCCCATCCGCCGCAAAAGTTCGCCTGCACCGGGCACGCAAAGCGTTCGCCGCCCAGCTGCCCACCGCATTGATGGCCGAGGGAGTTGCCTGAAATGGACCGCATCGAAAACCTGATCCGGGGACTGGACCCGGTCCGTGCTGAGGGCCGGGCGAATGGAGCTGCCGATTCCCAGCCGGCTTCGGAAGCGGACGAAGACGCCGGGGTGTTCAGCGACGACCGCCCAGTGGTGGTGCCGCTGGCGCGGCGGCGAACCGTCGTCCTCGTGCTTGCCGGTGCCGCTGCGGCAGCGGCTGTGGCCGGCGCGATCGTGGTGGGCAGCTCCATGGGTGTCCAGGGTCCGTTGCCGGCGGGCACCACTGATCCGGAGCCCGCCCCGAAGCCGACGACGGTGGGCGAGGGCACCGCCGATCCCGCCCCTGAGCCGACGGCCGTGCCCACCGGGCCTCCCGCCGACGTCGGGTGCCAGCCACAAGATGTTGACCGGCTGATGGAACAGGGCAGCGACTTCGCCTCCTACACCCCGTGGACCACGAATCCCCAGTACTACCCGGTGATCGGGTGTACCGACGAGTGGATGTCGATGGAGCTGACCGAGGAAGGGTACGCGGTCGAGGGCAAGGACGGGGGCAACGCCTGGTTCTACATCGCCCAGCGCGTCAACGGCCAATGGGTCATTGACCTCGACACCTACGGCGCGATTCTCCGGTGGGAGTTCCTCATGGAGGACCCCAACGGGACACCCCAGGAACTGATGGACCAGCGATTCATCGAGGCGGGCATCCCGGTGGAACTGCGGGAAGAGCTGGTCGGAGCCGGTCCCACCGCTGATGAACTGGTGCGGGGCCTTGACGCACCGGAGCTGGGCCTGTCCTACAGGATTCCGCTGGGCTGGGGGATTGTTGACGTGGCTGATGGGTACAACCTTGTCGACACCACGGGGAACGTTGTTTCCACGCTTATGCGGTCACGGGAGTCGGGAATTGGCGGGGCATGCTCCGAGCCCCCGGTGCCGTGGCGGGAAGTGCGGTCCGTTCCGGTGTCGATCGATACCCCGAGCGGGCCGGTGAGCGCCAGATTTGCGGTGCGGGTGTTTGAGGGGAAGCAGCTGGTCGGGGCGAGTGGGCTGGTGTTGTCCACCGACCCCACCTCGGGCGAGGGGTGCATGGTCTACAACGCCATCTCGACTCCGGCGGTTGGGCTGCTGTCGCTGACGAGTGAGTTTCGGCTGTCGCCCCATGAGGAAGGCAACGGGACGGTCTTCGAATCGATAGCTGATGCGGAGGCCTACGCCGGGTCGGCTGAATTCGACGCCCTGGCAGGCATTGCCGATTCGATAATCATCACCGACTAGTCACCCCTTAGACCGGTGAGTTCGGTCTGGCGACTCAGGTCCGCCCTGAGTCGCCAGACCTCACGGTTCGGTGGCGGTTGAGGCGGCTACACTTGGGCCTCATGAGCCCCCGCCCCGTCGTTTTGTGCTTCCTGTTCCGTGACACGGAATCGGGTAGCGAAGTACTGCTCGGGCTCAAGAAGACGGGGTTCGGCGCCGGGCGGATTGTTACCCTCGGCGGGGGAGTCGAACCCGGCGAAACCGCGCCCCAGGCAGCGGTACGGGAAGTTGCGGAGGAATCCGGCGTTGTCGTCGGCGTGGCCCAACTGACCCAGCTGGGGCGGATCCGTTGGCGGTTCCCAGCCCAGCCGGCCGCCGACATGGACGCAGCGATCTTCACCGCCGTCGAGTGGACCGGAACTCCGCAGCCCACCGCCGAGGTGGACCCCGCCTGGTATCCCGTCGATGACCTGCCGTGGGATGGCATGTGGGACGACGCACGGCACTGGCTGGGGTCGGTGATCGCCGGCGAACAACTGGACGTGCTCGTCACCCTCAACCCGGACAACAAGACGGTCCGCAGCGCAATCTTCGCCTAGACAGTACGGATCGAGTCAACCCAGAACTGGTCGGGCCAACCCATAAGGGTCGAGTCAACGGAAATGACGGGTTCTCCAAGGAAAACCCGCCATTTCTGTTGACTCGATCCAATACAAGGGAGGGAGGCTAGGGGACCTGACGCTGCTCCGGACCGTTATAGGCGCTGAGCGGGCGGATCAGGGAGTTGGCGGCGGTCTGCTCCATGATGTGGGCGGTCCAACCGGTGATCCGGGCGGCGATGAACAGCGGCGTGAACATCTCGGTATCGAAGCCCATCAGGTGGTACGTGGGGCCGGCCGGATAGTCGAGGTTGGGCTTGATGCTCTTCGCCTCCTCCATCGCGGATTCCAGCCCGCTGTACAGGCCGAGCAGCTCCGGCCGGCCGAAGTGCTCGATCATCCGATCCAGGGCACCCTTCATGGTGGGCACCCGTGAGTCGCCGTTCTTGTAAACCCGGTGGCCGAAGCCCATCACCTTCTTCTTCTGGGCGAGAGCATCCTCCATCCAGGCCTTGGCGCGGGCGGCTGCCTCTTCCCGGGACTCGTCGGTGCGGATGCCGATCTCCTCGAACGTGTGCATCACTGCTTCGTTCGCGCCACCGTGCAGGGGGCCCTTCAGTGCACCGATGGCCCCGGTCACCGCCGAATGAAGGTCAGCCAGGGTGGACGTGATGACCCGGGCGGTGAAGGTTGAGGCGTTGAAGGAGTGCTCGGCGTATAGCACCATCGACACGTTGAACGCCTCGACGACCTCCGGGGCAGCTTCCTCACCGAAGGTCATCCAGAGGAAGTTCGCCGAATAGTCAAAATCGTCCCGCGGGGCGACGATCTCCTGACCACGACGACGGCGCTGGTCGTAGGCGACGACGGCGGGGAACGCTGCGAAGAGTTCCATCGCCTTCTCGAGGTTGGCCTCGGGGGAGGAATCCGATGCCTTGGGGTGGTTGGCGCCGAGCACCGACACGGCGGTGCGGGCGACGTCCATCGGGTGGCACGAGGTGGACAGCAGATCAATCGCTGCCTTCACATTGTCGGCCAGCGCACGGTGGCTACGCTCGAACGCAGTGAATTCGGCCAGCTGGTCCTTCGACGGAAGCTCGCCATGCCACATCAGGTAGGCAACCTCCTCGAAGCTGCACCTTGCGGCCAGCTCCTGCACCGGATACCCGCGGTAGAGCAACGAGTTGGTGTCGGAATTGACCATCGAGATAGCCGTGGTGTCGACGGTGACTCCGGCCAGGCCTTTGTAGATCTGCGTTTCTGTCGTTTCTGTCATGGGGACTCCTGTTCAACGGCGGAAGGGGCCTGCTGCGTCGTGTGCTCCGGTGAACCGGGCACCTGAAAATTGAAAACCGAGGTGTCAAAACGGTTGTACGCCTCGTAGTCCACGAGCTCGTACAGACGCGCCCTGGTCTGCATGGCACCGACGGCCCCCTGCTGGGTGCCGTCGGCCTTGATGATTTCCAGCGTACGCTCCGCGGCGCCCATTGCACTACGCAGCAGGGTGACGGGATAGATCACCATGTTGACTCCCGCCGAGGCGAGCTGGTCCAGTGTGAACAACTCGCTCTTCCCGAACTCGGTCATATTGGCGAGGATGGGGACGTCGACGGCGTCGCGGATGGCCTGGAATTCGGTCAGGTCCCGCATCGCCTCGGGGAAGATCGCGTCGGCACCGGCGTCCACCAGCGCTTTGGCACGGTCCTTGGCTGCCTGAAGGCTATCGGTGCCGCGGATGTCGGTCCGCGCCATGATCAGGAAGTTCGGGTCACGGCGGGCGTCGGCGGCCGCCCGGATGCGTTTGGTGGCCGTGTCCAGATCCACCACGTTCTTGCCATCCAGATGCCCACACCGTTTGGGGTTGAACTGGTCCTCAATGTGGCAACCGGCCAGGCCGGCGTTTTCAAGTTCCTGGATGCTCCGCGCCACGTTCATTGGCTCACCGAAGCCGGTGTCGGCGTCGACAATTGATGGCAGGTCGGTCATTCGGGCGATCTGCCCGGCGCGGGTGGCGACCTCGGTGAGCGTCGTCAGGCCAATATCCGGTAGGCCGAGATCGTTGGCGAGGACCGCGCCGGAGATATAGACGCCGTCGAACCCCTTGTCCTCAATCAGCCGTGCCGACAGGGGATTGAATGCACCGGGGAACTGCTGGATCCGGCCCGAGGCGAGACCCTCCCGGAACGCGATGCGCTTCTGCTCGGGGGTGATGGCTGAGTACAACATTTAGAACAGTCCCTTCGGGGCGGTGTCGGGGTCAATGATGCCGGCAGCGGCGACGAGGTTGAGCTGGTCCAGTTCGCCTGCCGCGAGCTCCGGCAACCGCTCGACGACGGCGAGGAACCGGTCGATCTCTGCCTCGTCGACAATCCGGTGGCCGTCCTGGCCCGCGGCCAGGGTGCGTAGCTTGTTGATGTACTGCTCCCGGGCGAATGGCCGGGCGCCGAGGGGGTGCGCGTCGGCGACGGCCAGCTCGTCGGTGAGGACCGTGCCGTCGGTCAGGGTGATCTCCACCCGGCCGCCGAAGGCCTTCTCGCTGATGTCGAGCGAATGGTAACGCCGGGTCCACTCCGGGTCCTCCAGCGTAGTGACCTTCTGCCAAAGTGCCACGGTGTCGGCCCTGCCAGCCCGCTCCGGGGTGTAGGAATCGACGTGGTGCCAGGAGCCGTCCTGCAATGCGACCGTGAAGATGTAGGGGATCGAATGGTCGAGGGTCTCGCGTGACGCGGTGGGATCGTACTTCTGCGGGTCGTTTGCACCGGACCCGATCACGTTGTGGGTGTGGTGCGAGGTGTGGATGACGATCGACTGCACCTGCTCGGGATCGGCGGCCTCCGGGTGGGCCGCATGGAGCTTGCGGGCGAGGTCGATCAGGGCCTGCGCCTGGTACTCGGCCGAGTGCTCCTTGGTGTAGGTGTCAAGAATGGCCCGCTTGGCTTCGCCGGCCGCCGGTAGCGGAACCTCGTACCTGCCGTCCGGGCCATCCAGCAGCCACGCAATGAACCCGTCTTCGCCCTCGTAGATCGGGGTGGGGGAGGTCTGGCCGCGCATCGCCCGGTCCGCTGACTCCACCGCCATCTTCCCGGCGAAGGCCGGAGCATGGGCCTTCCAGGTGGAAATCTCGCCCTTCCGGGATTGACGGGTGGCAGTGGTGGTGTGCAGGGCCTGGCCGATGGACTGGAAAATGGTTTCGACGTCGAGCTCCAACAACGTGCCGATCCCAGCAACCGCCGACGGGCCGAGGTGCGCCACGTGGTCAATCTTGTGCTTGTGGAGGCAGATGGCCTTCACCAGGTCCACCTGAATCTCGTAGCCGGTGGTGATCGCGCGCAGCAGGTCCCGCCCTGATCGCCCGGTGTGCTGGGCAACGGCGAGGATTGGCGGAATGTTGTCGCCAGGGTGGGAGTAGTCGGCGGCCAGGAACGTGTCGTGGTAATCCAGTTCCCGAACGGCGACGCCGTTGGCCCAGGCAGCCCACTCGGGGGACGTCTTCTCCTGGATGCCGAAGATGGTGGCGCCGGCACCGTTCGACGACGCCGGGTGGCTGGTGGCCTGGGCGCGGGCGGCGACCACTGGGGCGCGCGTGAACGAGGCGACGGCCACCGAGGCGTTATCGATGATGCGGTTGATCACCATGTCGGCGACGTCGGCGTCGACCTCCACCGGATCGGCAGCGACCAACGCCAGCCGGTAGGCGAGCTGCTCCTCGCGGGGGAGGTTTTCGTCGCTGCGGTGGGTGCGGACCAGATGATGTTCAACCATTGAGGTGAGCCTTTCGGGATGGGGCGAATCCGGCGTCGAAGCTAAGTTTCGACGCCAGTAGGTGGGCAAGACTGTTGTGCAGGTGGATCTTGGTGGCGGCTATCGCCAGATCGGTGTTGCCACCGGCGATTGACCGGGCGATCTGCGCATGCTCGGCAGCTGAGGCGAGCAGCCGTTCGCTGTTGTCTTTGGCGAGGCGCCTGATACGCACAAGTTGCGCGCGGAGTTGGCCCTGCGCCTGGCGGAGGAATTGGTTGTCCGCGGCGTCGTCGACGGCGACGTCCAGTTCCGAGACCAGGGCATAGTAATCGCGCCGGTCGGGGTCGGCACCGGCGATGAGGCTGGACGCGGCCTCGAAGCGCTGCGCCAGAGCGGTGAAGACGTGGGGGTCCCGGTGCACCGCGGCCAGCTCTGCGGCCTTGCAATCCAGAGCCAGGCGCACGTCGAACAGCTGGGTCATTTTCGCCAGGGAAATATCGGTGACGACGACGCCGCGTCCGGTCTGGGCGGCGGTCAAGCCTTCCGCGCTGAGCCGGGCGAGTGCTTCCCGCAGGGGGGTTCGTGAGACTCCGAGCCGGGCCGACTGCTCAACTTCGGCGAGTACTGTCCCGGGGATCAGACGCCATTCGACAATGTCGGACTTTAATGCGGCGTAGGCCCTGTCGCTGGCTCGCATTGATCCTCCTGCCGACGCTGGCCTGTACCGGTGACGGTGTTCACTAGTACTGCCAATGTATACAAGGAGGACCAGTACCGCAAGATATCAGCCGAAAAAATGGACAATTCCGCATTCTCTGTATACACGGCGCGGGCTTGCTCAGTAGGATGACACCACAACACACTGACGTGGAGGAGAGCTCAATGAGCCAGGACTATCGCACGCTGTATCGCCAAAGCCTTGAGGCACCCGACGAGTTCTGGCTGGAAGCGGCTCAGGCGGTGACCTGGACGCGGCCACCGACCACCGCAGTAGACAGCACACACGCGCCACTTCACCGGTGGTTTCCCGACGGAGGGCTGAACACCTCCTACAACGCCCTGGACCGGCACATCGAGGCCGGGCGGGGCGACGCCACGGCCCTGATCTACGATTCGGCGATGCTTGGCCTGGCGCGGGAATACACCTACACCGAATTGCGCGATGAGGTGGCACGCTTTGCCGGGGTGCTGCGCTCGCAGGGAGTGGCCAAGGGGGACCGGGTGGTTATCTACCTGCCCATGGTGCCGGAAGCGGTGATCGCGATGCTTGCCACCGCACGCCTCGGGGCGATCCACTCGGTGGTCTTCGGTGGTTTTGCCGCGAAGGAACTCGCCTCACGGATCCAGGATGCCCGGCCCACCGTCGTCGTGACGGCGTCTGGTGGTCTGGAGCCCCGCGGGCCCATCGAGTACCTCCCGTCAGTGCACCAGGCTCTCGACCTCAGCGACCACCGGGTGGCCACGGTGATCGTGAAATCCCGTGATGGGTTCCTCCACCAAGCGTCCGAGTACGGTTCGACGTCGGACGGTTCGACGTCGGACGGTTCGACGTCGAAGACTCGGGGATCGGAGCCTCCGTCGTCGGGCACCCGGGGATCGGAGACGGTCTGGCTGGACTGGGATACCGCGCAGGCCACCGCCGACCCAGCCGACCCGGTCCCCGTCCTCGCGACTGACCCGCTCTACATCCTGTACACGTCGGGAACCACCGGGTCCCCCAAGGGCGTGGTGAGGGACAACGGCGGCCACGCCGTCGCCCTGGCCTGGTCGATCACGAACATATTCGGTGTCGGCCCGGGTGATGTGATGTTGACGGCATCGGATGTGGGCTGGGTGGTGGGTCATTCATTCATCGTCTACGCGCCGCTGCTCGTGGGGGCGACCACGGTCCTGTACGAGGGGAAACCGGTCGGCACGCCCGATGCTGGCGCGTTCTGGCGGCTGATCGACGAGCACCGGATCAACGTCATGTTCACCGCGCCGACGGCGTTGCGTGCGGTGCGGAAGGTTGATCCGGAGGCGGCGCTGCTGCAGCACTACGACACCTCGAGCCTGCGGTTGCTGTTCTGCGCCGGCGAGCGGCTCGACATCGACACCTACCACTGGGCCGGAACGACTCTCGGTGTGCCAGTGATCGACAACTGGTGGCAAACCGAGACGGGCTGGCCCATCTGTGCGAACCCGCGGGGAATCGAGGAACTTCCCATCAAGCCAGGCTCGCCGACCTTGCCGCAGCCCGGGTATGACCTGAGGATTCTCGACGGCGACGGCCAGGAGGTGCCCGCCGAGACCGAGGGCAACATTGCGTTGAAACTGCCGCTGCCTCCCGGGACGCTGCCCACCCTGTGGGGGAGCGACGAACGGTTCATCAGCTCATATCTCAGCGCTTTCGACGGCTACTACGTTACGGGCGACTCCGGCTACCTCGACGACGACGGCTATGTCTTCGTCATGGGCCGCACCGACGACATCATCAACGTGGCGGGGCACCGGCTTTCCACCGGGGCTATCGAGCAGGTGCTGGCTCAGCATCCAGCTGTTGCCGAATGCGCCGTCATCGGGTTGGCCGACGCATTGAAAGGGCAGCGTGCCAGCGGCTATGTGGTGCTCAAAGCCGGGACCAACATCAGCGCGGAGACGCTTCAACAGGAACTGGTGGACCTGGTCAGGAACCAGATCGGCCCAGTAGCCGACTTCAAGCAGGCTGTGGTGGTGGATGGCCTGCCGAAGACGAGGTCCGGGAAAATCCTCCGCAAGACCATGCGTCAGATCGCTGCCGGCGAGGATTACGTAGTGCCCTCCACCATCGAGGATCAAAGTGTGCTGGATGCCATGAAGCCGGTGCTGCAACCCAGGGGTGCGGGATCTAGCTGATCCAGGAGTATTCGAACTCGGGCCGCCCTCGGGTGCCGTACCGCGGGACGCGGCGGGCGGACTCCTGGTCGGCCAGATACTCCAGGTAGCGGCGGGCGGTGACCCGGGACAGCGCCAGATCTGCCGCGACCTCCACCGCCGAGACAGCGGTCCCACCCCGCTTGAGCATCAGGATCACACCCTTGAGCGTCTCGTGGGACAGACCCTTCGGCAGGCTCCCCTGTGCGGGCGGGCGGAGCGCGGCCAGCGCGTTGTCCACCTCTGACTGGGTGGTGGAGGACGCCTGCGCTACCAGCTTGTCACGGAATGAACGGTAGTTGGTCAGCTTGTCGCTGAACGCTGAATAGGTGAACGGTTTGATGAGGTACTGGACGATCCCGGAGGAGATGGCCGACCTGACAATGTGCAGTTCACGGACGGCGGTGATGGCAACGACGTCAGTGGGCAGGCCAGCTCCGCGGATCCTTCGAATAATGTCCAGGCCGTGAGTGTCGGGCAGGTTCATGTCCAGCAGCACCAGGTCCACCCGTTCGGCACCGGGGCCCAGGAATCCCATCGCCTCTGACCCGTTGTGGGCCACCCCCACCAGGCTGAATCCCTCCAGCCGCCTGACGTATTCGGCGTGGGCTTCGGCGGTGATGGTGTCGTCTTCAATCACCAGGACCCTGATGTCCTCAGACATGGGTACCTCCAGGGAGTGGAGTCGGTGAGGTAGTGGTCGGGTCGAGGGGCAGCAGGACTGTGAAACGGGCGCCATCGTCGTTCGCCACCGAAATGGCCCCGCCGAGCCGCTGCACCGCCTGCCGCACCAGTGCCAGCCCCAGTCCGCGCCCCGGGCCGCCTGCCACCTCGGTTTCTTTGGTGCTGAACCCCAGGGTGAAGGCGTCAGTGCCAGCGGCCGTCAGTCCGCTCCCACTATCGCGCACCGCGAGCTCCAGGTTGTCGCCCCGGCGTTCGAGGGTGAGACTCACCTTGCGTCCGAGGGAGTCGGCAGCGGCGTCGAATGCGTTGTCCAGCAGGTTCCCAATGATGGTCACCAGTGCGCTCGGATCCAGGTGCGAGGTTTCGATGGAGCCGTCGACGGCGATCGCCAGCTCGATCCCTCGCTCGTTGGCCTGGGCCGACTTGCCCACCAGGAGCGCAGTGATGAACGGCTCGTCAATGGCGCCGAGGACGTCGTCGGTGAGCTGCTGCGAGTGGGTCAGGTCCCGGGTGGCAAAGTCCAGGGCCTCTGCACGGCGGTCCAGTTCGATCAGCGACACGATGGTATGCAAACGGTTGGCGTGTTCGTGGGTTTGGGCACGAAGGGCGTCGGTGAGGGTACGCATGGTCTGCAGCTCACCGGTCAGCGATTCGATCTCCGTGTGGTCCCGCAGCGTGGTGACGGTGCCCAGGGGTTTGGCCCCGGAGGCCCGCGTGCCCCCGCCGGGTACCGCCGCTTCCTGGTTGACGACGAGGATCCGGTCGGTGGTGACGTGAAATTCATCGATCGCCTGCCGCCCGGTGGTCAGCAGTTCGACGAGCGACGGCGGGAGGTCCAGCCCGGCGGCAGCCGTCGGTTGCCCGGCCCTGGCGGGCGGCAGCCCGAGGAGGTGGGCCGCCTGGTCGTTGTAGAGCACCAGTTCACCGCGGGGGTTGGTGAGGACCAGACCCTCGCGGACGGAGTGCAGCACCGAGTCGTAAAACACGAACATGTGGGAGAGCTGGTCCGTCCCCAGTCCCAGGGTCGCCCGACGTAGGTGGCGACTGAGCAGGAAGGACACTGCAGCGCCAGCCGTTACAGCGCCAGCGGCGATCAGAAAGAGGAGCGGCAGCTGAGCGTTCCGGGCAATCGTGACCGTGTCCACGGTGACACCGGCCGCCACCATGGCGACCACCTCGCCGTCGCCGTCGGTCACCGGCATAATGGCCCGCACCGAGGGACCCAGGGTGCCCGAGAACGTCTCGGTGTGCGAGCGGCCAGCGAGGGCCTGCTCCACAGAGCCGATGTAGCGGCTGCCGATCTCCTCGGGATTGCGGTGGGTGAACCGGGTGCGGTCGGGGGCCATGATGGTGATGAAATCGACGCCGAGATCGTCCATCACCTCGATCGCATACGGCTGAAGTGCCGCACTGGGGTCGGCCAGTTCGAGCGAGGCGCTGACAAAAGGGTCGTCGGCGAAAGTGGTGGCGATCGCCAACATGCGGTCAGCCGAGGTCTCGTAGGTGTTCTGCTCCGCATCCAGATACAGCACCCAGGAGATTGCAGCGGTCAGGGCCAACACAAACACCAGTTGTCCGGCGAAGAACTGCCGCGCCAGGCTCCATTTCCTCACCGTTTCAACGGCTCCCTTCAATTGATGCTGCGAACAGTATGAACGCAATGGTGATTCAGATCACTGTACGCCCGAGCATGGAACAGACAGCTTTGAATCATTCACCGAAGGAGTATGGCTATGGCGCCATCAAAATCCACCGCAGGCCAGCCACCCGTGCCGGCACAGGGGAAACCCAAGAAGCGGGTAGACAAGACCCATTTCCTCTACATTGCAGTGATTGCGGCGGTGATCCTCGGCGCCATTCTCGGCCTGATGGCTCCGGAATTCGCGAAAAGCCTCAAGCCCATCGGTGCTGGCTTTATCGGCCTGATCAAGATGATGATCGCTCCAATTATCTTCTGCACCATTGTGCTGGGTATCGGGTCCATCGCCAAAGCCGCGACGGTCGGCAAGGTCGGTGGCCTGGCTCTTGGCTACTTCATGCTGATGTCCACCTTCGCCTTGGCCATCGGCCTGGTTGTCGGCAACATCGTCCAGCCCGGTGAAGGCCTTGACCTTTCCGGCGCCACTTACGACGCCGGTGACCCCGCAGAGGCGACCGGCACCACCGACTTCCTGCTGGGCATCATCCCGGTCACGCTGCTCGCTTCCCTGACCGGAACCAGCATCCTACAGACCCTCTTCGTTGCGCTTTTGGTCGGTTTCGCCCTGCAGGGGATGGGGTCCGCTGGCAAGCCAATCCTCCGCGGTATCGGTCACATCCAGGCACTCGTCTTCCGCATCCTCATCATGGTGATGTGGCTGGCCCCGATCGGCGCGTTCGGCGCAATTGCCGCCGTCGTCGGTGAAACCGGCGTCCAGGCGATCGTCAGCATGTTCACACTGATGGCTGCGTTCTACGTGACCTGCATCCTCTTCATTGTGGTGATCCTGGGCGGCTTGCTGAAGCTCGTCACCGGCGTCAGTATCTTCAAGCTGATGAAGTACCTCGGCCGTGAATACCTGCTGATCTTCTCCACCTCGTCCTCCGAGGCAGCACTGCCACGCCTGATCGCCAAAATGGAACACCTGGGCGTCTCCAAGCCAGTTGTGGGCGTCACCGTTCCCACCGGCTACTCCTTCAACCTTGACGGCACAGCGATTTACCTGACTATGGCGTCATTGTTTGTTGCGTCCGCTCTCGGTACCCCGCTGGCTCTCGGCGAGCAGATCTCGCTGCTGATCTTCATGATCATCGCCTCCAAGGGTGCAGCGGGTGTGACGGGTGCAGGCTTGGCCACGCTCGCCGGTGGCCTGCAGTCGCACCGTCCGGACCTGGTGGACGGCGTTGGCCTGATCGTCGGCATCGACCGGTTCATGTCCGAGGCCCGCGCGCTGACCAACTTCACCGGAAACGCCGTCGCCACCGTGCTGATCGGTAAGTGGACCAATGAGATCGACCGGGTCCGTGTTGACGAGGTCCTGTCCGGTAGCCTGCCGTTCGACGAAGCGACGATGACGTCCAACCACCTGGGCGACGACGTCGAAGACGGCTCAGCTGTCACCACCGATAAGGCAGTCGACAACCTTCGTGATCGCGACGACGACCGTCGGGTTGTCGCTGCCCGTTAGGCTCACAGTCCCTGTAGAACCTGAATAGGCCTCTTCCCGATTGGGGAGGGGCCTATTCTGCTGTTCGTCGGACGCAGCGGGTGGTGCGCAGCGAACTGTCCCACTGACCGGCCCCGATGACTGGAATGGCGGATTCAAGTGGTCGACGTCGGCCGGTGGGCTAGTGTAAAACCGGTTCCAGGACCAGGCTCCGATGAAGCTTGAACCTCAAGTTGAAACTAAAGGCTCGCGGGCGGTGCCGACGGATTTACCGGTCGGAATGCAGCCCCGGTTGTAACGTTGTGGGCAGGTAAGCAAGCAATACTTTCAGCACACCGATTAACGGAAGCGTGGATACATACGTGAGTAGTGAACAGGGTTCCACAACTCTGAAGGACGCCGAGATTGGGCCCACAGGTCGCCCGGTTACGGTGTTCCCCGAACCACCGGTCCTGTCCTCCCACGGACCGGCCCGCGTGATAGCCATGGTGAACCAAAAGGGTGGCGTCGGCAAGACCACCTCCACCATCAACCTGGGTGCGGCGCTCGCCGAGGCGGGCCGACGCGTGCTCCTGGTGGATTTCGATCCCCAGGGTGCGCTGTCCGCAGGCCTCGGCACCAACCCGCACGAGCTGGACGTCACCGTCTACAACGTGCTGATGGACCGCAAGGTGCAGATCCAGGACGCCATCCAGACCACCGCGTTCGAGAACGTCGACCTGTTGCCCGCCAACATCGACCTGTCGGCCGCTGAAGTGCAGCTGGTCAATGAGGTGGCCCGGGAACAGGTACTGGACCGTGCCCTCCGGAAGGTGTCGGATGATTACGACGTCATCCTGATCGACTGCCAGCCATCGCTCGGCCTGTTGACGGTCAACGCGCTCACCGCAGCGCACGGCGTGATCATTCCGCTGATTTGCGAGTTCTTCGCGCTGCGGGCTGTTGCGTTGCTGGTCGAAACGATCGAGAAGGTCCAGGACCGGCTGAACCCGCGCCTGCAGGTCGACGGCGTCCTGGCCACCATGTACGACGCCCGGACACTGCACAGCCGCGAAGTTATTGCACGCCTGGTCGAGGCCTTCGGCGACAAGGTGTTCGAGACCGTCATCAAGCGCACCATCAAGTTCGCCGACGCGACGGTCGCCGCGGAACCGATCACTTCGTACGCGGCCAACCACTCGGGAGCAGATTCCTACCGCCGACTCGCCAAGGAACTGATCGCGCGCGGCGGCGCCCCCTAACCATGCAGCGCGCCGCGCCCTTCTCCATGCAGTGCGCCGACGCTCGTGCGTGACGCCGAGCCCGACGTCGTCGTTCCCGACGGCGTTGTCCCTAACGGTGACGGCGGGGGCGCCTCGGAGGGGGGCCTGGCCGAGGGGAGCCAGATTGAGGGGAGCCAGATTGAGGGGAGCCAGGCCGGCGCGACTGCGCCGGAAACCGCCGGGTTCACCGTACGGCTCGAGAACTTCAGCGGACCGTTTGACCTGCTGTTGGGGCTTATCTCCAAACATGAGTTGGACATCACCGAAATAGCTCTCGCAACGGTCACCGATGAGTTCATCGGCTACATCAGGGCTTTCCAAGGCACCGACGCGGACTTCTCGCTCGACGAAGCCAGCGAGTTCCTCGTGATCGCCGCAACCCTGTTGGACCTCAAGGCTGCACGGCTGCTGCCCGCCGGTGAAGTCGAAGACGACGAGGATGTGGCCCTGCTCGAAGCCCGGGATCTGCTGTTTGCCCGGCTCCTGCAGTACAAGGCCTTCAAGGAAATCGCCCGGCAACTGGGGGAGCGGCTGGCCGAAGAAGGCAAACGGTTGCCGCGGGAGGTCAGCCTGGAACCACAATTCGCTGCGATGATGCCCGAGCTCACCTGGCGGACCACCCCGGAGCAGTTCGCTGCGCTGGCAGCCAAGGCACTTGAACCTCGCGAAGCAGCACCCACAAGGGTGGGCATTGAGCACCTCCACGGGTCAGCGGTAAGCGTTCGCGAACAGGCGGAGCTGCTGGGGGTTCGGCTCCGCGAAGGACACCCCTTATCGTTCAGGCAACTCACCCAGGATGCCGAGGACATGCTGACCGTCGTGGTCCGGTTCCTTGCCCTACTGGAAATGTTCCGTGACGCTGTGATTTCCTTTGACCAGGGAGCTCCGCTCGGAAACCTAACCGTTCGCTGGTCTGCAGGGGCGAAAGACTGGTCCCCGGCCTCAATCAGTGAGGAATACGACCATCCGGCACCGCCACCTCCAGCCCCGGCAGCCGTGGCACCGCTAACCGCTGAAGGATCACCGTGAAAGCCCAGGAACCTGACGCTGACGAAACCTTCTTTGACCCCTCGGGCGAACCGGGTGGGGTCAAAGCCGCGCTGGAAGCAGTGCTCATGGTGGTCGACGAGCCCGTCACCGAAATGCAGCTGGCCACCGCGCTCATGGTTCCCGTCCTCGAAGTCAGAGAGTTGCTGGTGGAACTCCAGCAGGAGTATGACGGCTATACTGGTCAGGGCCCGGAAGGGCACACCACCGATCCGGCGGTTTCACAGCCGCGTGGCTTTGAGCTACGCAGCGTCGCCGGAGGATGGCGGATTTTCTCGCGCAGCACGTTTGCGCCGGTAGTGGCGAAGTTCGTGCTCGAAGGACAAAGCGCCCGCCTGTCACAGGCAGCTTTGGAAACCCTCGCCGTCATCGCCTACCGGCAACCGGTGTCTCGGGCAAGAGTTTCAGGAATCCGCGGAGTGAACGTGGATTCGGTGGTACGCACCCTGGCGCTACGCGGTCTCATCGTCGAAGCGGCAACCGATCCTGAGACAGGCGCCATCCTGTACGGAACAACTCCGTACTTTCTGGAAAGATTGGGTATTGGCAGCGTTGCTGACCTACCTCAGCTTTCACCACATCTACCCGGGTTGGAAAATCTCGGTGACTTTGATGACACCACGTACTAAATACGCTAGCTAAAAGGACATTCAATGACACAGGCGCCACGTTCCGGCTCCGGACGCAACAACCCCAAACGCGACGAGGATGGCCCCCGCGAGGGTGCACCCCGCGGCGGGTCAGCACGCGGCGGTGCACCCCGCACCGGATCGGGGTCAGCGCGTGGCCGGTCGGCACGCGACGCTTTCGGTCGCGGCTCGGCTGCAGGGGCAGGGCGCGA
>NZ_QDAE01000029.1 GCF_003075455.1 Arthrobacter sp. Bz4
CGTTGCTACCGCTCCCCATGCTTCGTGCGAGGTGAACTGCGCGGCGGTCCGCGGCCCCAGAACTGAAGCGGCGATGGTCCTGGTCTTGGCTTCCCACGCGGCTTTCTCGACCTCGTTGTAGACGCCGGCGAGGGTCGCGACGTCGCCAGTACGGACGGCCTCGATCCGTACTGCTTCGTGCGCTGACAGTGTGCGGTCGTAGTTCGCGGTGATCATGGACAGGACGCTGTCGCGGGTCACGGCCTGGTCGTTGTCGTCGCCGAGTCCGACGTAGAGCCGGTTCGTCTCGCGTCCTCGGGTGGCGGCGACGTAGGCACCGGCGCGGTCGGTGGCCTCGTCGACGATGGCGTGCGCGGTGTCCACGGTCGCGCCCTGGGCGCGGTGCACGGTCGCGGCGTAGCCGAGCTGGCCGTGCTCGTGGAGGTAGTCGGCGTCGACGGTGATCCGTCCTCGGTGGCCTGCGTGCCTGAGGGTGATGCGCTGCCGTTCCTGTCCTGCAGCTACATCGGTAGTGGGGTCGGTGGAGACCTTTTCGATGGTCCAGACGTCGTTGTTCTTGACGAAGTCCTTGCCCTGGTTGACCTGCAGGGTGCGGTCGTTCTTGCGGGTGACGACGGTGTCGCCGGCATAGGCGCGCAATCCGTCGCGGAGCACGACGGACGGTGTTGTCTCGGTAATCGGGCCGATGCCGTCGGTGAGGTCGCCGGTGGCGATGCGGGCAGCCTGGGCGCGGGCGTTGAGGTCGGTGACGGTGGCGTTGTCGGTGGCGATCAGCAGCGAGGTCTTGCCGGCCTGGGTGTCGGCCATCCACGCGACGAGGGCGTCTTGGGTCATGGCTTCGGTGGTGCCGGCGGTGACACGCTTGTTCTCGAGGTACCAGTGGAACGGGGTGTCCGCACCGGTGGTGGGAGGTTCGCGCAGCGCCAGGGATGCCTCCGATTCGCCTTCCGTGCGGAAGCGGTGGACTTCCTCGAGGCGGACCGCTCCGACCTCGTTGTTAAGCAGGCGCAGCGCCCCGCCGGAGCCGATCGCACCGAGCTGCCGGTCATCTCCGATGGCCCGGACCACAGCACCATTGCGTGCGGCGACGGCGACGACGGCGGCGAGCTTCGGGGTGGTGACCATGCCGGCTTCATCGACGATGATCACATCCCCGGCCCCGAGCATGAAGGCGGGGTTCATGAAGCCCGAACGTGCGGCAGCGCCGTTGTCCTGCTGGTTCTGTTGTTGGTTGCGGTGGGTGGCCAGGAACGCGTCGATGGTCGTTGCTTCGGCTCCGAGGTCCCCCCTCATGACTGCCGCTGCGGCGGCGGTGGGGGCGAGTCCGATGACCCGTCTTCCGGTGTCGCGGACGGTGTCGGCGGCCAGGGACAGGCTCGTGGTCTTACCCGTTCCTGCCGGTCCGATGCCGAGGGTCAGCAGCTTCTCGTCGGTGGCGAACGCGCGCGCCAGGTCGATCTGTCCTATCGACAAGACCGGCCTCCCGCTCTTGGCCGCAGCTTCGGTGTGCTTCGCCAGGACTGCGTCGAAGCGTTCCATGGACACGGCCGGGATGACGGTTTTTTGTCCGGCCGCGAGGATCCTGTGCTCGGCGTTCAGAACTTCGTGGGAGGTGAACAGGGCGCTGTCTGCCTGTTGGAACTGGCTCGTTCCGTCGGCGCGATGGAACTCGCGCAGGCTTGGGGTGATGGCTTCCGGTGTGACCTGGAGGCTGTGTGTGCCGGTGACGGAGCGGGTGACCTTCTCCACGGTCTCGTCGGTGATGGTCTGCCCGGGGAAGGCTTCTTTGAGGTGTCGGCGGGTCTGGGCGATGACGTGGTTCCGGCCCCATGAAGCGCGCTTGGCGGACAGCTCGTGCACGATCTGACGGGCGTGCTCGTGCACGTTGAGCTCAGCAACACTCGGCCCAGCGGGCACGCCGGGGCCGGCACTGCGAACGTGCTCGAGGAGGGCCGGCCCGACCGGCATCCCCATCCCACCGTCGAGCCCGGTGCTGTAGTCGTGCTGCCATTCGTCGACCAGCTCGGAGAGGCGGCGGGCGCTCTTTTTCTCCGGTCGGGTCTCCAGCGTAGCTTGCTGCGCCAGGGCGATCTTTTGCTTATCGGACGGTGC
The DNA here is from genome assembly GCF_003075455.1 of Arthrobacter sp. Bz4. GTDB lineage: Bacteria > Actinomycetota > Actinomycetes > Actinomycetales > Micrococcaceae > Arthrobacter_D. The sequence continues at coordinate 2,113 of NZ_QDAE01000029.1, forward strand.
GTAGCCGTGCCGTGAAGTGAACTCGGTTTCGAGCCGGTTGATCGCTCCGGCGATGTTTGTGCGCCTCGAGGAGGCTCGGTGGATGCTGTCGAGGTCGATGCCGGCGACCTCGTAAACGGGCTCTCCACTACCGGTGGATCGGGCGACGGTGCTGACGCCGAGGGATGCGCAGACCTTCTCGATGACCTTCGCGTTGTACGTCTCGGACGCGGCGACGCCCATCTTGTAGAGGGTGCGCCCATCAAGGGAGGACCACTTCCCGTCGACGCCCATGACTTTGTTCGCGATGACGACGTGGTCGTGCAGCTGCGGATCCCCGGCGCGGGAGTCGTAGTGCCGGAACTGGGTAGCGACCAGGCCGCCGTCGACGTCGATCTGGCGGACACCGTTCTTCCCGCGGCGCGTATAGGTGGCGTTGTTCTCGAGGAAGGTGATCGTCTCTTTGATTGCTTCATTGTGCGCAGCCTCGACTGCTTTGCGTGCTTCGTCGCCGCCGAGCGCCCATAGCAGGGACACCGATTTGGCGGGCGAGAACACCAGGTCATACCCTGCGACGGTCTGCTTCGACGGGGTGGTTTGCGCGGTCACGTACCGGGCCAGTTCTTCGTTGCTGCGGGCGTTCCGACCGTGGGAGTCACGGAACAACTCTCCACCGACACGGGAGCGGATCTCGTGCATGACCTCTGTCGGCAGCGCCTTGTCGGCGTTCTCCGGGCCGTTCCACGCGGGTCCGCTGGTGCGCCGGAAGCGGGCCACTTCCTCGTCGATCCGGCGCGTCATCGTCGTGTCCGCCGTCCCGTACTGGTGGTACTTTTGGCCCAGCTTTATATCGTTCGCGCTGCCGCCGGCGGCGGGGATACTCGCCGCCTCGGGGTGAAGGCCCTCGCCAAACAGGGCTTTCATCTGCGCTTCAGTAACCTCACCGGAGACCCCCAACAGTTGCTCGGAGTGTCCGACCCACTGGCCCGGAGGCATGCCCTCGACGGTGTAGTAGTCCCCCAGCTCGCGGCCCCCGGCTCGCAGCTCGTCGGCGCTGGCGACCTCGGAGGTGTAGTAGGCGTAGCCGTCCCCGGCACTGAGCTTATGGACGGTCATCACTCCACCATCCTCACCCACTCCCCCACCCCACTTGAGGCGGCACGCCGGGCAGGGTTGACCTCATTTATCGAGATGCAAGAGGTGTGACAGATTGTGCCTGTTGGAGGGTGCGAAATCGTATGGTGACGACGGAGGAGGAAACCCAGATGAGCGCCGTGGAAACAAGTACGATTGGTCCATCGAATCTCGATGCGGTTGTGCACATGAGAATGGGCGGTGGGTAACACGGTTTTTCGTTATCCACCGTGCGTTCGATTGTGTGGAACCGCAAACGGACGTTATCCACCGGGTGGGCAGCATAGAGACGTTGGGTTATCTCGGAGCTGTCCACGTGTGGTCAACGTCGGTTAGGTCCAGTCCGAGCGTCAGCGAGGTCCGCATGGGTATTCCATGGTGCCGGCGGTGACGTCGGGCATGGTTGGTGATCGGTCGGGATCGCTCCGTGGTGGGCGGTCGCTAACCGTTAGGCTTGGCAGGGAAAGTGCGTCGGATCGCAGGTCGTGGCCGCCGCAGTATCAGGTACAGGTCTTGAACGCAGGATGAGTTAAGGGGATGAGTCATCATGGCAGCACCGAGGAAGTCAGCGCAGCAGGTAGCGGCACGGGAAAAGGCGAGGGCGAAAGCTCAGGAATTGACCGAGCGGCACGAGCGGTTGATCGACCTAGCAGCGGAGTTCTTCGAGCAGGAGCAGCAGGCAGAGCAAATCCGCGCCGAGGCACGGGAGCGCGCTGACGCGATCCTGGCGAAGGCCGAGCGGGACGCGGAAGCGGCCGCGAAGGAAGCTGGCGCGAAGGTGCAGCAGATGCTCGACACCGGCGAGAGTCGCGCGGCGGTCGCCGCCCGGCTCGGGCTCAGTACCGCCAAGATGAAGCGGGCCCTGGACGGTGCCGGCACCAGCTCGTCGTCCGGAGAAGCGCGGACCGAGCCGACGCTGGCGGCAACAGCGGACGATGTCGCGGAGCAGGTTGCCGCCGAGACGAAGGCCGCCTAGCGGGTAACGCTCCAGCGGGCAGCACTGGTCGTGTCGGCGTGCAGCGCGGCCGGTGCGTGCGTACCTGGTGCGCGGCACCGGAGCCTCAGTGAGCCAGCGGAAACCAGCGCAGGTTGGGGTATCGAAGAGCAGCCCAACCGGATATCGTCCTCAGATGACGGAATTCGCTGCGCTACCACCAGAAACGAATGTCGGACCTGGTGGTGAGTTGCGCTTTGCCGTTGGCGATCCTGAGGGCCTCCGCTCCGCTAGCTGGAAGGTGCAGAGTTCGCGTCGCACACGGGACCTGTACATCGGAAGCCGTTCAGGGATGAATCAGATCAAGTTATCTCTGCATCAATCTGGTCATTGGAGGCTTGCCTACACGCGCGAGTGGTGGGAACAACAAGGGCACACTGGAAACCGTCTGCTGGCGCAGCTCTCTCCACCTGACTTCACCGGCGGAAACTGGCGGCGAGCAGTTTCTATCGTGGACCCGACGAGGAACCTACGCGCAGCGCAGGAGAGAGAACCGGAATCTTCGAGTGGAGCAATCTCCTGGTGGGCTCCAGCTCATGAAGGCTCGGCCCTCTAGTTCGAAGTCCTTATTTCAGATGGGCCGCCGGATGCAACCTTTTTTGATGGCGTAGGGATCGTCGGCAGAATCTCACTCGCCGACGGGTCAGGAGTCATGATGGTGGTCAACGAAGTTGACCCACAGAACCAGAAACGGTTTGAGGATGCGCTCGGGTATTTGGGTTGGACGTGGCACAGCTCCGATGAGGATAGGCGTTTCTTGATTCTTGATACAGGCTTTTCGACCTTGTCGCTGCGCGAAACCGAAAGATCCGAACAGCGTGGGAGCCGTGGGCTCGATGCCGGTGAGTAAGGGGCGGATGATCGGCTCGTTTCATCCGTGCTCGAGGAGGGCTGTGCGCAGCTCGACAGACTGCGCCTTGAACGTCGGCGCGGCTGAGGATTAGTGGAGCCAGTCCGGTCGGCCGGCGAGGCCGATCCGGTAGCGCGCTGCATCCACGGAGGGGCTATGCGGCCCGAGGGCCAGCTGAAAGGTCCGCAACTGCAAGCGGGTGCGCTGCAACCTGAGGCGATTTGCGAGCGATCGGTCGCCGCGGCCGGGCACCCCGGCAAGGGGAGCCACGGACGGGGAGATGACCAGCGCGCCGGCGCTTGCGATGCCGCGGTAGAAGATCCGTTCGGCTCGGTTCAGCCCGTCCGGTGCGGAGAGGAAGGTGAGGAGTTCGGCGGGGACGGGTTCGAGGTCGGGTTCCAGCGCGCGCAGGGCCTCGTCAAGTTCTCGGCGGTTGACCGGGAGATCGTTGGCTCCGAGGTTCCGCGCACTGCGGGACCAGTCGGCGACGTAGGTGTCGGCCCAGTTGCGGCCGAACCGCGGGGCAAGGTCATGGCCAACGGCCTCGTGGGCCCCGAGGAAGGCGTCGGTGAAGGCCAAGTGCACCCAGCGCAGTAGCGCGGGATCGGAGGCGGAGTAGGCGCGGCCGTCGTCGGTGGTGCCGCGGACCCGCCCGTGCATGCGGCGGACCCGTGCCGAGTCCCGCTCGGCGAGTTCCTCGGAGCCGAAGGTGGTGATGGTGAGCCAGCGCGCTGTCCCGGCGAGGCGTGCCCAGGGGTCACTGCGGTAGGAGGAGTGCCGTGCGACCCCGGCCATCGCCAGCGGGTGTGCGCCCTGTCCGAGGAGGGCCGCGACACCGCCGACCAATGTGGAAAGGCCACCGTGGACCTGCCAAACGACGCCGTCGGGTTCGAACAAGCCAGGTCCCTCTCCGACCAGGGCGATGTCGCGCACCCAGTCCGGCGCCCCGGTGGGGTCACCGGAGACCCGGGCACGAAACGCGCTGCGGACGCGGTGAGCCAACTCGGCGGGGCGCGGGATCGAGCTCACAGACATGATGCTCCAACGACGGTAGGTCGGGTACGACGGACACCCAGAATAGGACTCCACTACACAGCGTAGAACATGGCCCTGACACGCCGATGGCTGCGGTGCCCTCGCATTGTTAGAAGAGTGTTGGCGCTTCAGGGTCGAGGCCGGTGAGAAGGGGCCGGATGATCGGCTCGTTCCAGCCGTGCTCGAGGAGTGCTGTACGCAGCTCAACGGACTGCCCGTGGAACTCGGTGCGGCCGATGCCCCGCCACCGGAAAGAGGACGCGTTAGCGTGCCGTCCTTTCTGGGAGCGGTCGAGCATGTTCAGTGCCTGGGTGCCGGGCACCAGATGAGAGTCCCTGCCGGTCGTGACGTGGACGCACAGGGGTACGTCGCAGGCGTGCATGAGCACGATCCCGGAATGCAGTATTTCCCCGGTGAGATGTTCATAGGCGAAGCGTTGCGGCCGCAGGGCCCGCTGTCCGCCGTCGCGGGTAACCCAGAATCTCCCGTATCCGTCATCAGCCACGGCGCCGGTCCAGATCCAGCAGTCAGTCGGGCGCGGGCCCTTGATGACTTTCTCCCAGAACCGGTCAGCCTCTCCCCTGCGCTGCCTCATCGCCGGTTACCTTCGCCAAGTCGTCATCGGACCCGCGCCGGTCGGCGCACGATCAGCCGGCGACCTTCCATCCGCACCACGCCGACGATGACCAGTGCAGCTGCACCTATGACCAGCCACTCGGCCCACCAGGGGCTGTCGGAGACGGCAACTGGGACGAGCAGCAGGAAGAACCAGAGTGCGATCGCCAGAGCGCCGGCGACCTGGTTCCGCACCCGCGGTGGGATGGGTAACAGCAGCAAAGGCAACCGGAGGAAGGCTCGACCGAACAGGTAGCTGTATCGGATGCTCAAGGTGAGCAACCAGCGAATGAGTCGGACCACGACGACTCCTTCCGGTCCGCAAACTGGGTCTCAGAGGGAGATTCCTCAACTCACCTGAAGGACCCCCAACGGGGCTTTGCAGGGGCCCTCAGTACCTGCTGTTGTTAAAGCTTGTTTAGGCGGCGCAGAGCGAGTGATCGTGCCTCTGAGAATCCCAAGGAACGGTAGAGATGCGCAGCATCAGGTGTTGCGTGGAGATCCACGACCTCGGCATTCATCTCGTCCAGCCATGGCAATCCGGCCGCAACCACTGCACGGGCCAGTCCGCGTCCGCGCTGCTCTGGTGCCACGAAAACAGAGGACATCGACCCACTGGCGCCTCGTGGGAACCCCGGCCCGGGCAACCGATCTTCGAGCGTCACCACCGCACAGGCCGACAGTCGGTTGTTCCGGTCGTTGTCGTTGATTTCGGGCTTCTCATCGATGACGAAGGCGGCAAACGTGCCCTGGGCGATACGCGAAGCGATTGCCTCCTGCGCAGCTGGGTACCACGAGGTGTCATCGACGTCTTGTGCGCGGCCGGCGGCGCCAGCTTCTGCCATTGCACGGAACATCGCGTGCCGCAGTCTCACCAACTCGGGTGCGTCCGCTGGGAGCGCCTTCCTTACCGGTACGGAATTCGTCATGCAAGCCATTATGCAGGACCGCTCAGTTCGCCGAACACGCGTACTACGCGGTCGAGGATATTCGGAACGCATGGTTTGGGCGTCCGAAAAGGGATCCCCCACCGCGACAACGGAGCTTGCAACCCATGCGCGGCAATGAACGCTAGGTTGAGTCGTTCAGTGAGTTGAGGCTGACGCAGAAGCGTTCCGCTTCCGCATCACCGATGACTTGGCTGAGTGATTCGTGGAACCATTCCTGCCAGATTGCATCCATTTGGTTCCTGCTGACCGATCCGTTGTTGAGCAGCAAGCTGGCTATGGGGCTAGCCTCGGTTTCGTACTCGTCCTGCGGTGCGCCAGCTGCAGTGCCAGGCTCGAGGCCGTACGGATCCAAGTCGTTGATCAGCGAGATGACCTCCGCGAGTGTATTTCTCCACTTGTGCCGGTCCGGTTGCATCCCACCAGCATGCACTAAATCATTCCAAGTCAGGGATCCCTAACCGCAACACTGGGTTCTGCAACTCATACGGGGGTCTGCATAGGCGGGTGCGCTAACTAATCTTTGGTCGGACTTGCCCGGCAGTTCCACGCCTGCTCAATTCGTACAACACCTGGGTTCAGTCCGGACGTTCTCTGGCCGTTCTGTCCATAACTCATCTCAGGGCCGCTTCCGGTCTCCCCCATTGAATGCCTTCTCGGACTCGATGATCTCGTGCGCGTCCAAGATGCCGCGCTTGGAATGGGCGTCCCAGATCGAACTGCTGGCAGTCCCGCTATTGCACTCTCTTTCGTATCGAGGAACGGAGTTGTCTCTTAACCGGGGCGGATGGTGAAGAGTTGCGCAGGGGTGGTGTCCAGGACGTCGCAGATCGCGGTCAGTGTGGTGAAGCGAATGGCTTTGGCTTTGTTGGTTTTGAGGATCGACAGGTTCGCCATGGTGATACCGGTTTGGCGGGAAAGCTCCGTCAGCGTCATCCCACGCTGGGCCAGGACACAATCGAGGTGGCACTCGATGCGGTGCTTCGTCGGCTCCTCGCGCGTGCGTTCGCCTTCTGATGCTGTCAGCCCTGGTTGATCAGACAACGCCGTCTGCCTCTTCCTCGAGCCTGGCACCTGCTTTGAAAGCGGCGGAAAGGGCGAGGCTGACGACACCGGTGATGATCATAAAGAACGGCCAGCGAGGCAGGTCTACAGCGAGTCCAGCGTAGTCGGCTCCGAGCGGAAATTGGTCGCCTTGTCCGAAGATACTGGAGACCTCGAAAATGGTTCGGCCGGCAATAGTATCGAGAACACCGTAGAGGACGCCTCCGATGATGAAGACGAGGCTGAGAACTGTCAGGCTGCGTCGTACCTTACTTGAGAATGGCTGGCTGGCGGCGATTCCTCGGAGGACCCGAGTGATGAGGAGTGCCGCCACGAGGGCAATAAGAATGTAGAGCATTGCTGGTGTCGCGCCGAGGACCCGCAACCAGAAGGGGGCATCGACGAGGTACCCGGTCGTTCCTTCACGAAGCGTTGCTTCGACAATTTGGGGCATTGCGGTTAAGGGCAGCCGTGGCTCAGCTCCGCCGAAGGCAAGGAGCACGCGTCCGCCGATCACGCTGAACACTTCGAGCGCGCTACCGATCGCAGCGAGGATCGCGACAATCCAGACAATAACCACGGACAGTCTCGTCGTCCTTCGTCCTATTCGCGCTGGTGCTGTAGTAGAACTCATGGTCTCCCTCATATCGTTTTTCGATGTGTTATCGATAAACAATACGCTCCGGATCCACGTTCCCACAAGGCCGGACGCATCCGAACCGGGTTTTGAAGCCTCCTTAGGGTGACGAGACATGTCCGTAAGCCGGTCCCTCACCGCGACACTTTTTCGCCACTCCCCCGACGATAAATGTGGATCGCAGCGATAAGTGGCGTGGTTCTTGCAGCGTTCGGTGGCCCACCAGCGCCGGTGTGCCGCTCAGTTAGTCAGGGCAGGGATGATCGCGCCGGAGAACACCTGCCAGGCTAGGGCGGTCTTGGCGATGAGGCTGAGGATTATGTACGCGCGTTCGCCGTACAGGTAGTCACGCCAGGGACCGACCTGCCGGTACTGGAGCAGCTGGTTGATGGCGAAAATGTTGAAGAACAGGAACAGCGAGATGATGATCCCGTAGACGAAGGCGGGCGGTTCCGCCGCGCTCGTAGATCCGATGGACAGGAAGTAGATCAAAATGGCGATCCAGGGCACGATCCCCGCCAGTGATCCGAGGATGAAGGGTAAGAAATTGCCGCTACCGGGCCTCTCATACTTCTCTTGAAGGGCGCCGAAGCCGATCATCGCCGCATTGACGGCGAACAGGCAGATGAGGGCTGCGATGTCGGTGATTCCGGTGGTTTGCGCGATGAGCCAGATCATCACGGACGAGCTTAGCGAGTACTCGACCCAGCGGAAGTAGTTGTGTTGGACCCTCAGGCCGGCTTCGTAGCGCGGAAAGAATGCCGGTGAGGCAACCGCGAAGTGGAAGAGGGCGGACAGTGCCACGAACACCACGACGCCGGCGCCCACGTTGACCGCGAAGAGTTCCACGCGCTCGGGCGGGAGCGGGAATCCGGGCGGTCCTGCCAGGTAGTCCGCGGTGACGGGAAACGTGACCTGGTTGTCGAGCATCGCCAGGATGATCGTGAAGATCACGGCCTGCAGGAGGTGCAGCGAGCCGGCTACGACGTTGATGCGTCGCAGTCGACGGAAGCTATGAGGGCTCACATCGCTCACGTCAGCCGGACTGATGTCTGAGTTTGAGCGGGCTGCACGGGTCATGGCACTCCTGATAAGAGCGAACCTAAATCGTCCGGGGCCATCAAGCTAACATTGACCATTCAGTGTGCCTAGGAATGCTTCGTCTCTCAGCAATTAGTCTTTCAGCAGTTCTGTTGCTCTAGGCCCAGGTCCAGGTCCAGGTCCAGGTCCAACCGCAGCATCGCATCGGATCGACCGCCCACCTCCGGCCAGTTGCAGCATGCTCCCGGTGGTCGCCAGGGCGAGTGGTTCATCTGAGTCCTCCAGTAAGAGAGCGTGGCGAAGAGCGGTTCCTCTCCAGCGTCGTCAAGGCAGTCGGCACAGCAGGACGCGAACGTCGTCGATAGAACCCTTCCCATAATGGGTGAACTGTGCTTCACTTGTCAGTACATGGAGGGGAGTATCCCCTGTCCGTTCGTCGTCACTACGAGGATCCCAGCATCCTCCGGCGGACAGGGCCGATTCCGCTCGGCCGGGAGAGACCTCCAGTTGGTTCAACAACTAACTGGAAGGTGCTTATTCATGGACGTCCCGTTGTGGGTCTGGTTCGCCGTCATCGGCTTCATCCTGATTATGCTCGTCGTCGATCTCGTTGCCCACCGTAAAGCCCATGTGATCAGCGTCCGTGAGGCCGCGGCCTGGTCGGCTGTTTGGGTGTTCTTCGGCGTCGCGTTCGGCGCCATCGTGTGGCGGTTCTGGGGGGCCGAGTTCGGTCAGCAGTACTTCGCCGGCTACCTCATCGAGAAGTCCCTGGCCGTGGACAACGTCTTCGTCTGGGCCATCATCTTTACGTTCTTCGCCGTCCCCCGCGAGTACCAGCACCGGGTCCTGTTCTTCGGGGTCCTCGGCGCCCTGGTCTTCCGGGCGATCTTCATCGCCGCCGGATCCGCGATCATCGCCAGCGCCGGCTGGGTCCTCTACCTGTTCGCCGCGTTCCTGCTCTTCACCGGGTACCGGATGCTCATCCAGCGTAACGAACACATCGACCCCTCAAAATCCCGTGCCCTGAAACTCTTCCGCCGCTACGTGCCCATGACCGATGCCTTCCATGGCCAGCGGTTCCTCATCCGCAAGAACGGGATCCTGCTCGCCACCCCGCTTCTAGCGGTCCTGGTCCTGGTCGAAGTCACCGACATCGTTTTCGCCGTGGACTCCATTCCTGCGATCTTCGCCGTCACCGACGAGGTGTTCCTCGTCTTCACCGCCAACGCCTTCGCGATCCTGGGTCTGCGCGCCATGTACTTCCTCCTGGCCGACCTCATCCACCGCTTCGTGTACCTCAAGATCGGACTCGCGATCGTCCTGATCTGGGTGGGCATCAAGATGGCCCTGAAGATCGACCTCTACTACATCCCCACCACGATCTCCCTCGCCGTCATCACCACCATCCTCACCGTCTCCATCGCGGCCAGCCTCATCAAGACCCGCGGCCAGGGACGCCATGAACCACCTGCGCCCGCCGAAGCGCCCTTCCGCACCGCGGAACCCGAGGAACTGGCAGAACTCGAGCCCCTGTGGAAGCGAACCCGCCGGGAAACCACAGCCAAGGCCCCATCACCTGGCGCCTCGCGTGCCGCATCAGTCGATGCTGCGCCGGCACCTGACGCTGATCAGGATCCGGTGGACGATGCCGCACACAGCGGTGATCAAAGCACACCGGGTCGCTCCTCCAGCGGTGACCACTTCGACGCACCGCGCCACTAGCCACCGAGCTGTCGTCATCCCTCACTCGTAACAAAACCTGTCCAGGAAAGGAATCACAATGCCATCAGCGCCCACCAATCGACCCACCACACCAGTCGACCTGTACACCAGCCGCCGCACCGCCCGACGACACCCGTGGACGTTTCTCACCCAGCACGGGCATGTGTTGCTGGTCGTCGCGACGGACCCGCACCCCCTGGTCGAGAACATCGCCGCCACGGTCGGCATCAGCCCACGCAAGACACTGCAGATCCTGAAGGATCTGGAGGACACCGGGTACCTGTACCGGATGCGGGAGGGACGGCGCACCCGCTACACCATCGACCCACACAAGCACTTCCGCCACCCGGCGACCTCGCACAAGGAGATCGGTGCGCTCCTGGCGATCTTCACTCAATCGCCAGCCGATACACGCTATTAGGACCCCGGGCTACGACCAGAAGGAAACTCCTCATGAAACACCGCAGAACAGCCCTCCTCGGGTCCGGGCTCCTCCTTACAGGGGCGTTGCTGATCACCGGATGCGACGACACGCAAGTGCCGCAAGGACCGGGAGTCGAGGAGCAGGAAGACGCCGAAAACCAAGACGGCAGCCCCGACGGACAAGACGACGGACAAGACGACGGGCAGGACGAGGACAGTGACGAATAGCTCTGAGATCAGAAGCGGCGCAGTACCTCTGGCGCGCGCGAGGCCGACACCAGCAGAAGAGCAACCGTTAATGACGCCACCAGAGCAACGAGGTGCCCACGCCCATTCGTGGACTTTCCTGACGAACCACGGGCATGTCCTCATCGTGGTCGCTGGGGACCCGAGCGCCCTGGTCGATGACATAGCCGCACGGGTCGGGATCACCGGCAGGGCCACCTTGCACATCCTGAAGGACCTGGAGGACACGGGATACCTGCAGCGCATCAAGGAAGGACGGCGCACACGCTATGTCATCAACGCGCACCAGCACTTTCGCCACCCAGCGATCGCTCATCAGGAAGTCGACGCACTCCTATCGATCTTCGGATCAACCGCTACAACGACACGGAAGGACAGAACGTGAGAGCGCCCACCCGTACCCCCACCAGCATCAGGTCACTGCCGGCCGGTGTCCTGGCCCGACCTCACCGCAATGCCATGCATCGTCGGGAGATCCTTGTCTCCGAGGGGCAGGAAGCGGCGGACACGAGGATTGGAAAGAGGCCATGATCGACGGGGGCCGCCTGTTCCAGTCTGATCACCGATCACCAGAACGAGAATCAGGGCTGGGTGAAGCAGGCCAGGGCAACGCTGAGAGCATCGACGAGACTGTTGACACCGCTGCGGACGCCGCATTGCAGGTCATGGAACAGCGCATCAATGCTTTGGTTTCTACCGTCCCTACGCTCTTCCGCTACCCGCGCGGCGGTGGCGGACCATGATCATCGTTCTGACCGGAATCGACGGGGCGGGCAAGACGACGGCCGGGCAGATGCTCGCGCAGCAGCTTAGCGCGGCCGAGTATCCTGCGGTCTTCACCAAGAACAGTTCTGGGCGGCGGAGCATCACGGCCTGGTGTGGTAGGCGGAAAATCAAGCCCCCGGTGCGCCTGCTCGATACTGTCGAGACGAGTATCCGCTGCATTAACGTGCTCATCTCTCACCTGCGCGCCCGGCCAGGTAGCAGGGTCGTCATCATGGACCGATACCTGTACTGCCAGGCGGCATTGAGGCAAGCGAGGGGCCTGAAATCAGGCTGGTTCCTGCCCTTCCTGTCCAAGGCCCTGCCTACCCCCGACATCGTCTTCTACTTCGACGTGCCACCCGACATCGCCTACAGCAGGATCCGACGGCGGGCCGCGGACACCGAGACCCTCGAGCACCTCCACGCCTTCGACGAGGCCTACCGGGAGCTCGTAGAATTTCCGTCCTTCATCACCATCGACGCCAGCAACCCTGCCGGGCAACTCGTCGAGGCCATGCTGCAGGAACTCGGTGTGTGCGGTCTGGGGCTCCCCTCATGAGCACGCCCCGAAACGACGGCACAAGGGCCCCCATCAGGGCACCCCGCAGCCGATCGATGACAGGAAGCAACTTCGAGCTGATCGCATGGCTTTTCATGCGCTGGTCCGGCGCCCTCCTGGTCGTGCTGATCTTCGTGCACCTCTTCGTGAACCTCGTGCTCGGCGACGGGATCAACCAAATCGACTTCGCCTTCGTCGCCGGCAAATGGGCACACCCCTTCTGGCAATGGTTCGACCTGATCATGCTCTGGCTGGCCATGCTCCACGGCACCAACGGGCTTCGCGTCATCATCAACGACTACACCGACACCGCCCGGACACGCATGATGCTCAAAGCCGTGCTCTACACCTGCACCGCGGTCATCATCGCACTCGGTTCCCTGGTCATCTTCACCTTCGACCCCTGCCCCGCCGGAGCTTCCCCGAGCACGCTTCCCGCGCTGTGCTCGGCCGGACCACCCTAGAACTCTCACCGGCACAAGGTCTGGCCGTGCATGTCACGAAGCCGTAAACGATCACGGAAACCGCCGAAGGCAGCCGATCGGCAACCAAGTGACCGCTCGTGCCGCCAACACCGGTCGACTTCTCACCCAACTCGATGCTGAGGCCAACAACGACCGGTCCAATACACCTGTAAGGAGAAATCTGTCATGGCACTATCGGACGAAGAACGCTCCCGGTTCGAGGAGCTCGAACTGCGTTTCGCGATCGAGGATTCTGAGCGCGCCCCGCGCCTGCAACACCCAAATTTCCCGCACCCCCCACGACGTCGCAAAGCAGCGTTCATCATGATCGTCGTAGGGATGCTCACCGTGATCACCTCCATAGCACTGTCCGCCCCAGCTATAGGTGTCGCCGGTTTCGTCATCATGGTCGCCGGCGGCATCGTAGGAACACCACCGCCTCCACCAGAACAAAGGGACACATCACCGCCGGGTCCGACACGTCCGTCGGGTCCGCAGTCGAGTACGAAGCCCCTTTAAGAAGGTCGAGCTGGACGATACCTTCATGTCAGTACGCTGCCTGATCCGTCGCCGTCCGTACTGCTGGGAGCGACTCAGAACACAGGGTCCGACGCACGAACAGTAGACAGGCGAAACGCAGCACCTGCACTGCCACGGCCACGGCCTGGAGTGAGCTTGGCCGGCGGCCCTAGCCACAATAGGTGAAGTTTGCTTTACTTATTGTAATGGAGGGAAGCATCCCCATATCCAGTTCGTTGTCGCAACGAGAGTCCCTGCACTCTTCGGCGGACAGGACTGCATGCTGCGGCTGGGATAGACCTCCAGCGGGTGCAGTAATTGACTGGAAGTAGGCTCGCGTGAACAGTTCTGACCGCACATGGACCGCCGCCACCTCAAGGGCCCAGCACCCGCGTTCACCTTTACCTGGCCCTTGGAATCGAGCTCACAATCATGCCTTGGTCGTAGCGCGGCGTGTAGGAGCCTTCCAAGCCCAGGTGAGAACAAGAGCTAAGTCTGCTGTAACGATCGGCGGTGTTGTAGTGCTCGGAATGACGTTGTGTGGGTGCTCGTTCACGAACCCAATTGGTACAGGGATGAAAGACTCCTCCAGTAACGGAGTGCACGAATCAAGCGGAAACGTCCGATTGCAGAACATTCTGATTGTTGGCGAGTCCGCCGAGGAGCCTGGGCGTGTTCTGGGCACCATCATCAACGATGGTAATAAGGACCTTATGCTCGAGATCACCGTGGCGGGAGAAGCCGAAAGGATGTTAGTCCGCGGCAGGAACTCGGTTCGTCTCGAGAGTGCGGGTCCGCTTATCTTTGAGCGAGCCGGCGCTGATGCAGGGTCAGTAGTGCCAATGACCGTCACTCACGCGGGCGGTTCCTTCACCGTACTGGTGCCTGTCCTTGATGACTCCCTACCGTACTACGCTCCCTATATGCCCTAACTCATCTGTCCTCAGACCTGTCGCACCCGCTGCGCTTCTACATCACTGCCTTTGGCAGGATTCTGGAGATCAACAGCGAGACCACGCGATATGCGTTCATCGCGTCTTCCACAACCCTTTCTGCACGGCAGACGACGCAGGGCGGGTTCCGGTGCACTGACGTTCGGCGATCGCGTCGACACACGCGTGACACCACACACGAGAGAGCGAAGCAGTTTGTGAACCAGGACCACCTGAAGAGGTCTACATATCGTTTTGTCCGGGATTCGGTCTATCAGCTTTTCCACCTGCGTTCGAAGCGGCCGCTCAGCAGGGAAGACGCCTCGGGCAGGATCACAGCTTTCGTGTACGGGGACATTCTGATCCTTGCTGCGCTTATCGCGTTGTACCCACAGGACCTACTCACCTTCAAAGCTCTGACCTACATCATCGGCACTGGCGCTTCAACCTTCATCGCACACGTGCTGGCCGAACACGTCGGAATCCGGGTAGCGGCACCCGACCAAGCAACCACGTCGCACCTCAAACGTGAGGCGTGGCATGCAGTACCGATAGCATCAGCCGCGGTCGGCCCCGCACTTCTCATGACCGCCGCACTGGTGGGCTGGATTGACCCGGAGTTTGCGCTGCAACTGGCAATCCTCATCACAGTCGTCCGACTGGGCAGCCTGGGATGGGTAGTAGCACATCTTCGAAGCGAACGGGTAGTTCCTCAGACCTTCATCCTGGGCTTGGCCCTGGCCGCACTATGCCTGGCAGCCGCCCTCCTCAAAGCTCTGGTCACCGGATAGTGGCGAAGCCATCGAAACTGCTGCGCACAGAGCCACGCGAAGGGCGTCCCTGTTGAGGCACCGAGGAATTCATTCATCCTGAGCCGCGGATCCAGATCTTTACGCTCATACGGAGCAATTCGCGGCCAGCGTCCGCGAACGACCGTCCATAAGACACTTAACAGCAAGAGGACTCGGAACGGTGCGTCGTGTTCCATGGGCCGTGTCCGAGACCTATGTACTGTCACCGACGTTCGCGGTACAGTTTCGGGCTATGGCAGCTGTTGGTTATGCGCGCGTGTCGACCCGGGAGCAGAATCTCGACGGTCAGACCGATGTGCTCGAAGCTGCCGGGTGCAAAAAGGTCTTCATCGAACACGCCTCCGGCGTTCTTGCGAAGCGGCCAGCCCTCGATGACGCGCTGGACTATCTGCGTGCCGGTGACACCCTGGTCGTGACGAAGCTCGACCGACTTGGCAGGTCGGTACGGAATCTGAAGGAAGTCGTGGATGGGCTCGAGAAGCGGGGCGTCGGGTTGAAGGCGCTTTCGCAGGGTATTGATACGACGACTCCGGGCGGGCGGTTGTTTTTCCATATGCTCGCGGCGATCGCGGAGTTCGAGCACGATCTCATCGTGGAGCGTACGAAGGACGGCCTGGCTGCAGCGCGGGCTCGCGGGCGTAAAGGTGGTGGGCGGATCAAGATGAGTACGACGAAGATCCGTCAGGCGCGGGCCATGTATGACGAGAAGACATACACGGTGCAGCAGATCGCGGAGACGTTCGGGGTCTCGCGTGGGACGATCTACCGCCATCTCGGCGAAGACGTCAGGGCATAGAGGCGGACGACCGTGGTGCGGCGCAGCGTCCATGACAAGATCGACCTGCTGCGCCAGCACGACCAGGGCGTTCCGTGGACCCGTGTCGCCGCGGAGTCGGGGGTTCCGTTACGGACATTGAGCCATTGGGCCAGCACGTACCGGACCGATCCATCGTCGACCAGCCTCCGGCCAGCCCGTCGGCGTGACCGCGGTAGAAGGCGGCTTCCCGCAGAGCTCGTGGAAACTATCGAGGGTTTGGCGCTTCGCCGGCCCGAACCCAGCAAAGCCTTCATCCACCGGCGGGTAGCCGACATCGCCCGCGACCGCGGGCTCCCGGCGCCCAGCTATTCCACCGTCCGGGCGATCATCGCAGGCATCGACCCGGGCCTGCGGACCCTCGCCCATCACGGGGACGCCGCATACCGGGACAGGTTCGAACTGGCCTTCCGTCGCACCGCGGACCACCCGAACGAGCAGTGGCAGGCCGATCACACGCTGCTGGACGTCATGATCCTCGACAAGGCCGGCGACCCGGCGCGGCCGTGGCTGACCGTCGTACTCGATGACTACTCGCGTGCTGTCGCCGGCTATACCGTGTTCCTCGGTGCCCCGACTGCCGAGCAGACCGCCCTGGCACTGCATCAGGCCGTGAACCGCAAGACGCATCCCGCCTGGCCTGTGTCCGGTCTGCCCGATGTCCTCTACAGCGACCACGGCTCCGACTTCACCTCCGCCCGACTCGAACAGGTGTGCCTCGACACCCACATTCAGCTCATCCACTCACAGGTCGGCGTCCCGCAGGGCCGCGGGAAGATCGAACGCTTCTACGGCACGATCACCACCGAGTTGCTGCCCCACCTGCCCGGGTACATCCCCCACGGCACGAACGGGAAACCCGTCTCACCGCCGTCGCTGAATCTCGAGCAACTCGACGGGATCCTTGAACGCTTCATCGTCACCGAGTACAACCAGCGCAATCACTCCCAGACCGGCGACACACCCGCACACCGTTGGGCCTCCTCCGGTTTCATCCCGCGCAGCCCCGCCCGGCCCGAAGACCTAGACCTGCTCCTCCTCACTGCAGCTGCCACCCGGAAAGTGCAGCGCGACGGCGTGCAGTTCGCCTCCACCCGATACATCTCACCCATCCTCGCCGCCTATGTCGGTGAGCATGTCACCGTGCGCTTCACCCCCCGCGATGTCGGCGAGATCCGCGTCTACTTCAACAACGAGTACCTCTGCCGCGCTATCGCCCCCGAGCTCGCCGCCGAACACGTCTCCCTAGAGGAGCTCCGGGCTGCCCGCGCCACGCGCCGGCGTGAGCTCAAACAGCAACTCCGGCAACGCCGCAGTCTCGCTGACGCGCTCCCTACCGACACCCGCTACACACCGATCGATCCATCACACCTGACCGGGCTGACCGACTCGAGCGACGCGGAATCCACTCCAGCGCCGCCGCCCGTAGAGGTAGCTCCCCGACAGAACAGATTGCGTCTCTATGCGACCGACTAACGCCAAGCACACAGTCCTCTTCGGCAAAGATGACGACGGCCGCCGCTTCCTGACCGGCGACTTCGCCGAGGTCAACGACGACGCCCCACCACTACCGACCCGTCCCCCTTTCCTCAGTACCAGGGAGCACCGCCGCTTCACCGAGTTCGCCGACGCCGTCCGAACCCACCGCTACATCGGGCTGTGCTGGGGACCGCCCGGCATCGGCAAAACCCTTTCCGCCCGGCACTACGCAGCCGCCGACGACTGGGAACAATGGCACACCCTGTTCGCCGACCAGCTCGGCCCCGTGCCGCCCGCGGTCCTCCAAGCGCGCACAGCGTTCTTCACCCCCACCGTCGCCGCCACCGTCCGGCAAATCGACACCGGCTTCCCGAAAGCCTGCCAACAGATCTCCTTCGCAGTCGACTACGCCGAACACGGCGTCGTCGACCCCTACGTCCACACCGAATCCCGATCGAGTGGCCGCACCGAACTCCTCATCATCGATGAAGCTGACCGGCTCAAGGCCACTGGCCTCGAACAAGTCCGCGACTACTTCGACCGCCACCACATGGGCGTCATCCTCATCGGGATGCCCGGCATCGAGAAAAGACTCGCCCGCTACCCCCAGCTCTACAGCCGCATCGGATTCGCCCACGAATACCGACCACTCACCCCAGAGGAGCTCACCGCCGTCCTCACCCAACGACTCCCCGCCAGCACCACAACAACCGACCCCCTCGCACAAACCACCGCGATCGCGACCATCGTCCGCATCACCGCCGGGAACTTCCGCCTCGTTGATCGACTCATCACCCAAATCCAACGCATCCAGGCCCTCAACAACCTCGACACACTCACCCCCGAGGTTGTCGACGCCGCCCGCGAAGCACTCCTCATCGGCCACTGAATTCCGCGCAAACAACGCCACTTACCGCTGCGATTCACAGACGATAAAAATGCCATATGAAACCTGGGTTTTCAGATTCGCGTTTACCCCGCCCGTGAAACTGTCTCGCTTAGGTCACTCTAGCGCTACAGTGAGAACCATGGCCGGACACATCATCGGATACGCACGCGTCTCCACGAACGAACAAGACCTCACCGCGCAACGCAATGGGCTTGCCGCACTCAATGTCCCCGAAGACCTGATCTACGTCGACCACGGACTCACCGGCACCAACCGCGAACGCCCAGGACTCCGCGAAGCCCTCGCCGCCTGCAGAGCCGGCGACACCCTCGTCATCACCAAACTCGACCGACTCGCCCGATCGCTGCCGGATGCCCGAGACATCATCGAAGACCTCACCAAGAGAGGGATCAAGCTCAGCATCGGCGGATCCGTCCACGACCCCACCGACCCCGTCGGCCGTCTCCTCTTCAACGTCCTCGCCATGGTCGCCGAATTCGAATCAGACCTCATCCGCGCCCGCACCCGCGAAGGCATGCAAGTCGCCAAAGCCAAAGGCAGACTCCGCGGCAAACAACCCAAACTCACCAAGTCCCAAGAAGCACACCTCATCTCCCTATATAAGGGAGGACAACACACCACCACCGAAATCGCCGAACTCTTCAAAGTCGCCAGGAGCACGGTGTACCGGATCGTCCAACGGACTGCCTAGGTCCGGGGCTGCCCCAGGCTAAGCCGATCCGCAAAGTCCAACGTTGTCCGCAGCGATAAACAAATCCTCATATGGTGGGAGTGAATGAAACTTCCCGAGCGGGGCCGCGGTTCAAACGGTTTCGACATTTGATTGATCGATCCAGCGAGCTAGCAGGCTAAAGGCCGCCAATTGTTCGAGGGCAAGCTGTTCGATTCCGCCATCCTCCTGTGGGGGCAGATGCATCCCTGGATTACGTATTGCCGTGTAGAGCCCGTCGGCAAAGGCTCTGGCGCCTCGGTGAAGGTTCTGGTAGGTCTTCCCACCGTCGTCCTTCATCAGTCGAAGGCGGGATCCATTTTTCTTTGGAGCGTCCAATGAGAATGCCTCGTTGAATAAGGCTGTTTCGGAGACATCCATGCGATTCAGCTTGGCCTGAGTCTCTGCGTTGATTCGAATTGCCGCTTGCATCACTGCTTGATGGAAGTGGCCAGTACTCCAATATGATCGGCCGTTTTCCCACGCCCATGGATGTAGATTGGCTGCATCCATGTCGGGAGCGTTGTCGCCCAGATTCTCAGCAAGCTCCGCAGAGCGCTGCAGGGCAACCTTGGCCCGTGAAACTTGGTCGCGGAGCCAATCGTATTCGCTGTCGGGCACGGGGCGGCCTCTAGCCCAGCTAGGTAAGACCCTATCCAGAATTTGCTCTACAACGTGAGCGCCTTGTGCTGCCTCTATATCAGAGCCGCGCATACGTGAACCAATGAAGAATACGCCACCACCGTCGTTCTCATAGGGAACTTGTTCGGTCACGTTCAGAAAGGAATCGATCTCATCGACGGCCCATTCCGGGTTTAACTTGGTCATGGGACCATTCTGCCTTCTAATGCTGACAGCACTATTAGAGGTCTGGCGAACTGGCGAGGGCTCGAATCCATGGCGCCGAGCAGGGCCAACCGCAGATGCGAACGTTGTGCCACCCGAAACTTGGTGACTCGACCACAGCATCGCGACCGCTCACTCCTAATCTTCTATGGCCGAGAGCCATGACCGCAGGGATGCTTCCATTGATCTGATCGTCCCTACAGCAGACAGCAGAGCCTTAGAAGTAGGCACCAGTTTGCTGGACATTTTCGGCATCTGATGTGCAATGCCTTCGAGCTCGGCAGTGTCCATTTCCTCTAACTGATTGGCCATGGAGCGAAGGGTTTCCATTAGATCCTGGGGAGCCTCTTGCGAACCTATGTCTGAGTACAGACTCAGGCTCCGGTTCAGATTGGTCATGAGATGATCCCACGTAGTGATGGCGGCACGTGCACTGACCGTGAGCCGCTCATTCGGTTCTTTTAGAGTGTTGCCGACTAGAACCATTGAAGCTCGTAGTTGTGTTGGATTCTGGGCCTGGAATCTGCCGATAGTATTCTGCAATTCGTCTGCTAGGTCCGTGAAGTTCTCCAGAAACGTAGAGAGCGTTCGCTCGGCTTGGGGCATCAGCTCTTCGACATTCGCAAGGTATTCATCAAGCCCCGGTTCTGGTTCACCCTCTGGCTGCTGATCTGCGCTGAGATCGTTCGCCGCTTCAGGGGTTGATTCCCGGTCTACGATGATCTTCTCAAGGTTCTCAGCGACGACCTCGACAAGATTCGCGTAGTCCGCAGAACCGCGGTCTGCGCGGCGCGCTGCGGTGACATCGAGGTGGAGAGTTGCCTGTAACCGTTCGACGATTGGGTCAGTCAGCGTTTCCGAATGAAGCGTCGGTGGCGTGATCCAAATCAATGGCAACAGAAGTTGTTCCGAACCGTTCCGTTGTGCGGCCTCGGAAAAGGAAGTAAATTCTCGTCTACACCCTTCGCTCTTGAGATAGCGAGGGGTGATAAAGGGCACCAAGAAGGTAGATGCTTGCAGTTCGTCATCCAGCCTCGACCATAGGTCATCACCCCATCGAACGTCTTTGACATCAAGAAATAGTTGGACTGTCCTTCCGTGTATTCCTTCGAGAGCGTCAACCACGTCCGTCGCGAACTGCCGGATGTCACCGCCAGTGCTTGACTCTTGGTCTTGGTGGCTGTAGCTGACAAATATTTTGGCTTCTTCAAGGACAGGCACGGTATCTACTTCCTGAAATCCGGACGAGGGGTGAGGAACAACAGCAGAGCTTTGGACGGATGCTTCTTCGGGTGAATGCCACAACTGGATTTGGGATAGCGCATTCAAGGGCAGTGCCCACAGATCGTCGTCGAAGGCAACGGCTTGTTCACCAGTACCAATTACAAATCCTCGGTGGAACCGATCTCCGTAGTAGTTTTTGAACGCGCGGATGCCTCTGAAATGGCTAGAAGAGACGACGCCGGATGCTTTTATCTCGATCGCGACAAGACGCCCTCGAGCATCCTGCAGCACGAGGTCAACTTCGCTAGTGCGGCCGTTCTTGTTCTCCCTCCAATGACTCAGCGTTACGGTGGTTTCCGCCCAGCCAAGGTGAGCTTTAATTTGCTGAACAACGTGGGCTTCCAACATTCCACCTCGAGTAGAGGCTTCGGCCATCGTCCGATCAGTAGCGAAAAGCACCGATCCGGAGAGTGCTGAGTCAGCGGGATAACACTTGGCTGTTGACCGTACCGATTTCTTTGACGGCCTGTGAAAGTTGGGAAGCTCGTCTACTAGGAACCGACGCTCGAGAATGTCTATATAGCGGTTGACTGTTCGAACGTCGATGCCGATTGACCTGGCAATGGCCGTGGTATTCAGCTCTCCTCCTGGATGCATCAGAAGATGAGTTAGGACGTCGTGAGCGATACGTGAATCCATCCTTTCCTCCGGCATTACGTCGTCGGTCAGGAGCGACCTGATATCTTGCCCAATTTGGCGATGCAGAGTAGCGGTCGAGCGTTCCGCATTCATTATTCGGTATCGGGGAAGACCTCCGCGAATAATCCGCTCCTCCCAATTGAGTGGTAGGGGCACTGACAAGCCCGTTTGAGGAATTCCGTCGAACAATTGATCAACGACGGACCATGGGCCTGACTCCGCGGCTGTTATCTCGGCTTCACTGAGGGGTTCGAGGGTTAATCGAGATGCACGTCGAGCGAGAGGATCCGTTCCACCTAGTCCGGTTTGACCGATTGCCGCAGAACCCGTCAGGACACACCGCACTGATTCGTCAGTTTCGTCGAGGAGTGCTTTGAGCGCTACTGGTAGCTCCGGCAGGAGTTGAGCTTCATCGATAGCAAAAGGCCTAGGTAAGCTCCTCAGCCAAGCCAACGGGTTCTCGGAGGCTGCAGCTAGTTGAGTGGGGTCAGTCATCGTGAAGCTGGCCGAGACAAAGTTTGCATTCTTCAGCTCCCGCAAGAGCCAAGTTTTACCAACGGCACGCGCTCCCTCGACGATGACTACGGGGGTAGTCTCAATCTGTTCAATGAGGGTGGGCTGAAGAAACCTCTGTATGTGCATGATTGCCATCATACATGCAATGGGTAAAAGATTCTACATAGAATGCATGAAAGCACTCATGCCTTGCCTGCTGAAGCAGCCTCGCATCGCCGGGTAGAACTCGGCTTCCCACACATCGAGATGTCCCATCATCGGCATTCACCCCTCTTCTACGGGTCGCGGACACGATTGACCTTAGCTAGACGCACCGAACATCGAGTCTTGGGTCGAATGGTCAGGTAGTTTTGCCTGATGGCACTGAACGGTCCCTTGAGCATTCACCAGATCAGGACGGGAGCATTATCGGCGACGCCAGGTGCGGTTGAAGAGGTACTGAAGGAGAATTACTACAGGGTTGATCCCGCAGAGTATTTCGAACGCCGGCTCTGGGGAATAATTGCACTTGTTGACATGGAGCCCGGTTCGGTTAGGTGGGACCGCTCCGATCAGGCATCACTCTTCGGACAGTTCCAGTCCGTGCTCCAAGACAAGAAGTTCGCACTGGACGTCCCGGCCGGGGACACTCTCAGCAGCAGAACCATGGCTTCTATTGAGAGTTACACCTTGATGCAGCACGTCATCGAAACTGCATTGCGACTGTTTGTGGCTGGCCAAGATAGAGCCACAGGTAACAGCCCGATGACAAATCTGTTGAACATCAGGCAGAGCTCGGATCTTCGAGATCCCATCAAGCCTCTGCTTGGAGCAAATGCCCGGCATGCGGTCTCCCAAGTAATTTTCC
>NZ_QDAE01000030.1 GCF_003075455.1 Arthrobacter sp. Bz4
TTCCGATTAGCGCGAGCCGATGAGTGCGCCTTCAGGATAGGCGACCTGGCATCGCAGTGGTCGTCGGACGGACCTCTCGACTTCGAGCAGGTCCGCCAAGGCGAGTATGTGCAGCTGTTCGTGACTCGGCTACGGCCGGCGCCACCTGAAGCGTCGCTGCTCTTCAGCGAGGCAGTGAACCACCTTCGCGCGACGATTGATAACGTCATCTGGTACCTTGTCGAACGCGAGCACGGAGAGCTTACGGGCTACCCTGCGACGTTGGTCAACATGCCGATCGTTCAGGCGCCCACATCCTTCGACAACTGGATACGTAAGAGAGTCCAGAATAAGATCAGCGCATTTGGCGAAGGAACCCCGTTGCATCAACGGATGCGCGCGCTTCAGCATTACGCTGACTTGCAGAGCAGCATCCCCTCGATGGGCGAGCTTCTGGCCAGGTTGACGGGTCAAGCGGTCGAACGGGCACACCCTCTACTTCTCCTGCAGGCGTACTCGAACTACGACAAACATCGTTCGATTCGCGTTGCAGTCGCCAGAACGTTCGGATCGAGCGACGCGACACCACTGGCCACTCAAAAACTCGATCATCAAGCAATCCGAGTGGGTGACGCTCTAGGCCCGAAAGTACGGTGGGGTCAACCAGCATCTCAGGATGCCAGCACAGCACTGATGGTCGAGAGGCCCAGCCCTTTCACTGCTTGGGTTAACCCGACGAAGGAACTAAACGCAATGAGGCGCCACGTCAGCGACGTCGTACTGCCCATCCTGCTTACGGGCTTGGAAATGCCGAATGGCCTACCGCCAAGAATCTCGTTGGGTGATGATGGACGATCCAACCGTGAGCGCTTGAATTCAGGAACACGGGAGGACGCAGAGGCCCGCATCGGCCCCGTTGTTCGAGCCCGGTATGAGGAAGCAATGGCGAAAGAACCCGAGTTTGCCCCCATTGCCGAAGATGCACCAGACGCTCCCCCTCCTGAATGGCACTGTTGAAGGTTTGATTGACTTTGCCTCTAGTCCTACGGAACGCCGATAACGTTCAATTACGTCAAGGGAGGCATGAAACTAGCCCGAAGATTCCCGAACCCTGTTGCGTACGGGTGTGTCCCAGCGCGTCACAAATGATGGGCGGGTGATCGCCCAATCAAATTCAGACCGCCTGGCTTCTGGCGTACGAACCCGAACCGCTCGTAGACAACGGCTATTCTCTCCGACGCTGCGGTTACAACGACTGGGACTGCGGCGGGAACGAAGTCCTCGATCGCGGTCCTCGCAAATTCAAGCCCGCTCATCCGCGCTCCTGGTGCGGACGCAAGTGCCTGCGCCACCCAGTAGGGCCCAGGCGGTCGGACCAATATCAGAGCTTGGCTTAGCGCGGAAAGGCTGCCGCCCGTTGATGTCGCCAAGAGCACGAGCCCGACCACCAACCAGAGAGGGGGCAGAAGCCCTACCCAAGGCACGATGGTGTCACCCAGGAGAGTGAGAGAAAACAGCCAGATCATAAATGCGAATAGTGAAGCGAGGAAAACAAGAACCATAGATCCGAAACGCTGCAGTGTCTTCTTAGTACTTCTGGCTTCAGTCAGAAGAATCACGGCATCGCGGGAGCTCGAGGTGATCACGTCCCCTGACGGCATGTACATCAGGAAGAGGAGAACGAGGATTGGCAGCGTTATCGCGGCTTGCAGCCGCTTTTGCCAAGCATTCCGAGGACTTTTTCCTCTGCTTAGTGTTAAGGACGTGTTCCAACTTAGCGGAAGCAGATCGACAATACGGGCGCGCTGCACTTCTATCTGACCGCTGGCGAGAGGTTCCATGAGACCTGATCCTACGGATTCAGCATGACGATACCTATTGTAAATTTGCTGCTGGATCAAACGGGCCTGCCGAGGGTTTACTTGGCGTATGCCCTTGGTTCCGCGGAGCGCCGAAAACACTTGCATACGTAGATTGGCTTGCCTTCCTGGGGAAAGAAGTCCTGATACCTACCCAAGAGTCGTAGCATGCATTCTCTAGCTGACGGCTTTCCTGAGTTCGTCGACGATTATCGTGGCCCTCCGGTCATCGCCAGCTTCCATCCAGTTCGTTACGAAGGCGATGCTGAGACCCAGTTCCGGTTCAGCAAACGAGACTTGACCACCAGCACCGTCGTGACCGAACCCGTCCGCGGAGACGTAGTGCCGCGCCTCCGAGTCGAGCTGAAAACCGGCTCCCCATCGGGGCCACGGGGCAGGTGCCGGGAACACCGGCGCTCCTTCGCTTCGTGCCTCGGTGGCCAGTTTGAGCACCGTCGGGTCGAGGCGACGGGTTGTGGCTGTGTCATGGATAACCGATGACCAGGCAGCCGACAGCCCTCGAGCGGTCGCGATGCCGCCAGCTCCGGGAAACAAACCAGCCCGGACGTCGGACCGGTTGAAACCGGAGTTCGGGCTGACCAGTTCCTGAGGGAAGGCCTCCCCCAGCGTCATCGCATGGATGGACCAGTCAATGACTCCGGGCTCGGCGGCAGCAATCTGCATTTGGACCAACTCGCGGAGACTTTCACCTGCCTCCAGGTGGGCAACGTTGGCCTGCTCGTTGGCAGGGACGCCCACCCGCAGGTCGGCGCCCAGTGGTCCCGTGAGGGTGTCAGCCAGGTACTCACCCGGCATCTTGCCGGTGACACGGCGGATAATCTCGCCCGTGATCCAGCCGTGCGTCAACGCGTGGTACCCGTACCCGAAACCGGGCGCCCACAGGGGTTCCTGTCCAGCAATCAAGCCAGTCATGGTGTCCCAGTCGAGCGCTTCCTCAAGGGTTACTGACCGTCGGGGTGCCGATACTCCCGCGCGGTGGGATAGCGCATCACCAATGGTGACCTTGTCTTTGCCGTGGGCGCCGAACTCCGGCCAGATGTCGGTGATCGGATTGTCATAGTCCAACCGACCGGCTTCAACGAGGCGGGCGATGAGGATCGACATGATCCCCTTGGTGCAGGAGAAGACGACCGTCGAAGTTTCGCTGGTCCAGGGTGTGGAATCGCGGGCGTCAGCCACTCCGCCCCACAGGTCAACCACCAGTTCTCCCTGGTGGTGGACCGCCAGGGCCGCGCCCATCCGGGGCTTGCCCTCGAAGGCGGCTGCAAAGGCGTCCCGCACCGAGGCGAAGCGCCCATCGACTGAGCCATGAATACCGTGCTTTTCGCTCACGCGCTGACCTTTGCTCGTGCAATTGAAACTGAAAGTGATCCATCCGTCGCCCAGGACAAGGGTAAAGGATCCGAGATACCGCTAATGAAGGTTCCATCCCTATCAACGTTCTCGAACGCCAGGAGCACCCACTCCCCCGATCGGGTTTGCACCGCGCGGCCAGCGTAGAGCTCATCGTGGGTCAGCTGAACCGCTGAAGCGGTAGCGAGAGGACGCTTCAGGGAATCCGAATCGAGCGGCAGCGCCCAGATGCCGCCCTGCACTCCGTCCGCCTCGCGCGCTCCGGTCAGGTGATCGGTATCGCAGGAGAAGAGAAGCACTGGCCTGTCCTCGATGGTCACCAGCTGGACCACTTCGATGTGGGCGAACCCTGCACCGGGTTGACTCAGCGGCGGCTGGGTAGTCCATTGCTCGAGATCGGTTGACGTCGCGTGACCGATGACGCCCCGGTCCCGCCCAACGCCCGATCGCGATCGTGCGGTGAGGAGCATGTGCCACAGGCCGGTGGCATCGCGGTGAATCCACGGATCGCGCCATGTCTCCTCATGCCAGGTGGCATCGGTGAGAGTCTCATACCAGCGCGGGTCCGCCGAGATGGGGTCGGTCTGCTTAATCCAGGACGAAAGATCGGAAGAGAGAGCCCGCCCAACCGTTTCCACGTTCGTCACCGCGTGCGGGGACAGGAAGCGTGAACCGGTGTAGAACATGTTCCACACCCCGTCGTCACCGCGGACAACGCTGCCGGTCCAGGTGGCGCTGCCATCAAAGGAGCCGGACTCCCCCGGCTCAAGCACCACTCCGTGGTCCTCCCAAGTCGTCAGGTCCGTCGAGGTGGCGTGCCCCACGCGGGCGTTCCGGTGCCGGAGATTGGGATCCCCCAGCGACTTCGGGGCATGGAGGTAGAAGAGGTGGTGCGTGTCGCCGTCGTCGGCGTGCCAGAAATCCCAGACCCAGTGGTCGGCGAGAGTGAAGCTCATGGTGATGATCCTTGGTTGAAGCGGGAAGTGAAGCGGCGTCAGCCCTTGACGGCACCCTGAAGCAGCGCACGGACAAACTGGCGCTGGAAGGCGGCGGCCATGAAAGCTACTACGGCAACGGCTCGACGGCGGCCAGAGCGCCGTCGTGGTGAATTCATAGGTGACTCCTTCGTCGACGATTCTCTTCAGGAGATCCACAGTGATAAATGCTAAATCAATTCAGCACCCAGCTTGGAGCCTATTCGGCGATTACGCAAGTGGTTTGCCAAGTCGTTATGGAGAGCTAGCATCGAGCAGGAGGAACTAATGACAACCAGGCGTGTGACCCTTGCCGACGTCGCACGTCGGGCTGGTCTGTCCTCGTCTGCCGCGTCCATGATTCTCAATGGCCGCCCGGACACCAGGCTGTCCAACGACGCCCACGACCGCGTCCACCGCGCCGCCGCGGAGTTGGGGTACCGGCCGAATGTGGCGGCCCGCAGCCTCCGGGTGGATAAGACCCAAACGATCGGGTTCATCTCCGACACCGTCGCATCCACGCGTTTCGCCAGCGGTTTAATCAAGGGAGCGCTGGCCGCCGCCGAACAGGCGGAGCACGTCATCCTGCTGGCCGAGACCGGCGGTGACCCAGCCCGCGAGACAGAAGCCATTGCCGCGCTGCTGGACCGGCAGGTGGACGGCATCGTCTTCGCGACCATGCGTTCCCGGGAAGTGGTGGCTCCCGTCCTCCCGGATAACACTCGCCTGGTACTGCTCAACGCCACCAGCGACAGCCACTCGACGTCGGTCCTGCCCGATGAGAAACGCGGTGGACGAGCGGCTGTGTCACTGCTGGCCGACGCCGGCCACCGCGAGGGCATCGTCCTCCTGGGCCACAACCAGGAGATCGAGCGGGATGTCTTCCGGTCGACCACCGTCGCACGGCGTCTGGCGGGGATTCGGGCAGAAATGCAGGACCGCGGGTTGACCTTCGAGCGGGAGGAATCGATCTGGGAATGGGCACCCCAGCAGGGGTTCACCGCGGTGGAGTCGCTCCTCGCTGAACCTTTACTCCCGCGAGCGCTGCTGTGCCTCAACGACCCCCTCGCCTTCGGCGCCTATCAAGCGCTGACGGAGCGTGGGCTCCGGGTGCCCGACGACGTCTCGATCGTCTCGTTCGATAACGACGAAATTGCCTCGTACCTTCGTCCCGGGCTGACAACGATCGCCCTTCCGCACGAGGGAATGGGCGCCCGTGCCGTCGAACTACTGTTGGACGGGACGGCTCCTCACGGCGAGCATCTCGTGGAGATGCCCGTCATCGTGCGCGCCTCCATCCGGCAGGTCTAGCCGCTCCCCGAAGGCCGAAGGTCAGGGCTTTAGTCCCTGTCGAGGCTTTTTGGGCGGGTCTTTACTGGGAGGACCATAGGTCCCTGCGGGGACCGTCGCGTTTCCCTAGCTCTGGAGGACTTGGCATGTCTGATCTGTCGAGGTGGTCCCCGTTGGACCTGCTCAATTCAATGGACCGCCTGTTTGATACCAAACGGGGTGCGTCGCCGATCCGCGTAGAGGAATATGTTGACGGCGACCATCTGGTAGTCAAGGCAGAAGTACCCGGCGTCGATCCCGATAAGGACATCGAAATCACCCTGAACGAGGGGTTCCTGAACATCCGTGCCGAACGGAGGGAACATGAGGAACACAAAGACGGGGACGATTATCACTCCGAGTTCCGCTACGGCTCCTTTAGCCGCACTGTCCCGCTTCCCGCCGGGGTCAAGGAAGAAGACATCAAGGCCCAGTACGTCAACGGAGTACTCGAGGTACGCCTACCGGTACCGAAAGAACCCGCTGAGGCCCCCGCACCGAAGAAGGTCCCCATCAGCCGCGGCTGACCGGGGAAACCCGCACCGCCTATGCCGTGCGCGACGTCGGCAACTTCACCGACGCCGACAACCACCTGACTAACCGAGAGGAACGTGACATGGACCGCGTCATCGACAAAGTGGCACTGATCAGTGGGGGTGCGCGCGGCATCGGAGCCGCAGTGGCTGCCCGTTTACATGGCGAAGGAGCCAAGGTTGTCATCGGGGACGTCCTCGACGCGGAAGGCCAGCAGACCGCGGAACGGATAGGCTCCGGGGTTCACTACGTGCATCTGGATGTGACCAACCCTCAGGACTGGGAAGCAGCAGTCGGCGCTGCCGTTGAGATGTTCGGTGCTTTGGATGTGGTGATCAACAATGCCGGCGTTGTGGATTTCGCACCCATCGAGGACTACACGCTGGAGCAGTGGGACCGGGTTATCGGTATTAATCTGACGGGTACGTTCATCGGGATCAAATCCTCAATCGCAGCACTCAAGCGGTCCAGGGGCGCTTCGATAGTGAACATCTCGTCGATAGCCGGGATCCGGGGCTATGAGGCGATCTCGGCCTACACTGCCTCGAAGTTCGGTGTGCGCGGGCTTACCAAGAGCGCCGCACTTGATCTGGGGCGCTACGGAATCAGAGTCAACTCCATTCATCCGGGTGTCATTTCCACCCCCATGACCGAAAACGTGCCCATCGACATGAGCCGGGTCGCACTCGGCCGGGTGGGCCACCCAGGAGAAGTGGCCAACCTTGTCCTCTACCTAGCGTCCGACGAATCGTCCTTCGTGACAGGAGCCGAGTTCGTCATCGACGGCGGTGACACCGCCGGAACTGTTACCCCTGCCGATGGCAGCCGGTAAATCCACAGTCAGCGCACGCGACTGCGCCCTCCGCGATCCCGCTGGCAACCTCATCCGTTTCAATCAGCTCGCCTAGTCAACAGCGCCACCCTCGCGTACGTAGTCTCTAGGAGGCGATGAGTTCGGATGCGGAGAGCCTGCCATCACGCATGGTGGCTACAGCATCGGTGAGGGGAACGAATTCGGTGTCGTGGGTGACCATGACGGTTGCCACCCGGAATTCGCGGGTGATGCTGCACAACAACCGGATGATCGAATCGGATCGCTCATGGTCCAGGGCCGCCGTGGGTTCATCGACTAGCAGCACTGATGGTTCTCCCATCAGAGCCCGGGCAATGTTGACGCGCTGACGCTGCCCACCGGATAGCTGATGTGGGCGGCGGCTGGCAGCATCGGACAGGCCAACAACGTCGAGCATTTCCATTGCCCGGGGGCGGGCGACTCGAGGCGCGGTGCCACGCAGGTGTTCTCCGATGATGAGCTGCTCCATGGCCGTGAGCGATGCCAGAAGGTTGGGCTGTTGAAAGATGATGCCCACCTCCTCGCGGCGCAGTGTTGTTCGGTCCTGATCGGTCAGCGCAGTGGCGTCGATTCCGTTGATAGCGAGGTGCCCGCTAGTTGCGCGGACAAGGGTCGCCGCGACCGCCAGCAGACTGGATTTACCGGAGCCCGACGGTCCGACCAGTGAGGTAATCGTTCCGGCGGCGACTGCAAAGTTGACGTTGTCCAGGGCCTTGAGGGTGCCCGAGTCGCCATCGGGGTATTCAAGGGTCACGTTGACCAGATTCAGGGCGGGTGTGTTGTTTGCGTACATTGGGTGTCCCTCTTTGCTCGGTGAAAGGCTATCGATGGTTTTAGTTGCCGCCGAGGGCGATCAGCGGGTCGATCCTGGTGACGCGGCGGACCGCCAGCACTGATCCGACCAAACCCAGCACAACGATGCCGACGATCGGGACGAGAGTGGTGGCTGGTGAGATCGTGAAGGGTGCGGCCTGGACGGCGATGAATCCGCCACCCAACCCCAAGACCCCTCCGAGGCTGGCGCCCGCAACCAGGACAATCGCTGCCTGGGTCATCGCGTCACCGAGGATGTATTTGTTGGAGCCACCCAAGGCCTTGAGAACAGCGATGTCGCGGGTGCGCTGGACTGTCCACACGGTGAGAAAGGCGACAATCACCAAAGCCGAAATCCCGTAGAGGAAACCCTGCATCATCTTCAGTGATCCGTTTTCCGATCCGAAGGAGGCCAGGGCGCCGAAGCTCTCCGTCGTCGTCGTACTGGTGGTTCGGGCCGCACCGTCAATGTCTGGCAGTTGGCCCGCGGCGTCGTCGTAAGTGGCGGCGATGACCGTTCCGATGACATTCGGGTCAGAGACTCGCGAGAGGTTCTGCCAATCCGTCAGGGTTGTCCAAACTACCGGGGTGTGACTGTACCACTGATCGTCGATGATGGCTGCCACCTGGAGATCGGTGCCGTTGATCCTGGCGGTATCCCCGACAGCGAGCGACAGGTCGGTGGATAGCTGCCGGCTGACAACCACGCTACCGGCGCGCAGTTGGCCCGGTGCAAGCGCACCATCCGGGACGGCCCCAAAAACCGCGGCGTTGGAAGTCCCCCCGGATTGGATCCGAACCTGACTGATGCCCAAGGCTTCCGCCTTCAGGACTCCGTCAGCCTGTTGCCAGACGCGGAGCTGATCGGCGCTCACCTGGGATTCCGTGTAGGAAGCTTTCGGCTCATCGCCGTCGGGAGCGCCGAACGCGATGGTTGTAGCGTCGAGATGCTCGATCCCAGACGTCGATTGATTTGCCAGCCCGGCGGTCAGACCGGACAACATGACCAGGAGGAGAGTGATCAGCGCAACTACGGATCCCATCAGGGCAAAACGTCCCTTGGCGAAACGAATATCTCGTAGTGCTAAAAACATGCTTTGTTCCTCTTTCGGTGCAGGTGAGCTGGTAGGTCGGTAGCCTCTAAGGGCCTATATCCACTCTGAGGTGAACTGCCTGCCGGCACATCGTGATCACGGTTGATTGGCTGACATGGAGGGGATGACCCAGCGATCAATCGTTTGGTTGATGCCCGCCGGATACCGCCCCGATAAGCTGGACACATGACCGCTCCTACTACTCCGGTGCCCGAGGTTCACACCGGAGCAGCAGTACTGAAAGTGCTGCGGGTGAGCCTTCATCTGGGTTTCGCAACACTCCTCGTTGTCGGCACCGTCAGCACAGTGGCCACACCCCAGCGGGCGGCCAGCTGGATGGTCATCATGATTTCTGCCGTTCTGGGTGCGCTTTACCTCGCCGGGACACTGGCCGAGAAGCGCGCGGCTGACGGAGAGATACCGCCCTGGAGGTTGGAACCTCGCCGCTACAGCAAGATCTGGCTGGCCAGTGTGACCTTGCTCTGGCTGGTCCTTCTAGTGCTCAGCGCAGACTTTTCGTGGCTCGCTTTTCCCCTGTTTTTTCTTCACCTTCATCTGCTTCATACCAGGCACGCGATTGTTGCCGTCCTCCTGATGACCGGTGCGGTGTCGGCGGCCCAATGGAACCACAGTGGTGAACTGCATGCGGCAATGATTATCGGGCCCGGGCTTGGTGCCGTCTTTGCCGTGGTCATGGCGATGGTCTACGAAAGCCTCTACTCCGAGGGAGTCAACCAGCGCCGAGCACTGGATGAACTACGCAACACCAGAGCGGCCCTTGCCCGAACCCAACATGAATCGGGGGTCCTCGCTGAACGTGAGCGTCTGGCTCGGGAAATTCACGACACCCTGGCGCAAGGGCTCTCCAGTATTGTTCTGATTTCCCGCGCCGCTGAAGCGTCGCTCGAGGCCGGGTCAACCGCGCTCACGAAGGAAAGAATTCGCACCATTCAGGTGACGGCCTCAGAGAACCTCGACGAAGCACGACGTTTTGTCCGCGGCCTGAGCTCCAACAATGCCAACGCCGACTCACTCGTGACCCGGCTACGCCGAATCTGCGCCACGGCCGAACGTCAGGCCGCAGCGCACGGTTCATCCCTGAGGTGCCGGTTTGAGCTCGACGGCGAACCTGTCCAGTTGCCCCCACCGTATGAAGTCGCCCTCCTGCGAGCCGCCCAATCCACCCTTTCCAACGTTGATCAGCACGCCCAGGCCAGCACCGCCGTCGTGACGCTCGGGTTCCTCGGACCGGATGTCACCCTGGATGTTTACGACAACGGCACCGGATTCGATGCCCCGGCTACCCTCTCAGATCCGCCGCTTCGGTCCGACGGCACAGGATTCGGCTTGCAATCTGTGCGCCAACGGGTCACCTCCATGGGTGGGGTGGTGGACATTGAGTCAACCGTTGGTGAAGGGACAGTTGTCGCTATCCGTCTTCCCCTGGCCCCTTTCGACAACGAAGAATCCCATGCCTGAGATCAGGGTTCTCCTCGTCGATGATCACCCAGTGGTTCGTGCCGGGCTAAGAGCCATGCTCAGCGATTTCGAAGGCATCACGGTGGTTGCGGAGGCCTCCGACGGGGCCGAAGCGTTGTCTGCCCTCAGCCGGGCGACGAGTCTGGCCGAGCCGGTGGATGTTGTTCTCATGGACCTGCAGATGGGCGCTGGAATGGATGGTGTATCGGCTACCCGGGAAATCAGGAAGCTCGATTCCGCACCACCCGTGCTCATTCTGACGACGTACGATTCGGATGCCGACATCATGGCCGCGGTCGAGGCCGGGGCCAGCGGATACATGCTGAAGGACGCGCCGCCGGAACAAATCCGCCAGGCCGTGCAATCCGCCGCGGCAGGCCAGACCGCGCTCGCCCCTCAAGTGGCAGCCCGGCTGATGGGGCGGATCCAAAATCCCGCACCCTCGTTGAGCAGCCGGGAGGTGCAAATCCTTGGTCTCCTCGCGACCGGAATGACGAACCGTCAAATTGCCAAAGACCTCTTCATCAGTGAAGCCACGGTCAAAACCCACCTCGTCCACATTTACGAGAAGCTAGGCGTCGACAACCGCACAGCAGCTATTTCCGCTGCGAGGAAACAACGAGTCATCCGCACCTAAGGTTTGTCGCGGATGGCCTACTGCCGACCAACGCAGGGCCCGTAATACCGGCACCAGTGGCGTCCCCGCCCACTGGCACCGGCAGTCTGCGGACGTTGAGTTACACGTTGTGCGACTTCGGTGCCCCCATCCCGGGATCAATTTGATGTGGACCGGAGGCCGAGGGGCGGACATCGAAGTGGAAGATCGACGTCGGGAGGTACACCGTTGAGCAGGAGTTGGGGATATCCACCACACCGGACAGCCTGCCCTCAATCGGCGCCGACCCCAGCAGCAGGTAGGCCTGCTCCGGGCTGTAGCCGAACTTGGTGAGGTAGTCGATGGCGTGCAGGCAGGCCCGCTGATAGGACAGATGGGAGTCGAGATAGTGCTGCTTCCCATCCAGGGTTACCGAGGTGCCGGAGAACGCAATCCATTCGTTGTAGCGGGGGTCGACGATGCCCGGCATGAAAATGGCGTTCTCGCTCACCCCGTAGGTTTCCATTCCGCCCTTGATGACATCGACCCGGAGGTCGATGAAACCGCCCATCTCGATGGCACCGCAGAAGGTGATTTCGCCGTCGCCCTGGGAGAAGTGGAGATCTCCCAATGACAGGTTCGCCCCGTCCACGAATACAGGGTAAAAGATCCTGGTCCCCTTCGACAGATTCTTGATGTCCTGATTGCCGCCGTTTTCCCGGGGCGGCGCTGTGCGCGCAGCCTCCCCCGCAACCCGATCAAACTCCGACACCGGAAGGCCACCGAGCACCGCGAATTGCGGCTCGGGCGGGAGGGCCAACGGCGGTACCCGGTTGGGATCGGTGGCGATCAGGTCACCCTCGCGCTTGTTCCACTTGGCAAGGAGCTCGGCGGATGGAGCGGTTCCCATCAGGCCCGGGTGGATCAGCCCCACATAGGAGACCTCGGGTACGTGCCGTGAGGTGGCCACCTGGCCGGAGAAGTCCCAGATCGCCTTATAGGCGTCGGGAAACTGCTCGGTGAGAAAGCCGCCGCCGTTGTTCCGCGAGAAGATGCCGGTGTACCCCCAGCCCTGCCCAGCCAACGGACCGGAGTCTTCCTGCGGGATCGGTCCGACGTCGAGAATGTCGACGACCAGGAGGTCGCCGGGCTTTACGCCTTCGACGGCGAAGGGGCCGCTGAGCTTGTGGACAGTCATCAGGGGTGCGTTGAGGATGTCGTCGGCGGAGTCATCGTTGACGATCGCGCCGTCGAACCACTCTCGGCAGTGGACCCTGAAGGAGTCACCCGGTTTGACGGTCGCCACCGGGGGGATCTCCGGGTGCCACCGGTTGTGGCCAATCTTTTCCTGATCCTCGAACTTCTTGGCGGAGTCGAGTGGAAATATGACGTCGGGCATTTCATCTCCTCTGGGTTGGCCGCACACCGTGGGTCAGGGACGCGGCAGCTTACTGTGAAGTGGATTGGTCGTGTAGGGCTGG
Source organism: Arthrobacter sp. Bz4 (assembly GCF_003075455.1). Classification (GTDB taxonomy): domain Bacteria; phylum Actinomycetota; class Actinomycetes; order Actinomycetales; family Micrococcaceae; genus Arthrobacter_D. The sequence goes on from NZ_QDAE01000030.1 coordinate 12,365, forward strand.
CTCTTGCGTTTGGACCTGGACGGCAACGCTCCGCTGACCACCGCCGGTTCTGAGGCGCTGCGTTCCGATGAATCAATGAGCTGGAAGGCCGACGAGCCAGCCTTGGACAGGTTGGGCGCGCTCATCTTCCGTCGGGACGCGCCCCCACAGGTAGGACAGGATTGCTGATCGGAGGCCGCGCTCATCGGGCTGATGACCTCGAAGATGCTGCATTCGGGGCACCGGTATTCGTAGATCGGCATCGGTCAGGCTGTCCTTTCTGTGGGTTGTTTCCTACGCAGGCGCCACGGCTTGGTTTTCCTGCGATGCTTTGCCCCGCGGGATGCCTCGGCGCCCCAGGAAGAAGGCTGCGCCCAGAGCGGCTGCGGCAGCAATTGCTACCAGGACGGCGTACCCGTCATTTGTCTCGTACCTGCCGGTCAGGAGAAAGAACGCGGGAATGGTCCCGGTGATGTGCGCGACGAAGATGGTGAACCAGCCCGTGGTGAAGGTCAGGGAATCCCGCCCCAAGCCAAGCAGGAGGAAGAAGAGGAACCAGAGGACGGCCCACGTCAACCAGATCACCCCGAACACGGGGTCGCCCACCAGGGTGAACTGGAGGATGCCGATCACCACGGCGCAGGCTGCAACAAAGACGGAGAACCACCCCAAGCCTTCGCCGCTGATCCCGGTCATCTGGATTATCCCGACATAGAGATAAGTGAACCCGAACAGATACAGCCCTGCCGCACCGAAGATGATCGCCAGATCGTTGTTGGACTGAATGAGGATGATGGTCGGGAAGACTACCTGCATGACCCCGACGAAGAAGTTGAGGATGGCCGCGGACTTGCCCGGGACCAGCCCAATCAACATCAGGCCATTCATGAAGAGAACCGCGCCGACGTACAACAAACCAACACTGCTCATGGCACTCCTCGTACAACGAAGAGGGAAACTTTGAAATAGGGAAGCCACTTCGAGTCAGCCGCAGGGCTGGCACAAAGTGGCGAGAGCGATCAAAGGTATGGACTTGTGATGGAGACGTTAGTAGGGCGGAAATCTGCTGTCAATGGCTTGCTGCTTCTAGCCTCCGCCACTCTCGCCGGGGTGGGGTGCCGGGCTGGAGCTGGACTCCTGGTTGGGTGCCCGGCCCGGAACAAGTGCCCACAGCGACGGCAACAGGATGCAAGCTCCGACGGTGTAAGCGAAGTCCTCGATGGGGGCCAGCGCCAGCCGGATGCCGAGAATGAGGTCAGGGTTGTAGTCCACAATGCCAGCGGCGATCAACACGTTGTCGAACACCGCAGTTGCCAGCAGCAGCACGATCAGAGTGATTCCGATTGCCCGCCGGCTGGGAAGCAGCTGGCTCCGCGTCCAATAGGCCCAGGCTGCAATCGCCAGAATTGGGATGAGGAAGATGATGTTGAGGATTAGATATGTCACGCCGCCGCCTTTCGCTCCCGGACGGCGACCGCGCCCAGCACATTGAGGGTGGTGTAGCACAGCAGCGCGAGGAAGAACGGTTCCTCAAGGGGCAGCTCGGGGGCGAGAAGAATTCCCGTCATGAGGTCGGTAACGCCGCGAAAGAAGATCCCGAGCGCGATACCGAAGAGGTCCCAGATGATGAAAAAGACAATCCCGAGGGTCATGGTCCAGAAGGCTTTGCGGGCGTCCCGCCAGAACGTGAGGCGAAATCTCCAATCCAGGAGCACCGAACCACCGAGCGAGAAGAGAAGCGCGCCAAGATAGACCAGACTCATGTTCCCCCGCCAACCGTCCGCTGGTTACTGCCGGCAACCCCTAATCGTGTGCACATGTACCTTATTCTTCCCCACCGTCTAAGCGCTGACGCGCACCACCAATTCCGGAGACAGACGCAGACTCTTCGGGGCGCCCGGCGGGATCATTCAGTACCCGCAGTTAACTGCAGCGACCCTGGTGCGGGCAACGAACGCACTCAGCTGAACCGTCGCCGTCGTCAGGTGCCCCGTTGGCGCCGCAGCCCCCAAACGCTTGACAGATTTTGCCCCTCGTCTCATATTCAAAGGGCATCAGTAACCAAAGGGGCGACCGTGACCACCAGGGCTTCAGCTCGCGAGTACCTTTCCGGGCGCCTCCGGGACATCTTCGCCTCCTATTCGAATGTGCGGGAAATACGGATGTTCGGCGGCGTCTCGTTCATGGTGAATGACCGCATGGCTGTTGCCGCCGATCGCTCCGGTGACCTACTGGTACGCGCAAACCCAGAGGAGTATGACAACCTGCTTCGCCGCGGCGCAGTGCCAGCGCTCATGGGCAAAGAAAAGCCCATGGGGCGCGGATGGCTGACAGTGTCACGCGACCAGCTCGACGACGAAGCGGAACTGGCCTACTGGGTCACCATCGGCGTCGAATCGGGAAAGATCGGCTCGGCAAACGCGTCAGGGTGACAACAGCCCTTGATCGATGCAGCAGGCAATCTTGACCATGCGGGTCGGATCACCGGCGTTCACCGCTCGCGGTCAACGATCTGACCGCCGTTGCCAGATTGCACTTATTTCAGATATGTCAGATAATAAGTGCAAGTAAAAAGAGGAGATGTTGTCATGGCGGCTCTAACAGCCATCCAAAATGTTCGAACTATCGATGTGACCACCTCGCAGAGCGAGGAAGCAAAAGAGGTATCGCGCCGCTTTGACGAAGTGGATCCTGGCGACCTTCAGATTAAGATCGAATCTTCTTCCGGGGAGGCAATTGTCGTGCCCGATGGACTCAGTGACCTGCTTCAGACTGTGGTGCGTTTGGCCGCTGCTGGCCAGCCCTTCGGTATTACCCAATTCCCAAAGGCCCTCACCAGTGTGGAAGCAGCGAAGATGCTGGGCATCTCGCGCCCTACCCTGTTGAAACTCGCTGCCTCTGGGCAGATCGCTTCTCATAAGGTGGGGTCACATACCCGTTTTAACCGGTCCGATCTTCGTTCACTGGCCGAGTCGCGCCTTGCTGATCAGAGAAAGTCCTTCGGAGATCTACTGGAATTCGAAGATTCGTTGGGATTCGACAAAGATTAGTTCTGACCATAGCCACGGCCCCCGGAACTGCATAGGCTAGCCCTTATGCAGCCGGGGGCCACGCTTATCTTCCTTGACGCGAACATCCTCTATTCGCGAACTCTTAGAGACTGGTTCGCTCTGATTGCTCTAAATTCCGGCCCCGAAGGCATCGGGTTGCGATGGAGCGAGGACGTATTAGCTGAGTGGCTCTACAATCGCCGACGTAGAAACCCCGCCGCCTCCGATCAGGACATCGGACTTTGGCGCAAGAAGTTGACCGACGCGTTTCCCGAAGCAGTGATCCGAGGCTACGATATCGACCCGACTCTCGTCGAGGGCAAAGATAAGTTTGATGCGCATGCGTTAGCTGCTGCAGATCATGGGTGCGTCGATTACCTGGTCACCAACAACTATGAAGATTTCTTTCCTTACGCGGATCTATTTGAATTCGAAACCTATGTGGCCGATGACATGCTCTGTCTCATTATGGAGCGTCGGTCAGACGCCGTGCTAGCCGCCCTAAGGATGCAGTCCCAATATTGGGGTTGTCGTGATGGCTCGAAAACACTTGTCGCTGCGTTAGTCGATGCTGGGGCACCAAACTTCGGCACACACATTCAATCGGTGCTAACCAGAATGGCAATATCGGGCGAATATTAGATCCAGGTTTCCTGGACGAGGACGCCAGCACCGGTTTGATTGACACGCTCGCGCTCACCGTGACCTCGTCCTCCAATAGCCTTTCAGACTGTTGCAGGGTCCTTTTCTTCGTTTCGCTCCGTGGGATTGCTCCGGGGGCGAATTGTCGCCGTGGTGTTGCCGCTGGCGCTGCTGGCGTCGGGGATCACCACGTTCGAGACCCGCCGCCGGCCTGAAAGCTACCGTCTGAGCGCCTTCCGGGCGAGTACGTTGCCGAGCAGCTGCACCGCCTGCACCAACAGGATGATCACGATCACCGCTGCCCAGGTGACCCAGGGGTTGAACTGCCGGTAACCGTATTGGATGGCGAAGTTGCCCAACCCGCCGCCGCCCACGTACCCGGCAACCGCTGACATGTCGACCAGCGCCACGAAGATGAACGTGTACCCGAGGATCAGCGGGCCGAGGGCTTCGGGGATAAGGATGGTCAGGATGATGCGGAGGCGCCCGGCCCCGACGGATCGCGCCGCCTCGATCACGCCCGGTTGGACAGTCAGGAGGTTCTGTTCAACGATGCGGCTGATCCCGAATGCGGCGGCCAGCGACAGGGTGAAGATGATGGCGCTGTTGCCGATTCCGGTTCCGGTGACCGCCCTGGCCAGTGGTTGTGCCGCGGCGAGGAAGATGATGAACGGGATGGGCCTGAAGATGTTCACGATGATATTCAGGGTGCTGAACACGGCGCTGTTGCCGAGGATACTGCCGGCTCGGGTGGTGTAAAGCCCGATGCCGAGCAGCAGTCCGCCGAGGCCGCCAAAGAACAGGCTGAACCCGACAATGTAGAGGGTCTCGTAAGTGGCGACCCACAGCTCCGGGGTGAGGTCAATGAGGGAATCCATCAGCTGAGCTCCTTCACAGTGATGCGACCGGACAGCCCGGTCAGCGCAGCGTCGACCGCGCCGTCGGGCCCGGTGAGTGCGAGGGTGAGATGGCCGAATGCGCGGCCCCGAATGTCGTTGATGCCGCCGTAGATCAGTTCGAACTCGACGCCGGCGGCCGCCAACTCGAGGAAGACCGAGGCTTGCGAGGAGTCGCCGTCCCGGAAGGAGAAGGTGACGATCCGGCCGGTGTGCCGCTCCTGGAGAACCGCGAGTTCGTCGGGTGAGGGGATCCCCCGGACCACGGTGGAAACGAACCGTTGGGATGAGGCCTCGCGCGGATTGGAGAAGACGTCGAACACATCGCCCTGCTCCACGATCCGGCCGCTGTCCATCACCGCCACCTTCGTGGCGAGGGTCTGGATGACGTCCATTTCGTGGGTGATCACCACTATGGTGATGCCCAACTCCTCATTGACCCGCCGTAGCAGGCGCAGCACCTCATGGGTGGTCTCGGGGTCCAACGCCGACGTCGCCTCATCGGCGAGCAGGATTTTTGGCGAGGTGGCGAGTGCCCTGGCGATGCCGACGCGCTGTTTCTGGCCGCCGGACAGCTGTTCGGGGTAGTTGGAGGCCTTATCGGCCAGTCCCACAAAGTCGAGGAGTTCGGTGACGCGCGCCTGGATTTCGTCGCGGCTCTTCCCAGCGACGCGCAGGGGGTAGGCGACGTTGTTCCAGACTGTTTTGGCGTTGAACAGGTTGAACTGCTGGAAGATCATCCCGATGTCGAGACGTAGTTTGCGCAGTTGCCGGTCCGGGACGTTGGTGACCTGCTGGCCGTCGACAATGATGGTGCCGCTGCTGGCCTTTTCGAGAGCGTTGATCAGGCGGACCAGGGTGCTTTTCCCGGCCCCCGAGTAGCCGATGATCCCGTAGATCTCTCCAGCCTCGATGTCGAGGCTGACGTTGTCAATCGCGTGCACCGGAGCGTCGCCGCGGCGGCCCGGAGGGAAGCTTTTGGTAACTCCCTGCAAGGAAATGAGTGGCATGGTGTTCCTTGATAAACGGCCCTGCGGCCAGCCGGGATCGCCAGCTGGCCGCAGGGCAGGGAGGGCTGGTTAGCCTTGGGCGCGGGTGTCTTCCTCGACGGTGTCGAGGGTGGTCTGCAGCTCATCGGGGGTGACCTGAAGGAACTCGGCGGTCCCGCCCGAGGTCTCCTGGACGGCGTCCTGCACCTCCTGGTTTTCCTGGTAGATGCTGATCAGCTTCTGGTACGTCTCGTTGCCCTCTTCGCCGGCGCGGGCGGCGAACACGTTCACGTACGCGACGGCGGCAGGATCGGTCGGATCGTCCTGGGCAATGGCGTCCTCGAAGTTCAGGCCAGCGTCCTGGACAAAGTCGTTATTGATGATGGCGGCGGCGACGTCGGGCAGCGAGGTGGGGGTCAGCGACGCTTCGAGCGTGGTGACGGTGACCTTGGACGCGTCCTCATCAATGTCGTCGATCGTCGAGAAGGCGCTGCCGCCGTCGTCGAGCACCACCAGACCGGCGGACTGAAGGACCAGCAGCCCGCGGGCGAGGTTGCTCTCGTCGTTGGGGACAGCAACCGTCGATCCTTCGGGGATTTCCTCCACCGACCCGTACTGGGTTGAGTACAGGCCCAGCGGGTAGATGGCCGTGGAGCCGATCGGGGCCAGCTCCTCTCCGCTGGATACGTTGTAGCGGGCCAGGTACACCAGGTGCTGGAACTGGTTGAGGTCCAGTTCACTTTGCTTAGCGCGGGGTTGGGCTGGGTGTATTCGGCGAAGTCGATGACCTCCAGCTCGATGCCTTCCTCGGCAGCGGCCTCGGTGAGCAGGCCCCATTCCGGGTCGCTGGCGCCGACGACGCCGAGCTTGATGCTTTCATTTCCGGAACCGGACTCGCCCGAGCCACCACATGCCACAGTGAGGGCGAGGAATGGGGCAACGGCGATAGTGAGAAGGGTGCGGGATTTCATGGGGTTTTTCCTTTGAACGGGGTACGTCAGTGGGGTCCGGTCGGCCGATAACATTGGCCAGGCGTTACCACTGGACAGGCAGATAGGCAGGAGTGAAGTGCTGCGATAACTGCAGCGACATTCGGGGAGTTTCCTCGGGGTTACATGCTGGCTCGCTTCAAGATGGCGGGCGGTATCCACGACGACCCCTCGGCGGGGTCAATTCTGGATACGCCGTACTTGCCGTCCGGGGACTTGTTCCGGCGGCCGAATCTTAACCTGGAGCACCCCGCTACGGGAGAGGGTTGCTGGTCAACCGGCCAGGGCCGTTGGTTGACACTCTTGATTCTGGAGATCACGCTAGGGCAGAAAATTTGTTGGGTCAAAACCTGGCCGTTACCGGTCGTCATAAATGACTTGCGCGCACCCGTTCCGTTCGTCGGTCGGGCATGCGAGGATCGCCTTCATGGATGAAGAGTCGATCACTCAGGTTCTCGAACAGTATGCTGCAGCCGTATTCGGGAAGGATGTTGATGCCCTGCTGGCCCTGTATGACGACGACGTCCGGGTTTTCGACTTATGGGACGTGTGGAGCCACCAGGGTGCAGACCCGTGGCGGGAATCAGTGGCCGGGTGGTTCGCTTCGGTGGGGGATGAGCGTGTCGGGGTGGACTTCGATGACGTTCAGACTCTGGTTACCGAGGACCTGGCAACCGTGCACGCCATCATCACCTACCGCGACATTGGGCCCGACGACGTCGAACAGGACTCCATGCAGAACCGCCTGACCTGGGTTCTGGGGCGCCGCGACGGTGACTGGAAAATTGTGCACGAGCACACGTCAGCGCCGGTCAACGGCGAGACTTTCAAGGTCAACCTGCAACGCTACTGACCAACCAGTTGGGGTTCTCCCAGGCGCATATTATCGGGCCGCGGAATGAACCACGGTTCGAGGTCCTCCGCCGACATGGGGCGGGTGTAGAAGTAGCCCTGCGCGAGGTCGCAGTCCAGCTCGGTCAGCGCGTGTAGCTGGGCTGGCATTTCAACGCCTTCGGCGACGGCGATCAAATTCGTGGCGTGGGCGAGCTGGATGCAGGACGCGACAATCGCATGGTCCTTGCTGTCGGTAGTGAGCCCGGCAATGAAGGAGCGGTCAATTTTCAGTTCGTCGATCGGAAAGCGCTTGAGATAGGTGAGGCTGGAATGGCCAGTACCAAAATCGTCGATTGCCAACCTGACGCCCAGGGCCTTGAGAATTTCGAGGGTCCGCAGCGCGGCAACTGGATCCGCGGTGAGCGCCGTTTCGGTGATTTCCAGGGTCAGGAGCCCCGGAGCAACACCATGGCGTTCAAGCGCTTCAGTGACCATTTCTTCGAGGCGGGGATCGCTGAGCTGGATGGCTGAGATATTGACTGACATTCGTACTGGGGGCCGTCCCGCCGCAGATCGGTGCCATGCGGCCTGTTGCGCGACGGCAGCGTTGATCACCCAGGCTCCGAGCGGCAGGATAAGCCCGGATTCTTCGGCGAAGTCGATGAAAGCTGAAGGTGCCAGCAGGCCCTTATTGGGGTGATCCCAGCGCACCAGTGCCTCGAATCCGTTCATCTGGCCGCTGACGAGGTCAATCTGGGGCTGGAAGAAGAGGCATAACTCTCCGTCCTCGATGGCACGGCGCAGTTCACCGCGGCGATTCAGCTGGCTGTCGTCGGGATCGCTGTGCATGCTGCACTCCACCTCGCAGCGGTTACGGCCCCGCTTCTTGGCCTGGTGCAGTGCCGCGGCAGCCCGACCCACCAGCCGGTCAGGGTTGTCAGTTTCGCTGGCCATCGAAACGCCAATACTGACCGTGATTTCAATGCTGGTCCCGCCAACCGCCATCGGCGCGCTCAGGGCCTCCAATAGCTCGGCGGCCACCGACTGCGCCTCCCCGGCGTCGGCGAAGTCAGCCAGTACCGCAAATTCGACACCCGACAACCGAGCGACGACTGCAGATGGGTGCACCGCGGCACGGATCCGCTGCGCGACGATACTCAGAGTCTCATCCCCAGCAGCGATCCCCAGACCGACATTGACCGTCCGGAAGAAGTCCAGGTCCACGATCAATAGTCCTCGGCGCTGTTTCCTGCCGGCCCGCTTTGCAAGGCAGAGCTGAAGCTCCGCCAGAAATCCACCCCGATTGAGCAATCCGGTGAGCGAATCATGGGTCATCAAATAATCGAAGCTAACCTTTGCCTGTGCAGGATTTCTGGCCTGTTCAAGGACACAGCTTCGCACTTCGGCGAGCGCCCGTGTGTAAGAACTGCTGTGATCAGACGCCAACTCTTCATCGGTCAGGCCGGTAGGGGTTTCGTCGCTTGATGAATGGCTATTGGTGCTTGGTACTGGATCGAGCATGGGGGCGATTCGCTTTCCTGGTCATTCGACCGGAGTCTAAGGTTCAGCGACCGGGATATCTCAGGCCACAGAGTATTGCCTAGAAGGGCTTCGCTATCTACCAATCCGCGATGCGGATACAGGGTAGTCGCTTGTGAGCCTGCAGGACGGAAGTGGTCAACGGGAATGGCTGAATCCCATGAGAGCCTTCTTTCGTTCGAAACGGATGGAAGAGATCACGGCGTGCGCCAAAGCGTCCGATTTGCCAAATAATCGTTATTCTTCACAATTCCGATTCCTATTTCAGTGTAACCGCGACTTGAAACAAAGTCGGCTTATTTCGTTGATCCTGTGGCAATCCTGCGCGGCTCCTCGCTTCGGTCCCCTCCCAAAAGGAATACCCGGTTTCAGGACTCCTACAATCGCCCGTTCGGGAACACGGCTTTGCCTAACGAGTTCCGCACGGCTTGCCCGGTCCGGTGGGCAATTCAGGCAGCGGTGGGCAACTTT
>NZ_QDAE01000031.1 GCF_003075455.1 Arthrobacter sp. Bz4
TTCGGATCATACGTACCTGCTCCACCAGCTCAACGGCTACGCCGCTGCGAGAGCGGGCCAGGTTCCGACAGGCACAGCTCCGCAAGCTTCGCCAGCAGGCAAAAGCAACGGGGGAGAGGCCAACTGCTGGACCACCACTACCTACCCCCACCACTGCGAAAAGGAGCACCACCATGAACGCTGAAACCAGCACAGCACCGCTGACCATCACCCACACCCACGAGGCCGGAACCCTGATCGAGGGAACGGCTAAGGGTGACGGAACCGCGCCCATCTTGAAGGTCAACGGCTGGCGCTGGGGCCGCAGCATCGCGGCGTGGTTCGTGCCCATGTCCCGCGACCGTCAGCCCAAAATGCACATCATCAACCGCACCACGGTGGCCCTCACCGAGGCAGGTTTCAGCGTCGAAACCCAAATTGACCGCACCAGCCGCAGCACCGCCGAAGTAGAGGCAGGGAAGATCGCCCGCCAACAAGACCGCGCCGACGCCCTGACCGCGAAAGCCGAGCGCAAGCAGGCCGCCGAGACAGCAGCCTACGATTCAGCACGGGCAGCGCTGCGCCGACTGCCCGAAGGTGGGGAGCCCATCAAGATAGGCCACCACTCAGAGAACCGGCACCGCCGCGCAATTGCCACCGCAGACCGGGCAATGGGCAGATCAGTACAGGCCACCGAGGAAACCAAAGCAACCGCCGAACGCGCCGCTACAGCAGCCCAAACCACTGACCGCCGCTAAAGCCCCGCCGCCGTAGCATCACGGATCAAAACCCTAGGAACCGGAATCCGCGCCACAAAACGCAAAATTGACGGCAGCTCCCACACGTTCGCTGGGGGATACGTCGAGACAACGGCACCGGCCACAGGAGAATACCGGGCGCACCTTCAAGGAATGCTGGCCGATGAGCTTGACCAGCTCACCTACTGGCAAGGCATCAGAGCCAACCAGATAGCCGAAGGCAAGGCCACCAACTACACGCGCGAACAGATCAACAAAGGCGACTACGTCCGCATTGGTGGGAGCTGGTACGAAGTCGCCCGAGCCAACCAGAAAACCGTTTCACTCATCACCGGGTACAGCTGGACCCGAAAGGCCGACTATGCCCAGATCAGGGACCACCGCACCACCGAAGAAGCAACCACCGCAACGTCCCACGGAAACACAGAAACACAGGAATCCGTGAAGACAGAAACTAGTGGAGCGCAGGAGCCGGCGGAGACGTTCGCGCAAGTACAGACAGACGAAGAAGAACTCACCGCCGAAGAAGCCGACTACGCCGACGAAACATGAACCGGGGGAGTAGTGCCCCCGCCGGAAACCGGCGGGGGTGCTGCCTGACCCGGACGGAGCCGGCCCAGGCGAATAAAAGCCACGGTCTCTTGGGCGGCTAGGGGCGTCGCCTGTGCTCCCATCACTGGCGCGCCATCGCAGGCACAATCCGTAGCCTCATTTTTCACTCATCAGCTGTACTACGCCTGAAAAGAGATTGGTGATTTCATCTTGCTCTGGCGGTTTCTTGACGCGGCAATCAGCTCGCTAGGGGGTTAGAAGGATCCGGTTGATTGCCCATTGATGTTATTGAGGGCTCGTTTGAGCCGGTTGTCGGCGTCGTTTGCGACGTCGCGTATTGCGTCGGAGTCGCTGACCTGGACCATGGTTTGGGGGTCGATGGTTTCGATGGTTGTTGCGGTGTCTTCCGGTCCGCGGCGCACCACGACGTTGCAGGGTAGGAGGGCACCGAGTTCGGGTTCGGCTTTGATGCCGTGCTGTGCCAGTTGTGGGTTGCAGGCACCGAGGATGATGTAATCCCCGACCGCGTCGCCAGCTTCCTGTCCCAGCTTCTTGGTGAAGGTGGCTCGGACGTCGATTTCGGTGAGGACACCGAAGCCTTCCTGTGCGAGTGCTTCGCGGGTACGTTCGACGGCTTCCTCCCAGGGGAGGCTGGAGGTGATGGTGTGCGTGTAGGCCATGAGATTCTCCTGATCGTACTGAGTGGGCGCGGTGAGTCAGTGGTCCATGGGTAGTCCGGCGTCGTTGGCGTCGTCGAACATGCCGTCGATGTGTACGACGTCTTTGTCAGCTCGTTGCAGCAGGCTGGCAGCCACTGATGCCCGGTAGCCGGATCCGCAGTGAACCCATAGTCGCTGATTGGGCACTTCGTCCAGGCGGTGCAGCAACTCGTGGAGTGGAAGGTTGAGTGCACCTTCAATGTGTTGTGCGTTGTATTCGTCGGTGCGGCGAACATCGAGAATGACATCGTTCGGGCCACGGTCGGTTCGGACGTTTTCCCAGCCCACGCTCGGATATGAACTGTGTGCGGATTGGGGTGACAGATCAGTTGGATCGGAGCCGAGGGCGACGTCGGGTTGGTCGATGCCGATGCGGGAGAGGTCACGGATGGCGTTTTCGACGTCGTCGCGTTCACCGACGAGGGTGAGCTGTTGGTCCCAAGGTAGGACCCAGCCGAGGAAGGTCGTGAAGTTCGTTCCGTCGCCGTATTCGAAACTGACGCTGCCGTGTAGGTGGTCGCGGGCGAAAGCGATCCTGTTGCGCAGGTCGATCACCCATTCACCCTTGCCAAGCCTGTCGGCGAGTTGCTCGGCGTCCAAAGGCTGGGGCACGTCGAGGACGGCCGGTCCGGGGCCGGCAGCGTTCGCCGGGCCCATATGGGCGTAGTAGGACGGGTAGGCGCTGAGGTTGTCGATCAGTTCCTGGACGAAGTGGTTTTCGTCCTGGTCCGTGAGCGCGTGGTTACTGTTCACTTGCTCACCGATTGTTGAGGAGTCGGCCCCGCTGGCCGGGCCTGAGGAGCAGAATGATCCGAACCCGTGGGTGGGGTAGAGGTCAGCCTCGGGGGTGGCTTCTGCGACCAGGCGACGGACCGAGGCGTATTGGGCGTGGGCCAGGGGTACGGTGTCGTCGCTGCTGATCAGGTCGGTGCGCCCCACGGACCCATAGAGAAGGCTTCCGCCGGAAAAGACCACCTGCTGGCCCGCTTCTGTAACGAGGTAGGACAGGTGGTGGTGGGTATGCCCGGGTGTAGCGACAGCTCGCAGCGTCAACCGTCCGATCCGGACTGTTTCTCCGTCGGAGATTGGCGTCCGGTCAAACTCAACCTGGTCGGCGGCGTTGACCAAGTAAACGGCTTGATGGTCTTTGGCCAGCTGTAGTCCACCGGTGACGTAATCGTTGTGAATGTGGGTTTCTGCCACATGGGTGATGCGCACCCCTGCGTTTGCGGCCTCCTTTTCGACCCTGTCGGTGTCGCGTTGCGGATCGATCACGAGGGCCACTTGTCCGTCGTGAACGAGGTAGCTGCGGTCACCGAGCGGTGGTGTTTCGATGGTGATTACATCCATGTGAAATTCCTCCTTGAACGCCTTGATCATTGTTAGACACCGTACCTGCGGCTCTCATTGTGGGGTAGTGCCGCCGGGCTGGGACGAAGACTGCGGATTTACGCGTGTGCGCAGGGGACAGCGGGGCAGAAGGAACCAGCAAGCTGCGGTTGCGACCGCGATGATGCCGGCGGTGATCGCCAAGCCAGTACCCCAGGGGGCGGGGAGTTCCTGGACGAGGACGAACACGCCCATGACCAGGACGAAGATCCCGAAGCCCTTCCGGAGGGCTGCTTCCGGGATGCGGCCTGCCAAGCGGGAGCCGATCAGGGATCCGACGACGGCGGCGGTTGTGACGGCCGCGACGAGGCCCCAGTCCAGGGTGACGGTGGTGAGGTAGCCTGCGAGTCCGGCGAAGGATTTCATGGCGATTACCACGAGGGAGGTTCCGACGGCGATGGGCATGGATAGTCCGCCGAGCAGGGCCAGGGCGGGGACAACGAGGAAGCCTCCACCGGCTCCGACGAGTCCGGTGACCAGGCCAACGATGAGGCCTTCAATGATGACCTTGAGAATGGGAAGTTCCCCGTCGTGGGGTGTGCTGGTCTTGTTTTTCCGGCCGCGGATCATGGCAATGGACGTGGCCACCATCATGAGAGCGAAGGCGATCATGAGGATGGTTCCCGGGATGCGTCCGCCGAGGAGCCCTCCGCCGAAGGCGCCGGCCATTCCGGCGGCACCGAAAACGAGGCCGGTGCGCCATTTCACCCGCTTCTTGCGGGCATGGTCGATGGCGCTGACCGCGGAGGTCACGCCGACCACGAATAGTGAGGCGGCAATCGCTTCTTTGGGGTCAAGCCCGGCGACGTAGGTCAGGATCGGTACGGTGAGGATGGATCCGCCTCCGCCGAGCAGACCGAGCGAAATACCGATAACCACTGACAATAGTACGGTCGCGAGCAGAGTGACGCTCATGGGGGTCCTTTCGGGCGGGGAGGTCGGTGGGGTGCTGCAGGTCAGCGTGTGGTGGGAAATCCTGCATTGAGCCAGTCGATCATTCCGCCGCCCATGGTGTCTGCGGTGTAGCCGGCGGTGCCGAGGGCCTCGGCGGCTCGGGCGCTGCGGTTGCCGCTGCGACACACGACTATGACCGGGCGGTTCTTGTCCAGTTCGTCCAGTCGGGTCATGAGCTGCCCCATGGGGATGTGCTGGGCGCCGGGGATCATGCCCTCGGCGACTTCGAACTCTTCGCGGACGTCAAGGATCTGGTCCTGGTTCCGGCGGGCGTTCGCGTCGTGAATGGTGATTTCAGCCATCATGGTTCCTTTTTCGTGTCAGCCAAGGTCTGGTGAAGGGAATGCCCGCGTACCCTGCCCGATGGGGGACGGGCAGGGTACGCGGAGTCTTATTAGTTGCCCGCGGGGATCTGGTTGATCGCGGCCGCAGCCGTTGGCTCGCTGGCTGTTTTGTTCCACGGCATTTTCGACAAGGCGTTGCCCATGGCGCAGGTGTTGGTCGCTGCTGAGAAGGTCAGCCCGGTACCGATCGCCCCGGCCAGTAGGCGAAGCTTTGGTGAAACGAGCTTGCCGGCCAGCAGGCCAGCGACCACCAGGGACCCGGCGGTCAGACGGACCTGGCGCTCCAGGTCCCAGCGCTGGGCGCCGCGGACAACGTCGCCGCCGGCGGCGGCGAAACCAGGAACGCCACCGGTGAGGACCTGGGCAGTGCTGATACCGGCTCCACCGAGGCGCTGACGTGCCTGTTCGGCGCGGACACCGGATTGGCAGACCAGCACAACCCGCTGTCCCAGCCGTTCCGCGAGCTCATCGGTGTGCTCGGAGAGCAGGGGAAGCGGAACGTTGTAGGAACCACGAATGTGCATGGTCTCAAATTCAGCGGCAGAGCGAACATCAACGATGATCAGGTCTTCATGCTGGCTGATCCAATCACGCAGGGTTTCAGGATCAAGGGCGGTCACGGTGGAGGTGTTGGAAGCCAAAGGTTTCCCTTTCGAATTTTTCAGCGGTTTGAACTGTCGGTATCAATACTGCCACATACCCTAGGGGGTATGCAATAAACCCTAGGGGGTATATAATCAAGGGAAGAAAAGTAACCTCCAGGAGGATTTTGTGCAGCTCGACACCACTGAACTCACGCCGGTGATCAACCGGCTCAAGCGCGCCACGGGGCAACTGACCGCGGTGACCCGAATGCTGGAGGAAGGCCGGGATTGCAAGGACGTCGTCACGCAGCTCGCTGCGGTTTCCAAGGCCTTGGACCGCGCCGGCTTCGCGATCATTTCCTCGGGGCTGGAACAATGCCTGGCCGACGGTGGCAACACCATGGACAAGAAGGACCTCGAGAAGCTCTTCCTCGCACTGGCCTAAGCGGTCTCTGGCCTTACTGACCTGGCAGGGGATGCGTTGCGCGAAGGCGCAAGGCATCCCCTGCCACTTTTGTTCCTGCCCCGGTAGCGGGCCATCGAATGCGGTGGCTAACGCGGTGACTATGGGGCTGTCGGGTGGGTTTCATACATGCGGGTAGCAACGATGAGCGCCGAGATGGCGCTCAGGGCCGCGGCGGCCCATACCGCTGCGTGCAGACCGGCGGCGTCTGCTACTACTCCGCCGACAACGGCACCAAAGGCATACCCGAGGTCCCGCCAAAGCCTGTAGATCCCGACCGCGCGCCCCCTCCAAGCCGGTTCTGCGACGTCGCCGATGGCTGCCAGTAATGTCGGATACACCATAGCGGTGCCCGCTCCCAGCAGCACGGTTCCAGCAGCCCAGCCCGGGAACGTATCGGCGAGGGCGATGACAGCCAGCGCTGCGGCCTGGAGGACCATGCCCGCGGTGATGAGGCGCTTACGCCCGTAGCGGTCTGAGAGTGCCCCGGTCACTAACTGGCCGGCGCCCCAGACGCCGGGGTAGAGGGCAAAGAGCAGCCCAATCTGGCCCAGCGACAGATCAGCTGTTGCGAACAGAAGGGGAAATAGGCCCCAGGCCAGGCCGAAATTGAGGTTGTTGACGAGTCCGGCTTGGCTCGCCGACGCCAGGGCAGGTTCGCGCCAGGTACTGAGGGCAAAAACCTCCCGACTGCTCAGTGCCTTTCGACTGCTCGGTGCTTCCCGACTGCTGGGTCCGGTAGCCGCGCGCGGCGGTCTCAGGTGCGATGTTCGGTGGTGTTGTTCCAGAGCGGCGTGGCCGCGGGTTTCGCGTACCAGCAGCGTCGAGAGCGTCAGACCCAGGGCAATATAGGCTGCTCCGAGCAGGAACGGCGCCGGCCGCAGACCATGCGAGGCGGCGAGCTGGCCGGCCAACAGGGACGTGATGGCGACAGCACCGTAGCCGGCGGCCTCGTTTAGCCCCATGGCGAGCCCGCGTTTGTCCGGGCCGACCAGGTCTATCTTCATCACGACTGTTGTTGACCAGGTCAGACCTTGGTTGATGCCGAGTAGGACGTTCGCCGCGACCACCCACCCCCAGTCCGGGGCGAAAATCAGCATCAGCGGGACCGGTATGGCGAAGAGCCAGCCAAGGAGGAGGACGGGTTTGCGTCCAAACCGGTCGACCATGATCCCGGCGGCGTAGTTGCTGGCTGCTTGGTAATCCCGAAGGCGGCGATGTAAGTGAAAATGACGGTATAGCCGGTCAGGCCGAAGGTTTCGGTGGCCAGCATCGGCAGCACGGTCTGCTGTTGGCCGACTACGCCTCCGACCAGGGCGTTCACCGCTACCAGCAAACTGAACTGCGCTGCGTTGGCCCTCAGCCCGAGTCTGGCCGTAGATGATGCGGAATGGTGGGTCATGAGGTTCTCCAGGGATCGTCGCGTTGCAGTCATGGCAATGGCCCGCCCCAAAGGGCGGGCCATTGCGTGTCGGCGGAGTCAGTCAGGTGCTCAGCTGACGGGGGCTGATTCCTGGGAGGCGTTCCACGCTGCCCAGCCTGCGTAGCTGCCGTCGAGCTCAACGACGTCGTAGCCTGCCCGGCGCAGGGCGCTGGCCGCAACGGAGTTCCGGACCCCGCTCTGGCAGTAGGTCACGATCGTTCCCTCGGAAGGGAGCTGGTCCTGGTGCCAAAGCACCCGGCCAGCGCTGAGCTGCTGGGAGCCAGGGATACTGCCAGCGGCGTGCTCGGTCTTGTTCCGCACATCGAGGAGCAATGCTGCCTCGAAGTTCTCAAGGTCGCCGGGGGCGAGTACCGCCGGTGTGGTGACCCGTAATCCGTCCAGGTTCGTGGTGAAGCCGGTCACGTTGTCGATGCCGACCCGAACCAGGTGGTCCCACATGTCCTGCGCTGCGTCCTGATCCGGTGCCAGCAGGACCAACGGTCGGCTGTCGGTTTCCGGGTCGTAGGCCCAGGCGCCGAAGCTTGCCATTTTGGTGCCTGCGGGGATGTTCAGGGCGCCTGTCACCGTTCCCCGGTGCACCTGGTCGTTTGATCGGGTGTCGACGAACGTCACGCGGTCCTCGGCGAGGTCACCGGCAAGTGCCGCGTTATCCAGTTGTGGCAGCTCCCCCCGTGAGCCCATCACATCCGGGCCCAGGCGGTTCTGCCGTTTCATGCGTCCGAAGTAGGCGTGGGCATCGGGCTGGCCGTCGAGCAGTTCACGGACAAAACCTTCCTCGTCATTGGCTGCGAGGTATGGTCCCCACCAGGCGTAGAGGCGCTCATAGCCGACCGTTGTGGATGGAAGCGCGCCCAGAGCTTTACCGCAGGCGCTGCCCGAACCGTGGCCCGGGAATACCTGCACGTGGTCGGGGAGGGTCAGGAACTTCTCACGGAGGCTGGTGAAAAGCTGTTTCGCGCCGACGAAGCGGGTATCCATCCCGCCGGCAGCCTCATCCAAAAGGTCAGGGCGGCCAAGATCGCCCGAAAAGACGAAGTCCCCCGAGAGGAGGTAGCCGGGCTGGTCGCTGAACGCGCCGTCGGTAATCAGGAAAGTCAGGTGTTCCGGGGTGTGGCCGGGAGTATGCACGGCCTTGATGGTGATGTTCCCCGAGGTGATGGTGCTGCCGTCGTAGAGCCGCTCGGCGTCGAAACCGTACTGCCAGTCGTCTCCGCCCTCACCGGAGACGTACATGTCGGCCCCGGTTGCCTCGGCCAGTTCCCGCGTCCCCGAAAGGTAGTCGGCGTGGATGTGCGTCTCGGTCACCGCGACGATCTTCATCCCATTGGCCGCGGCCAGTTGCTGGTACGGAGTAATGTCACGACGGGCATCAACCACCACTGCCTCACCCTTGGCCTGGCAGCCAATGAAGTAGCTCGCCTGGGCCAGGTCCTGATCATAAATACGCTCGAGAAGCATAATCGTCCTTCCGATAGCTATTGGATACCCTTGGGGGTATCTCCTGGTACCCAGCGTAGTACCCCAGGGGGTATCTATGCAACCATCAACGGTGCCAGTGGCGTATACCCATGGGGGTATAATAGAGAACCTGAAAGTACTACTGGGAAGGAAGCATGATGTGCCGGACAACAACCTGCCTGTACTGCCGCAAGACCACCTGGAGTGGATGCGGGAACCACGTTGATCAGGTGATGCGACGTGTACCGAACAATGAGCGGTGCACCTGCGCTACGGTCAGCCAGCGCACCACCACCCGGGACAAAAGTTCCGGAGCTACAGGCTGGCTCAACCGGCTGTTCGGTCGTTCGGCATGAACCAGATCCCTGGGACCAAGGTGCTGGTTCTGCATCTGGCCGGGCCGGGCCACGCCCCTTTCCCAGACCTTGCCGCAGCTATCCGCGTCGCCCGCAACGCCGCAGCGGAATTACCCGACGTGGCAGTCGAGATCCTCGTCCAGGGCCCTAGCGTCAATCAACTCATCGCAACGGAAGCAATCGCTGACATCTCGGGTTCTTCGATATCGGTCTACGCTTGCGGGAACAGCCTCCACTCGGCAAAGATCGACCCTTCCACCCTTGCTTCAGAGGTGAAGGTTACGCCCGCAGCCGTTGCCCACATCGCTCGACGTCAGTTCAACGGCGCCGCATATATGCGGTTGTGACGACAAGCCTAGACAAACCTAGACAGACGATTACCTCTCTGGTGCGAAGCTGATACGCCAGGTCGCAGCTCTGTGGCTGCTTGTTCAGCAGCGTATTCGAAGCTCCGGTTGGTGTCGCTGACAGGCCTGGAATGAGAGGCGGAGGAGACAATGAGTGTTGAATTACTCAGTAGTTTTCGTTCCGTAGGTTGCAGCCGGCAATCAGGTGAAGCCTTGACCACTTCGGTGGCGCTGTAAAACGCTACCGCGTAGCTTGGAACAAGGTTGGCGGTCTTTATGGGATGTGTCTGTGGGATCGCTGCTATTCCAACATTCCAGGAAGGTGCGTGCCGTGGCGGTGATGGTTGAGGAAGGGGGAGCGGCGGTTCCGTTATGGAAACGTGTGAGTGCTGAATTATTGAAAGAGCTGCAGAGCGGAGCTTTTGATACTCGGTTTCCGGGCGAACTCGAGTTGGCGCAGCGTTATGGGGTGAGCAGGGGAACGATAAGGGCGGCTTTGAAGCCTTTGCGGGATGGAGGACGTGTCGAAGCTCATCCTGGGAAAAAGTCCCGGGTGCAGGCGGGAGGCAGCACGGCGTTTGGACCGTTGTACAGTCTGCTTGCCTCGGTAAGGGATTCAGGGATGGCACACCGTAGTGTCGTGCTGGAACAGGAAGTGACGAAGAATCCGGCCTCGGCGGCGCTGCTCTCCTTGGAGGCGGACGCCGATCTTTTTCATCTCAGGCGTGTGCGCTTTGCCGACGAGGAACCGATTGCATTGGATGAGGTGTGGATGCCAGTTTCCATCGCAGGCATCCTGATTGATTCAGATTTCACCCAGACGTCTTTGTACGGTGAGCTTGAGAAGCGTTGTGGAATGGTCCTCAACGGCGGCACCGAGCGGCTTTCAGCGGTCCTTGCCGGGCCGGAGCATTCAACGCTCCTGCAATGCACCGCGGGTTCGCCGTTGCTGTTGATCGAGCGTACCGGTTGTCATCGGGCGCAATCCGTGGAATTCCGACGAACCTATGTGGTGGGCGACCGTGTGGAGATCTCGACCAACTTCGGATGCAAAGCGGATCCGCCAACCGCTTGATCCGATGATGCTAACCAGGTCTCGTTCAGACCGGACAACGGTCTTCATACATCGTGCGCCGGTAAAAGGCCCAGGCGAGAAGACCGATGGCGAGTGCTGCGAGAAATGGTTGAATGGGCTCGAAGTACTGCATGGCCCCCGAAGTTCCCAAGGCGAGCAATACTATTTTGTTGCACACTGGGCAGCCGACAGCGAAGAACGTCACGATGGCCCCCGCAATTCCTGAGCGGGTACGCGGCGCGGAATCCTCCACTCGGTCCTGCGCTATGTAAGTGCCGAGGACTAGGCCGCTGAGCGCGGAGGAGATGATTAGCGCTGGCACCGACCACCAGGTGGGAGGCACTTCGCGGCTGAATAGCGGGGTGTCGATGAGATCGGTAGGAATGGCCACGATCAGGAAGGTCATGACCATTCCGACTGTCACCGCGATCCACCGGCGTGAGGGCCATTGACGCAGCGCAGCCAACAGAGTGGATCGTTGGGTGGTGGGGTTCGCTAGGGGGGTAGTCATGAGGTCTCCTTTGACACTTGATCCGGTGACGCTGTGAACGATGCGCCGGATGAACTATGGCGGCGTCGGTGTAGGTAGATGGCACCGGTTATGGCCAGGAGTATGAGAATTATCAGCAGGACAGCAACGTCGGGGATGGATTTCGCGAAGCTGCGTGCTGCGTTTTCGACGGCGAACTGGTCAGTCACGGAGAGGATACCGCCCAGGCTTGCTGTTCCATCGGTGGCGAGGAGGAAGAGCCCGATGCCGATTGAGAGGGTGCCCGAGACCACCATCACCCAGGAATTGGACCACCGTCCGATCGTGATCGGACGGGGTCGGAGCCAGCGGCGTCCTGAAACTCCAAGGCGATCCCACAGTGCCGCGAGGAAGAACAGAGGAACGGCCATCCCTAGGGCATAGATGGCTAGCAGTATTCCGCCGTAGACGGCGTTGCTTCCCGCTGCGGCGACAGTGAGGATTGATCCGAGGATGGGGCCGGTACAGGCTCCTGCGACTCCGTACGCCAGTCCAAGAACGAAGATTGAACTGCCGGAACCACGGGTCGCGGATCTGGGGCGTACGAACGCTGGTAGACGAACACCGAGGATCTGCAGGAGCCCTAGAGAGATCATGAGGGCGGCAGCGAACCCGATGAGGAGGTGGCGGTCAGTGGTGGCGAGGGAGCCTAAGGTGCCGGCAAAAACCCCCAAGGGGACCAACGTGCACAGTAGTCCCGCGTAGAAGAGCATAGTCCGGCCCACCAGTTGTCGCTTTGTGCTGAAGGCATACGCGAAGAATGCTGGCAGCAACAAAGCCGAGCATGGGCTGAGGAGGGTAAGTAGACCGCCGAGGAACGCCCCACTGTATCCGATTACCATTACCGTGAACTTGTCTCTGCAAGCACAGCATCAATGGTTTGTTCAAACACTTCTAGAGGTTGGGCACCGGAGATGGGGATGTCATTCACCAGAAATAGTGGGGTACCGGTAGCTCCGAGGGCCGCGGCTTCTTCAGCGTCGGCCTGAACGGCCTGCTCGAGAGCCTCGGAGTCCAGATCCGCTGTGAACGCCGCGAGATCTGCAACCCCCACTTCTTCTGCAATGCGGATCAGTTCCTCGCGTGGCAGGCTGATATGGCCTCGTTCGGGCGCCGCCGCGAAAACCGCTTCGTTGAACTCCCAGAATTTGTCCTGCTCTCCGGCCGCACGGCCGGCCACAGCAGCATCGTGTGACTCAGCCCCGAAAACTGGGAGATCCCGCCACTCGATGCGGAGTTCTCCGCTAGCAACGTACTCATCGACCAGCGCTGGCAGTGTCTCGCGCGAGAAGACCCCACAGAACGGGCACCTGTAGTCGGCGTACTCGACCAGGACAACGGGGGCATCGATCGCGCCGAGGGCTAGAGGGTCATCGGCGATACGCCGCGATAGATCAAATACTTCGTCCTCTTGGCCAGAGGGTTCTTCTGTTACAACCACCCCTGATCCTTCCGCGGCGGGGGAGGAGGCGCGCTGGGAAGCGATCAGCCCAATAACGAGGATGAGCGCGCCAACGAGCAGGGCTGCGATGAGGGTGGCAGTACGAACACCCGAGATTCGTTGGTTAGATTCTTGTGGCATCTACTACTCCTGGCGTGATGCGCTGAGGGGAAGGCGCAAGGGTGGAACGTAAGAGACGACGAAGTACCACCTGGTGCGGCCTACGTGTACGAGGTTTGCGCCGTCCTTGTTTGCTCATAGACGGCCTTCTTGCGTAGATTTCCCCGGACACCAGATCTTGACCTTCGGATCTGGTGTCCGGGGAGCCCCGAGATTGCTGGATCTGAGCCCAGTCAGCCGATCTGGATGCTTAGCCGTTGACCCGGTAGTAGACGGGGCCGGAACCTACGTCGACTGATTCCTCTACCGTCTGGTTACCATTCCATCCGCTGTGGATGGCGCGGCCGTTACCGAGGTAGATGGCGTTGTGTGAAAAGCCCATCCCGCCGTCGGCGTAATAGACGAAGTCCCCGGGCTGGGGATCCGATACCGGAGTAGCGAAAGCCATCAAGGATTCAGGGGATTCATCTCCCACCCCCGTCACACCGGCGGCTCGCAAAGCACCTTCCCCCAAGACGGTGCAGTCCTGAATGGCACCCAACTGTGAACGAGCGAAGGCAAGAATCCGACCGTTGGCCGTGCCAGCTTCAGAAGCCGCAGCGGAATCCCAGATGTTGCCTGACTCGCTGCTCACCCGGTTACTCAGCGGGCTCACGGATGAGCTCTGAGTACTGAAGTTAAACTCAGAACTCGCGGGGGATGACGAGGCTACGGGGCGGGTCTCCAACGCTTCAGCATTCATTACACTGGATCCCCCGGACAGTAGAACGGTGTCGCCTGGGTAGATGATTGACGTGACGGTGAGCTGGTTCAGCGTCAAGAGGTCCTGTAGCCCGACCCCTGTTTGAGCGCTGATAGCGCCCAGGGTGTCGCCCGACCTAACGGTGTACGCCGTGCTTTGATCAACGTCGCCAGCGCCTGCGACGGGCACATCCGATGATGAAGCGGTTGCTGAGAGTGCTGAATCGGCGGCATCTTGTGATGGGTGAGCGATCGCGCTGGCATGGACGGGGCTTGCTAACGCCACCATCATCCCGGAAACAAGCGCAAGTGCTGCGACTTTCGACCCGCCCTGCGGTAAGGCGGTTCGCCCGCTATCGATGAGGATTGAGTGGATTTTCGTATCGGCGCGATGCCTAGCAGGCGCAGTATTTGATGACATGGATGAACTCTCCCTATACCTACGAGGTGAGCTGTCGGATTCGGATGGGAGACACCCGGCCGCACGAGGAAAACACCTGTGCGACTTCACCCCGAGGATTCTTTATAGAACCCACATTTGGTTTCCCCGCCCCTGCCTCTAGTTATCAGAAAGCCGAGGGTCTCCGGCAGGGTTCGGTAGAAGACCTCGACGAGCCCCACGATGAGTGCGGCCCACGGAATCAAACGTACCCGAAAAAGTTTAAATGTTCGAACATTTGAAACTGGGAGTTACCTGACCGAGATACGACGAACCTCTGACGTATTCATGAGTTCATGAGAGATTTGGGTAGTTCCGTCGAATGAATCAGCGGCAACTGCCCTACCCGGCTAGCGCGCCGATGCCCGGTGGTGAGAAGGGTCCGTTGTCCGTTGTTCAACATCGTCGTGTGGCTTTGTGCCTTCGGTGAGTAGGAAGGTCGCGGTGGCCGCACCAGCGGTTGCCGTGAAGAACATCAGCCCGGACAACCCCAAGGGATGCAGCGATCCCCAGAAGAATATTGTGATGAGATAAAGGATGGAGGCCGAGACGCCGGCCACCAGACCCCATTGCCTTCTTCCAGCATCCGTGGTGAGTCGCCAATGCGTTGAGGCGAGCGAAACACTGATCATGACTACGACATTGATCGTCATCCCGATCCATACCGGATGGATACCGAAGAGGAACTGCGACGGCGACCAACCACCGAAGTGATACCAACCCAGCCCTGTGCCGAATCCGGCGAGCATTGCCGCGTAGCTAGCGCGGCGGGTAGCCAATGGCCAGAACAATACGGCCAGCACCGGCGCAAGGGTGGCACCATTACGCAATGTCCAAGCGAGGACGTTCCACCAGGCGGCCTGTTCAGTGCGCAAGAAAGCGAACACAATCATCAGGACGGTCAACAGGACAAGCGACCACCGGGTGTACCGCACCAGGTCATCCTCGCTGGCGTTGGGACGCAGCGCCCGACCAACGTCACGTCCGAGGCTGGTTGCACCCGAAAACTGGCATGGGCCCGCCCAGCTCAGGGCGCAGGCCCACACTCCCAGGAAGAAGACACCAGCCAGCGGCGCGGGAACCACCTCAGCGATATAGAGCGATACCGCCACCAATCCCAGGTCCTGTGACGGAACGACAATCGCAGCAGCGGTACCCAGCAAAGCCCCAATGACGATGAACGGGATGCCGAGACCCGCAGCGTAGAGCATGCCCTTGCGGCCGTCTTCGGGTGTGCGGCAGGACATGGTCATCTGGAAGGCGGCCTGCGCCAGAAGAACATTGACAATGAAAGTACCGAACCAGGCGGCAATCAATGTCACTCCCGCCGAGGACATATCCAGCATCTCCGGCTGATCCACGGCAAGCTGGCGGATGCCATCGATGCCCGGATTGATAAAGAATGCGAGGATTCCAACGGCGAGCATGCCGATGAAAACCACACAGTTGGCGGTCTGGGTGAAGGCAACAGCTCGCATTCCGCCTGCGGAGAGGAACACAAGGAGCAACAACGCCGTCACGATGATGGCGGCGTGGATTGAAAGACCGGTGAGAGCGTGCAGCGCGGAGGCAAAAGCGATGGCCGTCGCCACTGACCACATGGGGAAGGTCAACGCCGTGATTGACCCTGCAATCGCCTGGGCTTTACGACCGAACCGCTCCCCGATCATTCCAGTCACCGTTACCACCAAGCGTTTGCGCAACGGCTTGACGAGAATCAGGGCGATAAGGAGAACCTGCACCGTTTCCGCCACTCCATACCAGATAGCTGATATCCCTGTTCGGTAGCTCAGCTCCATGATGGCGATATAGGAGGATCCTGAAAACAGGCCCGTAATACAAAACGCCACGGTCCACGGGCTGAAGGTCCGGCTACCGACGAAGAAGCCCTCCCCATGATCTGCCCGGTTACGAGCGGCCCGGCTCGTCAAAGCCAGAAGTAGCGTGTACCCGACGGCAAGGCCGAGCGTCCAAAGTCCCGCGCTGGTCATGCCTCCGCCCCGGAAATCAGCCATACGAGGTTAAAGTCAACACCTGCGTCTCGCACCAAGTTGATGGCCGGACACCGCTTTTCGACCTGCCGCTTGAAGGTATCCAACTCTGATTCTGGAACCGGCGTGCGCAGATTCACCGTCAACGCGAAATTCTTAAAATGAGGGGAGACGTCCGCCGTCCCCCGGAATCCCCGAACGTCCTGCTGAGCTTGGGAAGAGGTATCGATGGCTTCAACGACGATGCCCAGTTCCCGTGCCACGGTTTCGATAACTACGGTGACGCAGCCGTTGACCGCTCCAACCACATACTGCATGGGAGTTGGGGATTTGTCGTTCCCGCCCACAGCAACAGGCTCATCGGTCCGGAAGGTAAACCCTCGAGTTTCAACGAGGGTGGTCATTGAGCCTTCCCACCTGCCCGTGGCCCGGACACTTTTGAGCCACTGGCCAGGGTCCCGTTCAGCGCTTGCCTTATTAGCGGACGCGGTAGGTACAGTCATTTCACTCTCCATCGGTCTGGCGGTAGCACCTTATCGAAGCCTGAGGCTCCAATGGGTTGCTGCGGCGTCATCGATCCAGATCTCTCGGCCGCTCGGGATGGTCGTACACAACTAAAGCCGGTCCGGTTTGATTCACGCAACTTCCACAGTTGGAATTACGGCGTGTGACAAAGGAGTGCAGCCATGAAGTCGAAACGCTCCCAGGCGGCGTATCTACGCCACTACCTGCACGCACGCTAACTTACGCGCCAGATATCCCCGCAGAGCGAGCCTAGGACACAAGCCCACTAAACGGGCCTCACTACCGTTCGGGCTGACAGCCGGCGCTCCCGACCGGTCGTCGCCGGAAACCACTC
>NZ_QDAE01000032.1 GCF_003075455.1 Arthrobacter sp. Bz4
TCAATGATGTTGTCAACAGTCCGGGCTCCCATCCCTGCACTTTTTCTCCCGGGGCAGCTGACGTGAGCGGCTACCTGTGCCGAGCCGGAATAGGGTTGCGTTTCCGATTCGCAACTCGCCTGCTGTCTCGAGTAGAGGAGGCGAGGCGGGTATTGGTGCAGTGGCATGCGAAGCACGAAGCACCCTCTACAAGCCTTTTCATCGCTTGAGCGGTGTTTCCCGCGTACGCTTCAAACGTCTGGGACACTTCTTCTTCCAACCGTCACGCCGCCCTAACAGCTAGTACCAAGTTGGAGTTCATATGGTCCGTCGGGAGTAGGAATCCAAAGAACCTCGCTCCGTCAGCCAGCGAAAATACTGATTGACGTTAGTTTTGCCTCTGTCCACTTGCCGTCGTAGGAGGCACGAGTACAACCAGCATTATGGTTTCCCGGTATTGAACGCCGAGTAGGTTTCCTCACGGCCCGTTGCTGTCGAGCATGGGTTGTTAGGCCGAGGACTTTTCTGGGTTGATGAGGATCAGATCAAGATAGGCCTTGAGTGTTTGCGGGACGTTCACGTTGCCTGAGCTGAGAAGCCACTGCGTTTGAATGCCGTCCCAGAGGGCAACGATTGTTGGTCCGGCGATGTCCGGGTCGATGCCGGGTCGCAGCCGTCCGGTGCTGGCCAGATAACGCAGTTCGTTGCTGTACTCCCCTCTGAGCCGTTGGAAGCGCTTGACGAAGTATTCCCGCGCGGGGTGGTCCTGAGTGGTCGCCTCTCCGCACAGCACCGAGTAGAGCTCGATCAGATGGGGGACGCCTTCGTTGTTCTCGGCTTGCTGGACGACGACCTCGGTGAAATGCTCGCGCGTTCCCGGCGTGTTAGGGCTGACTTCGTCGCGGTATTCAAGGACAGCCACAAGAAGCTGAGCCTTGGTTGGAAAATGATGCAGGAGTGTCGTCTGGGCGATTCCAGCCCGGTCTGCGACCTCTTGGATGCTCCCGGCGCTATAGCCTTTCGACCCGAAAACGGCGACTGCAGCCTCGAGTATTTCACGGCGACGCGCGGCCGTTTTCGCGTAAGGTCCGCGTGTGCCTCCACGGGCGGTGGACTTGATATGCATGGAGTCAAGTTTAGGGGCTCTTCGTAATTAGGAGTGTAGGTGGGGTCTGAAGCCGCCTGATTCGAGCAGGCTTCGGGCGATGTAGTGGGTGAGGTTCCTGAAGCCCAGAGCCGATCCACGCAGGTGCTCGAGCCGCCCATTGATGGCCTCCGTCGGACCGTTCGAGGTGCCGGGGCGGTCGAAGAACGCGAGGACATCAGCGGTCCGTTGTTTCAGGGTCCGCCCGAGCCGACGAATCTCGACCAGGGCGGTCGGCACGCCGGCGGTGACGGAGTCGATGACGGCTTTCATCATCTGCTTTCCCTTCTTTCTGTCGGGTTCCCGGTACGCGGCGATGATTCGCTGGTAGATGCCCCAGGTGGCTTCGACCTCGAGGTGATTCTCAGACCTGAACACTGCGTTCAGGCGGGCTTGCTGCTTCTCGGTGAGCAGATTCGCGCCGGTATGCAGTGTCCGTCGGGCCCGGTAGAGCGGGTCCCCGGACCGGCCCCGGTGACCGGTGGTGGCTTGTTGGACGCGTTGCCTGCACCGGTCCAACCCATCCCCGGCCAGCCGAACCACGTGGAAGGGATCCATCACCGGGACCGCGCCGGGGAGCTCCTCCGTCGTGGCGGTCTTGAACCCGGTGAACCCATCCATTGCCACGACCTCCACCCCGGCCCGCCACGCCCGCGGGCGATCAGCAAGCCACTGCTTGAACACGGATTTGGAGCGGCCTTCGACCATGTCCAGCAGGCGTGCCGGGCCCGTCTTCTCGCGGATCGGGGTGAGATCGATGATGACCGTCACGAACCGGACGCCTTTGCGGGTATGCCGCCAGACATGTTCGTCCACGCCGATCGTAGTGACCCCCTCGAACCTGCCCGGGTCATCAATCAAGACGCGCTTACCCTCGGTCAGGACGGCACTGTTCGCGGTATGCCAGGACACGCCGAGACCGGCTGCGACCCGGGACACTGTCAGGTGATCGACCACGATCGCGAACAGCGCCCACGTCAGTCCGCGGCGGGAGATCTTCGCCCTCCGATCAGCTGCCTTCGATGTGTCTTGCCGCCACGTGTGACCGCAGTGCTCGCACCGGTAGCGGCGCACTCGCACCAGCAAGGTGGTGGGCCGGTGACCAAATGGCTCATGGGCGAGCCGACGGACAACGGTGTCTCGCACGACGCCCTCAACGCCACACGATCGGCACCACGGATCTGCTTGAACGACGCGACACTCGATCACCGCCCGATGAGGGCGAAGGTGCTGACCAACGGCCTCGAGACCGAGCTCATCGAGGCGGCAGAACGTGGTGAGGTCAGGGCGAACGAAGGTAGCGTTGAGCATGTCGAGGTCTTTCGGGTGGATAGCGTCAGAACTTCCATCATCGGAAGGCCTCGACCTTTATCCCGTCACCGACGCGCCCACCCTGCTCACGCCGCCAGCACCCAGCGCACACTCTCGTTTACGAAGAGCCAGTTTAGGTTGACGTGAATATAGAGTAGTTACTCGCTTTTCATGTTACTCTCGTCATATCGACATCCTGAGCGCTCGACACCGCCTTTACGGTTCCCCGACGAAACGATGAGGCGAGAACGCGTACCACCTATGACTCGGCACCCCGAGACGGAGCTGGTGCTCGAACCGAAGTTGCCGACGTCGTCGCCATTCCCACAGGCACCGTCGGAGCTATAGGCACCGATCTAACAGGCAAGGAGGCCTCCTGATGGCTACCCTGAATCAGGCCCATACCCCGCTGCTCAAGGCGGGGCGGTCGCCGCATACGGCGCATAAGGGACGCAGCACACGCAAGGCGGTGGCCGTCTTCGTTGCACCCTTCGCCGTGCTCTTTCTCCTCTTCTACGCGGCGCCCATTATCTTCGCGATCATCCAGTCGCTCCTGACGGTTGAGCGTGAGGGAACGTTCGGCCCGCCGCAGCAGATCTTCGGCGGGTTCAGCCAGTACGTACTCGTCTTCCAGGACCAGGCCTTCTGGGCGTCCGTGGGCAGGGTGCTGCTCTTCGGCGTGGTGCAGGTGCCGGTCATGCTCGGCCTGGCGCTGCTGTTCGCGCTGCTGCTCGATTCGCCGCTGCTCAGGGGGAAGAAGTTCTTCCGGCTAGCATTTTTCGCGCCGTACGCGGTGCCGGGCGTCATCGCCGCCATCATGTGGGGGTTCCTTTACTCGCCCTCACTCTCTCCTTTCGGGGTGGTGACCTCGGAGGTCAACTTCCTGGGCGGTTCGCTGGTGTTGTGGTCGATCGCGAACATCGTCACCTGGGTGTACGTGGGCTACAACATGCTCATCATCTACGCGTCGCTGTTGGCGATCCCCACGGAAATCTATGAGGCGGCACGGCTCGACGGCGCCTCGAACGCGCAGATTGCCTGGCGAATCAAGATTCCGCTGGTGACGCCGGCGATCATTCTCACGGGTGTGTTCTCCATCATCGGCACGCTGCAGCTTCTCGCCGAACCGCAGACGCTGCGCAGCTTCAGCTCCGCGATCAGCAGCACCTACACACCGAACCTCGCCGTTTACACCACCGCGTCTGTGCCCAACTACAACCTGGCCGCTGCATTCTCCGTCGTCCTGGCACTGGCCACCTTCGTCCTCTCCTTTGTCTTCCTGAAAGCCACCCAGCGGAAGGTATCCCAATGAGCACGCCAACCGTTCCCTTGTCCACCGCGGAGAAAATACATTCCCGCGGACCCCGGGAGAGTGTCATGTCGCGCGCCGCGGCGATGCTCATCATGGGCGTATTCACCCTCTACTTCCTGACGCCCATCTGGTGGCTGCTCGTCACGTCTACGAAGGCCGGCGGCGAAATCACAAGGACGGCACCGCTCTGGTTCACACCTAACTCCATCTCGACGTTCTTCGCCAACCTCATCGAGCTCTTCCAGTATCAGGACGGGCTATTTATCAAATGGTTGGCCAACAGCGCCCTCTACGCCGGAGCAGGTGCGCTGCTCGGCACCATCATTGCGGCCATGTGCGGCTATGCGCTGGCGAAGTACGAATTCAAGCGCCGGGAAATCATCTTCAACGTGGTCCTCAGCGGCGTGTTGGTGCCCGCAACCGCGCTGGCCCTGCCGCTGTTCCTGATTTTCAGCGAGGTGAACCTTACCAATACCTACTGGGCGGTGTTCCTGCCCAGCCTCGTCAGCCCCTTCGGCGTCTACCTCGCGCGGATCTATGCCGCAGCCAGCGTCCCGGATGAACTCCTCGAAGCCGCGCGCCTGGACGGGGCCGGCGAGCTGCGGACCTTCTTTACGGTGTCCACCCGGCTCATGGCGCCTGCCCTCGTGACGATCTTCCTGTTCCAGTTCGTCGCCATCTGGAACAACTTCTTCCTGCCGCTGATCATGCTGCGCGACCAGGCGCTGTTCCCCGTCACGCTCGGCCTCTACGCCTGGAACAGCCAGATCAGCCAGATCCCTGAATTGCGCACCTACGTGATCATCGGCGCGTTCGTCTCCATCGTCCCGCTCATCATCGCTTTCCTCGGCCTGCAGCGCTTCTGGAGCAGCGGACTCAGCGCCGGAAGCGTCAAGTAACCCAGACTGCAAGACCGTAAGAACCGCCGGAAGGCACACGCCTGCCGGCCTCATCCATACACGAAGGAAAAACAGAATGCGTATGCATCACGGAAAGACCACCGCCGCCGTCGTCATGGTCTCCGCCCTGGCCCTCGCGGGCTGCTCCGGTGGAGGCGACAGCTCCGGAGCGCCGGGAGCAGCGGCGTGCGAGCCCTCCAACGGGCCTGTAGAGCTCACCTACACCGCATGGGTTCCGGGCATGGACCAGGTAGTGGAGCTGTGGAACGAGGAAAACCCGGACATCCAGGTCACTGTTCAGACCGGTCCCAATGGGAATGCCGGCACGTACCGGAACTTTTTCAACCAACTGCAGGCCGGTAACGCACCTGACCTGGGTCAGATCGAATACGATGCCCTCCCTAACTTCCGCGTCCAGGACGGGCTCGAGAACATTGCTGCTTGCGAAGGCATCGCCGAAGCGAGTGACCAGTTCATCGACTGGACCTGGAGCCAGGTGACCTTCGGCGAAGAAGATGCCGTCTACGCGGTCCCGCAGGACAGCGGTCCCATGGCGATGTTCTACCGCGCTGACCTTTTCGAGCAGGCAGGGATAGAGGTTCCAACCACCTGGGAAGAGTACGCGGCCGCCGCCGATCAGATCCGCGGGGAAGGCGGTTACATCCACAACTTCCAGCGCGCGGACGTGAATTGGTTCGCCGGCCTCGTCTGGCAGGCAGGCGGCCAGTGGTTCAGCAGTGAGGACGACGGCTGGGAGGTCAACCTGACCGGTGAGGAGTCCATGCAGGTGGCCGAGTACTGGCAGGGACTGCTGGAGGACGACCTTGTCTCCACAGTGCCCTCCTTTTCCGATGAGTGGAACGCCTCGATCAGCCAGGGCGAGCAGTGGACCTGGGTATCAGCGGTCTGGGGTACCAGGCACCTGCAGAGCGCTGCCCCGGACAGCGCCGGCAAGTGGGCAGTTGCCCCGATGCCGCAGTGGGAAGAGGGCCAGAGCGCTGCCAGCAACTGGGGAGGCTCCACTACAGCAGTCCTGAAGGGCTCCGACCACCCCTACGAGGCCTCACAGTTTGCTCTCTGGTTAAATACCGATCCCGAAGCGCTGGCTCTCGCGAACGAACTCGGCGGGCTCTACCCGGCTGCTACCGCCGGCGCAGACCTCGAAGCATTCAGCGGTAAGTCCGACTTCTTCGGCGGACAGGTCGTCTACGACGTCTTTGCCGAGGCTACGCAGAACGTGGACCCTGAATTTACCTGGGGACCAACGATGACCCAAACCTATACAGACGTTTCCGACGGCTTCGGCGAAGCATCGCAGGTGAATCAACCCTCATGGAGGCCCTCCAGCGCGCTGAACAGCAAACCATTGAGTCGCTGAAGGCGCAGTCGATTCCTGTAGTCAAGTAACGGGTCCCAGAAACCAGTCTGCCCACTCAATCGGCCTGACACGGTTGATTGAGTGGGCCCCTTCAAGGCCGGGCATTTTTGTCGATCGTTCCAGCCGTCGCAACCACAATCATCCTCCATCCTTGTAGTGCGTGGAGGCCTCACTGAAGGAGCCGTCAAAGTGATCCCTCGCCGTTCTGAAGTTGCCGCTTACATCACCGATACCGCGCCCGGAGGGGGAAGCCGCCTCCCTGCACGGTCCTGGCTGCGCAGCGACGCTCCGTCACTGACGCTCGACGGTGAGTGGCGCTTCCGCCTCCTCCCCGGCGTGCCCGGCACGCCCGGCGGTCGGGGCTTCCTCCCCCAGGGCGAGGCACCCGAAGGTATGGCCACAGAAGAGTACGACGACGCTACGTGGGACACGTTGCCCGTTCCATCGCACTGGGTGCTTGAAGGCGACGGTGCGTACGGCCGCCCGATCTACACGAATGTCCAGTTCCCCTTCCCATGCGACCCGCCGTTCGTCCCTGACGGGAACCCGACCGGGGACTACCGCCGCACCTTCGAGATTCCGGAGGAGTGGATCAAAGCTGAACGCACCGTGTTGCGCTTCGAAGGCGTCGAATCCCGCTATAAGGTATGGGTCAACGGCGAAGAGATCGGCTGGGGGGCAGGCAGCCGCCTGGCCCAAGAATTTGACGTCACATCAGCTATTCGGGGCGGAAGCAACACGATCGCCGTCCGCGTCCATCAGTGGTCCGCTTCAAGCTACGTCGAGGATCAGGACCAATGGTGGCTCCCTGGCATCTTTCGCTCCGTGACACTTCAGGCACGCCCGGCTGGTGGAATTGAGGACGTCTGGCTCCGCAACGGATACGACGACGGAATCGGGACGCTCGATCCAGAGGTGAGCGCACCGGCGTCGTCATTCCCCATCCGGCTTGCAATCCCAGAGCTCGGGATCGACGTCGAGTGGACCAAACCGGCGGATGTCGCGCCGCTTGAGGTGGGCAGCGTCCAAGCCTGGTCCGCCGAAGTACCGCGACTCTACGACGCGACTGTCGCCAGCACCACGGAGACAGTCGAGCTGAGGATAGGGTTCCGAACCGTCGAGATCGTTGGCGACCAGTTCCTAGTCAACGGCCGTACAGTGACCTTCCACGGCGTAAACCGGCACGAGACCCACCCCGAACAAGGACGCGTATTCGACGAAGACTTCGCCCGCGAAGATCTTTTACTCATGAAGCGCTTTAATGTGAACGCCATCCGCACAAGTCACTATCCGCCCCACTCGCGACTGCTCGAACTCGCGGACGAGCTGGGCTTTTGGGTAATCCTCGAATGTGACATTGAGACGCACGGGTTCGAGCGGCACAACTGGTTCGGTAACCCAAGCGACGATCCTGCCTGGAATGATGCTTACCTCGACCGCATTGAGCGGACGGTGGAGAGAGATAAAAACCACCCGTCCATCATCATGTGGTCCCTTGGTAATGAATCCGGTACGGGCGCGAACCTCGCTGCGATGTCCGCGTGGATACATGCCCGGGACACGGGCAGGCCCGTCCACTACGAAAGCGACTACACGGGCGCCTACACAGACGTTTACTCGCGCATGTACTCCACAGTGCCTGAAACGGAGACAATCGGCCGTGACGGCGACACCAGTCCTCTGCTCGGCTGTTCGCCCGCCGAGTCCGCCCGGCAGCGTACCAAGCCGTTCATCCTGTGTGAGTACGCCCACGCGATGGGCAACGGCCCCGGTAACCTCTCACTCTACGAGTCGCTTGTCGACCGATACCCGCGGCTACACGGCGGGTTCGTATGGGAATGGCGCGACCATGGACTCCGCACCCGCGCCTCCGACGGGACCGAGTACTTCGCATACGGCGGCGACTTCGGGGAGGAAATCCATGATGGAAACTTCGTCCTCGACGGCCTCGTACTCTCCGACTCCACACCGACCCCTGGCCTCTACGAGTTCAAGGCCGTCATCGCCCCCATACGGATCTCCTTCGAATCGTCGGGAGGAAAGGACGCTGGAAGCAAGCCTCTCCTACGCGTGCGGAATCTCCGCCATACTGCGAGCACCGCAGACCTGACCTTTCGTTGGCGGCTGGAGGATAACGGTGAGACGGTCGCCTCCGGCGATCTTTCGATCCTCGGCCAGCACGGCGGACCACTCGAAGCCGGCGAGGAAACAGTGCTCGCGCTGCCCACTACGGGGCAAGGCTGCCGGGGAGAGGCATGGCTAACCGTCGAAGCCGTTCTCGCTAACAACACGGCGTGGGCGGAAGCGGGACATGAGATCGCCGCCGCACAACTGCAGCTCGCTGAACGATCCGCACCGGCCGGCCCGCGACCAATCAGAGGCCCGTTTGCCCCCGCCGCTGGCACCAACCGACTCAAGGTCGGCCCGGCCGTGTTCGACGACGGCCGCCTCGTCGCGCTGGCAGGCCTGGCAGTAGACGGCCCACGCCTGGAGCTCTTCCGCGCCCCCACCGACAACGACCGCGGCCGTCTCGTCGGCAGCTACATCGACTCGGATCCCTGGGCGCCCGATGCCCACGGCATCCCAGGTAACGGCCGACCGGGCCCGTCATCTGCAGAACGCTGGCACTCGGCCGGGCTGAACCGCATGCACGGAAGGGTTGAATCAGTTGGAACCAAGCGGGGCGCCGTGCGCGTCCGCACCCGCTACGCGGCCGCGGACCACGCCCGTTACGTCACAGTCGATGAGACGTGGCAACTCGACGGACAGGACCTATGGCTGCGCATCGATCTCCTTCCCAGCAGCGGCTGGGACGGCGTTTGGCCGCGCGCAGGAGTTCGTTTCGGTCTGCCTGACACCGTAGACAGCGCCTCCTGGTTCGGTCTCGGTCCGCACGAATCCTACCCGGACAGCGTCCACGCGGCTTTGGTGGGACGGTACCAGGCGGCTATCGACGAGCTCCCCGTCAAATACGGGCGCCCACAAGAAACAGGTCACCGCAGCGGCCTGCGCTCCCTCGATCTCCGCACGGGAATTCACCCATGGCTGCGGATCGACGCTTTCCCGGATTCGCAGGGACGCCTGCCCGGTTTCACACTGTCCCGACACACAGCCCAGGAACTCGCAACCGCACCGCACCCGCACGAGTTGCCAGCCTCGGACCACTCCTGGCTGTATCTTGACGCAGCCCAGCACGGACTTGGCACCCGCTCATGCGGACCGGACGTATGGCCAACAGCGGCTCTCGCCCCCGAAGCCCACAGCCTGACCCTGCTCATATCAGCCACCGAATAGCATCCGGAGCAGAAACCCTTGGCGCAACTGCTATCGTCCTGCAAGGCTGACTAAGTCCCCGAAAGCATTTAAAGGCAACCGTCACTCAAATTGGAAACGGGAGACTCCTTCCTTCAGCGCGTCACGCTGCCCGGACACTTGTTACTCGCTGGTGCTCATAAGTAGTTCCGTCGCGGAGCATGGCCCAGAGAACGTTAAGCCGGCGTCGGGCTAGGGAGAGCACTGACTGAGTGTGGGTTTTACCCTCGGCCCGTTTGCGGTCGTAGTACGTCCGTGACGCGGTAGAACTCCTGAGACTGGACATGGCCGCCATGTAGCAGGCACGCAGGAGTCGGCGGTCATAGCGTCTGGGGCGGTGGTGATTGCCCCGAATTCTGCCCGAATCCTTAGGCACCGGCGCCAGACCAGCAACACCGGCGAGCCGGTTCGCGCTTTCAAAGACAGTCAGATCCCCGCCCGTAGCACCCAGAAACTCCGCACTGAGCAGCGGTCCGAAGCCGGGCATGCTCAGCATGATTTCCGCCTGGTGGTGTTCCCGGAAGCGCTCCGCAATCTGTGTGTCCAGGGCATCGATCTGGTTCTGCAGCTCAAGCACTTCCCGCGCTATGTCCGCCACTATCAGTGCACCAATACGCTGAGCCGGCACCGTGGTGTACTGGGATTTCGCTGCCATGAGGGCTCTTTCGGCCACATCGGCGCCGCTGCGGGCACCTTGGCTCCTGAGCCAGGTGTGCAAACGCTTCTGCCCGAGCCGGCGCAAGGCGTCAGGAGTCTGATACCTGGTCAGCAGCAACAGCGCAGCTTTTGACCTGCTGTAATCGAAGGCCTGCTCCAGGGCCGGGAAGAATTCCAGCATCTGGGCCCGTAGCCGATTGATCGCGCGGGTGCGGTCACAGGCCTTGTCCGTCCGGCGGGCCGTGAGGATCCGCAGGTCGACGCTGATGTCGTCCCCAGTGCGGACCGGTCGCAGATCCCGGCGCATGCGGGCCTGATCGGCGATGACAGCGGCGTCCTTCGCATCAGTCTTGCCGTCCCCGCGGTAGGTCCGGGAGGCATGATGCACAGTGCGCCCCGCGATATAGAGCAGGTTCTGATCATGGGCCGCGAGCAAGGCAATCAGCAGAGCAGCTCCGCCGTGGTTTAGATCAACGGCCCAGACCACCTCTCCCCCGTCACCGAGACCCACAACGCCTCCAATCAGCTCAAGCAACTCCGACTCATCGTTAGCTACCCGTTGGGAGAACACACGGTTTCCCTGAAAATCAATAACGACACAGTGGTGATGGGTTTTACCGGCGTCGATCCCGGCCCACAATTGCGGCAAAACGATCTCCCTTCATCGGCGAATGCGAAACCCAACAGATAACCGCGCCGTCGTGTCCTTATCCAGCGATCACTTGGTGTCGCGTCTCTCAATTAGCGGTCGGGCCATCATGGAAGTGACAGGCGGCCAATCCTTCGAAGCCATAACAGCTGTCTGGCACAGCAGCAAAAGCCATACCCATCACCCCTGGGTAGCCAAGACACTACAACTGCCCTGCGAACTACCTGCTCAACAACATAAGGAGTCCTTATGTTGTTACCGGGCTCAGTTCCGCGGTCATTGTAGGGTCGTGGCTACCCAGGGAGGCGGGTATGGCTTGGCTGCTGTGGACCGCACGCTTGCACGTGACGGCTCCGTAGGATTGGCCGCCCGCCACCCCGCGATGACCCGACCGCTGATTGAGAGACGCGACATGATCGCCGGATAAGGACACGACGGCGCGGTTATCTGCTGGGCTCTTCTCATCCAACAGACTGGAGGCTGTTCTTGGTGCAATTATGGGCCGGCATCGACGCCGGCAAAGCCCATCACCACTGCGTTGTGATCGATGGCGAGGGAAACAGGCTGCTCTCGCAGAAGGTTCCCAACGACGAAGCGGCGCTCATCCAACTTTTGGGCACGGTCCTGGACTTATCGGACGGTGGTCCTTTGGTGTGGGCGATGGACTTGAATCATGGCGGACCGGCGCTGCTCATCGCGTTGCTTGTTGGTCATGGTCAGAACCTTCTCTATATTCCTGGGCGGACGGTGCACCACGCCTCGAAGATTTATAGGGGTGACGGCAAGACAGATGCCAAGGATGCCGCTGTGATCGCCGACCAGGCCCGGATGCGGACTGACCTGCAGCCTTTGCGCGCCGGTGACGAGATCAGCGTCGGGTTGCGACTCCTAACGGCCCGGCGGGCTGACAAGTCGGCGGATCGGGTGAGGTCGATTAATCGACTCAAAGCTCAGCTCCTGGAGTATTTCCCCGCGCTGGAGCGGACCTTCGATTACAGCCGATCCAAAGCCGCGCTGATGTTGCTGACCAAGTACCGGACTCCGGATGGGATCCGCCGTGCCGGCCAGGCGCGAATCCAGGCGTGGTTGAAGAAACACGGTGCTCGTTCCTCGGCAGCGGTTGCTGCGGCTGCGGTAGAAGCCGCGAAGTCCCAGCAGACCGTCGTTCCTGCCCAACGCATCGGGGAGGTGATTGTCGCAGCCCTCGCCCGCGAAGTGGCAAGTTTGAACGAGGAACTGGAAGAACTGGATGCGCTGATCAGCGAGAAGGTTACTGAACACCGGCATACCGAGGTGCTGTTGAGCATGCCCGGCTTTGGCCCTGTCCTTGCCGCCGAATTCCTTGGTGCCACCGGCGGAGATATGACGGTTTTTCAGTCTGCGGACCGGTTCGCCGGTGTTGTTGGATTGGCGCCGGCGCCGAGGGACTCCGGAAGGATCAGCGGCAACCACCATCGGCCAAGACGATACGATCGCCGGCTGCTCCGCGTCTTCTTCCTCTCCGGGCTCTCGGCGCTTAAATCCTGCCCGGCCTCACGTGCCTATTACGACCGAAAACGGGTGGAAGGGAAATCTCACATCCAGGCCATGCTCTCGCTCGCCCGACGGCGGCTCAATGTCCTCTGGGCCATGCTCCGCGACGGCACTACTTACACCTTGGTATCGCTGGCACCACCACTTACAGCCTGATCTAGCCGTCTACGACCGGCGGCTTGGTAACGAGACGATTCCTGCGCCTGGCGATCATAAGCGTTGTGGGTGCTTGCTGTGGATTGGGACCGGCGGCGCTTTCGTCGTGCCCAGATCCGCTATTGTCCAAGGGGTGGCGACTGAAGATTTTGAAGCAAAGGAAAGCGAAGTGTCAGGCAGCGGCATCGGGTGGACGTTCCTGACTAACCACGCCCACGTACTGTTGACCATTGCCCGTGATCCGCAGATACGGCTACGTGACCTGGCTGCCACGGTGGGGGTCACGGAGCGTGCCGCCCAGAAGATTGCTGCTGACCTTGTCGAGGCCGGCTACATCACCAGGACACGGGCAGGCAGGCGAAACATCTATTCTGTGGTGTTCGGCCGCCCGTTCCGGCACCCTGTTGATGCCGGCCATCAGCTTGACGAACTCCTTGCTGTGCTCGTGCCTGAAAAGGGGCAGCCCGCGGAGGGCACGAAGGCCTAGAACTTGGCCGGCCGCAGGACCTCGACGTCGCTCAGAAACAGGATCATGGCGTAGTCCTCGTAGTAGTGCTCGCGAAGGTGTGCAGCAAGGCCTTCCGCTATCACGGCGTCGCAGACCACCTCGATACGGATATTGCTGTTCGCTTCCCAGCCTGCTCCGCGGACGCCCCGGCTGCCTTTCCCGCGCGCGTCGGTGATGGTGTATCCGTGGGCGTGGTGTTGCTCGATGTCGCGGACGAGGGTTGATTCGAGGACGGCCTCGGTGACGATGGTCAGGAGCTTGCGTCGGTGGCTTTCCATGGCTTTATCCCCTCGCGAAGGTATGGATCCAGATGGACAGGGCGTGGTAGAGCGGGATCCCCACCACCACGTTGAACGGGAAGGTGATCCCTAGGGATGCCGCCAGCGACAACGTGGGGTTGGCTTCCGGTACGGAAATGCGCATGGCCGCCGGCGCCGCGATGTAGGAGGCACTTGCCGCCAGTGTTGCCAGAATAGCTGTTCCGCCCACCGACAGTCCTAATGCCCAGCCCAGCCCTGCACCTATGACGGCTGAGAACAGCGGCATGATGATGGCAAAAGCCGCTAGGAACACGCCGTATTTGCGCAGGCCTCCGAGCTGCGTTGCTGTCAGCAGCCCCATTTCCAGCAGGAATAAGGCAAGGATCCCTTTGAACATGTCCACAAACAGGGGTTCGATGGAGGACAGGCCATCGGGTCCGGCGATCCAGCCGATGAACAGGCCACCCAGGAGCAGGACAATGCCTTTTCCGAGGAAGACCTCGTGAGCGACCGTTTTCCACCTGGTCTCCTTGGAGACTCCCCGCGCCAAAACTATGCCCACGATGATGGCTGGTACTTCCAGCATCACCAGAAGCAGCGGCATGTGCTCTTCGAAGACGACCTGTCGAGTGCCCAGGTAGGCGATGGCTACGGCGAAGGTACCTACACTGACGGAGCCATAGTGGGCGGCAATGGAGGCTGCGTCGGCACGTTTGAAGCGTCCGAGGTAGCGCAGCACCGGGAAGGCCAGAAGGGAAAGGAAGAATCCCATCGCCACTACGGCCAGGATCTGGGGTAGCAGTTCGCCAAAGGGCTGCTTGGCGAGTTCCACACCGCCCTTAAGGCCAATGGCCAGCAGCAGCACGATGGTGACGAACTCATAGATTGCCGCCGGAAGGCGCAGCTCCGACCGGAGCAGCCCGGCCAGCGCCCCAAGAATGAAGAAAAGGATGATGGGGTCTACCACATTAGGACTCTCTGATTATTTCCCGACGGAGTGAACAAGAGCAGTAATGAACCCTGCCGGGTCCCCTGGACTCACTGGCCGCAGATGCAAGCTCGTGCTGCCAGCATTTCACAAATCGCCGCATACATACGCATTGCAATTCATGAAACGTAATTCGTCTATTAGGATGTCTTCGAAGGTTTGGGGGACTGTCCCGGCCTCGGCACCTGGGATGAGGTGCCGGCCACTTCAGCCTCTGCTGCTCCATGAAAGGTGAGTTGTGACCAAGGCCGAATCTGATGATCCAATCCCGCATGCAATCTATGCCGGTGAACGCGTCGCTCTGCTGACCCAACATGGGAAGGAGCGGGTGCTAGGACCCGCGCTGGAGCATGCACTTGGGTGCCGGGTTGAACATGTCACGGGTTACGACACGGACTTGCTCGGTACTTTCACACATGACATTTCCCGCGCAGGAACACAATCGGAAACTGCCCGTAAGAAGGCATCGGTGGGCATGGAATTATCGGGCCTGTCGCTGGGTATCGCCAGCGAGGGTTCCTTTGGGCCGGATCCCTACATCGGCATGTTCCCGTGGAACATCGAACTAATCGTTTGGATGGACAACGAGCGCAATCTCGAGGTGGTGGGAATAGGCGAAGGGAAAACAAACTTCAATCACCTGCTCACCGGCGAGTGGGCGGCAGCCCAGGCGTTCGCCCGTGAAGTGCAGTTTCCTGGACACCATCTGGTCGTTCGCCCTGACGGCAAGGACGGAACGTACATCTGCAAGGGAATCGCGAGCTGGCAGGACCTGGAGCGCGCCTTTTCGAGAGCGTTGACTCGATCTTCAAACGGCTTGGTCTTAATCGAGACCGACATGCGTGCCAGCGCAAACCCAACACGCATGGAAGTAATCGGCCTCGCGGCCGAAGACCTTGCCCATAAGCTTCGCTCCTTGTGCCCAGCCTGCGGCACTCCAGGGTTCTGGCGAGTCGGCCGGGTACCGGGGCTCCAGTGCAGTGCATGCGGTACGCCGACCAGCGAGACGCGTGCTGAGACGTTTGGATGCCTCAAATGCCCTTACCACGACACCCGCGACATAGCCGATACAACGTCCGCACCCCCAAGTATTTGTAACTACTGCAACCCCTGACGTTTGCCCCTCCTTCTGCGCCGCCGCCCTACGTGTCAGGTCGGAAACCCTACAGGAGATCGCTTGATCCAGAGGGGGGATCCCCACCCGTGATTCCAAAGCCCCATTGGTGGATCACCTCATTGTGACCGGGGCCCTAACCGACCCGCAGGAATCCGTTGACAACATCATAGAGATTCCTGCGGATTATGCGTCCCCGCTGCACCGCCCAACTCAGCTGCGCTGAGCGGGCCGGAACCAAACAATCTGATCGGCGCTCCGACGTCGCTTATTTCCTCCCAGATTTCCCGGCACACAGACCGCCCTACGGGTTGACCAGCCCAGAGGAGAACAGCTCCGCGATGCTTCGCCAGCAGGCAAAAACAATGGGGGAGGGGACCAACACCGCACACACTCAAAAGCCCCAAAATCCCCGGAAATAAGCGGATCTACCCTATTAAAGTGG
>NZ_QDAE01000033.1 GCF_003075455.1 Arthrobacter sp. Bz4
GAGATTCCCTCACCGATGTCTAGGTTGACCTGACCTGTCCGGGTTGCTCACCATAACGACGGCGGCGCGAGCTGCACTGACCTAGCGGAGGCCCGTCTTGCGACTCAGGGCCAACTCGATCAGCTCGTCGATCAGCTCCGTATAGGTGAGACCGGACTTGGCCCACATCTGCGGATACATGCTGATTGGCGTGAAGCCCGGCATGGTGTTGATCTCGTTGATGATCAGACCGCCGGACGGGGTGTAGAAAAAGTCGACCCGGGACAAACCCTCTGCACCGACGGCGTCGAACGCTGCAGCGGCAAGCGCCCGGACCTGGTCGCTGGCGGCTGGCGGCAGGTCGGCCGGGCAGCTCAGTTCGGCGGCGGCGCCGTCGACGTATTTGGCTTCGAAGTCGTACCAGTCGTGCTCCCCCGGCTGGACAGCGATTTCCCCGGGCAGCGACGTCCGCGGTTCGTTAGTGCCGCGACCCTGCAGCACAGCAACCTCGATTTCCCGACCGATGATGCCCGCCTCCACGAGCACCTTGGGATCGAACTCCCGGGCAGCCTCGATGGCGGCGGCAAGATCAGATTCCGAAGCGACCCGCGTGATCCCCATCGAGGATCCGGCGCGGGCAGGCTTGACGAAGGAGGGAAACCCCAGGGCCGCCGCTCGCCCGAGGCACCCGTCACGGTCGTTGGCCCACTGGCGGTCGGTGATGACCTCATAGGGTCCCACCGTCAGGCCGGCGGCGGCGAAGACCACCTTCATGTAATGCTTGTCCATGCCCACAGCAGAGGCCAGCACACCGGCGCCCACATAGCGGATGTCGGCCATTTCCAGCAGGCCCTGCAGCGTGCCGTCCTCACCGAATGGGCCGTGCAGCAGGGGCACGACGACGTCGATCCCGCCGAGGCTGCGCGGCATCTGTTCGGCCGCGGTCACCATCAGCTCAGTGGATGCAAGGTTCTGGCCAGCCCCTGACGCTGCCAGGACCAGGGACTCGTCAGAGGTGGGGACCTCGGGAAGTGTTGCGGAACGAAGGGACCACTGGGACGGGTCACCCGACACCTGAACCCACTGGCCGTTCTTGGCGATCCCTACCGGAATGATCTCGTACTTGTCCCGGTCGATCGCGTCGAGCACGCCGGCCGCGGTGATGCAGCTGACCGCGTGTTCACTGGATCGTCCACCGAAGAGGACGAGCACCCGCGGCCGTCGCGTCGGATCAAGACGGGCGGTTTCAGGGGGAACAACAGTCACAGTCAGCCTTCGGATTTCAGTTCGCGGGACAGTAGACGCGCCCCCAGGTCATGGACGGAGACGGTGCCCTGAAGTACCGCCACCACGTTCTCGGTGATGGGCATATCGACTCCCAGTTGGCCGGCAAGATCAAGGACGGCCTGAGCCGATTTGATCCCCTCGGCCGTCTGGTTCATCTTCCCGGTGACCTCATCGAGGGTCAGGCCGTGGCCCAGCAACCGGCCGGCAGTGTGGTTACGAGACAACGGTGAGGAGCAGGTGGCGATCAGGTCGCCCATCCCGGCGAGGCCGGCCATCGTCTCAGCTTCACCACCCAGAGCCACAGCGAGCCTGGTGGTTTCCGCGAGTCCGCGGGTAATCACTGAAGCCTTGGTGTTATCGCCCATCTGCTTGCCTTCGCAGATTCCGACGGCAAGGGCAATCACGTTCTTGACGATCCCGCCGATCTCCACGCCAACCACGTCGGGGTTGGTGTAGGGCCTGAAGTATCTGGCGGTGCAGGCGGCGGCAATCCACGCGGCCACTTGCTCATCCGGACAAGCCACCACCGATGCGGTGGGTTCCTGACGCGCGATTTCCAGCGCCAGGTTAGGCCCAGAAACGACGGCAATGCGGTCAGCTGGCATCTCCAGTTCGGCAGCAATGACCTGGCTCATGCGGGCATCGGAGCCCACCTCGAGTCCCTTCATCAGCGAGACCACCACCGCGTCGTCACGCAGGAGGTGTTTCCACGCCTGGAGCTGGGGCCTCAGCGACTGGGCGGGAACGGCAACGGCGACCAGTTCAGCGCCGTCGAGCACCTCGGCAATGTCGGTGGAACAGGTGATGTTCTCGGGCAGCACCGTGTCGGCGAGATACCTGCTGTTGCGCCGGGTGGTGTTGATCTCCTCGGCCACGTCCTCGCGGCGGGCCCACAGGCGCACCTGCGTACCGTGTGGGGCACCGGCGTCGGCCAGAATCTTCGCGAAGGTGGTCCCCCAACTGCCGGCGCCCAGGACGGCGACGACGGCTGGCGGTGTCCGGGTCACGAGTTCTCCTCAGGCTTGGTCTCGAAATTCCTGCCGGTGCTTTTCTGGTGTTTGTCCGCCGGGTTCCAGCGTTCGGTGGGCGGTGCTTCCTGACGCAATTCGGCGACCAGCGCGGTCAGCGCGTCGAGAATCCGCTCGGTTCCGGTGTCGAGCACCGTCTTGGTGATGGGCTTGCCCATCAGGTCGGAGAAGTCGACCGGGTCCCCGACCACCACCCGGGAGGTCTTCCGGGGAAAGAGGTAGAAGCGTTTGGCGTACCGGGGAAACACCTCGTGGGCTCCCCAGTGGGCAAGCGGGACGATCGGAGCGCCGGTCTGCAATGCGAGCCGCGCGGCACCGGTCCGGCCCTTCATGGGCCACATGTCGGGATCCCGCGTCAGGGTGCCCTCCGGGTACACCACAATGCCGCCGCCGGAGCTGATTGCTTCACGCGCTGCCTCAAGCGATCTGTTGGCGCCGGCAGTGGTCCGATCCACCGGCACCTGCCCGGTAGCACGGAGGATCCAGCCCATGACCGGCACCTTGAACAGCGACGCTTGGCAAGGAAATGCGGTGTCACCTTC
Source organism: Arthrobacter sp. Bz4 (assembly GCF_003075455.1). Lineage (GTDB taxonomy): Bacteria > Actinomycetota > Actinomycetes > Actinomycetales > Micrococcaceae > Arthrobacter_D. The sequence continues at coordinate 2,837 of NZ_QDAE01000033.1, forward strand.
TGATTGAACAGAAAATGTCCGATCACCACCGGGTCAATCTCGGTGATGTGGTTGGGGCACACAATGAACCCGGTGTCCCGCGGCAGTTTCTCCGCGCCTGACCACTCCTTCGACATCAACGTGTTCATGATGGGACGCACGGTGACGGAGAGCACGGCGAACGTGGCGCGGGATCTTCTGGATTCAGTCATAAACGAGTGCCGCGAGCCTAGCGGCCGCCCTCCACCAATGCCACAGCAGCGTCGGTCACAGCGGCGTCTGATTCAGCAGTATCCGGTTCAGCAGTATCCGGTTCAGCAGTATCCGGTTCAGCAGTGTCCGATTCAGCAGTATCTGAGGAGATATCGAAATCGGCTCCCAGGCCTTCGAGCTTGTCCTGGAAACGTTCGTAGCCGCGGTTGATCAGCTCGATGCCGGTCACCCGTGAGGTGCCCTTCGCCGCGAGGGCGGCGATGAGGTGGCTGAAGCCGCCGCGCAGGTCGGGGATATCAATGTCCGCGCCATGCAACTGCGCCGGACCGGAAATGACCGCCGAGTGGAGGAAGTTCCGCTGCCCAAACCGGCACGGGACGCTACCCAGGCATTCGCGGTGTACCTGGATGTTGGCACCCATCCGGATCAGGGCATCGGTGAAGCCGAAACGGTTCTCGTAGACGGTCTCGTGAACAATCGACACGCCCTCCGCCTGGGTGAGGGCGACGACGAGCGGCTGCTGCCAGTCGGTCATGAACCCGGGGTGCACATCGGTTTCCAGGACCAGTGGGGACAGCTTTCCGCCGGGATGGTAGAAACGGATGCCGTCGTCGTCGACGTCGAACGCTCCACCGATCTTTCGGTAGGTATTCAGGAAGGCGGTCAGATCGAGCTGACGCGCACCCTCAACGTAGATGTCACCCTGGGTGACCAGCGCTGCTGATGCCCAGGATGCGGTTTCGTTGCGGTCGGAAATGGCCTTGTGGTTGAAGCCACTCAGCTCACTGACGCCCTCGATGCGGATGGTGCGGTCGGTCTGCACCGTGATGATCGCGCCCATTTTCTGGAGGACGGCGATCAGGTCCATGATTTCGGGTTCGACGGCGGCACCCTTGAGTTCGGTGATGCCCTCGGCCCGGGTAGCGGTCAGCAGTACCTGCTCGGTGGCACCGACGCTCGGGTACGGCAGTTCGAGCTTCGCGCCGTGCAGACCCTTGGGCGCCGAAATGGAGATGCCACCGGGACGCTTGTCCACGACGGCGCCGAAGTTGCGCAGCACCTGCATGTGGTAGTCGATCGGGCGGTCGCCGATTTTGCAGCCGCCCAGGTCGGGGATGAAGGCTTCCCCGATGCTGTGCATCAGGGGGCCGCAGAAGAGGATGGGGATGCGTGAGTCGCCGGCGTGGGCGTCGATGTCCTTGGACTGGGCCATCTTCGCGCCCTTGGGGTCCATGCTCAGGTCACCGGTGACGGGGTCCTTGGTGACCTCAACGCCGTGGAGCTTCAAAAGGCTGGTGACAACCTCGACGTCCTTGATCTCAGGGACATTCCGCAGGACCGAGGGAGCATTACCCAGCAGGGTCGCCACCATCGCTTTGGGCACCAGGTTTTTGGCTCCACGAACGGAGACCTTGCCGGTCAGAGGGACTCCACCACGAATGGTCAGCACGCTTCCCATGAACACCTATTTTCTTCGATTTGCACACAACAGAGATTGCCCCCAAAGCAGCAATTGCCTCCCGCTAAGCATAGGAGCATGTCTAGGAAGACTGAAATAGACTCCCCGGGGCTACTGTCGAAAACTCTCGATCTGCCCCATTCATTCCCCGCCGTTCCGCAGGAAAGCTCCGCCGCCGATGACCTTGCTCACCGTCGGGCGTGGCTCAGGTGCGCACGGGGAGGGTCTTCGGCTTCCACGCCGGGCGGGAGGCCTCATATCTGGTGATGGTTTCCTCGTGGGTCAACGTCAGACCGATGTCGTCGAGGCCCTCCAGCAACCGCCAGCGGGTGTAATCATCGATCTGGAACGGAGCCGTCACGCTGCCGCAGCTGACGGTGCGTTCCTCCAGGTTGACGGTGACCTCGGTGCCGGGATGATTCTCGAGGACCTTCCAGATCAGCTCAATGTCATCCTGGGCCAGCTGCGCCGCGACCAGACCCTGTTTGCCGGAGTTGCCGCGGAAAATATCGGCGAACCGGGACGCCAGCACGGCCTTGAACCCGTAGTCCTTCAGCGCCCAGACCGCGTGTTCACGAGAGGAGCCGGTACCGAAATCCGGCCCCGCGACAAGGACCGAACCGGCGCTGAACGGAGCCTGGTTGAGGATGAAGTTCGGGTCCTTCCGCCACTCGGCGAACAGGGCGTCCTCGAACCCCGTTCTCGTGATGCGCTTCAGGTACACCGCCGGGATGATCTGGTCGGTGTCGATATTGCTCTGGCGCAGCGGCACGCCGATTCCGGTGTGGGTGATGATCTTTTCCATGGGAAGCTCCTAGGCGGCGTTCGCGGCTGAGGCAACGACGTCGTCGTGCTGGCCTGTTGTGGCGGGCGGCAATGGCTCGAGATCGGACGGCGAGCTGAGGGTTCCGCGGACCGCGGTTGCGGCGGCGACTACCGGGGACACCAGGTGGGTGCGGCCACCCTTGCCCTGCCGGCCCTCGAAGTTGCGGTTCGACGTCGATGCGCACCGCTCCCCCGGCGCCAGCTGGTCCGGGTTCATGCCCAGACACATTGAGCAGCCAGCGAAACGCCATTCCGCGCCGAAGTCCTTGAACACCTGGTCCAGGCCCTCGGCCTCGGCATCGAGGCGAACCCGAGCTGACCCGGGAACCACCATCATGCGGATGTTCGGGTCCTTGACCCGGCCGCGGATGATGTCGGCGGCAATCCGCAAGTCCTCGATCCGGCTGTTGGTGCAGGAGCCAAGGAACACGGTGTCCACCCTGATGTCCTTCATGGGGGTGCCGGCGTCCAGTGCCATGTACTCGAGGGCACGTTCGCAGGCCGCCTTGTCGTTCTCGTCGGCGAAATCGTCAGGGGACGGCACGGCCTGCGACAGTGAGACGCCCTGGCCGGGGTTGGTACCCCAGGTGACGAAGGGCTCCAGCTCATCGGCGTCGAGGAACACTTCGGCGTCGAAGACGGCGTCGTCGTCGGTGCGCAGCGTCCTCCAGTTCTCGACGGCGGCATCCCAGTCCTCGCCCTGCGGTGCGTGGGGCTTGTCTTTCAGGTACTCGAAGGTGGTGTCGTCCGGGGCGACCATGCCGGCACGGGCTCCGGCCTCGATGGACATGTTGCAGATGGTCATCCGCGCTTCCATGGACAGCGCACGGATGGCAGAGCCACGGTATTCGAGCACATAGCCCTGCCCACCGCCGGTGCCGATCTTGGCGATGACCGCAAGGATGATGTCCTTGGAGGTCACACCGGGCTTCAGGGTGCCCTCCACCGTGATGGCCATGGTCTTGAACGGTTTGAGCGACAGGGTCTGGGTGGCCATCACGTGCTCCACCTCTGAGGTGCCGATGCCGAGCGCCAGGGCACCAAACGCCCCGTGGGTGGAGGTGTGCGAATCACCGCAGACCACCGTCAGGCCCGGCTGGGTGAGGCCCAACTGCGGGCCGATGATGTGAACGATGCCCTGTTCGGCGTCGCCCAGTGAATGCAGGCGCACCCCAAACTCTTTGCAGTTCGCGCGGAGGGTTTCGATCTGGGTGCGGCTGGTGAGGTCAGCGATCGGCTTGTCGATGTCCCAGGTGGGGGTGTTGTGATCCTCGGTGGCAATGGTGAGGTCCGGCCGGCGCAGCGGGCGACCCGCCAACCGCAGCCCCTCGAAGGCCTGCGGAGAGGTGACTTCATGGACCAGGTGGAGATCGACGTAGAGCAGGTCCGGCTGGGATTCGGCACCCTGCACCTCGCCCTTGCGCACAACGTGTGCGTCCCAGACCTTCTCTGCGAGCGTGTTGCCCATGACCGGTTTCCCTTCGGAGCTCTTCTACTGACGTCTCGGACGGATGCATCCCAAAAAGTTACATCCCAGACAGTTGCCCAGACAGTTGCATCTCAAATGCTGAGACGGCAATATCATCCTATGGACAATATTAGCGGTGTAGGTGTGATAGACAAAGCGGCGACCGTGCTCGACGCCCTCGAAGCGGGTCCCACCACCCTGGCGCAGCTCGTGGCGGCAACCGGGCTGGCCCGTCCCACTGTGCATCGCCTGGCGCAGGCCCTGGTGCATCACCGGCTGGTCAGCCGCGATATTCAGGGCCGCTTTGTGCTCGGCAGCCGCCTGGTTGAACTGGCTGCCGCTGCCGGTGAGGACCGGTTGATTGCATCGGCGTCCCCCGTCCTGCTGCACCTGCGGGACGCGACCGGTGAGAGCGCGCAGCTGTTCCGTCGGCAGGGCGAGTGGCGTGTTTGCGTGGCGTCGGCAGAACGCCCGATCGGTCTCCGCGACACCATCCCGGTGGGCACCCAGCTCTCCATGAAAGCTGGCTCCGCGGCCCAATGCCTGCTGGCCTGGGAAGACCACGACCGCCTCCTCAAAGGATTACAGGAAGCCCGGTTCACCCCGACGGTACTGGCCGGAGTACGACGTCGGGGCTGGGCCCAGAGCCTCGGCGAACGGGAGGCGGGGGTTGCCTCGGTTTCGGCGCCGGTCAGGGGGCCATCGGGACGGGTGATCGCGGCGGTGTCCATCTCGGGACCAATGGAGCGGCTGACCCGTCAGCCCGGACGCATCCACGCTCAAGTGGTCCTCAACGCTGCCCAGCAGCTCACCCACGCCGTCGGCAAAACCGCCGACTGATCGCCTCGAAGCCCGCACCTCGATAGGGTGTGGCTATGGCTGTTGGTGTGGCATGACTGGGGGTGTGCCATGACTGAATATGCAATCTTCCTCCGTGGGGTCAACGTCGGCGGAATTATCCTCAAGATGGCTGACCTGCGCGCCGCCGTCGAGACACTCAACGTCAGCAGGGTGACAACGCTCCTGGCGTCAGGCAACGTCACCTGTACCACCGATCTGGCAGCTGATGAGCTCAAGGAGTCGGTTGAGAGGCTGCTGCGCGTTACCTTCGGGTATGACGCGTGGGTGGTGATCATCGAGGCCGGCAGGCTGCGCGAGCTGGTGGAGGCCTGTCCTTTTCCCGCCGACGACCCCGCTAACCACATCTATCTCACCCTGTTCTCGGATCCGGCCGCGCTCGCCGATCTCGTGGAAGCGAGCGCAGGACTTGAGCCGGGCCTGACGGTGCTGGGCCCCGAGGCCGCCGCCTGGTGGGCGCCGCGTGGTGGAACCCTTGAGTCTCCACTGAGCAAGCTGACCGCCAAGCCGCGGTTCAAGAACTCGACCACCACCCGGAATCTGAGGACCCTGCAGAAGGTACTTGCGGCCTTCAACGCTTAGCTGGGGCAGGTTTAGCCCGGTCAGGTTCAGCCGGGGCAGGTTTAGCCCGGTCAGGTTTAGCCCGGTCAGGTTTAGCCGGGTCCAGTCCTAGCCCCGGCCGCGAGCTGCGGTGACAGCCTTCCGGAACCCGTTGTACCTGGTGATCTCGGCCTCGACCGGAGCCACCACGTCCCGCGCGGCGACCTGGGCCACCGCGGCGTGGAGCCGCCGTCGTGCGCGGCGTCCCCGCGAACCAGCCGACACTTTGGCTGCAACAGCAGAGAGCAACGACACCGCGATTCCCAGTACCGCTCCCCCGATCGCCAGCAGCGTGGGCAGCGGGAAGCCCTCAACCATCGGCGTCTCGGGTGCTGGAAGCTGCAGGAAGCCCAGCGCGGCGAGCACGCCAAGCCATCCCAGCCCGGCGACACCCGCAGCGAACAGCAGCCATTGCAGCAGGCCGATCACCGGCCACCACCAGGACCGTGTACCCCAGCGAAGGTCGGTTTGCGCGATGGCCTGGTCCAGTCCGTCGGCGAGTGATTCGTTCGCCCCCTGGGCTGCACCGCGGATCTGCTCGCGCCAGGGTCCGCTGACCGATTGGGCTGCAGCGTCGGCGTACTCCCGCAGTGCCCCGTCCATGGCGGCGCGTTGCGCCGGTCCCGGGGTGGGCAGTGAGGTGCGATTGACTGCTGCGTTCACATCCGACCGGCGCAGGTTCAGGCGACGCAGCGGGTCGGGCCTAAGCTTGCCCAGCCAGCGGGTGACCGGCCACCCCGTCGCGGCGTGGGCGTCCCGCCGGTAGGAACCTACGACCGCATCGACCACCGTCTCGGTGCCGACGGCTCCAGCCAGCCGCTCCACCAGCCGTGACCGTGCCGCTTTGGGCGGCAGGACGGCGTCGGTCGGTCCAGCGTGCCCGGCCAGCTGCGTGGCAGCCGCCGTGACATCCGCCGTGAGCCGCGCGGTGGCAGCCTGCCGACGTTTTACCGTCTGCCCAATCTCCGTCACGAGCTGGTCCAGTCCGGCGCCGGTGGCAGCCGAGACCGGGTGCACTGCCACAGAGGGGAGTCCCTCGTCGGCGAGGATGCCGCGCAGCGAAGCCGTCACCTGGTCCACGTCGTCCCCGATCAGACGATCGGTCTGGTTCAGCGCCACCATGGTGACGGCGCCGTGGGTGGACATGCGTCGGAGGAAGCCGTGATGCAGGGCGGCGTCGGCGTATTTCTGTGGGTCGACCACCCAGAGCAGGACGTCGACCTGCCCTGCCAGACGCTCCACCACCTCGCGGTGGCTTGCAGCGGTGGAGTCGAAATCTGGGAGGTCCAGCAGGATCAATCCGTCGCCGTCGTCGGCGGAGGTTCGCCCCCCGAAGGCCAGCCGCGAGTGATCGGGCAGTTCGTGCCGCTGGGCCACCTGCAGCCAGTCCAGGAGCGGGCCGCTGCCCTCGGATTTCCAGAGCACGGCGAGGGGTTCGGAGGTGGTGGGGCGGCGCGCTGCCACCCGCGCGACCTCGGTCCCAGTCAGTGCGTTCAGCAGCGAGGACTTGCCACTGCCGGTGGGGCCAAAAATGCCGACGACGGTGTGGGCGGCGGACAAGGAGCGGCGGGTGCTGGCGCGGTCCAGCACCTCGTAGGCGGCCCTCAGGTCCTGCTCGGGGAGGCGCCCCACGGCCAGCTCCCGTGCGGTATCCAGAGCTTCAAGCTGGTTCTGGACTGCTGATTCGGCCAGCTTGCCCTTGTGCCGGCTCACCGGCCGTGTCCTTCATGCGCGTGGCCTTCGTCGTCGTCCCCACGGTCAGGGGCATCGTCGCTGTTCAGGTCAGGCTTATCCGAACCGCGTGAGTCAAGGTCACGGGCATAGGCCCGCAGGGTGTCAGCCGGGAGCTGCCGGGCTGCCGGCTCCAGCAGTGTGAGGTAGCGCTGCTGCTCGGTGAGAAGGAGCGACTCACACCGGCGCTGCAGGTTGTCGCGGGCAGATTTCGCCAGCCGTCGGACAGCGTCCTCGCCGAAGACTGCTTCGAGGAGTTTCTGCCCGACGACGGCGGAGCCACCTGCCACCCCGATCTCCAGTCCGCTCAACCCTGCGGTGGAGGCGAACACCACCACCATGAGAGCGACTGCTACGCCGTTCACGCCGAAGGACAGCATCCGGGCAGTGAATCGCTTGTTCGCGCCCTCGGAACTGACCAGGTCCAGCAGGTCCTTCTGCCAGGCGCGGATCTCCCGCGCCACGGTGGCCGGGAAGTCGTCGCCGCCTGGCGGTAGCCCGGTGAGCAGTTCCCGGCCGGCGTCGCCGTCCCGCCAGGAATGTTCAGTCTTCTGTGCTGCCTGCGCCGCCTGTTCCACGATGACAGCGTGGAGCCCGGTCTCGATGGCCGTCTCCACGGTCACCGCCCGCGTGGGCCGACCGGTGAGGAACGAGCCCATGGCGTCGCGCACCCGGCCGACCCGCGATTCAAGGCCCCGCATGAACTCCCCCGTGCCGACAAAGTCCTGCCAGCGCGCCAGCACCTCACCGCGGAGCAGTGTCCCGTCCTGGGTGGATTCGAGGATCCCCTGGAGGGCGTCGTCGTACGCGCGGGTCGCCGCATCCCGCAGCCGGAGATATTCGGTGTGCTGCTCGTCCTGAGCGTCGGCTGCGTCGTGGACCCGGCCCGCCACAGAGCGGACTGCCCCGTAGAGGGTGCGGCGGGCAATTTCCTGCCGGCCGGTGGCGTCGGCCGCCAGCGCCCGCAGCCACCGGCGGATGGGGTCAACCGCATCTGCCGGGAGCATTCCCGCCGGGTCGAGCGGCAGCTCCGGGATGATGAAGATAGGCGCGTGGCCGAGATCGGCGTTCGCCAGCAACGTGTGCAGGTCGCTGCGGACTTCCTCCTCCACCCCGGCGGGGACCCGGTCCAGGACTACGGCGAGGAGGATGTCGCGTGCCGCAGCATCGGCCAGCAGTTTCCACGGCACAGCATCGGCGTAACGGTTCGCGGTGGTGACGAAGACCCACAGATCAGCCGCTGCGAGGAGCTGGCCGGAAAGCCGCCGGTTCTCGTCGGCGATCGAGTCGAGGTCCGGGGCGTCCAGCAGCGCGAGGCCCAACGGAATCATCGGGTCGGGCCGGAGCAGTAAGGCCCCTGCACCAGCGGCCAGGGTATCGGCGGGCTGTTCGGTCCCGGGTTCGACGGCGCGTACCCGGCTCAGTGTGGGCAGGACCCGTTGGTCCGAGAACCAGTGACCATCGGCCGGGTGATGCAGCAGGACTGGTTGCCGGGTGGTGGGTCGGATGGCCCCGGAGCGGGTGACTGGATGTCCCACGATGGCGTTGACCAGGGTGGACTTTCCGGCTCCTGTGGATCCGCCGACGACGGCCAGCAGCGGGGCGTCAAGGCTGAGTAACCTCGGAAGTACATAGTCCTCGAGCTGGGCCGCGGTTGCCGAAGCGTTGAGCTGGGCGCTGTCCGCGCCATGCACCGCCAGAGGAAAGGACAACCCACGCAGCGCCTCCCCTGTCTGGCGTAGCGTCGCCAGAAGCGGCTGGGCATCGGCGGCAGGAAGGGTGTCAGTCACCACCCCATTCTGCCGTACGGCTCAGGGTGCCTGCGGTAGGGCAAAGAAAAACCCCCGGAATCCATGGGATTCCGGGGGTATCTGTGACCCCAGCGGGATTCGAACCCGCGTTACCGCCGTGAGAGGGCAGCGTACTAGGCCGCTATACGATGGGGCCAGTACTGTGTGCTGTCTGGCCTGCGCCAAACGAGCTAGATGATTGTTTCACATCTGATAGATCCGGCCAAATTGTCCGGATCTAACGCTGGGGTACCAGGACTCGAACCTAGAATGTTGGTACCAGAAACCAGTGTGTTGCCAATTACACCATACCCCAATGGCACATACCGGAGCGCTCCTGACGGAGCATCCGGGCCGCGGAAACCGCTCTGCGCCGAGAGATCACTTTACCGGATGTGCGGCAGTAACTGCAAAACGCCCGCCAGTGAGGTGATCCGGCGACCTGTGAAGTCCCCGGTCCCGGCGTCACGCCGGTCCAGCCACACCCCGATCAACCCCGCAGCGTCGGCGCCCTCGGCGTCGACCACCCTGTTGTCTCCCACATAGAGGGTGCGCTCCGGCAGGGTGCCCAACTGCCGTGCACCTTCCAGGTAGATCGCCGGATCCGGTTTTGCCACGCCAACCGTGTCGATCCCGACGAGGACCTCGAACCGGGACAACCCCGACCGGTTGAGCTTGGCGCGCTGGTAATCGTGCACATTGTTGCTGACCGCCCCGTAGGGGATGCGTCGGCTCTCCAACGCGTCCAGGAGGGGGACGACGTCGTCGTACGGTGCGAAGTGCAGGGGCAGCGTCGCCTCATACGCGGTGTTCCAGTGGCGGGCAGCCTCACCCTCGAGTGGTTCCTCGACGAAGGCAGCCTGCGCATGCCGGACCCGATCCAGCCGCTGCTCGGTGAAGGTCAACTCCCCCGCGAGGAACCGGTCATAGGAGCCCAGCGGGTCGTGGGCGTACAACCGCTTGTACTCGGTCCAGTCCGCGTCGCTGAGATGCGCGAGGGTGTCCGCCCCCACATGGTGGAGGGTCCTTCCCATCGCGGTTTCCAGATCCACCAGGGTGTCGTCGATATCGAACAACACCCCGGCGATGTCCGGGAGGTGCTCCATGATCAGCCGGCCACGCTGCGGAAGGCGGCGATCCGGGCCAGCGAGGATTCCTTGCCGAGAATGACCATCGATTCAAAGAGCGGCGGCGAGATCCGCTTGCCGGAGACGGCTGTCCGGACCGGGCCGAAGGCCAGGCGGGGCTTCATGCCCAGCTCTTCGACCAGGGCCTGACGGAGCGCATCCTGAATGGTCTCGGTGGTCCAGTCGTCGAGCGGCTGCAGCGCGGCCTGCGCTGCGTCGAGGACTTCCCCGAGGTTTGCTGGCAGACCCTTGCGGGCGTCGTCGGCAATCTCAATGCCGGCGTCGGCGGTGAAGAGGAAACCCAGCATGTCCGGGGCTTCGCGAAGGAGAGTGATGCGCTCCTGGATCAGAGGAGCAGCCCCGATCAGGATCTGGCGTTCGCGATCGCTCAGGGTCTCGCCGAGGAAGCCCGCACCCTGAAGGTAGGGAATGATCCGCTGGCGGAAGTCTTCGGCCTCGAGCAGGCGCACGTGGGTGCCGTTGATCGCCTCGGCTTTCTTGAGGTCGAAACGGGCTGGGTTCGCCAGCACGTCGTGGACATCAAACTTCTCCACCAGGGTGTCAACAGTGAAGATGTCCTCATCAGCCGACAGGCTCCAGCCCAGGAGTGAAAGGTAATTGAGCAGGCCTTCGGGGATGAAGCCGCGTTCACGATGCAGGAACAGGTTTGATTCCGGATCGCGCTTGGAAAGTTTCTTGTTGCCCTGACCCATGACATAGGGCAGGTGCCCAAACAGCGGCATGTAACTGGCGACGCCAATGTCGATCAGCGCCCGATACAGGGCAATCTGGCGAGGGGTTGATGAGAGGAGATCCTCGCCCCTGAGCACATGGGTGATGCCCATCAATGCGTCGTCCACCGGGTTGACCAGGGTGTAGAGGGGAGCACCGTTGGCACGGACCACTGCGAAGTCGGGGATGCTCCCGGCACGGAAGGTGATTTCACCGCGCACCAGGTCGGTGAAGGTGATGTCGTCGTCGGGCATCCGCAGCCGCAACACAGCCCCACGGCCCTCACACCTGAAGGCCTCCTGCTGGTCCTCGGTGAGGGTGCGGTCGTAGTTGTCGTAGCCCAGCTTCACGTCCCGACCCGCTGCCCGGTGGCGTTCCTCAACCTCTTCGGGCGTGGAAAAGGACTCGTAGAGGTGGCCGGCTGCCCGCAGCTTGGCGATGACGTCCTGGTAGAGATCGCTGCGCTGCGACTGCC
>NZ_QDAE01000034.1 GCF_003075455.1 Arthrobacter sp. Bz4
TCCCGGCATCGCTGCTCGCCGTTTCGATTGCCCCACCTCCACCGCCCTCAGCGGTTGAGTTCGTTCAATCACCGGTAGGAGACGAGCCTGCCGCCCTAATAGGTGCGCAACTACTTGCCGACGGGAAACTCCTAGAAGTTGAGCAGGCCTTCTCAGCAATCACGCCGATACCTGTCAACGCTGCGGACGATGTTCCTCCCATCAATCAGACCGGATGCATGCTCAACCGCGAGTCAATCGAGCCGGAAGTCTGTTCGTATGGCGACACCCGGTCGTCCACAGTTATTGCGCTGATCGGAGATTCGCATGCGGCCATGGTCGCACCCGGGCTGAGCACCGCAGCTGCCCAGGCGGGTATTCGGCTGGATACTTACACTAAAGGTGCGTGCCCTATCGTCACGGTTCCAACCGAGTTCCAGGGAACCCCCTATACGGAATGCAACGAGTGGGTAGGTAACGTCACCGAGAGACTGATCTCGGAGCCACCAGCCGCAGTAATCACCATGATGAGCCGATACCGGGTTTTCGCTGATGGCATCACCCTTGGCTTCGATGAGAGCCGACCGGCACTAGCCGAAAGCTTGAATTCGTCGTGGCAGCGATTCCAGGATGCAGGGATTCCAGTCGCGTCGGTCCGCGCTACGCCCCGCCCAGACACTCAGGTCCCCGACTGTGTCGCTAGCAACGCCGAGAACCTGAGCGCGTGCGCCCTTCCCCGCGGAGACGTCCTCTGGGGTGATTCGCCCGAGATGCTGGCTGCCCAGGCGAATCAGGAAGTCAACATCATCGACCTCACTCCAGCGCTCTGCAACGACACCACTTGCCCGGCCGTCATCGAAGGAATCCTGGTCTACAGGGACGACAACCACCTCACAGCGACCTACGCACGAACCCTCAGCAGCCACTTCACGGACGGACTCAGGGAAGCTTTCCCTGACCTGATGAGGGACCAGGACGCACGCTAAACCGAGGTACCGCAGGCATCACGCCAGTTGCTCCGATCGTACCAAGTCGGCTTCCCGAGGGTGGTATCGAACATGTGCATCCCCGCCCCGGCAGTACCGCCCGGGGCGGGGCGCTGCGCCGTTGTTAGCGCAGGGACCTTCACCGGATAGGCGAAGGAAACCCGGCCGGTTGCGCGTTCGATACTTATCGGCGTCGAAAGAAGACCGCCCGCGTCGGTTCGGGCAATAAAGTCCAGGTTCGTTCCAGCGTTGCCCCACCCTGATTCGGTCGCCTGCAGAGGCACGGATGATCCAACGCGAAGAGCTGCCCGAGTAAAAGCCAATATCCCTCGAATACCCGGGCTGCCCGTAAATACCGAGGGATACTGCGGCGGCAAACGAGGGGTAGCCAACACTCATGTTCGGCTCGTTCATGCTGAACTGGTTGCCGCTAATCTTATTGTGAGTCCCGACCAACTGGTAGGGATCATTGAGGTGCCTCTCAGTGAGCATCGAGCTGGCAATGATTATCAGATAGCCGCTGGTACCTGTAGCGCGGCCAACATTCGTCTGCGTCTTCGCCCCGCGGCCATCGAACGCTGCGGCTGGCCGTCACCGTAGCGTGGGACTGATCAGCGTAAGTAGATGCCAGCGCGATGTTTTCGTCTCCACCCGCGAGGGGAACACCGCTATGCCCGTTCTTCCACAGCCGCACGCCCGCGCACCTATTCCCTATAGTCCGTGATGCGTCGTGAAGCCCTCAATCGCCCTTGGTCCCCAAGTATGCGTTCACCGCTAGCCCGGCCGGAGGATTCCAAGCCGTGGCCGACGCAACCCCATAAATGAATGTTCGTCGTCAGGTGAGAGATCCGGATGAAATGCGAATAACCTTGCCGCAGGCGCCGGGCAAGGTTAGCTACCAGGCTAGATATAAATGATCTCGCCCGACAGGCGGGAGGTCCGGAAGATGTCCAGACCCACGACCTCGAGGCATCGAGATCGAAGCCTAGGTCCCCTAGCGCATTACCGAAAGCACGACCAGCTACTGCCCACGAAGCGGAGTCTCGGCAGACATCCATCTAACCAAAAAACCCCGGAAGCCAACGAAGGCTTCCGGGGGTTTTGTCTGTAGCGGTGCCGGGACTCGATCCCGGGACCTCACGATTATGAGTCGTGCGCTCTAACCAGCTGAGCTACACCGCCACAAATGAGTGTGCCCGCAGCCGGGCCGTTTTGGCCTGCTTACGGGTCTCTCATTTGAGAGCCCCCCACCGGAATCGATCCGGTGACCTCGTTCTTACCAAGAACGCGCTCTACCACTGAGCTAGGGGGGCAACAGCAGAAAACTTTACCAGCTTCTGCCACCTACACGAAATCGGGTCCCAACCGCCTGGGCCGGGCCACGATTTCACCGTCAGACCCCCGGAAAACCGGGGATCTGACGAAATCAATCGGTTACTAAATTACCACTTGTCACGGCGCTGAGTGGTACCGGCTCCGGCACCCTTACCGTGACGTTCGTTACGGTCCTTGTTGAACCCGCCGCCTTCGCCTTCACGCTTCTTGAACGGCTTCTTGAAGCCGTCCCGGTCGCCTGAGGGCTTGCGGCCCTTGTCCAGCTCCAGGTGGATCAGCTCGCCGCCGATACGGGTCTTGGACAGTGCACGCCACTGATCCTTCGACAGATCAGCTGGCAGCTCCACCAGGGTGTGATCGGCGCGGATGTCGATGCCGCCGATCTGCGCTGAGGACAGGCCACCCTCGTTGGCGATAGCACCGACAATCGAGCCCGGCATGACCCGCTGGCGACGCCCCACAGCGATCCTGTAGGTCGCGTTGCCCTCGGTGAGGCTCCGTGTGGGTCCACGTGATCCGAAGCCGTCCTTGCGGCCTGCAGCGCGTTCCTTCTGCCCTGCGGGTGCCACCGGGATGTCCTTGACCAGGATTGGGTTGCCACCCTGCGCCATGACGGCCAGGGCTGCAGCGATCTCGGAGGCGGGCACGTTGTGCTCGGTCTCGTAGCTGGTGATCAGGTCACGGAAGATCGAGACATCTTCGGTAGCGATGGTCTCGGTGATCTTCTCGGCGAACTTGTTCATCCGCAACGCGTTGACGGCGTCGGAGGATGGCAGGTGCATCTGCTCGACGGGCTGGCGGGTGGCCTTCTCGATCGAGCGCAGCAGGTACTTCTCCCGCGGCGTGATGAACAGGATGGCGTCACCCGAACGGCCCGCGCGGCCGGTCCGGCCAATGCGGTGCACGTAGGACTCGGTGTCGTGAGGGATGTCGTAGTTGACCACCAGGGAGATGCGCTCCACGTCGAGCCCGCGGGCCGCAACGTCGGTGGCTACCAGAATGTCGAACTTGCCGTCGCGCAGACCCTCAATGGTCCGCTCGCGCTGCTGCTGAGGAATGTCACCGTTGATTGCTGCAGCCTGGAAGCCCCGTGAACGCAACTTGTCCGCCAGGTCTTCGGTTGCCATCTTGGTGCGCACAAACGCGATGATGCCGTCGAAGTCTTCAACCTCAAGGATGCGCGTCAGGGCGTCCAGCTTGTGCGGGCCCATGACCTGCAGGAAGCGCTGGCGCGTGTTGGTGCCGGTCGAGGTTTTACCCTTGACAGTGATTTCGGCGGGGTTGTTCAGGTACTTCGACGCGATGCGGCGAATGGCGCTCGGCATGGTGGCCGAGAACAGTGCCACCTGCTTATCGTCAGGAGTACCGGAGAGGATCTGCTCGACGTCGTCGGCGAAGCCCATGCGGAGCATCTCGTCAGCCTCATCCAGCACCAGGTACTGGAGGTTGGACAGATCGAGGGATCCCTTGGAGATGTGGTCGATCACGCGACCGGGGGTTCCTACTACTACCTGTGCACCGCGGCGCAGGCCGGCCAGCTGAGGGCCGTAAGGAGCTCCACCGTAAACGGGGAGAACCGTGAAGTTGTCGATGTGCTTGGCGTAGGAAGCAAACGCTTCCGCTACCTGCAGCGCCAGTTCACGGGTTGGTGCGAGCACCAGGATCTGCGTGAACTTGCTGGGACCGTTCAGGTCAGCCAGCTCGGCCATGCGGGACAGGGCGGGGATCGCGAATGCTGCGGTCTTGCCGGTACCCGTCTGCGCCAGGCCGACGACGTCGCGCCCTTCCAGCAGCACCGGAATGGTGGCCGACTGGATGGGGGAAGGCTTTTCGTAGCCGACATCGCTGAGGGCTGCGAGCACGCGGCCGTCAAGACCGAAGTCGGTGAACTTGATTTCGTCAGCGTCGGGAGCTTCACCATTCACGGGAGCGTCCACGGCGTCGGGAGCTGCAAGGGTTTCTTGAGAGTAATTTTCAGGCATGAGGGATTGACCTTCAGGTAGATGCCGGACAGCTAAGATCCAAGGAAGATCACAGCCGATGAACAAAGAAATCCGGCACTGTTTCAATCCCGCGGCAGGACTTCGCGTCATACGTGGTGGCCGCTATCTCAGCGGTCTGTATGACGTTTTCTTCTAGCCGGCGCTCCCTGATGAATCTGCCCGCATGCTTACTCTGCGAGCCCCAACACAACCTATCCAGCCCAGCAAAGGGGGTGGAAAATAAAGGGAATACCGGTGTGGGGGATATTTCAAGTGTACTGCATGGTGATACGGCGGTGCACCCGGTACGACGGCGACCGCGCGTGAGCCTGCCCACACAGGGCTGTGACGTGCCGGTTCACACATGTTCGTTCTTGAGCTGAGTTTCTTCTGCCGGTCAGGCGCGTCGAAGGATCGACGCCACCACCTTGTGGATCTCGGGGCTCAGCGTCACGCCCTCTTTCTCGGCGACGAGGAGCTGCTGGGCGGCGTCGACGTCGAGCCCCGCGAAGACCTGGTGCCCGGTGATCCCGTGCTCGGGTCGCTGCAGCACCGTGACGGTGTCGCCGGCCTGGATCTTGCCCTTGGTGATGACCCGCAGGTAGGTGCCCACCCGGTTGGCCTCGGCGAACCGACGCACCCAGGCGGGTTCCTTCACAAAGCGGGCAAAGTTCACGCAGGGGGTGCGGGGCGCGGTGACCTCCAGCACGACGTCGTCGCCCACCTGCCAGCGCTCCCCGATGACGGCGTGGCTGGCATCGATGTCGTCCACCCGGAGGTTCTCGCCGAACATGCCCGGGCTCATGGTGCGGCCCAGCTGGTCATCCCAGAAGTCGGCGTCCTGCTGCGAGTAGGCGTAGAGGGCCTTCGATTCGCCGCCGTGGTGTTTGCGGCTGGCCTGGATGTCGCCGGTGAGGCCCAGCTTGTGGACCGCGACCGGACCGTCGACGGCGCGCTTGTCGATGGCCGTCACACCGGTGGAATCCTTGGTGGGCAGCAGCTCATGAACAGTGCAGACAGCGAGCAGGGAACCTGTGGTCATAGCATCCATCCTAGGGATTGTCAGGGCTCAAAGCGGTAGCCCATGCCGCTTTCGGTGATGAAGTAGCGGGGCCGGGTGGGATCGGGCTCCAGCTTCTTGCGCAGCTGGTTCAGGTAGACCCTCAGGTACTGCAGTTCCTTGGCGTACGCGGGGCCCCACACTTCCAGGAGGAGCTGACGTTGCGGGATCAGCCGGCCCGGATAGGTGACCAGCTGGTCCACGATCTTCCACTCGGTGGGCGTCAGCCGCACCTCGGTCTCACCCGTGAAGGCTTTCCGGGCGCCGGTGTCCAGGGTGAAGTGCTCGGTGGTGATGATCGGGGCGGCGGGGGCGACGGCGCGGCGGCTGGCCGCCCGCAGCCTGGCCAGCAGTTCGTCGAGCCCGAAGGGTTTGGTCACGTAGTCGTCGGCACCTGCGTCGAGCGCGTCCACCACATCATCGGACCCGTGCCGGGCGGAGAGCACAATGATGGGCGTGGCCGTCCACTCCCGGAGCCGGGCGATGACCTCCATGCCATCCATGTCCGGCAGCCCCAGGTCCAGCACCACAATGTCCGGCCGGTGTTCGGTGGCGGCGGCGAGCGCCGACGCACCGTCGGTGGCGGTGATGGGCCGGTAGCCGTGGGCCCGCAGGTTGATCTGCAGGGCCCGGAGCAGCATGGGCTCGTCGTCGACGATGAGGACCGTGGTCATGCGTCGGCCCCCTCATCGCGGCCGGTGTCGTGGCCGGTGGCCAGTGGCAACCGGACCCGCAGGGTGAGCCCGCCGCCCGGCGTCGGGCCGGCGGTGAGCTCACCGCCCATCACCTCGGTAAACCCCTTCGCTACGGCGAGGCCCAGCCCCACACCGGCGCCAGCCGGGGCGTCGGTGGCGCGGCGGAAGGGCTGGAAGATGGAGCTCGCGTCCTCGGCGTTCACTCCCCTACCGTGGTCGACGATGCGCAGCTCACCGGCGGGAACGGCGTCGTCGGCTGTGCCCACGGTGCCCTCCACCGATCCGGTGATGACAATGTCCTCACCCCCGGCGTACTTGTGGGCGTTCTCCACCAGATTGGCGATCACCCGTTCCAGCATGCCGGGGTCGGCGGTGACCGGCGGCAGGTTGCCCGGGACCTCCACCCGCACCCGCTGCGCCGGCAGGCCCACCAGGGCGCCGGGCAGCACGTCCACCCAATGCACGGCGCGCAGGTGCGGGGTGACGGCGTCACCGGTGAGCCGGGACATGTCCAGGAGGTTGTTGATCAGCGCGTCGAGGCGGTCCGAGTAGTCCTCAATGGTTTCGAGGAGCTCTGCTTCCTCCTCCTTGGGGAGCTGCACGGCGTCGTGGCGGAGGCTGCTGACGGCGAGCTTGATCCCGGCAAGCGGGGTGCGCAGGTCATGGGAGACAGCGCGCAGGATGGCGGTCCTCATCACGTTGCCCTCGGAGAGGCGCCGGTTGGTCTGGGTGCTGGTGATCAGCTCCTGGCGTTGGCGCATGGCGGTGAGCTGGGTGCCGAACGCGGCGAGCAGGCCCTGGTCCCGGCCGGTGAGGGTTCTGCCGTAGAGGGCGAGGACCAGCCCGTCCGGCAGGGTCTCGGTGGTGTCCGCGGCGTCGAGGGTGAGGGGGGCTGCGGTGTCTTGCCCTGCGTCCTGCCCGGTGCCTTGCGCCGTGTCTTGCCCCGTGTCTTGCCCCGTGTCCTGGCTGATCAGGGTGGGCTGCGCGGCGGGGACGGTCCGCTCGAACAGGGCGACGGCTGGCACCCCGAAGTGGGTGCGGACGTGGGCGAGGAATCCCTGCAGGGTGTCTTCAGCGGCGAGGACCCCGCGGGCCAGCTCGCCGAGCGTCGCGGCCTCGGCGGTGGCGGCGGCGGCTTCGCGGGACCGGTCGGCGGCCATGCCCACCACCAGGGACACGGCCACGGCGACGCCGATGAACACGATCAGGGTGAACAGGTTCTGCGGGTCGGTGATTTCCAGCGAGCCCACGGGGGCTGTGGAGAAGTAGTTGAGCACCAGGGTGCCCAAGAGCGCGGCGAGCAGTGCCGGCCACAGCCCACCCACCAGGCGACGGCGATCACCCCGGCCAGCTGCACCATCACGTCCACGGCGAGGAAGTCGCTGCCCACCGTGTACATGACCCATTCGAGCAGTGGCGGCAGCACTAGGGCCAGGGCAAACCCGATCCCCACCCGCAGGCCGCCCACCGGACCCAGCCGGCTGGGCAACGTTGTTGACATGCGAGCATTCTGTCAGGGTTTCGGCGGCACCGGCGTGTGGTGCGCGCTAGACGGAGAACCCGCCGTCGGCCTTGATCAGTTGACCGTTGATCCACCGGCCGTCCTGGGACAGCAGGAACGCCACCACCCCGGCCACGTCCGCGGGAGTGCCGAGCCGCCCGGTGGGCTGACGCGCAGTGAGAGCCTGCCGGACGTCGTCGGACATCCAGCCGGTGTCCACCGGGCCCGGGTTGAGGGCGTTGGAGCTGATCCGCCGGTCGCCGAGTTCCCGGGCAGCGGCGATGACAATACGGTCCAGCGCCCCCTTGGAGGACCCGTAGCAGGTTGTCCACGGTGTGGTCGCTGGTGAGGGCCACGATGGCGCCGCCGTCGTCGTTGCATTGCAGGGCAAAGGCGTTGATCAGCTGCCAGGAGGCGCGGACGTTCACAGCGAAGTGGCGTTCGAAGCTCTTGATGGAGGTGGTGAGCAGCCCCGAGTCCACGCCTTCGCAGTGGGAGAGCACCAGGCCGCTGAGGGTGCCGAGTTCCTGGCGGGCGGAGCTGACCAGTTCGCCTGGGGTGGTGGAGTTCTCCAGGTCGCCGGGGAGGGCGACCACCCGGGAGCCGAGGGCTTCAAGCTCGGGGATCAGTTCCTGCACTTCGGCGGCGGGGTTGGTGGTGGCGTTGACCCGCTGGTCGTACGGGTGCCAGTAGCTCAGGGCCAGATCCCAGCCGTCAACGGCCAGCCGGCGGGCGAACCCGGCGCCGAGCCCTGCGGTGCGTCCAACGCCGGTGATGAGTGCTGCTTTACGTGCCATGGGTGGGTGCCCTTCAGTTGCCGGTCGGTGTTCAGTCTAGGCGGGCACGGTAGGTTGGAGATCACAACATTCCCTGCCGAAAGGTCACCACACATGACTGTCACAGCAATCATCAACGCCCACGTAGTGCCCATCGAGGGTGAGCCGTTTGACGGTTCGGTGGTGCTTGAGAACGGCAAGATCGCTGCGCTGGGTGCTGACATTGCCATCCCGGAAGGCGCCGAGATTCACGACGCCGCGGGTCAGTGGCTGCTGCCGGGCCTGATCGACGCCACGTGCACCTGGGCACCCATGAAGAGGGCGAAGGCTGGGCCGGCGACGACACCAACGAGATGACCGACCCCGTCACCGCGGGCGTCCGCGCGATCGACGCGATCAACCCGTACGACCCCGGATTCGACGACGCCCTGGCCGGCGGCATCACCGCCGTGAATGTGAACCCCGGTTCCGGGAACCCGATCGGTGGGCTCGCCGTCGCCATCCACACGCACGGCCGGTACCTGGAGGAAATGGTGCTGCGCTCCCCCAGCGGCCTGAAGTCGGCCCTCGGCGAGAACCCCAAGCGCGTGTACGGGGACAAGAAGCAGACCCCCTCCACCCGGCTCGGCGTCGCCATGATCATCCGCAAGGCGTTTATGGACGCGCAGAACTACATGGGCAAGGCCGACGAGAACGGCCGCGACCTCAAGCTGGAGGCGCTCGCCATGGTGCTGCGCCGGGAAATCCCGTGGCGCCAGCACGCGCACCGCGCCGACGACATTGCCACCGCTATCCGGCTGGCCGACGAGTTTGGCTACGAGCTGGTCCTGGACCACGGCACCGAAGCCCACCTGCTGGCCGACGTCCTGGCCGAACGCGGCATCCCCGTGCTGATCGGCCCGCTGTTCACCACCAAGTCCAAGGTGGAACTGCGCGGACGCTCCATCGCCAACCCGGGCAAGCTGGCCGCGGCGGGCGTGGAAATCTCCATCATCACCGACCACCCGGTCATCCCGATCAACTTCCTCATCCACCAGGCCACCTTCGCCATCAAGGAGGGCCTGGATCGGGAGACCGCGCTGCGCTCTATCACCATCAACCCGGCCAAGGTGCTGGGCCTGGCGGACCGGATGGGTTCCCTGGAGGTGGGCAAGGACGCCGACGTCGTGCTTTGGAGCGGTGACCCGCTGGACGTCATGCAGCGGGCCCTGACCGTCTGGATTGGCGGCCGCCCGGTCTACACGTACGACGCCGACACGCGCTCCGGCGTCGTTGTCCCCCGCGGTTAACATGCCCAGAACCCCGCGCACCCCGCTTCCGGCCCGGCCGGCGACGCTGAACGTTGCCGTCGTCGTCTGGCTGGTGGTGGCGGCGCTGTTTCTGGTGGCGGCGGCGTCGTTCATCGGGAACGCTCAACTGCAGGAACAGGACCGGACGGGCCTGCTGGGCCTCGGTGCGATTCTGGGGGCGCTGGGGTTGCTGCAGCTGTTCCTGGTGTTCCGGCTCCGGCGCGGGAAGCGCAGTGCACGGGAGCTGCTGACCACCATCGGGATCATCGTCGGGTTGCCGGTGCTGCTGCGCGGCACGCCGGGGCTCTCGGTGGTGTCGGTGGTGATGCTGCTGGCGATTGTCCCGCTGTGGCTGCCGCCCACCAGCGCCTGGTTCCAGAAGATCGACGCGAAGCCGGAGAACAAGTACCGCCGGTTGATCCGCCGGACCCTGAGCCCGTTCAAACGGTCCTAGTCTGGTTCTTCGGATAGACACAAAGAGCTGGGTTAGACACAGGAAAGCCCCCGCAGTTTCGGCTGCGGGGGCTTTCTTTGTGTCTGGGCGTCAAAGAGCTCTAGAGGGCTGCGAAGGCCTGTTCCAGGTCAGCGATCAGGTCCTCGATGTCCTCGATGCCGACGGAGAGCCGGATCAGGTTCTCCGGCACGGCCAGCTCGGTGCCAGCGACTGACGCGTGGGTCATCGCCGACGGGTAGTTCATCAGCGACTCGATGCCGCCCAGGGACTCGGCGAGGGTGAACACGTGGGTGGATTCGGCCACCCGGCGGGCCGCCGCTTCGCCGCCGATGAAGGACACGGAGATCATGCCGCCGAAGTCCTTCATCTGGGCTGCCGCGAGATCGTGGCCGGGGTGCTTGGGCAGGCCCGGGTAGAAGACGTCCTCCACCTCGGGGCGGCCCTGCAGCCACTCGGCGATGGCGCGGGCGTTGGAGCTGTGCCGGTCCATCCGCACGCCCAGGGTCTTCAGGCCGCGCGTCGTCAGCCACGCTTCCATCGGCGCGGAGACGGCGCCGACCGCGAACTGGATGAAGCCCACCTTCTCGGCGATCTCCTCGTTGCTGGTGATCACCGCTCCGCCGCTGGCGTCGGAGTGCCCGCCAATGTACTTGGTGGTGGAGTGGACCACGACGTCGGCCCCGAAGGAGAGCGGCTGCTGCAGGTACGGCGTCGCGAAGGTGTTATCGACCACGAGGATGGCACCGGCGTCGTGAGCGATCTTCGCGACGGCTGCAATGTCGGTGATCTTCATCATCGGGTTGGACGGCGTCTCCACCCACACCATGGCGGTGTTGTCGCCCACGGCGGCGGTGACGGCGTCGAGATCTGACATGTCCACGGCCTGGTTGCTGATCCCCCACGGGGACAGGACGCGGTCGATCAGGCGGTAGGTGCCGCCGTACACGTCGTTGCCCATGACAATCCGGTCGCCCGGTGCCAGCAGCGCGCGGATCAGGGAATCCTCGGCGGCGAGGCCTGAGGAGAAACTGAAGCCGTGGGTGGCACCCTCCAGCGCGGCGAGCTGCGTCTGCAGCGAATCACGCGTGGGGTTGGTGCCGCGGCCGTACTCATAGCCGTTGCGCAGCTGCCCGATGCCGTCCTGGGCAAACGTGGTGGTCTGGTACAGCGGGGGGATGACCGATCCGGTGGTGGGATCGGGCGTCTGCCCGGCGTGGATGGCCCGGGTGTTGAAGCCCTGGTTCTCGGCGTGCGTCATGATGCTCCTTATAAAGGGAAGTCAGATACTCATATAGGTCAGCAAGTCGTGGCGCGTCAGAATTCCCACAGGTGACCCAACGAACGTGACCATCAGCGTGTCGGAGTCCACCAGACGCTCCCGCGCGGTGGCCACCGACTCCAGCGAACCGATCAACTGCAGCTTGTCATTCATGTGCAGGGAGATCTTGTCGGTGAGCTTCGCTTCACCGTGGAAGAGCTTGTCGGTGAGCAGGCGTTCATCCACCGAGCCGAGCACCTCGCCCATCTTCACCGGCGGTTCCTGTGAGAGGACCGGGATGTTGGAGACGCCGTACTCGTTCATGATGTGGATGACGTCGCGCACGGTCTCGGTGGGGTGGGTGTGCACCAGGTCAGGCATGTTGCCGGTCTTGGCGCGCAGGATCTCGCCGACGGTCGCTTCGTCGCCGCTCTCCATGAAGCCGTAGGACTTCATCCAGTCATCGCTGAAGATTTTGCCAAGGTAGCCGCGGCCGCCGTCGGGCAGGATAACAACGACGACGTCGTCCTTGGTGAGGTTCTTCGCCACCCGCAGCGCGGCGACCACCGCCATGCCGCAGGAGCCGCCAACCAGCAGGCCCTCTTCGCGGGCGAGGCGGCGGGTCATGACGAAGGACTCGGCGTCGGTGACGGCGAGGATCTCGTCGGCGACGGTCTGGTCATAGGCGTCCGGCCACATGTCCTCGCCGACGCCCTCGACGAAGTAGGGGCGGCCGGTGCCGCCGGAGTAGATGGAGCCCTCAGGGTCGGCGCCGATGACGCGGACGGGGCCGCTGGCGCGGTCAGCGCTCACGTCCTTGAGGTAACGGCCGGTGCCGCTGATGGTGCCGCCGGTGCCCACGCCGGTGACGAAGTGGGTGATTTTGCCCTCGGTGTCGTTCCAGATCTCGGGGCCGGTGGACTCGTAGTGGCTCCGTGGGCCGTTCGGGTTGGAGAACTGGTCCGGCTTGAAGGCACCGGGGATCTCACGGACCAGCCGGTCGGAGACACCGTAGTAGGACTGGGGGCTGTCGGGGGCCACAGCGGTAGGGGTGACCACTACCTCAGCGCCGTACGCGGCGAGGACGTTCCGCTTGTCTTCGCCCACCTTGTCCGGCACCACAAACACGCACCGGTACCCGCGCTGCTGGGCTACGAGGGCCAGACCCACGCCGGTGTTCCCCGAGGTGGGTTCCACAATGGTGCCGCCGGGCTTGAGCTTTCCCTCGGCTTCGGCTGCGTCGACGATCTTCACGGCGATACGGTCCTTGATCGACCCGCCGGGGTTCAGATATTCAACTTTCGCCAGGACTGTGGCGGCAATACCGTCGGTCACGCTGTTCAGTTTGACCAGTGGGGTGTTGCCGATCAGGTCCACTATCGAATTCGCATACTTCATACCTACAAAGTTACCGCGAAGTCCTCCCGTTCCCGGACTCCGCCGAGTCGCCGGGTACTTCAACGGGCCTCGACCACGGGCGGGAAAGGCTGCCCGTATGCGCCATTACCCGCTGCCTGCCCGTGAACCGGCTGCCCTCCACCGAATCCGTGAGGAACCTGGACATCCGATAGCGACATCC
>NZ_QDAE01000035.1 GCF_003075455.1 Arthrobacter sp. Bz4
GCGTATGACAATGCCGCCGCGGAGTCGGCGTTTTCCACCCTGAAGAACGAGTTCTACCACCACCACAGCTTCGCCACCCGCCAGGACGCCCGCCGGGCGACCATGCGCTACATCGAAGTGTTCTACAACCGCTGGCGGCCCCACAGCAACAATCAAGGGCTACCCCCGGCAACAGCAATGGCCAACTTCACGACCCAAATCCAGCCGCTACCCGCAGCTGCCTAACCCCCGAAAAAACTAACCGGCTGTCTCACATCCTTGACACACCTCACTTCGTTCCGACGTGGGCTGGTGTCGCGTATGTCTGTTTCATCATTGACGTGTTCAGTCGGATGATCGTGGGGTGGCGGTGCGCGTCGCACATGCGCACGGAGATGGTCCTCGACGCGATCGAGATGGCACGGTGGGGCCGCGGCACCCACCATGGTGACTTGCGCTGTCACAGTGATGCGGGCAGTCAATTCACGTCGATTCGCTACGGCGAACGTCTTGCCGAGATCGGTGCGACGCCGTCGATCGGGACCGTCGGCGACAGCTATGACAATGCGCTGGCCGAGACCGTGAATGGCTACTACAAGACCGAACTCGTCCGCGGCCCCACCCGATCTGGTCCCTGGAGAACGGTTGAGGACCTCGAGCTAGCGACCCTCGGCTGGGTTCACTGGCACAACACTGAACGTCTCCACGGCTACCTCGGGGACATTCCGCCCGCAGAATTCGAGCAGGCGTTCTATGCTGGCAAAACCACCAACAATCAACTGGTGGAAATCAAATAGCGCGAGTCTCCATCAAACCCAGAGCGGTTCAGTTCCGGATGCCTTCGTTATTGAATCGGTTGCGACAACGAACTTTGGTGTAACCAGGTCCTCGCTCTCAGTGCCGCGGCGCCGGTCTGACGAGCCTCCGGGTTGTCCCGCACGTCACCTAATGACCACCCCGTCAGGTCTCTGAAAGCGCGTCGCATAGCCTGAAGGTTTGGGAATCCGCTTACTTGCGCTAAGTTCCTCAGCGAATGTATTCGAGAGTTCATGTCTGAGAGAAGGTCGAGAGCATTCAGCGTCCTAAAGGCACGGATGTATCCGTTCACCGACAGATCTTCGTCCCGAAAGAGGCTGTAGAGCGAGCGGCGTGAAAGGAATGAGTAGTCAACCACTGCGTCGACACCGAACTCCGGATTGTGGCAGTTCCTGCGTATATGGCTCTTAATGTTCTCAAGCCTAGCCAGCCTGAGGTCGCCGCTGTCTGCCGAGACCTCGAGGAGGGAGCTGGTCAGCGCTGTCATCATGGACCGAAAAACAGGTTGGAGACGGCTGGCTTCGTTGTCCAGCCCGCTTCGGTGCCAGTTATTCAGCGCAGGGATAACCAGCGCCTGCACCAAGGGGTTCTCACGAAGGTCCGGCACATCGAGCAGGCGCTTCATCGATTTTCCATCGAGGCCGAGTTGCGCACGGTCGATGTTGATGTGCGATGTAAGCATTCCGGCCGAAGCGAGAAAGCTCCCGGCCGACGATAGGTCTAAAAACCTTACGGTTCCCGGTTTAACAGCCTCCGACCGCCCATGAAAGTTCAGTGTGAGCGACGGCCCGCGAAAATGCACGAGGCGCAAGTCTTCCGAACTAAGATCTCGCTTCCAATAGACATTTGCCGGTTCATTGTCGAGTTCGATCAGGCTGAAGCCCGGGCCGTCCAGGCTTACCGCCGAAGGGTTAAAGCCGGACCTTAGGACGGCATCCGTTTTCTCCAGCCGTATCGGGGCCACCACAGCGCTCCCGAACCAAGTTCTCCAGTGCTCAAATCTGTCCTCCGGACTGTGCGACGCCGGAACGGTGTAGCGCGTGAAGCTCTGGTCAGGTGGGTTGCGCTGTGCAGACCCAGCCATACGCGTGGCTGGAAGTTTGCTTTCCATGAGACCTCCAATGCCTGGCCGGGTCTATCCCCGTCTCCGGAGCCGAATCCGGCTGCGGGATAGCTCAATGACAACTGTAGGGGAACCCGGCGATATGGGACGGCGTATGAGAGTTAGATCTCACCGCTGAGCCCCGCAGGCTGGGACCGTCCCCCGTCGAATATCCGGAAAGGAAGCTACGTTGCCGACACCGATTGGGCTTCGTGCACCGGCTGGAACGTAGATGGCCAATGTCTGCACAGATCGTACCGACCATCTGGTTCTTGAGGCCGAATCGGCGCCTACGCTAATCACGAGGTGGAAACCGTTAGAAGTCGATATCGCAGGCGGGAGGGGTTCCCAGCTTGGGACACAGGGACTGCACGGCGTGCAGCTCCTCAGGCGGTGCTGCACGGGATCTTGTATTGAGAATCGAATAAGGGTCGAACCGGCATTCCGCAATGGAGTCTTTGGTATTCCACCGGAGCAGGGGCCCAGCACCAGACTTCTGCGTTGTGCCGGCCATGATGCCACCGACGTCAGTAAGAATAGCCCATGACAGGATAGAGCAGACAGCATGACCACGACGGGAAACAAGAGCTTCACCATCACGGCGTCCCGACCCTCACACCAGGAGCAGGCCAGCGGGCTGGAGCCACGGCCGCGGTACCGACCATCGACACGGTTTCGTCAGCGGCCCGGCCAGCGACCGCCAGCCGCACACGGGTGGCGCGCGCGGTCCGGACCACTCTACGCGGCGCGGTGGTTCGTTGCAGTCGCCTGCAGCGCGGCATTGTTTGTCGCTAGTAGGCGGTTGTCGGCGTTTGTCGCTAGTAGGCGGTTGTCGGCCATCTTCGGACTCCCGTCGCGGCTCGGTGGACCCAAACAGGAGGACCAGACCGAAAGCCGCCTCACTGCTGCAAAGGCGCGGGCCCGTATCGACAATGTGCTTGCCACCCGAGCTTTGGTGACCGCGTTCCAGCCCATCTACTCCTTGGATACTGGCGCGGTCGTGGGTGCTGAAGCGTTGACACGTTTTGTCAGTTCGCCCGTCCGGCCACCAGATACGTGGTTTGCCGAGGCGGAGACTATTGGACGCGGGTTAGACCTTGAATTCCTTGCGATGGCAACTGCATTGCGCGCGGCCGGGCTGCTCCCTGAGAACTTGTACATCTCAGTCAACCTTTCACCCCATGCCTGCCTTGACCCAAGGCTGTCCGACATCTTGCTGCAATCCGGGCTACCCCCGAGGCGCATAATCATAGAGATCACCGAAATGGCCGCCGTGCCTGAGTATGCGCCTCTGCTGCTGGCCCTCGCGGAACTACGGGGATCCGGGCTGCGGATTGCGGTCGACGACGCCGGCGCCGGTTTCGCAAGCATGCGCCATATACTTCAACTCCACCCCGACCTTATCAAGCTCGACCGCAGTATCGTCTCCGGCATCGACAACGATCGGAGCAAGAGGGCTTTCGGAACCGCGATGGTCAGCTTCGCGCAGGAAACCTCGGCCCAGCTGATTGCCGAAGGCGTCGAGACCCAGACCGAACTCACCACAGTCGCGGAACTCGGTATCGACTCCGCGCAAGGTTACTTCCTCGGCACTCCCTCAGTCAGTCCCGCGGAATGGCTCGGATGGACGCGCCTGGCCACAACCAGACCGTCGCCCGGACGACCAAAAATCGACTGAGGACAGGCGACAGACGTCCACAGCCCAAATATGCAAGCGGAATACCCGCACCTGAGTGCTCTGGAGATCGCGCCCTGAAATGAAGACTTTCCTGGCTGCACTGCAGCATGTCGCCGACGAGAAGGACCCGCAGGTTGGCCCACTGTAGGCCGATGTCCACCTCCCGGACCGGGTTAACGCGGCCTTGTGGTTCAGCCAGATCACGGCAAGATAGGCGTAGGAGGCCGCACACATCAGCCATGTCGGCCACTGACTCAGCCGGCCAGCCAGCAGCCCCCCCGGGCTCGGTCTCTGGCGGCGTAAGCTCGACTCACCGATGGCTTACGCAGGTGAACAGCCTCCTCAATGAGATCCGGTCAATTCAAGGGACCGGGACCGCACGGTCGCTCCCACGGCGGACACCCATCATGAAACCCGCCACCGCGAATAACGCACCGGATTAGGTACGATGACGGCCACTCCTTGTGAACGTCGGAGCCAGCCAGATGCGGTATGAACCGCCCCGGGACGGTCCTATCATTGAAGACCTCACGTGCGATGAAGCGTTTGAGGCAGCGGAGGATGTCCTTTTTCGAGAGACCTTCGGCCAAGCGTCGTTGCATGTAGTCGATGGTCCGTGGGTCGTAACGGAGTCTGCAAACCGCGATCATGTGGATGCCTCGATCACGACGAACCCACATGAAAGCCTTCAGGGCCCCCCGACGGTAAGCAACGGACGTACCCGCCTCATAGACGATCTAACCCAGCGCCTCGCCAATCAAGAAGCAATCCGCCACCACCTGGCCCACACCGTTCTGACCTTCCTGGAACCTTGCGTCAACGCTGAGTCAAGCTGCGATCCATCAACACACCCATTCCCTTACACGCAGCGGCTCCTCAACGCAGCCATACGCGACCTCGATGACATAGACAATCATCTGGATCAGATCCGAGCCCCACCCACAACAAGCTCCCCCTGACCACGAACACCCGTCATAGTCATAGACCCACGCGTCAAGCTCGGATCTCCGCAGCGTAATCCGTTCCACTCATTGAAATGAAACTCCACCCCTGACGGGGAACGACCAAAAAGCGGAGCCGAGAACCGATCCCACGCTCGGTGAAGAC
Organism: Arthrobacter sp. Bz4; assembly: GCF_003075455.1. Taxonomy (GTDB): domain Bacteria; phylum Actinomycetota; class Actinomycetes; order Actinomycetales; family Micrococcaceae; genus Arthrobacter_D. The sequence continues at coordinate 4,683 of NZ_QDAE01000035.1, forward strand.
GACTCATCCACAGATGATCAACCCTTCGGGTGGTTGGGTCCCCGGGTAGGAGTCCAGCTGGCATGAGCCCTCGTCGGTAGTCCGATGGCACCTCTGGATGGCACCGAATCACCTACGGCTAGTTCTTGCCGGGAGTCTCGTATTCATCGTCGGACTTATCGGCCCCGAAACCGACAGGACGCGCCCTCTTCCCTAAGGCGTGCTGCTGTCCTGGTTGTGCTGCAGGGTATGGGCCGCGGCCCATAGCTGGTGGAAGTGGTTGATAGGCCCGTTGCCGTGTCCCACCTCTAATTCGTCGGCGTGGGTGAGTGCGTCCTGTAACCAGTTCTTCGCCTGGCGGACGGCATCGGCCCAATCACCAGTGCGTGCCATGACGGTAGCGACGGCGGAGGACAAGGAACACCCGGTTCCGTGAGTGTTTTTGGTTGTAACCCGAGGGTGGATGAATTCCACGACGCTTTCGCTGGCACTACCTATCCGACCGGTGACATCTACGAGTGCGTCGGGACTGGATTCTGTTGACAGGTGGCCGCCTTTGACGAGCACAATTGTTCCCGATGCCGTGGACAGCTTCTTGCCCTGTTCGATAGCTGCAGGCCAATCCTCGGCGACTGGTTCATCCACCAGGACCGCGAGTTCGGGAAGATTAGGGGTGACCAGATCCGCTTGGCTCACCAACTCCCGTAACGCGGTTTCGGCGTCGGCGGCCAGGAGCCTGTCCCCGCTGCTGGCTACCATGACGGGATCCAGTACTACCAGCGGCGGGTGGACTTGACGGAGCCAGTCCCGGACGACAGCGATGGTTCCCGCATCTGTCAGCATGCCGATTTTCACGGCGTCGAGAGTGACGTCATCGCTGACCGCTTCGAGCTGTTCAATCAGGAAATGTGCCGGCGGCGTGTGAACGGAACGGACACCGAAGGTGTTCTGTGCCACGAGGGACGTGACGACCGCCATTCCGTACCCGCCCATGGCTGCAATGCTTTTCAGGTCGGCCTGGATCCCGGCACCACCGGTCGGATCTGTTCCCGCGATGCTGAGGACCCGCGGTATGCGGTGCAGTGTTGAAGCCTCTAGTAACACCATTCCTCCTTAAGCGATTCGGCTGCGGTCCGGGGATCGTCGGTTGCGCAGACGGCTGAGACAACGGCCACCCCCGGCGGCACCGGTATCACGCAATGAACGTACGTCAACGCGGCTGATACCCGCGATAGCGACGCAGGGCGATGTGCTTGACTGCCACCCTAGCCTTTCAGCATCCCGTTCGTAGAACAGCGCCAGGGTCCCCAACGGATGCGGTTAGGAACAGCCCTTTTGCAGGGTGTCTGTTTCCGAAGGGTTAAGCGTAGGCAGCAGCGAGACTACGGTCATTTCCGGTAGAACGGGAGCTTGGGCGTCTACTAGCCAAACAGGGCGAATGAAAGCATTGTTGGCCGCAGGAACCTTTCCGGGTAATACCGGGGAAGCGATGCGTTTGATGCTCGGATTATCTACGGCCATCGTTATTACTCACTGCTCCCACAAGTTGCCCGTTCGAATCGATTTATTCGAATTTGTTCATTGTGTTGGGGCCGGACCGCAGGTCCCACTTTTCTGGGTAGGGGTGTTATGGTCGTTTTATCCACACGGGTGCCCTGTTGCAGGGGCTGAGATCGGGCTGAGGCAGTCCGCGACCGTTGAACCTGTCCGGGTAATGCCGGCGAAGGAAGTAGGAACCTTTGAGTGCTATGAATTCGCAGTCCCTTTCGTATGTTCACGATTCCGAGCATGGGCTGGCTGTACCGGTCACGGAAATCGCCCTCGACAACTCACCGGGCAACCGTCCTAACGAACCACTTCGCGTCTACCGCACCGCCGGTCCAGGTAGTGATCCGGTGGTGGGCCTGCCGCCGCTGAGGCAGCCCTGGATTGACGGCCGGGACGACGTCGAGCAGTATCAGGGGCGCGAACGGAACCTGTTCGACGACGGCAAGTCGGCGGTCCGCCGGGGCCGTGCCAGCCAGGAATGGAAGGGTGTGCAGCCCATCCCGCTGCGCTCCCGCGACAGGAAGATCGTTACGCAAATGCACTACGCGCGTCACGGGGTCATCACCGAGGAGATGCGGTTTGTCGCGTTACGCGAAAATTGCGACGTCGAACTGGTCCGCTCCGAAGTCGCAGCCGGGCGCGCGATCATCCCCAACAACATCAATCACCCCGAATCGGAGCCGATGATTATCGGCAAGGCCTTCCTCGTGAAGATCAATGCCAATATCGGCAATTCGGCGGTCACCAGTTCCATCGCCGAAGAAGTCAGCAAAATGCAGTGGGCAACCCAGTGGGGCGCAGACACCGTCATGGACCTTTCAACAGGAGATGACATTCACACCACCCGTGAGTGGCTCATCCGCAACTCCCCGGTGCCCATTGGCACCGTACCCATCTACCAAGCACTGGAGAAAGTGAACGGCGAGGCTAACGACCTGACCTGGGAAATCTTCCGCGACACTGTTATTGAGCAGTGCGAGCAGGGCGTGGACTACATGACCATCCACGCCGGAGTGCTGCTGCGCTACGTTCCCCTCACCGCCGAGCGCGTCACTGGCATCGTATCTCGGGGTGGATCGATCATGGCCGGGTGGTGCCTAGCTCACCATCAAGAAAACTTCCTGTACACGCACTTCGATGAACTGTGTGAGATTTTCGCCCGGTACGACGTCGCCTTCTCACTCGGTGATGGGCTGCGACCCGGGTCCATCGCGGACGCCAATGACGCCGCGCAGTTCGCCGAACTGGACACCCTTGCCGAGCTAACGAAGCGGGCCTGGGCGTACGACGTCCAGGTCATGGTGGAGGGACCTGGCCACATCCCCTTCCACCTGGTCCGGGAGAACGTGGAAAGGCAGCAGGAATTGTGCAACGGGGCCCCCTTCTACACCCTCGGCCCGCTCGTCACCGACATCGCGCCAGGTTACGACCACATCACGTCAGCAATTGGGGCGACCGAAATCGCCCGGTACGGCACCGCCATGCTCTGTTACGTGACGCCGAAGGAACACCTCGGCCTGCCCAATCGAGACGATGTCAAGACAGGAGTGATCACCTATAAGATCGCCGCGCATGCCGCCGATCTAGCCAAAGGACACCCGGGCGCTGGGGAGCGGGACGACGCCCTCTCAAAGGCACGCTTCGAGTTCCGGTGGCGTGACCAGTTCGCGCTTTCGCTGGACCCCGAGACGGCTGAGCAGTTCCACGACGAAACACTTCCTGCCGAACCGGCGAAAACTGCACACTTCTGCTCAATGTGCGGACCGAAATTCTGTTCCATGCGGATCTCCCAGGACATCAGGGACCAATTCGGGGGCGCCGCGGCGCAGGAAGCTATCGCCGGGATGGCAGGAAAGTCCGCCGAATTCCGCGCCTCAGGCGGCAAGGTTTACCTTCCCGAGCCCGTTCTACCCCAAACCTAGAAAGCACAAAGTAGCCATGGGATCAACCGTTGCCTGCTCAGGCGGGTCGCGGAGATGAGACCTTTGCGGTACTTGTAGTAGCCCTGCGCCTCCGAATTTGTTGGTCCTTTGCTCTAAGTTCCGTTTTGTATCCAAGGGATGAACTACCCCGGGTGCCGAAAGCTCAACCCGAGCCACAGCTTGGGACTGTTTCATCAACGGTGTGTCCCTTATGCAGCAAGGTAAAGGTTGATCGGCCCTGACACGTGGAAAGGTTAGGTGAGCGCCGGGAGGGCTGATTTGAGGGACCTGGCGGCGGAGGATGGGTCGTCGGCTTCTGTGATGGCTCGTACCACGACAACCCGGCGGGCCCCGGCTTCGACGACCTGGCCGATGGTGGTGTGATCGATTCCTCCAATGGCAAACCAAGCCCGTGGGGATGAGGTCTCGGCCGAACGTGCTGCTGCGTAACGCACCAATTCAAGCCCGGAGGGAGCACGGCCAGGTTTCGTGGGTGTAGCCCAGACAGGGCCGGTACAGAAGTAATCCAGCCCACTTGTGGTCATGGCAGCGGCGACTTGGGCCGGGGAATGGCAGGATAGACCGATGATCGGTTCGGGGCCTAATAGCTGCCGGGCGTCAGGTACTGGCAGATCTTTTTGTCCTATGTGGAAGACCGGTGCGCCGCTGAGTCGGGCGATGTCTGCCCTGTCATTGGCGGAAAAGAGTTTGCCGTGTCGATCCGCTGCCGTACGCAGAGCCGCGAGACAGGCGAGTTCTTCGACTGCGTCGATCTTTTTGTCGCGAAGCTGGATGATATCCACACCACCGGCATAGGCGGCGTCGACGAACTCCGCGAAGTCGCCCCTTTCCTTTCGTGAATCCGTGCACAGGTACAACTGCGCTGATGCGAACTGTTGCCGGTGCAGGGCTGCCGTACTGACCGTTGACGACGTGCCACCGTCGTTCAGATCCGGCGGGAGGGGGAAAACATCTGAGATAAAGGCCATACGCCTTAGACTAATAGCTCCACGGGAGCCCGATCTTCCGCCAGTGTTCCTACACTCGCGGTCGGTAGGGCTGAGAGGGCGTTCGACGCCGACCGTACGAACCTGAACCGGTTAAGCCCGGCGTAGGAAGGACTCTGATGACTATTCATAACCCGGACCGCCTCGCGCACACCGTCATTGTCGGTGGCGGGATCATCGGATTGGCCATCGGTTGGGAGGCCAGCCGTCGCGGCCACCAGGTCACGCTGATTGATCCCGCGCCCGCTTCCGGAGCTACCCAGGCTGCGGCGGGGATGCTGGCCCCGGTCAGTGAGTTCCATTATCAGGAAGAATCCTTGCTGGACCTGACGCTGCCCTCGGCCCGGGCATATCGAGACTTCATCACGGAGCTGGAGGCCGCATCCGGGATTGGGACCGGCTACCAGCGCAGGCAAACCCTGGTCGCCGGTATCGATGCGGCGGATCGGCAGGCCCTGACCGACCTGCGCTCTGCCCAGTCAAGTCTTGGACTTCAGGTGGAAGTACTCACCACTAGTCAGGCGAGGCGTCGGGAGCCGCTGCTCGGCCCGCAGCTATCAGGAGCGTTCCTGGTTCCTGAGGATCATCAGGTTGATCCGCGGGCAATGGCCGTTGCCCTCCAAGCAGCACTAGCCAAACAGACGACCGCGCGCACGGTGCCCGTTTCGGTTTCCGCACTTATCCATGACGATGCTACTGACCGTGTTGCTGTGACCGGTGTGTTGCTAAAGAACGGAGCGCGGATTGATGCTGATGAGATCATCCTGGCTAACGGGCTCGGCGCGGTAAACATTGATCGCCTGCCGACAGGGCTACGGCTACCGTTACGTCCCGTGTACGGGGACATTCTCCGCCTGCGCGTACCCGAACACCTTAGACCGCTCATAACCTCCACGGTCCGCGGGTTGGTCCGCGGGTCGTCCATATATGTGGTGCCCCGGCAGGATGGAACGGTGGTGATAGGTGCCACCCAACGGGAAAACGGATCCGCGGGGCTTTCCGCGGGAGGTGTCTACGAACTACTCCGAGATGCCCAGACGCTGATCCCGGCAGTGGCGGAACTCGAACTGCTCGAAGCCCTCTGCCGCCCCCGACCGGGAACCCCGGACAACGCTCCCCTACTCGGCCGGTGCAGGGACCCAGACGGCTCCGAGGTGCGTGGACTTGTGGTCGCTACCGGTTTCTTCCGACACGGAGTGCTGCTGGCACCGATCACCGCCCGCCTCTGCGCGGACCTGATCAGCCAAAAGATACCGGAGATCGACATCGAGCGATTCCGACCCGACCGGTTTAGTAACCCCGGGCACTTCGCCGAAGCGTCCCGTCCTCATGCTTCCCGTCATAACAGTTTTCCTGATGAAGTACGGATTGCCCTATGAGCTTCACCTTAAACGGACAACCCCGGAATACCGTTTCGGTTTCCACCCTCAAGCACCTAATCACCGAGCTGACCGGCCGTGAGTTGACCGATGCCGGGCAACCAATCGATAAAAAGCAGTTGGGCATAGCCGTTGCAGTCAACGCCGAGCTCGTACCCCGCACCCGGTGGGTTGAGGTAACCATCCAGAACGGTGACGACATCGAAATTCTTACCGCCGTCCAAGGAGGATGAAACATTGACTGACAACGACGCGTTAACGATCGACGGGGTTGCGCTTAGCTCCCGGCTGATCATGGGAACCGGGGGAGCCCCAAGCCTGGAAGGCCTGGGGGCGGCCCTAGCAGCATCGGGAACGGAACTGACAACCGTGGCGCTGCGAAGGTACAACCCCGAGACGGGTGGGTCCTTGTTCGAATTACTCAACGAGCAAGGGATCCGGATATTACCGAACACGGCAGGATGTTTCACTGCCCGCGAAGCGGTCATGACCGCTGAACTGGCGCGGGAGGCACTGGCAACGGACTGGATAAAACTTGAAGTAATCGCCGATGAACAAACCTTGCTACCCGATGCGCTGGAACTCATCCAGGCCACCGAAACACTGGTCTCGAAAGGCTTCAAGGTCTTCGCATACACCAACGACGATCCCATCCTGGCCCGACGACTAGAACAACTCGGAGCGACTGCCGTTATGCCACTGGGATCCCCTATTGGGACGGGGCTAGGTATCCTAAACCCCCACAACATCGAACGAATCGCCTCAAGGGCAACAGTTCCGATAGTTTTAGACGCCGGGATCGGCACAGCCTCCGACGCCGCACTGGCAATGGAACTGGGCTGCGACGCGGTCCTGCTCGCCACAGCAGTCACCAGAGCACAGAACCCGATAAAAATGGCGACAGCCTTCAAACACGCCGTTATCGCCGGCCGGCTCGCCTCACAAGCCGGCCGGATACCCAAACGCACCCACGCCCAAGCCTCCTCCCCCGCCCAAGGTCTCCCCCACCTCTAACAATGTGCTGATATCCGAAATCCGTGACAACGGGTACGAAAAACCCTTTCTACGCTGAACATCGAGAGATCGGCGGCGTCCGCCGGGATGAGATTTGTGGAGATCACAATTGTCGACTTTGCTGCAGGGTGTGCTGCGTTATCGAGTGACAGTGTCCGGATACGTAACACTCGCCTTCACCGATGCTGGCAGAGAAGTGACTAGACGTCCAGGAGTGCCGTCATCGAGAGGCTGGCCGAAGATCGATTCCGCGTTTGCACAAATGATGCAGCGCATGCCAGCCAGCATCGATCAGTCAATGTCCTTGATGCCACCCGACAGGAAAAACTGCAGCCTCAGC
>NZ_QDAE01000036.1 GCF_003075455.1 Arthrobacter sp. Bz4
TCATCTGGTAAAGACAGATTCTTCATACTGGATTGCAGGACGGGCGACCCAAACCTACGACGGTTCGCCCTGCGAAGAGTCGTGGGCAATCGAACCTACCTAGATAGGACTATCCCCGGCATAGCCGTTGCGTCCCCCAAGTTGCCGGTGGAACCTCATCGGAAAATGACAGAAGATCAGGACCCTTCAACGCGCGGCTAGACTATGCACGAAGCATCCGCCACCTGGATGAGCTGCGCTAGCGGCCACCGGTATAAAACAAGCGTGTAGAGAGGCCTCCTTTGGAGCTAAGAGATTATGTACGGGTCCTGCGGCGAAATTGGCTACTGATCACCGCATGCTCGCTCGTTGGGGTACTTATCGGAGCCGCTATTTCGCTCGCGCTGCGGCCGACCTACACGGCTGAAACAAAGCTGTTTGTCGCGCTTGATAATTCTGGGAGCGTGCAAGATCTCCAACAGGGAAACAGTTTCACGCAAGCACGAGTGCTCTCCTACGTCGAGACAGTCACTACTCCATTGGTGCTGCAACCGGTTATTGACAACCTCGACTTGGATGTCAGTCCTAGTGCTTTAGCAGATAACGTGACTGCAACGGCGGACATTAACACCGTGATTATCACAATCTCAGCGAACGACAACTCGCCGGTCCAAGCGGCGGCAATTGCACAGGCAACGGCGGACAGTCTGGTCGAATCAGTCGAGGTATTGGAAACCCCTACTGATGGAGGCAACTCGCCGGTAAAGCTTTCAGTCATCACACCTTCAGCGGCTCCCTCAGAGCCATCCGCGCCCAACACGCGGCTATTTGTTGCGCTTGGTCTACTTATCGGCCTGGCGAGCGGCGCAATTGCTTCAGTACTCCGCACAACACTAGATACGCGAGTGCGTGGCGAGTCCGACCTCCGCCGTGTGTCGGATGCCCCGCTGTTAGGCGGCATATCATTCGACTCCGATGCCACGAAAAAGCCTCTTCTGACACAAGCGGCTTCGCAGAGCCCCCGTGCCGAATCATTTCGCCAAATTCGAACCAACATGCAGTTTGCTCATGTGAGCCATTCTGCGAAGGCCGTGCTCATAACTTCTTCATTGCCAGGTGAAGGAAAAAGCACGACAGCCGTCAATCTCGCGATAGCAATCGCTCAGAGCGGCCAATCGGTGGCCCTAGTTGACGCGGATCTTCGAAGGCCGCGCGTCGACGAGTACCTCGGACTAGAGCGCAACGCTGGCCTGACAACGGCACTAATCGGGCGGGCTGATCTGGAGGATCTGCTGCAACCCTGGGGTAAAGATGAGCTATATGTTTTAACCTCGGGACAGATTCCTCCCAACCCCAGTGAGCTCCTTGGATCTGCCGCGATGAAAAAGCTCATCACGCAGTTGGAAGAGAACTTCGACTCGGTCATCATCGACGCACCCCCCTTGCTTCCGGTGACCGACGCTGCTGTACTAGCCCAGCAAGTGGGCGGAGTGGTACTTGTAGTCGGGTCATCCAAAGTGAGGTTGCCTGACCTAGAGAAATCTCTAAAGAACCTGGAAATGGTCGATGCCGATCTGCTAGGTGTGGTCATGAACCTACTGCCAGCAAAGGGACCGGACGCATATTCATATAGTTACTATTCATATACGTCATCCCAAGACTCTCATTTGTCGCCTGACGATGACGGAAGTCAACCCAAAATCACGGCATCAGCATCACGCGAATCTTTCGATGAAATTCTTGGGCTCCAGACCAAGCAAAACTCTCGTAGAACTTCTCGTTAGTAATGGCCCAGAAGGCATCAATAATGGATAGAGACAAACTGCCGTCTATGAGCGGCGACTGGATGAAGCGGTATCCACGAAAGTTGTCGGCTATCGATGCTATCGTTGTTCTGTGGGCCACCTCGGGGGCACTTCTCATCCGGTTTGGACTAATTGATGATGCCGACGCTGCACCAGTAACTACCTATGCGATATTCACAGTAGTGATTAGTGTCGCTTGGTGGGTGATGCTGGGTGCATGGGATTCGAGGGTTCCCAGGGTTCTCGGGTCTGGCGCGGAGGAGTACAGACGAGTATTTGCCGCGTCCCTATGGCTATTCGGTCTAGTCGCAATATTCTCGTATGCGTTTCGATATGATACAGCGCGCGGATATGTCGGACTCGCGCTTCCCGCGGGGGTCATAGGCCTCCTGGTTGCGAGGTGGATGGTTCGTCAGGCATTGTGCGCAGAAAGGCGGCGAGGCATGAGCTCCTCGCGGGTGCTGATCGTAGGTGGATCGAGCGCAGCGGACCATCTCATCACTTCTCTCAGACGAATGCCTCTTGCTGGCTATACACCAGTGGCTGCCCACATTACGGGTGCGAATCCTTCGTTAGAGATAAATCTGGATGTTCCTGTTGTTGGCAACGCACCCGACGTTCAATCAGTCATTGACGCACTGGATGCGTCTCGGGCAGATTCAGTGGCTATATCGGCGGGATCGAATATCGATCCCGGTGTTCTTCGACGCCTGGGTTGGGCTCTGGCTGCCAGGGAAACCCGATTGATCCTAGCGCCTGCCCTTACCGACGTCGCGGGACCTCGAATTCACACACAGCCTGTAGCAGGTTTACCCCTGGTTCATGTATCGACCCCGAAACTTACGGGTGCTTCGCGAGCGCTCAAGCGACTCTTCGATATAACCGGGAGTTCGGCACTGCTGATTTGTCTATCCCCATTGCTCCTCGCCGTGAGCATACTCGTCAAGTCGAGCAGCCCGGGACCGGTCTTTTATGCTCAGGAGCGCATTGGCATCAAAGGGGAGAAATTCCGCATGTACAAATTTCGCTCAATGATTGAAAAGGCTGATGACCAGCTGTCAACCTTGCTCGCCTCACAGGGGTCTTCAGGCAAGCCACTGTTCAAAGTAAATGATGATCCACGCATCACTTCTGTAGGGCGAGTGCTACGAAAGTATTCGCTGGATGAGCTCCCGCAGCTTATAAATGTACTTCGGGGGAGCATGAGCTTGGTTGGCCCACGACCTCAGCGGGCGGGCGAAGTAGCCCTCTACGATGATGATGCTCACCGAAGGCTCTATGTCAGCCCAGGCATGAGCGGCCTATGGCAGGTAAGTGGTCGCTCAAACCTATCGTGGGAAGAGTCCATTCAGCTCGATCTGTACTACGTAGAAAACTGGTCTCTGATCCAAGACATAGTGATCCTCTTCAAAACCTTTAAGGCAGTGTTTGCCAGCCAAGGCGCGGTTTAGAGCAAAACACTGCCCCGAATGTACCTCCGAGTAAGGACCCGCTTGTGACTCTGTCCGATGATGGTTCATCCCGCCCGGAAACGGGAAGTTATCGAAACGATCCAAATTCCGAACGCGAACCTTCCTCGCTGCCACACAGGCGGAAGAGACGCTTCGAACCCCGACGCATTTACTTCTGGCTTGGTATAGCGATACTTCTACTCACACTAGCCAGCAGCTGGCTAGTGTTTCGGGGACTTCAAATAAAGCACAACCTAGAATCGAGCATGGCGCTAGTCTCAACGCTGCAGGACCAAGTGATGGAGCAGGACACCCGAGGGGCCCGGGACACAATCGATGAGCTCGAAGTTAACACGTCAGCAGCGCGTAGTGCAGCTTCAGATCCCATATGGAAAGCTGCAGCATTTGTCCCATTCGTGGGGGCAAATTTTTCAGCTATAACTGAAGTGTCAGTATCAGCTGATGATGTGATCAGCCGCGCCGTGACACCTATGTGGAATAAAGTCGAGACCATGGACTGGGCTGCGCTCACTCCCGTCGACGGGCGGATAGACGTAGGCCCACTTCGCGAGGTTTCACCGACTCTCGCTTCAGCCTCAAACACGGTTGACCTGTCTTACGAGCGTCTACGATCGATTGATAGATCGACATTGGTTGCTCAGGTATCTGATCCTCTCGGAGATGCGGTCGACGCGCTCGGCGATGTGCGCGGCCCCTTGGCAAGCGCATCACGTGCCGCCCAGCTTCTGCCAGCAATGCTTGGAGATCAAGAACCTCGGAATTATCTCGTACTCATTCAGAACAGCGCCGAAATAAGGGCTACTGGCGGCATCCCAGGTGCGCTCGCAATTATTACGGCTGACGATGGTGGAATCAGCCTAACGAGCCAAGCCAGCTCGTCTGACATTGATCTGTTTGAACCGGCCCTCGAAACAGACTCCCAGCAGGAGGCCATCTATTCATTCCGCATGGGTGCTTATATTCAGAGCGTCAATCTGACCCCGGATTTCCCAACTGCTGCGGCGACAGCCAAAGAAATGTGGGAGCAACGACGAGGCGGACCTCCAATCGATGGAGTTATTGCCATAGATCCAGTAGTTCTGTCCAATATTCTTAGGGCTACCGGCCCAGTCGATCTTGGTGACTTTGCAAACCCGGCAGTGAGCTCTGCAGTGAGTGACGCGTCATTACCCTCATCCCTAACATCGGAGAACGTTCTATCCACCTTGCTTTCAGCTGTATACGCGCAGGTGAAAGAACCCGTCGTTCAGGATGCCTACTTCGCCGCGGTAGCTGCGAGGATCTTTGAAGCGATAGCCGCTGGGCAGGGTGACAGTGGCCAGCTTATTCGAGCCCTGATCACCAGTGCGGAACAAGATCGCTTATACCTATGGTCGAGCTTGGATGCAGAACAAAACCTCATCGCCACCAGCCGACTTTCCGGTGAGGTGACCGGAGCATCGGTTGGAGGCACATCTTTTGGTGTGTATTTCAATGATGGGACCGGTGCAAAGATGGATTACTACACACGTAGGACGGTTCAGCTTCAACAGCACTGCAATAATGAGGAAGGCTATTCTGAGTACACGGTGAGGGTTTCCCTAACTAACACTGCCCCGATAGACGCAGGCAACGTCCTCCCGCCCTACGTAACTGGAGGCGGTATATATGGGGTCGCTCCCGGCAACGTCCGCACAAACACCATCGCCTACGGTCCTACACAAGCGCTACTTCAGAGTGCCAGAATCGATGGGGAGAATGTTCCGCTAGGTGCGTTCCTGCACGGCCAGCGGCCCGTCGGGGTCCTCACTACCGAGATAGGTCCCGGTGAAACAGCGACTATTGAGATGGATTTCTCTCAGGTGGTTCAAGAGTCAGAGCCGTTTCTAAAGGTGACGCCTACGATCCAAGACAACTCTGAGGTTCGGCTTCCCGCTGAGTTGTGCCGGTAGCTTCGGAACAAGGCTTTGGATTAACACTGCGTTACATTAAGGATCAAACGCTCTGTTTTCTATTTTTGTCCGTGCCGACCTGATAGTTTCTAGGTAGCCTCCTCATCCAGAACCAGTAAGACACACACCGATGCGAGTAATTGGCGGTCAGTCCTATATGGTATTGGTAGTGAGGTCTGGGCGGTCGGTGATAGACAGTCCTTCCACTTCAAGCTTGACAAACATTCCATTGGGGAGACCGCTATGAAAAAAACCACCTCTGTCCTGGCTATTGCCGGGTTGCTCACCTTCGCTGGAGCCGGCGCCGCCCAGGCAATCGGCCCTATTACTGTTCCTGCATACGTTAGCAATCCAGCCGAAACAACTGTAAGCAGCGGAACCGTTGCACCGGGTGAAGCTGTTGTGTTCAGCTACACCGGTGGCGAATTCACCCCGGGTGAAATCGTTGACATCACCGCAACGCTCTCAGGCACACCATCAGCGTCGAGCGCAGGAGCAGGTGGATTCTCCGCGTCACGCGGCGGCCCCCTCGTTCTGAGCCGCGTGATCAACGCTGGCACAGCGACCGTCGACGCCAACGGAAACTTCTCTTCTTCAGTGGTCCTTCCTGAAGACGAGGGTGTCTATACTCTCACTGCGACAGGACGCGAGTCCGGCTTCACCGCAGTCTCGACTGTTGTTGTCGACGCTCAGTACGCAGTTGGCGGCGGCACAACTCCGGGTGGGACCACCGGGGGCACCGTCTCCGGCGGAACAACCGGCGGCACCACCACCGGGACCGCTGCAGCAGAAGGCGGCCTCGCCAACACTGGTATCGATTCCGCAATGCTCCTCTGGGGTGCTGCAGGCATCGGCGCTCTCGGCCTTGGCGCTGGTAGCATCTTCGTAGCACGTCGTCGCGCAGGCGCAGAAGCGTAACCTGCACTTCGCACAACAGAAAAGCCCGGTGAAATATACTCACCGGGCTTTTCTGTGCTCAAATTGGTTGACCGTTTTATAAACGAACTCCCACCATCAATCTCGAAGTACCAACTACCTTTCGATGACCTACAGACGGATCAGGGTGCCGATTGTCGGATCAGAAAGTTCCAAAATATCTGAGAACCAGGGAAAAATGACCCGGAACAGTAGAATCACGATGCCGGCAATGAGGGCAAGAGCGATGATGATTCGTGCCCACAAAGGACCCGGGAGATGCCTGAACAGCCAACCGTACATCGCCTTAGCCTTCTTCCAGTAGGGCAGCTACCTGGTCAGCAATCTCATCCGGTGCACCAGCTGAAAGTGGCTGCCACGAATCGAGCGTCGAGTACGCGATAATGCGCTCCTGCTCACCAAACATCGGATTGCAACTGGTCAGCGTCAAAATCCTCTCCTCGGGGACCGCATCGGGCTCTGTAGGCACTGGCAACAGCACATCCGCACGAGCAGGGAGCACGATCTCCGTGTTGCGATACACGTACGTGTAGAAGCCGTCAGCGGTTTGGACATAGATCTTGTCCCCTGGGACCAGGGTATGAATATTGTCCAGCACCGCACCGTAGGTTTGACGGTGCCCTGCGACCGCGAAGTTGCCCACCTCTCCCGGCATTCCGGATGATGGGTACCGCCCGAGGCCCAGAGTGTCCAGAACGTTCCTTCCTGTTCCCTCTGCCAGCGGCCGGGTGTAATCCTCTCCGAACCTCGGAATGTAGACGATCCCGAAGGTCTGGCCAGGAGCGGGGTCACCGGCCACTGGAATGGTCCCAAAGTCTTCGGGATCTTCCGAATCACCAAGGTTTTCCTCAGGATCCGCCGGCGCAGGTTCCTGGTCAGTTGGCGTCGTGGGGCTGATCTCCTGAATAAATTGGTTAACAGCCTGATCCTGGACCGCGTCTGCCTCCACCCCGGTCCACCAAAACTCCCACACGACGAAAAGCGCGGCCAATAGACCGAACGTCATCAGGAGTTCCCCGAAAACACCCAGGAAGGTGATCTTTCGGGCTTTGGTCTTGGGCCGCCGTCGCGCACGGCGCGGGGTGTCGCTACTATCCACGATCGCTACCTAAGAAGCAGAGCCCGTTCGTCAGTAGCGGTAGAACAGTGCTTGAAACAGCTCCATCACGAATGTAGGCCATGACGCAGTCCTCGCGGTTGCGCACTCCTGCCTGGATAGCGTCAGCGGCGAGTCCCGTGGGAGTGGTACTTGCCGAGATCTCAACCTCTTCTGGCGCAATGCCTTGGGCGACCAACGTGTCCCGAATCTGTTCGCGGCTCGGCTGGGAGGACGTCTTCGCTAGGCCACTGAGCGCTGCGTTGACGGTCGCTTGCAACGCTTCGGTGTCGGAAGTCGCTTCCACCTCACCTGTTTCGGGGACCGCAATGCCAGGGCTAGCGGAAGCCTGCACCGTAGGTTCTATCGCAGTGGATAACGAGGGATCGTCCGAGACCACTGGGGTAGTCACCGCCGGCCCAGTGCATCCGGTCAGCACCATAAGGCCGGTAGCGGCGATCAGAATCCTCCGGATTCGTCGAGGGTTCTGGGCTGCGGCGCTGTTGACTGCACGCGGCATCGCTTGACTCCCCTCGGCTTGCTGACGTTGAATCCCATCCTACCCGGGGTAATCGACACCAACCTGCACGCAACTTGGTGGTCAGGCGAGGACTTCCTGGCGTTTGCGAATCGCTTGGCCGTATTGGCGGACCGGCACTTCGACCAGTTCGTACAGCATGATTCCGAGGCCCGTCCCTAGTCCAATCGAGAGGGCGCCCTCGATGTCGGCGGGCAGGGTGAAGAACTCGCGAATGAATTTGGCGACTACGAAGTGCACCAGGTAGATGCTGTAGCTCGCCAGACCGAGCAGCGACACAACTCTCCATTGCGACACTGCGATGAACGGGCCCCGAAGGCGTCCGTTGCCGGGTAGCAGCCCGTACACGATGACAGCGCACGCGGCGATGCTTTGGACGGAGAAGCGCAGGGTATCCCTGAACCACTCATCGCGAATCAGGAGACTGACCAGATACAGCAGCACCGCGGCCACAAGAATGCTATCTCGCCCAAGGAGGGGCGATGCTGTCAGCAGCGATCCTTCGCGCGACTGCCAGTAGTGGTAGCCGATCGCGGTGAGCACCCCCATGGCGATCCCGTCCAGCCGCGTGTCAGAGCCGTAATAGATCCGATCGCCCATGTCGGGGAGTGATGCGAAGATCATCCGGCTGACCGTCGAGTACACCACCCCCAGGACTGCGAGGCCGGTGATCACCGCTCGCCAGTGGCGAGTTCGCACAGCCAACAGCCAAACAAGGGCAAACACAATGTAGAACTGCTCTTCGATGGACAGACTCCACACCACTTCGGTGCCAGGCAATACCTCGATGCTGTCGCCGCGGGCCTTGAGCCAGTTGAAGAGGAAGAATACCTGCGCTAGAAAGTCCGTCCACTGGATGTTCGCCCAGCGGGCGTGGATCAGTGTGGGCAGGATGATCGCGATGAGAAGCGGCGGCATGATCTTCAAAGCCCGGCGGAAGTAGAAACCGCTTGCGGAGAATCCTCCGGTCTTATCCCGTTCCTTGAGGAGGAGGTAGGTGATGATGAACCCGGAAATAGAAAAAAAGATCGTTACTCCGCTTCCCCCGGGTATCACTCCCCCATACCCGGCGTGGGCGATCACCACCAACATGACGGCGAAAGCCCGCATGGCGTCGATGTGTGCGTAACGGTTGGCAGCGTTCAACGGTACGGCAGGTGCCGACATGTGATCCCCCAGGTAATCGATTTCCCCGGACTGTACCGGGCGACTCCGCGAGTAGGCCACGGTTCTGCACAACTGAGATACCCCAAAACAGTCGATTCGCACCTACAGAACCAGCACCGCACACCTAGCGTCTTGTCTCAGGACGCAAAGAGGGGCCGGTGGTTTCCCACGGCCCCTCAGATCATCGTCTAGCAGCGTGAAATCAGGCTGTCTGCCCCTCGTGCTCGCCTTCGGCGATCTCTTCGATCATCTTGTCGTTGAACGCCGGTAGATCGTCAGGCGTACGGCTCGTGACGAAGCCCTGGTCGGTAACGACCTCTTCATCACTCCAGTTGGCCCCGGCGTTACGGAGGTCTGTCTGCAGCGTGTGATAGGACGTCATGTCCCGTCCGCCGACCACACCGGCTTCGATGAGCAGCCACGGCGCGTGGCAGATGGCCGCTACGGGCTTGTGCTGAGCGAAGAAAGCCTTCGCGAATGCCTGAGCGTCCTTGTCGACGCGCAGGTGATCCGCGTTGACTACTCCGCCTGGCAGAACCAGGGCGTGGAAGTCATCAGCGTTGGCATCAGCGACCGCAAGATCAATAGTGAAGGTATCGCCCTTGTCCGTGCCGTTGAAGCCCTGAAGAGTACCGGAGCCCGGAGCGACCAGTACGGGCTCTCCCCCGGCCTGCTTGACCGCTTCCCACGGGCTGGTGAGCTCAATCTGCTCAACGCCGTCGGTCAACAGAAACGCTACCTTTTTGCCTGAAATGTCATGAGTGGACATGCTTCCTCCTATGGTCAGAATGTCGAAGACTTACCCTTCAACACTAGGAATCCACGGAGTAATAAGCAACCTGACTAAACGTTTCGGGATAACAACCAGACTATCGCGTTATGCACCCCTGATGCGGCGGGCAGATCCCATTATCCAGGACTAAGGCCCGTCTATCGCGAACATCAGGCGGTGCATTCATGGCCATCATACCTACACATATTTTCTGTGGGCGCCGGATCGTGAGAGTGGACACCCGATAGAGAGTAGAGGCAAGGTGGGCATGCATCACGGGTTGATGTGCTGTGGCTGTCCAAAAATGTACATGAACCCATCCGATCCACCTCAGGCGCCGCTCAAAGCAGCCTGACACGAGGCCAGGCTTATGTGGTGCGCGGTACGATGAACCGAAGAATGCTCAGATGCATTCTTCGGTCTCGTATGGGGGTAAATCCTTGGCTATTGCTTCACTCCGCCGACAGCCTCGCAAGAGAACGGATCTCGCCACGAAGTCGAAACATTATCGACCGGATGTTCAAGGGTTGAGGGCGGTCGCCGTCGGCGTTGTCCTGCTCTATCATGCTGGCATGCCGTGGATGCCAGGAGGTTTTGTTGGCGTCGACGTGTTCTTCGTTATTTCCGGCTTTCTGATCACCGCGGGAATTGTCCGGGAACTTCAGCGCGACGGGAGGATCTCTCTCAAGCAGTTCTACATTCGGCGAATGGCACGAATCCTCCCTGCTGCAACACTCACCCTCATCGTGACTGTCGTCGCGACATGGTTGCTTCTACCGCCTACGCGATGGATCCAAGTCGGAATTGATGCTTTGGCCAGCGGGACCTACGTGGTGAATTGGCTGTTCGCGCAAAGTTCCGTTGACTACCTAGCTCAGGATCAAGCACCGAGCCCACTTCAGCATTTTTGGTCACTTGCGGTCGAAGAACAGTTTTACATCGTGTGGCCGCTCCTTCTCATGTTTGTGGGCTGGCTTAGCTTGACCCTAAATTTCCGTCTCCAGCGAGGGTTGCTGGCCGCGCTAGTTTTGGTTGCTGTGCCGTCGTTCATCTGGTCGATCTATTACACGGCGGAAAACCCTGGCGGAGCCTACTTCGTAACGACAACACGTATGTGGGAACTTGCGATTGGGGCAGGTCTCGCGATTTGGACTAGCAAAGCAGCGAAACCGTCGCGCCTCGCCGGGGGAATTCTCTCCTGGCTCGGACTGGCAGCCATTCTTACTGCAGCGATTCTCTACACCGAAGCAACCCCGTTTCCCAGCTACACCGCTCTTTTGCCAACCCTCGGAGCCGCTGCCGTCCTATGGGGAGGGAGTGCCGGGGGCAACCGCGGAGCGGGCCTAGTCTTGAACCGTTGGCCGATGGTTCAGGTAGGCGAAATCTCCTACAGCCTCTACTTGTGGCATTGGCCCATGCTGGTCATTATCGGGGCGCTCATCGGCGGCTACGATTCCACAGCCGGCCTGGTGATCATCCTGCTCGCCCTCATCCCTGCTTGGCTGAGTACCCAATATGTGGAGAAGCCAGCCCAAGATTGGATCCTCAACCTCAAGGGCTACTACTCCGGTGAATCCTCAAAACTCATGTTGGGCTTCACAGTCACACTGATCGGGCT
>NZ_QDAE01000037.1 GCF_003075455.1 Arthrobacter sp. Bz4
TAGGCCCGCTTTTGCGGGCGAAGTGTGTGAGTTTCCAAGATTTTTCAAAGGCCCTGAGACCACTGTGTCTGTAACGAACGCAGAGTTGATGAGTTGTGATGGTCCGGGGGATTCAGTTTAGGGGAGGCTAGCAGTGTTTGAATTGTTTCCGGCGGGTCTGGCGCATCAAGAAGCGGAGAATCACCCGAGGTTATTTGTCTTGATTGCCAGGTATCGGGATCTTGACATTGACTCCGCGGCGCAGCTTCATCTCGTTTCCGCGCAGATAACCGGGCAACTCTCGACGAACAGTGATGCCGTGTCCGGTTCGGCAATTCTGTCCACTTGCAACCGCTTTGAGATCTATTGTGAAGTCGGAGACGCTAAGAACATAGAGGGCGCATACCTTGATGCCCTCGCAGCTGTTAGCCGTTGCTCCGGATTAACGCCAGTCAGACTGGCTTCATTGTTTGTGCCTCTTTGGGGGCCGTCCGTCGCGGAACACCTGTTCGGCGTCGCCACAGGATTGCAGTCGATTGTTGCGGGCGAGCATGAAATTGCTGGTCAAGTTCGTCGCGCGCTGTTCAATGCGCAGCGCGCAGGTACGACGAGCGGGCTTTTGATTCGCCTCTTCGAGGCGGCCTCTAGGGTTGCGAAGGAAGTAGGCGCACGGACCGCCCTTAGCGACTCCAGCAGATCCATTGCCGCCGTCGCCTTGGATTTGGTCACCGCGGGCCCCTACTTTCCCGTCCTGGCCGATGCGTCGGTCATTGTCTTCGGTACTGGCGCTTACGCGAGTAGAGTCCTGAATATCCTTCAGAGCAGAGGGTGTTCGGACGTCTCGGTGTTTTCCCGGTCAGGTCGAGCCGATACTTTCGTTGCCAACAGGGGTAACGGTGTCACGGCAGTGACCTCGAACGATTTGGCTGCGGCCGTCGCTAGATCGGACCTTCTCATCGGGTGTAGTGGCGTCGGAACGCGTTTCGTCCAATCGGAGCTAGCCTGTGAAGCGCGTCCGGCGCGCCGTCCTCTTACGATTGTCGATCTTGTTCCCAGTCGGGACTTTGACCCGTTAGTGGCGGAGCAGCCGGGCGTTACATTCATCAGTCTGGAGTCAGTCCGCAGAGCTGCTCCCAAAGCGGATGCAGCCGCGTTGGTCCAGGCTCGGGGTCTTGTTCAACAGGCAGTACAGCGTTTCGAGGAGCAAGAGCGGAGCAGGGTTGCGGACGTGGTCATCGTCGCTCTGCGCCAGCATGTCCAGGGGATTCTCGACCTGGAAATGGAACGAGTCATGCGGCAGCACGGTTCTGCCGCGACGGCTGAGCAGACTAACGCCGCGTTGCGGCGGATGGTCCAGCAGTTCCTCCACGTACCGACCCTTCGCGCTAAAGAACTTGCGGCAGCTGGCCGTCAGGACGAATTCCGGAAGGCACTAGATGTTCTTTTCGGAATAAGCAGCACAGGGGCGAAGGGCGAGGGACGTCCCGGCAACGACCGACCAAGTCTGAGTCATGTGCGTTGAAAGCATGTAAATCAAGGAACAGAACCAGTGATCGAGTGGCCGGTGCATGCACCGGGTTCTGTGTACTCGCCCTCACGGACGCGGTCGGTGATGAGCGCAACGAGAAAGACCTGGAAGGACTAGCGACGGGGCTCACATAAGGGCGCAGATAAGGGATGGTCGGAACTGCCCCGAGTCTGGAATGGCGTCGCTGCTGAGCCAGTGGCCGTACGAAGGACTGAACTGCTCTGGGTTTGTTGGAGGCTTCTGATCTTGGTAACGAGAATAGAGTCATGGCAACGAGTGAGGGATCTGGGAAGTCGACGGCACGTCGGTATTCGCCGGAGGAGAAAGCTGCTGCAGTCCGTATGGTGCGGACCTTGCGTGCGGAGCTGGGTACCGAGCACGGGACGGTGCAGCGGGTCGCGTCGCAACTGGGATACGGGACTGAATCGGTACGGGGCGTGGGTGCGGCGGACGGATGTTGTTGATGGCCAAAGCCCAGGGGTAGGTACTTCGGGGGCCAGGCGGGTGCGTGAGCTCGAGCAGGAAAACCGTGAGCTGCGGCGGGCGAATGAAATCCTTAAGCGCGCCGCGAGTTTCTTCGGGGCGGAGCTCGACCGCCAACAGCGGAAATAGTCTTGTTCATCGACGCGAACAAGGACGACGTCGTTGAAGGACGCAGGCTCGGAGTCGAGCCTATCTGTGCGCTGCTGCAGGGTGGCTGGCGAGCACTTGTTACGCCGCGAAGAGCCGCGCACCGTCGGCGCGAGCTGTCAGCGATGCGGTCCTCACCCCGGATCTGGTCACCCTGTGGGAAGACAATTATCGTGTCTACGGTGTCCGCAAACTCTGGAAAGCCGCCCGTCGCACCGGGGTCGACATTGGCCGAGATCAGACTGGCAGGCTGATGCGCGCTGCCGGCATCGAAGGTGCGAGGCGATCAAAGCGTGTGAAGACGACGCGACCGGATCCAGCTGCGAGGAGGCACCCGGACTTGGTGAACCGTGAGTTCACCGCGGTGGCCCCGAACCGGCTTTGGGTGACAAGGAGAATCCCTCCCTCGGGCTGACGCTGAAAGTTATCAATTACCTGGACATCGACTTGAGCGCGAAGAGCCAGCAACGGCACCGCATCGACTTTAGCGCGCAGTTCGCGGACACCCTGTCGGCCCAGGATTACCCGTTTGCGCTGCGACTCTTGGGCGAATACGCTAGCGCATCAATTACCCTCGGACGCCCCGAAATGACCCGTGCGGACTCCTGGATAGGGCGACCGGTGACATTGATGCTCAGTACGAGAGCGCCGCTCTCGTGGACGAGGTCGTGCAGGAGATGTCCGATGATTACGGTCTGCCCGGCCGGTGGCTGAACTCCAACGCGGTGGCCTATTTGCCGAACGGGACGTCTTGGATCGCTGGTCCGCCAGGATCATCGTCGGCGGTTCGCCTCGCCGACCTTCCCTCACTGGCGGCCATGAAGATTGCGGCCGAGCGCCAGAAAGACATCGAGGACCTCGGCCGGATCGCACGTGCCCTCGGTATCGACGACCCGGAGGAACTCGTCGACATCGTGAAGATTCGATACCTCTGGCCGCCGGACGCGAGACCTACCTGATCGTGGCGGAAGAGGCGATCCAGGCGGTCAATGGCAGGCGAATCAGGGATGACATTGCTCCGCCTTATCTCACCAACGCCAAAGCCGAACATCTCCACTCGATTTTGAGCGCCCTCGGGGGCGAGTATGAGAAGCACACCCACGCCAGGTAGAAGCCCAAGATCCCCAACTCTCCGGCCGCCCTTGCGCTCCTCGGCGAGTTACACGGGAAGGGATTCGTCGCGAGTTTCGACCAGGAACGAGATCCGATCAAGGTGAACAAGCGGCTCAAGTGCCGGACGCTCAAATTGCCGGCGTCAGGCGGTCCTGATTACCCTCTGTTAGAACCACTGCCGGGCGATGTCCCGGTCGGTCGGTCCCTGGCATGGCGCAGTCGGCCGGTGAGCCGAAAGGTCATCTGTCACCTTGAAGCACATTGGTGCGTGTTTCCAGATGACTCGATTTATCGTCAGTGCGCTACGCGCTCCCGGTGCCAGGACCTGGTGGACCCGGATTCCGTGCCCGCGTTCCCGAGCGGAATTCTTCCTTGCCCGGAGTGGTTCCAGGAGTATGGCCCTTCCCCTTCTTCGGATTTCCATTCTCGACCGTGCCAATGCCCGGGACGGGTTTTCTGCTTCGGATGCCCTGAACCGCGTGCTGGAACGGGCCCAGCGGGCCGAGGAGTGGGGTTACCACCGTTTCTGGGTCGCAGAGCATCACGCGGTGCCAGGCATTGCCGGTTCCGTTCCGGCCGTGCTGATGGCCGCCGTTGCCGCACGGACGCACTCCATCCGGGTGGGCTCAGGCGGCATCATGCTTCCCAACCACCGACCACTCGTGGTGGCCGAACAGGCGGCCACACTGGAGGCTCTGCATCCTGGGCGGATCGACTTAGGCGTGGGCCGATCTGTCGGTTTCACCCCGGCCGTCCGGGATGCGCTGCACGCCGGGAAACAGGAGGCGGAGGAATTTGAAGACCATCTGGTCCAACTGCTTGCTTACCTGTCCGGAGCCGCGGCCATCACTGCCCGGCCACGGAACGATTCGGCTACACCGGTATTCGTGTTGGCCACCGCTTCGGGAATCGATATTGCAGCCCGTGCCGGCCTGGCTGTGGTGCTGGGTGGGCCAGCCGTGTTCCTGACGGATCAGAACGGCACAATCCCGGCGCTGGATAGGTATCGCACACAGTTCCGTCCATCACGCTGGTTCGAGCGGCCCTACATCATGGTTTCCGCCAACGTAGCAGTGGCCGCCACCCGCCAGGCGGCGAGGGAACTGCTTCTGCCCGAAGCCGTCGCGCTGGCCCGCTCCAGGACCACCGGCGAATTCGCCGCCTTGGCGTCGATGAGTCCAACTGAGTGGGCCGTGCTGACTCTCCGGGAAAAGGAAGCGGTCGAAAGGAGCCTGTCCACATCGATCTACGGCACGGCCTCAGAGGTTTGGACCCAAGTCCAGCACCTGCTCGCGACCTCCGGAGCCGACGAGTTGCTGATCACGGGCGGAGCCTTCGACGTCGCGGCACAGGCGGAATCCGATCGGCTCTTGGCCAGAATCTTCCCCCAAGACGAGCGCCGCAGCCAGGACGACCGCCCGGGGATTCGCGCCATCCCATCGACGCCCACCCGGCTTGACGCCACCTAGCGCCATCCCAGCCCGAGCAGCCATTCCGGCCCGGCCCGGTGCTGTAATAGGGCTGCGGTGGACGAGTTACTGCTCGGCGCCACCGCGCAGGGAGGTGTCGCCGGCGTCGCTGTCTGGTGTTGCCCCGAGGTCCTCCGGGCGCAGGTCGACGTTCCCGATCGCCTGGGTATTAGGCATTCCGGGGACGCTACGTAACCGGAAAGTTGCCGTGAGCTTGTTCCACGATCAGGGCTTCCTCTGCGCTGAAGCGGATCTCGTTCGCGTCGTCGCCGACGTCGCCCGGGACGTCCTCGCTGAACCTTGACGGGTTCGGAACTGTAAAGCCGTTGACGCTGTCTTCGCTGCTCCCGGTCATTGGCTCATCCTTTCGTAAAGGGAATGGTGCGAATCCGGCTACGAGTGCTGTTCGGCACAGGGTCACACGCGAGGCGTGCAGGGACATGACAAAGTCCAGTCGCGTAGGACATTTTTAGTATTGACTACGGCGGTGCACCGGCGGATTTTAGCCTACTGGCGGAAGGAATCCTACAGTGAGCAACTACGTTGTGCCTGCCCTGAAATTTACCTGCGTCGCCGACACCGGGCCCAACTGGGCCGGGACCGACGACCCGTACTGGATCTTTACGACCCTCGATCCCGGCGGTGCACCGAGGACCATGCGGGTCGGGTGTCTTCGCCGAGGTAACCACTGGTGGAACCAGGCTCTTTCCACCCATCACCGTGGCCACGCGCACTCACTTCCTCACGACCCGCGCGGCGACTACCCACATGATCAAGCAAGGCGCCGGCGTCGTACTGATGTTCGGCGGTTCCGGACCGCAGACGCTCCCCGGGCACGGCGGTTTCAAGGTTGCCCTGGATGCGATGGAGGGGATGCGCCGGCAATGAGCGATTGAATTGGGCCCGCACGGCGTGCGTGTGGTCACCATGGTGACCGGCGGAATTATCGAGACCATTCTGTGGCAGGCCGAAGGCCTCGCGGAGATCGAGGAGAGAATCAAGAAGGCCTCGATCCTGAACCGCACCACCACCCTGGAGGACGTCGAGAGCGCGGCGTGCTTCATAGCCTCGGACAAAGCGGCGGCCCTAACAAGCGCCACGGTCGACATCTCCGGCGGGGCTATCCCGGACTACTAGGAGTGCCAGAGTTCCGCCTACTCCACGACCGCCCGGGAACGCTGGTTGCACCGCCAGCGCCGCTTACCACGCCGAAGTGCGGCGCCGCCACGGCCCGGGCTACTTGCGAAATTCCTCACGCGGCGCCCGCGCGGACTTGGAGGCCCACCTGCGGCATACTGGCCGTAAGAGCGATTCGTATGCTCGCAGACGGTGGGGAACGGCGGGTTATTTGCCGGGGTCCCCCTTGGGGCCGGCGCCGATGGACCAGACGCGCGGGGGAGTGGTGCCGTTGACGGCGTAGTCGCCTACGATGCGGGCCTTGAAGACCCAGGGGTTGTGGCTGGCAGCGGTGCGGGCGTTGCGCCAGTGCCGGTCCAGGTTCTTCTTGGTGCTGGTGCCGGAGGCGGCGAGGGCGTCGAAGATGTCCGAGGTAGCACGGGTGGAGAGTTCGGTCAGGATGACCTGCGCCTGCGCGGTTTCAAGTTCGGCCAGGTCGTTAAGTCGTTCTTCCTCCACAGGGTTGTCCAGGAAGGCGCCTTCGTAGGCTCCCTGCAGTGCGCGGGCGGCACGTTCGAGGGTGGCTTCGGCTGCGTAGGCGCGGGCCGATACCTGGCCGACGACTTGGAGGATCTGCGGGTCGGCGGCGAAGGAGTCGGCGTTGCCGTGGGAGAAGATTCGGGTCCGGTGGCGAACTTCGGTGGCGATCTCCCGTTCGGCGGCCCTGATGCTTCCGGCCAGCACGGTCAGGAGCACGGCCTGATAAAACGCGGTCTGGTACTTGAAGCGGGTATCGAAGTCGATGACGTTTCCGGCCTCGACCGATGCATCCGTGAACGTGCTGGTGCCGGAGCCCGTAGTGCGCTGGCCAAAGCCGTCCCAGTCATCGGAGTGGGCAACTCCGGGCTGGTGGGCGTTGACGACGGCGATGACCTTGACGTTGTTGTCGGTGCGCTGGGCGAAGGTGTCGATCCAGTCGGCGAAGATGCTGCCGGTGGAGTAGTACTTGGTGCCCTTGATCCGGAAACCGCCGGTGGGGCTTTCCGGGTCCGGGCTGACCTTGGTGATGACATCACCGATCTTGACGGCGCCCACCTCGGTCCAGGAGTTGCCGACGATCTCGCCCTTGACGAAGCGTTCCAGCCACACGGCGCGCTGGGCGCCCGTGGTGACCAGACGGTCTTCAACGAACGCGAAGTGGCCGCGCAGGGCCTGCGGAATGTTTGAGTCGGCGGCGGCAAGTTCGGTGAGCAGGCGGAACAGTTGAGGCAGGGTAGCGCCGAATCCGCCGTCGGAGACGGGTACACGGAGGGCGCCGAAGCCTGCCTGTGTGAGCTCCTTGATTTCGTCGAAGGGCAGCCGGTGGTCCTGCTCACGAGCGCTGGCGCCTTCGGCGATGCGGGTGAAGATGGGACGGAACCGGCTAGCGAGGGTCTCGTAGTCGACGTGGTCGGTGGCGGCGGTGATTGGTGTCATGGGATTGCCTTTCGTGAACGCTGTGAGGGACTCAAATTCGTTGATCGTTGAAGAACGTTTACGCGGAAACCGGTTCGGCCAGCGCGGCCGGTTCGGTGGCGGCGGGGTTCCGCGAACCGCCGGATTTGCTGATTACCAGGGCCACGGTGAACAGGCCGGCGACGACGACGGCGGTAATGCCCGCCAGGACCGATCCCGCCGGCCACGCGCCGGAGAGCCCCAGTAGCGCCGGCGCCGTTGTGGTGATTTGTCCTGCAAGGATTGCCGCCCAACCGGTGAACGCCGAGAGGGAGGACTTTCCCCCGGCCAGAACTAGGAAGAACAGGGACCATAGGGCCGCCCAGCTCAGCCACAGCACCGACAAGAAGGGGTCCCTTGCGATGTTGGCGACGGAGTAGAAGACGGCGAGCAGGGCTACCAGAGCGCAGAACCAGCCGACGCCGGCCGACTCAAGGTTGAGCACGGCGTTGAGCCCGACGTACAGGTAGGTGAGGCCGAAGAGGACGATGCCGGCCGCGCCGAGCAGCAGTTCAGTGTTACCGCCGGCGGCAGTAGCCAGGAGCACGGCCAGTAGCAATTGGAGGATGCCAATGACGATGTTGAAGACGCCGCTGTCACGGGCCGGGATGCGGCCTAGAAGGCCGAGGCCGTTGATCAGGAGGGCCGCGCCGGAGAGTATCAGGCAGATATAGGACATGGAATGTTTCCGTCCGCGAGGATGCCACGCCGAAGCGCGGCTCGGTGCTTGCCGCGACGCTTTTGCGAGGCGGCCGGATCTTCACCTGGGGCACCCCACCACGAAGAGGGTTGCCGTCCAACAAGCCAGGGCTCAATGCTGGAACTCTTGATCTGTACCAAGGACACTATGGGCGCGGCTTGGGCACCACAAGAAAGTTGACGCCGCATGAAGGGATGCCGTTGGTCGCCGCAGGTTCAGTTCCCAAAAGATCGGCGATTCTGGACTGGGCCACAGGGCGGAATGTAACCCAGCGGGGCTCGACAAGGTCACTGGGGCGTCAAAGGTGGTCACAGATCGAGGCAAAGAAGGGGGTGTGCACATTGTGCACACCTTGGGTGTTGGACTGGGGCGCATCGGTGCCGGACTGGGCCGGTTTGGGGAGGTTTTCGGGGGAGGCCAGTGTTTGCAGGGGGTGGAAGCCGGTTCAAGTCCCACTTCGGGCACACGTTTCCCCTTGTCAGAGGCTGTTCCGCTCTCTGACTGTGCACAAACCGGCTCAGATGGTGAACAGGGTGTGCCTGTTTCGGTGTGTGGGTTGCAGTCGTTCTGTGGGGGTCGTCCTCCTTTCTCTTCGGGAGCCCTTGGTGGGCTTTCTTACTACTTCATGGCGCAGTGGCGGGGGAGGTACATGACTTTGATGAAAGTTTTTCACCGATTTCCCTTTTGGACCGGACCGCGCTTGGGAAACCGCGCAAGTTGCGTTGGACGCAGGCACTCCCGTAGATGAAATCCGGGACTTCCTGACAAAGATTGGATTCGACGAACACGCCACCAGCCATCGGCGCGCCTATGCGTGCCTCATCCTCTCCGATCATGATGGTTTATCGCTTCCGATGTCTGACCGGGAAGTCATCGATTTGGGACTACTTGATGCACCGGACCGTGCACGATTCCACCTTGCCGCGGCACGCGAGGCGGCTCGCGTGGGACACGGGACCGCGGCAGCGGTGGAACTCAGCAAGAGCCGAGCCTACCTTTTACACTGGCCCGGCCGTATCGCCTCATCGCTCGACCAGGTAGCTGCCACAATCTTGGACACACCATCAGTGACCCCGGCGCAGCAGAAGGTTCTGAATCTACTCCTCGAGGGCCTGTCCAATGAAGACATTGCTCATCAGCTCAGGATCAGTCCGCGCACGGTTGCCGTCCATGTTCAGGCACTCCTTCGCAACACAGCAGCGAGGTCGCGCACCGACCTCGCCGTTCGTGAGCTTCGCCGACGATTCACTGCCCTCAACCACGCGTAAGTGCCCCTCACCTCTTAATGAAACTCCCATTCATCGGCGATTCTCGTCACGCTGCATAGACTCACCTAATGAACCTCAACCAGATTGCGATTGATTGGGATGCCGCGAAGGAGAGCAACCGCGATAATTGGGAAGACCGCGTCGCGCTGCATGAAGAGTCTTACCGGATCAGCGATATGGTCGATCCCAACCATTTAACCCGGGTAGTCAAGGACGACCTGGGCGCACTCGTGCCTTTCCTCTCGGGTGGCACGGTCCGGCAAGAAGACCGGATTCTGGCTCGAAGAACTCGCAGCGCCCTACTACCGCTTCGTCGAAGCCGGCGCCGACATCACCCTCGCGTCTCCCATGGGTGGCCAGCCGCCGCTCGATCCCAAGAGTAGTGAGCCTGCCAACCAGACTGACCACACCCACCGTTTTGAAGCCGACCTTGAGGCCCAACAGGCCCTGGCTAACACAGCTCGCCTCGAGTCGATCGATGCCGCGGACTTCGACGCCGTCTTCTATCCCGGCGGCCACGGCCCCCTGTGGGACCTCGCCGAGGACCAGGACTCCATCACTCTGATCGAGACGTTCCTTCGCTCGGGCAAGCCCGTCGCCCTCGTGTGCCACGCGCCCGGCGTTCTCCGCCATGCCCGCAACGAGGATGGCACCGCGCTTGTGTCCGGTCGGAAGGTCACGGGTTTCACCAATTCCGAAGAGGAGGGCGTCCAACTGACCGACATCGTCCCCTTCCTGGTCGAGGACGAACTCATCAAGCTCGGCGGTGACTACTCCAAGATCCGTGACTGGGAATCATATGTCGTCGAAGACGGCCTGCTGATCACCGGCCAGAATCCGGCATCGTCCTCCGCAACCGCCGACGCTCTGCTGGTGAAGCTCGCAAGGCTTGCCGCATGAGCGCCTACGTCATCATGCTCCGTGAACGAGTAACTGACCCGGACGAGCTCGACGTGTATGCCGCGGCTGCTCGTCCGGCTAGGGTCGGACGTCCGATCACTCCCGTGGTCTCGTACGGAGCCATCACGACCCTTGAGGGAACCCCGCTTGATGGAATCCTTGTCAACGAGTTCCCGACCGTGGAGGACGCGCTGGCCTGGTACAACAGCCCCGCATACCAGGCCGCCATCCCGCACCGGCAGGCAGCAGCCGACTACCGGGTCCTCATTGTCCAAGGCGTCAACTGACAACAAATTTCACGACGACGGGCATGTCCGCCTAGCGACGGACATGCCCGTCGCTCCGGCGTTTCCTCGCCGGCGCCGTGGCAGGGTTCCCGTCATGGGCGTCCTGCTGGTCGAAGCGGTACTTCTACCTGGGGCACAAACGTCTCCGGCGCTCCGCGCGCTGACCTGCACACCGGAAACCTCGTACTGGTCGGGGCCTCCATCGGCGCCCGATTCAACGCCGCGGCCATGGCGGAACGGATTTGCGCCGTGCACGCACT
>NZ_QDAE01000038.1 GCF_003075455.1 Arthrobacter sp. Bz4
AACGATTTGGTCAACGAGTTGAGTAATCCTTGCGCGCTGCGCCTGTTGTTCCCAGTCGTACGAGTCAGGAATTGGTCCCAAGGGAAGGGGTGAGTCACCAATACCCCATCTGTCTCTGTGGATGGCGATTTGGCGAATGACGTCCGCACCATGTTCTGTAAAAGTATTCGGACCCAAGGTCTCCCTCAGCGCGCGTTTCCATTCGGTGTCAAGCATCATGGCTGCGAGGGTGACTTGGGTCTTCCGCTTTTGGACCCGGTCTTGAACCTGATTGATCATGTCTGCCAGATCGGGACGCGAGGTGCGGGCCGGTGCGGCCACAGGATCAATTCCAGCTGCGGGCATCCCGGACAGAAACTGACGGATTCGGGAGTGGATCACCGCGGCCACATCTCGAGCAGAAGTGCCTGTTCTCAAGGCAGCGATGACAACACGTTGCGTGTCTGAACTGCTAACGCCAATGGACTGGCGCCAGGCCGCAACAGCGGCCCCCCACGAAGGAGACCGCCGAATTTCGGAAACCCTGGCGGGCGACTGGGTATCTAGGAATGCCACCAGATCGTCGGCGGCTGCGATTTGTGAGAGGTAGTCGTATTCAGAGCTGAGGCGCTCAAGGCTATCCGCCTTCGACTGCTCGGCGTTGCGGACTTCGTGAGCTGTGCGGTCGGCGCCTTCGGCGGCCAGGACCTCATCAAGGATCTGGCGCCATGATGACGGCAAGGCGGAATCCAGAGGCTCGTCCTCTGAAGGATTGTTTTCGCTGACATACGCGTAGTTTTCCGCGCGTCCACGGGTCATGCTCACGTACAGTAGCTCCCGCGTGAGCCGCCCCTGGGTGACGACGGTGTGTCCCGTGTCCACGGTGATTCCCTGCGAACGGTGGGCCGTCGTCGCATATCCCAGCTCGATCGACGCTTCAACATACTCCTGGCCAAGAACTATCGTCGCGCCGGTGTCTCGGCGAACCGCGGTCAGCAAGCCGTCGCGCCCGGGGGTCGGGACAACGTCGAGTATGGTCCCGTTCCGGATGAAGTCACCGCTGCTGTCGGTGATGGTGCGGTCATTGTGGCGGGCAATGACGGTGTCGCCAGCGCCCACCCGAGATCCGTCGCTGACCAGCACCGTGTGTTCCGCGTCCACGGTGCCTTGGATGACTCGGTCGGCCTGGGCGCGACGGTTGAGCATGCTTACCGTGTCATTGTCGGCCGCAATGAGAATGGACGACTTGCCTTCTCTGAGGTCCGATTGCCAGCTCAGATAGGCTTCGTCGACCATATCGACGTACGAACCGTGTTGGATACGTTGGTGCCGTTCATAGGCGGCGATGGCAGCGAAGTCTCCGGCGCGGAGCTTGAGCGATGCGTCTTGCTCCCACTTTTGTTCGAACCGCCAAATGGTGCTCAGCTGTACCGTCTTGCATTGTCGGTCCAGCCAACCGAGCGTACCTCCGGCGTCAATGGCATCCAATTGCCCGGGGTCTCCCACCAGCAGCACCTTGGCCCCGGCGTCCCGTGCCTGCTGTACCAGCGCTGAGAGCTGAAGGGTGGAGGCTAGCGAGGCCTCGTCGACGACGACCAGCTGGTTGAGATGGAAGCGCCACCTGTCCTGTTCGGCGGCGAGCCGGGCTGCTCTCTGAGCGAACTTGAGGGACAGCGGGCCGGGAGCCGCGTTGACTATGAGCAGTTGTTCCGCGTCGAAGAACTGCGCAGCCCGACGGCCGGCTCCGTGGCCGACCGACTCATAGAGCCATTTGGCGACGTTTTCCGTGGCCATCGATAGCTCTCGCCCAAGGACCTTGGCGCTCGCCGCTGCCGGTGCCAGGCCGATGACTGTTCCGGCCCCAAATTCAATTTCCCAGGCTTCTTTGACTGCGCCGAGGGTGGTGGTCTTTCCGGTTCCAGCGGGACCAACGATGGCGTCGAGCCGGTTGCCACTGAGTAGTACCTGGGCCGCCGCGGAGTGCTGGTCGCTGTGTAGTTCTAGCCGGCCATGGTGTTTGTAGCTGGCGAGCGATTCCATGGCGACGGCCGCGCTCACTGCCGGGCCGCCGTCGTCGTTCCGTGCCGCCATCACGGCATCCTCATTGGCGAGGGTTGCCATGTCTGTGTAGAGCCGGGAGCCGTGGAAGTCGAAGATGCTGCGGTTCGCGAAGCGGAGGTCGGGCCGCGCGCTGACGGGGACGGTGTAACGGTACTCGTTGAGTGGAACGGACTGGTTTTCCGCGGCGGTGGTAACGGCATCGATCATGGTGTTGCGGTCCGCCGGCGTGTTGCAGCGGATGTCCGCGCAGACCCGTTCGGCTTCCGCGAGGAGGTTCCACCGGTTCCAGGTGGCGCGTTTCGCCGCGACGCGCTCGCGGGTCAGTGAGCCGCCAGCGACGATCCAGTCGGCCGTGAAGTCACTGGTACGGTACGGGGCCGTGTGGGAGCGTCTCACGGTGTTGGCGAGAACGGCGCTGGGCTCGAAGCCTTTGGCGGCTGCGCGGGCCCGCCACTGTGCGGAGAGCTGATGAAGTGGCGCTACGGATTCCGGTTTGGTAGTCCGGGTGGAAAGGGTTGCTTTCTGGCGGAGTTTGATGATGGTTGTCGCGGTTGGGGGAGTGCTGTGGTCGACGGTCCATTCTGCGACGAGTCGGTCAGTTTCCAGATCGATGAGGCGGGAGCGGTTCGAGAATTCACGGATCAGTACTTGGTCGATGCCGGTGAGTTGCTGGCTGGGGTTGTGTGTACTCGCGTCTGGCTCACGGATGTCGGCGTCGGTACCGAGATTCCGGTGGAGTGCGTCGAAGAGAAGACCGTTGTAGTGCTCGCTGGCGGCGACAGTAGCCTTGTAGAGCGTCCGCGAATCCAGGGTGACCCACGCATCGTCGGTGACGCGTTGGACGCGGTTAGCGATGACCAGGTGGGTGTGCAGCTGAGGATCTCTGGCACGTGATTCCCAATGGTCGAAGGCGGCGGCGATGGCGCCGCGGGTGCCGAGGTGGGCGACGCCGTTGCGGCCGGCTCGCGTGTGGATGGCTGATTCTTCGATCCACTGCAGGGTGGCATTGACGGCGTCGTGGTGGGTTTGGAGAATTTGGTCCTGCAGAGCGCGGGGGCTCAGGCCCCAGAGGACGGACACAGATTTGGGAACGCTGAACGTGAGGTCGAAACCGACGACAGCGTGGCGCGTTTCGGTTCGGCCTTGGCTGTACTGAACGACCGTGGGTTGGCCGTGCGGACGTCCCAGAGGAGTGCCGGTATCTGGGTGGGCCGCGTGGTCGAAAAGAGCTTTAGCATCAGATTCCGTGATGAGGTCTCTGCTGGTCCGGTTGATGCCTTGAAGGCCGGAACCCAGCCAGCGCCCCTGTGGCGTTCCGGCTTTCATGTAGTACGTGGTGGCTTCGGCGGGAGGGACCGTCAGATCGTCCAACATGGTGGTCTTGAGAAGGTACCTCAGGCCCGACTGTGCGGATAGCCGGGCGATGGACATGGTC
This sequence comes from Arthrobacter sp. Bz4, assembly GCF_003075455.1. GTDB lineage: Bacteria > Actinomycetota > Actinomycetes > Actinomycetales > Micrococcaceae > Arthrobacter_D. The sequence continues at coordinate 3,476 of NZ_QDAE01000038.1, forward strand.
ATTGCTTCTTCGCCTCCCGATGACGGCTGGAGGATGTCCACCCTCGCTGCCGGAATATGGTTTTGGTGGTGTCGTCTATTTCCTGGCCGGTGGCCTGGGACAGAATCAGCAGCTTGCCGGCCAGCCGAATCAAGTCCTGGGCGTCAGCTTTATGGGTGGATTGGTAACGATCGAGGTCCATGCGGAGGCTCTTGATGACGTCTCGCTGGTCCGCGTTCTCTGCCGTTAAGTGGTCGATGTCCACGGCTTGGGACCTGAGCTGGGCATGTAACGAATCTAGAAGCTGCCTGTTCGTCGCGAGGGCTGCAGACAAACGGGCAGTGGCGTTGTAATGGCGTGCCCGTGGTGCCGATGCTTTGGCGCGTGGATCCAACGCAGCATCGGGGCCAGATGCGTGCGGCCCGCCCTTCGCCTTATGCCGCCGTCGTCGATCACGCTGTCTGTTGGCGCAGCGGGAAGTGCAGAACCGCTGCGACGTGCGCGACGGGTCGAAGCGCTCGCCGCATTCCCCGCAAATCTTTCCGCTCATAGTTGTTCATCTACGCCGATGTGTTCTGCGACATGACTTCCCGTGAGTACGCGCTCACGGCGACTGCCTTGGATGCCAGAGGTGTGGTGCGGTTGGAACTCGACACGGACGAAGAGCTTGCTGGCTGGTCGAGGGCTGTTCTGATGCGGCTGGCGAGGTTGCTGGTTCTGCCTAGGTATAGCAACTGTGTATTTATCTAGCTGGACTGCTTGCTTCTTTGAGGAGTAGGACGGTCATTCTGAAGCCGCTGTGGAAAGCTCTGGACATGTCCAGAGTATGAGCGTTCAATGGAAGTGAATGGTCACGGACGGTCTTGGATGAGGGGCCGTGGGACGAACGGCGGCCAGCCGGCAAACATCGCCAGCCGCAGGATGGGGTTCCGATGGACTACGCAGCTTCGGTCAAGCCTTCGCCGGCGCGGAGCGCCGCAGAAGGATTCCTCGCACTCAATCTGCCGAGCCGTGTTTCGTTGGAAGGGCTGATATCGATTGTCGAGACCATCCGGCAGCGGCGGATCGAGGTCGACGTTTCCGAGTCCCTGAACGGGGGATCGGTCTGCGGGTTGTGGCTGTCCACCGATAGTGCGGAGATAATCCTGCACGCGCCCACGCCGTCGGCACTACATCGCCAGCAGTTTATCCTTCACGAACTGGGCCATATGGTGCTCCGACACGATGAGCTGGTGGTGTCCTCAAACTATGCGGAGACTTTGTTTCCGAACATCTCCGGCGAGAAGGTGTCGCGGATCCTGGGGCGAAGTGACTTTTTGGATCATATTGAGGCCGCAGCCGAAACCTTGGCGGATCTTCTTGCTGCTGCCATCCGGGACAGCAGCCTCGAGCCGCGCTCGTTTGAACGGATCTTCGGATGATTCAGGGAATTGCGGCTGTCGTGATCTGGTGCCTGGCTCTGTGCCTCCTGCCGGATCTAAAGCGGCGCAAGGACAAGAGCATCTTGGTGGCGGCTCTAACCATAGCTACCGCACTTACGCTCAACGTTGACCTGATTTATAACGCGGGGGACCAGCTGCTCGGTAGCCGCAATCTCCTCGACCTAATAGCCAATATCCTCATGGTTGTTGGTATCTACTTCCTGTCCCGTGCGATCCTACGGGCCGCCAGTGTCAGCGAGGCGGAGGACGCTCACAACAGAGCAGGGCTTTGGACGCTTGGGACTGTGGTTGTGGCCCTCGTTGTCGGCTTCAGCTTGATTGATGCTCCGCGGACTTCGACTTCTTTCATGAGGGATTTTGGAAGCCAGTGGCCGGCCGCCGTGTACTCGAGCGTCCAGTTCCTCTACATCGGCGTGGTGATGGCCATCACCGGCTTAACCTGTTTCAGGTTCCGTGGCGAGATGGCAAGGCCGTATTTCCGCTTGGCTTTGGTGTTCATCGGCGTGGGCTGCACTCTGGCTGTGGTTTTGGTCTTTGTAGTGCTGGGAATGAACTCTCTCCATCTCATAGGGGAGCTTGAGGCAATGACGCGTCTCTCCTATGTTTACGACGCCGCGCTAGTGGCTGCCATGGTTTTCCTTTGCGTGGGCTTAGCTTTGCCACCCGTCGCGCGTCGATTGGCGCGTAGGTCAAATACCCGTGCCGCAGCTATCCTCGTCGAACGCTTGTCTTCGCTCTGGAACCGAATCACATCGGAACGATCCGATATTCGACTAAATCAGGCCCAAACTGCGGTTGGCCCCCACGATGAACCCGAGCGTCGACTACATCGGATGTTGATAGAGATCCAGGACGCACTGTTCATCGACCCCCACCTCGCCCAATCGCTGAGTCAAAATGATCTGGATGTTTTGCGAGAGACGGAGCAACATCTTGGAACCCGGTTGGCAGTACCCGAACATCGACGACCAGGGGTGTCACGCAAAGGAGACACTGACCCGTGATCGACCGCGAAGGTTGGATCCACGAACAGCCGCAGGCGAGACTCGCGCGGAAGCTAAATCTCCTGCTCGATCTTTATGAGGCCCGAGGATTATCGCCCCTGACGTATCCGCAGATAAGCAAGCACATGTCGGATCGCGGAACGCCTTTGTCTCGCTCCCGCTGGGCCTACATGCGTGCTGGCGATAGTTCTATGGCGACCGACCCGCAGCTTTTGCAGAACCTCGCCGAATTCTTTGGCGTTGACCCTAGATACCTTTTGGACGACTACGGCGAGATTCCCGAGTTGGTGGACGCTCAACTCGAGCTATTGCGCACACTGCGGGAAAACCGAGTGAGAAACTTCGCTGCAAGACAGCTGCAGGGAATTTCTCCGGAGACGTTACGGCGCCTCCGAAAAGCCATCGACGAACGCCTGAAAACTCCCGAGGACGACGCCGATGCGTAGGGTCGTTGCTGCTGTGGCCCTTAGCTGCGGCATTGCTGGCGCGGCCGCTTTCCTCGCGGCCGTCTATTTCGCCCGGCATGTTGTGGTGCCCAAAACGCAGCGGAGGGAAGATTTGCAGATCCGTCACGTTTTCCACGACGCCGACGGAAAACTAATGGTGGCGTTACCGTCATCTGCACCGACGACGACTCCAGGTCGCTACAGCATCTGGTTTTCCGACGGCACAGGCCACGCCTGCATTGGAAAGATTGTGTCGACGGACCCCAACGCCGGAACGGTAACCCGGCTAGTTGAACGGGTTGACTCCGGAGACCTCCAGACCACCAAGACCGGCATATGGAGCGGATACGTCTATCCGACGCCGGAGCCGTTAGGGCTGCCCTACTCGGACGTGCAGGTTCCTGTCGAGAACGGCATGGCGCCAGCATGGAAGTTCACCCCGCCCCAGGCATCCGGAGACCCTTCCACCTGGGCGATCCATATCCATGGCTTGGGCGGATCGAGGGCAGGCGCTCTTCGCGGCGTGCCTGTTGCGGACCGGCTGGGATACACCTCCCTGGTTGTCTCACTCCGGAACGACCGGGATGCGCCTGCATCCAAGGACGCCCGGTATCACCTGGGGCAGTCTGAATGGTGCGACGTTGGAGCTGCGGTGTCGTATGCCGTGGGGGAGGGTGCACGCCAGATAGTCCTTTTCGGTTGGTCCCTCGGTGCCTCAATTGCTCTTCAGCTCGCGGCGTCATCGGAGTTTCGGGACGTCATCTCTCGGCTCGTGCTCGATGCCCCAGTTATCGACTGGAGCGGCACTCTAGTGGCCAACGCGCGGTCCAGTATGCTCCCCGGTTGGGTTGCAAGGCTTGGACTGCAGATCCTTGGGTCATCCGGAACACGCTGGATTACTGGCCTGGACGATCCCTTGAGCTTTCATACGTTGGACTTTTTGGCCCGGGCCGACGAACTCGGTGTTCCCATCCTCGTCATCCACAGCGAAGGGGACCGTTCGACACCCTTTGCCATTTCCCGCGAGTTCGTCACCCGACGCCCCGAACTGGCAACGCTGCTCACTTTTCCCTCCACGGAGCACACGCAGGAGTGGAATGCCGATCCGGACGGCTGGGACGCGGCGGTGGAGCTCTGGCTCCGAAACGGTCCGCCCGGGCCCGCCGCCGTAACCCTCTGATTGAGGGGCTTATGAAGCTTCGGGTCCCCGATCCCGGTAGGCCGTGCTTTTATCCATGCTCCAGCCAGCGACGATTCCGGTTCCGATCATTTGGTCGCTAAGCCTGGCCAGCCGATAATTGGGGTCGGCGTCAAGGGCGAGCTCCAGGAACTGATGGGCCTTGCTGCCTCTGCCTTCCCACCAATTGATGAACGCAATGGCGGTCAAAGCTGGAGCCGAATGAATTGTGGCGCTGTGAGTGTAGGCGTGGACGAGTAGTTGCTCGGCCCATTCGATGCGGGACCACTGGGGCTTGCCGTGTGTTTGGGCTAGGAGGACCCGGTCCATGGGTTCGTCGATTCCGGGGATGTCGGCCATGAGTTGGTCGCGGATGGCGGGGAGCTGGAGGTTCGCGATCAGGCTGATGGTCTGCTCGTCGTCCGGGTATGCCTTTGCGTTCAGCATTTCTGCCCACAGCGTCCTGGCCTGTTCCATCGCATCTCGATGGTTCAGGCATCGGATGGCGGCGACCCGGCTTTCAACGGCATCCAAGGTCACGGAATCCTTAGTCGATGCTGGCAGCGTGATGCGGTTGGTGGGTTCGATGGTGCTGCCGCGGTAGACGAATTCGGCGTTGATCTGGCTGGATTGCGTGGCACTCAAGGGGAGCTTGACGCCGGTGTCAGGGTCGCCGTCGTACTGCGACACTGTTTGATCTCCGACGAGGAGTCCTTCCCTGATGGTGAGTCCTCGCTCGGCTAGGGCGCCTGTGAGCGCAGCAATAGTTGTCGCCTGTGGCTTTTGATCGCCGCTCATGGGCTCCGAGGTGTAGACGGCGAAGAGCACACCTTCAGCGCTGGAGTCGTGGCCGAGGTAGCCTGCCACCATCTTTGCGTAGCTGATTTCGGTGTGTGGCTTCGGCAGATCGACTCGGAGGGTTGGCCCTACATGGTTGTCGGTGATGGTGATGCAGACCAGGCTTTCTCGGGGCCAAAACCCCAAGGTGTGGCCAATGAAACTCAGGACATCGGCGGGGGTTTTGATGGTTAGCGGTTCCACGTTCCTTCTCCTTCAGTGACTGGCCGGCACCGGGCGTGTCTGTCAGATTTGTGCGTCGTTCTGATAGAGGAATCACCGCTGGGCACGAGGGGCCGGAGTGCAACTTGGGGAAACCGGGAACGGGCGAAAATTTCGCGAGGAAATAAGCGACGGAGGAGCGCCGAGCGAAAATTTGATCCGCTCCCGGCGCTCCGCGCCCTGGTTGCGCGGAGGACCCGCCCAGCGATGATGGGGATCAGAATGACAAACAGCGAAGATGCTTCTAGTCGTTCATGGGTTTGTTTCGGCGTCGCGGCATGACGATTACGAGCCCGTCCACCGGCGCCATTCAAGCAGCGGGGGAGCGCGAAGCACCCAGCGCCTCCAGAACCCCACCAGAAATGTTGGTAACAGCGGCGGGTGGGGGAACTGCCCCGAGCAGTCCGAACCACCCTTTCAAACTAGCCAATCTGCGCCGCAGAACTCGCCGCGTGGAGCCGGAGGGAGTGCTCAGCGTAATCACGGCCAAAGCTACGAAGCGCTAGGCTACAACTAGTTTCCTTTCGCAGGGAGAACAAGGAGAAACAGCGGGGCCGGTAACTGTGTGGTGCAGAAGCCGGCCCCACCTTCATTAAGCGATGCCCCAGGACCACCTATGGAGCATGACCCTATGAGCAGACTCGAACTGGCACGGTTTATGACCATTCCTGACTTGGCCGAAGAACTCAATACCAGCGCCAGTCAGATCCGCGCCTTGATCAAATCCGGCGATCTGCCAGCAATCCAGATTGGCGGCAGATCGCAATGGCGTATCGAACGGACCAAACTGGAGGGCTATATCGCCGACGCCTACCAGCGCACCGCTGAGGCAATCCGCCGTGGTGACCTGCCCGCCGGCACCGCAGGCTAAACCGACCCTCGCTTACAGCTCATCCGGTGCAGCAGGGCTGACGGCTCCGACCCATACCCAGCCCTCACGCTGAATCTTGATTCCTGGTTCGAAGAAGGACACCTTGACCGCCGTTTTCGTCCACGCTTTCGCGTGTCCCTTCACCCGGTAAGCCTGGGAGGGGTAGCGAATCCACACGTGCACGCGCCGGGGTGCAGGGAACTCGTGGACCGGGTTGGACGGTAAATCCAGTTCCGCCTCCGTGAGCATCACCGGTTCCTCACGCATCACCAGTTCCTCAATCCACCCGTCTAATAG
>NZ_QDAE01000039.1 GCF_003075455.1 Arthrobacter sp. Bz4
GCTTCCCCAATAGCGGTGACCATTCGGGCTCGTTATGGTCGACATACCACCAGCCGGAGACAGACAGGGCGGCACCAGAAGGAAAACTCGTTCGAAAAATTTCCCCCAAAGTCATGTACCTTCCCCGCCACTGCGCCATGAAGTAGTACGAAAGCCCACCAAGGGCTTCAAGAGAAAGGAGGCGGACCACCACAGGACGACTGCAACCCACCCACCAAACCAGGCACACCCTGTTCACCATCTGAGCCGGTTTGTGCACAGTCAGAGAGCAAAACAGCCTCTGACAAGGAGAAACGTGTGCCCGAAGTGGGACTTGAACCGGCTTTCACCCCTGCAAACACTGCCCTCCCCCGAAAACCATCCCAAACCCGCGCAAACCGACTCCAATACGCCCCAGTCCGACCCCCAAGGAATGCACAATGTGCACACCCGCTTTCTCGCCCACGACGACGCCCCCAACTGGGTCGCTGAACGGCTGCCCAAGCTCCCGCCCAGCCAGCTGGCAACGCTGGAACCACAGGTTCCCCGCAGAACCCACAGGACCATTTATCAGCCCTAACTACTCTGGTCCCAACCCGGGCACCTACCCGGAGGCAGCTCGCATCATCGGCCGAACACTGGAAAAGACCAACAGCTAGGACAGGCGTCGCTGCACGCAAAAAGCCCCAGTGCGTACAGGCACAGGTTCGTTGGAGGATCCGCTTACGGGCGCGTCACTGCGCCAACGAGAACATTGGTGCGAATCTTGCGCCACCCCTCGGTCTTAAGAGCCCGCGTATCAAAGTCGGTTGTGACCAGCTTTATCGGAAGCTGTCCGATATGCCTTACAGTGACTATCTCGCGGTCACCTGTAATCCTGTCACTACAGCCAGCGACCCATTGGTCAGATTCGTCGAGTTGATAGGCGGCAATGCAGGCGATGGAGTGTCCGAGCTTTCCGCTGCAAAATGTTTGACTCCGCTGTCCTCAGTGAGGAATCGGAAGTCGAAAGGCATTTTTGGGTCTACGTTCCGAATTTCGACGGAAAAGTCGTCTTTGGCTTCTGCTGGCCTTTGGACGGCAGTGATCCGTGCGTAGCTGGAGCAGCCGGCCAGTGCCAGAAGGACAGCCGCGGCGGCAGCAATCTTCAACACTCAATGCTTCAATGATCCCCCAGACAGTTCGAACCACCACCCTAACGTGGCTTGGAGCGCCCGCGCTGCTTGAAGTGGCTGGGGTCCGTTGGCACCTCGGAGGGTCCGAAAGACGCAAACATCGCCAATCCCGCCCAGTCCGACACCAGTACGACAGGGACTGCCCCGGCTAATTCCTCAGTGATGTGCATGACTGCATGAGCAGGGTGCCGTCGAACCTTTACCCATAGATTTCCCGGCCAGCCTGACCTGGACGCCCTTGCCAGCACTGTCGGGATGACCGACCGGCGGTCAAAAACCAAACTGAGAGCGGGGCGAGCTATCGGCGGGATGCGTTGTCAGCGGTTTTCAGGTGCCAGATCCTGAGGGTGAGGTGGTTGTCGAGTTGTCGGGTTGGGGCCAACCAGTCTTCTCCAATCAGCAGAGAGATGCGTTCGAGACGTTGTTTGACGGTGTTGCGGTGGATGAAGAGGTTTTCCGCTGTGCGGGCGAGGTTGTGGTTTGCTTCCAAGAACGTCCAGGCTGTCCGGGTCAGTTCAGTGTTGTGTTCACTGTCGTGGTCGATGAGCGGCTGAATTTGTGAGTAGAGGCTCTCTTGGGCTCCGCTGGAGTGGACAGCGGAGAGCAATAGTCCCAAATGCCCGAGCTTGTCTCCGTCCAGGAGATCGCCGCGTTGGTTCAGAACCAGCAGGCTGGACAACGCCAGTTCGGCCTGATGGTTTGCCCTCTTTGCCCCGGCCAGTCCCTCAGCAGTGCTGGCATGTCCGGCGGTGGCCGGAATTCCACTTTCTTTCAGTTTGGCCATCACCGCTCCGGTGATGGTTTTGCTGCCGGAGACCAGGACACATATGCGGGCTCCTCGGCGGGCGATGAGTGCCTTGGCCGGGCCTAGGACCTCACGAATGGTCTTTTCGACGCGGGCGTAATCTGCCCCGGCGGAATCGAAGACGGCGACGGTCATTTCCCCGTTGGGCCGCATTCCAAAGCGTGCAGTCCTCTGCTGGATGAGTTCCAGAGGCACGTCCCGGTCCGAGAGAAGGTCGTCGAGGACTTCGAACTGAAGCCGTTGCGCTGAATCGTGGGTGGCTTGGTCAAAGAGCCGTAGGACCGTGAGGAAGACGGCCAATCTTTCGGCGATGGCGCGCTGCCTCCCGTTCAGCGGTCCGCGGGCGACGAGGGTGGCCAGATGCGTCGGGCCTGCCTGGGCCGGGACAAGGACCACCTCTTCATCGGTGGTGGCAAAGATGCGCGGGCGTCCTGTGGCCACCGCCTGGGCAACAGTCGATTCGAACGTCGAGTGCTCACCCTCGTCTTTGAGCATTGACCCAAGCGGGGCAGTACCCGGGTGCAGCGATTCCATTGGCACTTCCTGAAGGATGCCGTTAGCGGGATCGAGTATCAGTATGTCTGTGCCAAGGATCTGCCGGGAGAGCGCGGCAAATCCTTCAAGGCCGCTCCCTCGGACCACAACCTCAATGAACCGTTCGTCGAGGTCAACGAGTCTCTGAAGGCCATCCATCTCTTCGAGCCGGGTGCGATTCTCATTTCCTAGCCGTTGCAGGGCGGAGGCGGCTTCGGCGAACCGCTGCGCATTATCGATGGCGACGACGGCATGCTTACCGATCGCGTCCACCAGGTCAACGAGCTCCGGCCCGTATACCCGGGGCATCCTGTCCGCGATAAGAAGCGCGCCGATGACCTTGCCGTAAAGGTGCAACGGAACCCCGAGTATCGCGCGCACTCCCTCCTTGTTGACGATGTCGTCGATATGCGGCAGGTGCGAGATGGCAAGGTCGGTAAGGTAGTCCTCGGTCTGATACGGCGAGAGTCCGACTGCAGCTTTGCCCAGTACGCCGGTTCCAATCGGCATCCGGATAGTTCGGTAATCCTCGGTGGCCACGCCATCGGATTTCCGGATATACGTCTCGTGTCGTTCGTAGTCGTTAAGACTGATGTACGCCATGTCGCTTCCGGCGAGGGTGCGGGTACGTTTCACGATCGCCAGCAAAACTTCCTCAACATCCCTGATGCCCGTCAGGTCCGTCGCGGTGTCATGGAGCGCCCTGAGCAGGCCCTCACGTTGCCGCCGCTCACGCAGCCGGGCATTGATGCTCAGGGCAGCCCGGGCTGCGCTGTCGGTGACTTCATGCCTGTCGAGGGCCTCATGCAACGCCTTCGCCAGACTTTCATCGGTAATCCCGGCTTCGATGCGTTCCAGCCATAGTCCCATTGACTTCATAATTGTTGGCCCCGTCCCTACTCTCCGATCACGGTACAAACGAATGTGCACAAAGCACAACTTTCTCTTAGAGGAATGGTCATAAGTGATATAGGTAGCGTGTGGTGTAGCCCATAGTCTCGGTGAAGCGGATTCCTACAGAAAGGATCGTCATGGGCGACGATATAAAACTGCACATACTCTCCAGCGGGGTAATGGAGTGCGATCACACCTGGCTGTTGCTTCAAGGCGGTACAACAATCATGGACCGCAACCATAAGAGCGCACCTCCAGCCTGGGGTGACTGCCCCACTCACGCCGTGCTCATCGAGCATCCCGAAGGCCGGGTGCTCTGGGACACGGGAGTGCCCCGCGATTGGGAGACAAGATGGGCGCCGACAGGGTTCCAGGACTTCTTTCCGGTCAAGGAAGACCCCGCCGGTCCGGGCTACCTCGACTCAGCACTGGCGGAGCTGGAACTGGAGCCGAGCGACATCGACATCCTGGTCCTTTCGCACCTTCATTTCGACCACGCGGCCAACGCGAAAATGTTCGACAACGGCAAGACCCGGATTATCGCCAGCACTGATGAAATTGAGGGCGTCAAAGGCATCTCAGGAGCCTTTCAGGGCGCACACCTAGTTTCGGACTTCGATGGCCTGAACCTGGAACCGGTTGCCGGCGACGCCGAAATCCTACCGGGTGTGAGCGTGATCGCGACCCCTGGCCACACCTGGGGCACCATGTCGCTGCAGGTCGATCTTCCCAACGACGGCACCAAAATTTTCACCTCCGACGCGGTTTACCTTGGAGCCAGCTGGGGTCCGCCCGCTGTCGGAGCCGCGATCGTATGGGACAACCTGAAGTGGCTCGAATCCGTGGAAAAACTGCGCGGTATTGCCGAACGCACCAACGCGGATGTCATTTTTGGCCATGATCCGGAGCAGCGAAAAACGCTCAAATTCGCCCCCGACGGTTACTACTCCTAGGCGGCGGGCCATGATCCTTTACGACGTGAAATGCGCCGACGGCCATCGCTTCGAAGCCGCCCTGCAGTCGATGTTCGACGACACACCGGCCTGTCGTGAATGCGGCGCTCAGACCGGCAGGGTTCCCGCGGCTGTGAGGCTGTCCGGCACCGCAGACCCTGGTCCCTCCCGCGAACAGATGCCCAATACTTGGCACGGAATCAGGCGGGGAGACCCGGAGACAGTCCGCGGATGGCATGGACTGATGACCAAACGGGAAAAGCTCGAAGAAAAATACCCGGAACTGGCCGGGGACCGCAGACCCGTCCTCGCCCACGAAGGAGCATTCGCGAACGCCCCCTTGCGAGCTGGAGACCCGCTGGCGAGTCAAGTTGCGGAAGCAACCTTCAAACCCGCGGCGCCTCCGCGGAAAGAGTCTGCACAAAGTAAACCGACAGACCGAAAAGAATCGGACAAATGAAGATCACCGGAGCAGTACTTGAAGAAATCGGCCGTCCCCGCCCCTTCAGCGAATCCCGGCCTATCACCATCTCCGAGCTGGAGTTGGGAGAACCCGGGCCCACCGAAATCCTGGTGCGGCTCGAAGCCGCAGGGATCTGTCACTCGGATTTGAGCGTCGTCGACGGCAACCGGGTCCGCCCGGTCCCCATCCTGCTCGGACACGAAGCGGCAGGACGTGTTGTAGAGGTCGGTTCAGAAGTCAACGACCTACGGCCGGGCCAACGCGTGGTCATGTCGTTCCTTCCTCGATGCGAGGAGTGCGACAACTGTGCCGAAGACGGTCGACTGCCCTGCTCTGCAGGTTCCAAAACTAACAGTGAAGGTGTCCTGCTGCACGGATCCACGCACCTAAACCGTGACGGCGAGAGCGTCTTCCACCACCTCGGCGTTTCAGGCTTCGCCACTCATGCCGTCGTTGACAGAGCCTCTGCCGTGCCCGTCGGCGATGACGTTCCCCCGGATATCGCCGCCGTCCTCGGATGCGCCGTGCTCACCGGCGGCGGTGCGGTCCTGAACGCAGCCCGCCCCAAACCACAAGACAGCATCATGATCGTAGGCCTCGGCGGCGTAGGAATGGCTGCACTGATCACGGCCATCTCCCAAAACGTTTCACGCATCGTCGCCGTGGACACACTTGAGGAGAAGCTCGAGCACGCCCGGCGCCTCGGCGCCCACGAAACCTACACACCGCAGCAGGTGCTTGAGCAGGGCGTCAAGGCCAAATACGTCATCGAATGCGCAGGAAACCCGAGGGCCTTCGAAACTGCCTTCGCCGCCACCGCGGTGGGTGGAACAACGATCACCGCGGGCCTGCCCTCACCGGACGCCCGCGCGCAGATCCCGCCCATGACCGTGACCGCCGAAGCCCGGACGATCATCGGCAGCTATCTCGGATCCGCGGTACCGTCACGCGATATCCCGAAGTACGCCCAGCTCTGGCGGGAAGGTAAGCTCCCCGTCGAAGAACTCATCACCACCCGCATCGGCCTGGCGGACATCAACCAGGCTATGGACCAGTTGGCCGACGGAAAAGCAGTCCGACAGGTCATCATGTTCAACTCTGATCACGAACACTCCAGCTAAAAAGCTCCATTCCGGCAAACACAACACCGGTAACCGCCGGGTCCCCCTCCTGCCGGTGACCGGTGTTGGGGCGCCGGCAGTTCTCTGCAGCCATCAACGACAGGAAACCGACCGTGACATTCGAGCTCAGGACCTATACCGCCGCGTCGGGAAAGATGGAAGCGCTCCTGGAGCGCTTCCGCACCCACACGACCAAACTTTTCCCCGACCACGGCATTCAAGATATCGGTTACTGGATATCCGATGAAGACCCGGAAGCCCTGATCTATCTCGTGCGACATGAGGGTGACCCAAAATCAAACTGGGAAGGGTTTAAAGCCGATCCCAGATGGGTGGCTGCGCGCGCAGCATCCGTCGAGGATGGCGAACTCACCGACAACATTTCGTCCCTCTACCTGACCGCCACTGATTTTTCGCCGGTCCGCCCCGCACAGTAAAACCAGTCTCACCCGCCGACGCCCCACTCTGGAATCAAGAACTTAGGAGACAACGATGACAACAACCCCCCAGCGTGAGGCCGCCCTACTGGCGTCTGTGCCCACTGGTCTGCTGATCAATGGCGAGTGGCGTCCGGCTGTGTCGGGGAAGACCTTTGAGGTGGAGGATCCGGCGACGGGGAAGGTGTTGTTGAGTCTGGCTGATGCCGGTCCCGAGGACGGTGCGGCTGCTCTGGATGCTGCGGCGGCGGCGCAGGAGTCCTGGGCGAAGGTCCCGCCGCGGGAGCGGGGGGAGATCCTGCGTCGTGCGTTTGAGTTGGTGACCGGGCGGGCGGAAGATTTTGCGCTGCTGATGACTCTGGAGATGGGCAAGCCGCTGGCCGAGGCCCGCGGCGAGGTGGCGTATGGTGCGGAATTCCTGCGCTGGTTCTCCGAGGAGGCTGTGCGCGCCTTTGGCCGGTATTCGGTCTCGCCGGACGGGAAGTCCCGCCTGCTGGTGACGAAGAAGCCGGTGGGCCCGTGCCTTTTGGTCACGCCGTGGAACTTCCCGTTGGCGATGGCGACCCGGAAGGTCGCCCCGGCGGTCGCGGCGGGCTGCACGATGGTGCTGAAGTCAGCGAACCTGACGCCGCTGACCTCCCAGCTGTTCGCTGCGGTGATGATGGAGGCTGGTCTGCCGGCCGGTGTGCTGAACCTGATCCCGACCTCCACGGCCGGGGCCACGACGGGTCCGCTGATCAAGGACTTCCGGCTCCGGAAGCTCTCCTTCACCGGGTCCACCGAGGTCGGCCGCCGGCTGCTGGCGGATGCCTCGGGGACAGTGCTCCGGACCTCGATGGAGCTCGGCGGGAACGCCCCGTTCGTGGTGTTCGAGGATGCCGATGTTGATGCCGCGGTCGCGGGGGCGATGCTGGCGAAGCTGCGGAACATGGGTGAGGCCTGCACCGCGGCGAACCGGTTCATTGTGCACGAATCGGTCGCGGAGGAGTTCGCTACGAGGTTCGCCACGAAGATGGCCGGGATGACCACTGCTCGGGGGACGGAACCGGAGTCGAAGGTGGGTCCGTTGATCGATGCGAAGAGCCGGGACAAGGTCCACGAGCTGGTCACCGATGCCGTGGCCGCCGGTGCGAAGACTGTCTTGGGTGGCGGGCCCGTGGAGGGGCCGGGGTATTTCTACCAGCCGACCATCCTCACGGGCGTGGCTGAAGGGGCCCGGATCCTGTCCGAGGAGATCTTCGGCCCGGTCGCGCCGATCATCACCTTCGCTACCGAGGATGAAGCGGTCCGGCTCGCGAACAACACCGAGTACGGACTGGTCGCCTACGTCTTCACGCGGGACCTCAACCGGGGCATCCGGATGGGCGAACGGCTGGAGACCGGCATGCTGGGCCTGAACGCCGGGGTGGTCTCCAACGCCGCGGCACCCTTCGGCGGGGTCAAGCAGTCCGGCCTGGGCCGGGAAGGCGGCCTCGAAGGCATCGAGGAATACCTCTACACCCAGTACATCGGCATCGCCGACCCCTACGGTTCCTGATCCTTCTCAACACCTGAAGGATGATCATGGTTCCCGGTCGCTGGCTGTGCGGGGCCGGCTTGTTGCTGCTTCCCCGAAGATCAGCGTTTCGATCCGTTGGTAGGTGCGGCCCGAGAGGGACCCGTCGAAGACCGCCGCCCACCAGCGGGCGGGGTCCTTGACTAGCTGGCTATAAGTCGTGTCAAGTGCAAGCTCCGGGCATGCCCGGTGCGCGCCGCATGCCTGGCGGCACGTTCTGGCGTGTCTGCGGGGTGGCGGTTGGTGGCTGGCCCGGCGTGATTCCAGGGGCGCCCGCTGACTTATCTGACCTCGGCGGTTGCCGGGTCATCTGGCGTCGTTCGGGATTCCCAGGGGGCGGCATCGCCGCTGCCAGGGAGAACGGAACACGCTTTGGCCCGCCACTGATGGATCCGCTTGTCATTGCTGACAAGCTAGCGATCGCGCAGGACGCCCGGGCGAAAGGACGCACCGCCGAAGACGCGGCCCGCCTCGTGGGCTGGAGCCGTGCAACTCTTTACCGCCACCAGCAAGCCCTCGCCGCGCGCGAGGGCATCACGATGTAGGTGTTCCTGACCGGCGAAGAGCGCTGGAAAGTCCTTCGACTTCACGTCGAGGATCAGATTTCCCTTGCCGCTCTCGCCCGTGAAACCGGGATCAGCACCCGCACTCTCCAGCGTTGGCTTCGGCTCTACCGGGCGGGTGGTGCAGGTGCTCTCGACTTGGGACCACGCGCCGATGCTGGCACGCGGCGCGTGGACCCAGAAATGGTTAGGTTCATCGAGGGACTTGCACTGACCAAGCCCCGCCCAAGGATGGCAACGCTACACAGACTCGCCGCGGCCGAAGCGGGCAGAAGAGGCGCCCCGGCACCGAGCTACAGGCGAAGGTCGGTTATCCCCTTCGCTTCCCCCGTGGCCGAAACCCACACCGGTACAGCAACCATCCAGCTCGGTGCCTAGCCAGCCCAGCCATGCTGAGAGGCAGGTGAAAGTGCACTGGCGCCCAAGACGGGTCCGAATACTACATAGCGGGAAATCGTTCTTGGGGGTGGTCGGCCGTGACATTTTCGAAGCCTACAACCAGGTACGGTCCGTGACAGGCTTGGTGGCGTTGCTGTGCAGAACGCGCCCGGTGACGGTGCCTCCTTCGGACCGGACCAGCACTCGCGCCGGAAGTCGCAATTGCCTTAGGCATGGATCCTATCCGTCACGCTGCCGTCCTCAGGGAAGGACTTTCAGCGCCGTATCCCAGTTGAAGTGCGGGTGTTCGGGATTGACCTGGAGCCCCATGACAACGAGCATAAACGCTTCCAGTTCACGGGCCCGGCGCAGCGGGCCGGAGTCGATCGGGCGAAGGCCGGAAGCGGCCACTACGGCGCTGAGCCGGGCTTTGGCTTCTTCGGAGTCCCCGGCGATGAAGACATCCAGCGGAACCGAGCCGACAGCACCCTTCTCTAGGGGCCGGCGAAGCAGGTGTTGAAGGCCTTGACGACAGGAACATCGTCCGGCAACAGATCCGCGATTTCTTCGGCTCCCGATGTTCCGCTGGGAACAGTCAGACGGTCGAAGTTGGCGGGATCTACGGTGTTGCTGATGTGGACGACGACTTTGCCGGCAAGCTGCGAAGAGTAGTCGCTGGCGATCTTCTTCGCCGCGTCGTGGGACATGGCGAGGATGACAAGGCTGCCCTCCAACGCGTCGCCGGGGGCCGCCGCGGTCGCCCCGGCCCCT
>NZ_QDAE01000040.1 GCF_003075455.1 Arthrobacter sp. Bz4
CAGGTTCTGGGCGGTCAATACACCGACGAGCGAGACCATGCCTGTAAGCCGGTCCTTCACCGCGACACTTTTTCAGCACTCACCCGGCGGCAAAAATCCCATATGTGTGACTGTTAACCGAGAATGGCGGTTTTTTCACAGCTCAATTTGGCGGCTTCGATGTCTTGTAAGCCTTGAGATACGAGGCGTCTCGCGGAGTGACTTCAAAAGCTGTCCGTGTTGGCGGAACCATCAGGACTCATAATTCTCATATCTATGCCTCGAAACCCTATGCTCGAATCAGCGTAAGAAACATTAGATACGAGACACCTGGAGTGATGTGGCGAAGCTGATTGGATACGCACGAGTCTCAACTCGACCTCAGTCGACGGATCGGCAGGAGGCAGACCTGATCGCGGCCGGAGTGCGGCGTGATGACCTGTACGTTGACCAAGGGGTGTCCGGTGCGCGAGCGATGAGACCCCAGTTCGATCGGGCACTCGCTGCACTGGAGGCCAAGGACACTCTCGTGGTGACGACCCTGGACAGGCTGGGACGGTCAACCCAGAACATGCTCGACTTCGCCCAAGAACTCCGCGGCCGGGGAGCCGGTCTTCGGGTGTTGAACCTCGGCG
This sequence comes from Arthrobacter sp. Bz4, assembly GCF_003075455.1. Taxonomy (GTDB): domain Bacteria; phylum Actinomycetota; class Actinomycetes; order Actinomycetales; family Micrococcaceae; genus Arthrobacter_D. The sequence continues at coordinate 615 of NZ_QDAE01000040.1, forward strand.
GCGGCGACGTCGATACGTCCACCCCGATGGGTTCAATGTTGTTCACGATCATGGCGGCGTTGGTGCAGATGGAACACGACATCAAGCGAGAGCGGATCGTCGACTCGATCGGGAAACGGCGGGAAGCCGGCAAGGATCTAGGAGGAAGGCCACGTCTGATCAGTGACAGCAAAATTCGAAACGCTCTCAGACTCGTCGACAGTGGCGAGCCGGCCGCACAGGTCGCCCGCGACCTCGGCATGTCCCGCGCAACCTTCTACCGCCGATTACGGGAGCTGAACGCGAAGTAGAACACGCCACGTACCGCGGCGACTCACATATTTTGGCGACGGCGACGGTGTTTGAAACAAATACGAACGATTTTGGCACGTCCTGCAAGAGGCCCCTGGTCGATCTGTTTCCCAAGGTCGCCACCCGGCTTTGTGAGCAAGCACTGGCCATGTGCTTCGACCGGCCTACAGATTCTCGATGTTCGCCGCCGGGTCGTCGTCCGGATGAAGAACAAGGGAGCTGCCTTGCTGCCACACCCCACCAGCCACTACCTCATGAAAGCCCGAGGTTAGAGGTGCCGCATCCTGATCGAGTGGAGATGCTGAATGTGTTGAGCGTGGTGCTGGCAGATGTCGAGTATGAGGGGCTAGCCGTCCCTTCCCAGTTCATGGACTTCGCAATCGATGGGCGCCTACTGCGCGAGACGCTGCGGGTAGGGACGGACTTGGCTGCGATTGAGCAGGAGACGACATTGCTGCGTGCTGATTTCCCCCACGCCGCTGTCGAACAGATCGATCGGCTTACGCTCGCTTCAACCGGCGAGTTCAAGGATGGCCGCGTCGCTCTCTTCCTGTGCCCTGTCTGTGGCGATGTCGCTTGTGGAACGGTTAGTGCCCGCATCTCAACCGAAGCTCACACCGTTACCTGGGAAGACTTTGGTTGGCAAGACGGCTATACCAAGGAACCACCGCAGCCGTGGTTGTTCGAGCGTCAGCGGTTCACCTTCGATAAGACGGCATATCTAACCTTGATGAAGCAGCTCAGTGAACAATTCACCGAGCTGCTGCCGCCGCATCAAATAGAAGATGAAGGAAACCGGCGATCGGTCCGAGCCTGGCTGCGGCGGCTAAGGTCGTGAGGCTTGCGGCGGGCGGTGAGTGATCCACTCGCGGGACATCAAAACCGCCAATCGAAGCTGTGGTTAACCGCCATACCTAGCTAACAGTCACAATTTTGAGCGCTTCCTAGCGACCTCCACAGCGTCTCACTTGTCGGTGTCTCTGAATCCATCGTTACCGGACGATTAAACTAACCCGATGGACGTAGCCTCAATGATCATGGGCGCCTCGATCGCATCAAGCTGTGTTTAGGACGCGTTTCGTTTGGTGGAAGGCGATGATTGCCGAGACCAAACCAAGACCGACAAGTACCGCCATCAACATGGGAGGGCTGGCTCCGTAAGCGATAAGGGCAAGACCGGCGCTCAGAGCCGTCACCACGCCGGCCCCTAATGCTGCCGTACGTGGGTAGTGCATTGCTGCTGGTGTGTCGAATGTTGCGCGCAGTCGCATCAGGAGGACCGCGCCCACTCCGCTGACTAAGCCCAATGCGGGACCGACGACCACGCCCACAACAACAAAAATCATCACGAAACCAGCCTCGGGACCCGAACTGCCGTGGTGCTGTTGGAGCAATGCAGCATCAACAACGTAGACGACCGATAACCCAACTCCGGCAACGATGCCGACGACAGCGCCGATGACCGCACTACGAAGTAGAAGCTTCTTGGCGATGGCGAAAACCACACGCACGGATTCCGCACTCATGCCTAAACACTACCCACAGCATCGTCGGAGATCAGAGCGACAGATCGCTGACCGGCGAAGTCTGCCGAAAGGGCACCTTGGCTCTTGTCACCGAAACTGCGGTCAAGAAGCAATTAGATCCGAACACTGCGTCTCACTCGGCGTCAACCAGTGATCAAGCGGACACACAACGTCTCGCCAAGCTCCGTCTCTGAATCCATCGTTTTTGGAACGCGCTATCCCTGCTTTGTAGCGGTCCGCAGCGCTGTCGCGACGGGCCCGGTTCCGTCTTCTGTTGCGAGCTTTGCCGCCAGTTGGCGTGCTCCTGCGGCGTAGGCTGGCGTCGTGGTGGCTTGCGTGATGGCGTCGGCCAGCCGTTCGGTGTTGAGTTTTTTGTAGGGGACCGGTTGCGGGCCCGCGCCGAGGGACGTAATCCGTGCGGCCCAGAACGGTTGGTCCGTATAGATCGGGACGCTGACCGTCGGCACACCAGCGCGCAGCCCCGCTGCGGCGGTCCCCGCTCCGGCATGGTGGACGACAGCGGCCATCTGGGGAAACAGCCATACGTGCGGAACAGTACCAATACTGATGACATTGGGTCCGGAGACACCTTGTACGCCCTGCAGTACCGCGCGAACCCCGGCACGGCGCGCGGCGTCGAGCATGAATTCTGCGTCTAGGGCTGCACTGCTACCAAAGCCGATGAACACCGGGGGCGGTCCATCCGCGAGGAATTCGACCAGCTCCGCAGGTGGCTGCCAGCCCGGCTCAACTTCCGACCACCAGTAGCCGGTCATAGTGAGCCCGGATCGCCAGTCCGCCGGGCGCGGGAATACGGTGGGGCTGATGCCGTGAAGAACGGGACTGTTCGTTTTCCTTCGGGTACGGTCGGATGCGGACCGGGCCTTTTTGGGTAGGCCGAGCGTCTGGCGGATGCGGGCGCTCGGGGCATCATAGGGTGCTTTCCCAGCGGATATGAGAGACCCGAGAAGCTTGTTTCCGACCGATCCGAGGCTGCGGGCCGATCCCAGGGTCACGGGCGGATAGGCGGTGCTGGGTTCGATCGGCTGCAAGTGGGCACCGATGGCGGGGACACCGAAGGCCTCAGCAACATCGTAGGCATAGGGGGCGACCGCGTTGGCCAGGATCACGTCGGTACCGGCCTCGGCCGCAGCAAGGGTGCCGGTCGCAGCCAGGTCCATGTAGTCACCGAGTTCGCGCATGTACCGGCGCAGATCCCCGCCCGTGGCCTTCTTCCCCGGCGCGGCGGGGCTGACCAAGTGGCTCATATCTCCGGGCAGTTCGCGGTACTCACACCCGGCTGCGGTAACCAGCGGGGCATACGCGGCATTCGCCGCGATTGCGACGTCAAAGCCCAGCGCTTGAAGTCTGCTGCCAAGCCCAGCCATCGGGGCAACATCCCCTCGGGTCCCTGGCGTAATCATTAGTACCCGCATGACATTCCTCATTCCGCTTGATTGCGATCACCGTTCGCAATCAAGAATATAGTGGAATAGGTACGGAACCTAACCCAAACGGCTAGACAAAAGGCGGAACAGGCATGACCCCTCAAGACCGCGTTGATATCTGGCTGCGGCCGGAGCGTTCCGGCGTCGGACCGAAACCGGAACACTCACGCGCAGGAATTGCCGCGGCGGCGATCGATATCGCCGACCGGGACGGCCTGACGGCGGTGTCCATCCGACGAGTGGCCGCCGGCATCGGAGCAGGCGGGGCGTCCCTGTACCGGTATCTCAAATCGCACGACGAGCTCATCGAACTCATCGTTGACGCGGTCAGTAATGAATACGACCTTGACCCCTCCGATGAACCACCACCGATCCAGCTGTTGAATCTGGCACGGCAAGGCCGGGCCATTATGCACCGGCACCCGTGGCTGGCTCCGCTGCTGCTGACCCGGCCCTCAATGGGCCCCAACGCTCTCAAATATCTGGAGCGAGCCTTGTCCGCAATGAAGCCGGTGGACATGCCGGGGCCCGCCAAGCTGCAGACCGTGGCCATGATGACAGCCATCACCTCCGCCTTTGTACAAAACGAGCTGGCATCAGCCGACAGCTCCACGACGGGCCTCGACGGGGCGAACGCGCGCCTGCAGTACCTCTCCGATGTAGTCCAGTCCGGGAACTACCCGCTACTGGCGGGCGCACTCACCGGGCAACACGAACCCAAGAGGCCAGAAGAAGTGTTCAACAGCGTCATCACCAATTACCTGGCGGGCGTGGGCCTTCAAATCGCCGCCAGTCCCACCTGAGGGCACCTGAACCGCCAAACCGAGCTGCGGAAACCCGCCATTCTGAATTAACAGTCACAGTGAAGGACCGCTGAATAGGACGACAGGACCGCCAACCGAAGCTGCAATTAACCGCCATTCCTGGCTAACAGTCACACCCATATGAAACCTCGGTTTAAGGATTCGCGTTTGCCCCGCCCGTAAAACTGTCTCGCTTAGGTAGCTCTAGCGCTACAGTGAGACCTATGGCCGGACACATCATCGGATACGCACGCGTCTCCACCAACGAACAAGACCTCACCGCCCAACGCAACGGGCTAGCCGCACTGAATGTCCCCGAAGACCGGATCTACGTCGACCACGGACTGACCGGTACCAACCGCGAACGACCAGGACTCCGCGAGGCCCTCGCCGCTTGCCGGGCCGGCGACACTCTCGTCATCACCAAACTCGACCGACTCGCACGATCACTCCCCGACGCTCGCGACATTATTGAAGACCTCACGAAACGAAACGTGAAGCTCAGCATCGGCGGATCCGTCCACGATCCCACCGACCCCGTCGGCCGGCTCCTTTTCAACGTCCTCGCCATGGTCGCCGAATTCGAATCAGACCTCATCCGCGCCCGCACCCGCGAAGGCATGCAAGTCGCCAAAGCCAAAGGCAAGCTCCGCGGCAAACAACCCAAACTCACCAAGTCCCAGGAAGCCCACCTCATCTCCCTATATAAGGGAGGACAACACACCACCACCGAAATCGCCGAACTCTTCAAAGTCGCCAGATCCACGGTGTACCGCATCGTCCAGCGAACGCCGGGTTTCAGTCAAACCTTTTAGGTTGCCTCTTCCCCCTGACCTCTCTTCATCAATCTAAGGGTGGGGGCAGGATTTGCAGAGATGGCTACAGGGGTTACTTTTGTAAACTCAAAAGCCACGGAGATGGAAGAGCATTCGCATCGTTGATGGGCGCCGAGCAACATCTTCGAGGTCTATCACCTTCGTACCTCGCGCGCGAAGCGCGTATCAAAGCTTTGACTGGGCATTACCTTTACTCAATTGCAACCATTTCGCATGATCGTCTAACGAGGGTAATTGCTCTGTCGTGAGACGATCAAACAGTGAGTGCCGCGGATCTAACTGCCGAGACAATGGAGCTTTTTCGCCGATCGGGCCTCGAAAGCCATACAACATTTCTGCTCGGGGCTGGCGCTTCTGTAACCTCTGGCTTGCCAGGGTGGGATGAATTCGCGACCAGGCTGTTGGTCCAGAGCGGGTCCGTTGCTTCTGCTGAAACGGCAGAACTACTCCTCGATCGGCAGGACCCGTTGATCGTTGTCGAAGCGGCCCGGGTTGCGTTCGGCGCTCGATGGGGACAGAAACTTCGTGTGGCCTTGTACGAAGGCGTAACCAACCTAAAGCCTTCCCCGCTTCATCTGGCAGCGGTGGGCCATCTCCTCAGCGCTGATGGGGACGATACTAGTTTGGCGACTCTAAACTTCGATACTCTTCTCGAGCAGGCCATCGAAAGCGAAACGGGCGAGATGGCACTTTCGCACCTAGAGAATGTCTATGAAGACAGCAGCCCAGGCGTCTACCACCTTCACGGAGTCATCACACCTCATCGTTCAGACTCTGTGGTCCTTACGCTGACTGATTTCAGTGATCTTATTGCCGATGCGGAATCTTGGCAGCTGAAGTACTTGCAGTCTGCTTTGGACAGGGGCGTGCTCATTATCGCGGGCACGTCGTACCGAGATCCAGATGTTCGTCAATGGTTGCATGCAGCCCTGCGAAAAAAGCCCTTGAAACATGCTGCCTTGGTGCTTCTCACGCGGCAGGGTTTTTCGGTCTCCAAAGATGAGTACGTCGAAATTCAGTCCGCCCTGAGTGACCAGTGGCGCGCGGTGGGACTGCAGCCGGTGCTGCTGGAAGATCATTCCGACGCCGCGCAGATCATTCGTGAACTTCGATATGTCACCCTGCCTTCGTACCTGGCACCTCAGCAGCGATCGCGAGCTCTATGGAATTCGCACGTTACGAGGTTCGATGAATTGCAGCAACAGTACGTCGATCAGCTCGAACGGGACGCGTTGACGATGCGTGAAGCACTCGACGTCGAGCGATTGAATGTAACGCTTTGGCTAGCGAACGGTGAAGGCCAAATCGTTAGGTGGGCGGCCCAAGACCGGGTGTATCGAGATCAAACCTCGTTACGAGAGGTCAGCACCGGACATGACAGTGAGTGGATTGCGGGTAAGGCGCTGGGAGTAGATGAGGTTCTCTTTACAGACTTACCAGAAGGCACCACTCGTCGATGGAGATCTGTTTTAGCTGCGCCCATTCCAGTTCCTCACCCAAATTATCCTGCACATTCAGCTGCGGTTCTGACATTCGGGTTACCCGATGAATCCTCCAGCTACGAGGCTTCCAGCATGATGTGGGCCGAACCTCTGTCAGACATAGCCGATGCGTGGGGATTACGGCTCTCATCAGTAGCATTCGGTGAGTGAACCCGTAGACTGATAGACAACGTAGGAGGGACGACACCATGGCGAAACAAGCCAACTCAAGCTCGTATCAGGTCCTCGGTAAGGGCATCTACCGGGTTGGTGCCGTGCGGAGAAGCGCGGTGACAGGGCGTTACGTCACAAAAAATACGGCTACAACTTCGGCTCGTACTACTGTGGGCGAAAGTAAGAACTCAGGCGTCACTGCGAAGAATCGTTAGACGACGCGGAGGATGAAAAATCACGCACCTTGCCTCCAGGTTGCACTCAGGCGACGGTGCTCGCACGTCGGACGAACCCCTTATGGAATCGCGCAGATAAACGGCGACCCGGCACTCTCGTTTTGACAGGCCGTTTCCCTAGGTAGCCGACTCACTGCCGTCTAGAGTGAGTCCATGCTTTCCGATGAAGAAGTCGCGGCATACCTCGCCGTTGGCAATGAGCTCCGGGCGATCGAATTTAAAGGGCCTCTTAATACGGAGTCTCCCGAATACATTGCCAAAGTTGCGCGCGCTGCCCTGGCAATGGCAAACCAACGGGATGGCGGGTACGTCATTCTTGGAGTCATTGACGATGACCCGATGAGCTCCGCCAATGGTCTCAGTCAAGAACACCTAGCATATTGGAGCAACCAAGATTGGGTCGCCGATAAAATCAACCGCTTCGCTGATCCGCCCCTTGACTTAAATGTTGCGACTCGACGCCATCCGTCTGGGGGTTCCCTAGCCGTGATAAAAGTGGCTGAGTTCTCACAGGTGCCCTCACTCTGCATGAGGGACAGCGCGGCCGCCATCCTGAAGTCCGGTCAGCTCTACACAAGATCGATCCGGAAGCCAGAGAGTACGAGTTACCACACACAAAACGAGGTACGTGAACTCCTCGATTTAGCAATAGCTAAGGGCCTACGACGCTATATCGAAACTGGTCAGGCGGCCGGAATTTCCTTCGATTCAGTCAATCCGGTGGCGTCACCCTACCAAGACCAAATCGACTTGGCCTATAACCGGGTGAGCGTTAATCAGATTACTACGCAACCTCACTTTCGGCATCTTATCTACCCTCAAAGACTAGATAGCTCGCGCATCCCATATTCCAGGCTTACGCAAGTTGTGAACGATGCCACGGTGAGATTACGGGGATGGCCATTTCCGTTCGTGCAGAACCCCTCTCGCGATGAGCACTTCATCCACGAGACGACGGCGTACGGCCACCATCTGGAAAGTTGGGCTATGTTCACAAGCGGGTTGTTCGCCGATATCCGGCGAATCGGAGATTGGCCGTCGGATGGCGACACCTACACCTCAGACGATGACCCTCGAATCGCAGGGAATATGCCCATGTGGTTCGCCCTGCTTCACTTTACTGAAGCCCTCGAGTTCGCGGTGCGTCTCCGCCAGGCCATGAACCAGGAAGAACCGATGGTGGTGCGCTTCGAGGGCCTGAACCTGTCTGGGCAACGTCTGGTAGTTGCAAACAACAATCGAAGCGGCTTCTTCAGCAACTACATATACGAAGGATCAACCTGGTCGAGTGGCGAGTACCTGGTTGATGATGACGCCGCCCTAAAGGGAACACGGACCATGGCTGTAGATGCCTCCCTCGACCTGATCGCTCGATTCGGCTGGGACTCAGCCACCCCGGCCATGCTCCAGGGGATCCAAGAGGAGACGTTTGACCGATAGCTAAACGGTTCCCTCGTACCTTCGTCTACGCCATCGGAAAGAGACGATAGTAGAACACTAGGCATCTTCGACTCTCGGTCAGTTCGCTCCGAAGTAGGCCAGAAGGGGGGCACTAGCCAGGTCTTTTGACGCGCCCTCGTCGATGAGGATGTCAGCAATCGTGACGGTGACCACCATCGCGGCAAGTCTGTGCGCTTCGAGCTCTTGGTCCACGTGCCGGGGCTTACCCTTCCCCATGGTCTCGCCGTCATCAGTAGGAGCATATTGACCAGCCAGGAAACCCGTCGCGTGAGCCCATGTGGAGTCCTCTCTCCATAGGCGGTAAACCATCCGGAGGTTCAGATCTGATTCTTCGACAGCATGGGCCAGTTTGTCTGCCCCTGTTTTGATCACCTTGTTCTCAGAAATATTCAGGACGAACTCCTCCATTTCGTTGACGTCGATGTCTGATGGGAGTCCGTTGCGCTGCATGTACTCGTGAGTCTTAGTTTCGTTCGTTCGCTCGTTAGCAAGCATCGTGTCAACAGCCCCCGCGCGCTCTGATCGAGGCATGTCCCCGAGCCAGAGAATACGGATGGTCAGCTCCCAGAACGCGCGCCGGTTCGGAGCGGCTGCATGTCCCAATCCTGCGGCTTCAAGAGTGGCGATGATCCGACTCTGTTCGAATGTTGCCCGCAGCCAGCCCACGGCGAACTGGCTGACTCGGCTTACTGGGACCC
>NZ_QDAE01000041.1 GCF_003075455.1 Arthrobacter sp. Bz4
GGCCGCTCCTGCGCAGATCGTGGATCTGCTCGCGTTCAACCAGGCTGAGGTAACGGGCATCTACAACGGTTTCGAGTCGCACCAAATCAACTGGTGTCCCTCGTGTGTAGGTGGTGCGCGGTGACTTCACATTTGCCAGTATCGCCGCTTGGGCGTAGCGGACCACACGCCCGTCCGGGTAGCGGCGTCCGCCAGTGATCTGGGTGATGCCCTTGTCCCAGTCTGCCGCGGTCCGTTTGTCGACCTGGACTTGACTGGCCGCCGCGGCCCGACTCACCCCGGCAGCTCGGAGATCGAGAAACCGTGCCCGCTGAGCGCGGGTATCCGTGCCTGTGAAGATCCCGGCCCGATGCGCCCATTTGTAGCAGGTGACCCGGACAAAGCCGAGTTCCTTCGCCACCCGCGACACGTTTCCGCTGATCTTCAGCCGTCGGAAGAACTCGGCTTTGTCCTCAGCCGTGTACGACCGGTTCTTCACGCGAGGTGTGGACAGCTGCGCCTCGCTGCGCCACCGGTAACAGGAGTCGACGCTCAGCCCGAGCTCGGCCGCGACAGCACGAATCGTGCCCCCACGATCCAAACGATGAAAGAACTCCTCCCGCTCCTTCGCCATGTACTGCAGGTTCTGCTTTCCACGAGGTCGACCGACCACAACATGCTCCCTGAATCTCAGGGTGTTGCGACGATGCCTAGAATTCAAGCGGTGGGATGTTCGGTGATGTCCGTTAACCACAGCTGGTTTGGCGCTGTTACGGTGAAGTCCCGTTGCACCCGGTCGTCATGGACCGGAGGTCCGGGCTTACGGTTCAAGCCCCGCTTCCGCGAGAACACCGACCAGATCCGGTGGTCGCGACACAACCGCTGGACCCTGTTCTCGCCCGCCGCAACGCCTTTGCCGGGGAGCTCGTCGGCGATGAACCGGTACCCGAACGCGGGATCATCGGCGTGGATCTCCAGTGCTGCGTGCACTAGATGCGCATCAGCCCAGTCCCGGTCAGTCACAGGGTTAGCTTTCCACCGGTAATAGCCCTGCTTGGCTGTTTCCCAACACCGAAGCAATTCACCGCGACGGGAACACCATCGACCGTCTTGGTCCGTGACCAGCGGGTACGTCTGTAATGGTCAGTAGCCGGCCAGAGGCTGGCTGGCAGGCTGGTCTTGGAGGCTAGAGCGTGACTCAGGGTATATCCGACCTGTGAAAGCGGTGTCCTAAAAATGACTCGTCCGCTCTGATCTCCGGGCACCAGCCTGCCCGCACGAATGACCTAATCAGAAGATTGTCCACCCACCGGTGTGACCCGTTACAGATGCGTCTTCGCGCGAACACAGCAGGCTTTTGCATCAACTGACCGGTTCAACGAAGGAGTAGCTGACCATGACGATCATCGCCGAAGACTTCGAATTCGTCGTCGGAGTCGACACCCACGCCCGCACTCACACATTCACAACGATTCACTGCGCAACTGGCGCGTTGATCGACACAGCCGCATTCCCCACAACCGACGCAGGAATGAACCGCGCGCTAGCGTGGATCCGTCGCCGCACAGGCGGAGAACCCGTCTTCGCAGCCGTCGAGGGAACATCGTCCTACGGGGCCCGCCTTACACAGATGCTGCAAACGGAAGGCATCGATGTGGGCGAGGTGAGGCCTCCGTCTAGGTCTTCACGGGCTCTGACTGGCAAGTCAGATCCGATCGACGCTGAAGCAGCTGCCCGGTCCGTCCTTGGTCGCCAACGCGACCACGTAATCACACCCCGCGCCGCAGGAACCCGGAGCGCATTGCGGATTCTTCTCGCCGCCCGATCCCTCCTCGATCAGCAGCGCACCGCGAATCGGAACGCCCTGACAGCGCTGCTACGTAGCACCGACCTGGGCGTCGATGTCCGCGCATCGCTGCGGGAAACGCAGATTACAGCGATTGCGGCTTGGCGGACCACCCAAGCCGTGGACACTTTGGTGCGGATCGCCCGACTCGAGGCTAAACGTATGGCTATGGCAATCAAGAACCTCACTGAACAGCTCACCAAGAACCACAAAGCGCTAGCGCAGCTGGCCGAGGAGCTGGCTCCGGGGCTTCAAACAATCCCCGGGGTAGGGCCGGTAACCGCAGCCATCATCATCTGCGCCTACTCCCACCACGGGCGGATCCGTTCAGAAGCGGCCTTCGCAGCGTTAGGCGGCGTCGCTCCGCGCCCAGCCTCTTCCGGGAACACCACTCGCCACCGGCTCAACCGCTCCGGCGACCGTCAACTCAACCGGGCCTTCGACGTCATCGTCCGAACCCGGATGAGTTTCGACACCGCTACCAAGGACTACGTCGCACGCAGCCGTGCCGCGGGGAAGTCCAACAGGGAAATCCGCCGCAATCTCAAACGCTACGTGTGTCGTTCAATCTTCCGCCAACTCCAGACCATCACGGCTTGACTAAACCCATAGAAGAGTCATTTTGGGTTAATGTCACGAGCCAAATACGCGGCAGCCCGGCGCAGCACCTCATTCTCCTGCTCCAGTAACAGGTTTCGCTTCCTTAGTTCCCGCATCTCGGCCGAGTCATCCGCTGCTCGGGTTACCCCGATTTCCTTACGATCCGCGATGGCGAGCCACCGCTTCAGCGTCGTGACCGAAAGCCCGAAATCCTTAGCGATCTGCGCCAACGGCGCCTCACCCTTCCGGGCCACATCAATAACATCCTGGCGGAACTCCGCCCCATAAGCCGTCGGCATGGTCAACATCCTTCCACGAGCCTCAGCTCGCTAGGTCAAGGAGTCAACAAACCCGGGGCAGTCCCTGGTGTTGCGACCCCTTGAAAGGGGGTCGTCCGTCTACGCGCAGATCGAAGACAATTTTGAATCTGGGTGAAGCGAATGGACGCCATCACCGCTCCTGCTTTTTATGGTCCAGAATCAAGAGGTCCATTAATGGTATTTCGGGGCCTAGACTAAGCTGACCGACTCCAGCGTTTTGCAACCAATTCCCGATCAACCGCTGCGTCATTCAAAGGAGGAAGGTCGACTACATTTTGGGTATGTGCCCGGCAACGTCGATCGCCCCGCCTATTCGTGCGGCCACCCGAAATGATCTCAATGACTCGGTCGGGTTGAGTACGGCGTCCAGGCGCTCCTGCCAAGGGGCGCCCTGACCTATTTGAGGATCCCGATCCAGAAGCATTTCGTGAGTTCCTGGGTTGAAACTTTCTGATGGAAGTGCAGTCTTGATTGCCAAGGACAAAGGCCAGCCACTCGACTACCTGCTTGCTGAGCGCACAACAAGGCCGCCCAATCCATTTCGGCTATCGTCCTCCTCTCTCTATGTTCACGACATGGCTGTGGTAGCTACCGCCCAGCACAAGGGTGTGGGGAAGTTATTGATGGATGCCGCGGTGAAAATAGCGCAGGCAAATGGTGCCGCCGCTATTCGTCGAGATTCATGGCAGCTCGACGATCGGGCCCATGGCTTCTTTGAATCTCAAGCCTTTACCCCGGTCAACGTTATTTTCGAACGAACGCTCTCCCGGCCCTCTTGACAGGCTTCCAACGGGTCGGACGCGCGCTAAACCGTCGTTTCAGCCCTATATCGATTTGCTTACTAAGTTGCCCGGCTTCAAGCTTCTAGTCAGTACAGTTCACACATCGCGCTGTAATAGCCCTTCGTCGTGCCCTAATGCTTCATCCCGATCCTCCTACAAACCCGCCGGGTTGCTGTTTTCTCAGCAGAGGGACTGCGACGACTCGGTCCAGTCCTTCCATGAAACTTACGGGACGCCAAACGTGCCGCAACGCTGTTCCTATTGACGGCCCCCCGAGGCTTATGGGGCGAACATGGGTCGGAAATTGCCCCGCTAACAAAATTGCTCGAATATCTAGTCAAACCGTTGAAGGAGCAACTTCTTCCGCTAATATTACGACCATCACGAACAGCGGACGTTGACGACGGGGGCACCGAAGTGCAGTTGGTGGACATTACGGGCGACATGTGGAACTACCTCGACTTGGAGCGACATCTGAATGAAGGTTCCCCGAGTGGCTTTTCACTTCTAAACCGACCGCAAGTTGGATTGAATGCGAGCGACCGCGGCGGCAGTAGATTTCAACTGCCCTTGTTTGAGCTGGCTCCGGAGGTGATTGCTTCGGTCGGAAGCTTTCCCGAAGTAGCTCCGTTCTTCTTCCCAGTCCACCCTGATATGGAATCTTCCTTTCGCGACTTGACCGGCGTCGAGGCGTCGACAACCGTACCAGCTGCTGCCACGTCCAGCGGTCGAACTGTATATGCAGATGTAATGGGCAAACCCCAGTTCGTGAAACTTTCTTACCATGGCAGATTGGGGCGACTAACCCGCAGGATGCCGCCCACCCATTTGATGACGGCAATCGAGGTATCTGCTGCCATAAGCGCTTCACTTGAGGCTACCCAAATTCCGGGCTTTGCAATACAGGAGGAATACTTTGGAGCAAACGTGCTCATCGAGGATGACGGTTGGGGTTTTGTTCTTCGGCATCAGGAACCGATCCCTCAACCGCCTAGCGGCTATCGGGTTCCCGGATTTTCTCTCTTCAGCCGGACCTTCGGATCTCAACCCGTGGTTCCGCTGTTGCATAAGATCCTCGACGCTCATCCTGAGTTAGCAAGCGCCGACCGGTTTTTCACTGATTTTATAAAGCCAATCGTCGATGGATATTTTCTGATACTTCGCCGGACGGGACTTCAACTTGAGGCTCATGCACAAAACCTTGTATACCATTTCGATCGCGAATGGCGCGTTGTGAGCGTTGCGTATCGAGATATGGAGTCGGTAGACAAGGATGCCTCGCTCATGCATGATCTTGGAATTCCCTTCAACTTCACTCAGATGGATTACAAGACTCTAAGGCGTGAGAAACCTAACTATTCCGTCAAACACAGCTTTATGTATGACTTTAAGCTCGGAGAGTACCACCTTCGGCCTCTTTGTAATGTATGGTCTGAGTGGTCAGGAAAGAGAGCAGAGGAAGTTCACCGCTTGATACAGAACGCAGCGAGAGAACATCTCCTTCACCTGCCAACTGACTTCTTCCCCGATGATTGGTACGATTACGAGGCTGAAATCTTTGAGGGGCGCGCGGATCGTCCCTACATTGCCCACCCGTCGCCCAGTTTCAGGTAAAAGTAGATGTTCCGGGTCGCGGTCGTCCAGAATCAAAGTGAGAGTCAGCGGTCGGGTTACGCAAATGTATCGCGAAACCTGTCGGAAAATATGCCGCGAGACAGGTTTGAATTTTGTCTTTTTGACGCAAGTAATCTATACCGCCTCTTCACTATCAACGGTGATGATGCCCTGGACACGTTTGACGGCCTCTTCATTTCGACGAACGTAACAAGTGATCGGCTCGCACTAGCTATTCTCAACTCAGGCGCCCCTCTGATAGCTGAATTTTTATCTCGCGGTCGAGGAATCTTTGTCTCATATCAGAAGAAGATGTCATACACCCCGGGTGATGACCCAATCGAAATTTCTTTTCTGCCCGAGCGTTATCACGTACGGATGATGGAACGCCCATTCTTGGAGACCGATTCTGGTTTAGGTGATATTGATTTCGCGGAGACACCTGCCTGCATGAACACCGCTGCATACCTCCTAATTAGCAGTCCAAACGAAATAACTCCACAATCAGTCAAGACTCATTGTCTCGAAAACGACTTCAAGGCGCATCTCTATCGATCGACAATCCGCCCACTCAACTCTTCGGTGTTCGATGCGGTCTTCCATGATCCTAGTTATGCGGATGATTACGGCGTAAGAGATCTTCTGCTCGTAAACCGTTCAGCAGAGGCTGGCGAGCGAGTCGTTGTTTCTACAATCGCGATTGACTGGCAGCTAAATTTACGAATACTAGAAAACATTTTGGAGTACATTGCGGCTGGAGTGCCCCGATTGGCCTTCATTGACAGCCCACGTGGCGACTCCGACATCGACTTCATTCAGTCAACAGCCGGGCTAGATGGCATCCCGTCACGTGAGTACAAGGACCTAAGTGTTCCGTCCCGGCGCCTGCGGGGCATACATGATGTCTATGTCCTTTCGTCGCATTGGAGTGCAGAAGACGTTGCCGAATTCTGGGCGCGAATCTCCACTCCCCGGACTCTGGCGTTCCGAGAAGCATCTGAATTTCGCCGCTTATATCATCTTGGAGAGCACAGCACTCAGTCCCTGACTCGTTACGCGAACTACACTTCCCTCGATGCAATCATCAACGAGGCAGTTCTATGGATGGAGCACCAGTTCAACGGCGGCTTTTGGGAGGGCGGGTTTTGGAATTCGCACGATGTATTAATTGCCTTGGACAGTCTTCGTGTGAACATCGCAAGCTTCCTGCCCGGTGTTCTAGCCGATGTGAGAGGGCACTTGCGAAATGGCGCCTACGACAGCGTCATGGGACCAACGTGTGGGTTGATGGTCATGCTCAACAGATTCACCCCTCGTTATGGAGAAATCCTCGAGTCTGAGGGCTTCACAAGTGACGTAAGGTTCTCCGTCGGAGAGTGGATCTGCTCAAACGCACCTACACAGAGTGAAATCGCACGTCAGGTAGCCTCTCAAGCCATATTTTCTCCAGGCGGGGAAGACGTAGTCGCAGCCTTACGGAAGTCTCGCCTCAGTGATGAGGCGACGGCGCTCGCTCGAGTCGTTCGGCAAAGCGACTACACCTCAACTGCCCGAGTTTCCGGATACACCAACCTCGACTTAGCCAGATTGCTTGAGATGGGAGGAGCGTCGGAGACGATTGATGAAAGCGCGAGAGCTCATGTCCATGAAGTCCTCGTTGCCCGCCAACAACCCGACTCGGGGCTCTGGGGATCCACAGCAGAGTCAGCTGCCGTCCTATCAGCACTGCTTGGGTCAGAACATGAACAAGGCACTGCCGTTTATGAGGCAATACTAAAAGGAGTAGATGCTCTGCGCGGTCGCTTCGATCAGGCAACGGCGTCTTGGAACTCAAACCTGCAGGAAACAGCTGCCTGTGTTCGTGCGCTAGGGCTGTTCAACGAGCGCCTCGACCTTGCTGCTCAGGACGTCCTGGAGACGATTGAACTGCAGCGTTTGGCATCTAATCGAGCAATGACCGTGGGCCAGGCGCGCGTTGACCTTGCCGCCTTATTTGACCGCGAGGAGCGCCATGTGCGGGAGCTCATGCAGCTCCGCGACACGGTGAAGGTACAGGGAAGTAATTTGGCGGAGGCCACATCCGCTGCCTCGCGTTCTAGTAAACAATCCATTCGTTTCCGGCAGGCGACTGTGGCAAGTCTGACAGTACTGGTTGGTGTCGTGTTGTCATTACTGATAACCGAGCCAAATGCTCTTCTGAGCTTGCTGGGAGCGGCATCGCTTCTTGGGCTCGCCCTCGGGGCCCTGATCGCGGTCCCGATAACAATCTGGTTGACCCCAAGGACTGCCACAAGCGGTAGGGGCCCCGCACCTGAAGGAGAAGTATCACGTGAGCAACGAAATATTTGAATCAGCATTCAACGCCGCCGTAAATGAGTTTGGTGCGGCGGTCGATAAAGAAGGTAATCACCTCCGCTTAAACTATTTTGGAGTCTCGTCTAAAGGTGTGAGGCTGGAGCATATGTTTTCTACTCAAGAGCCGGTGGATCTCCGTTCCGTTAGCAAACCCGTCCTCAGCATGACATTGGGGGCTCTGATCAAATCGAAACAATCAGTAGGTAAAAAACCGCTCTCCTTGAACTCTCGCGTTGCTCCACTTCTTGACCGTCACTTCGCATCAAATGGTTTCCGCAAAATGTGGAAGGACGTAGAAATCAGGCACCTGATTTCGAACACGATCGGTCACGAAAACGGGTTCCTTTTTCGAAAGGATCTCCAGTCCGTCTCTGAAGAAGACTACCTAGGTTATGCACTTGGCCAGCCAATTGTCCACAAACCTGGATCGCACTTCTCCTACTCAAACGTCGGGCCCTTTCTGTTATCTGTGATAATTCAAGATCACTTAGGTGCAAGTCTCCATGAGATAGCATCAGACCTCGTCTTGCGTCCTTTGGGCATCGAAGCATCCTGGCGCAATTATGGGCAGTACACTGCTGGATGTACGGGCCTTTCCATGACCGGTGAGGATTTACTGACTTTTGGCGAGATGCTATTGGCCGAAGGGTCGCGCGGGAGCCGCCTTAACATTGTTGACCATGACTGGGTAGTCGGAGCGACAAGTCTTCAAGTTCGTACCCCGGGCATGTTTGATCGCTTGCGCGTATTCCCCAAGTTTGGGTATGGCTACGGGTTCTGGGTCTGTGAAAACGGGAGCTACTATTGCGACGGAACAGATGGCCAGTACTTAATCGTGGTGCCGTCAGCTTCCCTCGTTATGGTAACTACGGGAATGCAACCGGATATGAAGCCCATCACTCGGTGCATGGCACCACTTCTCGTTCAGACCAATTCTAAACCTGAGAACGTAGGCCCCTTTGGCAGTCGTCTGAATTCGCTCCAACGGATCATCAGCAAGACTGCCCGTAGTACTCGATAACCACGCCAGCGGCCTTGGCCCCCGCCTTGGCGGCTCCAGCAGCGACGTCGTCCACCGAGGCGGCCGCTATGCGGCCAAGGCTGCGACGTCGTCCAGCAGGGCGAACAAACCCCCGCTCACAGATCGCCCCCATACTCCTGAAGGTCGGACGGCTGTGCATGGATGCCTCGGGCGGAGCGCGTGATTGGCATATTCGGAGTATATGGTTACGGCAGCCCGTGGACGGGAGTGGCATGCGCAAAGTGGGACGGCGCCGGCCCACGGCTGCGCGCAATAACTCCCCTTCGATCCGGACCCAGAGCGCCCCGCTGGGTTACATTCCGCCCTGTGGCCCAGTCCAGAATCGCCGATTTAGCATTCTCATTATTTTGGCTCCTACGAGTCGCTCATGGCAGCAAGGCCCGAAGAACCTGAGCTGGAGGACGCTGTCCCCTCTCAGGCGCCCCAAGAGACCGATGTGTGGCAGACCGAGTGGCAAGTGTCAGAGGACGGCTTCGACGTCGCAGTCAACGAAGCCGTCGACTGGAAGCTGGTCCCAATGGATCAGGAATGGCTTGATCGCATGTTCGCGGGTCGGCGACTCGTGCCACTGCAACGCGATACGTACGCCGGCTTCGTCGGGGAAATATACAGCCGGTCGGAATGGACTCGCCTTGCCGGTCGAGTCACGCGCATCGATCAAGTATCAGTGCGGTACCCGACAGATAGCACGACCGGTTTGACCGAAACCGGTAGCGCTATGCAACACAATGTGTCCAGTGTGCAGGAGCACCGCACCCATGATGGAAGTCTCGTCGGCTGGGTCGTCAGAATCCGGGAAT
>NZ_QDAE01000042.1 GCF_003075455.1 Arthrobacter sp. Bz4
TTGTTAACGCCGGCCGAAAGTAGGGCCAGGAACGCCAAATGAAAATAGGGCCACCGACCATGATGGAAGGTGATCAATTTGGATGATTGGGCGAAGATACGCCACCTGTTTTCGACGGGTCAGCACTCGAAGCGTGAGATCGGCAGGATCGTGGGGGTTTCCCGCGGAACAGTGGATCGGGCGTTGGCATCGGATCGGGTGCCGAAGTATCAGCGGGCGTCTGGGGCATCGAGTTTCGACGCGTTCGCTCCGAGTGTGCGCGAGTTGTTGGTGAAAACCCCGACAATGCCTGCAGCGACACTGGCGGAGCGGGTGGGCTGGTCTGGATCGGCGTCACTGTTCCGGGCGAAGGTCGCCGTGATCCGGCCCGAGTACGCGCCGCCGGACCCGGTGGACCGGCTGGTCCACGTGCCGGGCTTCCAGATCCAATGCGATTTGTGGTTCCCGCATGAGCCGTTGCCCGTAGGCGAGGGCCAACACGATACGCCGCCGGTGCTGGTGATGACGTCGGCGTTCTCGGGATTCATCCAGGCCCGGATGCTGCCCTCCCGCACGACCCCTGATCTACTGGGTGGAATGTGGGCCCTGATCCAGGACGCGCAAGCGGTCCCGGCGCGCCTGTTGTGGGACAACGAATCCGGTATCGGCCGTCGCCAGCCCACGGAGCCAGTGGCCGCGTTCGCCGGATCGCTGGGTTTGGAAGTTCGATTACTTCCACCGCGGGATCCGGAGTCCAAGGGCATGGTGGAGCGGATGAACAGGTTCTTCCGGCAACGCTTCATGCCGGGCCGGAACTTCGCCTCACCAGCGGATTTCAACAACCAGTTAGATGAGTGGTTACCGACGGCTAATCACCGGTATTCACGTTCCCGCCACGGACGCCCCGATGAGCTGATCATCCTGGACCGCCAGAAGATGCGCCCGTTACCGCCGGTGACCCCGGGCACGGTGTTCGCCAATACGGTCCGCCTGCCACGGGATTATGACGTACGGGTGTTCTCCAACGACTACTCCGTTGATCCCTCGTTCATCGGGCGGATCGTTGATGTCACCGCCGATCTGGACACGGTCACGGTCACCCACGACGGCGTCACTATCGCTTCGCATGCCCGGGTGTGGGCCCGGCACCTGGTGATCACCGACCCAGCCCACGTGGCCCGGGCGGCGGTGATGCGCCGGGACTTCCACGCCCAACGAGCCCACCGACCCGACATGGTGGAAGCAAGGGTGGTGGAGTCCGTGCAGGTCCGCGATCTCGGCGTCTATGACGAGATCTTCGGCACCACCCACGACCAGCAGCCAGCACTGGCAGAGGTGGCCTCATGACCGGCACGCCAGCCCAGATCGAGTACTACGCCCGGGCGTTGCGCGCCCCACGGATCAGCGACGGGTTCCGCCGACTCGGGGACCAAGCCAGGGACGCAGGATGGTCTCACGAGGAATACCTCGCCGCGGTCCTCTCCCGTGAAGTCTCCGAACGCGAAGCGTCCGGGGCGGCGACCCGGATCAAAGCCGCGAGGTTCCCCGCGCATAAAAGCCTCGAGGAGTTCAACTTCGATCACCAGCCCTCCGCGGACCGGAACCTGATCGCGCACCTGGGCACCGGGGTGTTCCTCTCCGAGGCTAAGAACGTGGTCCTGCTCGGCCCGCCGGGGACCGGGAAAACCCACCTCGCAGTCGGTATCGGGATCAAAGCAGCCAAAGCAGGGCATCGGGTTCTCTTCGATTCCGCGACGGGCTGGGTCGCCCGGCTCCAGGAAGCTCATTCCCGCGGGAAACTACCCCAGGAACTGGCCAGGCTACGCCGCTACAGCCTCCTGATCATCGACGAGGTAGGTTACATCCCGTTCGATCAGGACGCAGCGAACCTGTTCTTCCAACTCGTTTCCAGCCGCTACGAACACGCCTCCCTGATTCTGACCTCGAACCTGCCCTTCGCCCGCTGGGGTGATGTTTTCGGGGACCTGACCATCGCCTCAGCCATGATCGACCGGATCGTTCACCACGCCGACGTCATCAGCCTCAAAGGCAACAGCTACCGGCTCACGAAACACCAGCCAACAACCAGTACGGCACAATAGAACGAACAACCAGTGGCCCTGTTTTCAATTGGCACTAATGGCCCTGTTTTGGGTTGGCGTTAACACGGGTCAATCGAGCGATCCCAAGCGATCATGGACATTTCCACCGCCTGGGTGTGGTGTACCTGCATATCTCTGGAGAAACCGGCGTCCACGCCAGCCCCGTCGGGTGTTTGCGTGGTCCGGCCTTCCGTTAGGCCGCTCCCGTCTCGAAACTGCCGCGGACATTGCACACAGCGTGTTTCCCGCTCGAGGTCAGGCTCGAGACCGGGCGAATGATGTGCTCGTGTCTACCCGAACTTGGCGCATTCCTGACAGGTACCGAATATCTCTAAGGTGTGGTGTGGCTCGGTGAATCCGTGCTGGTTTGCGGTTCTCTCTACCCACTTCTCGAGTGCTTCATCAGCAATCTCGGTCGCCTGTCCGCATTGGCGGCAAACGAGGTGGTGGTGGTGACCCAGAGTGCATCGGCGGTACAGTGCCTCACCGCACGAGGGGTGCAGAACGTCCACTTCGTTCGCTGCTGAGAGGGCCTGAAGTGCCCGGTACACCGTGGATAGGGCCATAGGATGACCGGCGTCGCTGGCCAACTTCTGTAAGTCGCGGGCGCTGTGGAACGTACTGGCGTTGGTGAGGGCATCGATGATGGCCGAACGTCGCCGCGTCGCCCTCGACCCGGCTAAAGGCAGACGCTCAGCTTCCGGTGCCATTGATAATCAATATCATTAAGATTAGTTCTGATCATAAACCCAACCTGTAGGAGATGAATCCGCTATGCGCCGTCTTATCCCAAGTTTCGCCGTTCTGACCTTGGCCATTGCCGGTTGCGGGGTAGGAGAAGATGCAGGCACTGCCGGGGAAAGCAGTGAAGGGCAGCTGAGAGCTGTAGCGGCCGTGTACCCGCTGGCGTGGATGGCCGAGGAGATCGCACCTGACGTGGAGATTGAGTTCCTCGGTTCAGGCAGTGCTGAGGCACACGAACTCGAACTCACCCCCGGTCAGCGTGAAGCCCTGGAAACATCGGATGTCGTGCTGTACATGGGTGATATTGGGTACCAGTCCCAGGTTGAAGACGCAGCCGGCGCGGCCGGGGGAGAGATTGTCGACGTCAGTGAAGTCGCTGGCGAAGACCGGATGTTAGCGGCTTCGGAGGACGCCCACGCGCACGCCGAAGAAGAAGGCGGGCACTCTGAAGAGGAGGAAGAACACGCCGAGGGCGAGGAAGAGCACGCTGAAGAAGGTGGACACGCTGAGGAAGAAAGCACCGAGGGTGCACTGGATCCACACGTGTGGTTCGATGCCTCGATCATGGCCGAAGTTGCCCTCCGCACGGGTGAGGCATTCGCCGCCGCCGACCCGGACAATGCCGAGACCTACACAGGAAACGCTGAGCGGGTCAGTGAAGAGCTCATGGCATCACACGGAGAAATCGAGCAACTGCTGAGCCAGGCTTGCCAGTTTGAGGAAGCCATCGTCAGCCACGCCGCGTACGGCTACCTGCTCGAGCCCTTCGGGTACACCCAGCACGCGGTGGTCGGTGTCACCTCGGGTGAGGCGGGCGCTTCCGGCGGTGAGCTCGCTGAAATCGTCGCTGAGATCGAGGAAGAAGGGTTCGAGTACGTGCTCGCTGAGCCCGTCGAGGGCCGCGCTGACGCTGAAGCCGTCGTAGGGGAAACCGGAACGGAAATGCTCGACATCTTCCCCCTCGACGTTGTCAGCGAAGAGCAAATGGAACAGGGGTACCCGGCACTGCTCCAGGAGCAGGCCGAAGCCTTCTCCACCGCACTGAACTGCACCTAATCCGTGCCCGATCACGCACAAACGGCTGTTCTTGAGTTCGACCGCGTCAGCTACGGCTACGGCCGCGTACCCGTCCTGACAGACGTTTCGCTGCGCCTTGAAGCCGGAGCCTTCACCGCGGTTGTCGGCCCCAACGGGGCCGGCAAAACCACGTTGGTGCGGCTCGCTTTAGGGCTGGTTCGCCCCACGGATGGATCCATCCGGTTATTCGGCACTGACACTGCACGTTTCCGCCAATGGTCATGGGTCGGATATGTACCGCAGCGGGCCGAGACCTCCTCAGTGCTGCCTATCAGCGTCAACGAAGTAGTGCGCAGCGGGCTCGCTGGCAGGTTACGACCCCTGCAGCGCATTTCCGCAGTTCAACATGAACGCATCGAGCACGTCCTTGACGTGATGGGTCTGCAAGCAGTGCGCCGGCACCGGATCACTGAGCTTTCCGGTGGACAGCAACAGCGGGCGCTGGTTGCCCGCGCCCTTGTCACCACCCCCCGCTTGCTGTTCCTGGATGAACCCACCACCGGGGTGGACACGGAAGCAAAGGCTGCCTTACGGGCTTCTTTGGAGCACTTGGTGCACGTCGAGGGGATCGCCGTGGTCTACATCAGCCACGACCCGGCAGGCTTTACCGGATTAGCGCATCGCGTTCTGGAAGTCCGGGACGGCAACGTTCTACCCTTACCCGATGTAACGACGTCGGTAACCGCTCCGACAGTCCGAACGGACGGTTAAGGGAATGCTGGAACTGGAGTTCATGCAGCGCGCCCTGATTGCCTGCACCGTCATCGGGGCAGCTGCCCCGCTCGTCGGAGGATTCATCGTCCAGAGACGTCAATCCCTCATCGGCGACGGCATGGGCCACATGGCCTTCGCCGGAGTCGGGCTGGCCCTGCTCACCGGGCTACACCCGATCATCGGGGCGCTCGGGCTGACCGTCCTGGCTGCAGTGGCGTTAGTGCGCATGTCCAGCCGACGCGGCGGCGCGGACCTGTCCCTAGCCCTGCTCTTCTACGGAGGGATCTCTGCCGGTTTCCTATTCGCGGCCCGCGCCGGCGGTGGGCAAACCGCAGTGGTCGGGCTCCTCTTCGGGAGTCCCTTGAACCTGCAATGGTGGGAAGTCGCAGCGATCACCGTACTCGCCGGTCTCGTCCTGTTAATCACAGCCGTGGTGTACAGGCAATTGGTTGCCGTGGCTTTTGACGAAGCCTCAGCCAGAGTAGCCGGAATACCGACACAAGCCCTGACTCTCATCCTGACGCTAATGGTGGCGCTCATCGTCGTCGCTGGAATGACCACCATCGGGCTGCTGCTGATTTCAGCGATGATGGTCGTCCCCGTGGCCGCCGCCGCGCAAATCGCGACCAGCTACCGGGCGACACTAGCTATTGGCTCCGGCATCGGTGCACTCAGCGCGATCCTCGGTCTCGCAGCTTCTTACTACGGTGACTTCGCGCCGGGAGCAGCCATCGTGGTAATCGCCATCTTCTGCTACCTGATTGCCGCCTCATTCGCGACAGTGGCCAGCTGGCATAACCGACGCCGCCATTAGGTAGAGAAGGACAAGTTCGAACAAACGAGAACGGGAGGGCACGAAGACCCGTCGTGTCCACCGCTCTGATGATGCGTCGGCTTACTTGAAGGCGTCCTGGATGTTCTCGCCAGCGTTCTTCAGGTCAGCTTTCGACTGGTCTTTCTGGCCTTCAGCTTTCAGGCTCTCGTTACCGGTCGCCTCGTTCCTTACCTTCATATGGTTCACCAGCGGGTTGCCGGATACATTCTGAGCCTAACCCCGAGGTTGGGATGACGTAATAGCCCGTTATTGGCGTTGCAGATCGAAGACCCCGATTGGTATTTGAGAATGGTTCTCATATAATGGGGTGATGCATCTTATTATTCTCACGTCCCTTGACGTGCTGAGCCGGAATACTGCCGCTTCGTTGTTGGCGGATAGGTTTCCGCGTGTGCCGGTAGTTTTGCATGATTTGTTGGACGGTGGTGTGGTGATGCGCCGGGTTCATGCCGACGATCGACTTATCGAGCGTGAGTCGACGGTTTTGGAGCATGGTTGCCTGAGTTGCACTGTCCGGTTTGATCTCGCGCCGGCTCTCTTGCGGTTAGCGGCCGCGGGGGAGGCCCGGGCGATTGTTGGGCTTCCGCCGGGCACAACAGCCGAAAACGCTATCGATGGTTTACGTGCCGTTGCCCCAGGAGCGTTCACCGTGGACACGGTGGCTCTGGCTGCGCGGCCGGAGGATGTAGAGGACCAGTTGTGGGACCACCACACTTTATTCGGGTCTGGTTATACGGCAGTGCCGGAGGATTCACGAACTCCGGGCGAATTCCTTGTGGGAGAGCTGCTTTTCGCGGATACGATCCTCACCACCAGCAGCGACCTGTTGCCCGACGACGCAGCCTTATCGGCTCGTGGACTGCATCTTCTCCACGAGCTCGCACCGCATGCCCACATAGTGCCCAGCGCTGGGCTGGACGTCGCGAAACTGGGTTCACACAGTACCGAACAAGCACGAAACCGGAATCTGCCCGGGGTGGTCATCACACCGACTTCGTCATCTGAGCCGTTCCGCACTGTCGAGCATCGAGTCAGCCGCCCGCTGCATCCAGGGCGGTTCCAAACTGCTCTGGGCGCTATCTCTGTGGGGTGTTGCTTTGTCCGCGGCAGCGTCTGGATCGCTGGAATGTTGGACTCACGTGTAGCTGTGCACGGGGTCGGCCCGCGCGTCTCTGTGGAGGACAGGGGGCCGTGGGGTGCGTATCTCTTGCAAGGGGAGGGATGCCGTGGCACTCATTTGGCTCTCACTGGTGATGATCTCGACGACGATGACATTGCTGGTCTACTCGATGCCTGCGCCCTCACCGATGAGGAATTGCAGTCCGCGCGCATCGGCTTCCCTGTCCCGTTTCCCTCAGAACAGCACTAAGAACACCTATCAAGGAGCATCATGAAAGTACGTAACTCATTGCGGTCCCTGAAGAAGATTCCCGGCGCCCAGGTGGTGCGTCGTCGAGGAAAGACCTTCGTCATCAACAAGAAAAACCCTCGAATGAAAGCCCGTCAAGGGTAAGGGCGGTCACGATGAGGCGAAAAGCACGCAATCAGTCCAATCCAGGTCCAGTGCTTATGTCGAGCCTCACATCGGGTGAAGACCAAGGCGATGAAGCAGTGAATGGGTCTGCTGGTGTTGTTGTTGCTATGTGCTCCGGTCACCGGTGTGCTGCGCTGACCCGGTCCCGGGGGGATGGTGGGTTGTCAGGCGCGGTGTCGCGGTCCCCGGGTGGGGTTCTGATCTCAGCGCCGTGCTTGCAGCAGTGCGCTCAAGGCGCTGTAGCCGCTGTTGCAATCCGCAAAGGAAAAACAGGGGTTACCGGCCGATCCGCCTGGCTGGGTGGCCTCGATGGTGAAGGACGCCTACAGGACCTTGGCCGCTGGGTCGAGCACTGGCGCCCCGACACGAAGGAAACGAACACGCTGCCCGCGAACCTTCACGACGCTCTCATCGGGTTGGGGCCGCCCATCAACCTGACACCCACAAAGGCATAGCTGACCCGAACTGGTTATTCACCGGACTAACCGGTAATCCCACCGGAGCGCCTCACTGCGCAACCCTCGCCGTAGCCTCTGTCGTTCTGCTTAAGATAGTCAGCATCGACTCCACTGTGGTGGATCGATGCTGACTAAAAGTGAACGTGAAGACCTAGTGTTCGTCGTAGTGGTCCT
>NZ_QDAE01000043.1 GCF_003075455.1 Arthrobacter sp. Bz4
AGTTAAGGATGTGTAGCGCGAGACGTTCCGCTGCCAGGCCGACAGGGAGAGGGCCGCCTCCAGCGCCGATCAACTGGAGGAGCGTGAGGGCGAGCTTGCCCGGGGGGACCGTCCAGTGCTGGAAGTTCAGGCCGTGGTGCCTGTCGTTGCGCGCCTCCGGTTGACCGGTGCGGGGCCGAGACGTCGACGGCGGGGATGTTCTAGGCGGTGATCACGGCTTTGAGTAACGCCGCTGCGAGGCACAGTGCGGCCAGGACGATGCCCAGGATGAATGTCTGCGGGGCAGCCCGTTCGCCTCGAAGATGTCCGACCACCCAGCCGAGGCTTGCCAGCCGAACGACGGTGATGATGATCGCCAGCTGCAGCGCTAGTCCCGGATCAACCCACCCCACCAAAGCAGCCGTCATGAAAAGCGCGGGCCCAACCGCTGCGGACGCGATGGGCACAGCGTGCCATGCCTCTTTTCGAAGGTGAGGTGTCGTGGCCTGGTCGGGTGCAGTCACCCGGACGCCGACATGTTCGGCCAGCACGTGTGCGATGAACGTCGATGTACCGGTTCCGATGATGTAGATCAGGGCTTTGCTGGTGAGTAGGTCCTCCGGGTACAGGGCGATGAGCGCGGCCAGAATCAGGATGTCTCCGTAGACGAAGGCCGTGATCCTGCTCGATGCGTCCTCCTTGCTGAGCGGCCGCTCCGAACGTAAGTGAAAGAGCTGATAGATCAGGTCCTGGACGAGCCGATGAGGGCGCCTCTTCAAGCGGTCCTGACTCATGGGTTCCTTTTCGTGCACGTCGTGCCCGGGTCGACCTCGATCAGCGCCCGTCGCTAGGTTTCGATGAGTATCTCAGGTCGAGTCGGCCCCACCCGCCAGTGCCGGCGGGCGACACGAGATCACAGGAGTACATCGTGACGATGAGTTGCACTAGGAGTGACGGATCGCCGCCGAGGCGGGGAGTGTCAGGGCATGTAAGGGGAGTAGTAGGGCAGCGAATCGTTCAGGACCGGCACCTTGACGATCAGGGACTCGTCGGCGGAGGTGACCTTCACCGGAACCACGGAGCCCGGGTCGGCACCTACCTGATCGACGAGCAGTGGTGTCGTCCGTTCGAGGTGGACGGAGTTCTCGCCGCGAACGAGGACGCTTTCGGTCTGACCCGCGACGCTGAAACCCACCATGAGGTCCTCCTCCGTGTCATTGATGATCGTGCCCAGCACCCGGCCAGGCTCCTGAGCGGAGGTACCTACTATCAGCATGTTCTGCAGCCGCACATTCCCGCTTGATGCGTGAGCGCCGTCGGTGAGCGAGTCGTTCATCTGTGTCGCCACGGGGTTGGTGAAGGAACACCCGCACAATGTCAGAGCGAGCAGTCCGACGTACACCGCCTTCAGGGCAAGCGTTCTTCCTGCCCTGTGTTTCGCGGGAGGAGCTTCTGCTCGTACCCCCTCGATGAGGCCCTGCGTGACGACCCGGCGTGGACGTGGGGGTGAGGGCGGACGCCGGTGATGTGCGCTCGAGGTGATCATCGTGCGGTCTGACAGGGTCATGGTGGCCTGCTTCCAGTCGGTTGTTGCACCAACTGGAGGTCTCTCCCGGCCGCTTCATGCGACCCTGCTCGCCGGAGAGTTCAGGGACTCTCGTAATGACGACGAACCGGATGTGGGGATACTACCCTCCATTGAGATAAGTGAAACATACTTCACCTATTTAGGGGAAGAACCGGCGCCCTGACATGGCGATCGCTTCCGTTCTGCTGTCCACACGTGTCCGCGTGCGACTGGTCGGCGGGGCTGTGGTGTGGCGCGTCCCAGCCCACGGGCGCTTCTGGCTCGGCTCGGTTCTTCTCAGTGGGGTGTCGTGTTCGATCGTGGAGCCTTTGGGTCCGCTGGCGGCGTCACGTCCGTTCGTTCTGGGCGAGGTGGGGGCGTTCCGATGAGACCGCCGGCGATCATGGTGAGGAAACCGGCGATCCCGACGACCGGGATGGACACTGCGATGGAGAGCAGGACGATCAGTATTCCTCCCAGGATCGTCACGAACGCCGCTTTCCGGCGGCGGGATGTGCGGCGCGGCGAAATCGTGTGTTGAAGGCGTTGGGCAAGTTCGGGTTCTTCGGCTGCGAGACGCCGTGCGAGCTCGTCGAAGCGGGATCGTTCTTCGTCCGACAGGGGCATGACAGTCACTTTCTCTTCTCACGTGGGGCTTGGGTCCTGGTGTTGGGTCGCACGTCCATGCACGGCGGGATCATCCTGCAGGGATCTGTCCTGGGGGATCCGGGCCTAGGGCGGCCCGGTCGGGCACCATGCGGGCAGCGCATCGTCGGAGGCGCCGGGAGGGCAGGGATCGAACGTGAAGATGACCAGCGATCCGAGCGCGATGATCACGCCTGTGCAGGTCAGGAGGACGCTCTTGAGGCACAAGCGCATCCAGGCGGTGTCCGTGTAGTCGTTGATGATGACGCGCAACCCGTTGGTGCCGTGGAGCATGGCCAGCCACAGCATGATCAGGTCGAACCACTGCCAGAAGGGGTGCGCCCATTTCCCGGCGACGAACGCGAAGTCGATCTGGTTGATGCCATCCCCGAGCACCAGGTTCACGAACAGGTGCGTGAAAATCATGATGAGTAGGACGGCCCCGGACCACCGCATGAACAGCCAGCCGAGGAGCTCGAAGTTGCTTCGGGCGTGTGGGCGGCTCCGCGGGGGAGTGACCGGCATCCTGACGGGATTGCGTTGAGGCCGCGTCACTGCAACCCCAGCCCGCACATCCCCAGTTCCTGCAGCATGTCTTCGACCAGTTCCTCCGCCGAACGGCTGGCGTCGAGGACGATGAAGGACGGGAAAGCGTCGAGTCCCTGGTAGGCGTCGTCGAACCGTTGCAGGTGCTCGATGGTCTCGGTGTCCACGGCCCTGCCCGTGATCCTCGCGTGCGCCACGTCGACGGGAACGTCGAAGTAGAAGACGACATCAGGAGTGGGCAGGACGGTGAGGAGGAACGGAAGCAGCCGGCCCACACGCAGGCCGCGCGCACGGCGGAGCGCGAGCTGGCAGTGAAGGTACCGGTCCATGACAACGACGCCGGGGCCTGTCCGGGCTCGCGCGTGCGAGATCAGGACGTTCGCGCAGCGAAGAACCGTCTCCAGCGCGTCAAGTGCTGCCTCGGGAGGGTGAAGGCCGGATCGGCCACACCACGCAGCCAGGCTGCGCCGACCGGATTCGTTCCTGCGGAACGCTGCCGGATAGTCGGCGGCGTTGAGTTGCTGCGCCAGCAGACGCCGGCCGTGCTCTTACCCGCACCGTCGATACCAACGAGAACGATGATCATGGTCCGTCCCCGTCCAGTGTGGCGACGCCTCGGAGCTGCACCGCTACCTTCCGAACCAGGGCCCGGGCTCTGCGCTGCTGCAGAGCTGGCGTCGAGAGCGAACCCTGGATCAGCGGGGGAGCACTGGAAATGCACCTGATGCGCTCCTGCGGCTTGTTCGTCGCCCATCGGGTGGACCGAACCCCCGACGGAGGTCGTACGGCCTTCCTTCCATGTCCTCTACTCCTTTCGTTCGTCGCGGATCGTGGAAGCCGAGACTGCTCCTAGTTGTCCTCCTGCTCGTCGTTCTCCTGCTCGTCGTCCTGCCCGTCCTGTTGCTCTTCTTCCTGACCTTCATCGGGGTTGTTGTCCTGGTTGTCGGTGTCTTCCTGTTCTTCCACTCCTGGTACCTGGGGCAGCTGTGTGTCATCGCATCCGGTGATGGACAGTGCCCCGATGACGAGGAGTCCGGAACCAAGGAGCAGTGCTGTACGAGATGTGATGGTGTGTTCCTTTCGTGATGCCAGCTGTCGTGCTGGCGGTCGAGCTGACAGTCGTACTGGTCGTGGTACCGGTTGTCGTGCTGGTTGTAGGGCTAGTGTTTTCCGCTGCCGGGGGAGTGGGAGAAGATCGCCAGGAGTTCGCCGATCTCCTTCTGGGACGTGGTCGGGTGGCGGAAGTGCTGGTGCGGGTCGATGGTGTAGCGGGTCCGCCGGCCTTCACGGAGCCGGTGGAGGTAGCCGGAGTCCTCGAGGTCCTTGAGGATCTGCAACGTGGCTCGCGGGGTGATCCCCACAGTCGCCGCGATGTCCTCGACCAAAGGGTTCGGGTTTGTCGCGATGACCAGCAGCACATGACCGTGATTGGTGAGGAACGTCCACTGGTGCGGGACTATCCGCGGAGGTGCGGTAGCCGAGTCGGACGTTCCGGAGCTGCGGTTGCTGGATCCTGGCTGCATCGGTGGTCCCTTTCAGGGATGGACGGTTTGTGGTCGGAGACAATCGTCTGCACGCGTCCGATGAGGGATCAGTGGCGAGGCGTGTCCTGACGGTCTCCGTCAGCGGAACGATCGTCTCCTGCGCGGTCCTCTCTGATGGTCGGACCCGCCGCCGGATTTTCCGCGGGACGTCCAGCGGATGAGGTGCCGGTTGTCCCACCGTGCGTGGCGGCTACCTTGCGGGTGCGCGTCCACACAGGCTGCAGTGCTGCGATCTCGGCGTCGTCGGCTGTGCGGAAGGGCGGTTCCACGGGTGCCGGCGGTTCGTGGCGTTCCTGGCCGCGGGTCTTGATGAGGCTGGCGGCGATGGAGATGGTGAGGATGGTGGTGATGACGGCGAGGGAGATCGGCGTGGGGATGTAGAAGACGTCGATCTTCAGGGCCATCTTGATGCCCACCCAGATCAGGACCATGGCGAGCCCGATCTTCAGGTACACGAAGCGGTGGATGAGGTCGGCGAGGAGGAAGTACATGGCGCGGAGCCCCAGGATCGCGAAGGCGTTGGCGGTGAAGACGAGGAACACTTCGTCGGTGACGGCGAAGATCGCGGGGATGGAATCGACGGCGAAGATGATGTCGGTGACTTCCACGAGGACGAGGACGGCCAGCAGGGGTGTGGCGAGCAGGACCCCGTTCTTGCGGATGAGGAACCGCTGGCCGTGGAAGGCGTCGGTCATGGGCACGTGGCGGCGGAACAGTTTCAGGGCCCGGGACTTCGAGGGGTCGATGTGTTCGTTGCGCTGAACGAGCATCCGGTATCCGGTGAAGAGCAGGAACGCGGCGAACAGGTAGAGGACCCAGCCGGCGCTGGCGATGATCGCGGATCCGGCGGCGATGAAGATGGCCCGGAAGACTAGGGCGCCGAGGACACCGAAGAACAGGACCCGGTGCTGGTACTCCCGGGGAACGGCGAAGAACGTGAAGATGATGGCCCAGACGAAGACGTTGTCGACGGCCAAGGATTTCTCGATGAGGTAGCCGGCGAAGTACTGCTGGCCGAATTCGGCGCCCCAGAACCGCCAGATGATCGCGCCGAACGCGACGCCGAAGAACACCCACACTGCCGACCAGGCTGCCGCTTCGCGGACGCTGATGACATGGGCTTTGCGGTGAGCGACGAGGTCCACGATCAGCATCACGAGGATGAAGCCGATGACGGCGAACCAGACCCAGAGGGGGACGTTCAAGGGGTACCTACTTCCAGTCAGTATCGAATTAACTGGAGGTCTCTCCCGGCCTCTGAAGGCCCTGCCCGCCGGAGAGTGCAGGGACTCTCGTAGTGACGACGGACTGACTGGGGGATACTCCCCTCCACATGAAAACTAGTGAACCACACTTCGCCTGTTGAGGGAAGGTTTGCCTGGAACACAGGTCAGCACGAGCTTCATCGGCTGGACGTCCCTATCCGCGTCCGCGGTTTCAGCGATGGTGCGTGCACGTGCTGCGGTCCGGCGAAAACTGCGGCACGATACAAGGTCACCAGCTTGGCGACGCTGGTGCGGTTCGGTCGTCCGGATCGACGATCTGATCCCGGAGCGTCGCCACGATGTTTGTTCCGTACCTCGGCGTTACCCGGTGCTTGACGCCCGTTGCCATCTCCTTGATGAGACGGGCGATGGACTCTGCATGACGGAAGGTGCCGCCAGCAGCAAAGTACGCCCGCAGCCACGGGTCGACGTCGATGGGGTAACCCTCAGCGGC
The DNA here is from genome assembly GCF_003075455.1 of Arthrobacter sp. Bz4. Lineage (GTDB taxonomy): Bacteria > Actinomycetota > Actinomycetes > Actinomycetales > Micrococcaceae > Arthrobacter_D. Next base: position 6,001 of record NZ_QDAE01000043.1, read on the forward strand.
GAAGGCACGAACGATCTGAACGACCGCGTCTTTGCCAGGGCCAGAACTGAGCCCGTTGTACTGGTGATAGACGAAGATCTCCGCGGCAGCGACCATGAGAAGGTCCGGCGCTGACATCGCCACACCGGTATGGAGGTTCACGGCTCCTGCACTGTCGAGCCAGGTCCGGATCCTGTCATCAGGTGACCACACCATGACGAACAACCGCTCGATCAACCCAGCCGCGACCACGCTGCGGATCGCTTCCAGGTCCCGGTCCTCGAAGGGGTGAACGATCACGACCGCGTCATCAATCACGCGGCCTTCCTGCTCCACGCGTGATAGCTCGCTCATCCCGAGGACTTCCCGCTGAGAAACGTCAGGCACAAGGTACTCGATGACCTCCACATCCGCGGTCCGGCCATCAGCGTTGAGCTGCCTGACATTGGCCCTGCCCCCGTTGAGTGGACACCTCACAAGAGAGAATGTTCATTATGGGAAAGACACGTCGGGAGTTCACTCCTGAGTACAAGGACGAGGCCGTGAAGCTGGTGATCAATACCGGCAGGCCGGTCGCGGTCGTCGCCCGGGAGCTCGGGATTAGCGAGGCTTCACTGGGTCGGTGGGTGAACAGTTTCAAGGCCCGCAACGAGACCGGCGAGACCGCGGTCACGGAGTCCGAGCGGGCCGAGTTGCAGAGGCTGCGCAAGGAGAACGCGGACCTGAAACTTGATCGGGCGTTCCTAAAAAAAGCGTCTCTCTTCTTCGCCCAGGAAGCCTCGGATACGAACGCCAAGCGTTCGAACTGATGCACGCGCAGAAGATGAACTTCACGATTACCCGCATGGTGCGCCTGCTCGGGGTATCCCGGTCCGGGTACTACGCCTGGCTGGAGCGGGTGCCTTCGCCGGCGGCGATCCGGCGGGAGGTTATCGAGCGAAAAGTTGCCTACTTCCACAGTGATTCCGATGAGGTTTACGGCTCGCCGCGGATCCTGGCTGACCTGCGTGCCGACGGCGAAACTGTGTCCCGGAAGACCGTCGCGAAAGCCATGAAATCATTGGGCCTAGCCGGAATCTGCCCGAAGAGGTGGAAGACCACCACGGTGATCGACCATGCTGATGCGTATCCGGTGGACGCGGTGAAACGACGGTGGGACACCGGGGCCCTGAACCAGGTCTGGGTCGGTGACATCACCTATCTGAGAACGTGGGAAGGATGGGTGTACCTGGCGACCGTCATCGACGCCCACTCCCGCCGTGTGATCGGCTGGGCAATCGCTGAGCACATGCGTACCGACCTCATCCAGGACGCCCTGCAGATGGCTCTGACTTTGCGGCAGGATCCGCCGGCGCAGGTGATCTTCCACAGCGACCGGTGGCCCAGTACGCCTCAACGCAGATCGCTGAGTTCGCCGCCGCTAACGGGATCACCCGCTCCATGGGATTGACCGGTA
>NZ_QDAE01000044.1 GCF_003075455.1 Arthrobacter sp. Bz4
ACCACCGCCCACGCGTGACGGCGCGATAACCTGCCATCCTCCAACGCGGTCAGGGTGGCCCGGTAATCGCGGACCAAAAGCTCACTATGGTCAAGCAGAGAACCAGCGGTGCGCTCCGGCAGGCGCAGGGCCGCACCGATCTCCGACGCGCTCAGCGTACGGGCATGCCCCGGGTCACCCACCCAGGAGTGCGCCTCGGTGGTGAGGTCATGAAGATGGGTGACCGCCTTCGCTTCCTGCGCATCTACCCAGGACCGCAGCCGGCCAAGGTCCTGCAACACGGTCAGCGTCTGGCCTGAATCCAGGCCGGCGACCGCGGCCAAGACCACCTTCCCGGCCAACGCCGGCCGCCCATCACCAGAACGCACCCGGCCATCAGAATCAGATCCAGAATCAGCAAAAGTAATCGGTGCTTCTGCCCCTGGGGCCGTCCACACAGCGTCGGCACCGAGTGGACCACCCGGACCGTGACCGCCGGAAGCCCCCGCTGACGCCCCCGCGGACGCCCCCGTTGAAGCATCCGCGGACCTGTTCGCGGACCCGCGATCAGAAGCCGAATCAGAGCCAGAATCCGGGCCGGAATCGGGGAAGAGTCCCGATCCGGTAGAAGAAGCTTTACTGCTTTTCATACCTCCATTCCATCATCGAGCACTGACAAAACAGGGGCCGATTCAGGGCCACCAGAAAATCTTTTTCAACTATTTTCAGCACCAAAAATCAGCACCGGAAATCAGACCCCGGACCGCCCGCTGAGCACCCTCCGAACCGTGAATCGACGGCAGGGAGGAGAGCAGCGCTTACCCGACGGCGACCTCCATCGCCACTGCACGGACCGGCGAACCGTCCATTCCGGCGAACGGCAACGGCAGCACCGAGACCCACGGGTCAGCAAAATCGATTGACGCAAGATTGGTCAGGTTCTCAACGATGACACCCTCGGCACCCAGTAATGCCCGGTGAAAGGGGAGATCCACTTCAGCCCCGGACAGGTCGGTGAGATCCGGGTTGAGGGTATCGACGCCGACCACCGAAATACCGCGATCCAACAAACCAAGCGCAATGTCGGCGTCGAACGCTGGATGCCGCAGGTACAGCTCGGTGCCGAAGTGCTGCGACCAGCCGGTGTGGAACAGCACCATCGCTACGGAGTCCAGATCGGAAAGCTGTGCCTCGACGTCGGACCAGACAAACACGTGACCCGCATCGACCACCGGAAGCCGAACAATGCGGGCCACGCCGACCAGCCGGCTGAGGTCGATCTGATCCACTGACGAGCCACCCTGCACCGTGTGCAACGGTGCGTCCAGATGGGTTCCGGTGTGGGTGCCCGCATGCACCTCGGCTACCTGGAACCCGTCGGCGGCGATCTCGGCCGCAACCGTGATCGTCACCTCCGGGTCACCGGGAAAGACCTGCATCCCACTGACAATGGGATGCGAAAGATCAACGAGCCGCACGGCGTCCGGAATCCGCGTTCGCTGGCGACTCGGAGTCGCTCAGGTGCGAATGCTGGGGCGTCCCGGACACGATCCGCTTGGCCGCGATGGCCCACCCCAGGTACAGCCCGGCCGAAAGGATGAAGGTGGGAATGGTCGCGCCGATCGGGCTTGGCAATGAATAGGTCAGTATCAAGGACGCAGTAGCGCCAATGATCCAGACGGCCACCGCGGCAATATTGACGCCCTTGAAGTACCAGTAGTCTCCGCCGGTGCCACGCAGGATGTCCTTGTTGTAGTGGCGCTTGTGAACAATGTAGTAATCCACCAGCATCACAGCGAACACCGGGATGAACAGCGACCCGATGAGGACCAGGAAAGAGGTGAACTGATCCAGCAAAGCCAACCAGGTGGACCCAACAATCGAGATCGCGCCCAGCACGAGCGCCGTAGGAAGGAACTTGACCTTGCTGGACGGCACCATATTCACCACCGAGGACACCATTCCGTAAACCACCATGGTGTTGGTGGCCATCACTGACAGGAAGATGACCACGGCCAGCGGTGTTCCAAAGGCGGCAACAATGGCGGTGGGGTCGAACGCGACGGCCTCGCCGCCGTCGAGCACTAGATACGCCACGGTGGTGGCGCCCAGCACCATAGCGAGCACCGTCGACAGCAGGTAGCCGATACCCGAACCGATCATGCCTGCGGCCTGGGACTTCGCCAGGCGGTTGAACTCAGCCGACAGGACGGTCCAGGAGATTGCGGTGGCGATGACGACGTCGAGTACCACCACCCCGGACCAGCCGAGTTCCGGATCGGCTGGCAGGTCAATGAACTCCGAGGGGGCGAAGGTGGTGAACGCCGTAACGAAGATGTACGCCATGAAGGCGAGGATGACCAGGGCAAGCCATGGCTCCACCCGGGCGATGCCGGCGTGACCGAAGATCGCCAGGCACACCACCAACAGCTGACACAGCACCGAGAACAGAATGGGGTTGGAGAAGCCGGTGGCTTGCTCCACCAGGAAATTGACCGTCACTCCGGCCAGCATGGCCTGAACCCAGCTCCAGCCCATCAGGATGATCACGTTCGCGGCGACGGGGAGGAAGGAGCCGCGGAGCCCGAAGGACCCCTTCGTCAGCGACATCGTCGGCAGCCCGGTGCGGGTACCCATGTTGCCCACCAACACCAGAACGGCGCCACCAATGGCTGTACCAAGAATGATCAGCCCGACGGCGAGGGGCCAGCTCACTCCGGGAACAAACAGTGTCCCGGTGAGCAGGGTGGTGACCACCAGGTTGGCGGCCAGCCAGATCATGCCCATACGGCCGGCGCCGAGGGTGCCTCGAATGGGGCCGAAGCCCTCCGAATTCTTCTCAAGATGATTGGATAGCCGGGAAAATGCTGAGCCGGTACGTCCGGTGCTCTGTGTGCTCATGGTGGTTACCTGGCTTCGGGGGAGTTGGGAAGAGGGGATAAGTGTTCGTGGACGGCGAGGATGGACCCGTCGTCGGACCGGTGGAAGACGATCGTCTCGCGTTCGACCGTGGTCTCTCCGGTGTTGAAGGTGGTCGTGACGTCGTGGCAGAACACCGCGGTGTCGCCCAGCAGTTGGATGGACGGGTTACTGCTGAGGCACTCAGTGACCTGCCAGCCCTCGGCAAGCCATGACTGCCAGAGGGCCTCGTATTCGGACCGCCGCTCGAGCCTTCGGTTCTCAGTGTGGAAGACGAAGGTCGCATCGGCACTGAAGGATGCAAAATACGTTGCGGTGTCGGTCCGCGAAAATGCTGCGACGACGTGAGCCGCTGCGGCTGCGACGTCGTCGTGAGTCAAGTCTTGATTTTCGGTCATGGAGTGCGATCTTCTCTCGAAAGGTCGACGACGATTCGCCGCCTTGTAGCCTGCCAGACAACTTTTGTTTTCAAAGTTTGAGTGACACAGGTAACAAATGTCAAAGGTTTGACCAAAGTTACTTCCATAGCGAACCGAAGAGGGGGATCGGAAAGAGCACAAAAAAGGTGGCGCTCCCGGGTACGGGAGCGCCACCTCAATGACCAGCTGGTGCCTTAGCGCATGTTCACAAACTGCAGGTCAGCCTCGTCGAAGTTCTTCAGCAGAGCCATGGTGGCTTGCAGATCGTCGCGGGACTTGGAGCTGACCCGCAGCTCGTCGCCCTGGATGGTGGACTTGACGCCCTTTGGCGCCTCATCGCGGATCAGCTTATTGATCTTCTTCGCCACATCCTGGGCGATGCCCTCTTTGATGGTGGTTTCCAGGCGGAATTCCTTGCCGGAAGCGTAAGGCTCACCGGTGTCCAGTGATTTCAGCGAAATGCCTCGCTTGATCATCTTGGACTGGAGGACGTCGAGGACAGCCAGCACACGCTCTTCAGAGTTGGCTTTCATCAGGATCATTTCACCGCTGAAGTCCACCTCGGCGCCGATGCCCTTGAAATCGTAGCGCTGGACGATCTCCTTCTGCGCCTGGTGCAGGGCGTTGGCAACTTCCTGCTTGTCTACTTTGCTAACTACATCGAAAGTGGATTCGCTCGCCACAATGTCTCCTAGGGGTAGTGAGAAGGATCTGGTCCAAGCCTAATCGGTTATGTGCCACTGGGCTGCTGCAAATGGCTCCCAGCTGATCTACAGGAAGCCCAGTGTCGGCTCACACCAGCCGGTGAAAGTGTTGGTTCCAGTGACCACCCCGGAGGAAAGAAGCTATGAGCAGCAAGCCGCGTGTCCGGTACCAAGTTCGAGTTCGACATGCCGTGGCTGGGACCTTCCTGGCCGCGTCGTCGGCGGTGTCCATCACCGGCCTCTCCGCGATGCCGGCGGCGGCAGCCAATATGTCGTCGTCGGTCCAGGTTTCGTATCCTGTTTCGGCCAGCTCGGAGCGGTTGGCGGGGGTGCGGTCCGAACTGGATCACGCCGTCGCCCTCGGCTCAGTTACTGCCGATCAGGCGGACGCGTTCTATGCCCAGATCGAGCGTCGCGTGAACGCCGGACTGTAGGCCCAATCGCGTCTGTCCGGGGACGATTCGATTCTTGCCCCGATTTTCTGTAAAGTTGTCTTGCCCGCGGTTACCGTGGGTAAACCTCATTTATGAGGACGTATGGCAGATTACCCGAGCGGCCAAAGGGGGCTGACTGTAAATCAGCTGGCATCGCCTTCACTGGTTCGAATCCAGTATCTGCCACATCGCCGGTAGTCCGGTGAAGTAGCCCGTTTAGATCTCCGCCAAGATCTAGACGGGCTACTTTTTTGCCCATTTGCTGGGGAGAGCGGGCGATCGGCAGGCCCAGACAACGTGCTGCAGCGTGCACTTTTCGAGGATTAATCCGGCGAATCGCCGGGTAATCTTCATCGAGAGCGAACACGGGGAGACATCGGCGAGTAAACTCGTTAGCGTTAAAGCATGGCAACTATTGAAGTAACCGAGGCAACTTTCCCCGAGACCATCGAAACGAACGACATTGTGTTCGTCGATTTCTGGGCTGAATGGTGTGGCCCGTGCAAGCAGTTCGCTCCCGTGTACGACGCCGTTTCGCAGAAGCACGATGACATCACCTTCGCGAAGGTGGACACCGAGGCCGAGCAGTCCCTCGCCGCCGCGGCCGGGATCACCTCGATCCCCACGCTGATGGCTTTCCGCGAAAAGGTGCTGGTGTTCTCGCAGCCCGGCGCGATGAACGCCACCCAGTTCGGTGAACTGGTTGACGCGGTGAAGGGCCTGGACATGAAAGAGGTCCACGAGCAGGTAGCCCAGCAGCAGGCAGCAGCACAGGCCGGAGCTTCAGCAGAGGCATCAGCCGCTGACGCCCCAGTTCAGGACGACCAGAAGACCAGCTAGTCTTCGGACCCAGCTGAGGCGAGTCCAAACGAAAACCCCGGATCCTGAGAAGGGCCCGGGGTTTTCGCGTGCCAGACGGTTTTGGTGCGTCAGGCGTTCTTGGTGACCTGGACCGGCTCGGCCAACAGGGCACTGAGCGACTCGCCCAGGTCCTGTACCGCCGGACCCTGCAAGTGCTTCTCCAGCAGTTCCTCGGATTCCCACCGTTCGGACAGGACAATGCGGTCCTCAGCAACATCGGTAATCTCGTACCTGATGCATCCAGGCTCGTTGACTACCTGCTCAATGGCTATGTCGAGGGCTAGCTTCACCCGGAAGACCTCGCCGGGGTTGGGGATAAACACGGCCGTCACATCTAGTGGTTCACTCATGGGTTAAGCCTAACGGTGGCGGTGATCCTCGGGTGCTAGCCGTGGACCGTAGGTGGGTTTACGGAAGCCGCTTGAATACAGCATTCGCACCACCCGTTGCCGATCCCCGGTCCACGGCTTCAGGAGCTGCACCATCCCGGCGTCGTCGGTCCGTTGCCCAGTCAGTGCAGCGCCCACATAGGCGGCCAGGTGGTAGTCACCGACCGAAATCGAATCAGGGCAGCCGTGTGTGCGCTGCAGAACTTCCGCAGCAGTCCACACGCCGATCCCCGGTACCGAACGCAGGGCCGCCGTGACTTCTGCCGATGACTTGACGGCCGCCAGGCGCTCCACCCCAGAGGCCATCGCCACGGCCCTCATGATGGTGTCCGATCGGTGCGCGTCGACGCCCGCCCGATGCCAATCCCAGGAGGGCACGCGCCGCCACTGGGCTGGGGAGGGCGGTACTCGTAATCCGTTCGGGGCTCCGGGCGCCTGCGGAGCAGTATCGCCGTGCCGAGTCAGCAGCCAGCGCCACCCCCGCTTGGCCTCGATCCCGGTCACCTTTTGTTCAAGGATGACGCGGACGACGGCGTCCAGCATCCGACCCGTTGACGGAAGCCGCAAACCCGGGTTGAGGTAGCGCCCCTTGCGGGCGATCTCGGGGAGGTTCGCCTGGTAGCCGGGGCTGTCGAAGTGGCTCCAGTCGTCGTTGGCGCCGAGCAGGGTGGGCATTGACTCGATCGCGGCGGACGCGCCGGGGCCCCAGGCAGTCGCGTGGACACGGGCACTGTTCAACGCTCCGCGCTGTTCGAGCCGGACCGTGGCAGCGCCGTCGTCGTTCCTGAAGGCCAACCAGGCGGCACCTTGGTGGTGGATGAACGCCGGATCGTGCGCACCGCACTGCAGCGTCCCCACGGTACGCACGAGGTTGTACGGGCCCTCCGGCTCCCACACCGTCGAGTGCGCGTTGGACCCAGTGCTTCGTCCGGGCGCGGCTCCCGGACCGGTGCTGGCTGCTGCGTCCACCCCAGGATCGGCACCCTTGGCAGCGAAAACGGTCATACCTCAATGGTGTCACGCCCGGCCGACATCAATTCGGTGAGCAACCCGGACTGCGCGCAGCAAAGTGGACATCGGTGAGGAAGATG
>NZ_QDAE01000045.1 GCF_003075455.1 Arthrobacter sp. Bz4
TGCGCTGATAACGCTGCCATGGAATCCTTCTTCTCGCTGCTGCAAAAGAACGTCCTGGACCGCAAACGGTGGAGCACACGCCAGGAACTCCGGCTAGCAATTACGACGTGGATCGAGCGGACCTATCACCGCCGCCGCCGGCAACGCCGGCTGGGAAAGCTCACCTCAATTGAATATGAAACAATCAACCGAACCCGGTAACCAAGCCGTAGGGCACGTCACCGAGTCAACAAAAGCAGGGGCAGTCCCCAGCGACAACGACCTGAGGATTGATCCATAGGCTCTAACTGGTGATGGTCGGAGGAATGTCGACTTTGGGCTTCTTGCTTTCCAGAGCGTCCAGCCTCTCGATGACATGGGACGAGATAGTTCCGATTTCCAATGCGGTCACCACGACGCTCGTTGAGTCGAGAATTTTTAGCCACCCCTTCCGGAGCAAGACGACCGATGCAACCAGTCCAACCACTGCTGCTACAGATCCAAGCACGACATCCCCTCCAAGCCCCAGGATGAACAGCTCGACAGATAGAACGGCGATCGGGAGCGCGATGCTGAGGCGGAACTCCGCCTCTGACCGGTCACGGTCGTAGGAGTCGAACAGATCCTTGTTCTTCTCTTGAAGTTTGGTCGCTAGAACGGGGATGTCTTCCGCCATCTCCTGGAGAAGTCGAGGTGACAACGTCCGAAGGGCTTCTTTGCGGATCTGCCTGTCCGCCTCAGTTCTATCGCCTGCCTCTGTCTGCACGCGCTCGTTGTAATCCTCCTCGTCCATTACAGGAAGGTTGTATTCCTTGAGAAGGGGATACCAAGGAACATTCCTTGCTTCTACGCGGCTGAACGCCTCCCAGAGAATCTTCAGAAGTGTAGATCCAGATTCGTGCGCTAGAGAACGGCGATAAGACACATTCTCTCGGTGTGGCAGGCGCTTCCACACGCGCTTCTGATTTTCATTCAGCTGACGTTCCAAGGTAAAGCCGTATCGCATGACAAGCCGCGTGGCTAGCTTTACGTCGATGGATACCAGGATGCCGACGACATACGCCACAAAGCTCAGGACGGCCAGGATGGTTGCTGTGGACGTATAACCGGTGAGCCAGTTGATCATGCCCATGCCGCCGGTCGACTCGTCTTTGCTCGGGATAGGCATCCCGAAGCCGATCCATACAACGACCAGCCATAGGTAGCCGGTAATCAGTGGCGTTTTGAAGTCTCTGAAGCCTGGCAAGATCTGCGCGAGCAATGGTTCCCCCGGTTTTGAAGTGGTGTGCGTGAGCAAATGAAGTGAGGATTAGTCAGGCATCCTTGGGTTCATCCTCACGTTCTTGTAGCAGCTCGTTGTCCTCTTCCTTTGGAAGGATGACCTTCGTGATGTCGTCGGAGCCCAAAATGCCGCTATCTATCTGTTCCGCGACGGCAGTGATGCTTGCGACGGTTTCGTCATAGGTTCCCCAGGTGTGCAGTACGCTCATGCCGCACATCACCATGAGGCTCAGGAGCCAGACGAAGACCTTCTTTTGGTAGTTATCCAACTTGGACAGTTCTGGGTCGTTTTCGAGCGCTTGAGGTAGCAGAGGTTGCGCCAAATAGAGCAGGTCCGCGTAGCGATCAAGGTCTTCTTCTTTGAAGTTCTTTAGATCGATCTTCGGCGGACTAACCGGTGCGTTGTCTTTTGGCCGCGGTGTGGTGGTTGGTTCGTGCTCAACGGGAGGCGCGGTGCTTTTGGTCAGCTCGTCAACATCGATGGAATCAACAAACTTCTGAGCTACGTCATCCCCGAGCTTGAACTTCGTGATGTCGCGGAAAGTCAGGAGAGGCATCTTAGGGACATCGATGACCGGCATCATCTTGGCAAACGACCTCATGGCGTTGAAGGCCGAGCGATCTATCGCTGGCAGCACAGCCGCTGCCATCTGCTTTTGAAGGGCAGTGATGGCCTCGCTTTGCCGGATGGCTTCCATAGCAGGAGCCATGGTCTGATTGATCATCCTTTGGAGGTTCTTGTACGCCTCCTGGTTCTTCCAAAACTGGCGGGAGAAGTCGTCGTCGTAGAAACCTGCGGTCATCCTAAGAGCTTATCGGCTGGCAGTGACCACAATCGGCGTCTACTCCCACCCCCATGGTGAGCACTTCTTTTGGGAGACGCGAGAACGTGCAGAGGCCGCTGGTCGAGACAGTGATCGAGGTGGTCGCGCTGGTGCGACAGCCGGAAAGAACCTTAATGGGTTCGTTCTCATCTTTGCCGACCTGATAAATGAACTGAAGATTGAAGGCCTCGTAGTGGGCAACTGAAAAGCGCCACGTCACGCTCCCTGGCTACCTGCGTCCGGCAAAGGACTGTGACCTTGTCTTGACCCGCCGCGGCGAGCTCTTGGCTGTTCTTGAGTTCAAGCGTGCTACTGATCCTTCCTTTGGCAACAACTTCAACAACCGCACTGAAGTAGCAATAGGGTCTTTCACTGACATCCGAACGGCCGTGGAGAAAGGCGTCTACGGACGACAGGAACATTTCTTCTTGGGTGGTGCATCCTGGTTGAAGCTGCACCTAAGTCGCATACGCCGATCCGGATGTCGCGTCCGCATTTCTACCCTGATGGTGAGTTTGAAGGTGCAAGTCATTTGGACCGCTACGAGATCTTCTGCCGGCGACTTGAACAGGAAGGCTGCTACTCGGCAGCAGCAGTTATCGCCAGCTCGAAAGAAGAAGGCGCGGCCTGGGGCGCCTACCGCAACCTGGCAGAAAATACGAGCTTTGAGCGCTTTAGACCTGAGTTCATCGCGCTCCTGGTGAAGCCTAGGGCGACGTGCACTGAGATGCGCTCATTTCAATTCCAACTGGACCTCCCAAATGGAGCTTCAACTTAATTGCTCCACCCAGCAAAGAAACCTACCTACCCTAGGACGAGTCGGAGCTGATTCACGATGAAGTGGACCGGCAGCGGTCGGCCATTGCAGCGCGTCGGACGGGCGTGCATACATGCGCGGTTGTGTTGTGACCGCTGCGGGCATTCTGGTAGGCGCACAGACGACGAGTTGGGCGTCGGGCTGGCAGGCCAAAAAGTACCGACCTCTTCGTTCTTGCCGCCTTCCTCTTGCTCGAAAGCTGCTGAGAAGCCCAAGTAGCCGCAGTCTTAAAAGAGAGCGCCCATAGGAGGCGCTCTTCCTTATTTGGGTTCCGGCTGTCTTGGTGTCCCGCCGTCCTTGGCATTATCGTGCTTGACCGGATGCCGTGTAATCAGCTCTGCGGCTGCTTCCAAAAATACTTTCTTCTGCGCCTCATCTTTATCAATATCCACTCGCGGGACGACTTGGCCTGGTGTCCGGTCAATCTTCTCCAGACCTGCTGCTGTCCGCAGGCTATTGATGAAGTCCATCCTCCTAGTTGCTTCGGCGTTCAGAAGCGCGGTTCGCTTTGTAGAATCAGCTGTAGGCATGGCCAGAAGTAGCTGTGCGGCAAAGTAATCTTCGCCCGGTTTGAGGGTGGATTTTATGGATACAAGTTCATAGGCGGCCCAAACCTCCTTGAGCTGTAGGACATGCTCCATGCAAAGATCCAGGTACTCGTTGGCGGGCCTTGCACGGGTCTTGGTCTCCTGCTCTTTAACAAGCTTTTCTAGGTCGTTCCCGACCTTCAAGAGAGCCTCGGCTGCTTCGCGTGTGTCTGAAAGCTGCTTGGTTCCCTTGTCACTCGCAGCTTTACGCCTATCACTTGCTTGCGTTGAGAAGAAGGCAACCAGAGCACCGATGATTACGAAGAGGCCAGCCAGTAGAGGCACGCCCCACCAAGGAGCGCCTGTATCGGGCATGTTGATGATGATAGGTGGTGTAGTCGGAGGCACAAGTGATCCTCTCACGGAGCGCCACTCTTGTTTGTTTCCTGCCTGGGATTCCGGTGGTCAAAAAGTCGGGGAAAGTTCGAGTGTTAGCGGCTATCCATAGGCGGCCAGGAAATGCGCGCCGGGGCAAGTAGCCTCGTGGGTTTCCCATTCAGGGCCACGGGAAGTCTCAGGAAAGCGCCGGGGCCGGCGGGTCTACGCCTCGTCGTCGATGGCGACGAAGGCTTCCAGGAACCGGGCGAGCTCAAGAGAGTGACCGCGTCCGAATCCATCTACGAATACTGTGAAGGGATAGGTAGAGCCGCGCTTCATCCCACCCTCCAGCCAGCAATGATCTGCTCGCGAGAAGATACGGCAGGTGCTCATTTGACACTCGTGTTCGGGGCCGCGCTTGATGCAGAAGTCTGGATCGTTGGGGTAGACATGAAAGTTGTGGCCGTGCGTACACGGTCGGACCTCGAATCTCATCGCTATCTGGTCATCGGCAAGTTCTGCCGCCACTGCACTACGGTCTTGTTCGGCATCTCCGCTCATGTAGACGTGGCGGGCCGGATTTAGCTCGATGTCCCGGGCGGCGACGATCATTCGGCTCAGGACCTGTGCGTGTCCGTTCGACTCGTAGCCGAGCCAGGCGTCCCGAAAGCGCGCCTTATGCTCCGCCGTTGGAGGGCGGTTGCCCCGGCCTTTGTTGCAGGATTCATGCGCCGGGGCGTAGTTCAGTAGGTGGTCGGGCCCATCGGCTGAAGCCGGACTCATATGGTCGAGGTTGATCGTGCCGATTGGGATCGATGTGGCGCTTGCCGATTTGATCAACTCCTCGATCGAGCTCTCGCTCGTGCCGCGAGACGCCCCAAGAAAGCCACCGCAGATCACGCAGCGTGCATCGAAAACTTCGATGAGCGCCAACTTCGCAAGAGCATTCTCGCTCCGCACCTTCGTTGCGTCATGGCCGAAGTTTCGCTCTCTGTGGGTCCGTAGTCTGGCAATGGATGTTTCGCTTCGTCTTGCTCTTAGCACTGACTGGAGGCATTTCACGTGAGCTACGCTGCCCGCAACGTGTACCCGTACGCCGCAATTAGCCTGGTTTCGACAGGTGACTGCGGGCGGCACTTCTGTATCTAACATGTCACAATTATCTCAGAGGCTGACATCAGCAGGTGAGCCTCGGGACTGCCTCGGTTTGGTTGAGTCTCTGGCGTGGCTCGTGGTTTGGTTACCAGCTGCCGAGCTCCCCCTTTAGCCGTCGGTGCTAGGGTCTAGGCCCTCCAATATCCCCGCCCAGCCCGCCAAGGCTCTGAAGTCTGGAGCTGCGTCGCTGGTCAGCGGCAGGGAGGTCCGAGAGTCTGGCAAAGGTGCCCCCCTGGCGGGCGAGGGCGGCGAAGGTTTGCGGTTCATCTATCGAATCGATGTGAATGCCTGCTGATTTCTGATTTCGGTGGAAAGAATTTGTCTGAACCAACCGGGCCTCGTACTGCGCCGATCGACCGAACTGTCACCGGAATGTAAGGAAGTCCTTGGTCACGTTACTTCCTTCTCGCATATCCATGAGATGTTCGGAAAGGAGAGCTAATTTCCATGATGTTGCTGGACGCAGTACCTGTGAAATACGGTCTTGATGACGGCTATTCGGCACATACTCACGGGCTTTTGAAAGTGCCGATGACGGGTCTCGTCGGACGGTCACGGGGTATGGAGTTGCTCGCTCGACAGGGGGCACAGGTGGCCAGGAAATTCCGGCCAAGCGGAGGGCAAAAAAGGGGGTGTGCACAATGTGCACACCTTGGGTGTCGGACTGGGTCGTATCGGTGTCGGACTGGGCGGGTTTGGGGAGGTTTTCGGGGGAGGCCAGTGTTTGCAGGGGGTGAAAGCCGGTTCAAGTCCCACTTCGGGCACACGTTTCCCCTTGTCAGAGGCTGTTTCGCTCTCTGACTGTGCACAAACCGGCGCGTCCTGTGCACTCGGGTGTGCCTGTTTTGGTGGGTGGGTTGCAGTCGTCCTGTGGGGGTCGGCCTCTTTTCTCTCTTGGAGCCCTTGGTGGGCTTTCTTACTACTTCATGGGGGAGTACTGCTCCGAATACATGACTTTGGGGAGATTTTTCACTGAGTTTCCTCTGGAGCTGCTTTTGTTGTCTTACGGGTATCTTGTTTCGGCTTCTCAGACGGAACAGCTACCTCCATAGGAGCACGCCGCGGTCTTCCGAAGGCGTTCCGGGGGTAGTGGTGCGTCTTTGCCGTGAACCGGAACGAAGGATATTAGTCCTAGCATCTGAAGCGGGGCGATACCTTACGGGCCTCATCGAACGGGTGAACGACGATTGCGTCGATGTGGAGATTATCTACGGCCGTGGATCCGCAGTGTTTTTGTCCAAGGAGGAGTAAGACTCACTCATGGAGACCGGCTAGCTGCGGCGATCCTCTGTGAACGTACGGCGCCATACAGCCCGCACTTCATCCCCGGAAGTCGAGAGCGGTCTGACCCTATTCGGTTCTCGGTCCAATGTTCCCCACAGTGCGCGTCGCACCTGACTAAGGTGT
>NZ_QDAE01000046.1 GCF_003075455.1 Arthrobacter sp. Bz4
AATGCTCAAATAGTGTGCCATTTTGCGGGCAGCGAATTTAGCGGTCGTTGCAACTGTTCAGGAGCCTGCCGCTGGGCGTGGTGCCGGATACAGCTACAGCATCATCGTCGGAATTTCGAAAGCTGATCACCTATACCCCGGTCCACTAGGGTCCGGCGTACCAAGAAAGCGTGCCTAGGTTCCAAATTGAGTGGCCTCAGGTATAGCCGCGGAGTCGGGGCTACCGGTAGCGAAGAACTCGTGATCTAGCTTGCACTCCAGTCTCCTTCTTTTCAGCATGCGCAGCTGACGGGGCCAGCAGCATGAATATAAGCGGCACCAGAACAACAACATACCCGTCGAAAGCACTTGGATTCCAATAAATCTCAGTGAGCCCGATGACGCAAAGGAAGGCGATATAACCACTAGCAAAACCCGCTGCGTGTCCTGATCGGAGCTGGTTTCGAAAAGCAATAACCAACATCAAGAATGACGCCAGGATCGCGACTACGCCACCTCCGAAAAGAAGCAGTAGGTATTGGCTATGTGGGAACAACTGCGGCAATATCCCTACCGACTGCAAGAATATCCATCGATCCATACCCGCGCCAGCAACCCAGCTATCTCCCAAAGCATTCAGCCCTCGTTGCCAGATACCACCTCGATTGCTGAACGTAGATATGGAAGCACTATTGATGAGGATGAAGCCAAGGACGTATACCGCCAATGCACCCAAAGCGCCGATCCGGAATATTGCCTGATTGATCGGATCTACGTTACTGCCAAGCACCCTACGATTGCGCCCTACTAGATGGACCATTGCCCATACAGCAAGTCCCACAAGTAACGCGATCTGCGATGTACGAGATTCAGTTGCGTATAGAGCTAACACCAATGGCAGAAGCGCGACAGACCTTACCCACCAAGACGGTATGAGAAATACAGCGATTACAGCAACAGAAACAAACATCGCAAGCGCGTTTTCAGAAGGAAACACTCCTGTAAACATTGCTCCAAAAGGACCACATTTGAAACGATCGCAAGGTCGCCAGTTCGTACCGTTAAACGGGGTCAGAATCAACATTGTAAGAACAGCTACAACAAGAGCGCCCGACATCGTCCGAACTGAGAACTTGCACAGCGCGGATATCAGCGTTACGGAGAGGACGGCAATTACCGAACTGAATCTTCCGAATAGGACAATGTCGGAGTACTGAGAATTATTGAGCGCATTTACTGCAAAGAAGGTGAAGGAAGTGATCGCTGGGAGTAGCAACGACCAACGGAAAGCGGCTAGCCTTTGCTTCGAAAGCGCTGCGCGGGCTACAAGCACGGCAGCACTAACCACCAAATAGGATAGAAGGACCAATTGGACCGCAAGTGAACGCTCTAAGAGCTGTGTACTGCTTACAAGCCCTGCTACGAAGACAAGACATAGAAGAGCGAAGGGGACGAATTGTCGTCGAGCCAGTCCGTAGTGCCGGCGTGCACTAATTAGAACTAGCGTCGCCAGTACTGCCAGGGCTGGAAGGACGATCTCAAACGTCGTCATGAGTTAGCCCCTGACCTGAGCCTTGCGGCAATCCGAGCGTTTTCGATTGTTTCGACCCATAGCGCACTAACTATTTCGCTGCCGAAGGCGCTTCGACGGCGCTGTCGTGCCAACTGTCTTTCCCGGTCAAGTTCGACAGATATTGGTTGCAGCACTTGAGCCATGGCTTCCAGAAGCGACTGCGGATCGCTTTCTGATGTCAGCCCCGGGACAAATTTTGGCACCATGTAGTCTGAGGTGCGGCTCTTCGTCGCGACCACTAGCAGATGTGTGGAAGCCGCTTCAAGAAACACCAGGCCAAATGTCTCCGCCACAGAACAGTGCAACAGCACATCATGACCCAACATCTCGGCATGAACAGCAGCATCATTCAAATATCCTGCAAATTGGACCCTATCCGCGATTCCCAGGTTTGCCGCCAGCACCCGTAGACGACTGAGCTCCGGCCCGTCACCAACGATAGTTAGCTTTGCATCTTTCGGCGTGAGGCTAAAAGCTCTCAGCGCGAGTTCATGCCGCTTCATCACGGTGAGCGATCCAACCATCAGAAAGCGCGTACCGATTTGTCCATCTAGCTTTGGTTCTACCGACCGATTGGCCTCGACCGTTTGCTCGTCTTCTTCGCACTCGGCCGGGTTGGGAATAGTTACGATGGTCCTTCCAGGAAGTAGCCGTTCCAAATCTTGAGTCAGTGGCGGACTGACGCTGACGACCGCATGCGCTTGTTTGTAGGTGATTCCAGCAAGGATGGACAGGACACGCCATTTCATAGATACAGAAAAGCGCTCCGATGTAATTGAATGTTCCCAAACAATAATAGTCGAACGAGTCCGCTTCAGGGCCGCTACTATCAACCAAGGGATCGCTACCCAAGCGCCAACAAGCACGAAAACTCCGGAATTTCTGCGGTCTAAAGATTTCCAGATACGGGCCAAGGACTTGACCCGGCTGAGCCCATGCAAACTTTTCCCCAAAGTTTGAGACGGAAAATTGAGATCAGCTGGAAGATCGCCCGAGACAGACAAGATGGAGACTCGATAGTGTCTCGCAAGCATCTGTGAAACACCTAGCGCCACCTTCTCAATTCCGTAACGGGGAATCAGGTGCGACACTACAACAGTTAGATCAGGGCGGTCCGAAGTCATTTCTCACACCGAGTCTCTGCCAAACTGATCTTCATCGGACACGAATCATGACACGCTGAATATTTCTCCGCGAAAGGATTCCTGCCGCGCCTATGACAATTGGTCCAAAGCTTGGAATACACTTATTCGCCCATATCTCCTTCAAAATTTTCTTGGCGCCGCCAAAATCACGGGCGCTAAATGCGTAACGTAGGGTTTGGGCGCACATGAAGTCTGCAAAAGATCGTTTTGTCAATAGAGATCTATTTTCGACAGCCCACGTAAAGGAAGACATCCAGTCGCTAGTCGCAGATATCGAGCCGACGCTACCCAAAGTGTAATCGACTAACGATTCGGCCGCTTGGGCGAATGCCACCTTCGGTTGTCCAGCAGCACGTAGCAACCAATCCCAGTCCTGGTGGCGCGCCAAGTTTGAGTCCCACTTGACACTTCTACAGAGGTCGGTGGGAGCAAGAATTGTAGAGGTGAGGAAAGAAGCCCTTCCCGCTCCAGGACGGCGTCTACTAAATAGGTACTCATCGATCCTCTGACTAGGACTGATGAGTCTATTTGGAACTGCGTCTATTCGCTTTTGTGAGTCGTTTCTATACAGAATATTTAAGCGACACCCCACGATCGGCACAAGCCCCTCAACTCCCATCTGGCGCGCCACCTCCAGCTGGACCTCAAGCTTTCTAGGTAGCCAGAAATCATCGTCGTCAAGGAATGCTATCCACGGCGATGACGCGGATTCGACACCAATATTCCGTGCTTCCGACGCTCCCATCCGCCCCGAAGTATAGCGAACCAAATCAGCGCCTTCGGCAGCCGCAACCGCTTCTGGATGCAGTTCAGAAAAAGGAACGTCAAAGACAACAATGATTTCTAGTTGGTTGCTTATAGTCTGCGTCCTCACTCCCGATATTGCTCTCGCTAGAGTTTCCCTGCCGGTCGAAGGGATAACTATAGAGACTAATCGTGATGGAGAATTTCTCATATGGCACTCAGACCGACATAGCCGTGGTAGAAATTATTCACATTCACCTATCTGCCTTTCGAAGCCCGTATGCGATCCGCACCCAGAGTGCAAGTGACAGGATCACCTCGCATATGAGGGTTGAGACGACGGCGCCGAGGACCCCGTAGCTTGGTATAAGAAGAAGATTCAGAACGACGTTTACTGCCACTAAGCCTACTTGGACGGCTGTCCGATAGCCGTGCAGGCCACTGGAACTCAACGCATCGGCAGCCAAGAACGAGATGCCTCTCAAGAGCACTAGAGGTGCAAGGAAAGATATTATCTCGACCGAGCCTTGGTAATCTTCCCCTAGAAGTATGGTTGAGTACGGAGCAAGGAAGAATAGACCTAAACTTCCAAGAATGCCGAATCCGATCACCATCGGTGCAATTTTCTTCACGAGAACCATAGTCGAATTTAGGCCCGTTCCACCAGCGCGAAATAGCCGAGGATACGCTGCTGCTGCTATAGACCTGATCGGAGCATATGCCATATCTACAATACGGTATGCGGCTGTATACAAACCGGCCGAACTCGCCGATTGCAGATTCGCCAGCATAGTTTTGTCAATATCATTGAAAGCACTTTGGGAGGAAAGCGAAATCGAGAATAAAACACCGTCCTTAATTTCGAACATCGACGCCCCTATTTTCCATTTTCCACCTCGGAGGCGCCAACTTGTTATCGCGGATAGAACCAACCCCAAGGGAAGCGTAGAGGCCAGGTAGAACAGGGCCCATGAATTCAGAGACGGCACATCTACGATCAACGCAAAAAGTATAACAGCCGCCATTCTCAAGAGATTCATGACGGTGGGCATGAGTGCCAGTTGACGGCTGGACCCTACCGTGTGCCAAAGTGCGGCCGACAGGTCTATCAGCCTTAGCCCTACCAAATCAGTTAGGAGGATTATGAAAAGGATCCCGAAATGGAGATCTGTTTGAATGATTACCGGTACAAGTAAACTCAACAGGAGCGACAGCGCTGTCCCGCCGATAGCCGTATAGGTAAGACTTCGTTTCCATTCCGATCCTATTGAAGTCCCATTGCGGGCGACGTTACGCACCATAATGGTGTTTAGTCCTAATGCGGCGAAGGGACTCGCCAGAGCGCCAACAGCCATAATCGCGGCGGCAAGGCCAAAAGCGCTGGGTTCTAGCACTCTCGCGAGGAGCACAAAGTAAACAGCCTGCACTGCCAGCCGACTCACTTGGCCGCCCAATAGAGTCGCAACGTTTCGCCAGAATCCTCCTAGGTGGCCCTCGCTGACGGCGTCGGCTGCACCCCCTCGAATTCGACGCCCTGATAAGTTCATGATGGCGTTTCGCGTTCGCCTGAGATTGTTCCGAATATCTCTTTCGTCCTTACATCCCAGGTAGCCACTTCGTGTAGCCGGTGGTGAACCTTATCGACTAGGTCTTGATACTCCGGCAATTTCGAGGCGATTTCCCTAAGGTGCTCTCCTGCTTTCTCACTCGGGACATGAACCCCGGGCGTAAATCCAAAGAGGTCCTTCATGTCCTGCGGAATTTCGCCCACGATAAGGGTCCGGGCCGCAGCTGCCTCGAGGTACCGGTAGGTCATGGTTGGCCAGCTTCCTGCCCGGCCACCGGGATCAGTAGTAGACGCAGGGTAGCAGCTCATGACGGCGGAGTCCTGGATTCCTGCTACGAGTGAAGCTCGATCGGGGAAAAGGAACGGCCGTTCAGCAGTGCTGTACAAATGTCGTAGTCCCAAATCGCGGACGGCCTCGACTGCTTGACTATGGAACATGTGGTGCTTCCGCCCAAGCTCGAGAAGAAATGTTCCTCTATTGGCGAGTGGTACCTTGCATTCATATAGCGCGGGCTTGATTGCTTCGGGCGCCCAAAACACTTCGACATCCGCGAGCAGCGGACGCCAGAACTCGGCTGCGAATCTCGAGGTAAAGAAGACGTATCTCGGTTTGCTATGACGAAATATGCTTTCCCACCGCTTTTGATCCGTCGGCCAGCAATCCCAGATGAAGAGGGCAAGCTGTCCTGAGTAGGCTGACGGGAAAAGTAACCGAGGTTTGGTACCCATCATCGCAACCACCCGGACCGGCTGATCCTGCCGGCGAGGTATGGGTATACGCGCGCGGGAGAGGGCACGGCCCACTTGGTCGAACAACGGACGCGGCCTGGGGTCGCCAACCTGCTTGGCACCCAGCTTGATCAGGTGATCTTCAAAATCGTCTACGATACCTTCCCACGCCCACCCCGTATGAGGAAACCCCCGTTTACGCGTTCGAACGGTTCGAATGGTTCTACCCAAGTCACCAGAAACCCGGTTTTTCGTCATCGTTTGGTACCCCCATTGATCCTTACCCAATGCCGCCGGAATCGACATCCGAAGGCCGACATCGAGACTTCGCACAGCAAGATCGTATCGTTAGATGGTCCGGCCTCCATGATGGACCTTCTCGCACGCACCTCTGACTGATAGGTGTGGACTACCGGCACTTAGATCTTGTGCCCATATTCGTCTCGCTGTTGCAGACCCAAGGCACGCAACGCTGATGCGAGGTAGTCATCTTTGACCGCCGTCACATTGAGAGTTTCGCGGCAATTTTGATCCTCAGGCTTCCTAGCTTGATTCGGTCGAATACAAATATTGCGGTCAACCCGAGTCAGAACACAGATCAACATCA
>NZ_QDAE01000047.1 GCF_003075455.1 Arthrobacter sp. Bz4
CCGCGGAGCCGTGGGTGTGGTCGGCGAGGGTGTGCTCAGCTTTAATTTCGGTTGACATGGTGGGTTCTCCTTCATGGGTGCCTGCGACGCGGTGAGCGTTGCGGGCTAGTTCTTTGATGGGGATTCGCCGGTATGGGCGATGGCGTCACTGATGACGTGGGCTACGTGCTCATCGGTCAGGGCGTAGGTAGCGTCGCGGCCCGATCTGGTCACGGTCACCAGATTCATGCTCCGCAGCAAACGCAGATGCTGCGATACCAGAGGTTGAGACAACCCAGTGGCCTGAACCAGGGAGCCCACGGAGCCTTCCGAAGCAGCCAAAGACGTCAGGATCCGAAGACGCGACGTGGCTCCCAATGCTTTGAAAAGCTCTGCGACTTTTTCAAGCTGTTCATCCTCGGGCATGGCTACATATAAGCACATATGCATGATTTTATGTAATGCTGGTTTGGGAGTTAGTCGTTACGGCTTAATTGGCGTCAGGGGGCTTGGATGGTTTCGCTCTGGGCTCGTCGTCGATGGAGGTGCGGGGGAAGAGTGAGGCCTGAGGCCGAGACCGCGAGGACTGATGCGAGGATCAGCGCCAATGAAGGTGCGAGAACTGTCCACGGTGCGCGTTCGACGTAGGCCATGCCTTCGGCCAGGACTAGTCCCCAGTCCGGGCTGGGCGGGTTCGCGCCAAGTCCGAGGAAGCCTAGGGCTGCCAGTGCGAGGGCAACACCTGGTAGCCGGAGCATGGCGTGTTGGATGAGGGGGCCGATGATGTGCGGGAGGATGTGCCGAACGAACGTTCTGGTGCGGCCTACGCCGAGGATGGGGAGCACTGAGACGAAGGGCAAGGTTCGTGCTTGAAGCGTCAACGCTGAGGTGTGTGCTGCTAATGGGGCCCAGCTCACCAGTGCTACGGCCAGGGCTGCGCCTCCGAGGGACGCTCCGGAGATGGCCGCAACAATGATCCCTGCGATGACGGGTGGCTCGGCATTCGCGATTTCCAGTGGTCCGGTTCCGAGGCGGGGAAGGGACCCGATCAGTAGTCCGACGATGAGGGATATCAGCACGACGATTAGAGCGGTGCCGATCGTAGAGAGAGTGCCGTGGCCCACCCGGGCTAGTAGATCTCGGCCGCTGGCGTCTGCGCCGAAAGGGAGTAGCCAGCTTGGTGGTGCGAGGCGTGGATGTACTGCGGCGAAGGGATCGCGTAAGACCCCGGCGGCGGTGATCATTGTCAGAAGTAAAGCTGCTGTGGAGGGTACGGCGAGATCCCGGCGTCGGAAAACCGGGGGAACAAAGGCGACGGGGACTACTTCCAGTCTCCCGGCTGGTCCGAGGAGTGCACGGCGGACCATTGCGGCTGTGATGCCCGCGGCGATTGCCAGGAGCAGGAGGGCAAGTACGCCCGCTTGGAGTGTGGGGATGTCCTGTGCTGTGGCGGCGCCCAGAGTTGAGCGTCCAATTCCGGGAATCGCGAAGACCCTTTCGACGGCTACAGCGCCACCGGTCACCCCGATGACTACTAACGCGGCTTGGCTGGAGATGGTCGGTAAGGCCCGACGGAGCAATCCGACAGCGATTTGGCGTCTGGTGAATCCGGCTGATAGCCATGCCGATACCCATTGTTCCTCACCGGCTGAGCTGATCGCGTCGGCCAGCAACTTCCCCATCAGTCCACCTGAGGGAATCCCCATAGCAAGCGACGGTAAGACCGCGTAGTGCAGGCCGAGCCACCCAGAGGGAGGGAACCAGCCCAACCAGACGGCGCCGATGACGAGAAGAAGAGAGGCCAGGAGGAACTCTGGAAGAGACGTCGCCGTCGTCGCGAGGACACCTGATCCCCGACGGTGCGCTCCCTTCGAGCTTCGCAGAAGCGACGGTAGAGCGAACAAAATCGCGATTACCACTGCAAGAGCGCCCGCGCAGATCATAAGAGTGACAGAAACTCCCAGCGCCGCCAGTGTTCCAGGAAGGACTGGAGAGTTCGAAATCCAGGATTGTCCTAAGTCGCCGGTAAGGACTCCGGAGAACCAATCGATGAACACGGCCACGGGCCCCCGGTCCAGGCCAAGTTCGGCCCGGACCATCGCCAGAGACTCAGGGGTTGCTTCCAGATCCGCGTAGCGGGCTCTTAGCACCGTGTATTCCGGGCTCTGCCCAGATAGCCAAGGCAGCATGCCAATGACGAGGACGACGGCGAAGAGCGCCCCGGTCCTGGATAGACCGACGAGGAGAGCTCCGGTGGGGAATCGTTTCACTATCGGGCGGAGGTTTCCTCGGTGATCAACGCACGCTCACGCGGATCACGGACGGCGCCTTCGACGTTTGCGGCTTCACCCTGGATGACACGTTCGTGCAACATGGGGATAGCGGCGTCGCGGGCAAGAATTTCTGCCTCGGCGGCGATGATGGCGCTTCTGCGTTCTGGTCCTGCTGGAAGTGCAGCAGCTTCTTCGAGGGCTTCGTCGACTGCAGGGTCGCAGAACTGGGAGAGGTTGAAGGACCCTTCGCAGGCGAAGTCGCTATATAGGTAGGCGACAGGGTCACCCGAGTCGAGCACTGTCGCCCGGGAGAGAATGAAAGCATCGAAGGCGCCGTCGACAGCATCGGCTTCGATGTACTGGTACTCGCGGACGTCTTGTTCAACGATGAAGCCGACGGCTTCAAGCTGCTGCTCGAGTTGCACGGCGACCTCAGGAAGTTCCGCACGATCGGTGAAAGTTCCCAGGCTGATGCGAACCCCATCTACCGGAGCAGCCTCGGGTCGCTGGTCGAGGACTGCCTGGTAGTCGTCGTCGCGTTCGTCTACAGCCCATGGCAGGGCTGGGCCGAGAAGCCCTTCGGCGACGTCGGCCCGGCCTTCGTAGACCCCGGAGACGATAGTCGCTCGATCGATGGCTTCCCTAGCGGCGGCGCGCACTGCTGGATCCGCGAATGGCCCGGAATCGTTGTTCAGGTACAGCGTGTTCGTTCGAGGCATCGGTACTTCAAAGACGAGGTCCTCATCGATCTGGGCTACCTGACTGACTGGAATGGCTTCAACAATGTCGGCTGTGCCCGTACGAAGCGCTGCGGCCCGTGCGGTCCCATCAGGGACGAATTGAACATCGATTCCTGATGCTGCGGCGGTTTCACCCCAATAGTTCTCGTTCCGGTCCAAAGTCGCACCCGACGTCCCATCGACGGCGGTGAGCACGAACGGGCCGGTGCCAGCGTTGATCGGGTCGACTGTGTCACCTTCGTAGGCGCTTGCGGCGAGGATCGACAGTTGAGGGCTGGACATGCGCTGGGGGAGGAGGGGGTCAGCAACGGCTGTGGTCACGGTGACCGTTGTGTCGTTGTCGGCGGCCGCTGACATGTCGACGCCATCGAGGATGCGTGGTGTTGGAGACGCTGTAGCGGCCGCGGTGAGCGAGCGGGCTACGTCTTCAGCGGTCAGGGGTGTGCCATCGTGGAAACTGACTCCTTCCCTGATGGTGAACGTCCATTCCATGGGAGAGCTCTGCTCCCATGACGTAGCCAGGGACGCTTGAGCCTCCCCGAGATCGTCTAGAGAGACAAGAGTCTCCGCTGCGGACCACCGAGAGAGCTTAAAGGCATCGTCGCTCAGCGGGGTAAGCCCGGAGCGCGGCGGCTGGAGCATCGCCAAAGATACGCGATCGTCACCATCAGCGGCTGGCACTGACCCGGAAGAGTCCGACGAGAAACATCCGGTGAGGGCGAGACAACTAATCGTTGAGACAGCAAAAAGGGACAACGTGCGGGTACGGCGGGCAATCATGGATGGACTTTCTGATAGTGAAGTGGAAGTAAACGAGGTAGGAAAATTGCAGAGGCGATAGTGAGAGACACCAGAAACATCCACCCGGTGAATCCGCCCAGGGAGTCCCTGAATGCGCCGACGAGGGTATTGCCCAGGAGCACAGATAAGCCACCGAAGCTGGCGAGGAGGCCGTAAAAGGCGCTCAAGGGGCGGTCGCCGGCGAAACCGTGGACCTGCTGCATTCCAGCGGGAACGATGAGCATGTGTCCGAAGCTCAGAAGAACGACCATCATGACCGGGCCAGTAAGCGCCGGAGTTCCCGGCACTGCGTGTATGCCAGTGACCCCAAATACGGCCATTGCGCTGAAACCAAGGCCCAAGCAGATAAAACCCGCACGAAGGGCCACGCCGGGTCCCACCTTGGCGGCCAGAGTTGATGCCGGTAGTTGGAAGACGATAGTCAGTACTGAGGCCAAGACGAACAGCAGAGCCAGCGTCCCCGTTCCCGTACCGCCTTCGTTGAGTTCAAGAGGCAACGCGAAATACAACTGGTTATAAGCAAGGAGGTTGACACTGAAAAACGCACAAAAAGCCAGGAAGCGTCGTTCACGCAGGCACGCCCATGTTTCACGCGGCTCCGCCTTGGCGGCAGGTGTGTCGTCTTCGTCGGCGCTGGTAGGTAGTCCTGCAGGTAAGAGCAGCCACAGCGCAACCCCCACAGCGACAAAAAGGCAGGCAGCGGAGACAGCGACGACGGGGAACCCGAAGGGCAAGAGGGCGATCCCGACCAAGGGGCCCGTCACGGCGCCGACTTCGCCGAACAGCACAAGCCACGCGAAGAGAGTGCGGCGCTGGGGGTTCGCATCTTTCTGGGCCCGGTCGTGTGCGCCCAAGAGCCCTTCGACGGCGGGTGAGAAGAAGGCGCCGCCAATACCAGTTAGGACAGCGCTCAGGAGGAAGGGCCAGAACTCTTCGGAGAGTGCTAGGCCAAGGTATCCCATGGCGCGGATCAGGCAACCGGTGAGAATGCTGCGCCGCGGCCCCCAATGGTCAGCGATGACTCCGCCGAGCAGGAACATTCCTTGCTGGCTGAAGGTTCGAGCCCCGAGCACGACCCCGATCGCAGCGGCACCGAGCCCGAGGTCGTCTGTCATGACAAGGGCCAGAAACGGTACGACGGCGTAAAAACCAACATTGAAGATCAGTTGAGTAGGCAGAAGTAATGACACCGAGGCCATGCTCCTCGGCGGAAGGGTCTCAATCATAAGGAGAGCGCGCCCCAGCCTACTCTGGCATCATTCAGTGCTCGCGTCGCAGGATGCTGCGGGGAGTCCAGAACCTGGTCAGTCGGTCCTTCTTCGACGATCCTGCCGTCAGCCAGTACAGCCGTCCGTGTACAGATTGAGGCAACAGCATCAAGATCATGGGACACCAGCAACAGACCGAGCCCCTGGCTCTTGATCAACATGTGTAAAACATCCAAGACTTGATTACGCAGCGGAAGATCGAGCCCACTCACTGGCTCATCCGCTATCAAGATTGCGGGCTTAACAACCATCGCCCGGGCGATCGCTACACGCTGATTCTGTCCGCCGGACAACTCGGACGGTCGTCGATCAAGAACCGCTCCCGGAAGCTCCACGCGAACAAGCGCGTCGCGAATCAGTTCAGAGTGATTCCCCTCAACCCCGAGGCAGACCAGTGTTCCCGCAGCAACCGCTCGACCGTCATCCGCGGATCGAGGCTGCTCGCAGGATCCTGAGGAACATACTGCACCTCTCGTCGGAACCATCTCAGCGACTTCAAAGATCCTGGGCGGATCATGCGATCATGCAGAACCACCGAACCTGAGTCCGGCACTTCCATCGCCAAAAGAGTGCGCAACAGCGTCGATTTGCCGGATCCGGAGCTACCTACCAACCCCACACCAGCACCACGAGGGACTGATATAGACACCCCATGAAGAATTTTCTGGGCCACGCCACGTTGGAAGGCTCGGGCAGGCCGGGTGAGCGACAGATGAATGTCGTGTGCTGAAAGGACCGAGATCATGCGGCAGCAATATCCTCGCGGCGCACGGTTCGCTGCGCTGCGTCCATGAGTTTAGCTGTTTCTGGGTGTGTGTTTTTGGTGGCCAAATGGTCGAAGGGACCTTCGTCGACCACGGATCCTCCGCTGATGACGACAGCCCGGGAGCACAACGACGCTGCCGCAGCGACGTCATGAGTGATCAGCAGAACGCCGCAACCTTCATTTACTGCCCGGCGTAGGGCCGAAAGGACGAGTTGCTGGGACACGACGTCCAGCGCCGTCGTCGGTTCATCTGCTATCAGGAACGAGGCTCGGCATGCAAGGGACTGCACAATGCACACCCGCTGCCTTTGCCCACCCGATAGTTCCATCGGGTAAGAACTGAGAACGCGATTCGGATCGGCGAACCCGACCTCTTCCAACATCGAAACGGCAAGGGATCGTGCTGCCGACCGTGTGGAAGCATTTTTTGACCGTAGGATCACCGGGATCAGCTGACGATCAAGCCTCACCAAAGGGTGAAGGGA
>NZ_QDAE01000048.1 GCF_003075455.1 Arthrobacter sp. Bz4
GTGGTGTTGTGTGGTTGTTTTTGGCTGGTTTCGAATTTTGCGCGTGCCTGTTTACTGGTTTTTCCTGGTGGTGGGTGCGTGTCTGTAATGCATTTACGGAGAGTTTGATCCTGGCTCAGGATGAACGCTGGCGGCGTGCTTAACACATGCAAGTCGAACGATGATCCCAGCTTGCTGGGGGATTAGTGGCGAACGGGTGAGTAACACGTGAGTAACCTGCCCTTGACTCTGGGATAAGCCTGGGAAACCGGGTCTAATACTGGATATGACCTTCTGGCGCATGCCATGTTGGTGGAAAGCTTTATTGCGGTTTTGGATGGACTCGCGGCCTATCAGCTTGTTGGTGGGGTAATGGCCTACCAAGGCGACGACGGGTAGCCGGCCTGAGAGGGTGGACGGCCACACTGGGACTGAGACACGGCCCAGACTCCTACGGGAGGCAGCAGTGGGGAATATTGCACAATGGGCGCAAGCCTGATGCAGCGACGCCGCGTGGGGGATGAAGGCCTTCGGGTTGTAAACCTCTTTCAGTAGGGAAGAAGCGAAAGTGACGGTACCTGCAGAAGAAGCGCCGGCTAACTACGTGCCAGCAGCCGCGGTAATACGTAGGGCGCAAGCGTTATCCGGAATTATTGGGCGTAAAGAGCTCGTAGGCGGTTTGTCGCGTCTGCCGTGAAAGTCCGGGGCTTAACTCCGGATCTGCGGTGGGTACGGGCAGACTAGAGTGATGTAGGGGAGACTGGAATTCCTGGTGTAGCGGTGAAATGCGCAGATATCAGGAGGAACACCGATGGCGAAGGCAGGTCTCTGGGCATTAACTGACGCTGAGGAGCGAAAGCATGGGGAGCGAACAGGATTAGATACCCTGGTAGTCCATGCCGTAAACGTTGGGCACTAGGTGTGGGGGACATTCCACGTTTTCCGCGCCGTAGCTAACGCATTAAGTGCCCCGCCTGGGGAGTACGGCCGCAAGGCTAAAACTCAAAGGAATTGACGGGGGCCCGCACAAGCGGCGGAGCATGCGGATTAATTCGATGCAACGCGAAGAACCTTACCAAGGCTTGACATGAACTGGAACAGCGCAGAGATGTGTTGGCCGCTTGCGGCCGGTTTACAGGTGGTGCATGGTTGTCGTCAGCTCGTGTCGTGAGATGTTGGGTTAAGTCCCGCAACGAGCGCAACCCTCGTTCTATGTTGCCAGCGCGTTATGGCGGGGACTCATAGGAGACTGCCGGGGTCAACTCGGAGGAAGGTGGGGACGACGTCAAATCATCATGCCCCTTATGTCTTGGGCTTCACGCATGCTACAATGGCCGGTACAAAGGGTTGCGATACTGTGAGGTGGAGCTAATCCCAAAAAGCCGGTCTCAGTTCGGATTGAGGTCTGCAACTCGACCTCATGAAGTCGGAGTCGCTAGTAATCGCAGATCAGCAACGCTGCGGTGAATACGTTCCCGGGCCTTGTACACACCGCCCGTCAAGTCACGAAAGTTGGTAACACCCGAAGCCGGTGGCCTAACCCCCTTGTGGGGAGGGAGCTGTCGAAGGTGGGACCGGCGATTGGGACTAAGTCGTAACAAGGTAGCCGTACCGGAAGGTGCGGCTGGATCACCTCCTTTCTAAGGAGCACCTCGAATGACGCGCCGATCCTGTGTGGTTGGTGTGGGGTTCGTAGGAGTATGGCCTATTGCGCGGGCGTTTGTTCCGCGGTGGGCTGCTCAAGGGTGGAATATCAATGGATAGGTGCCTGGTGGCGCTGGCTGGTTGCAGAGTACGATCGCCTTTTGGTGGTGTGGAAATGGTTCTGGTTGGTGGTGATTGGGTTATCGTATGGCACACTGTTGGGTCCTGAAATAACAGGGCTCTGATTGTCGTGGACAAGTGTTCTGCTGGTTTGGTGCGTCGTTGTGGCGTGTCGGGTTGGTGGGGTGTTGTTTGTGGGGGTTGGGGTGCTGGGGTTTCTGGTTTTTCCCTGCCATGGCAGCGGGATCCTCGTGTTTGGGGGTTTTGGTTGGTGGTGTGGGGTTGTTGGTTGAGAACTGCATAGTGGACGAGAGCATCTTAAAAATAAGAAGCAATTTCAAAAAATCTTGGTTTCAGACTTTTAGTTTGATGCCATGGTTTTCTCGATATGTTTTTTGATCTTTTGTGGTCAAGTTTTTAAGGGCACACGGTGGATGCCTTGGCATCAAGAGCCGAAGAAGGACGTGGGAATCTGCGATAAGCCTGGGGGAGTCGATAACCGGACTGTGAGCCCAGGATTTCCGAATGGGGAAACCCCGCCTGGCCAGCGATGGACCGGGTGACCCGCATCTGAACACATAGGGTGCGTGGAGGGAACGTGGGGAAGTGAAACATCTCAGTACCCACAGGAAGAGAAAACAATAGTGATTCCGTTAGTAGTGGCGAGCGAACGCGGATGAGGCTAAACCAGTGGTGTGTGATAGCCGGCGGGCGTTGCATCACTGGGGTTGCGGGACTTTCCGTTCTGATTCTGCCGGATCAGTGAAATGAGTGCAGGCGTATAGGTGAACGGTCTTGAAAGGCCGGCCGGAGAGGGTGTAAGTCCCGTAACCGTAATGCGTGCTGCCGTTTGGAGAGTATCCCAAGTAGTACGGGGCCCGAGAAATCCCGTGCGAATCTGCCAGGACCACCTGGTAAGCCTAAATACTCCTTGATGACCGATAGCGGACAAGTACCGTGAGGGAAAGGTGAAAAGTACCCCGGGAGGGGAGTGAAACAGTACCTGAAACCGTGTGCCTACAATCCGTCAGAGCGTTGCCATCCTTTCGGGGGTGGTGGTGTGATGGCGTGCCTTTTGAAGAATGAGCCTGCGAGTTAGTGTTACGTCGCGAGGTTAACCCGTGTGGGGAAGCCGTAGCGAAAGCGAGTCTGAATAGGGCGAGTGAGTGGCGTGATCTAGACCCGAAGCGAAGTGATCTACCCATGGCCAGGTTGAAGCGACGGTAAGACGTCGTGGAGGACCGAACCCACTTCAGTTGAAAATGGAGGGGATGAGCTGTGGGTAGGGGTGAAAGGCCAATCAAACTTCGTGATAGCTGGTTCTCCCCGAAATGCATTTAGGTGCAGCGTTGCGTGTTTCTTACCGGAGGTAGAGCTACTGGATGGCTAATGGGCCCTACAAGGTTACTGACGTCAGCCAAACTCCGAATGCCGGTAAGTGAGAGCGCAGCAGTGAGACTGTGGGGGATAAGCTTCATAGTCGAGAGGGAAACAGCCCAGACCACCAACTAAGGCCCCTAAGCGTGTGCTAAGTGGGAAAGGATGTGGAGTTGCGAAGACAACCAGGAGGTTGGCTTAGAAGCAGCCATCCTTGAAAGAGTGCGTAATAGCTCACTGGTCAAGTGATTCCGCGCCGACAATGTAGCGGGGCTCAAGTACACCGCCGAAGTTGTGGATTTCAGATATTAGCTAAGCCGGAGACTTGTTCTCCTGAGTTCAGGCGTCTGGAGTGGTAGGGGAGCGTCGTGTGGGCGGTGAAGTCGCGGTGTAAACCAGCGGTGGAGCCTACACGAGTGAGAATGCAGGCATGAGTAGCGAAAGACGGGTGAGAAACCCGTCCGCCGAATGATCAAGGGTTCCAGGGTCAAGCTAATCTGCCCTGGGTAAGTCGGGACCTAAGGCGAGGCCGACAGGCGTAGTCGATGGACAACGGGTTGATATTCCCGTACCGGCGAAAAACCGCCCATACTGAGCAGGGGATACTAACCGCCCAATACCTGACCGCCCACTTCGGGGTGACGTGGTTTTTGGTGGAGCGCGGGACCTGATCCTGGGAGGTAAGCGTATTAACAGGTGTGACGCAGGAAGGTAGCCGGGCCGGGCGATGGTTGCCCCGGTCTAAGGATGTAGGAGGGACCATAGGCAAATCCGTGGTCCTGGTTTTGATACCGTCTCTGAGACCCGATGGGCCCCGTTATGCGGGGATCCGGTGATCCTATGCTGCCTAGAAAAGCATCGGCGCGAGGTTTTAGCCGCCCGTACCCCAAACCGACACAGGTGATCAGGTAGAGAATACTAAGGCGATCGAGAGAATTATGGTTAAGGAACTCGGCAAAATGCCCCCGTAACTTCGGGAGAAGGGGGGCCTCACCCGTGACCAACACTTGCTGTTGTGAGCGTTGTGGGGCCGCAGAGACCAGGGGGAAGCGACTGTTTACTAAAAACACAGGTCCGTGCGAAGTCGCAAGACGATGTATACGGACTGACTCCTGCCCGGTGCTGGAAGGTTAAGAGGACCGGTTAGTGCCCTTCGGGGTGCGAAGCTGGGAATTTAAGCCCCAGTAAACGGCGGTGGTAACTATAACCATCCTAAGGTAGCGAAATTCCTTGTCGGGTAAGTTCCGACCTGCACGAATGGAGTAACGACTTCCCCGCTGTCTCAACCATAAGCTCGGCGAAATTGCACTACGAGTAAAGATGCTCGTTACGCGCAGCAGGACGGAAAGACCCCGAGACCTTCACTATAGTTTGGTATTGGTGTTCGGTGTGGCTTGTGTAGGATAGGTGGGAGACTGTGAACCCTGGACGCTAGTTCAGGGGGAGTCATCGTTGAAATACCACTCTGGTCATACTGGATATCTAACTTCGGCCCGTAATCCGGGTCAGGGACAGTGCCTGATGGGTAGTTTAACTGGGGCGGTTGCCTCCTAAAAAGTAACGGAGGCGCCCAAAGGTTCCCTCAGCCTGGTTGGCAATCAGGTGTCGAGTGTAAGTGCACAAGGGAGCTTGACTGTGAGAGAGACATCTCAAGCAGGGACGAAAGTCGGGACTAGTGATCCGGCGGTACATTGTGGAATGGCCGTCGCTCAACGGATAAAAGGTACCTCGGGGATAACAGGCTGATCTTGCCCAAGAGTCCATATCGACGGCATGGTTTGGCACCTCGATGTCGGCTCGTCGCATCCTGGGGCTGGAGTAGGTCCCAAGGGTTGGGCTGTTCGCCCATTAAAGCGGTACGCGAGCTGGGTTTAGAACGTCGTGAGACAGTTCGGTCCCTATCCGCTGCGCGCGCAGGAAATTTGAGAAGGGCTGTCCTTAGTACGAGAGGACCGGGACGGACGAACCTCTGGTGTGTCAGTTGTACTGCCAAGTGCACCGCTGATTAGCTACGTTCGGATGGGATAACCGCTGAAAGCATCTAAGCGGGAAGCCTGCTTCGAGATGAGATTTCCATACACATTTGTGTGAGAGGCCCCCAGCCAGACCACTGGGTTGATAGGCCGGACGTGGAAGCAAGGACTAACGACTTGTGAAGCTGACCGGTACTAATAAGCCGATAACTTACACCACACACACCACCCGTGAACGGCATCAAAAGACGTTCACACCAAGGATGGTGTAAAGATATGCTGCTTTCGTCCACTATGCGGTTCCCAACCAACAACAGGAACCAAAAAACACAACACAATACAGGTATATACTGTTCAAGTTGTAACCAAAAAAACTTCCCACCCCACACGGCTCACACAGCCAGTGCAGGGGAACGGGTAAAAGGGTTACGGCGGTCACAGCGTGGGGGAAACGCCCGGTCCCATTCCGAACCCGGAAGCTAAGACCCACAGCGCCGATGGTACTGCACCCGAGAGAGTGTGGGAGAGTAGGACACCGCCGGACAACCATTAGACGAAAGGCCCCACCACCGGTGGGGCCTTTCGCACTTAACCCACCACACCCCAAACACA
>NZ_QDAE01000049.1 GCF_003075455.1 Arthrobacter sp. Bz4
CCGGTCGTAATATGTCGGTACGGTGCGCAATTCGAATGAGGCGAATTCCTCGCTTAGTCCTAGCTCGCAACCCGGTGGTGAGTGCTTTTGGTCTTGGTGGGACCCGCGCTGGCCGGTTCGGTCGAAGCGCGGTTGTGACTTCGAATCATTCCTCGCCCTACCGCTACTGGCTCCGATTTGGTCGAAGCCAACGGGGGCCGCTGCCTTCGACGGCAGCTTCATCCTCGGGGTTGAGGATCGAGCAGGTCCGCATGGATAGGCACCCGCATCCGATGCATTCGTCCAGCGATGTGCGCAGAACTTGCAGGCTATTGATGGCAGCATCGACGCGTCGTTTCCATGGTTCGCTCAAACGGTTCCAATCAGCCGGCGTTGGGGCATATTCGATTGGCATTGGAGCCAATGCCGCGTTGATTTCCGCAAGGGAGAGGCCCACTCGTTGTGCTGCAGCGATGAACGCTAGCCTGCGCAGGACGTGCCGGTGATAGACCCGTTTGCCACCGGTACGTCCGGCGGACTGAATAAGTCCTTGCTCTTCGTAGAAACGCAGCGTCGCAGCTGTTAGCCCAGATCGGCGGCAGACATAAGTGATGTGCAGTCTGTCCGTTGTGTGCGGTGTCATGGACTGAATTTATGCCGCTTCCTATTTGTCCTCAAGTGCACTTGAGGACGTATCTTCCGACTATGAGTACATTTTGGAGTGGATTACGCAGGCAGGGTCATGGTTCGACGGTCACCAGCTCGGACAAAGAGCCGATGTCCTGGTGGCCGACTACATGAGGGGCGAGTGGAAAGGAACGAGGCGTTTGACTCGTCCCTTCACTGATCAGCGGAGTCGTCGTCTCTTGGGTGCCTTCCTCATTTCTGAACTGGGTGATGGAATAACAGCTGTCGTAGTCCCATTGGGCGTCTATGCCATCAGTGATAGCGTCGTCGCCCTAGCTTCCACGTTCTTGGGTCGCATGCTCGTCGGCTCACTATTCGCAGCATCTGGCGGAGCGGTCGCGGATTTCATGGATCGACGGCGTCTCCTCCTGGCCAGCTATGTGATCCGAGCCGTACTCGTAGCAGCGCTAATCCCGTTATCGGAAACTCACCCAGTCGTATTCGCCGTTGTCGGCATCCTCGTGGGCGCGGCGGGTTCCTTCGACAATCCGGCGGCCGAGTCCGCCCTCCGGGCTACCTACAGACACGATCTGCAGGCGCTGGCGACTGCACGCAAAACCAGTAAGACCGTTTCGCAGATGGTTGGTCCTGCGGTCGGCGGCCTGCTCTTTGGCCTCGGTGGTCTTACTCTCGCGCTAAGCATCAACGTCCTAACCTTCGTGATCGCCGTTGTGCTTCTGGGTGCAAAGCGACCTGTGCTCAGTCAGGACGAAGTAGTGGGTATCGAGGCCGCTTCTAAAATCGCAAGCTACACGGGCCGGTTGCCACCGGTCGTGTTAATGGCCTTCCTCTCGGCCGCTGGGGCATCCTTCTTGGTCGGAGTCGCCACGGTACTCGCCATTCCGTACCTGGCCGAACTTCCGGGTGCGCCTGATGGCGCCTACGGCTTCGCTTTGGCCGCTTACAGCGTCGGGGCGCTGACTGGCTTATGGCTCGCCGGTTTGGGGCGGTGGGAAAAGGTTCGACTCAAGAGCATTCTCATATTCTCCGCCGCCGCCTTCGGTGCGATCACTATGCTCAGCGTTTCAATCCCGCGGTGGGAAATCTTTGCAGCGGCGTGGTTTATTTGGGGCATCGCTTTCGGGCCAGAGGACGTCGTCAGCGACTCTAGGGTCGCTTCAGTCGTCACTGATCAGTGGCTCGCGCGGGTATACGCCGCATGGTCAATACTGGGAAAACTAGGGGCTGCTGGGGCCTATGTTCTTGTGATCGCGTTAGGTGATCTCGATATCCAATCCGGGCTGCTGACCATCGGATTGCTATATGCGGTACTCACTCCCATCCTTCTCGCACTTTTGCCAAGAGAATCAAGCGGATCGGGCAGCGGATAGGCATTCTCAAACTAGTCACATGCCGGGAACCTCCGGTTGCACTCCTACCGCGAATCGATCGTCCGGCAGTCTCATTGATGTCGGCGCTAGGTTCTGCGCTGCCCAGCTATCGTGGGGTTACAGCATTGCCAGTGAGTTTATGCCAGTTGGAGGCCGTAGTGATGCTGATTCCGAGTATCCGCGCTGCGACTGCGGGGGGTACCTGGGTGATGATCGCCGCGCTGGAGGCTTGGTGAGCTACGGCGGGCTCGACGCCCAGTTTCCTAAGGCGCGCGGCGAGACTTGATGCCAGTTGGTGATTGCCGTGTCGGTACCCGGGGAAGATCCACGTTTCATCATGAGCCGCGCCGCCGAAGCGACGTTTATCTATCCTGCCGGCGAGGATGACATCCACCCATGCGGTTGCCGCTGCTGGAAGATCCAACCGGACTGAGCCAAGTTGGATGCTTGCAATTCCGTCGGTGATCGAGAGGTCAGCTAGTTGCAAGGCAACGATTCGATGTACCCGGATTCCGTAGACGACGTTGAGAAGGAGGGCCAACGCCATACGTGGATCGTGGTTCTGGTCCGAGAGGGCCGATTGCAAGGCGCTTTCGTTCCCCGGTCCAAGGCTGCCTCCAATCCGAAAGGAGAGTCGTGGGTAGTCGGGCGGAGTAAGAAATCGATTGGTGCCGGTTTTAGCGCACCAGCGGATGAAGCCACGGACACGGAAGGCATCGCGTGGTGCGTTCACTGCCCATGCGTCTAAATGTTCCTGGGTTGCCGTCGATGCAGTCTGTTCGGCTGCGTTAAGGTGGCTTAGCAGCGAGAAAATGAGGCGGAGTTCGCGCTTGTCGTTCGCTGCCTGGGTGTTGGTTGTCGGCCCTTTCCTTGGCCGTCGCTGATGACACCATCGGACGAACTGTTGAAGGGCAAGTTGATCGGCTGAATGCGGTATCGCTGCGATCTGGTCAGTTGTCCACTTCTGGAGGCGGTGCAGATACTCGTCCCGTTCCGGTAAAGCGCCCAAATCGACTAGGAGTGAGCGGACCTGATTCACGGACCGCGCAGCTCCCAACTGGTCGAGATCTTCGTGTCGGGCGGTATCTGGAAGCGACACGACGGTGCTGAGCACCCTCCAGGTCTTCCTGCTCTTGATGAGTTGCAGCAGGTAATGCCCGTCGGCTGCCATGAGGTGATTGCGGACTGGGAGCAGCTCGGGGCGCCGAAGGAGTACGACCTCAGAGAACAGTTCGTTGATCGCGTCTGTGGCTCGGCACCGTTTGCAAAGACCCGGCCGGTTCAAGTGGTCCAGTTCGTTGCACCGCAAGCACCTGCGGCGTGTCACAGGTGAATTTTTCCAGCAGTATTCGCAATACCTGCCGCTGGGCAGGATTAGAGCAGTGCGACCAGGATGACCGCACGTCGTCGAGGAGCTTTCCGAAGGTGCATGAATCACCGGGCTACTCAGTTATGCGTGCTGGTCGAGGGCGCAGCGCGCGGGAGCGGATCACAGCAGACGCGGGATCTGCCTTGCCCTGTTCACCGACAGCCTTATCCTTCTGGGCTTGACCGAGGTCTACCTTCACAATGAGATCATCGGCACTGCAGCCAAGAATATCGGTCAGGGCCATCAGCACGTGAAGATTCAAACGCTCCGGTCGCTCAGCGACGAGCCGATACACCTGGCTGGCAGACAAGTGGACACCTCGTTCCTCGAGGAGCGGGATGAGCTTTGTGGTGCTGAACTTTCCAGCTGCCGCCAACTGCTCTCGCAGGCGCCATTCGTATCCGATGATCTTGCCCATCTTGTCCTCATTTCAGCGTGGCGAACGTTGGGATCTTGGTGAGAGCTTCGTTCAGGATGTGGTTTGCGAAGTCTTCGGAGACGTGCGTATAAATCCCGGTTGTCGATTGGTATGCGTGACCGAGTTGTCGTTGGATGAACAGCGGATCATGACCGTCCTCGGTAAGGTGCGTCGCGTAGCTGTGCCTCAGGCAGTGCGGTGAAAGTTGCCGATCCAATCCGAGTTCGTCCCGGTAGAGCGCGAAGCGGTCACTTAGCGATCGTGCGCTGAGTCGGCCGGAACGCTCCGAGAACCACAGTGCCGTACTCGAGCCGGCGCGCATCAGCGGCAATACATTCTCAACGTAGTCGCGGAGCGAGTCGACTGCCCAAGGCATCACTGTTGTTACCGTCCGGGGCTTCGGGGGTGATCCTTTGGAGGCCTTTCCATGCCGGACCCGGACGAAGCCATAGTCCCCGAAGGCGCTCACTTTTGGGTTGCGGTACATGTCGGTCACATCAAGTCGCACGGCCTCGTTTGCCCTTAAACCCCACGCGTAGACAACTTTCAGCAGTGTGGCGTCACGGTACGCGGCGGCGGCTCCTTTGCGGCCGGCCGACAAGCGCAGCTGGACCTCCTCGTCTGCCCGATCAAAAAGTAGCTGCAGCTCCGGGCGTGTCAGCGGTCGTCGATGCGGATCTCCCTCGTATTCCTGCACATGGGGGCGAGTGTTCCATTCATGGCAAATCTGCACCGGGTGCGTTCCGAAGCGCTCTTCACACTGCTGGACCCACCCATAATGTGGTGAACAGATG
The DNA here is from genome assembly GCF_003075455.1 of Arthrobacter sp. Bz4. Taxonomy (GTDB): domain Bacteria; phylum Actinomycetota; class Actinomycetes; order Actinomycetales; family Micrococcaceae; genus Arthrobacter_D. The sequence continues at coordinate 4,579 of NZ_QDAE01000049.1, forward strand.
AAGTCACAGAACTGCCGGATAGCGATCTGGTATCCACGAATCGTCGCCGCCGTCAATTTACGGATCGAGACCAAGTCGGTCATCCATTCATCGAATACGGCGGCCGTCCATTCCCACGGCCAGACGCCTGAGTGTGCCTGGAACCGACGCACCATCAGCAGGCGGTCTTCAACAGTCTTCTTCTGGAGTCGACGTCCGCCAGATTGCTGGGCATGCCAACCATCTAGCATTGCCTCGAAAACAGATGAGTCTTCCTTGATGAAGGCGACACCCTCCACCAAATGCACCGCGGAAAGCCCGAACGGGTGCCCTACGCCCACCCTAAACTTCCCATCCAATGCCCATATCATGCATTAGATGCGAGTCCGATGCAGTAAGTCAAGTCATGAATCTTCGAAGAGGAGGAGGTCGACGGGTATTCGACGCCCTTAGGGATCAAGAGACTTGCATCTGATGCATTTCCGCAGGGTT
>NZ_QDAE01000050.1 GCF_003075455.1 Arthrobacter sp. Bz4
CTTCCTGTACCGCTTGTTCTGGCCCACGGCGTTGCCGCCACTCTGCTAACTCTCAGAAACGAAAAATAGACTGGGTGGTGAGTCGAGTAATCGAGTCCTCGGCTCATCGGGCCGGTGTCTTAGATGCTCCCCCGCTCTAGGGCACCGGCACCAACACGTTAGAGCCCAGCACCGACAGTTACTCGACCCCAGCGATCCGGCGTAGCTGCCACCCATCAGTATGTGGATCTAAGCTGATATCGAACTCAAGGGTCGGGGAGGCCGGGCCGGTTTGAGCTTGGAACCGCCATGCCCGCTTGGTAATGAGACTGCCCTGCCCGTTCACGGGGGTATTCCCTGGCTCCCACCAGCTGCGGGAACTAGACCAGCTCACCGGTTCCCCAACGGTCTGCCAGATTCTGCCCCGCCACCGCATCGCCAGCGGGGCGCCGCTGCTGTGAAACCTCATGTCCACCGGTTCGTTGACCGTTCGTGGCTTGGTCTCCGTCGATTGTGCTGTCATGTGCGCGCCGCCCCTTCAACCCGTGATCGGTTTTCTTATCAGGGTTAAAATTAGAACACATGTTCGATTTATGGGAACCCGGAGTGGGCGGCAGAATGAGCCGTATGTGTGGATGCTCTGTGATTGCGGGAAGAGCAGGCATTGTTCCTGCTGGCTGCGACAGGCGTTGATGATCCCTTTGAATCTGATGGGTCTTGGGTCATGACGAACGGGTAGGCCCGTTGCTACGTACAGCACCTTATGGATTCACTGATCGCTGTACTATAAATGGATGGAGACTTTAACGCATTCATCGGTGCTGTCCAGGTTCGGTCATGCTCTCTCCGATCCGACCCGATGCAGGATTTTACTGGCGTTCCGGGACGCTCCGGCGTACCCAAGCGACCTTGCGGACGTCTTGGGCGTGAGTCGTCAAGGCCTGTCCAACCATTTGGCTTGTTTGCGCGGGTGCGGCCTGGTGGTGGCCGTTCCTGAAGGGCGTCGGACCCGCTACGAACTAGCCGATCCGAAACTGCACAACGCACTCACCGAGTTGCTCGCGGTGGTGCTGGCAACCGATCCAGAACACTGCGCGAATAGCGCGTCCGAGGGATGCTGCTGATGAGTTTACTGAGACCCCTCGCTGCTGGCCGTCCTGACTTAGCCCGCCGGGCGATACTTTCACGTCGCATCCGTCTCTTCGTCGCCGCGACGATCATCTACAACGTGATTGAAGCTGTAGTAGCAATTACCGCCGGAACAGTGGCGTCCTCCAGTGCTCTGATCGCCTTTGGACTCGACTCGATCATTGAGGTGACTTCCGCCGCGGCGGTAGCCTGGCAGTTCTCCGCTAAGGATCCCGAAACGCGGGAGAAGACAGCGCTACGATTCATCGCGTTCTCCTTCTTCGGGTTGGCCCTTTTCGTGGGATTCGACGCTATCCGAGCCCTCATCTCTGGTTCCGAGGCCGATCACTCAACCGTTGGTATCGTCCTCGCTGCGGTCAGCCTGGCGATCATGCCGTTGCTGTCTTATTTCCAACGCCGTGCCGGCCGCGAGTTGGGCTCGAAGTCAGCTGTCGCGGATTCAAAGCAGACCCTGCTGTGTTCCTACCTCTCCGGGGTATTGCTGGCAGGGCTCCTGCTCAACAGCTTTCTTGGCTGGTCATGGGCGGACCCGATCGCCGCATTGGTCATCGCCGTCTGGGCGATCAAAGAAGGTCGAGAAGCGTGGAAGGGTGACGCGTGTTGCGCGAACCCCCTAGGCCACCCTGAGGCGGACGAGTCCTCCAAGATCCCCGAAACCACCGAGGAATCCGGCTGCTCCTGCTGCCACTGACACAACTTTGAACTAACGTCGCACAACGAAAAGAGACTCCTATGACTTCCCAGCGCCGTGGGATGACAACGCCCAATAAGATCGCCTTGGGCTTTTTGCTCCTGTCAGTGTTTGCCCTGGTGGGCTTCGTCGTCGTCAACAACCAGAACAACGCGACAGAGCAGGAAAGCCTGGCGACCACCTCCCAGGTGATTCGGGAGAATAGTCACCGGATTCCGTCCACCGGGGACGAAAAGGCCGTCCTGGTGGAGTTCCTTGATTTTGAATGTGAATCCTGCGCGGCTGCCTACCCTTTGGTGGAAGATTTACGGGAAGAGTACAGCGATGAGCTGACTTTCGTGAGCCGGTACTTCCCGCTACCGGGACACCCGAACTCCATGACCGCCGCCATTGCCGTTGAAGCAGCGGCGCAACAGGGCGACTTCGAGGCCATGTATCAGCGGATGTTCGAAACCCAGGAGCAGTGGTCTCATTCCGATGAGTCCCAAGCCGACACGTTCCGCGGTTATGCCGAGGAGCTGGGCCTGGATATGGAAGCTTACGACCGAGCAGTAGAGGACCCTGCCACTGAGCAGCGGGTCATGCTTGATAAGAACGACGGCACTGGATTAGGGGTTAGCGGAACGCCCACCTTCTTCCTCGACGGACAGCAAATTCAGCCCACAACCGAAGAAGAGTTCCGCCAACTCATCGAAGACGCCATTGACCAGTAACCGTCCCGCTGCAGGAATTACCGAGATGGACGAAATTAGGACACCGGCTTTCGCCAGCAACCGGCCCTTTGCGCTCATCCTTCTAGCAACAGGCATCACCGGTTGGATAGCGTCCGGGATCCTCGTCCTGGAACGCCTGGCTGTCTATGACAACGCGGCTCACGTTACTAGCTGCGATGTGAACCCGTGGGTTTCCTGCGGCCGGGTATTCCAAACCTGGCAGGCATCTCTTTTTGGGTTCCCCAACCCGCTGATCGGCATCGTTGCCTTCACCGTAGTAATCACTACAGGCATGGCTCTGCTCTCCGGGGCACGATTCGCCCGGTGGTACTGGCTTACCCTGCAGGCAGGGGTCACCCTGGGATTCATCTTTGTGATCTGGCTCTGGAGCCAGGCCCTCTTCGACATCAACATCCTCTGCATCTACTGCATGATTGTCTGGGCCACCATGATCGCGATGTTCGTCCTCCTGACCGTCCGCAACCTTGTGCTCGGAACCATCCCGGCACCAGTGGCTCTAATACGACTTGTCGCGGACTGGGCCTGGGCGATCGTTGTTCTCCTGTGGGTAGCCACTGCCGCTTCAGTATTCATCCGCTTTCTGCCCGCCTTCACCAGTGGCTAAACAGACTGGATCATGAATGAAAGATCATCTTCTGCCGTTCAACGCCTATTTTTCCTCTGCGGCGTCGCTTGCGCTGTCCGACAATTCGCGCCGCGGGAATCTTTTCGCCAGGACCATCCGGTAGGACGCTCGGCATCCGGCGGGGCCGTCGACGAAACTCCTTCACTTCAAGTAGTCGGGAGTCTCCCAGGAAGGCCGTTTCGGTCGGTGCCGCAGACCTGCAGAACAGCGGAGCCGACTGCCATCGAAGCAGTCCCGGGGTGCGGTAGCGCTCGAAATTGATGACGTATCAGGTGTTATTGGTGTTTGGAGGGAGTAGGGCGCTTTGGCCGAAGGGTGCGGTTTTTGATGAGTCGGGGGAGGGCTTTGAGGTAGGTGATCATGCCGAGGAGTTCGACGAGGGTTTGGGTGACGACAACTAAGGCCACGAGGGATAGGGGTTCGGGGAGGGCTAGTGCCAGGGGGAGGACGACAAGTGAGTTCCTTGTTGCTCCGCTGAAGACTACGGCGGTGGTGCTGCTTACATCGAGTCCTGCTGGGCGGGCGGCAAGTATCCCGACGGGCACCATGATAATCAGGAATCCGATGTAGATCGGGATGACGGTTAGCACTGATGAGATCTCCTGGCCAACGCCGACGATCTGGGATCCGATGACGGTAGCGAGGGTGAGCATCATAAGCGGGACCATGAGTGATTGCATCAAAGACATCAGGTGTTGCGCTGCTACTGCTTTGTTCGCCCACTGTTGAGTCAGCGCTGCGGCGGCCAACGGGATGATAATGAGCACGACCAGTGCTTCGATGAATGGTTCAGGTTCGATCGCAGCAACGAGCTCTGCGCCGATGAAGACTAGTAGGTAAAGCGGCAACAACAGCATCTGAGTAAGCATTAACATGGGTGCGGCCGCGAGCAGGCGATCACTGGATCCGCCGGCGAGGCCAGAGAACACGATGACGTAATCGATACATGGCGTGAGTAGGACCATCATGACCCCGACCAGAAGGGCTTGGTCATAGGCGACGAACCGGGATAGGCCAAAAACGATGGCTGGCACGATCAGGAAGTTTAGGACCATCACGGTGAGCATGAATCGTCCATCGCGTAAGGCCGAACCGATTTTCGCGAAGGGGATGCCCAGGAACGTGGCGAACAACAATAGGCCCAGGACTGGATTGATGGCGGTTTCCAGCGGTTCTGCAGCGGTAGGAATCAACCACCCGAAGAGACCGCCAACGACGATAGCTGCGAGGTATAAATTGATTTGATGTCGTTCCATACCTGCAACGAGACGAGTTGTATGCACGGATCAAGCCTAGATGGCAAAGCTCCGAAGATGCGGACGGTCTTTTATTCGGTGTTTACGTATTAGAACGTTATCGGCGTTCCGCAGAATAGGGGCAAGCGTCATGCACTCGCTTTAGTGGCCCACTCTGGTCACTAGTACGAGGGGGGCTAGTT
>NZ_QDAE01000051.1 GCF_003075455.1 Arthrobacter sp. Bz4
TTTGCTGGGACAACGCGATGGCAGAGAGCTTCTTCGCGACCCTGAAAACCGAGTTCTACCACCGGCGCGTCTGGCCCACCCGGGCCCGTGCGGCCCGGGATGATTATGACAGCCTCGTTCAGGACCACTAGGACGGCTTGATTCAGGACCACCCTGTGACTCGCCGGATCGTTGTGACGGTTTGATTCGGGACCACCCCCAGTCTTGTTCCCACGTGATGGGACGAGGCCGTGGAGGTTCGGATGAGGGTGCGCATGGAGTTGTTCGCGAACATTCGTAGAGACGCCCGGGTCGAGGGTCTATCGATCCGTGAGCTTGCCAAGCGTTATCAGGTCGGCCGGGACACTGTCCGGCAGGCCCTGGCGAGTCCCGTACCGCCGTCACGGAAGGTGCCGGTGCGCAGTGCACCCCGGTTGGACGGATTCAAGCCGGCGATCGACGCGATGCTCCTGGAGGACACGACGGCGCCGCGGAAGCAACGCCATACCGCCCGGAGAATTCTGGCCCGGCTGATCGACGAGCACGGGGCCGAGGAGCTGTCGTATTCCACGGTGCGCGACTACGTCAGGGTCCGGCGGGCGCAGATCGATGTGGAGGCCGGCCGCCGGGTCGAGGTGTTCATCCCGCAGGAGCACGCGCCGGGTGCGGAGGCCGAGGTGGACTTCGGCGAGCTCTGGGTGGTGCTGGGCGGGGTGAAGACGAAGTGTCACATGTTCATCTACCGGCTCTCCCACTCCGGCAAGGCCATCCACCGGGTCTATCCGACGCAGGCGCAGGAGGCGTTCCTCGAAGGTCATATCGAGGCGTTCACCGTGCTGGGCGGCATCCCGACCAAGCACATCCGCTACGACAACTTGACCAGTGCGGTCACCGCGGTGGTGTTCGGGCAGGGACGGCAGCGGGTTGAGAACGATCGGTGGGTGTTGTTCCGCTCCCATTACGGCTTCGACGCGTTCTACTGCCAGCCCGGCATTGACGGGGCCCATGAGAAGGGCGGGGTGGAGGGTGAGGTGGGTTGGTTCCGCCGCAACCGGCTCTCCCCGATACCCGCCGTCGCGTCCCTGGATGAGCTCAACGACCGTATCCGGGTTTGGGAAGCCCAGGACGATTCCCGGCGGATCAACGACAGGATCCGAACCATCGGGCAGGACTTCGCTACCGAGCGGCCGCTCCTGGCATCGCTGCCGGTGGAGGCGTTCGATCCGGGGTTGGTGCTGACGCCCAGGGTGGACCGGTCCTCGATGATCACCGTGCGGATGGTGAAGTACTCGGTTCCGGCACGGTTCATCGGACGCAAGGTCAGGGTGTCCCTCCGGGCGTCCGAGGTCGTGGTCTTCGACGGACGCACTGTGGTGGCCCGGCATCAGTGGATCATCGTCAAGCACGGTCAGTCGGTGCAGCTCGATCACTACCTCGAGGTCCTGAAGATCAAACCCGGTGCCCTGCCCGGCTCGACGGCTCTGGCCAGGGCGCGGGAGTCCGGTTCGTTCACTAGCGCTCATGAAGCGTTCTGGGCGGCTTCCCGACGGGTCAACGGTGACGCGGACGGGACCCGGGAGCTCATCGACGTCCTGCTACGCCACCGCTCCCTCGACGCCGACGACGTCCTGGCCGGCATCAGTGCGGCTCTCGGGGTCGGCGCGGTCAGCGCTGACGTCGTCGCGGTCGAAGCCCGCCGCCACGCCGCAACGGCTCAGGGTGGGTCCAGTTTGGACCGTCACTCGGACGCCCATCGTGTCGCTCATGGCGTCGAGGAAGTGCAACGCGTTGTCAGTCTGACCCAGCGCCGGCTGATGGAACCGGCCGCGGTCATTGCGGGTCTTCCGGCAGATACGCGGCCCGTCCCATCTGTTGGCGTGTATGACGAGTTGCTGGCGAAACGCCCCCAGCCAACCCCTGCCCCGCATCCAGGAGCAACGTCGAAGGAGAACATCTCATGACCCCCACAACCACTACGACGGTGACCCCGACCCTGCGCCGGCGCCGCGGGCTGACCGAGCAGGCCGCCGTCGCGGCCGTGGATCAGGCCTGCCGGCGGCTGCGCCTACCCACGATCCGGGCGGTCCTCGACGAAGCGTTGACCGTCGCCGGGAAGGAGCAGCTGTCCTATCAGGGGTTCCTGGCCGAGCTGTTGCTGGCCGAGTGCGACGACCGGGACCGCAGATCCTCCCTGCGCCGGGTGAAGGCTGCGAACTTCCCGCGGAACAAGTGGCTTGGGGACTTCGACTTCGACGCCAACCCGAACATCAACCCCGCCACGATCCACACGTTGGCCACCGGGGACTGGATCCGTAAGAGCCGGCCCCTGTGTCTCATCGGGGACTCCGGAACCGGGAAGTCGCATCTGCTCATCGGGCTGGGCACGGCGGCCGCGGAGAAGGGGTACCGGGTGAGATACACGTTGGCTACCCGGCTCGTGAACGAACTCGTGGAAGCCGCGGACGAGAAGATGCTCGCCAAGACCATCGCCCGCTACGGGCGGGTCGATCTGCTCTGCATCGACGAGCTCGGCTATATGGAGCTCGACAGGCGCGGAGCCGAGCTTCTTTTTCAGGTCCTCACCGAACGCGAGGAGAAGAACTCGATCGCGATCGCCTCCAACGAGTCCTTCTCGGGGTGGACGAAAACCTTCACCGACCCACGCCTCTGCGCCGCCATCGTCGACCGGCTCACCTTCAACGGCACCATCATCGAAACCGGCACCGACTCCTACCGCCTCGCCCACACCCTCGCCCACCAAGACGCTGGCTAAGTGCCAGAAATCGCACCGCCACCCTCGAGGTCGTTCCTTGGTCTAGTACTCCGAAAGGGTTCAGTGGATGATTCGATGAAGCATGAATACTTCTAGGAAGACCGTGTTCGCGGCGTTGGGGCTCCTGTTGACTCTTTCTGGAGCGGTAGGGAGCGTCGTAGTTTTCCTGCAACCCTGGCGAAGCTGCCCTGAGATCGATGACAGCTCGGCCGGCTGTCCTCCTACATCAGGTGATCAGGCTCTGCTTGTCTTGGCTCTTTTCATTCTTCTAATTGGAGTATTACTTCTTGTGAAATCGATGAAAACGGTACGCCTTCCATCTGATGCTGCAGGCCCCTTCGGGCGAAGTTAAAGCCCTGACGCCACTCAAGGCTGACGACGCCCTGCAACGTCGGACGGCGATTATCCTCGCCCGTGCAACCGCCCACGGTCGCCGAGATCTGCAAGGCGGTCCTGCATCAGACCGTCCCAGTCGTCCCGCATCACGTTGACACGTTCATAAGCGGCCGGAAGTACGTCGGAGGTCTGTAAGACAGTATGAGCTTGAGCGAATCCCTTACCTTTGGAAGGAGCAGCGTATGGAACCACGAACACCTCGGCTGACGAGCACAACCGCAATCCTCACACGACTGGTCGAGGACCCTGACGACCTCGCCGCTCACCCGGACAAGTATGTCGTTGACTTGTTCGCCGACGAGGACCATGCAGAGAAAGCCTGGCTACGTGCTGGCACCCCGCATCACTTCAGCTACAACGACGGAGTCATCACTCTCATGTGGGATGGCGTGCAGCTACTGGGCATTCCTGAGTGGGATGACATTGTGATCCTCTGGATCTACCTGGTGAACGTGGTGGAGGGCTACCTTGTGACCGGTCGCGGTCATGACTACTTCCCTGATCAGCCCACCCCGATCATTCTCGAGCGGATCCGTGGGGGCGCCCTGATCACCATCGGTGAAACCAAACTGCGCGTTGATCCCTTAGTTTTCTGTCGGGAACTCCTTGATGAGGCAGAGCGCTTCTGGCAGTGGGTCGATCGACATGAGGTTCCTGTCAGTCGCGGCGACCAGGGGATCGATCGAATCCGGGCGCTCATTCCCCGCTACTGACTGGCCCACGCCTGTACCGCCGCTCCTTCGTTGAGGCCCATGAGCTGTACTGGGAAAGGATCAACAGGGCTCTGCAGGAGCTGACGTTAAGC
>NZ_QDAE01000052.1 GCF_003075455.1 Arthrobacter sp. Bz4
TTATCCGGCTAATGTGCTGGGACTTCGGGGATTGGCCGGTTAAGGTTTTAGCCTTCTCGGGAGGTCAGCTTCCGGAGTTGTTCCTCGTGGCGCCGGACGCTTGCGGCGAGAGTCTCGAGTGCGGCACGGAGTGTGGTGATCTCGTCGGTGAGGCCGACGAGGGTGGCGCTGGTCGCTGCGCGGTGGCGGTTTTCCTCGATGATGGCCCGGATCACCGGGTCCCGGTAGAGAGTGGTGCGGCCCAGGCCGGTATGGGCGGCAACGGCGGAGAAAGTCACGGCCTGTCCGTTCCGCAGCGGATCGGCGCAGGCGCGCTCGACGCTGTTGAGGGTGCTCGTGTTGGTCATCCTGCGGTGGCCTCGTTGATCAGGGTGTCGAGTCGGGTGATGAGCTGTTTGTGCCGATCGGCTTCGGCGATCCAGCCTCGTTGCTCGGCGTCGCGGGCGAGTGCGTCGGCATCAACGCGTTGCGCGGCCAGGATCGGCAGTGAGCTGGGCTCTGCGTGGAAGCTGGGGCAGTGTTCACAGATATTTGCGTACGGGCAGGGGCCCTGGGCCGGTGCCCGCAGGCAGAATCCTCCGGCCATGCGCGATTTCAACAGCGGGGTCTGTTTCCAGTCCATTCCTCCGGTGATGTCTCTGAGCGGCAGAGTGGTCCGGCCGCTGACGGGTGTGCGGGTCTGTTGTTTGGCCAGATCGAGGGCCCGCTCGTATTCAGCGCGCACGGTGGCATCGAATAGCCGGCCGTAGCGCAGACTCATTTCGGCGGACATGTGCCCGAGGAGCGCCATCAGGGCCTGCAGGGAGACTCCGGCGTTGACCAGGGCGGTGGCGTAGGTATGGCGCAGTTGGTGCGGGGTGATGTGTTCGAGCCCGGCGGCGCTGGCGGCGCGGTCTAGTTCGGCGCGAACTGCGCTTTGCGCAAGCCGCCGCCCGTGGTGGGTGAACAGGAACTGGGCCGGGCGACGGTAGCGCGGGTGCGGCAACGGCCGCCCCGGTGATCTGATGTCGGCTATGTGGTCGATCAGGTCCAGGATCTCCTCATCGAGGGGGACCATCCGCTCGGTGTCGAGCTTGCCGAGGGGGACCTTGAGCCAACTGCCGTGGCCTGGGACTTCGTGGACGCAGTCCAGTTCAAGGTCGAGCAATTCCCCGATCCGCAGCCCGCAGGATCGTTGCAACCGCAGCGCGGCCGCGGCCAGCTCGTTTCCCGGGGACTCGGTCAGGGCTTGGGTGAGGCGCCGGTCGACGTCAACGGGCAGGTAACGAGGCAGCGTTTGCGGGAGTCTGGGGATATCTTCGCGGAAGAGAAGCTTGCGCCGCGGCGCTTCGGGCCAGTCCCACTCGGTGATGTCGGTCAGGAAGCCCATCAATGCGAGCACCCGCCGGGACCGGTCGGCCGCGGTGATGATCTCGCCGTTCTTGGTGTTCACGGCGTCGACCATGTTGGTGAGGTAGGGCTCGATGTGTTTCGTTCGTTCGAGGGCGGCGACCGATTCCAGATCAGGGTCGATGGCGGCCAGGAACACTCCGAAGTGCTTGAGCCGGGTCGCGATCGTTGAGACGGTCTTCGGCCGGCAGGTCGCGCGCTTGCGGTCCAGGTAGGAGATCATCGTTGCCCGGATCGGCGGCTGAACCTGGGCCAGCCGCTCGGCGAAAGGGGTCGGGCCGACGCCGCGGGGCAGCTCATCGAGGACTCCGAGGTGGAACAGCACCCGCTGGGCGTTGCTTGCCGCCGACAGGTAGTGGTGGTGTCCCTTGCCGGTGCGCTCCTGTCTGTCCTGGCAAGCGGCGGTGAACTCGGCCAGATCCGCCAGGGTGAGCTGTTCCAGGTGCGGCCGGTTTGGATGAGCAACCGGACCGGCACCTGGGAGCCGGTGGCGAACCGGACCCGGTCGGTGAATCCCAAGTCCGCGGCCGCGGTCATGAACCGGTCGAGGTCGACTGCCAGAGGTGAGTCTTTGACCTCGCGCCAGATGCTGGAGAGCTTGCGTTCGAGCAGGTAGTCATAGCCGGGCTGCAGGCCTTGGTGCAGCATCAGGAAAGTGATGATCGGCCGGGTAGCAGCCCCGGCGGACAGACGCGCGTGCAGCGGCCCGGCCGCCCACTCCTGCGGGTCCGGCCACCGCTGGAAAAATGTCCTGGCTGCCGATAAGTAGGCGGTGTTACCCCGCCCGGTCCGCCGTAGGTATTCCAGGTAAGCGGCGTGCGGGTCACTGCTGGGAACGGATGCGATCGCGAGCGGCATCGAACTCTGCTTTCACGTGGGCCGGAGCCAGATGGATATAGCGGGCCGTGGTGTCGACGTGGGCGTGGCCGAGCAAGGCCTGCATCACCGCCAGATCCACGCCCGCCTCGGCCAGCGCGGTCCCGAACGTGTGCCGTAATGCGTGCGGGTGGCCGCCGATGATGCCGCTCACGCCGCGGTGATACCGGAAGACCGTACGTAGCCCGGCTGCTGTCAATGGTTGGCCCCGGTTCGGGCCTTTAGCCACGAGAAATAGGCGGCCACTTACTGATTCGGGCCGCTCGGCCAGCAGGTAAACCTGGATGACGGAAGCCACGTCCGCGTCGAGAGGCACCCGTCGTTCCCGCCGTCCCTTGCCGATTACCTGCAGCCAGCGGCCGCCGATGTCGACGTCCGCGACGTCCAGGGCCAGCACTTCGGCCGAGCGCAATCCGCAGTAGAGCATCAAGCCAGCGATCGCCTGGTCCCGCCAGGCGCGGAAACTTGCCAACAGCTCGGCCGCGTCGGACTGGGACAACGCCGTGGGTAGCTGGCGGGGCTCACGCAGCCGAAGCGGGGAACGGTTCTTTTGCCGCCGGACCGTGTGCGCGAGCATCCCGCTGCGCTCACCGGAGGCCAGCCAACGGGCCTCCCGGCCCCTGGGAACCGGGTTCTTCATCTCCGGATCCCGCATCGCGGCAAAGGCGAACAGACCCGAGATCGCGGCCAGCCTTCGGTTGATGGTCGACGCGGCGTACTGATCGAGGCGGCGGCCCGTCAGCCTGATCACGTTCGGCCCTGCCCGGCCCGGGACTTTTGCCTCGCGGCAGGCCCGTAGAAACCCCAGCAGCACCTCCGTGCCGACTTCCGAGAGGGGCTGTCCAGTGGCCAGAAGCCACCGACAGAACGCCAGAAGGTCATACCCGTAGGACCGCACCGTCTTCGGGGAGTAGTTCCGATCTCTCAGATAGGCGAGATATTCATCCACGAGTCTGAATTGCGGCGCCGCCTGCCCGGCCAACGCCCAGCCGCCGTCGTGTTCCTCAAGCCGCAGATCGCCATCGCTGCTCATGAAAAACATATGTACCAGAAGCGATTCAGATCACTTGTGAAGACAAATGGCATGGCGTGTCGCTGACCTGCAGAAACGACGTCATTAGCCGGTTAAGAGGG
>NZ_QDAE01000053.1 GCF_003075455.1 Arthrobacter sp. Bz4
TCGGTTGACGGGTTGGAGAGCGCGGTAGGTGCTGGTGCCGTTGCGTTCTTTCCAGCCGGTGCTGATGCCTTGGGATGCGAGCCAGGACATTTCGTTGTAGAAGAGCTGGTTGGTGGAGACATCAGCGAAGGGGGAGATCTTCGGGGGCGTGTAGTCGGGGGAGCCGGCGGCTCGGTAGAGGAATGCGGCCATTGCGTCGCGGTTGACTGGTTGGAGGGCCCGGTAGGTGTTGGTGCCGTTGCGTTCTTTCCAGCCGGTGCTGATGCCTTGGGATGCGAGCCAGGACATCTCCTTGTAGAAGAGCTGGTTCGTGGAGACGTCGGCGAATGGTGAGACCTTCGGAGCCGCATAAGGGACTTTGGCGCTGCTGAAAGTGGTCGTCCACTGAGCGGTTACACCCTTTTGAAGGACGTAGTCGGTCTTCGCGCGTGCGGTAACAGTGACCGCCCCTTTGCCAGGGTAGGTTCCCGCTGCTCGTGCGTTGCCCGCGATTGAGTACTCCACGCCGGTAGTGGCCGGGATCCTCACGGTGTCCTCGGCGGTGCCGTCTTTATCAGTGAAGACCACTGCTGCAGGTGTGACCCGGTAGGGGGTCTCCTTGAAGGTTGTTGTCCACTGCATGGTCGCTCCGCTTTCGAGGACATAGCCAGCTTTGGCCCCTGCAGTGACGGTAACACTGCCTTTCCCCTGGTACGTTCCGGCTGGTGTCGGGTTGCCGTCGATTAAGTACTCCACGCCGACCGTCGCCGGGATTAACACGGTGTCTAGGGCGGTGCCATCCTTATCGGTGAACACTACGGGCGCTGGTCTAACTGTCGTTGTAGGTCGGACGAAAATGTATGACCAAGACATGGTTCCCAGAGCTTTGTATCCCGGTTGCGCTTGGGCCTGGACGTTAACTCGGCGCCATCCGGAGTGGTAGGTGCCGGGCTTGGTCTTTGTTCCATCAACGGAGTAGTCCACTCCGGTAACAGCGGGAATGGTGTAGTTCCCCGTTATGTCATCCCATGTTGGGGATTCGGTCGATACGGTGATTAGCGGCGGTACGTCGAGGGAAGGGTTTCCGTCGAAGAAGTCTTGCGCTGTCGCATATGTTCCGATTGGAGGGTCGATGAAAGTAAAGAAATTGACGGTTCCGTACATCGTGTAGTTGCGGGGAGCGTTCCTGTAGTCCTTGTTGCCGGTGATCGCGATTCCGATCCCAATCGTTTTGAGCGCTGGGTCGCTCATAATCGCATTATGGCCGGGTGAAGCATCCCATTGGTTGACGAGTGCTTGACCCGAGGTATCCCATCGCGCGGCAATGATTTCGGCTGCACGGTTCCACCGGTTCGCGACCCTGGAATCCCGTGCGTATTCGGGGTTGTGATAAAAGACTTGTTCAGCTGCCATGAAATCGGACCAGTCTTCGGCGACCTCCGACGCGGTGACGTTGAAGTTGACGGGGTCGAGCCCCTTGTTCGATCGGAACACATTGATGCCATCGAAGACATCCATGATCTGTTGCTTGTTCGTGAGATTTAAGGTGTTCGGCGCAGCACTCACTTGACTAGGACCGAATTCAGGGACAGCAGCCGAGGGCGTTGCCCCGGCAAAAAGAGCAACCGTTAGGAGAAGCAGGCCAGCGCCCCCGGCAATAATTTTCCGTGCAGCGGTCCTAACAGGACCTTGTGCCTGGGAACGTGACTGTCCAGAACTGGAAGTTTGTTTCACCGAAGCGTGAGCTTGGGCAGGGTCATGCCCGGAAAGTGCTGTCACTTGAATTTCCCCCAAAGAATACAGATTGAGACATGCAAAGCATAGGCGAAGAATTCGATTTCTGAGTATCGATGATTCTAACGATTCTCTAGCTGGGTCGGCGCCGTGTGCAGTGCTGTGGACAGCACAGGGGTTGGGGCCAGAAGGTTCGTGATGAGTTTCGAGTCGGAATCTAACCGGATCATTTGGGCGCCGGGGGTGACCATGACTGGTGACGTGCGGGGGACCATTGGAGCTGTCGACGCTGTCTCCGGCGCCGGGAGACGGCCGCTTCTGGTGCACATAGGGTCAGTGAAACGGATCACGCGGGAGGCCCGGGAGCTCCTGATTGAAGATACGTGTTCGTCGAAGACAGCGGTGCTGGGAATGGACCAGGTAAGCAAGGTCATGACCGCTTTCGCCTATACTTCTGCAACTCCGACCCAGTTCTTCACCGACGAGGCAGAAGCCGTTAGGTGGCTTCTCGAGCACGTCGCGGAGGCGCAACTGCCTTGAAACCAGCCACTGGCGGTCGGCCAAGAATGAAGCGAGCACACCTCTCAGACCCGCTGCCCCTCAGCTCGCTAGGTCGAGGAATCAACAAAACCGGGGGCAATCCCTTTCGAACCGTCTCGGAATAGATTGCCAAATAGGCTTATCAGGAACCTAGTCGGATGCTAGATTTCCCAACAACGAGTCACAATTCTGAATGCTTCGAATAATCGACTCGATTGGTCGAGTCCGTAAAAAGCTAATCAGCAGGTCGGGGAAGAACATGATAGCTACCAAGTCGAAGCACCATCAGAAGATAGTGGCTTCGTTCGCTGCGGCATTGGTGGTGTTGCTTATGGTACTGGGCATGTCAACGGTTCACGCCGTTGAATCCACCATGGCTCCTCCAGCGACTATCGTGTCCTCCACCAAGTCGCTACAGGTTATTCACGAAGACCAACAGCCCCAACTAAATGGGTTCGTCGCGCCGTCGGTGTCGCCCTTCGTGGATGTGTCGACCACTCAGTTGTTTTATAAGGAGATGGCGTGGCTAGCGAGTCAGGGTATTTCTACGGGTTGGGTCGAAGGCAATGGTGCCCGGACGTACCGTCCGTTGACTCCCGTGAACCGGGACGCGATGGCGGCCTTTATGTACAGGCTGTCTGGTAGTCCTGAGTTCGTCGCGCCGTCGGTGTCGCCCTTCGTGGATGTGTCGACCACTCAGTTGTTTTATAAGGAGATGGCGTGGCTAGCGAGTCAGGGTATTTCTACGGGTTGGGTCGAAGGCAATGGCGCCCGGACGTACCGTCCGTTGACTCCCGTGAACCGGGACGCGATGGCGGCCTTTATGTACAGGCTCGATCCAAAGCTG
>NZ_QDAE01000054.1 GCF_003075455.1 Arthrobacter sp. Bz4
ACGACGGCGCCAGCAACCATGCCGGCGAGGGCGCCAGGCATGCTGAGCTTCTTCCAGTACAGGGCCAGCAGAACGGTCGGACCGAATGCGGCACCGAAGCCAGCCCACGCGAAGGCGACTAGGGAGAGGATTGACTCGCTGCGGCCGGAGGCCAGGACAATTGCGACAACAGCCACGACCAGGACGCCGAGACGGCCAAGAACAACGCCCTGCTTGTTGGTCAGGGTGCGTTTGGAGACCATGTTGTAGAGGTCTTCAACGAGTGCCGATGAGCAAACCACGAGCTGTGAGGAGATGGTGCTCATGACTGCCGCGAGAACTGCCGCGAGGATGATGCCCGCCACGAAGGGGTGGAAGAAGGCCTGCGACAGGTCGAGGAACACTGCTTCCGGATCGGTGAGTGACAGGTTCGGGTTTTGCTGGAAGTAGGCGATGCCGACCAGTGCGGTGGAGATGGCGCCGATAACGGTCAAGACCATCCAGCCCACACCAATCCGGCGTCCGGCAACTGCATCCTGAGGGGTGCGCATCGCCATGAACCGAACGATGATGTGGGGCTGTCCGAAGTAGCCGAGACCCCAGGATGCCGCCGAAATGATGGCTACCGTTGAACCGCCGGCGACGATGTTCAGGAAGGAAGGATCGACCTCGCGGATGGAATCGGTCAGGCCCCCGAAGCCGCCTACCTCAATGAGGCCGATGATCGGAACGAGGATCAGGGCCACCAGCATCAGCACGCCCTGGGCAACGTCGGTGTAGGTTGCTCCCATGAAGCCGCCGAACAGGGTGTAGGCGATGGTAATCGCGGCGACGATGATCATGCCGACGGTGTAGTTGGAGTTGAAGGAGCTTTCGAAGAAGAGTCCGCCCGCCACCATCCCGGATGAGACGTAGAAGGTGAAGAACACGAGGATGATGATTCCGGAAACGACCCGCAGGATCCGTGACTTATCTTTCAGCCTGTTCTCAAGGAAACTTGGCACCGTAATCGAATTGTTCGAGACCTCGGTGTAGCTGCGTAGTCTTGGGGCGACAAATTTCCAGTTCAGCCATGCGCCGGCGGTCAGACCGATGGCTATCCAGATTTCGATCAAACCCGACACATAAATGGCTCCCGGTAGTCCGAGGAGGAGCCACCCTGACATGTCTGAGGCTCCGGCGCTGAGGGCTGCCACACCCGGTTTGAGTCCACGGCCGGCGAGCATGTAGTCGTCGAGATCCGAGGTCTTCCTGAAGGCATACCATCCGATTCCGAGCATGGCGCTCATATAGATCACCATCGCGATGATTTGGAATGTCTGGTCGGGCATGACGGGGTCCTCTCACATTTTTCTTGGAATTTGCTGAGTGCAGCGCCCGACTATGCCAAAGACGAGCGTTATTAGCTAATTAGGTGATAGGAATCACATGCACGCCCTGACGCTCGTCCTTGCCGTCGATCGATTAGTTCTGGTGGGCTGAGGGCGTGGCGGCCTGGGCATGGCAAGTCGTCCGATCTCACAGTTGAGCGGTGGGCTCGAGACGCGCGTGCGGGCAGCGCGTGTGGGCAAAAAGGTCGTCGCCACTGTGCCTTTACCGACAGGCGTCGCTAGCCGCAACAGATCACTAGAAGGGTGCAGGGTCAGGGTCCGGGTCTGGGTCTGGGGCTGGTGGTGCTGGTGGTGGGTCTGCTGTGGTGAGGTAGGTTTCGCCGAGTGGTGAGATCGCGATGATGGTGCCGGGGTCGGGTTGTTGGTAGTGCCAGTAGCCTTCGGTTTTGAACATGTGGTGGCGTTTACACAGGGCCGCCAGATTCCCGTAGCTGGTTGTGCCTCCTTGGGACCAGGGTGTGGTGTGGTCGAGTTCGCAGAACACCGCCAACCGGTTACATCCCGGATGCCGACACGTCCCGTCCCTGACCCGGACCGCATCCTTTAGGTCCTGCGGGACCCGGTACGTGGTTGCATCGGCGCCAAGCCTGGCCCCGGTGAAGGGGTGGGTGAGGATCCTGGTGAACGATGGTGCGTGCCCGGCGAGCTTCCGGGCGGTCTCGGGATCAATCGGACCATACCCTTCCAGCTCACCCGGTGTGTCCCCGCCGAGGAGAGTCATCACCGGGACGGTGACGAACACCTTCGCCTGCACACCCCAATACGTGCTGGCCTCCCGCGGCTGACTGGGGCTGTTGCTCTCTCGCCGCTGACTGGATCCGCTGTTCGTCCCGGATCCGCTGTCCGTCCGCAATTCGGGGTCCGCTGTTCCCGGCCCGGCCCGGTCAGCACCCGGGCCGGCCCCAGCGGCAGTACCAGGTTCGGTCCCAGCGGCAGCAGCAGGGCCAGCAGGGCCAGCTGGGCCAGCTGGGTCGGGTGCGTCACTCATGTGTCCGGTGGGTCCGGCACTGGTGAGGACATCCACGAGGACGTCGGCCCTGAGTTGGGTGAGGGTCCTGGATTCGTCGGGGCCTTGCAGGTTACGGGCTGCGGTGTCGACGCGGTGGAAGATCCCGGCGGCTTGTTCGGTGGGCAGGAAGGCTTGGAGCCAGGCCATCCCGTCCTGCGCCGGGTCCAGATACACGCGACGGTCCTGGAGAGCCTTCCGGTGCCGCAGGGTGATCGATTCTGGGTGGAAGATGTCGCGTAACCGTTGGGCCTGGCGGTAAAACTTCGCCACCGTGGTCTTGCAGGCCAGACCGATGAGCTGGGCCTCGAATGCGGCCATCACGGCGGGAACGGTATCCGGGATACCGATCGCTTCTCCA
>NZ_QDAE01000055.1 GCF_003075455.1 Arthrobacter sp. Bz4
GTTCGTCCGGCCTGGTTTGGTGGTTGGTGGTGCGTTGAAGGTCAATGGTATTGCGGGCAGTCCTGTGGTCTTTACGTCTTCGAAGGATGATTCCGTGGGTGGGGATACGAACGGTGATGGGACTGCCACTAAACCGGCTGCCAGCGATTGGGAAGGCATCAACACCGACGGAGCCACCATTGCAGCAACATTCCTGAACATGTACTACTCATCTTCTCCACTAGTTTTTAGCAATTCAAATGGTGATCTTACGGACACCAAGATTTCTAATGCGGGAGGAACAGCGATTACGCTAGCTGGAAACAGCTCAATCGGTATCGAAGCCAATTTTGATCGTGTCGGCTCCGTACTCTCCACAGACCCGACAAGCAGTGCTCAGCTTCGTGGCAGTGCAAGAAACATCCAGGGGCAACCGCCATTTGTGTATGCCTGCAATTGGAATACTGGCCCGTGCCTAGTGGACGCCGACCACTTCGATTGGGGGTCCCCTGAAGGTCCGCACCCGTCGGACGGGGTGGGACTAGCCTGCGGATCGGTACTGGCAAGCCCTTGGACCTTTAATGGCCAGATCACGGGAAGCTCAATGTGGACGATCGGCAACTGCGATGGAAGTCCATTCTCGCCAGCATCTGATCTAGACGACGCTCGAGGATCTTATTCCCAGGCGACTGCATCCGCTCAAAGCATCTGTGATCAAGGCCCCGGATTCGAAGATGCATGCAATATCGTGAAAACCAATAAGGCCTGCCTCAAATCAGCATTAGACATCGCTGCAACCCAATCTATTTTCCCAATGCCGGATCAAAACCAAGTGGCGGGGTATGGGCAGTCGGCAGTCGACGCGGGTAGCGAAGTTCTCAGATCCTCGAGCTCACCCAAAGTCTCGACGATCGCCAACAGAGTCAACCGCATCACTCAAGTCACGAAGGTTATCGGAACTTTTAGTGCCCTCAGGTCGGCCTATAGCGGCTGCCATTAAAGGCTAGATCCGACCCCGCTACACATAGTGAAAGTCACGAACATTCCGGGACCGATTGGGGAATGGAACCGTGCTGGACACATTGTGAGGGGACGCCAATTGGAACGAATGAAGCGGCTGGCGCAAAGTATTGACGAGACACGCGCAGCTCGCTACTTCCAGGGAAACTTTGTCGAAGACCGGGCCTAGAAATGAACATCGATTTCGATTGCTTTCACACCGTCACCTCTAGCGATTCAACGGGCGTCTGCGAGGAGGTCTCAGGCTCTTGGTGGGTGACTGCTGAATGTGTTGCCGGAGAGTAACTAAATATCGGTCAGTTGATCTGCACACTCCTGCATGGTGTCGAGGCGTGACAGGTCCCAAGGAGTGGCTGGTCGGGGCCGACACTATGCGAGGATGTAGGCGTCCGATCGCCAGCGGACTCGCACGCTGTAGGTGGGCAGGCCGAATGTGTCGTGCTGGGTATGAGTGGTCGGATACAGCATCACAAAGCCATCATGGATTCCCCTTCACCCGAGTGCAGTAGCAAGGTTGCTCGAATTGGTGCGGTTCTGCGGGACTACCCCGAGGCGAGGAATGTCCACATGGTCTTGGCCATCGGGATGGATAAGAAAGCTACCAGAACTACGATTGTTCGGATGAAGGTGCGATGGAGGGTGAGTCCGGGGAAGCTTCCGAGGGAGCCAAGTTTCAGGGGGATCGTAAAGGAATTCATCCCTGCTGACCAGTGGACCTAGTTTGTGGGTCTGGAGCGGGGTTGTGACATTTTGTGGACATTCCCTCCCTTATCCCAATCGATACCTTCGGAAGTTGTTCGCTTAGGTTTTAACGATTACCTTTGGTTTTAGCGGGGGAAACATCCGCCTTAGGTGGGGTGTTCCCCAAGGAAGTTGAGCCAGAAATTGAATAAGAAGATACTCGGCGTTGCCCTGTTCAGTGTCCTAGCGTTGACAGCATGTGGAGGAGCGGAGTCCTCAGCGGCGGATGAAACACCTACAGCTACTGCGACGACGCTTGCTCCCGTTGTAGCCCCAAGCGTAGCTCCCATTGAGAAGACAACCACTCCTGAGCCTGAACCCACTGAGGAAGGTTCTGAGATTAGTGACCGTGGAAACTTCATCAGCGCGATTGGAAATGTGGGAGAGCTCGTCACTGGAGATGGGGAGACAGTCCTCTCCTTCACAGTCGATGCGATTGAACCCGTTGTGTGTACGGAACGTCCCGAGGAGCCGTCAGAAAACGGATACATGTTCGCTATCTCGATGACTTTTGAAACGAAGGCTGGTCTGGATATGGACGTTCCAACCAATCCGGCGGCGTTTGGTTTCATTTCTGAGGAGGGAACGACTTTTAACGGCGACGTTGGAACAATTGCTGGTTTTTATTGCCTGCCCGATCAGGACACGTTGCCAACTGAAATTGGCCCTGGAGAAAAGGTCACTGGGAAGCTGGTCCTCGACCTGCCAGCTGAGGGCGGGACGATTATCTACAACCCTACTTACGGCCAGACGGAGAGCTACGAGTATTCGTTCTAGCGTCTAGTCCTCCAGAGCATGACAACGGCCCTTGTACTCATTGGTACACGGGCTGTGGTGTGTGTGGTGGGGCCAGTTAACTAACTTTGGATCGGAGGCTCTTCCCGGAAGAGTCACTTTGTGACGTTTTGCGGTTACCCGACAGAGCGAGATGCCCGCCGGCATCATGCGGGACGGACTTCCAAGTTCCCTTTCGCGCAGA
>NZ_QDAE01000056.1 GCF_003075455.1 Arthrobacter sp. Bz4
GTTAGCGGCCATGCAAAACTGCCCGTAGGCGGCCACGAAAGTGCCCACTGACGGCCAGTAGAACTGCCCACCGGTGGCCATGAGGTCTGCCCACTTCCTTACTGTTCCTGCCGCGTGTTAAGCGGTACGGGGCCTCTTCCTGGGGTTTGATGACGGTGTCGAATCGCATCAAACCTGACCGAGGAAGAGACCCCTTGTATGAAGTCTGACGGAGAAATCATGGAAATTCTTGCTGCCTACGACCTGACAGGTTCGCTACGAGCAACAGCGGAGCTCACGGGCTGTTCGCATCACACTGTCGCTAAGCATGTCGCGGCACGTGACGCCGGCCGTCCGATCGCCGAACCAGCCGCCCGAGACCGGGTCACCGACGCGTTTCTGCCCAAGATTGAGGAATGGGTCCAGGAATCCAAGGGCCGCATCCGCGCCGATAAAGCCCACGACAAGCTCGTAGCCCTCGGCTATGAGGGTTCCGAACGATCCACCCGGCGGGCGATCGCGCAGGTCAAAGCCGCCTGGCGGCTCGGACACACTCGGGTCCACCGGCCGTGGATCACCGAACCCGGTATGTGGTTGCAGTACGACTTCGGCGACGGACCGCGCATCAACGGGGTGAAGACCGTCTTGTTCGTCGCCTGGTTAGCCTGGTCCCGGTTCCGGATCGTGATCCCACTGAAAGACAGGACCGCACCGAGCGTGTTCGCCGCTCTGGACCGGTGCTTCCGGATCCTGGGCGGAGCACCGACGTATGTGCTCACCGATAACGAGAAAACCGTGACCACCGCCCATGTCGCTGGGGTCCCGGTCCGAAACCAGCAGACCCTGGAGTTCGCCCGCCATTACGGTGTCACCGTGCTGACCTGCCAGCCCGCGGACCCGGCGAGTAAGGGCGGGGTCGAAGCCGCGGTGAAACTCGCCAAGGCTGACATCGTTCCCAAAGACACCAACCTCCGCGCCGACTACGGGACCTTCACCGAGCTGGAAGCGGCGTGCGAAGCGTTCATGGATCATGTGAACCAGCGCGAACACCGGATCACCCGGCGTAAACCCGCGGCCATGCTCACCGAAGAACAACCCCGGCTGCACCGGGTCCCAGAGACTGCGCATACGATCGCGTTCGGGCTCGGCCGCACCGTCCCGGAGAACACCCCCATGGTCACCTTCGAAAACGGCCAGTACTCCGTGCCAGCTCACCTGCTCGGCGCCCGCGTGTTCGTCCGCTCCCACGGCACCGGGCCCGGCGAACAGATCATCATCGTCCACCACGGGCCTGCCGGCCCGGTAGAAGTCGCCCGCCACCGCCGTGCCCGCCCGGGCAGCCCCGCCATCACCGAGGAGCACTTCCCCGGCACCCGGACCCGGATCCCGGGGGATTACGCCGTCAAGGCCCGCACCGCCGACGAGGCCGAGTTTCTGACCCTCGGGGAAGGCGCCCGGACCTGGCTCATCGAAGCAGCGGCCGCCGGCGCGCAGCGGATGAACGTGAAAATGGCCGAAGCCGTCACCTTAGCCAAAATCGCTGGCACTGCAGCCGTGGACCGGGCCCTCGGGACCGCCGCACTGCACGGCCGGTTCGCCCACGGTGACCTTCCCTCGATCCTGAACGCCACCAACAAACGCACCACCACACACACCGCGAACGAAACAACCTCGCTGACTCAAGGCACAGGTGCCTGGGCAGCAATCGGTAACCCCACGATCACGCCAACCACCGGTATCACCGGTATCACCGCACCGGAGGACACCCGATGAGCCCCGTCATCACGACTAACACCGCCGCGCCGCCGCTGCCTGCCGACCTGGAGACGCTGATGCGTCAGCTGAAAATGCCGCACGCCCGGGCCCTGGCACCGGAACTGATCGCGACAGCGAAAGCGCAGCGCTGGGAACCGGTCGAGGTCATCAAGGCCCTCTTCACTGAGGAAACCGCCGGCCGGGCACGGTCCATGCTCGCCAACCGGCGCAAAGCAGCAGGATTCCCCACCGGGAAAACCTTCGACGCCTGGGACCCCGACGCATCCTGCATCCCCGCCCCGACCCAACAAGCGCTGCGAACCTTGGAATGGGTCACCCGACGAGAGAACCTCGTCGTCTGCGGGCCCTCCGGGACCGGAAAAACGTTCTTCCTTGAAGCCCTGGGCCAGCAAGCCGTGGAAGCCGGGATGCGCGTGGCATGGTTCCGGCTTGAGGACCTCGGCGTTTTGATCCGCGCGCACCGCACCGATGACAGCGTCACCCGGGCCGTAACCCGGATCCTGCGCGCCGAGCTCGTGATTATCGACGACATCGGACTGCTTCCGGTTGCCACGGACGCCGCCGAAGGGCTCTACCGGGTCGTGGACGCAGCCTACGAAAAACGCTCCATCGCGATCAGCTCCAACCTCCACCCCGCCGGTTTCGACGAGCTCATGCCCAAAACCCTCGCCACCGCCACCGTGGACCGGCTCCTGCATCACGCCCACGTCTGCCAAACTAACGGCGATTCCATCCGTCTCACCCAAGCCCTGGCAGGGAAAGGAGTCACCGCACTGAACTAAACCCAAAACCCAACGATGGCCGACCCCACC
>NZ_QDAE01000057.1 GCF_003075455.1 Arthrobacter sp. Bz4
CGGGAACTCGACGCGGGCCAGGGACTCGTGGTGGGCATCTTGGGACCGTGGGGGCACGGCAAAAGCTCATTCATCAATCTGATGCGCGAACAGTTTGAGACCGAGCCCGCTCTCACTGTCGTCGACTTCAACCCTTGGATGTTCTCCGGCTCGAACCAGCTCGTCAACTTCTTCTTCACCGAGATCGGAGCAGAGCTCAACGTCCGTAACAAGAGCCGCTTCGGGAAGACTGCGGACTGGCTCGCTCAGTACGCCGGCATCCTCAAACCTGTGTCTCAGTTCATTCCACTCCCGGGTGCAGCGGCCGCAGGAGAAGCGGCCGCAGCTGCGCTCAGTGGACTGGCCGACACGACGAACGCGGACCGCAGCGCGAAGAAAGTGCGGGAGGAAATTACAAAGGAGCTCGCCGCACTCATTCAACCCATCGTGGTCGTCATCGATGACATCGACCGCCTCACCACCGTCGAGATACGCGAGATCTTCAAACTCGTCCGTCTGACGGCTAGCTTTCCGAACATCATCTACGTGCTGGCTTTCGACAGAGAACGCGTGGAGCAAGCCCTCACCGAAGACGGCATCCCCGGACGGGCATACCTCGAGAAGATCGTGCAGGTCAGTTTCGATGTGCCGCAGGCACCGGAGAAGCTGCTTCGGTCTCAGATCTTCGAAGAGCTAAATCGCATCCTCACCCCCGTCGCGAACGCCACACTTGATGACAGCCGATGGGCTGACGTCTTCTGGGAAGTGATCGACCCGCTGTTCTTCAACATGCGCGATGTTACGCGGTACGCAATCTCCGCCAGGTCAACGATTAAGAGCCTCGGCAATGAAGTCGATCTTGTCGACCTTCTCGCAATGGAGGCGCTTCGCGTCTTCCGCCCTGAACTTATCCAGCAACTATCGAAGCTTCGGAGCGAGCTCACGAGCACACGCGACATCATGGGGCGCAAGGACGAACGGGCCCAGAAGACCATTGCTGCACTGCTCGCGAATTTCCCTGATGACGACGAAGTGATCCGGGCGCTCTTCACCCGCGTGTTCCCAGTCGCGCTTCAATACATCGAGAACAATCACTATGGATCCGACTGGCTCAGCACCTGGCGAACCGCACACCGGATGGCCCACATCGACTTCCTCAACCTCTACTTCGACCGAGTCGCACCAGACGAACTCGTCGCGTTCCGAAACTCCGAGCAGGCCTTTGAACGTCTGAGCGACGGAGCAGGGCTCAAGGAGTATCTGACTGGATTGGACCCTGAGCAGCTCGAATCCGTTCTCGAAGGCCTTACCTCCTACGAAGCAAGATTCACGACCGACATGATCGTCCCAGGATCAATCACACTGCTGAACCTCATCGACGCCATTCCCGAGAAGAAACAGCGAGGCTTTTTCGACATCGGACGCCGCGACATCACCGTTGGCCGCGTCGTCCTTCGACTCCTCCGCCGCGTAGAGGATGAGGCAGAGCGAGAAGCGCTGGTCGCGCAGATCCTCGAGGGCATCGAGACGTACTCGTCTCAGCTCGACTTCATCCACGGCATGGGCTACCGCGAAGGCGCGGGTCACAAACTCGTCAGTGAAGAGTTTGCAGCGCGAATCCATGAGGAGTTTGTCGCACGCCTCCAGCAAACTCCGCCAGCCGAGCCGTCGCGCGAATGGGACGCCTGGCGCATCTACGACGCCGTCCAGACCGTCACAGGCGAAACGCCGCTCAAGCCAAGTGACGACCCCCTTCTGTTACGGGCGGTACTGCACTCGCTTAGGTCCACTGCACGATCACAATCGACGGGCTCCCGACAGGTCAGATCTGAAGATCGTCTCGCTTGGGACCTTCTCGTCCAGGTGTTCGGATCTGAATCCGCAGTAGAGGAGGTCGTCGGTAACGCGCGCAGAGCACTGGGAGACGACGAAGTTCTCCAACTCGCGGACAGGTATCTATCGGACTGGCGGCCCGATAGCTTCTAGACAGCACGCGCGCAAGCCAATGTGATCCGGCTTTCACCAATCGCTAGCCAGGGCTAAGGAACAGAGGCGTGATCGGCTCTTTTGGAACATCAGATTGAGCGTGCATCATTAAATCGCTCCAGCACGCGCCCGCTAGCAGGTTTCTCTATTTCCGGAAACTCCTTGAGTGCACGACATAGGAACCGGACTCAAAAGTTTGTGATTAGGGTCAATTACACATTGAATCTAAATTCAACCACGTTCCGTAGCCGAATAATCTTAGGCAACGGACGCACAGATGTCATTCCGAGCAGTGGACCCTGAGCCGGATCCCGCACTGTCGGGCGGAGCTCCATGCTGCCGTTAGAAGCGCGTGTACCTGCAACGCTCTGGGCGTGGGACTTTCCTTCGCGAGCTCGTCACTGAGCGCTGACTTCGATAGGCATGCGCCTAGTACCAGCCAAACTTCGCGTTCGGCTGCATGCGACTGGATGATCGCGTTGATCTGGTCCCAGTAAGCTTCACCCGTCGCCTGACTTA
>NZ_QDAE01000058.1 GCF_003075455.1 Arthrobacter sp. Bz4
TCTTTTTTGCTGCTGTCCTTATGTTGTTGAGCAGGTAGTTTGCAGGGCAGTTGTAGTGTCTTGGCTACCCAGGGGTGATGGGTATGGCTTTTGCTGCTGTGCCGGACGGTTGTCACGGCTTCGAAGGATTGGCCGCCTGTTGCTTCGACGATGGCCCGACCGCTGATTGAGAGACGCGACAAGAAGATGATCGCTGGATAAGGACACGACGGCGAGGTTATCTGCTGGGCTTCATATTCGAACGATGAAGGGAGAGCGCTTTGTCGCAACTGTGGGCCGGGATAGACGCCGGCAAAACCCATCACCACTGCGTGGTCATTGACGCTGAGGGAGCCCGTTTGTTCTCTCAGAGGGTGGCCAATGACGAGACAGATCTGCTGGATTTGATGGGAAGCGTCGCGGCGCTTGATAGTGGGGGAGAGGTGGTTTGGGCGTGGATCTGAACCACGGTGGGGCTGCACTGCTGATCGCACTGCTTGTAGCCCATGACCAGCACGTGCTCTACATTCCAGGACGCACGGTACATCACGCTTCTAGGACTTACCGTGGGGACGGCAAGACCGATGCGAAGGATGCCGCGGTGATCGCTGACCAGGCCCGGATGCGTCGGGATCTGCAACCGGTTCGTACCGGGGATGACATCAGCGTGGATCTGCGGATCCTTACCGCCCGCCGCACGGACAAGGCCTGCGACCGCACTCGCGCGATCAACCGCTTGCGTGCACAGTTGTTGGAATACTTTCCCGCCCTCGAACAGGCCTTTGACTACAGCAGATCCAAGGCCGGGCTGTTGCTGCTCACGAGATACCAGACCCCCGATGCGCTGCGTCGGCTCGGACAGAAACGCCTTCACGCCTGGCTTAGTAGCCAGGGCGCCCGCAGCAGCGCCGATGTGTCAGAAAGGGCCGTAACGGCCGCGAAATCCCAGTACACCACCGTTGCCGCCCAGCGGATCGGTGCGCCGATGGTCGCCGAGCTCGCGCAGGAAGTCCTGGATATTCAGAACCAGATCGACGCCTTGGACACGCTGATAGCCGAGCGCTTCCGCGAACACCACCAGGCAGAGATCATGCTCAGCATGCCAGGCTTCGGACCCCTGCTCGGAGCGGAATTCCTTGGCGCTATAGGCGGTGATCTGTCCGTTTTCGAAAGCGTCGACCGGCTTGCCGGAGTCGCGGGTCTCGCGCCGGCGCCGAAAGATTCCGGTCGGATACGGGGCAACCACCACAGACCGAGGCGATATGACCGGCGTCTTCTTCGGGCCTGTTACATGGCGGCTATGTCGAGTCTGCGAAGTTCGACCGCGTCCAGGACTTACTACGACCGCAAACGTGCAGAAGGCAAGACTCACGTTCAGTCCGTGCTTTCCCTGGCCAGACGCCGGCTCAACGTCCTGTGGGCTATGCTCCGCGATGGAACCGCCTACGAGCCGCCAGGAAACCCCAGTCCGTCGCCCGCCTAGGAAACGCCGTCGCGGCCATGACAGAAACGTTTGGGGCGTTTCCCGGATCAGGAAGGTCCTCGCTGTCGCTCGGGCAGTAGAAGCATTGTCTTTCATTTTTTTGCTGCTGTCCGTTGGATTCTACGTGCCCGCTCCGGCTGTTCAACCGGCCTGTGGCCGGCGGCGCGGGCGTGACTCGCCTCGGCGCTCCTACGTCGCTTATTTCCTCACCAACTCCCGACCGCTTGCCCTAACAGGTTGGCACCGCCTCCGTCGGACACAGCTCCGCAAGCTCCGCCAGCAGGCAAAAAACATGGTGGGGAAGAGGGAACGGGTGCTGGTCACTGAACGTTTCCCGCCCTGTGAACTAGAGGAGCGACCGCATGAGCGTTGGAATAATGACCCGTACGAACACCACCGATACCGACGAAACCGTCACCGTCCCCGGACTTCCCGCCGATGATCGGATGGGGGATGGGTATGACTGGATGGAAACCCTCGAAGATTCCGGCTGGTCAGCCCTGCCGAACTGGGGATCTGAGGGATGGGATGCCGGAGCCTGGCCGCTGATCGTCTTCGCCGTGGCCCGCGCCCGCGACGATTCCGAGGAACTTTTCGGTTACGGAACCTACGTTGAGGGCGACACGCACGAGCACTGGTTCCGCAGTCAGGCCGCGTGCTTCGAAGCGCTCACGTCCGAAGTGTTCTTCCACTGGCTGATGGGACAGTCCGACGGCCCTAAGGTCCTGCCCGCAACGGCAGGCGAACTGCCGGACGCAGACCGCAGGCCATACCTGGGCTGGACGGGCTAGAGGCCCTCCGGTGTCCTGGCCCCGAGCGGGCCAGGACACCGGAGAAGCAACCCAAATAATTCGTTGACAACATCATTGAGATTC
>NZ_QDAE01000059.1 GCF_003075455.1 Arthrobacter sp. Bz4
AGCTAGCGCCGTCCGTCACGTTTGATGCCCTCCAAGCCCAGGGCCTTGATCCATGGGGCACACTAGGTGTCATGCTGGCTTTGCCTGTGGGGATCTACGGTGCCGCCAGCATTATCGTTCGACGTCGAAAAATAGTGCGTCACTACCTCGAGGGACAGGACCTGTCACGCGCGAAAGCTGACCTCACGATCTTGAAGGACAACAACCTAACCACGGCGGGGATACTGTCATTTTCGGTAGGAACATTTTTACTAATCGGCCTTGCTGGCTTTGTCAGCGGCATACCGAAAGGCGATCTCGCCGTATTGGAGCCCGTAGCTGTATGGATCTTGATTCTGGCCTTTGCCGCCCCAACACTGACCCTTGTAGGGTCAAGAGCAGTCGGCAACCTGTTCAAGCAGGATGCTCTCGAATGGGAACACCCGCGAGTACTCAGCGACGCAGCTGACCAGCTTCACATCGATCACGAAACGGCCGGTACCGCACCGTTTGTAGGAGCAGGCACTGGAATGGTGAAGACGTGGATCAATAAGCTAGTAGGACGACGGGAACCGTCCAAATCTGCCGCCGACCTTTAAATAAGGCTTGTTTCGCAAAGTGACCAAGAACGGCCTCGCAGAGCTCCCGATCTCCATCAACTACGCATAGCACCAGGGACTGCTGAAGGTTTGACTGACAACTCCATTAGATCAACGGAACGCCGATAACATCTGGTGCGTCGCCCTCCGACCCAGCAATGTAGTTCGTCCTAGATGCTGCCCATTTTAGTGATCCGAGTAGATTTTTTGTCGCTTTATTGACGGAAGAGAGTAGATTAGTAGTTGTCAACAAGGAGCCAGCACACCATGAATATCGCTACAACTACAGGAACAGCACACGCCAGAACAGCACGCCTCGGTATACGCGAGATCGTCCGGCGCCTAAACGCTTCACTTGGCGCTACTCTCGTCGCCGCATTGGCCGGGAGTAAAGACCGCAAAATCAGCTACAAGTGGGCACAGCAAGACGGTCCCACCCCCAACGCGTCGGCGGTGAAACGACTCCAGTTTGCCTACGCACAGTGGATCCTCGTTTCCGATGCCGAAGGTGAACACGTCGCGCGTATGTGGTTCATCGGAGCAACCCTTGGCTGGACCACGACTCACCCATTGACGCCATCCGAGCCGATAAATATCGCGAGACAGCATCAGCGGCCGCGGCGATGGTTGACGACGGGTTCATCGGTTGATGCGAACCTGTGCAAGGACCGGTCTCGCCCTCGTAGCTGGACCGGTCGCGGCTTATCGCGTGGCCAAAGAATCGTACGGCCCTCTAAACCCACAAGAGCGCGGTCTTCTCAGCGATGATCGGTCTCAGTGGTACCGCTTCGACACACCTGGGCGCACAATATACGCGGCCGAGGATCCGAAGACTGCGTTTCTTGAGGCCTTGTCTTGGGCGCGGATGACCGCCTCACATGCACAGTACCTCAAGAAAACAGCTGCTTTTTTTGATGAATCGATTGAAGTTATTAGGCAGGAAGTTGAAGAGCAATGGCACGCCAACGGGCACATGGCTCCTGGATGGATACCGGCGAACTGGCGTGACGGGCGCTTGCTCTACACCCTAAATTTTGAGGAAGGTCATTGGGTCGATATTTCCCATGCCGACACCCTGGGAGCTCTCAATGGTGCTCTCGGTAGCCTGTTGTACAGCATCGACGTCGAGGACTCCCTGACTCTAGCCGAAGTCACAAGTGGCCGACGAGAGGTGACAACGGTCCTTGGATCCTGGATCAGAGAACAAATCCTTGACGACGGGTCATACCCGATGGGAATCCGGTTCCCCTCAAAACATGGCGCCGTCGATAAAGGGCATGGCTATTGCTGGGCTTTCTGGCTAAGACGAGCTGACATCGGCTTGGATGACGACCCTGTTTCAACGGACACCGGAACAGGGATCAAACACAATAACCCCGCCTACGTCTTCGCGCTTAACCAGCACGGCATCGCTTCAAGATAACAAGACCAACAAGGATTGGTTCAGCATCCTGCGTTGTAAGAGAA
>NZ_QDAE01000060.1 GCF_003075455.1 Arthrobacter sp. Bz4
GTTGGAAGAACAAGTTCGCGGCGTCTTGTTCGAACGGGATATAGCCGACTTCATCGACGATGATCAGCCCGTAGCGGCGTAGTTTCAGCAACTCCTGCGGCAGCCTACCGTTCTGGTGGGCGGTTTGGAGTCGGGTCACCCAATCCGTTGCGGTAGCGAAAAGCACCCGGTAGCCCTGTTGGGTCGCGCGGATGCCGAGCCCGGTGGCAAGGTGGGTTTTCCCGGTTCCCGGCGGGCCCAGAAGGACGATATTGGATGCTTCAGCGAGATACGCGCCGGTGCCCAGGTGGGCGACCTTGTCGCGCCGGAGGTCAGGTTGGTGGTCGAAGTTGAAGTCCTCCAACGATTTACGGGCCGGGAACCCCGCAGCCCGGGTCCTTGTTTCGGTTCCTGAAGCTTCACGGGCTGCGACTTCCCGGGACAGGACCGCTGCGAGGTATTCTTCGTGCGACCAATGGCCCTCGCGTGCCTGCTCGGCGAGTCTGGTCGCGGACTCCCGGATTCGGGGTGCCTTCATCGCCCTCGAGTAGTACTCAATCTGCCCGACTATGTCCTTCACCCCGGTCATGAGAGCACCGGTGTTGCGTCCAGGACCACACCGAATGCCCGGTCGTAGTCACCTAAATCCCGTAGGGTTCCATCTGGTTCCTGGGCTGGTCGGTGAGGGTTCTGGAATGCTTCCCGGAGCACTCTCGCTTCCTGGACATGGGCAGGGTCGGTGAGGGTCTGCCCCGTGCCCCAGCACCGGGCATGGGCCCCGACCGTCCGGCCGTCCAGACTGATCCGGACCGTGGTGAGGTCAGCGGTGATGTCCACAAACCGGCCGATGGCTTGCGGGTGAACGGAGTAATCGTTGGAGGCGACCCGGACGTAGTAATCCCGGGGCAACCGCACCCTGGCACGGAAACCCGTGATCGGTTCCACCGGCGGTAACGCCAGCGTCGCGGCCCGATCCGCGGCCACCAAGTCGATCGGGCGGGCACCGATGCGCCGGACCACTCGGGTGTTGGCTAACTCAAGCCAGGCGGTGAGCTGGGTGTTGAAGTCCTCCGGCGAGGAGAAGGACCTTCCTGGTAAGAAGGACGTCTCGAGGTATCCGTTAGCTCGTTCCACAATGCCCTTGGACTCCGGGTCATAGGCTTTGACCTGGACGATCCTCGTGGCCAACACCCCGGCGAACGCTGACACGCCGGCGGCGTAAGAATTGCGGCGTCCGATGCCGGACTCGTTGTCCCAAATCAGCCGGCGAGGGACAGCCCCGAGGCCGCTAATCAGCACCCACATCCCCGCCAGCAGGTCCCCGGTGGTGCGGGACGGGATCATCGTGGCCGTGATGAACCGTGAATGCGAACACACCATCACCAGCACCGGCAACACCCTCGGCTCGCCACCTGCGACTGGGATCCTCACCGGCGGGAACATCAGATCGCACTGCGCCTGGTCCCCGGGCTCATAACTGATCCGGTCCGCGGGATCAGCCGGGGCGTATTCCGGTCTGATCCGGGCCACGTTCTCCCTGAACCACGCCGGCGACCCGGACCACCCGACCCGCTCGGCGAGCACCGTCGCCGGCAACCGCGGATTGTCCTTCAACAGAGCCCGGATCTTCGGTTCCACCGCCTTGATAGCGGACTCCTGCGGCGTCCGTTCATACTTAGGCGGATCAGCGGCCTGGACCGCTTTCGCGACCGTGTTCCTTGAAATACCCAGCCGGCTAGCAATCGATCTCATCGACTCACCCTCAGCCAGATGCAACCGCCTAATAAGCGCCCAATCCTCCACAGTAATCACCCATCCAATCGTTCGGAACAGGTGGCTCAGTTTTCAACCGTCACAATGGCTCAATTTTCGACCGTCACCGACA
>NZ_QDAE01000061.1 GCF_003075455.1 Arthrobacter sp. Bz4
ATTCCCTCCAGAGCTTCATCATGAAGAATCCGAGGACTCCGAGCAGGACCTGCGGCGGCACCTGGATTTTCTCACTGCTTGGCTTACTTTCTTCGCCAAGTTCTATTCAGATAATGACTACAACGGAGCCCAAGGCAACAATCAACTCAAACATGGCGCTACAGTTTTTCCACGAGACGATCTCAGCGTCGTCCTGGGTCTCGCCGAACAGGATCCGTCAACTCTGACGACGGATCAATGGAATGAAGCAGCTGCTGTAATCAACGCCGAATCGGTTACTTACGTCCTCCAGAAGCGGGGAGACAAGGGCATGACTCCGGGGCTGAGCTTGCGGACAGATAACTCCGATCCCGCCACGAACCTGGCCATCAGTCAAATCGGAATCAGTATTGTTCGCTCTCTATGGCAAATGTCGCAGGTAGTGGCGTATCCCGGCATCCTTGCGAACTACGACTACGATTACTCGCCCCTTCCACTTGAGCTGTTCGCGAGCACAAATCGCCCTCCCCGCTCCATGACACAAACACTCCTTCAACCGGCACCGAGACCTCCGAAGAAAAATACTGCCGGACCACGGCGAAGGAAACGGTAAAAACCCGCATGCTCCGCGACCCAGGGTGATCACACTGCCCTCAACCTTGACCACCACATGTCATGGCCGTCTCGACGCCCCGCTTACGTGACAGAACGAGCGGTCGGCGAAGCATTTTGGCCGAAATGTCAGCAAGCAGAGTGGTGGCTGGAGGATGCGCAAGTACCGATGTCGCTCTCCGCTGAACTCCGGTCGAGGTAGATCCACCCCTGCGCCACCCTCGAATATGAATAGGCCGTGTGCTTAGGACAAGGCGGCGACCAAGCCGCTCCAAACCACTTCCGAGTCAGAAATCAAGGTTAGAAACCCCTCTACTACAACTGCCATAATCAGCTCCTTTCCAAGTGCTCCGAACTTCTCTTTCCATGTCGACGTTGTAAATGTCTTTATTAGTGTGAAGAGAGCGAGAACGAGAAAAATTACTGCGAAAGCGGCAAGGATCAAGGGAATCGAACCCATTTGCACGAGCCCTGTCCTAAGCACACGAAGCGTCGTATTATACCCTACTCTAGGTTGAGCTGCAAATCTCTTCGATCTGACAGTTACGGTCTATTGCGCGGCCATCTCCAAACAGAAGGGCTTTCGAAGAGGTTCCAGACATCGGTCAAAACGCAGCTAAGGCCAAGCCGTTCCTGGACGTCGGTGCGATCCTCGCAAGAAGGACTTGAAGCGCCGATAACGTTCTAATACGTCAACTCACAGTTCAGGCGATTGACGGTCCCTTCATGTGGCCCGAATCAACCTTGCTTGCTGCACGAGTCAAGTCTCCTGCGCTCTAACAGTCCTACGTTTGAGGAACCTTGTCATTGTCGCTACTCTTTAGTTGAGAATGATAATCGTTAGTAATGGGGGCGGGTGTGCGGTGAGTCTTGTCCTCGACCGATTATCCGTGCGGATCGGCGGCCGTTCACTGGTTACTGACGTGTCATTGGCTGTTGCTGGTGGCGAAGCTGTGGCCTTGTTGGGGGCATCTGGATCCGGTAAATCGTTGACTGCCGCAGCTCTAACCGGTTCGCTACCGGGCAGCGTGAGAACTTCTGGGCGGCTGACGGTTTCCGGGCGTGACACGTCTTTGGATACCAGGCGTCGCCTAGGTGTTGCGGCCATACGTCAAGACTCCTTCACCTCC
>NZ_QDAE01000062.1 GCF_003075455.1 Arthrobacter sp. Bz4
CCTGACTCGTGCCACCTTCGCGGGTATTTCGTGGGCGTATGGCGTTGACCTGCGATTTTGCGGTCGGGTTGTGGGTGAAAGGGTCACTAAAAACCCTGTTAGTCGGTAGCGTTGGCTTGGTGGTTTCCCGGTTTGTGCGGAAGGTGAGGACCGCGTCCGGAGCGGTCGCGGTCCAGATCGTGTCGCGCCAGGGACGCCGGGTCGTGGAGATCGATCATGTCGGCTCCGCGCATACTGATGGCGATCTCGCGCTGTTGCTAGCAGCGGCTCAGGCCCGGCTCTTTCCCGGGCAGGAGACACTCGATTTAGGGGAACTGCCGCGGGTAGCGGCCAGCATCGAGGACGTCGCGGACTGGAGGGCGCCGCGGTCTTTGCCTGCACCGTCTTCTTCAGGACGCCCGCGCATGGTTCGCGGTGGTGGGCGGCTCGTTTCCACGTCCGCGTTGGTGCTCTGGGACGTGTTGAGAAGCGCGTACACCCGACTGGGATTCGATGTCCTGGGCGATGAGGCGTTCGCCGCGATGGTTCTGGCGCGAATCATCGAGCCGACGTCCAAGGCGGACACCGTTCGAGTTCTTGATGAGATGGGCGTTCCATGCCCGAGCCTGCGCACGCTGTTCCGTTCGTTGGGTCGATGCCAAGTAGGTGATTACCGTGGCCAGCTCGCCCGGGCCGCCTTGGCGCATTCGGCGCGTACCACCGGTCGCCCCGCGATGGTGCTTTACGACGTCACTACACTGCACTTTGAGAACAAGGATGAGGATGACCTGCGCAAGGTCGGGATGAGTAAGGAACACCGCATCGATCCGCAGGTCCAGGTCGGTTTGTTGGTCGATCCGGGCGGCTTCCCCCTGGAAGTGCACCTGTTCGAAGGGAACAAGGCTGAGACGACCACCCTAATCCCGGTGTTGACGTCGTTTCAGGAACGCCACGGGGTCACAAACATGGTCGTCGTCGCTGACGCGGGGATGCTCTCGGCCGCTAACTTGAACGCGCTCGAAGATGCCGGGTTTTCCTTCATCGTCGGGTCGCGGCTGACGAAAGCACCGTATGATCTGGCCGAGCATTTTCAGCGCCACGGCAATCATTTCCAGAACGGGCAGATCCTGGAATCCACCCGGGTCATGGGCGTCGGAAAAGCGGCACGGGAGCGGCGGATTGTTTACCAGTGGTCGTTCAAACGTCAGAAGCGTGATGACCGCAACATCAACCTCATGATCGAGAAGGCTGAGCGCATCGCCGCCGGGAAGGCACCGTTGAAGAAAGCCCGGTTCCTGAAGGTCACCGGCGCGCACAAGGAACTCGACCAGGGAACTATTGACCGGGCCAGGCAGCTCTCGGGGCTGAAGGGGTACGTGACGAACCTGGACACCGCGAAGATGCCCGGCACAGCGGTGATCAACGCGTACCACGACCTGTGGCAGGTCGAAGCATCCTTCCGGATGACCAAGAGCGACCTCAAAGCCAGACCAGTCTTCCACCATAGACGCGACGCCATCGAGGCGCACCTGACTATTGTTTTCGCTGCGCTGGCCATCAGCCGGCACCTGCAAGACACCACAGGGTTATCGATCAAGAAGATTGTCCGCACTCTGCGGACCGCCCGATCAGCAACGATCGAAGTTGATGGCCA
>NZ_QDAE01000063.1 GCF_003075455.1 Arthrobacter sp. Bz4
GGTATGTGTCAACCTGTTTGTGACAGGTTGGTTGGGTTTGTTGGTTTGTTGATCCATGCTTCGGTTGGTGGTGTTTTAGCGACCGGTGGGTGGTTGTAGCGCTCGGGGTAGTAGCGGTGATGTTGATTGAGTAGGGCTTGGCGTTTTCGGTGGGCTGCGGTTGCGGTGCCGGTGTGCACGGATTCCGGGGTGTAGCCATTGAGCCCGGAATGCCGGTGGGCGGTGTTGTAGTCGTTGAAGAACCAGGCGCAGTACGCGCGGGCTTCTTCGAGGTCATCGAAGCGGCCGGGGAACTCTTTGGAGTACTTCACGGTTTT
This sequence comes from Arthrobacter sp. Bz4, assembly GCF_003075455.1. Lineage (GTDB taxonomy): Bacteria > Actinomycetota > Actinomycetes > Actinomycetales > Micrococcaceae > Arthrobacter_D. Next base: position 318 of record NZ_QDAE01000063.1, read on the forward strand.
GAATAATGCTTCCGAGTAGGGGTTGTCGTTGGAAACCATCGGCCGTGAATACGAGGCTGTGATGCCCAGACTGGTCAGTAGATCCCTGGTGGTTCCGGCCCGCATGGGCCCGCCGTTGTCGGCGTGCAGGACATCCGGGATAGCCCCGGTGGTCTTGACCGCATCGTGGATCAGAGCTGCTGCCAGGGTTTTGTCTTCGATAGGTTCCACCCGCCAGGACACAACGAAGCGGGAGTAGACATCGATGATGGTGTAGAGCTTCAGCGTCTGTCTGCCGGGGCCCCTCAACGTGGTGATGTCCCAGGACCAGAGCACATCCGGGGCGGTGGCCTGGTGTCGTGGGACCGTGCGCGGTTTCCGCGGGGCCTGGTCCCGCCGGTCGCCGTGGTGACCGGCGGCCCGGGCGATCCGGTGGAAGCTCGAGAGAGAGCATAAGTAGATCCCGTTATCGAACATCCTGTGCCACGCCTGGTGGACCGAAAGATGACCGTATTCGTCGCTGTTGAGCCCCTTCAGCACCAGGGCCCGTTCCCGGGCGCCCAAAGCGTGTGGCTGGAACCTATCCCTGTGAGCTGGCCCCGGAAGCGCACCCGGTCGGGCTGGGCTGAGCCACCGGTAGTAACTGGCATGAGTGACACCGGCCAGCTGGCAGGCCCGGCGGACCGCCCAGCCTTTCGCGGCTAAGGCTGTCACGACGCCCATCACGGCGTCCTTCATTCCTTGTGACGGCCGGGATGCCGGCGGAGCCATTCCGGCATCCCGGGCTCTGGATCCGGGGCTTTCTCCGGTTCCTGCGACGCCGCGCTTCTGGCCATGGAGTCCAGAAGCGCGGAAGCTTTTCCCAGGATCTCCACCGCAGCCTCAGATTGTTGAACCCGTTTTTCCAACGCCGCGTTCTCACGGCGAAGCCTTTCCAGTTCCAACCGTTCCCGTGTATTCATCCACCGATTCCTTTGACTGCCGGATACAGCCTCCACGTCAGCAGGGCCACTCTCCGGTGCGGTTAACAGGCCATCGGAGCGGGCATCCATCCATTTACGAACCCCGCCGGCGCTGACCCCCACAGCACGATAAAACGCTGCCCGCGCGCCATGGTCAAGACACTTGTCATGTTCTTGCAACAACAACCAGCGCTCCTCCGCACTGAAACGATGATTCTTCGAAGGACGATCAGGAATATCCATAATGAACTCCAGTCCCCACCCCGACAATCAGGCCAGTGAGCACCAAAGTGTCTCACCCAAGGCTGACATACAGGG
>NZ_QDAE01000064.1 GCF_003075455.1 Arthrobacter sp. Bz4
GGGGGGTGTCCCTATGCTTTTGGTCAAGCGGCTTTCGGGGTTTTGGTCTCGTAGAGTGTTTTGGTTTTGAGCATGGCGTAGATGACGTCGCAGCGGCGGCGGGCGAGGCAGATGATGGCGGCGTTGTGCTTCTTGCCTTGGCCGCGTTTCTTCTCGTAGTAGGCCTTCGATAGCGGGTCGTGGCAGCTGGCGATCCAGGCGGATCTGAAGAGCGCGTTCTTGAGTTGTTTGTTCCCGGAGCGTGCTGGGTATTCGCCGCGGATTGAGGTCCCGGATCGGCGGGTGACTGGCGCGATGCCCGCGTAGGCGGCTAGATGGCCGGCCGTGGTGAAGGTGCTGGCATCGCCGATGGTCAGGAGTATCGTCGCTGCCGTCTTGATGCCGACTCCTGGCATGGACATCAAGACGATGGAAAGAGGGAAGTCGTCCAGGAGTTTCTCGACCTCAGCGGCGACGGTGGCACGCTGGTGTTTGAGCTCTTTGATCTGTGCAGCGACGCGTGGGATGACCAGTTCCACGGCCTCGGTGCCGATCACGGTAACCGTTTGTTCCCCGAGGGCGGTGAAGATTTCATCGACAAGTTTGGTGGGGTCTTTGCGGGCGTGGTTCCTCGCCCAGCGCAGCACGTTTCCGCGCCCGGCCGCGCGCAGACCGGTCGGCCCGGCGTATTTGATCAATAGGTCGAGCGCGAGCGTGCGGGTAAGGATGGTGCCGACGAAGACCCGTTCCAGGGACGGAAAGATCTGCAACAGCAACGACCTCAGCCGGTTGATCGCCCTGGTGCATTCATGGGTCAGGTCCGCGTCGAAACCGGAGAGAACTTTCAACGCGGCGAGCACTTCACTGTCTCGGTCTACCGCCCGCAAGGTGTGGGGCATGGTCCGTGCCGTGTCCGCGATGATGAACGCATCCCGAGCATCGGTCTTCGACCGTCCCGGGTAGAGGTCCGCGGCTTTCCGCATGGCCAGTCCCGGCAGGTACGCGACCTCGCAGCCGCAATCCCTGGCTACCGCGATCGGCAGCGCCCCGATGGTGTTGGGCTGGTCCACGATCATCAACACCCGGCCATGCCGGCCAAGACCAGTGAACAGCTCCCGGAGCTGTGTCTCGTCCTGCGGCAACGGTTTATCGAAAAGCCGTTCACCACTCGGGGTGAGGGCTGTTGCGTGATGTTCGGACTTGCCGACATCGAGCCCGCAATACACATCAAAGTGTTCGGTCATGATGGCGCTCCTTTGCACCACTAGCTGGCCGCAGTCATGACACCTGTTCCTGGCACCCACGTTACGAAGAGACCTGAACCCAGACGGGTCCGGCCGCGTCCCTATCAGCAGTCAACAAGCGCCTCCGGACCTGGCGACAGCACCCCCCGGATCATCAATGACAGGGGCAGAAAGTCATACCAAGCCCAGCGACCAAGCCCCCGACCTTCGAGGACTCCAATAAATGTAACGGGGG
>NZ_QDAE01000065.1 GCF_003075455.1 Arthrobacter sp. Bz4
CTCATCGTAATTGGGAGTGTAGGTAGGGTCTGAAGCCGCCTGATTCCAGGAGTGATCGAGCGATGTAGTTGGTGATGTTCCGGAATCCGAGGGCTGAGCCGCGGAGGTGTTCGAGCCGCCCATTGATGGCCTCCGTGGGGCCGTTGCTGGTGCCGGGTCGGTCGAAGAACGCGAGTACGTCGGCGGCGCGTTGTTTCAGGGTCCGGCCGATTCGGCGGATCTCGACCAGGGCTGCGGGAACGCCGCTGGTGACGGAGTTGATCACTGCCTGCATCATCTGTTTCCCTTGTGTCTTATTCGGTTCCCTGTATGCGGCGACGATCCGCTGATAGATGCCCCAAGTAGCTTCGACCTCGAGGTGTTCCTCGGACGCGAAGACGGCCTCCAAGCGTGCGTTCTGTTTGTCGGTGAGCAAATCCGCGCCGGTATGCAGGGTCCGTCGGGCCCGGTAGAGCGGGTCACCGGCACGACCCCGATGCCCGAGCGTCGCCTGCTGAACACGTTGCCGGCACCGGTCCAACCCGTCGCTGGCAAGCCGAACAACATGAAACGGATCCATGACCGGCACCGCGTCCGGGAGCTCCTCCGTGGTCGCGGTCTTGAAGCCGGTGAACCCATCCATCGCCACCACTTCCACCCCGTCCCGCCATGCCTGCGGGCGGTCTGCGAGCCAGGTCTTGAAGACCTGTTTGGAGCGGCCTTCGACCATGTCCAGCAGCCGTGCCGGGCCCGTCTTCTCGCGGATCGGAGTCAGATCAATGATCACCGTGACGAACTTGTCGCCACGTCGGGTGTGCCGCCAGACGTGTTCGTCGACGCCGATCGCGGTCACCCCGTCGAACCGCTGCGGGTTATCGATCAGCCGCCGCTTGCCCTCCGCAAGGACGGCGCTGTTGGCGGTATGCCAGGACACTCCCAGACCGGCAGCGACCCGGGACACGGTGAGGTGATCGACCACGACCGCCTCGAGCGCCCACCTGAGTCCGCGACGCGAGATCTTCGCCCGGGGCTCAGCTGCTGCGTCCGTGTCCTGTCGCCAGGTGCGACCGCACTCGGTGCACCGGTAACGGCGTATCCGCACCAGCAACGTAGTCGGCCGGTGACCGAACGGCTCATGCGCCAACCGGCGCGTCACCGTGTCACGGAGCACACCCGCAGAGCCGCAGCCTCGGCACCACGGATTTGCCTGAACGACACGGCATTCGATCACCGCCCGACCCGGGCACAGCTGCTGGCCGACGGCTTCCAAGCCGAGTTCGTCGAGCCGGCAGAACGTCGTCAGATCAGGGGCATGAAAGGTAGCGTTGAGCACGTCGAGGTCTTTCGGATGGGCAGCGTAGGAACTTCCATCATCGGAAGGCCTCGACCTCTATCCCGCCTTCGACGCGCCCACACCGATCACCCCGGCTACACCCCACCCACACTCTCGTTTACGAAGAGCC
>NZ_QDAE01000066.1 GCF_003075455.1 Arthrobacter sp. Bz4
ACTGAACCGCTCTGGGTTTGATGGAGACTCGCGCTATTTGATTTCCACCAGTTGATTGATGGTGGTTTTGCCAGCATAGAACGCCTGCTCGAATTCTGCGGGCGGAATGTCGCCGAGGTAGCCGTGCAGACGTTCGGTATTGTGCCAGTGAACCCATCCGAGGGTCGCTAGCTCGAGGTCCTCAACCGTTCTCCAGGGACCAGATCGGGCGGGTCCGCGGACGAGTTCGGTCTTGTAATAGCCGTTCACGGTCTCGGCCAGCGCATTGTCATAACTGTCGCCGACGGTCCCGATCGACGGCGCCGCACCGATCTCGGCAAGACGTTCGCCGTAGCGAATCGACGTGAATTGACTGCCCGCATCGCTGTGACAGCGCAAGTCACCGTGATGGGTGCCGCGGCCCCACCGTGCCATCTCGATCGCGTCGAGGACCATCTCGGTGCGCATGTGCGACGCGCACCGCCACCCGACGATCATCCGACTGAACACGTCAATGATGAAGCAGACATACGCGACACCAGCCCACGTCGGAACGAAGGTCAGATCGGTCACCCAAAGCCGGTTCGGGGCCACCGCGGTGAACTCACGGTTCACCAAGTCCGGATGCCTCCTCGCGGCAGGATCCGGACTCGTCGTCTTCACACGCTTTGAACGCATCGCACCTTCGATGCCCGCAGCGCGCATCAGCCTGCCGGTCTGATCTCGGCCGATGTCGATCCCGGCGCGACGGGCTGCTTTCCAGAGTTTGCGGACCCCGTAGACACGGTAATTGTCTTCCCAGAGTGTGATCAGATCCGGAGTGAGGACCGCATCGCTAATGGCTCGCGCCGATGGTGCGCGGTTCTTCGCGGCGTAATACGTGCTCGGAGCCACCTGCAGCAGCGTACAGATGGGCTCGACTCCGAGCCGGCGTCCCTCAACGATGTCGTCCTTGTTCGCATCGATGAACGAGACTATTTCCGATGTTGGCGGTCGAGCTCCGCCCCGAAGAAACTCGCGGCGCGCTTGAGGATTTCATTCGCCCGCCGCAGCTCACGGTTTTCCTGCTCGAGCTCGCGCAACCGCCTGGCCTCCGATGTACTCACCCCTGGGCTCTGGCCATCATCAACATCCGCTTGCCGCACCCACGCCCGTACCGATTCAGTCCCATATCCTAGTTGCGACGCGACCCGATGCACTGTTCCGTGCTCGGTCCCCAGCTCCGACCGCAAGGTCCGAACCATCCGGACTGCAGCAGCTTTCTCCTCCGGTGAATACCGACGTGCCGTCGACTTCCCAGATCCCTGACTCGTTGCCATGACTCTATTCTCGTTTCCAAGATCAGGAGTCTCCAACAAACCCAGGGCGGTTCA
>NZ_QDAE01000067.1 GCF_003075455.1 Arthrobacter sp. Bz4
GAACCGCTCTGGGTTTGATGGAGACTCGCGCTATTTGATTTCCGCCAGCTGAGCGTGGTCGGTTTGGTCAGCATAGAACATCTGCTCGAACTCCGCGGGTGGAACATCGCCGAGGTAGCCGTGGAGGCGTTGGGTGTTGTGCCAGTGGACCCAGCCGAGGGTCGCTAGCTCGAGGTCTTCGACCGTCTTCCACGGTCCGGGTCGGGCGGGGCCGCGGACGAGTTCGGTCTTGTAGTAGCCGTTCACCGTCTCCGCGAGGGCGTTGTCGTAGCTGTCACCGACGGTCCCGATCGAGGGTGTTGCGCCGATTTCCGCGAGACGTTCGCCGTAGCGGATCGACGTGAATTGACTGCCCGCATCGCTGTGGCATCGAAGATCCTCGTGGTGAGCACCACGACCCCAACGGGCCATTTCGATCGCGTCGAGAACCATTTCGGTGCGCATGTGCGACGCGCATCGCCACCCGACGATCATCCGGCTGAACACGTCAATGATGAAACAGACGTACCCGACGCCGGCCCATGTCGGGACGAAGGTCAGGTCGGTCACCCAGAGCCGGTTCGGGGCCGCCGCGGTGAACTCCCGCCGGACTAGATCCGGGTGCCGCGCCGCAGCCGGGTCAGCCCTGGTCGTTTTGACCCGCTTCGAGCGTGTCGCGCCCTCGATGCCGGCGGCGCGCATCAACCGGCCCGTCTGGTCGCGGCCGATGTCCATTCCGGCCCGGCACGCAGCTTTCCAAAGCTTACGGACCCCGTAGACGCGGTAGTTGTTCTCCCACAGGGCCACTAGATCGGGTATCAGGACCGCGTCGCTGACGGTACGCGCCGATGGTGCACGGTCCCTCGCGGCGTAGTACGTGCTCGGAGCCACCTGCAACAGGCTGCAGATGGGCTCGACTCCAAGCGGGCGACCCTCAACGACGTGATCCTTGTTCGCGTCGATGAACGCGACTACTTCCGGTGTTGGCGGTCGAGCTCCGCCCCGAAGAAACTCGCAGCCCGTTTCAGGATTTCGTTCGCCCGACGCAGCTCCCGTACTTCTTGCTCAAGGTCCCGCATCCGGCCCGCATCCGCAGTACTCACACCGGCGACGTGCCCGTCATCGATGTCGGCTTGCTTGACCCACGACCGCACCGACTCAACCCCGTATCCGAGCTGAGTAGCCACCCGATGGACCGTCCCGTGCTCGGTCCCAAGCTCTGCCCGCAAGGTTCGAACCATCCGCACCGCTGCGGCTTTCTCCTCCGGCGAATACCGACGTGCCGTCGGCCTCCCAGTTCCCTGACTCTTTGCCATGACTCTATTCTCGTTTCCAAGGTCAGAAGCCTCCAACAAACCCAGGGCGGTTCAG
>NZ_QDAE01000068.1 GCF_003075455.1 Arthrobacter sp. Bz4
CGACCCTCGGCTGGGTCCACTGGCACAACACCCAACGCCTCCACGGCTACCTCGGCGATGTTCCACCCGCGGAGTTCGAGCAGATGTTCTATGCTGACCAAACCGACCACGCTCAGCTGGCGGAAATCAAATAGCGCGAGTCTCCATCAAACCCAGAGCGGTTCAATCGGGCGCGGGATGCCTACCCAGTTTCCAAGGGCAGCCCACATCAGTTCCTGCCGCTCAACACTCATTTTTCCCCTACGGAGTTGCTTGCGCTGCCCGGCAATCCACGTCGCGATACTTTGTTCGGCAGGATCATCCGATAGGACGCGCGGCATCCGCCGGTACAGTCGGCGAAAGTCCTTCGCTTCTATTAGCCGGGAGTCCCAGGGATGCCGCTTCGGTCGTCGTCGCAGATTTGCAGCAGTCGGGGGAGCGGGGCGGTTGTTGAGTATGAGGCGTTTGCCGGCTAGATCCGGCTGGTTGCGTTCGAAACTTCGAATGAATTGGCGGATTCGTTCTTTCGGCACACGGCAGTGTTGGGATATTTGGGTGATCGTTAGCCCACGCAGGTACATCAGCTTCCACTCGGCCGTGGAGATGCACGGACCCCAGCCATCGGGGTCCTTCTCCACTGTGTTGGCTGGAAGGGCCACGAACACAGAATATTGCTATCCCACCGTGCCGGGAAGAATATTCGCTCGGAGAGCAACCTCTACGTACGAATCAATAACGCGAACCGCGTCCGCAGCGGACCAGCGGGGGGATACCTTGGCCTGCGCCCGGATTATGTAGGTGCCCTGTGCAGTGCTGTGGGCATGAATATGGGGGCAGTTACTAAGAGGTTTGTCATGAGTGTCGAACCGAATTTCAACCGGATCATATGGGCGCCGGGGGTGACAATGACCGGTAATGATGTGCGGAGGACCATCGGAGCTGTTGACGCTGTCTCGAGCGCTGGACGACGACCGCTGCTGGTGCACATCGGGTCAGTCGAACAGATCACTCGCGAAGCCCGCGAACTCCTGATCGCAGACACCTGCTCCATGAGAACAGCGGTGCTGGGAATGGACCAGGTAAGCAAGGTCATGACCGCTTTCGCTTACACCTCGGCAACCCCCACCGAATTCTTCACCGACGAAGCAGAAGCCATCGCTGGCTTCTCGAGCCATCCAGCTAAAGCGCTGCGACGTTCCACAATTATGCTGACGTATCAGGGTGTTATCGGCGTGAGAGGGTCCTTTTAGGGGGATTCCCGTGTCAATGGCCATTAGTTTCTGCCCGTGGGTGGCCAGTAAAAGTGCCCGTTGGTGGCCAGCAAAACTGCCCGGTGATGGCCAACAGATCTGCCCACTGAGTGGTTA
>NZ_QDAE01000069.1 GCF_003075455.1 Arthrobacter sp. Bz4
CACCACCATCGACCTGGCGAGCGAGTGGCGTCTCAGCGATTCCTTGGAAAGTCCGGGAACGGAAGTGGTCCGATTCAACCGGTCGTGGCGTCCACGATCTGCATGCGCCTCCGTTCCGGATAGCTGCGTGAGTGCATGGTGCTTTCCAATGCGGAGACTGCTAGCCGGCACCGGCGGTTCAGGACCGGGGTCAGGGTCCGCATCCGTGAAAACACTGCCGTGAAAACATGGACCAGATTCGGTGGTCTCGACTCGACAGCTGGACCCCGTTCTTCCCCGCTGCGGTAGTTCGCCTGGGAGCTCGTCGGTGATAGGCCGGTACCTGTACCTCGGATCATCAGCGTCGGTCTCCAGCGTTGAACTGACCAGATACGCATCGGCAATGTTTTGGTTAGTGACCAGCTGGGTTTGCACCGGCAATAGGTCTCTCGTGCCAAATACGGGCAGCCAGGCGCGGAAGCTCATTTTGCTGTTCCTGTAGCCGGTCGCCTTTCCTTAGATGCCTACCTCGGTGGAGTCCTTCGTTGCAGGACGTGATCAGGTGTCCTTGTGATCCGCGATGGTTAGCCGATGGTCTCAACGTTGCCCAGGTCGGGCGGAAGATCTGCCAGCATCTTTGCGCGAGTTGTCGGTCTGGGGCTGGGGCTGGGGCTGGTGGCAGGGTGCCGGGGACTGGGCCCCGGGGGCCGGATGGCCCTCCCTCAGATTCTCAATCGCGGGACCTTCCTGGGTACCGCGGTGACGGCTCAATTTCCGACCGTCACCAATGCAGCGATCGGTCAGGGTGGAGACACCGACTGATTGCTACCTGCCCAGGGGAGATGCCCGATGCACATGTCTGGCTATACCCGGACATTGCAGTAGCGATGGAGCGGCATCGAACGGCGGGCAAGGGCAATTATCGAACCATCGCGGACACAACTACGCACCATCGCAAAAGCGCTCGCGCGGTATTCAGAGAACAGTTGACGGGCGCCCATCTGCGTGATGCACGGCACACTGTCTCATGGCCGCTTTTCCGGCTCGGCCTGCCGTTGATGGGGCGCCGGGCAGGCACCTTGATCGGTGCCGTTACTGGGGAATGGGCGCGTTTCCGGGGTGGGAGGTGATGATGAAAGGGCCGATTTGGTAGCGGTCCATATGGTGTGTAAAGTAGAACAAGTCGCCGCCGCTTCTGCGGAAAAATAGCGACCGACCCCTTACAAACAGCCTGGAAATGGCATGCTTTTGGCATGCGGATGACGGGTAGGGAACCGCTTGGTTGAGCTGCAGATCACGACAATGTTGATTTGCTAAAGCTTCCAAGTTC
>NZ_QDAE01000070.1 GCF_003075455.1 Arthrobacter sp. Bz4
GGTTGGGTCCCCGGGTAGGAGTCCAGTGATTATGTGAGTTTCGCATCCGATAATGGGTGCAGGAGGAAATTCACCGATATGGCACGTAGACATACCCCTGATCAGGTCATCGCGAAGGTCCGGCAGGGCCAGAAGATGCTCAACGATGGACGGCCGATGATTGAGGTCGTGAAGGAACTGCAGGTTACCGAAGCGACCTGGTACCGGTGGCTGAACCAATACGGTTCCGAGCACAACGCCGGCCAGACCAAAGCGGTACGGGAGCTCGAGAAGGAAAACGCCCGGCTGAAGAAGCTGGTTGCGGAGAAGGAACTGACCATCGACATACTCAATGAGGTGGCGCGGGGAAAATTTTGAGCCCGGAACCTCGGCGGCGTGCGGTGCGCATGGCGCAGGAGAAGTTCGGGGCGTCCGAAAGACTCGCCTGCAAGATCCTGGGCCAGAACCGTTCCGCGTTGCGCAAGGGGCGGCCGGTCGCGAGCTTCGAAGACCACCGGCTGCGGGTCGATCTGAGGGCTGTTGCGGGGAAGCATCCGGCGTGGGGGTGGCGGAAGGCGCGCTGGCACCTACTCAGCCAGCCAGCCTGGCATGGGGTGGCCTTGAACGCGAAGCGGGTGCGCCGGCTGTGGCGACTCGAGGGACTTACCTGCAAGCCCAGGGCGCGAAAGAAGCGACGGACTGGGCCAGGGGCTGGTGAGCAGAAGCGGTTGGCTGCCCAGTATCCGATGCATGTGGTCAGCTTTGACTTCCAATCCGATGTGACCTCCTGCGGGCGCCATGTGAGATTCTTCAACGTCATCGATGAATACACCCGTACCGCCCTGGCCATCATCCCGCGGCGGTCTTTCACCGCGACGGATGTGGTCGCGGTGCTCGAGGACATCATCGCCGAAACCGGTGTCGTGCCGACGTATGTCCGCTCGGATAACGGGCCGGAATTTACCGCCGCGGCGCTGATCAGCTGGTGCCAAACCGCGGGGGTGGAGACCGCTTTTATTGACCCGGGGTCGCCGTGGCAGAACGGGTACGCCGAGTCATTCAACGCCCAATTCAGAAGGGAACAACTCACCGGGGAAATCATCGACACCCTGGCCGAAGCAAAGTACCTGGCCGATGAATGGAAACAGATCTACAATCATGAACGGCCCCATGGATCCCTCGATGGAATGACACCGTCGGCTTACTGGGAAAACTGGACCGCAGGAAACCAACTAGCTATCGCATAGCCACTGGACTGCTAACGGGGGCCCAACCA
>NZ_QDAE01000071.1 GCF_003075455.1 Arthrobacter sp. Bz4
TGTTGTCGAAGAGGCCACAGACATGCCCGACACCGACCCCGCTCTCGCCGCCGCCTATGAAACCAGGCTGATCGCGTTGGCCGGTCAGACCACCGTGACGAAGTTCTGCCGCCAGGCCCACCGGTTACGCGAAAAACTTCACCCCGAACCCATCAGTAGCCGGCACCGGAAAGCTCTCCGGGAACGCGAGGTGGTCCTGAACGGCGCCCACGACGGGATGGCCTGGCTCGCCGCGTACCTACCCACCGAACACGCGGCCGGGATCTTCCACCGGGTCGATACCGCAGCCCGGGCCCTGCAGGGCCCCGACGAGGCCAGAACTCTCACCCAGTTACGCGCCGATGTTCTGGTGGACGTCCTCACCAGCGCCGGACCCACCGGACACATGCATGAAGCACCCGACCCCGCTGCTGGACCGTGCGCTGCCGCCGGCGCTGACACTGGGACCGACCCCGGTGCTGCCGCTGACCAGGGCGGGCCGGGAACAGCGGACCCCGGATCCCGGACGAACACCAGCCCCAGTCAGCAGGGGGAGGCCAACGTGTATTGGGGTGTGCAGGCGAAGGTGTTCGTCACCGTCCCGGTGATGACTCTCCTCGGCGGGGACACCCCGGGTGAACTGGAAGGCTACGGTCCGATTGATCCCGAGACCGCACGCCAACTCGCCGGGCACGCACCATCGTTCACCAGGATCCTCACCCACCCCTTTACCGGGGCCAGGCTGGGCGCTGATGCGACCACGTATCGGGTCCCGCAGGACCTGAAGGATGCGGTCCGGGTTAGGGATGGGACGTGTCGGCATCCGGGGTGTAACCGGTTGGCGGTGTTCTGCGAACTCGACCACACCACACCCTGGTCCCAAGGCGGCAAAACGTCCTATTCAAACCTGGCGGCCCTGTGTAAACGCCACCACATGTTCAAAACCGAAGGCTACTGGCACTACCAACAACCCGAGCCCGGGACCATCATCGCGATCTCGCCTGCCGGCGAAACCTACCTCACCCGACCCGACCCACCACCAGCACCACCAGCCGACATGCTCCCGCCCTTCTAGAAGCACCGCACCTACAGCCAGCACCG
>NZ_QDAE01000072.1 GCF_003075455.1 Arthrobacter sp. Bz4
CTAGCTGTATTACCCATAGAGGTTAGTGACGGTCGGCGTGGTTTGGTGACATGAAGAAGACCTCCGGGTGAAGTGGGGCTTGTCTAAGAGCATCCACTGACCAGGAGGTCTTCAATGTCCCACCCTAATGCCCTGCTTACCCCTCGTGGGCGGTTACGGCTAGCTCGCTGTGTCGTTGATGACGGGTGGCCCCTGCGCCGTGCTGCGGAGCGTTTCCAAGTCTCGGTGCCGACCGCGTCCCGCTGGGCTCACCGCTACCGCGCGCATGGCGAGCACGGCATGCTTGATCGGTCCAGCCGCCCGCATACTTCACCACGGCGCACCCCGACCCGTACCGAGCGGCGGATCATCGGAATCCGGGTAAACAGGCGATGGGGTCCGGCGAGGATCGGTTACCAGCTCGGCCTTCATCCCTCTACGGTGCACCGGGTGCTGGCACGGTACAGGCTGGCACGATTGTCCTGGTTGGACCGGGCCACGGGTCAGGTGATCCGCCGCTACGAACACACTGCACCGGGCGATCTGGTGCATGTGGATATCAAGAAACTCGGCCGGATTCCCGACGGTGGCGGGCATCGAGTGATGAGTCGTGGCCAGGGACGGCGGAACAGGACCGGCAGTAAGGCTAACCGGCGACCTGGCTACACGTACCTGCATAACGCCGTGGACGATCACTCCCGCCTGGCCTACACCGAGGGCCTTCCCGACGAGAAGAAGGAAACCGCCGCCGGCTTCTGGAAACGGGCCAACGAGTACTTCGAATCCTGCGGAATCACCGTCCAACGCGTACTGACCGACAACGGAGCCTGCTACCGCTCACACGCTTTCAAAGAAGCCCTCGGCGACACCGTCAAGCACAAGCGCACCCGCCCGTACCGACCTCAGACCAATGGCAAAGTCGAACGCTATAACCGCACCATGCTCGAGGAATGGGCCTACGCGAAGCCTTACCAGTCAGAAGCAGAGCGTGTGGCCGCTTTCCCGAAATGGTTGCATCACTATAATCACCATCGAGGTCACACCGCACTCAAAGGTCAGCCACCAGCCAGTCGCGTTACCAACCTAACGGGGCAATAC
>NZ_QDAE01000073.1 GCF_003075455.1 Arthrobacter sp. Bz4
AACCCCGCTGAGGTCAACCCTGAGAACAGCTTTTGCTGCACGAAGAGTGTAATCAGCAGCTATCGATTGCTCAGAGATTTTGCGCTTGGATTGGCGTTCCCGCTTTGCTCTACTTCCACTCATAGGACCACTCTACGTACGCTCGATTCTGAGCCACGGACTCCCCTACTTCTTGCTCTAGGAGCTGGTTACCTGGCGCAGTCCGCGCTGTCCGCTGCATTCGCGGACGCACGTGTAATACTGACTTCCAATGAGTGATGAACTGAGCCGCCGGCGACTTCTTAAGAATCGCCGTGACCTTCGCCGGAACAAAGCGCTTATCGCAGCTCTTCATCAGGAGACTGACGCCCAGAGGGCTGACGTCGCATCACGGACTGGGACGATGCACACGCGTGCTTCGATACTCGTAGCGGCGGCAAGCCTCTCAACCGCACTGCAAGTCGGTCAGCAGGGGCCTTGGTTCGTGGGTGCTGTCTGGCTTTCAGTTACGTCAGCCATCCTCGGCGCCCTAGTGCTTCTGCCAGGCTTGGGAGACCAGCTAAACATTGAGCAGAATGAGACGGACCTGTGGGGACAAGAACCTACGGAGTTCACTCGTGATCTCATGCATCAGAAGTGGGACCTCCTACGTGACGACGAGAAAGCACTATTCTGGCGCAAAAACGTCCTTCTAACTGGCTACGCGGCTCTAGCATTGTCATTAGCTGCTGCTGCCATGCATCTTTCAACCAACATAGACTCAGAACCGGAACCTAATGCCCCCGAAACCGTCGTCACCTCCACCCCCACCACCTAAGCGACCAAACAGTACTGTTCGAGTGGTGAAGGAATCTGATAGCAACTTCAGCTCACGACCGCCGAAAGTTCCAGAGCCTAAGCCCAAGGGCAAGTAGCGGATTAGGCGCATGTAGCTAAGCGAGGCGCCTGTAATGGAAGCACCAGTCCTAATAGATTGGCCGCCATGACCCCTTCACCAAACACAGTTGATAAGTATGGCTGGTTACCGGAGCCTGTCGAATCAGTAGCCTTCCG
>NZ_QDAE01000074.1 GCF_003075455.1 Arthrobacter sp. Bz4
AGTCGATGCGTGCCGTCAGCCGGGTGCTGGGCCGCAGCCCGTCGACGATCAGTCGAGAGTTAGAGCGCAACGCCTCCCTAACGATCGGCTACCTGCCTTATGCGGCGCACCGTACCGCTGCAGCACGCCGGCCGCGGCCCAGGTCCCGCAAACTCGACGAGGGGGCTCTGCGCGCCTATGTTGAGGTGAAGCTTCGGAAGCGGTGGTCACCGGAACAGATCAGCCACCGAATAGTGAAGGAGTTCCCCGACGACGGGAGGATGCGGGTGAGTACCGAGACGGTCTATCAAGCGATCTACATTCAGGGCCAGGGCGCACTTAAACGAGAGATAGCAGCCTCGATGCGCCGCGGGCGGACAAGAAGGAAACCTCGCCGTGATTCCGCCCACCGAACCAGGCGTTTCATGGATCCCATGATTTCCATCGCTGAGCGCCCAGCCGAGGCCGACGATCGGGCAGTGCCCGGACATTGGGAAGGCGATCTCATTACCGGCACCCTGAACCAATCGGCGATCGGAACTCTTGTTGAACGCTCCAGCAGATTCGTCTCGCTCGTGCACCTCGAGCACGACCACACCGCTGAAACCGTGCGCGATGGGCTGGTGAAGACCGTGATCCGACTCCCTGATGCCTTACGACGATCGCTAACTTGGGACCAAGGAGCCGAGATGTCCGAACACGTCTCGTTTCAAGTCGCGACCGACATGGACGTCTATTTCTGCGATGCCGGCAGTCCTTGGCAGCGCGGCAGCAACGAGAATACCAACGGCTTGTTGCGTCAGTACTTCCCCAAGAGCACGAGTCTCTCGACCCACACCGCAGAAGATCTTCGAGCAGTTGCCGCTGAACTCAACGAGCGGCCACGCAAGTCCCTGGGCTGGGACACCCCGGCAGAGCGCCTGCATGCTTTACTGGAACTCACATAGCGAGCCGGTGTTGCGACGATGCCTAGAATTCAAGCC
>NZ_QDAE01000075.1 GCF_003075455.1 Arthrobacter sp. Bz4
AGGGCATGTCTCATAAACATTTCTGGCTCCATGCGATCACCGCGTTGAGGACCACCGCGGCACGGAAGACGACGGCGAGCTTGTCGTAGCGCGTTGCCAGCGCCCGCCACTGCTTGATGTCGCAGAAGCGCCGCTCCACGACGTTGCGTCCCTTGTAGTCGATGGCGTCGAACCCGGGCGGTCGCCCTCCGCGCGACCCGCGTCGTTTCCGGTGCGCCTGCTGGTCGCGCGGTTGCGGGATCACGGCGCGGATGCCGCGGTCACGCAGGTGACTGCGGATCGCTCGTGAGGAATACGCCTTGTCCCCACGGACCGCGTCAGGACGGGTGCGGGGGCGCCCGACCGGGCGCGTGACGCGAAGCCCGGACAGCAGCGGCAACAACGCGGGCGCGTCGCCAGACTGGCCAGGTGCGACCGCGATCACCAGCGGCAAACCGTGGTCATCGACAAGCTGGTGGATCTTCGTCGACAGCCCGCCGCGGGAGCGGCCGATCGCGTGATCAGGCGGCTCGACGGCCGGATTCTTGTAATTCGATCCAGCCCCCTGTGAGGCGCGTGAGGTTGGTCGCGTGCTGATGCGCGCGAGCGATCGAGGAGTCCACCGACACCGTCCAGCCGATCTTCCCGTCCCTGTCTGCCGCAGCGAGCAGGGTCTGGTGAACCCGGTCCCAGGTACCGTCGGCCGCGAGATTACGATGCCATCGCCACACCGTTTGCCAGGGGCCGAACTCCCGCGGCAGGTCACGCCACGCGATCCCGCACCGGTACCGGTAGATGATGCCCTCCACGATCCTCCGTGCGTCAGAGAACGGGCGACCCTGCCGCCCGGTCCGAGACGGAAGAAACGGCGCGATCAACGCCCACTGATCATCAGAGAGAAGCTGGAAACGAGACACCCCTCCAGCCTCTCACCCGTACACCTCAACCTTTATGAGACATGCCCTAG
>NZ_QDAE01000076.1 GCF_003075455.1 Arthrobacter sp. Bz4
GCTGGCGAAACATACCCATGAATGACCATAAGCATCATCGTTGTTTGTCGTTCTGATCCCCATCATCGCTGGGCGGGTCCTCCGCGCAACCAGGGCGCGAGGCGCCGCGATCGGGCCAAATTTTCGTTCGGCGCTCCTCCGTCGCTTATTTCCTTGCGAAGTTTCGGCCCTCTCTCGGTTCCCCAAGTTGCACTCCGGCCCCTCGTACCCAGCGGTGATTCCTCTATCAGAACGGCAACAAGAGGAAAGCTCGGTGAAGAACTTTACCCAAAGTCATGTACCCGGAGCGGTAGTCCCCCATGAAGTAGTAAGAAAGCCCACCAAGGGCTTCAGGAGAGAAAGGAGGCGACCCGTCAGAGGAAGACTGCAACCTACCCACCGACACAGGCGCAACCTGTTCACCATCTGAACCGGTTTGTGCACAGTCAGAGACTAAAACAGCCTCTGACAAGGGGAAACGTGTGCCCGAAGTGGGACTTGAACCGGCTTTCACCCCCTGCAAACACTGGCCTCCCCCGAAAACCTCCCCAAACCGGCCCAATCCGGCACCAATACGACCCAGACCGACCCCCAAGGTGTGCACAATGTGCACACCCCTTTTTTGCCCTCCCCTGGCCGGCAGTTGATGGCCCCTTCGGCAGCCGTCGAGCGAGTAACTTCACGCCCCGGTGCAGTCGGGTCAGACGCGTCATCGGTGCATTCGAACGCGCGCGTGAAGGTGCCGAATAGCCACCATGAAGATCACGTTCGGGGCGTCCAGAATAGAGCAAAATCATTGGAGTCACCTCTCCTTTCCAAACACTTCATGGATATCCGGGAAGGAAACTACCTGACTAAGGACGTCGCTACATTTCAAGGACAGTTCGGTGAGTCGTAACAGCGCGAGGCCCGCCCGCGAATTCAGCCAGATCCACGAAACCGGTGTCCAGAATCTGCGT
>NZ_QDAE01000077.1 GCF_003075455.1 Arthrobacter sp. Bz4
GGCTCCGATTCCGCTTCTGATAGCGGGTCCGCGAACACTGCCTCGGGTGCCTCGGGTGCCTCGGGTGCCTCGGGTGCCTCGGGTGCCTCGGGTGCCTCGGGTGCCTCGGGTGCCTCGGGTGTCGGGTGGGTATGGTCCGGGTGGTCCGCTCAGTGTTGACGCGTTCTGGGAGGCGCCTCAGGCCGACGGGCCTGACGTGCCTGATAAGCCCGGTCCGGTATTTGGTTCGGGTGGGCGGGTGCGTTCCAGTGCGGAATCGCCGGCCTTGACCGGCCATCTCGGGTTGGCTGCGGTGGCGGGTCTGGACTCTGCTCAGACGGTGGACGCGTTGAAGGACGTCGCTGAGCTGAGGTCCTGGCTTGATGCGCAGGAAGCCAAGTTAGCTACCCGGGCGTTGGACCTCCAGGCCGAGCAGATCCACGGCGGTCGCGGGGCCTTTGGATTCGATAAGCCCCTCGCCGCGGCCGAGGTCGGTGCCGCGTTACATTTGCCGGAACGTACCGCGGGGTCCCTGATCGAACACAGCACCCTGCTGGTCCGGCATTACCCTTCCACCCTCCATGCTTTGGAAGCTGGTCGGTTTTCCCGTCGCCACGCGTGGGCTGTGGTGGAGGAAGTCACCAGCATCCCCCATACCTTCGCGGCGGCGTCGGCGGCGTTCGAGGACCGGCTCATTACGATGGCCGGGAAGATGACGGTCTCGAAGTTCTATTACCAGGCAGTGAGGCTCCGGGAGAGGCTGCACCCCGAGTCGATCAGCACCCGCCGTCAAAAAGCAGTCCTGGGCCGGTTAGTGCAGCTGAGTCCTGCCTACGACGGGATGGCGTGGCTCGAAGCCTACCTACCCACCGACCAGGCTGCCGGGATTTTCCACCGCGTCGACACCGCAGCCCGGGCCTTGCAGGGACCCGACGAGGCCAGGAC
>NZ_QDAE01000078.1 GCF_003075455.1 Arthrobacter sp. Bz4
CGGTTCAAGGTCTTCGCCCTCCCCAGATTCCGCTGCTGTATCCGGACTCTAATGTCGTCGCATTCGACATCCCGCACACAGTCGGAAGCTCCCGCTTCGGGAGGGAGCAGGGACGTAGGGCCATCCCGAACCCACCAGGTGACCTCATGCCCCGCGCCTACAAACTGCCTAACGCAGCCGCCATGATCGTTGAGATCGAAGCCGTCCAGGAAGTCCTCAACGACCTCTAGGCCTGCGCCCGTGAACTTGCCTCCAGCATCGGCTCCGTGTCACCCGCGCTTCCGCCGACGCACCTTTCGCAACGACACCAGCCAAGGTGATCTTCGGCCTCCAGCCCGGCGGCAAGATCACCGCCGACAGTTGGGTGTTCATCAAGACCCACGACGCCGTCGAACCGGCCCGCGGCGCTAAGGGGGAAGCGCGCGAAGCCCTGGCAGCCCTGTCTAGGCAGTAGTAGAGGACGACGGCGAAGCCTCCCGTCGTCGTCCCCCTTGGACAGTTCTGGCGGCGGCGGTACTGTCAGCAGCCCGGTCGATGGCAAGCGAGTTTCGGTGAAGTGTTGACAGGATGATCGTGCACGGGGACTCTGGTGATCACTACGGCTCATTCCAGGCCCGCGTCGTCATGGTGCCAAAGGAAGCAGGTGGATAGGGCCTGAGGGCTTGCGATCAAGAGCACACGGCCGAGTGGGAAACATGCGGCACCTTCTCCCCGGCCGCCGAAATGCACGCATGCAAGTCATTCGCAGCCGGGAGCCAAACCCCAGTACTCATGAAAGGCCAAGGCGATGTCAGATATCACCATCATCGGAAGCGGGCACATGGCCCGCGCAATCGGCTTCCGCATGATCCACGCACGAAAATCAGTGCAGATCGTCGGGCGCAACACGATCAAGACGGAGGGACTGGTGTAAGA
>NZ_QDAE01000079.1 GCF_003075455.1 Arthrobacter sp. Bz4
AAGGATGCCTTCATCCGAGAATCGATCGAGTAGCCCACGATCCGGTTCGAGTAGACGTCTTTAATGGCGCAGAGATAGAGCTTGCCTTCGTCGGTGCGGTGTTCCGTGATGTCGGTTAACCACAGCTGATTTAGGGCTGTGGCGGTGAAGTTCCGTTGGACATGATCATCGTGGACTGGTGGGCCGGCCTTGCGGGTCAGGCCGCGTTTCTTGGCGAAGACGGACCAGATCTGTTGGCTGCTACACAGCCGGGAGACCCGGTTCTCGCCAGAGGTGAAGCCCTGGGCTTGGAGTTCGTCGGCGATGAATCGGTACCCGAATGCGGGGTCGTCACGGTGGACGTCCAGGGCAGCGTTGATCAGGTGCGCGTCGGACCAATCGCGGTCCGTGACCGGGGCTGCCTTCCATGCGTAGAAGGCTTGTTTGGAGAAACCCAGCACCCGGCAGGCCACCGCGACGGGAACTCCATCTGCGGCAAGGTCAAGGACCAGCGGAAACCTCATTTTGGGGGCAACTCCCTAGCGAAGAACGCCGCCGCCCGGCGGAGGATCTCGTTTTCTTGCTCCAAAAGCCGGATCCGCTTCTTCGCGTCTCGGAGTTCGGCGGCTTCCTTGTGGGTGACGCCGGGACGGGCACCGTCTTCAATGTCGGCCTTCTTAAGCCAGTTATGCAAGGTGGCTTCGGAAATTCCGAAGTCCTTAGCGATTTGAGAGATCGGCGCTTCGTGCTTGCGTGCCACGGCGACAACGTCGCGTCGGAACTCGGCGGGGAATGGCTTGGGCATGTGAACATCCTTGCTGCAAGGAGTAAATCCTCACAAGTCAGGAGTCAAGCAAACTCGGGGCAGTCCC
>NZ_QDAE01000080.1 GCF_003075455.1 Arthrobacter sp. Bz4
ATAGAGTTCGCAGCATCAAATTTCAGGACTACTCCAGCATTGACTGTCAACGTGGTCCCGGCCGGCACCTCCAAACCGTCTAAACCACCCGAGATCCACTGGTAGTCACCCGCGATCATCACCTGAAGTCCGGAGACGGGCAGAGTCAGGTTGTCGACCAGCGAGCCAGATAGTGCGAGCATGTTGATCTTGTTCCCCGACCCGGTATTTCCCGTCAACTTCGCCGGATCAAGATTGGCGAAACCAACAACGACGGCCCGATACTCGGCCCCACTAACCGTGTTGTTTTGCACGCTCGGCGACGGCAGATCCTTGTTCCATCCCGACTCGACGATAATGCCGTCCCAGGCAGAATTCGTCACCGTGTTGCCTGTGACCAAGGTTGTCGACTTTTCAGCGCTCGAAGGATTTCCCTCTTGATAGACAGAAAGCCCGTCACCATTAACCATTTGATTTCCGGTCACAGTCACAGGACCGCGCGCGACAAGATTAATGCCCCCACCATCGCGGACCACCGTGCTAGTGACCACCGGCGACGGTGAAGAACCACTAACTCCGTACCGGCTGAAACGGATCTCAGCACGATTCACCTGAACCAAAGCTTCCTCGCCGACGGTGTTGATGCCTTCCCAATCGCTGGCAGCCGGTTTAGTGGCAGTCCCATCACCGTTCGTATCCCCACCCACGGAATCATCCTTCGAAGACGTAAAGACCACAGGACTGCCCGCAATACCATTGACCTTCAACGCACCACCAACCACCAAACCA